>CAVZKV010000020.1:0-481079 GCA_963775835.1 uncultured Alphaproteobacteria bacterium | reverse complement strand
CGATCATCATTGCCGGCTCGCCGTTGTCGTATTGGGCCGGCGTGCACGGCAAGAATCCGATGCGCTATAGCGGTGGTCTCCTCGGCGGTAGCTGGCTCACCGCTCTTACCAGCGATCTCGGCGGCGGGAAGTTCGACGGCGCCTGGCTGGTGCAGAATTTCGAGAACCTCAATCCGGCGAACACGCTATGGACCAAACAATATAATGTCTACTCGAAGATCGACACCGAAGCCCCGCGCTATCTCGGCTTCGAGCGTTATTGGGGCGGGCACGTCAACCTGAACGCCGAGGAGATCCAGTTCATTGTCGACGAGCTGTTCGTCGGCAACAATCTTGCCGCCGGCCGGATCAAGGCCTCCGACGGCAGCGCCATAGACCTGCGCAACATCCGCTCGCCGATCCTCGTGTTCTGTTCGAAAGGCGACAATATCACGCCGCCCCAGCAGGCGCTCGGATGGATCCTCGACCTTTATGACAACGTCGACGACATCCGCGCGCACGGGCAGACCATCGTGTACACGATTCACGAACACGTGGGACACCTGGGGATCTTCGTGTCCGGCGACGTCGCTCGCAAGGAGCACGGCGAATTCGCGAGCAACATCGACCTAATCGACGTGCTGCCCCCCGGCCTTTACGAGGCGACCTTCGCACCGAGGGCCGCGGAAGCCGCAAGTTCCGACCTCGTAAGCGGCGACTGGGTTATGCGCTGCGAGCCACGCACACTCGACGACATTCGTGCGCTCGGCGGCAATGATGCCGAGGACGAACGGCGCTTCGCGGCAGCGGCCCGCGTCTCCGAAATCAACCTTTCGCTCTATCGCACCTTCCTGCAGCCATGGGTGCGCGCGATGGTCACGGCGGCCGGAGGCGAGGCGATGCGGCGGCTCCATCCGCTGCGCCTGCAGTACGAGGTGTTCGCCGACGGAAATCCGTTCGCCGCGACCGTGGCGAAGGGGGCCGATTGGGCCCGCAGCAATCGTACCCCGGTCTCCGCGGGCAATTCATTCCTCGCATTCGAGCAGGGCGCGTCGCGCCAGATCGTGGCCGCGCTCGACGCTTGGCGCGACCTGCGCGACCGTTCCGCCGAACTGATGTTCCTATCGGTCTACGGTTCGCCGCTGCTGCAGGCCGCGGTGGGCATCGATCCCGCCGGGACCTCGCCGTCGCGCAGGCCCGGCAAGGACCCGTTCCATCGCGAGCTGCTGCGAGAGCGGATTGCCGAACTCAAATCGCGCATCTCTGTGGGCGGCTTGCGCGAAGCTGCCGCACGTGTCGCGATCTACGTCGGCATGGCGTGCGGCGGCCCCGATGAGCGCGTATTTGCTGCTGTGCGCCGCTTGCGCCTCACGCCACTGGGGGCTGGGCTCACGCTGGCGCAATTCAAGACCATGGTGCGCGAGCAGTATTTCATGCTGCTGATCGACCCGGGGACGGCGCTGGCAGCAATCCCCAAGATGCTGCCGGACAACGCCGAGGCGCGACGCGACGGCTTGACCGCCATCTTCCAGATCCTCACCGCCAGCGGCGACATCGTGGGTGAGGCCGCAGAACGTCTCTCACGGCTCGCGCGGCTTTTCGGCCTTGAGGAGAAAGCAAACCCGCTCCCGTTTCGCCGACCGGAGGACGGACCCCGGGCGAAAGCCTCGTAGCGATCAAAAATTCCGCAGAGGAGACAAGCTCATGCTCCCGACCAAGGAAACCGAGCTCGCCACCATCGCGCCGATCGGCCCGGTCAGCGAGCCACCCCGCGCGAAATACGAGCGCCTGATCGTGACCGCCAAGGAGGTGCCGCCCGCAACGACGGTCGTGGTCCATCCGTGCGACGAGACCTCGCTGCGCGGTGCCGTCGACGCCGCCGAGGCCGGCATCATCAAACCCGTTCTGGTCGGGCCCGCAGTAAAGATCGCGAACGTCGCGCGCCAGTTCGATCTCGACATCGCGCATTACGAGATCGTCGACGCGCCTCACAGCGATGCCGCCGCGTCGCGGGGAGTCCAGCTGATCCACGAGGGCAAGGGCGAGATGTTGATGAAGGGCAGCCTGCACACGGACGAGCTGATGCGCGAGGTGACTTCGGCCAAGACCGGCCTGCGCACGGCGCGGCGGATCAGCCACGTGTTCATCATGGACGTGCCGACACACGCCGACACACTGTTCATCACTGACGCGGCGATTAACATCTTCCCCGATCTCGACGCCAAGCGCGACATCATTCAGAACGCCATCGATCTGTACACGCAAATCGGCCTGGGCACGCCGCGCGTCGGCATCCTTTCGGCGGTCGAGACGGTGACGACGAAAATCCCCTCAACCATCGATGCAGCCGCGCTGTGCAAGATGGCCGAGCGCGGGCAGATCACCGGCGGAGTGCTCGATGGGCCGCTCGCCTTCGACAACGCCGTTGATCCCGAGGCGGCGCGAATCGAAGGCATAAACTCACCGGTCGCCGGCCGCGCACAGATTCTCGTTGTGCCTGATCTCGAGGCGGGCAATATGCTCGCCAAGAATCTGACCTTCCTAGGCCGGGCCGGCGCCGCCGGCATCGTGCTGGGGGCGCGGGTGCCGATTGTGCTCACCTCGCGCGCGGATTCCGTGCGCGCACGCATGGCTTCCTGCGCCGTCGC
Organism: uncultured Alphaproteobacteria bacterium; assembly: GCA_963775835.1. GTDB lineage: Bacteria > Pseudomonadota > Alphaproteobacteria > Rhizobiales > Hyphomicrobiaceae > AWTP1-13. Next base: position 478,452 of record CAVZKV010000020.1, on the reverse strand, counting down.
GGTGCTCTACGCCGACGCGCGACGGCGCATGGCAGTCCCGTCGGCCGCGTGACCGCCAGAGAAGCCTGTAGGCCTTCATGCCGCCGCTCGCTCTTCAGCCGGCTCTCGGGCACGCCGCGCGTCACCTCGCGGCCTTCGTCGTCCTTGCGGCAGTGATGTAGTGGGACGAGAGAAAACAACCCCGCCGAAGCGGGGTCGAAGGCGAAGAGAGCAGCATTCGTTTGTTATGGCTTTGTGGCTGGTGCCGGAGCCGTTGACGGAGGAGTTGTTGGCTGCGGTGCAGTATTCATGTCCGGTCCAGGTCGTGCCGGACCAGTTGTGGTCGGTGTGTTCTCCGTAGTCCTCGGGCCTGGCGTATTTGCTCGGTCGCTCGCAAAGAGCAACCACCCACCAATAGCGATAAGTGCTGCGACGAGCAGCAAGGGGAGAACGTTCCAGGTGCCTTCTTCCGTCCGTGTCGCTCGATCCCAGGTGGTCCTGCTGCGCGGGCCGCCAAGGCCGTCAGTCAGCGGATCATCCCTGGTCGGCGGGAGGTCATTTCGAGGTCTCTGATCCATCTCAAGTCTCCTTTGTTCTTGTCTCGGTCAACTCTTCCGCTTCCGGTACGTTCCTCCGCTATGGTCTTGTAGTTGACGTTACCGCCCCCGGCCGTGCGTTTCTCGCGCCGTTGCTTTGGTTATCGAAGGTTGGCGTGAGGAAGAACAAGACCAGGCATAGGGCCGCCACGCAGACGATAACGGGAATAAACGCCCAGATCTCGTCATCGGTGCCGCGAGGAGGTATCGGGCTGCCCTTCGGTCGGTGAGGATCGATATCGCGCATACGTTCCTCCTTCGCGGAGAAAACTTATGCTCTTGTCTGAAAGTTCCGGCTAAGAGGTCTGACAGTCGAAAAAAATGAGAAGTGAGAGTTTCACTCGATGGTGTGGTGCATACGCTCTTGCGGGGCTCGCGCCCCCAGTGCTTTCGCGGTTATGAGCGACGGTATGGTTGTGGACCGTTCGAGACGGTCATGAAGCATACCTGCGCTCCGCGCATTGCTCCGCTAGCAGAGCAATTCTTGGAATAACTCAGAGTTCGTATGAGCCGAAGCCGGGGGGAAATTTTGGAGGAGCGAGCGGGTAGGATTTCTTCGACTGTGAGGCCTGCAGACGGCAGGAGAGTTCGAACGGCGCTAGTTATCACCACTGGCGTTCGCCTAAAGCTCATCGATCTCCCGCAGCAGCGCCTTTTTCTGCGTCTTGAGGGGCGCCGCCATGCCGGGGCGCAATCCTGGCCTGGCTAATGACGCCCACACCCGGGCAAGCTCGGCCCGTTTTCGCTCCAAAACCGTACAGCGCTCGTTCGGCGGCGGCTTCTTGTGCAGCGCATTGATGAGGACGGGAGCTAGCTTGATCTTTGCCATTCCTCGGCATGGCAGGTCTTGTGGTTCGTTGACCCGCACGCCAAGTTGTTCGTTCGTCGCGGTTCAGCGGCACACCGTCACCCAAAGCAGATGAAATGCAATTCCGGTGGGAGTTTCGTGCTCGATGACCGCAGCGTCCGCCAGCAGGACCGCGTTTCAACGCGAGGTAGCCAGTCGCTTCGGCCTGGTGCCAAATTTCTTTTTCTCGGCGGCGGACGCACCTGAAGTCATCGAAAGGCTATGGACCTTCGCCAAAGCTGGATACCTCGACAACCCAATTCCCTCCCTCTTCAAGGAGAGGCTGTTTGTCTACCTCTCGCGTTTCTGCGAGGTCCGCTACTGCATTGCACGCCATTGCGCCTTCCTGATCACAATGTGATCGTGGAGGGTCTTGAAGCTCTTCCCACACTGATTGAGTGGCCAGCACCGGAGACCGAGGGTGAGGATTGGCTCATAGCTGCGGCCACTTTGTTGTTTGTGGAGCCGCGACGCGCAGATCGCGCACGGCACGCCCTGCGTAAGGTCCTTGGGGGCAATCGGTTCGAGCACTTGATGGGTCTGCTAGCCTTCATACGCACTGCTCACTACTGGACCGTGCTCCACCCCGAACTATCGTTGGAGAATGATGTCCGCGTGCGCAGCGCAGCCGCCCGCGTCCTCGCGCGATGAACTGGAGCGGCACCGCGCTTCCGGTGGGACCTGCTGAGCGGTTGGCTAACGCATCGACCATCGTCGTGCGCGTTCTTAGCGTCCCCGTTGAAAACTTGCCCATCGTCTCCGCGCGAGCCGCGCCCCACTTCCGTCCAGGCCCGTTGATCTGCATCAAGGCTATGCCCAGCCTATCGATCAGTCTTGGGGCCTCGGATCGAACGCAGACAAGGTGAAAGCCATGCCGCAAATGTGTCAGCAATTCTGGCCGTGTAGTGCGGTACCGCCGGAGTATTTGTGGCTGATGCCGATCATCATGCCACTCTTGGCTATCGTCCTTCTGAGCGTGCCCGTGGCAAGCATCTTGCACCGTGCCGGCCGCAGCCGCTGGTGGACGCTGATCGCGTTCATTCCCGTGATTAATCTGATCGGCCTATGGGTCTTCGCCTTCAGCCGCTGGCCGGTCGTGGACCGGGCATCGATGACCTAACCTCATGCCAGCTGGCAGCCAGGAGGCTACCATGCCGCTCACCGTCGCGCCCATGGACGAAGAGATCCGGAAACAGATTCTGGCCCTACTGGATCAGCACCGCATCATGACTATCGCCACGCTGAGGCCGGATGGCTGGCCGCAAGCAACGACCGTCGGCTACGTCAACGAAGGCCTCACCCTTTACTTTCTCTGTGGCATCGACAGCCAGAAGGCCGCGAATCTCGCACGAGATGATCGGGTGTCGCTGACGATTGATCACGACACACCGGATATCATGGCCATCACGGGCCTCTCCATGGCGGCGCACGCACAAGCCGTGGTCGACCGGGACGAGGCGGCCAAGGTGTTGCGCATGCTTCGCTCAAATATCCCGAACAGAAGGTTCCTCTGTCCCTGCCGATGCCGGGTCCAGACGATGTTCGCATCTTCCGCGTCACGCCCACGGTAATCTCCGTGCTCGATTACTCCAAGGGTTTCGGACACACCGATCTCGTCACTTGTAGATCAGGGGTCGAAACCGACGTCGACTGACACGCATTATCCTGACGGTAGGCTGTCAGGACCATTTTGCTGGATGCGTGCGCTTCCTCATCCCAGCGACATCGAGTTGAGCCCACTAGACTACCGGAAGGCAAGGCGGCTGTCCGTCGTGCGATGAGCCACCGCCCGCGGCAGGACGTCCTGGACAAAGACGATCTTGCCAGGCTTGCACTTCTTGCCAGCGTCATGTCGACTGCCTCGGATGGCATCATCTCGGTTGACGAAGAGCAACTCAACATCTCCTTCTCAGTAAGCCACCGAGAATGGCAAACGGCGCCTGAGTGGCGACCTCAGCTGCAATCTTGGATGCGTCGGCTGCTTCAGCTTGTTGGTCGGCCCTGTTCCCGGGCGGACACAAAGATGGCCGCAATGACGCCGATGGCGGCGAGGCCGCCCGCCATCAGCCAATAGCCGGCAATGTGGCCGAAGCGGTCGACCAGCATCGCGGCAATGGCCGCCAGAGCAAAGCTGAGGGCTATAACGAAGGGAACAGCGACGGAGGCGCGGGCGACGTATTTGAGGATGAGCGAGCTGACCGCCGTCTTGGCGCTAGTGATAAGTCCCTGAAACACGTCGCCGCTCCTATGGTCAGGTCTTCCAAATCGCACCGAGGACGAAGCCCGCGATGGCTGCGACCGCAAGCGTCGCCATGGGCTGGCCTTTGATCGATTTATCGACAGCGGTTTTCATGTTGCCGGCGACTTGCTGCATGCCTTCGCCGGCCGCGCGGCCTTGCTCAGCCACGCGATTGGCCACGTTTTCTGCCTGCTCTCCAACTCTCTTCATTTGATCCTTGGCGGCATCGCCCAAGCGTTCCGAACCGCTTCCGTATGTGCTTTGAGGCATGGTGATCGTCCTTGCTGTTGGTAGGGGCACAACGCGACGTAGCGCTTATCGTTCGATCTTCATGTTTTCGCTTAAGCAATTTCGTCGGCCAGGCGCGCCCGGCTTTTCAGCGTCGCTGGCGGTCTGGTGATCCATTTCGGTTGATCTCGGCCGGCGGACGTTTTTCACTCGCCGGCCGCCGGGGCGGCCGCCGCAAAGGGTGCAGCCGAGTTATTTTTTTCGAGGAGAATGCGACCGCGGCCTGCAATTGTCTGTTGCACGACCTGCGCAAACTTGTGGAGCAACCAGGGCAACGTCACTTCCAACTGAACATGATCATCGGCGACATCAACCGATCCTGCAGCCACTTGACCAAGGGCGCGGACGCGAAACGTCATCCGGTCACCCGACCACGCCTCCTCCTCCACCACGAGCATGGGAAAACTGGAGGAGGCCTTGCCCAACGCCGGTTTGATCCGGCGCAAAGCCTCCTCCTTGCCGAGTTTGTGCGGGATCTTGACGATAAGGGGCTCAGACATAGGACGCTGCCAAGCTAGCTCTGCCTTTTACTTCTTCCAGAGAGCGCCCAGCACGAACCCGATGACCGCGGCTACGCCCAAGGTAGCCATGGGCTGCTCCTTCATCGACTTCTCGACATATGGCTTGAAATTTTTGACAGCCTCTTGGGCTTTTTCGCCGTACTCGCGGGCCTGCTCGGCGACCTTGCCGGCCATTTCTTCGGCGCTTTGGGTGACATTCTTGACCTTGTCGGTGGCGACGTCAGCCATTTCACGAAGCCGGTCCTTGCCGGCATCTGCGCTGCCCTTCGAATAGTCGAGAGGATATCCGGCTTTTTGCTGGGTCATTGGGTGTTCTCCTGTGACGGGTACGAGACAACGCTACAGCTCACGGTTGGTTCGAACGGGCAGCTCGCGACGATCGCGTCAACTTACGCGGACGGCATCTCCATCAATCACCGTGCCGCCCACGGGTTGCGCATAACCCTTTTTCTCCAGATGTCGGCGAAGGAGGGCCATGTTCTTCATGTTGGCCCGGAACAGAACGTCGAACGCATCTCCCACCACCGGGATGGCGCCGATCGTGGTGTCGAGGAAGGCGTTCGCCAGCATCCGCGCAATCAGCCAGTTTGGTGCGCCGAGCTGTCGGGCTTCCCAGATGAGATAGGTCGATACCAGGCCCGCAATCATGTCGCCCGCCACCGGGATCAGTCCGATGATGCCATCGAGACCGAAGCGGATGGTGGTGCCGGGAACAACGAATGCGCCGTCCATCAGACGGGCGAGCGCTTCCAGACGCGCCACTGATTGCTGCCTGCCGACATCCAAAGGGACGGTTGTGCCGTGCATTGGGTCTCCTCCTCGGAGAGCGAAGATGGGAATGGGCGAGGGTGATAACAAGCCGCAGCACGGTCGATCTTGCTCAAGATCGTTTCGGTCTCAGTGGTCTATCGCGCGATGCTCGGAACCCTTTGGAGCGCCGTCCGTTGCTCAAGCACAGGTGGACGATATGGCCAACGATCTCCTCGACAAGATACCTGCCTGGTTGAAATCCCTCTGGGACATGGAAAATGAGCTGAGGAGCGCCGCGCGGAACGGGCTCATCCTGCGCAAGGACGAAGCCTCAGCCCACCTTGCCGAGGACACGCCGGCATCTTGAGAAGGCGATGAACGAGGCGAAGGGAATTGAGCCAGCCAACGGGCCGCAGACGCCTCTGCGCAAGGAAGGCGAAGTCTAGTCCCAGCTCAATTTGCTTGAGCGGAATTTGAGAGGTCGTCATGCCTGGCATCATCTGGATCGCGCTAATCGGCCTTATCGCCGGCCTCATCGCTCGCTTTCTGCTGCCGGGCCCGAACAATCCCCCCGGCTTCTTAGTGACAATGGTGCTTGGGATCGCCGGGGCCTTCGTCGCTACGTTCATTGGCCAAAGCATTGGATGGTATCGGCCTGATCAGGGCGCAGGACTGATCGGTGCGACGCTGGGTTCGATCATTGTGCTGTTTATCTGGCACCGACTAGTGGTCCAGCGCGCTGTCAACGATCCAGGCGTCACTCGTGCAAACTGGCCCCCACCGCGCGCTTAGTCACCCCAAGGAGCTGAGTATGGGACTTCTCGATGTTCTGAACGGAATGCAAAACGGTCCGCGTGGCCAGCCGCAACCCGCGACCCCCGGGAGCGGCGGCATGTCCAAGATCACAATGGCTCTGCTCGCGTTTCTTGCGTACAAGGCCTTCAAAGGCATGAATCCCCAACAGCCCGCGCAGGCGGGCGTGCCTTCGCCTTACCCGGGCGGCCAAGGCCGCGAGCCGCAAGGCGCTGAGGCCGGCGGTCTCGCGGGCGTCCTGCGCACCATCTTTGGTGGCGGATCAGTGCCTGGCCCCGTCCTGAGCCGCGGCGTCGGCAATACGGTCCAGGATATCGAGCGGAGCGGGCATGGCGAGATCGCACGCTCTTGGGTCGGGCGTGGGCAGAATCGTCCGATCGCACCAGAGAAGTTAGAGGCCGCTCTCGGCGAGGACGGGATTAGGGATCTCATGCAGCAGACAGGCATGGAGCGCGATGAGTTGCTTGCCACGTTGAGTGAGCATCTCCCCCGCGTGATCGATCATCTGACGCCCGAGGGGCGGCTCCCTACCGAGCAGGAAGCCTCCAGGTTGGCGTGATGGCGATTGCGCCGTGACATACCATCCACCGAGGGCCAAAACCCATGGCTATTCTGAGAGAGAAGGAACGTCGGGCGAGCCCGTGAAGCGCCTGCAGGCCAAGCTGTCAGACTGGTCCCTTTTAGTGGTCGAAGATGAGCCGCTCATCGCCATGCTGCTGGTGGATCTGCTGGACGAGCTTGGGTGCACGGTCGCTGCCCAGGCGTCCAGCGTAGCCGAGGGTCTCGACAGGGCCAATGACACTCCCTTCGATGCCGCCATACTGGATGTGAACCTTCGAGGGCATCCGGTCTGGCCACTTGCCGACGCCCTACAGGAGAAGGGTATTCGCTTTGTGTTGGCGACGGGCTATGACGGCCGCCAGACGCAGCGGCGCTACCCAAGCGCGGCCGTCCTGGCGAAGCCCTATGCGCTGCAGAACTTGCGGCAAGCCCTGGATGCATTAAAGGACATTTGAGCTGCTAGCCAGCGCCGGGCTTGCGCCGAATAGGAATGACGTTCTCGAGTTTTGGGTGCTCCGGCGCTCGCAGCACCTCCTCCACCTTATGCGCCAATTCGGTCACCGTGAAGGGTTTTGAGAGCACGTGCTGGCGGTTGATTGCATCGCCTGCCTCGGCAACGTACCCGGTCATAAAGAGAATGCGGAGTTCCGGACGCTTCGCGAGGGCAAGCCGCGCGACTTCGGGACCTTGTACTTCCGGCATGATCACATCGATCAACAAGACATTGATGCTTTCGCGTCCGCCGAGTATGGCGAGGGCGGCATGCCCTCCATCAGCAACTCGAACCTCGTAGCCGAGGCTCTCCAAGCAGGAAACGGTAAAGGCGCGCACGTCGGGGTCATCGTCGACGACGAGAACGCTGGCAGCGCCCGAAGAGGGTAGCTGCTCCAGCACATTCTCAGCGGTCTGGCGCCCTTCTGCTGCTGCCGCCCGCGGCACGTAGATCCGGATGGTGGTACCTTTGCCAACGTGGCTCTCGATGTCCACGTGACCACCCAGTTGCCGAGTGACCCCATAGACTTGGCTAAGGCCAAGTCCTGTGCCGGCTCCAGGGGGTTTGGTCGTAAAGAACGGCTCGAACGCCTTAGCCCTAACCTCGTCAGGCATGCCAGTTCCGGTATCGCTTACTGTCATACTCGCGAAATCGCCGGCCAAGCCAAGTGCTCGCGGCCGAGCGGGATCATCGTGCCCCGAATTCTTTGTCGCAATGCGCAGTAAGCCACCCTCGGGCATCGCGTCCCGCGCGTTCAGCGCCAGATTGAGGATGATTAGCTCGACCTGACCGGCATCGACCATCGCCGGCCAGAGTCCGGGTTGCAATGAGGTCTCGATACGCACCGTGGCTCCAATGGAGCGCACCAGCAGATCTCCCATGCCGGAAACAAGGGCGTTTAGATCGGTGGGCTCGGCTTGCATATGTTGTTTGCGGGCAAATGCGAGAAGCTGGGCGGTCAACTTCGCCCCGCGCTGGGCGGCTTGCAGCGCGCCCGAGAGCCATCGGGCAATCTTCTCGTCTTGCACTCGCCTGATGGCCAAGTCGAGATTGCCGATTACGGCGGTCAGGAGGTTGTTGAAGTCGTGAGCGATGCCGCCAGTCATCTGACCCACCGCCTCCATCTTTTGCGCTTGTTGCAGAGCGGTTTCGGCTTGCTTTCGCTCCGCCATCTCCGCGCGTAGCCGTTTGTTGGTCTCCAGTAGCTGCCGGGTGCGGTCGTGCACGAGCTTTTCCAGATGCTCAGCAGCCTGCTCTCGCGCAACCAAATGGCCGCGCACCTCGTATTGACGGCGGCGCGCGCGCAGACCAGCTTTGACAGCGCTGATCATCGACACCGCCGAGAGCGGACGCTCGAGCAGCGAAACGTTTGCAAAAACCTGCATTAGTTCAAGCCGATAGGCGTGGAGCCGACGTGAAACTTGCTGGCTAGTCAGGATGAGAAGTGGAAAATCCGACCAAGTCGGCTGTGCGGCGAGCCACCCCCGCAGCTCCTCGGGTCTTTCACCAGCGAAGGCTTCCTCGGCCACCAGGGCGACGCCGGCCCCCGCCCGGAGGCGAGACACCAAGTCCGCCATGCCGGCGCAAGCAACGCTTTCAAGCCCCGCCGCTCGCAGCTGCTGCTCCGCCGCCACTGCGTCGCGGCCGGTCGGCGCGAGGATCAGGACAAGCTCGCTCGCGCTTTCAGGCATTGTCGTTGGGGTCCGGCAATAACGGCTTGGCATTGCCAACGTATGTTGGTGTTCCTGTGAAGACACCGCGAAAATCTGTCAGGGGCGGCCCGACCTGCAATCCACCCGAACCTAGTCGGAATTCACGGATCTTGGTCTCGTGAGCCCCGCTTCTTTTTTTCACGACGGATATTGCCCGCCGCACCTCGCCCGCAGCTTCAAAGTAGCGGAGCATGACAACGGTGTCGCTCAGATAGCTGATATCGAGGGGGGTTTGCATGGGGCCCATGAGCCCGTGCTGCGCCAGGATAAGGATGGTCACAACGCCGAGCTGGTTCAGGTAGCTCAGCAGCTCGTGCATCTGGAGCACCAGGAAGCGCTCATCGGGCATTGCGTTCAGGTAACCATTAAGGGTGTCGATCACGATCACCCGCGCGTGGCTCTGCTCCACGGCAGCGCGGACCCGTGAGACAAACTCGCCCGGCGACATCTCTGCCGGGTCGATCTGTTGGATGTTGATGCGCCCGGTTTCGACGAGATTGCGAAGCGGAATATTAAGGGCGTCGCAGCGCGCATAGACCGTGCCGACGCCTTCATCGAAGGCGAAGATCACGGCATGCTCACCGCGGTTCGCTGCCGCCACGGCGTATGTCAAAGCGACCGTGGATTTTCCTACACCTGCACCTCCAATGAGGAGAGCACTCGTGCCGCGGTGCAGACCGCCGCCCAGAAGAGCGTCAAACTCTCCGCTGCCACTCGGCGTCGGCTCGCCATGGAACTCTTTGTGGTGCTCTGCGGCGACCAGGCGAGGGTAGATGGAAAGGCCACCGTGCTCGATGGTGAAGTCATGGAACCCGCCACGAAAGGCGATACCCCGCATCTTCGACACTCGCAGCCGCCTGCGTTCGGCACCATAGTCCAGCGCGAGTTGCTCCAGCAGGATCACGCCGTGAGAGATGGAGTGTAGCTGCAGGTCATCGGCATGAGAGGAGAGATCGTCGAGGAGCAGCACGGTGCATTTGCGGCCGGCGAAAAAGTGCTTCAAAGCAAGAATTTGGCGCCGATATCGCAGCGAACTCTGCGCCAGGAGCCGCATTTCAGAAAGGCTGTCGAATACGACGCGACTTGGTTCGATCTCGCGCACTTGATCGAATATCAACTTCGTCGTCTCGCTCAGCTCGGTCTCCACAGGATGAAACAGGGTGAGCTCCTGATCGGGGCCGACGCTGGCTTCCGGAGGCACCAGCTGGAAGATGTCTACATTCTCCAGCGACCAGCCGTGGCGCGCGGCGACGAGGCGTAGCTCCGTCTCGCTTTCGGACAAGGTGATATAAAGGCCCTTCTCGCCCCTCTTGATCCCGTCCAGAAGAAAGTGGAGCCCAAGCGTGGTCTTGCCGGTTCCCGGGCGCCCCTCCACGAGATACAAACAGTGGGGGTCGAGGCCGCCACCGAGGATGTCGTCGAGGCCGGAAAGTCCCGTTGATACCCGCGGCCGCTCAGAAAGGCTCATCGACGCTCACCTATCGTCAGTTGGCGCTCTATCGGGGGCAACCCCGGAGCAACGATGCAGGCCTCAACAACTCAAGAGAGAGAGCCACGCAGGACAGGGCGTGTGTTGTGAATTAAATCAGGGCACACCCTTTACACCAACGGCCAGTGTTGGAACAAAGTTCCTTGAGCGTGCGGGGCTACGCGCCACCCAAGGCAGCCGGGCCGAGGCCACACAAATTTTTCGCGGAGGCCAAGGGCTCCGTTGGGAATTGCCCAATCAGGGCGTGTGGATGGAAGTGTCTTACTGTCCAGGTTCTCGGACGCCTGCATGACTACTCGACGCGCTGACGGGCGAGCTTGATGATGCGCGCCGCTTGGTCTTTGATGCTGTCGGTCATGCTAGATCTATCAACGTGCGAAGACGCGAAATTGCTCCGGCCCGGCTGCGGGATGCCATAGGGACAAGGACTTCTGCCGTCCTCGGGCCAGCCTTCTTCGAAAGGCCTGCCGATGTCGTCGCGCGTGAGCTGCTCGGAAGGGCGCTCGTGCGCCGCATCCGCGGCAAGCGTGTCGCTCTCACGATTTCGGAAACCGAGGCCTATCTCGGCCCACACGATCTTGCGTGTCACGCGGCGCGCGGACGGACAACGCGCACCGAGGTGATGTACGGACCGCCAGGCACCCTCTACATCTACTTCGTCTACGGGCTTCACTGGATGCTCAACGTCGTCACGGGCGCGGAAGGGGAGCCGGCTGCGGTGCTGATCCGGTCTGCCGGCGGCGTGTCGGGTCCGGCACGACTAACGCGGACGCTACGCATCGACGGCGCCCTCAATGGCCGGCTGGCAGAGCCCGGATCCGGCCTCTGGTTCGAGACTGGCAAGGGCTCGTGCAAAGCGATCGCGACGCCCCGCATCGGCGTTGACTACGCGGGACCGCGTTGGTCGGCGCGCAAACTGCGCTTCCTTGTCGCTGTGGCGAAGCGCGAACCCTGCTGATCAGGACTTGCGGCCGGCGCGCGAGCGGTCGCCCTTGTCGGCCTGGCCCGGCTTGGCAGCGGCGCCGGTCCTGGGCCGGAGAGCGGCCGACATCATCGCTTTCCTCGATGCGGCCGCGCTCGTCGCGGATAGCGCTTTCGCCTTTGTGGGGCTCAATCAGCTCGCGTTTGCGCGCCATGGCGCTAGCTCGCTGCCTTACGGTTGACGCCTTTGCGCAGGGCGACGGTCGAGAGCTTTTTGTCCGCAGCCTTTTCCTCGTTAAGGTTGGTATTGAGGAAGCTCACGATGTCATCGTGCCCGAGCGAGTCCGCCCACGCGATCAGCGTGCCGTAGCGGGCGATCTCATAGTGCTCGACCGCCTGCGCCGCCCCGACGATAGCCGCGTCAAGAACTTCCTTGTCGGCGACTTCGCCGGCGGTTTCATCGCCTTCCTCGATCAGCCCGTCGATGGCCGGACATTTGACGCCCTCCGGCTGCTTGCCAAGCTTCTTGAAAACTTGGTCGAGGCGCTCGATCTGCTTCTTCGTTTCTTGAAGGTGGTCCTTTAGTCCCTTAGTCAGATCGCGGTTCGTCGCCTTGTCGATCAGTTTCGGCAGCGCTTTAACGATCTGGTTCTCGGCATAGTAGATGTCCTACAGACCATGGAGGAGGAGGTCGTCCATATTTTCGATGTCTTTGCTGAAAAGGCCCATGCCAGCGTCCTTTCGTAAGCGGTACAGCCGCCCCACCTCGACAGCGTCTCAAGCCTGTTTTGCGTAGGTCCAGGGCATCTTACCGTGTCGGCAGGTGGCGAGGGTGGAGCAGCCGGGGCCGGCGATGATGTCGCGGACGCGATCACGACCGGCGCGAAGGCAGGCTCTGGCCCAGGCGACCCCCGCGGCTTCGCCCTGCCGCTGCTCGGGTGTGGACATCGCCACGGATCAGGCGCGGCAAGACCTGCCGGCGCGCTGCCGACCGCCTCACGCGCCTGCCGCCGCCAGCCGAACAATTGCTGCGGGCTGAGCCCGTGCCGCCGCGCCACCTCCGATACGTTGGCACCGGGCTTAAGGCTCTCGACGACGATGCGGGCCTTGTCGTCGGCCGACCACTGCCGGCGCCGTCCGGTCCCCGTGATCAGCTCAAGCCGGCGCACCGTCGTCACGGCGCTGTCGGCGGGCTTGCTTTCAAGCGTATGCTCAAACTTATGTTCAAATCGATGGCTCATGGGCCGGCATCAAGCCACAGCCGGAGCCAGGCCGAAATGTGGAGCCGGAGTACCGCTTACGTCCTTTCGGGGGAAAAAGGTTGTACCCCGATGAACTCTGTGCTCGGTCTCAGGTTCCCGAATTTCCTGCCATCTCAAAGGCTTCCGGCCTGGTGACAAACCGCTGGCCCAAGCGTTTGTCTTTCATGACCGATCGCCATCTTCTGGACCGGTGCACCGCCTTCGGCGTTGGCGATCCGGCAATCTGCACGGTTCGCGGTTTGCTTGACGATGGCGGGCGGCTCCTGCGCGCCTGTCCATGAAATGGCCTCGCGCGCGCTCCGCTCACACCGAATTGAAGCACAAATCTCAATTAGTGCCAGCGCGTTTTGCAAGGCAGCGTTTTTGAGGACTTCCACGTCGCGGCTATCTTTAGAGGCAACTGACAGCACTGCATGACAGTTTGTAGCGCGGCGCCTCTTATGTGGAGTGGATCGTCGCCGAAGTTGTCGAGCACCGTACACGAACGCGCACTTTACGTGATTGGCGATCTCCGCCCAGGCCGCGTCAAAGGCTTCGCCGATTGCCTTTAGGGCTTCAGGTCCAAATGATACATCATCCATGAGCGAGCGCTCATGATGATGGCTGAGGAACTCAGTCTGCGCTATGCCAAAGCTTATGCGCGACGGTCGAAATGTGAAACGGGCTCCCAGAGGGCTAGGAGCCCGCCCATTGACTGAGACATGTCTAGCGGGGTGGTGACATCTCTCAGCCACCCGTAACTAAGCGTAAGCTTTGCCATGAAGCAATCCCTCCGTTAGCCCCAGTTGGTGCTCCTTCCCCTCAACAGCAGCAGCCGAATGGACTTTCGCGCCCCAGCTCGCCCCACGCCCGAGGCGCTTAATCTTTGGTCGCCGCCAGGTTGCGCTCATCCAACGTTCGTGGCCCGACGCTGACTGGACGCCCAAACACTATTGAAATCGCCGAGAAAAAATGACATCGGACGTGCATGGGCAGAGGGCGGTGGCTCAAGATGATGGCGTCTCGCCGATCCACCGCCTTCGCTCGCTCCGGTGCGGGTGATCCTCGGCTTGCCGCCGCTTCCGCCCTGGCGAAAAATGGTCCGCAGCGTCACTTATAACGACACATCCGTGTAAGGTAATGAGGATGAAGAGACAGGATCTCACCTTTCAGACCGGGTTTCGCGTCAGCGTCGGCAACGACCGGTCGCAGGGCGCGGTGATGGTGCTTGCCCGGGGCGGATGCGAGGGCGGGCCGGACAATCGTCATCGAGGCGCGGATCAGTGGCTGGTGGTCATTTCCGGTACGGGTGCGGCGGTGATCAATGGCCATAAGGTGCCGTTGCGCGCCGGGTCAATGGTGCTGATCGAACGCGGCGACGCGCACGAAATCCGCAACACGGGCCGTAGCCTGCTGAAGACGGTCAGCGTCTACGTGCCGCCGGCGTACCGATCCGATGGCAATGAACTGTCAGCCGGCAGGAAATAGCACCATCGGCAACCACCCATGACAACTGCGCGCGGAGTGACTAGGTAGGAAGCGGAGATAATCAAGCCAACCGCGCGACCTCCCGGTCGGTCGGAATGCGGTCGGGGGTAAGGTGGTCGATCACGCGGGGGAGATGCTCGCTCAGAGTTTCGAGAAGTTCGCGCCGATCCATGCCGGTCTGTCCCACGAGATCCCTGATCGCATCCTCGCCAAGAGCGGTCTCTAGCTTCTGGGGTAATGGGCCGATTGGGCCCGCGTCCTACCCACGAGCGCGCAATCTCTCCCTGACCTCTGTCGTCCCGGACAGTGTTATCGACGCCGCGACCGGGCCACCGCAAAAGATCGTGCGTAGGACCCCGGCAAGGCCTCCGAGCTGATCGTCCTGCGGATCTCCACGCTCCGCTGAGGATAGCGTGCAGGCGGCGCTAGGTTTGGTCTGGCTGCGTCAGGCCCTTGTAAGCCTTGTAGGCAAGCAGGCCGAGGAGCGCCATCGTGATTTTGGACCTGCCGCCCTTTACCCGGTACGGGCTCCCCGCGCGGGGCCATTCTGCATTCCATTTAGAACATCGATAAGGCCCATAACCATGTTCCTGAAGCGCCAAGGGATCAAAGTCCTGCCAGCTGTTTCGCGTTCCTTACCTCATTCATGCACTCAGCTTCTTTGCCTTGGGCGTCGAGAGCACGAGCGCGCTCGAGAGCGTGGCTAGCTTCAGTCTTGACGCCGGATTGACGCTGCACATCCTGGGGAGAAGTAGCCTTGCCCTCAGTTTCCTTACTGATCACTGACGTACCTGGATGCTGACCTTTTTGGTCGCCGGCCATCCGCCCGGGATTGCCGGTGCTGGGGCCAGAACCGGCGTCGGTTGCTGCCAGCTTCTTCGTCACATCCATGATTTCTTGGTTGCACGGTCCCGCACCCGCGCTGGCAGTTGCAAGGGCCAAAGAAACGCATGTCATCAAGACTATGTTCGATGCTCTCATGGTTACCTCCTCCCGCAAAATGCGGGGCTGTCAATTCGTTGCTGCTTTAGTAACCGCTTGTCGTTCTACGTGTTCCGGGCCCTGAAATTTCTTAGCCGCTTAGCCCAAGTCCAGAAGGGTTCATAAGCGGTCGATCATCTGAAGGTCATCTTCCAGACAGACAGCGCCCGGCAGACGGGTCCACTCTCCCTGGGCTTCCACGGCTGCGTTGGTGCTGCTCCTTTGGCATGTCAGTTGATCAGCGCAGCCCAAGGGGAAGGGGAGACCCTTTAGGTTTCTGACCCTCGAGGGTCTCTTATTTCCGCAGCGCATGATGGCGCAAGCGAACCGCCTGGGCGGTGTGCCATGCTGGCCCATCGCATGCTTGATGAACTTCTCAAGCTGCTTGTCGAACTCTCGGGCTTTGTGATCCAGCGCCGCCATATGTGTGTCGCGCGCCATGTGCTCGACGTAGTACGCCACAGCGCCAGCAAGCGCATCGAGCCTATCGTCCTGAGCAAGCGCTCCCTTCGCGTGAATCATGCGCGTAAGTTGGTAGAAGAGGCGGTACAGGGGACCTCCTTTCTTATCAATGAGCTTCGTGCTGTCGAAGTCCTGCTCGATCACCGACAGACATACTGTGAGACGATGTTGGTTCATGACCGATTTGAGCACGTCGACGATCCGGTGCTCTTCAGCCACGGCACTCCAGTCAGCGTTCTCTACACGACAATCATAGGGGTACTGCTGGACGGCACTGATCAGCAGCTTGGTGAACCTCCCACACCGTAGTTGGGCTCGCACAAAATCAGCTTGACGTCGTGCTTCTTGATAATCGCCACGAACGCGTTGAGCGTCTTATCATCATAGCCGGCAAGGAACCCGCCGCTGGCGACCAGGAACATCCCGCCGTGCGAGAGCTTAAGGACCGCATAAGAAGTTTCATTCTTGCCACGGCCTGAAGGGTCCACGAACATGACCTCTCTCCCTGAGGGGCCGCGGTGGGCGAGGACCACTTGGTCACCTTGCAGACTGAGGGGAGGGCCGTCGACGATCGGTTCGCTGCTCGACGCCCATATAAGATCTATTGGGGCGCGGAACGGGTCGAGGGGGTCAAATCAGATAGCTTCAGTGATACCTGTCGACCTGACTGAGGGTCCTGCCGAGCTGAAACGTGACGATCAGAGGAAGCTTTATATCGGTCGCCACCCGCGCGTGGTAGCCCACCACACCGAGCTGATGATTGATGTCGGTTACCTGAGGCACGTCATTTTTGTCGCGCGACCTTGACGTATCGCAGGAGGCGAAAAACAACGGCAGCAGTTCGCCCATTGGGCGTAGTGCGCCAAGCCGCCCGCCTTTGTTCGCTGCCGGGTGTCCAGTATAGGCTGATCGTTATCGCAGGACCGGCAGCGCAGCGCAAAGACTGCCGTAAAGTCCGGTCAGGGCGACAAGGGCGATCGCCCGCGCAAGAAGAAGGGTGGGGAACGCCTCTACTAACGAACCTCTACTGCAGGTTTCGCGGGGCGCTTACGCGGGTGGCATGAATTTAAACCTCAATCACCGCGGTGATCTGTGAGGGCATTTCCGCCGTCGCATTAGGTATGGGCCATAGAGCCTCGGCCTGTCGGGTGCCGCCCGATCCTTCGACTTTCACATCCGTGAACCCGGCGTCGTGCAGCTTGTCGGCAATCATCTCGTTGTTGCCCAGCGCTCCAGCCAGCCAAGTGTAATGGTCGCGCGATAGCGCTTGCCCTGCCGAACGGTAAATGTGGCCGTTGCAACGTCCTCCCTGCGGCATGCGGCATGGCCGCGCGGTCTCCTGCCGCATCCGAAACTGCGGAACGCCGCTCCTGTCTCGACGTTGATTGGTCAAGACAATGCTTGACCCAAGGAAAAATATCATGGCTCAGCCCGGCTCGCCGGATTATCACAGCAGCGACATGCGCGAGAGCACCGACGGTATCATGGACCAGGTGACGGACACCGCGCGCGAGATGGGTGATCGTGCCGCCGGTCTTGCCGGTGATATCGGTAGCGCTGTCCGCGAGCGGCCGTACACAACATTGGCGATTGCCGCCGGCCTGGCCTTCGCCGTAGGAGCGCTTTGGAAATTGGGTCACCAGCGGCCGTCGTCGCGGTGGGACGCCTTGATGGCGCGCGTGCCGGAACTGCCGCGCAAGGACTGGCTGCCACAGCAATGGCGCTAATGATAGGTATCGGCGGGCTGCGGACCGTCGGGCCTTAGGTCCGCTGCTTCCGTTTCTGGGGTCTTGTCGCTTTCGGTTGGCCAGAACAGCGCTCCGATCAGCACCAGCAGCAGCACGAGCGCGGGTAGTTGCGTCCCAGGATGCCGGCGACCTTGATGGCGCTTGATGCGCCCCCGGGAGCCGTGAACAGAGCGCCCAGCACCGCGAGCGGCGCCTGCACCATGGCTTGCGCCGTAGCATCGCTTACCACCTCATGCGTATCCGAAGCTTCCGCCTTTTCCGCCGCCACCTCCTCCTCATGCTCCTTTATGCTGACGGCAATCGCTGCGATCACACCGATGGCTCCCAGACCACCGGCCATTATCCAGTAAGCGGTGACATGACCGAAGCGCTGCACGAGCATGACGCTCACTGCCGCGATACCGAAACCCAGCGCGATGACGAATGGTATCGCCACTGAGGCTCGTGCCACGTATTTTAGGACAAGGCCGCTTACCGCGTCCTTGACCTGATTCATCAGGCCTGCGAACAAAGCACTCTCCAGTCACTAGCGACTTATGATTTCCAGATCGCGCCGAGTACGAACCCGACGATCGCCGCTCCCGCGAGGGTCGCCATCGGCTGATCCTTGATCGACTTGTCGAGAGCGCCCTTGAAGTTGCCGGCCACTTCCTGCATGCGCTCGCTGGCATCGCGGCCTTGCTCGGCTACGCGATTGGCCATGTTTTCGGCCTGGTCGGCGGCCTTGCTGAACTGATCCGAGGCCTTGGCCTTGAGGTTGGAGATCTTGTCTGTCGCACGTCCGTGGGTGCTCTGGGCCATGACGATGCTCCTTGAAGGATTTTCGGTCACAACGCCGCGGCATAGCTATTGTTCAACTCATGCCCGGGCTTCCCCGATCTCGTCGGCCATGCGGGCGCCCCGTGTCCCTATGGGTTTGCGGCCCCCTTCGGTGGTGTCCTTCGCCGTTTGGTGCTCCATCTCTGCGTTGATCTCACCGCCCAGGAGGACAATGATGGTCGAGAGCCAGATCCACACCATGAAGCCGATGACAGCGCCGAGCGACCCATAGGTGGCGTTGTAGTTTCCAAAGTTGGCGACATACCAGGACAACAGCAGCGAACCTACTAACCAGATGCCGCCGGCGATGGCACTGCCCCAGGAAACCCATCGCCATTGCGGCTTGGTCCTACTCGGGCCGTACCTGTAAAGACACGCCAGTCCAAAAAGGACAACGACGTACAAGACCGGCCAGCGCAATAAAGTGAGCAGCGAAGTGCCCGACCCATCGGGAACGCCCAGAAGGCTGAGCGCCACAGGTACGGCGACAACGCCGGCAAAAGCCAGCAGCATCAGAGCAATGGCGCCAATTGTAAAAGCCATCGACCACAGCGTCAGCCGGATGAAGCTGCGTTTCTCGCGCTCCTTGTAGATGATATTGAGGGCGTCGAAGATCGCTTTGGTGCCCGCGTTGGCGCCCCAGAGCGCGAACACCAGCGTGCCGAGGAATGCAGTTCCGAGAGTGGCCTGACCTTGCGAGGCAATGCGCTTGACCTGGTCGCCGATGACTTCAAGGGCACCGTCCGGCAGGAACCCCGACACTAGCCGGAGCTGCTCGCTGATCGTGGAAGCATCGGCGAACAAGCCATAGAGTGAAACCAACGCGGCCGTGGCCGGAAACAAAGCAAGAAGCGCATAATAGGTGACGCCCGCCGCGATCAAGAGAACTCTATCATTCTGGATGTTTCCAAAAACGCGCCAGGCGATGTCCTTCCAGCCTTTGGCGGGAATCTCGGCGGGTTGGTCGGCGGTGCGGCCGCGTCCCGCCTCAGTTACGGTTTCACGTAATGCGGCTACTGTGCCGGCAACGGGCCCCTTCTTCCTGGGCCCGAATACGACCCTGCTGATGCCAATGAGCGCAGCCATGACCAGCAGGTCACCGGATATGCGGCGCGGGGCTTCGGGCGCTGCCTTCCTTGGGAAGGGTTGCCCTTTCCGCGGTTCGTTTAGATTGCTTGTTGCCGCCACGTCGAGGACTCCGCTGCGACCGCGTCAATGGCCTGGATCACCCGCTCAGGGGCGATGTGGTGAACCATGTGCGAGCCCCCCGGCAGGATGTCGAGGCGGCTGCCTGCCACCTCACCCTGAAGCCGCTGCGCCTGCCGGTAACTGATGATCTTGTCTGCATCGCCGGCGAGGATGGCCGTGGGCGGAAACAGGGAGCGGTAACGCCCGCTCAAGGTCTCGGCAGCTGCGATCATGTGCGCGGAATCCTGTGCGAAAGCGTGTATTTGGGATGGACGCACCGTCAGGCCGACCGGGAACTCTGTCGCGAATTGCGGCGAGACGCCCTGGGGCGAGAACATCTTGTCGATCAATCTTGGGGCCAATGCCTCGCCGATCAGCGGCGCCACGGTATAGCTCAGCAGATCCCCGACGAGGGGAATGGCCGGGGGTGAGAACAGGGCAACGTCGGCGCGCGCCGTAGGATAGTAGTAGCCCGAGACCAGCACCAGTCCGCCGACGTGGCGAGGGTAGTCTAGCGCAAGGGAAAGGGCCACCAATGTGCCCCACGAATGGCCAATGACGATCGGTCTGTCGATACCCAGCAGTCGGAAAGCCTCCGGCAGGATCGAGGCCTGCGCGGCGGCTGTCCAGTTGCGGTCCCGCGGTCGCTCGCTGTGCCCAAACCCCGGTCGGTCAAAAGCGATGGCGCGGTAATACCGGGCGGCCCTATCGATCACCCCACTGATCAGCAGATCTTCGACCATCGCTCCATTGCCGTGCAGGAAAACGATCGGACGGCCGCTTCCCTGCCCAATGTAATGGAGGCGCACGCCACCTGCCGTCACGAACCGCCCTTTGGGGGGATTGGCCAGCTCGGCTTGGCGCGCATGGCGCTGTGCGATAACTGCAGCACCGGCCAAGGCGACACCTGCTACGCCAAGAAGACTGCTGGTGCGCGTGGAAGGCCGTGACCGCCCGAGGTAGGCACTGAGGTTTCTTTGCATCGTCAAACTCGCGTGCCAAGAGCCGCGGCGATTTCTGCGAGGGTGGCTTTTTCCGCTTCACTGACGGCAACTCCGCCAAAGCCTAGGAATCCGCCCTCTTTGGAGGCTTCCGCTACGTTCTTGGCGATGAGAAGCAGCCAAGCTTTGTAAGCGGCGGTGTCCGACGGCGCTTTCTGGTCGACGATGGCGGCTGCTGATCGCAGCGCATCGATGGCACGCTGCTTGATCTCGTCGCGCTTGGCGCCCCGCAGGCGACCCTTGACGAATTCCTGCGCTGCGGACCGGCCCTCGGAGTTCTCCATGTCACTGACAACCGCCTTGCTCAGCTCGCTGGCATTTGGGTTGCTCTTGGCTTCAATCAGCGCCCGGCCGCTGGCAAAGGTTTCTTTAAGCAGGCCCCACAAGCCGCTCGGATCGGCGGCCGTGACTGCAAACCCTGCCATGAACACGCCCCCGAGAACCTGATTCCATTCGTCTGCTGTGAAGGATGCCTTGGTGTCCATGCTTGAGCTCCATCAGTCCGCTGTGCTGCCAACCGACTTTCGCGCCCGACCTTAGGCTTCGCCGACAGCCGATCGGAAACGGCTTAGGTCAGCGACAAGTTCCTCCGAAGGCGTTTGCCCGTGGCTGTAACGGCGTCACCCCACGAAGGTTGCCAACCCTGCCTATCCGTACGCAGGTCCGAAGGAACGGCGATCCTTGCCCTGTGTTCTGAGAGACAACACCTTCAACGGAGCATGCGGGTATGGCGCAACCTTCAAAACCCTCGCCATCATAACGGGGGCCTCAACCGGGATCGGCTACCAACTGGCCAAATGCTGTGGCCAGCGGGGCTTCGATCTGGTGGTTGTCGCAGACGAGCCCGGGATACAAAAGGCAGGCAAGGATTTCGAGGCGCTCGGAGTCAAGGTCGATGCCTTGCAGGCCGATCTCGCCGAGGTCGAAGGCATCGACAAGCTCTGCGCGCTGATCGGCGCACGTCCCGTCTGTTGCGGACGTGGGTTGGGCAAAGGTTTTCTCGATCAAGACTTCGACGACGTCCTGCAGGTCATCAACTTATGCCAACACCGAGGCGATGCAGCAGTTCCTCGACCGCTTCGCTGCCACCATCGCCGACGATGAGCACGTCGTCATGGTGCTTGATCAGGCCGGCTGGCATGACTTGCGCGCGCTCAGCGTGCCGGCCAACGCACCGGCTGCATGACGATTACGAGGCTATCGTCGATGCCGCCTGCAAGGCTTGGAGGCGCCTCACCGCCCAGGCCGGCCGCATCAAATCTCTTTGCACCTACCCCTGGATCCCGAAGGTCAAGACTTAGGGTCGATGGTATCACACACCTGGCAGCCGCTTGGGGGAGTGGTCTCTCGGTGTGCTACCCCGCTGTGCTGGGACCGCTGCCAAGTCAGCGTCCTACGCCACCTGCACCACGCACAGTATCTTTTCCAAATTGGCCCTCGCGGTGCTGCTTGGACTTTAGCACGGTGTCGCGGGAGGCATCCCGATGTGGGAGTGACTGTCAACAACCTAGCCTTGCGGTACGAGCAACAGAGCCGTTATGCCGAGGCCGAGCGCCTCTATGAGCGCAGCCTCACAATACACGAGAAGCCTCTCAAACAACGACCGGCATAGGCTTTGCTGGATGTGGGGGGCGAAGAGACTGTCACCCCGCACCGACAGTTTCGGTCCTCTAACGGGCTCCCACAGAGTTAGGAGCCCGTTTCCCCCCTTGCGCAGGCCGAAGCGAAGAACGGCCACGATGCCTGATTGCGTTCTCCCGATCCTCAGACTCTCAGGATGGGTCGCCATGTCGCCAGCGTGTTCTGGCTCACCCGCGTTGCTGCGAAACGAGTTAGCCTAACTGTCAAAAGGAAGCTGGCCCTATATGCCATCGCGGTGGGTGGTGTGATGTCTAGCCTTGTCGTATTCAGAACCGCTGTGCTGCTAGAGGAGCCGGCGTTGCTCGCGGCGGTTGGATTTGGTGCAATCGCTATGTTTTTTGCGATCTTGACCGCATAGATTTTTTATGCACGCGCAAAATATCCGCGCTTGAGCGCGGTAATGGCCGAATAGAGGGATCGGCCCCAGCGCAGCGGTGCAGCGCGCACTGAGACCGACCTCCCCGAATGGCTGCATGTGCCGTTTTGCGAAAGCAGCCGTCGAGACGTTGCCATAGGCAGACCGCAAAGTCGCGTTGATTGATGCGTTGCGGTCACGACGGGCGCCCGGTGTCGCGGCCGTGCCACTGCCCCTTTGTGGGTCGTCTGTTAGGCGATGATGCCCATTGCGTGCGACGCCTCATCAGTGTACGGCTTTTCCTGGGCCACTGTGGGCCAGTTTTGCACCTGCGCCCCAATGAATGCGTCGCCGGCCCAGTGGCATCGCTATTTTATAACGGTCACGATGCCACCCGGTAACGCGGCCCCATGTGACAGGACAATCGCGAGACAAAGGCGGCTAGCTGAGACCGGTGATGATCAGCGCGACGAGGGATTGAATGCTCCGTAGATGAGCATCGCGCCGATCAGAGTGACCAGCAGACCCCAATTGCGAACAACGATGTCAGCGACTGGATAGGGGGCACCCGACCCCGCTACGCGGGCGCCCTCCAGGATGCTCGAGAATGCCGAGGTGCAGCGCAACCCCTCTGGGCGTCGCGGCAAACTTGCGACTAATACGCAAAACGTACGGATTGGTTCCGACGACAGCAAAGCGCCTTGGAGGGTTGTGACCAAGCGGCCACGGGTCGGCACGGCGGCTGGTCACAATGGTATGCAATGCAACCGTTCGGTCGGAGGATTTACGCTATCCCGTAGCACCATAGTCAAGGCCGACGAATCATTTCCAGCTGATCCGACGTAATTCACTGGCCTACAAGCGGGCGATAGAGCGACAGATGTGGCCCAGGTGGTTCAGGTGCTTCTGCGCTAGGGGACGGCTTTGGTGGCAGGATGATCAGAAACTTTACATGTGCAATGCGGGATGCGGCACTAGCCTGATCCCCGACGTGAATGAGAAGACCGTTGGGAACGATCTCCATCGGCTGAATTGCGATCAGGCTTGGGAAAGAAGCCAACTCGACCGTACGGTGCAATCCAACAACGTTGACATCGCATAAAGAGTCCTTAGCGGGGTAACCTAGCAAGGTGTGCGGCGCCTAATTTCGGACTTCACAGCGATGGGCATGGCGTCGTCGACTCCCATTTGCGTAGTTGCGACCCGGCATTCAACTGTCGGCCTCATCACAAACCCTCTTGGAACTAAGGCCGCCCATCACACACACTATGTGACCATGGCTGGGGAGTGCATCAAAGCCAACCTCGGCCCGCGCGCTCTCCCGCTCGGATGCTGGAGGTCGGCTCCCTTCCTGCCGCAGTAGGAAACGCGGCAGCCAGGATCGCAGCTTGCCGTCACTGTTCGGGCGACGCGGGCGCAGACCGATGAGCAGATGCTCAGTTCGTGGCTTGAACTCACTCGCCTCGCCGCACACCCGCCGCAACTTCGAAATGACGGCCCGGCGCTTCCTCGCCGAGTTGCCGATGGGACTGCGCGCCGCCACTGTCGAGGACGTGCGCGATGCGCTGGCGAAGGTCACCGCCGGCCTGGCGGAGACCTCGGCACGCCAGTACATCCTGCGCGCCAAGTCGCTGCTCGGCTATGCCCACGAGCTTGGCTATACGCCCTTTAACGCCGGCGTCACGATCAAGGCGCGCTCCGACGCGGCCAATCGCGGCGCCACCCTGGCTAAGCGGATCATCACGGAAGTCGAAGTCGGCCTGCTGGTGCGCGCTGCCCGCGCCAGGCGCGACCGCATCATGATCGAGGTCACCTACGCCGGAGGCCTGCGCGTCTCCGAGCTCGTCGCCCTGACCTGGTCCGATGTGCTGCCCCGCGACGAGCGAGTGCAGCTGAATATCGTTGGCAAGGGCGGCAAGGTGCGCCAGGTGCTCTTGCCCGGGGTCGTCAGCCGCAGCCTATTGTCGCTGCGGGGTGGCGCCGGCGCCAATGTTCCCGTCTTCGCCAGTCGCAAGGGCGGTGGTCGCCTAACAGAGCGTGCCGTAAATGGTACGCTGAAGCGTGTAGCCAAGGCCACCGGCGTCACGGAGGCGCTCTCACCCCACTGGCTGCGCCATGCCCATGGCTCGCATGCCATCGATCACGGTGCCACGTTGCCGGAGGTGCAGGCGACGCTAGGCCACGACAACATCGCCACCACCAGCGGCTATTTGCACGCCAGGCCCGACTCCTCGAGCGGCCTGCGTCTCGGCCCGGGAGTGTTTCTTCGATGAAGCTCACGACGATGCACCCGACAAATAGGCAAACGATGCGGAAGAGAACCGTCAAGATCTGGCTCCTGCAAGGACGACGGCCGCAGACTGTTTGCCGGCACCGTAGCCGGGTCGCCGGCCGAGTTCGTCGCCATGTGGGCCGCCCCGAAGACCATCCGACGCGCTTGAGCATCGCCAAGCGCCTCGCCGAAGCCGAGGAGCTATTTATTATTTCCGGGTGAAGCGAACCGCGGCGAGCATAATTAGGCCTGCTCGAGCTCAGCAATATCGCGCTCGAGAATAGCAACGTGCTTGCGCAGCTCGCGCGCAATGCCTGGCATTAGCCCCGGCGATCCCCCAACCACTCGAGCACCCGGGCGAGCTCCTGGCGCTTCTTCGCGAGCGTCTTCTTGGCTTCTGTCAGTTCGGGCTTGCGCGGCCCCTCGAAAATGCGCCAGCGCTCGGCATTGATGCGCTTCCAGCCGGGGCACTTGAAGCCGCGGGACCCCACGGTTGGAGAACGCCGGGTTTCATAGGCCTCGATGACATCGGTCGCTGTTCCCAGCTTGGACGGTAGCATTCCGTACCAATGCTGAACAACAACAGGCGCAGTCTCGGACGCAGCTCTTCTGCATTCCTCGACCAATCCGGGAATAAAACCGCAGCTCTTCGAATCTGACGAGGCAAGGCGTTTGCTCCGGACTTGGGGTGCGCCTTGTCCTGAGCTCCTGGAGGGGCACTCGGCTGCGGGGCTGAGTGCCCCCAATCATTTGAGCCGTTAAACAAGGGCGGGGGCGCCTCGAGGGGCCGCTAATTTGGAAAAGATACTATGCGTGGTCCCGGTGGCATGAGATTGGCCTGGCAATGGTCCCGGCACAGCGGGGTAGGACACCGGGACCGCTCCCCCAAGCGGCTGCCAGGTGTGTGACTAGCCCAGCTGTGATCGGCACTCGTAGCGTCAGCGCGGGTCGCTGCCCGTATGGCAGGTTGAGCATTGCCTGCTGGCGGGGTCCGCTTGCGCCTTGAGCGCGGAACGCTCCGATGGCGGCAGGCCACAGTGCGCTGGCGCGTCGAACGCGGCGCGCGCGATACTTGCTGCTCCCGGGATCCAATCTCGGTAATCGAGCACGGCAAACAAGCCCGAGCCTTCGTCGCCGAGTAGGGACGTAACCGCGAACGTCATCGGACGATCGTCACGCGTGTACCAGGCCCACGCCGCGCGCGGGCTGGCCAAGGGGCAGGAAATGACCCGCGTGGCACCGTAGGGTGTCAGCGGCGTATTGCCGTCGATCATGGCCTCGCAGCTGCACGGTGCACGCGCCGCCCAATCGGGGCGAATTGCGCCAGGTAGCAATCCACGGCACGTGGGCGCACCTTGGCGATAGTAGGTGACGTTGTATCCGCCGGACTCCAGCATCAACGCGTCCTGCACAGAACTGCTCGATTGATGTGGAAAGTAAATTCGACTGCGCTGGGCGGGAATGGTCCAGTCGTAAAGCACCTCTGTCTGGTAAGGTGCCTCATTGAAATCGAATGGTGTCATCAATCCCGTGAGGGCGACCTTTTCTGGCCAGTGCGGAAGCGACGCCGACGGACAAGCGGAGACTTGCGGCAGGAGGCGCTTGATCTCATCGCTGGGCTTGCCTTCTGCCAGTGACATGGCATTGATGCGCTCACGCGGCCTTTGACTTGCAGCCTCAGGTATTGCAACTGTGGCCGACTTGCATGCAGCCATGGATTCCGAGAGGTCGGCGTTCTCGACCTGCTCGAAGCTGATCTGGTAGCTCAGTGCAAATTCGCCCAACACTGCCAGCCGGTCATTGGGAAAAGGAAAGACCAGACGAAATGGGGTCTGGTCCGACGTCTTGTACCAAATCCAATAGCTCGAGGGCCTTGGCTCGATTGGCGTCTTCCACCAATCGACGGCGGTTTCGGCAAGTGGCCCTGAGCCTGCGCATTGCGACTGAGGCTTCAACCAGTCCTGCGGGAAGGGCCGCCAGCCGGTATCACCGAGGTTTTCACAACCAACAATCTGGGATCCGCGGGACGTTAGGGCATAGGTATTATCACCTTGAACAAACAAGTCTAGCGTACCCCGCTTGAAGCCATAGAGACTGGCCCGCATCGCCTTGAGCGTGCCGTCGTAGGCGAGGTTGCCCAAAACCAGCTGCGTGTTAGTGAACGGGGCCAGCAGAAAGGTGGCACGCCATTTCTCCGGTAGCTGTGGGTGCGTTTCCGTTGGACATTTGCTGAGCGTTGGTAGCTGTAATACTGGCGTTTGGGCTCGCGCGCCTGTCACCCAAAAGATCAGCGCGCTCGTCAATACGCTCGCCGTGGCACGTACAAACATGGTTGCATTCACGATTTGCGCGCCGCCGCCACTGGTGCGAGGAGGCGCCAAGATCGGGCTCGCCGATCTTGGCGCCAACGATTTACGCGTTTCGTTTCCAGACTAGTAGCGGCCGCCGCCCCACCACGAGCGGTCGTAGCGTCGATGGGAGTAGCCATAGGAATGCCGGTAGGGGCGGTAATAGCCATAGGAATGCCGGTAGGGGCGGTATCGGTAGTACTGATGGTGACGCCCTCCGCCCCACCAACCTCGACCATCATAGTCGTAGCTCTGAGCCACAGCCGGAACCGTGGTGGCCAGAATGACCGCAGTCGTTACTGCTAGCCCAATTCTTTTCATCGCTCATCTCCATTGCTCATGGGCGCAGCCTCGGCGCCGAATGGACCTGTTTCTAGAAAGAACAAACTGCGATGCGGCTTGTTCCGCCATGCGGCCGCGGCTAAATGCGCAATAGGAGGTTCACAGAGCAGTTGCCGTCGCCTCAAAATCCGTGAGCATGTCGGCATTTGGTCTGTAGGCAATGCGGTGCCGCCTGGCGCCGGCATGCGACCAAATTTCAGCCGGCTTCTCGACACACGGCCGCGACTGCGGCGCTCTGGTAGAACCGTTTTTGTCTGGAGTGACGCGGCTTATAGACTTTTCCAATGCAGTTTGTGAGGACGATGAGACAACTGCTTGATCGGTTGACTATTCCTTCACTCGACCATTGCCAATAGGAAGGCGGATGAAGCCGCGACCGAGCGGCGTGGTGAGATCCAGGTGCGGCTTGTCCAACACCTTGATGAGAGCGCCGCGGGCATTGATGCGCTCAATGAGGTGGATGCCATCGATCATCGACCTGATCGCTCGGTCCCATTCGGCAACCATGAGTATATCGCCTCACGCGGAAGCGATCGTCTCTGCGCAACTGGGGAACTCGCGGTTCTCTGGGTTGTTAAACGTAGCGGATAACACGCGGCACCAACGATGGAGCGAACGATGCGGACCATTTGGCTTGGAAAGCTCGCAGTGCTAGCCGGGCTCGCGCTATTTGCAACCTCAGCCATCGCCCAGAGTCAAGAAGGACGGCCAAGATCAGTCGCAGTTAAAACAAATCAAGCTCACCGAAAAACAGGTCCGGGATTTCATTTCGGCTCAGAAGCAGCTCGCGCCGCTCGCGAGCAAGCTTGAAAGCGCAGCCGACAAGCCTGACCCGGCGCTTCAAAAGCAGGTCGAGCAGATTGCCAAGAGCAACGGCTTTTCAACGCTTGATGAATTCGACGACGTGGCGGCCAATATTTCGTTGGTGCTCGGCGGGCTTGACCCTCAGGGACAGTTCACGGAGCCTCCGGACCAGATCAAGAAGGACATCGACGAACTCAAGCAAGACAAGCAGTTGCCCCAGAAAGATAAGGATCAATCTCTCGCGGAAATGCAAGAGGCATTGAAAAGAGCGGCGCCGTTGCAATTCAAAGAGAACGTTGCTGTGGTGAAGAAATATCAAAAGGAACTAGACCAAGTAACCCCACAGGAAACAGAGAAGCCGGAGTCCGGCAAGAAATAGTCCTCGTCTCGATATTGGATAAGTTGGATCTATGAAAAGCTGTGGCCGTGGCGCTCACGGTCGTCTCAGGTCAGGCAGAATTCCGTCTTCGTGCGCGCGCGGGCGCGAGCCCCGGAGCCCGTCCAATCAGGCGGCGGAGCCGGCCCGAAGCACGCTCAAGTGGCCAAGGCGTCAAGGATTGGGCAATCCAAGGCATCGTCCCCTCGACATTGCGTGACCATGTCGCTCAGCGCGCGCTCGAGACGTTTCAGTTCATTAATCTTCCGATGGATGTCAGCAATGCGCTGTTCCGTGATTCTCTTCACCTGCGCGCAAGCACTGCGTTGTCTGGCGAGCCCGAGCAACACGCCAACTTCGCCGAGAGAGAAACCCAATTCACGAGCCCGGCGCACGAACAACAAGCGCTGCTGATATTCTTCGGCGTAGAGCCTGTGCCCGCCCGCGTTGCGGGGAGGCTTCGGCAAAATACCAATGCGTTCGTAGAGCGAATGGTCTCGATATTTACCTCGGTTCGCTCGGATACCGCGCCGATGGTCACTAATCGGTTCGTCTCCATGGTTCCTACCTGCGACGCTTGAAATCGAGCGCCATTCTCAGAAGCGCAGCCTGCTTCAGAACCTCGACGTCGCGGCTTTCCTCATTGGCGATTGAGAGCAGCGCTTCCGCTAACCCTAGCCGCGCCTCTTCCCAGGCAATCGGATCATCTTGGAAGTTGGCTGCAATTTCAGACCAGGCTTGGTCGAAGGCCTCGACAATGGCCTTCAAAGCGTCGGGGCCAAAAGATGCGCCGTCGATGAGCTGGCGGGCGCGCATGATCCTTCCTGGCTGTATTAGCGCGGGCTGGCGCGTAGAGTAGGCGCTACATTGCCTAGGTCAATAAAGGACTGCTCGGAACCAAGCATTTTCCGCTCGGACTGGGCGCGTTCGTTATCCAGAGGCCGCCCTTCAGTCTTTCTCAACTAATCCCCAAAATCGATAGCGCACGTCGCAAGCGACGCTACTGATGAAGTCGCGGGAAACCATTCGACCGATCACGTTGACGGGGGACAGATGGCTACCTTCCGTCCACTCCTGGACCGCGTCGCCGGATCTCGAGGTGATTTGCCTGCCTTGCTGGTGTAGTGGCCATTGCGTTTGATTTCGCCGCGAACGCGGTCGAGGCCGGCGACCACCCGGGGGTGGATCATTTCGCGCTCGAACTCGGCGAAGATGCCCAGCATGCCGAACATTGTCCGGCCCACAACAATGGCCGCGCGGCGCGCGGGCCGGCGCAGGCAGCGTCCAGCGGCGGCTTCGGCTGCAGGTCGCCAGCGCATTAGCGAGGGGCAGCGTAGGCGCTGGGCCGATTCCACCAGCACCAATTTTGCGCCCAGTACGCGCAAGCGTGCGCGCATCATGGGCTGTTACTCGATTGGCCAAAAGATTTCGTAAAATAAAAGGGGGACTGCGATGGGCGGCAGCAGATCGGGACGATGGGGAAGCTCGAAGTCGTTTGCGGAAGCGCTTCGCCGCTTGGACGTTGCAGACTACCCGACGGAAATGAACGTCGAAGCTGCGCGCCATGGCCGGGTGCTCGAGCTGAAATTGCCTACCCGGCACGGCGACGTGACCGCTCGAATTCAGTTCACGACCACACCCTTGCACTTTGGCGGCAGTCGGGTGTGGATGGTTTGCCCACGCTGCAACGGGCGGGCCCGCGTGATATTCGCCGGCTACGGCAAAATCGGCTGCAGGCGCTGTCTTCGTGTTCGATATCGGTCGCAATGTGGGGATGCGAAAGATCGTGCCCACTTGGCAATCGCGAAGATCGAGCGGCGCTTAATCACGCGGCGCGGCCGCTTCTACAAGCCGAAGGGAATGCTCTGGCGCACGTTCCATCGCCTATGCGACCGCTATGATCATCACGATGCAGTGTTGAATGCCGGGCTTTTGCGTGCTGTCCAGAGGCTAGGGCGTCGATTTGGGCCGGTATGACTTCTGGCGAGTTCGTGCCTGATGTGCGCAGCTCCCCGCATTGACTTGCTCCCCGACTACCAAGGCCGCCAATAGAGCGAGACTGCGGCGAGGACGAGGCGTCGCGTGCTCAGTAAATACTGGGCAAGAACTGAGACCCCGATCCCTGTCGATGGGGGCATGCGGCCTGGGCGTGAGTTGAGGGGAGGGGCGAGAGCGGTGCCGTTGCGAGTAAACACTGCTCTCGCTCCAGGCCACTAACGGCGGGGGAGGGGCCGAACGCGCTCTGTGCGTCCGGAACATTACCCTCACGCCTAACATGGTCCCGCTGTCAGGGCGCGCGTCGGAACGTAATCTAGATCGGCAAGTTTGCTCCGAGAGAACAGCAAAAGGAGTTCTTTCATGAAACTTGCGATTGCAGGATTGCTACTTGCCATTAGCGCTGGAAGTGCCCTAGCCCAAACTACCAGCCCGGGCACGTCGACAGCTCCGGATAGCGCAGTCACCGGTACAGCGCCCGGAACCCCGCCCGCCACTCCTGCGGAACGCCCGCGAGTTCAGGGAAACGTCCCTGCGACAACGCCAGGCGGTCCGACTGCTACCGAAAGCAGCGGACCAGATCCGTCAAGGCCGAGGACGTCGACCAGTCCCGACAAGCAGGATCCGTCGCCTAAATAGTCACGATGAGGCCGCGCGTAGCCACACGCGGCCCTTCAAAGCAAGGGCGCCGCGATGGCCGGGCGCCCTTGCTGGGATGCGGCGCACAATATCGGAACGTTGGCGCGCAGATGCCTCCCGCCACACCTTGCCAGGGGGACGATGAGGACCGCGATGGTTGATTTGGAAAAGATACAATTCGTGGTCCCAGATTGACCTGGCAGCGGTCCCCGCACACCGGGACAGCTCCCCAAGCGGCTGCCAGGTGTGTGAGTAGCAGCCACGGCCACCTTGGCATGGATTCGAGCCCAATGTCGAAGGCTGGAAATCGCACCTCGAGGCACGGACAGAAGTCGTGGCGGAGGCCAAAGCGGCTGCATCGGGCCAGCCCTAAAACGGGAGAGCGGCGCAGCCTGCGCAAGATCGCCGCCGAGCTCGCTGCGTGACCTTCAACGTCAATGGGCCGACCCTACAGTGCCAAGTCGGTCAGGAGCATGATCGAAGGGCCTGCCCGGGCGCTGGAAGCCGACCTGACCTAACACATAAGGTTTCGCCAAAGGCCCGTCATCTGGCGCAACCATCGCCCGAAACAAAATACAAGCGTTGCAAGCGGTGGAAGCGCGCAAACCCTGATCGCCAACACCTTCAACATCCAAAGCCGCTACAAGTGGCCAGGCGGCGATGATCTCGATGAGGGTGACGTGCTGGCCAAAAAAAGCGGCGAGGGGCGCCGCATAGGGTCCTCAACGCCCCTCACCAGTGGCGCTTGGCAGCGTTGGGGTGCCACCTCGCGCTGATTGAAACGTGGCGCCAATTTGTGACGGAGAGAGGGCACCACCGGGATTGGAAATGGTGGGAGCGACGAAGGACCCGCACCGCTCGCGAGGGGGTTTGCGTTTGGTACTGGTATCACGACGCTCCCAACTCAAGCTAAGGGCTGTCCATCGAATAAAGGCAACGGATCTTACGGCGAACGCCTTGGAGCGACATCGTGCTTTGGGAGTAACCCTTGCATTGCCAGTTCGGGTGAGATCGGCCCGCTCCGCAGAAAAAGGCCCAGGTCTCTTGCGGGGACATGAGACCCGGGCCCATACCGGCCGTTCCCCCCGGTCCCCCGGTGTGGCCGATCTGCTTAATCGCTTTGCGCACAAAAAAGCCCAGGTCCCGGTGGAGGGGGAAGGAGCTAACCGAAATTGCGCACGGATAAGCCAGTGGCGAACATCCGGGGCAGAGGTTGGAAGCTTCCTGCGGCGCAGCTTACACCACGTTTTAGCCGGGCGAAGATCTTGCGGGTATTGCTCTCGGGGGCTGGCATCGACCATCGCCTAGTGCGCCAACACAGGCGCACATGCCGCCCGAATTCAAGGCTAGGCCCGCTCCTTCGCCTCCTTGGCTAGAAGCTGCTGGCGCCGGATCGGCGTCACCACGCCCCCGGCCCCCGCATTGGTCGTCGAGCCGAAATGGGACGGCTTTCGATTTCAGATCCATCAAGGACGGCGGCGATGTGCGGCTCTACTCTAAGAGCCGCGCCTAATACAGCAACAAGCTGCCCGGTATGCGCTAGGCCTTGCAGACGAACTCGGCAATTCTCGACGGCGGGCTGTGCCTCATCGATCCGAGGGGTGGCGCACACTTCTAGCGGCTGATGCACCCGATGCGAACGCGCTAGCCAGAGGAGGGGCTGCTCGTGTCCATTGCCTCGATCTGTTGCACCAGGACGGTGTTGATCTGCACAGCCTGTCCGAGCGCAAACGCGACCTCGACCGGTTGTGCCGCCAGTCGCACACACCGTTCCTCAAATAGATCGAGACAAGAGCCGAATTTCCCAACGCAAAAATGCGGGGCCCGCTCGCAAGTCAATCGTTTCGCCGGGTTCAATCGTGGACAGCGTTCGAGGAACCCGTCATCAGGGCCGATTGTTCGACTGATGAACAGCAAAGCGTTAGAAGGAGAAAATCGAATGTTCAGGCCCTCACTTGCGCTCGTGGTTCTGTTCATGCTCGTAGCCCCCAGCCTCGCCTCTGCTAGGGATGCAATGGCATCGGCAAAATCACAAAGCACCAATGCTCGTGTTGTCGTGAAGGACCGCCGAACAGCGGTCCAGCGTCGGGTTGGCTACCGAGCTGAGGCAGCTCCCGTGCCCCGCAATTGCGGCGAGTTCATGTACTGGAAGGACGGAAAGTGCAACGACGCTCGTAACAAGTCATCCAGCTGGCGGGCCTTCTGACGCGCTAAATGGCGGACTTAGCTGCATGACGGTTCAGCGCGGCGGCCAAATCCGTCCGGCGCTAGCACCTCCTCTAAGGGCGAGCGGCGCGCTTGCGACGCTCGCCACTACGCATGGTTACCCCGTAGTGACGGCTCATTCATCCAGATGGGCCTCACTGGGCAGCCGTCGGAAAACCGGGGCGGGTCCGAGCGCTCGCACTGATCCTCTGTGACCCCCTTCGGACTCCAAATGTAAAAATTCCGCGCAATCTCGCGCGTGCGCGCGAGGAGCTCCTAGCCCGTTCGGCAGGCGCGGCCAACTGCGTCAAGTATCTGGCATTCTGGTATCTCGTCGCCCCTGCCACGAAGTCTCCAAAGGTTGCCGTGGTCCGATCCTGGGGACTTTCCCGCGCGTCTGGTCATCCTTCCGATTCCCGACGCCGCGCCGCGGTAGCCCGCATGATCGGTCTGTGCCAGAACCGGCTGTTAATGCCTGTGGTACAGGCTCCCACCGTGTGGCTAGATTGCCACCGGCTCTTGCGGCTCTCAGCAGCAAAAGCCGTTCCTTCTCTTCGCTCAGGCGTAGGGATTATTTTCCTTCGTGCCGCACGGCGCCATTTTCCTGTTCGGTCGCCGCCGGCGCCAACCACATGGCGGGAATATCCAGCCGGCACCGGATACCCTCGGGAGAGAATAGGAGACGAGCTGTGCCGCCGAGTTCATAAGACACAAGCTCGGTAATCACGCTCTTGCCATAGCCAGATTTGGAAGGAGCTTTCACAGGGGGACCGCCGGTTTCCAGCCATTCAATGGTCAGCGGACCTAGCTGCCCATTCGGTACACAGTGCCAACGAACCGAAACCCGCCCCTCCCGTTTGGAAAGCGCGCCGTATTTTGCGGCATTGGTCGTCAGTTCATGGAGAACCGACGCTATCGTCTGGGCTGCTTCCGGACTAAGGATTACTTCGGGTCCCTTGATGCACGTGTTGCTACTCGAGTTATAGGGTGCGAGCTCTCGCCGGAGTAGCTCCCGCAGCGGTACGCCCTGCCAACGAGAGTTGCTTAGCAGCTCGTGCGTTGAAGCCATCGATCGAATGCGTCTGTCGAGCGCGGCTACGAAGTGCTCCATCGAGGTGCTCGCGTCCATTGTGTGGGCCGACACTGCCTGGACGCTAGCGAGCACGTTCTTGACGCGATGGTCGAGTTCGGCCACCAACCTGTGCAGTTGTTCCTCGGCCCGCTTGCGCTCGGTTATGTCAATATTGACGCCCACGACCCGCTGTGGGCGCCCGTCGCTACTGTACGACATGAAGCTGCGTGAACTCGATCCATCCAACCTCGCCGCCAGAACGAACAATGCGATACTCAATTCCATATTCGCTCCGGCGCTCCCGAAAAGCTTCGCTACGGACTGTCTCGAGCCGATCAAGATCCTCGGGATGTGCTCTGGTTTTCCATTCGCTGCGGGTAGTGG
The DNA here is from genome assembly GCA_963775835.1 of uncultured Alphaproteobacteria bacterium. GTDB lineage: Bacteria > Pseudomonadota > Alphaproteobacteria > Rhizobiales > Hyphomicrobiaceae > AWTP1-13. Next base: position 443,882 of record CAVZKV010000020.1, on the reverse strand, counting down.
AAGTCCCAGGCAATCTGTGGAGCGCAGCATAACCTTCGTCAACTTGCATCGTGTCTGTGTCGACATCGTAGGCGTAGCTGCCGACGAGGGCAGCCTTTCCCGCCAAAGCAAACTGCATGTTGCGCTCAGCCAGGGTCAGCTCCGCCTGTTTGCGCTCAGTCACGTCGATCTCGGCTCCGATCGTTCGTACTGGCTTCCCAGCTTCGTTGTATGAGATGAGGATACGCGACTCGATCCACCGCACCTGACCGTGGCGGAAAATCCGAAATTCCAGGATGCACTCTCGTTCACCATTAGTGACCGCGCGGCGAGTGACGGTGACCAACCGCAGAAGATCGTCGGGATGCACCCGCGCGCGCCAATCTTCGCGCGAAATCTCGCGTGTGCCCTCGGGCAGCCCATAAATGGCTGCACAACCTGGTGACAGCTGCAATTTCTTTGTGGGGTGATCATACGTGAAGCTGCCAATTCGCGCGATCTTTCCAGCGAGATCGAGTTGTGCATTGCGTTCCGCGAGGCGAGCCTCGGCACGCTTGCGGTCGGTTATGTCCTGAATTACGGAGACGAAATAGTGGATGCCGCCGTCAGCCTTCCGCACGCAACCTACGGTCAAACTCGCCCAGACAATGCCGCCATCCTTGCGAACATAGCGTTCCTCGATGCAGTAGCTTTCGGCTTCGCCGACGAGTGCCTTGTTGAGCAAGGTGAGATTGGTCGCAAGATCGTCTGGGTGTGTAACCTCTTGGAAGGTCCTCGTCTTGAGTTCCTCTTCGGAATAGCCAAGCATCCAGGCCAAGCTGTTGTTAGCGCGCAGAATTGATCCGTCGGGACCCACCATCGCAACGCCCACCGCCGCATTTTCGAACGTTGCCCGGAAGCGTGCTTCGCTATCGATAAGCGCGCGCCGCGCCTCGACCTGCTCCGTCCTGAGCTCAGAGAACAAGAGCGCGCCGCCAATACTTCCATCAGCCCGGCGCCAGGGAGCCATGGACCAGCGCACCCAGTGGGTGCAGCCGTCCTGGCGCGTGAATTGGTCATCCGCCTGCGACAACTCCTCACCGGCCAGCACGCGGGCATGAACGTCGCGCCAGCGCTGCGGGATGTCGGGAAACACCTCGTAATGCGACCGCCCAATGAGCTGTGCGTCTTGGGGGAGATGGAAATCAAGGATGTATCGACGCGAGACGCCGAGGTAGCGCATCTCGCGATCGAACATGGCAATCGCTGCCGGCGCGTGCTCCACGAACACCGCCAGCTGCGCCTTTCGTTCTGCGAGGTCCGCTTCAGCCCGCTTGCGCTCGGTGATGTCGCGCGCGATCTTCGATGCGCCGATGACTTCGCCTGCGGCATTCCTCACAGGTGACACGCTGACGGAAACGTCAATGAGGCTGCCGTCCCTGCGCTTTCTTACAGTCTCATAGGGATCAACGCGCACGCCGCGCCGGATACGCGTAAGAATTCGGACTTCCTCGTGATAACGATCCGGTGGAATGAGTGTCGTGATCGACCTGCCAATCATCTCGGAGGCGGCATAACCGAAGAGTTGCTCCGCCCCGCGATTCCAGCTCGTGATGAGGCCATTCAGGTCTTTACTCACAATGGCGTCGTGAGAGGAGTTGACGATCGCGGCCAACCGCTGGTCAGTTAGCTCTGTTTGTTTGCGTTCGATCAAATCTGCTGCCTGCCGAGCCAGCACGTCCAAGAGCCGGAGGTCTCGGTCCGATGGTTGATGGGGGTTGCGCCAGTGTGTAGAGATCATGCCCAGCAGGCGGCCGGCGCGGGAGAGCAGCGGCGTGGACTGCACGGCGCGAATATCGGTTTGGCGATAAGTTTCGAGGTCCTCAGAGCCCGCCATGAAATCGCTTAATTCGATGTCCGGCACGATCGATCGATTGCCGGTCGCCAGTGCGGCGCCGCAAGTGCTTCCCGACCCTGGCCGCACCCACTCCCAGAACGCCGCCGCCGTTGGATTAAATCCGCGATAGGCCAGGAGCCGAAGTTCGCCCCGCTCCGGGTAGAACATCTGCATGCTCGCGAAGTCGGAACGCATGATGGCTACGGCGGCGTCGAGGATCTCCTCGTACAGCACCTCGGCATCGCTCGCGTGGATCAGTTGGGTGCTGATTTTCTGGAGCTGTCGGGTGGCGGCGAGTTCCGACACCAATTGCCTTTGGGTCTCGCGTGATGCTTCCTCGGCCCTCCTCCTCTCCAAACCGAAGCCGAGCTGCCGAGCGATGGTGAGAGCAAGTGCGAGCTCCGCATCGCTGAACACGTGGCGCGCGTCATAGTACGTCATGAACTTGCCAATGAGTGCGTCGTTCACGACGAGTGGGAAGAACGCAAGAGCTCCAATCTGTTCCGCCTTGATGGTGCTTTTCAGAGATTCCGAGAAGTCCGTTGTGTGGACATCGTGGATGCAAACAGGCTGCGGGTCTTTGACATCGCGCGGCCAGGGTGAGTGACCTTCAACAGCGCAGCGATAAGCATCCGACAAGCCGCGCCAGGCGGCAAAACGCATTATGCCGGTATCATCGAACAGCAGAACGGAGGCTCTGGTGCAGTCTAGCGCGCGGGTAATGGCATCCAGAGCAGCTTCGTAAACGTCGTTTGGGGTTTCTGCGCGGTACAATCTGTCGGTGAGCCGATACAGCACCTCGACAACGGGCGTGCTTTCGTCGCCCCTGGCCGCGGCTTCCATGCCTCTAAAGAGGCGCCTTTCGCTAAGCGTCATTTCCATAGAACACCGATCGTGCCGGAGGGACGTGCCGCCAGTTGACTTGCTCTCGCCGAGCCGGGGCGACCGCCCCGCGCAGCCAGCAGTCTCGTTGTAAAGGTGGTGCGCTCTTCCGCAGGAAGGGCCTCAATCGCCTCTGGAGACAGATCAGTGACATCACCCAAGTGTTGGGTCGTGTCTTCCAGCTGACTGAGGGCGTATTATTTGGCACTGCCCCGACCCCCCTCAGTGCCGACCTTACGACGTCAACTTAAGACTGAGTTGTTACGGACACTACACGTGACCTAGTGGATGGTTAAGGACGTTATCCGTCCCGCATCCCTCGCCGGCTCGTTACTGCACAATTGATAGGACCTTCAATATCCTGCATCCCCGTATTGGGGGAGACTTGAGCGCCACGGCCGAGCGGCCGCCGTGAATTGTTCGAGTTCAATCGACACTCCGTACCCGTACCCGTTGTCCATCGGAACTGTCTGTACGGTAGGTGTCCAAAATATAGAAAAAAGCCACCTCCGCTTCAGCTTGAAGTTAGGCGTGTTCGTCAGCCATCTCAGCGGGGAGCGGGCGCTCGGGATGCCCATGATGATTTCCCTGGCCGAGCGCATCTGGTCGCGCCACGCCGAGGGCTGCCCGAATGAAATCAAGTGCGAGGCGATCGTCGTCTATCGCGACCACGTACAAATGCTGAGCTGGCTCGCCGTCTGGGAAAGTTACTCTTATTAGACGCCCGCTTCTCGATGATGCTTGTTCGCTCATGCAATGCGCGCCTTAGCGGCCGTGCGGTGCTTTCGCCGTCCCTAAGGTCTCGTCAACGCCTAGCAGCCTACCCTCGATTGGCCGTTGCCCCTCGATCATACGCCGGACCGACTGGGCGTGATATGGCTTGCCGCTCTTATTCTTGCCGCTCTTATTGAGGAAGCCGGCGGCGGCGAGCGCTCGCGTCGGTCTCGACAATTCTTGCGCCAAGGGGAAGCGACCGAACGAGCAAAGTCTGTAGGGCAGGAAGCTCTGCGGTATGGTAGATTACAACCGCGAGTGGGGTTTTTGCCTGGGGGGGCTGGATTATGCGCGCTCGCCAACTCATCGATGGGTCATGGGGGAAGCCTTCGACGCGGCCTGGGCCGAAATCTACGTTAGGGTGGCTGCCACAAACCCTGTCGCGATTGAGGATGCACGTTTAACGCTTGCCGATGCCGTGCTCTCGGTGGCGAGCGAAGACAGCCGCGACGTTGAAGCTCTGAAAAAGGCGGCGCTCCAGAAAATCGGCTTGGGACTAACGTAAGCGGTACACGCGCCCGCGACCATTCCGTCCCCATACGCGCGCGGGCGCGAGGCTCGGTTCGGATTTATCCCTTCTACCCGATGGCCGGGTCAGCCCTTCCAGAGCCCCTCGAACCGGTGCCCGGCAACACGGGTGTAGTGGGCCGTGTGCTTGGGATCGCGATGACCTAGGTAATCCTGCATGGTCCGCAGATCCGTGCCCCGGTCGGCCAAATAGTATCCGCAGCTGTGCCGGAGCATGTGGGGCCAGACGTGGCCGAGCTTTGCCTTCTCGCCGCCAAGGCGGACGATGTAATTGACGGCCTGCCGGGTGAGCTGTGCCTGTCGCTCGGACACGAACAGCCAGGGCAGATTGTCCTCCCGGGTAGCGAGGTAGCGCTTGATCGCGCGCAGCTCATCGCCGGCAATCGGGTGCTCGACGCTCAGGCTGCCCTTGAGGCGAGCAACCCACAGCCTCGAGCGCTTGACATCGAGCTGGTTGCGCCTCATCTGGATGGCCTCGCTAACCCGCAAGCCGTGCCGGTAGATCATGAGCAGAAGGGCGTGGTCGCGAATGCCGTGGCGCCCCTTCTTTGCCGCCTCAAGCAGGCGATCGATCTCCGGACCGTTCAGAAAATCTTTCGAGCGCTCGTGAGAGTCGGTCGTTGCCGTCTCACTCTTTACCTTTCGCCTGTTGGTCGCCATCGCTACGTGCCTCAAAAGTGCTTGTTCCGTCTAGCGTCAGCATGGTACACTCTAAACATATGGCGTTAATTGTAAAGAGTTGCATGAGTTCAACCAGCGCGCCGATGTGGCGCCGGCCCTACGCCATGTCAGTGCGGCTTCGGGGGTGGCAAAGCAGCGCGACGCGCAATCTCGGCGCCAAGCGTGTTGCCCGCGTTGCCCCTGAACAGCTCGGCTAGCTGCTCGCTGATGCCGTAGTCCACCGTCCCTTGGATTGGCTGCATCGCCTTGCCGTAGGCCCTGTCCAGGATTTCCCGGCAGGCTGCCACACGGGCCGACTCGCTCTCGCCCTGTGTGGCACTGATGTGGCCCGCCACGATTGGTTTGCGACGCTAAAAATCACCTTTGCCACCCAAATGGCAGAATTTCGGTCGTAGGCCCTTTTCCCTTTCAACAGAAGGCAGTAGCGTTTGTTGTTGGGGGCGCAGAACGTTGTGCATGTCGGAGGGGGATAAGAGCATGTGGCGCACGACTGTGGCTGCGAGCCTGATGCTCGTGTCGGCGACCGCGTTGGCAGATGACAAAAGCGATTGCCTAGACAGCAAGGATCACAATCTCCGCATCAAGGGCTGTTCGGCGATGATCGAGCGCAATCCCAAGGACGTCGTCGCCTATCACAACCGCGGTGACGCCCACGGCCTCAAGGGCGAGGTCGACCAAGCGATATCGGACTACACCAAAGCCATCGTCTTGAATCCGAACTACGCGCCTGCCTACAACAGTCGTGGTCGCGCCTACGTTAGCAAAGGCGATTACGTCCGTGCCGTCGACGACGTGACGAAGGCCGGCGAACTCGCTCGCAAGGTGTGGCCATCGCCTGCAGTTGTTCAAGCGGCGCCAGCCAAACAAATGCAAGCCTCTAAACCTGGGCTGCCTGTCGCTGGCAAGCCGCCCGACGCTGAGAAACCGTCGGCCCCCGCTAAGTCGCCTGCCGTTGGCAAAGCATCTGTCGCCGAGAAAGCGCCAGAGGGATCCCGGCAGGACCCCTGGCCTGCGTGGGATAACATGCGCAACTGACACGGGCCACGCCCAAGGGAAACCCGAGAGCGTGGCCGGTAGGGCTGGTGCGGGGCAGGCCACACCGCGCGCCTTGCAGGGTCGGCCGTACCATGAAAAAGGCTCGGGTCTCGCGGAGGGTCGGCATCTCCTGGCGCTGCCTCCGAACGTGAAGGCCGCCCACAGCCGCAAAGGCTAGCCCGTGGCCCAGCACCCAGAACATCAGCCCACCGGGCAAAAGAGTTGTGAAATGGCCCCACCATCTAGACGGACAACGCTGATTGACGACATCTTTGGCCCATTCTTTCTGAATGATGGTGTTAGGAATGCGGACGTTGGCTGTAGCGCTGGCTGCGTTTTCTTCCGTAATCGGCGTTCTGTTTGCGCTGATCGCTTTGTACGAGTTCCTTAGGGTTTCGGCCTCACAAGACAATTTGGCGGCAGCCGGCGCTGGGCTTGGTCTAATAGCCTTCGGTGCTGTGCTGTATCGTCTCGTGGATCGGGCTGACAGCAAGACGACAGCTTACTTTCACCGTGAGTTGAGTGAGAGAAGGTTGCGCAATCCCACGGCGATATTGGACATTGATGTTGGCCGCGACCGCCTACTAGTGACCAAGGATGCGGTCGCATTTCAGGGCAGAACCATACCCGTTTCAGAGGTGTCTCGGATTCGCTTTCGAAACACCCTACTCACGGTCAACTTTGTCGAGTCCTTTACGCGCGACGTCACACTCGCCGGCGCGTTCGGAAAAATGACAATTGATTGCGGTCCAAAGGTAGGAAACGAGTACCGATCGCGATTGACGTTCGAAACGGTTATGCAGGCCGTCTGGTCTTCTGTTTGTCTGCCCATGCTGGCGCGATGGCGATCAAAGTTGGCCGCTGGCGAGTTTATCAAGGTTCGACGAATTACAATCACGGCAGGCGGGCTCGTATTGCGCGGCGGAGGTTTCTTCGGGTTGCGAGCAGTCTTCACACCATGGGCGGATCTTAAATTTGAGGTGAGCAATGGGCGTCTTCGCCTGTGGTCATCGACATCGGCCGGTCTTGGGCAACTCATTCTCACCGACTACAACGCGATGTTAGTGCACGCGCTCGTCACGGCGATGGCGGCATGATCGCACGACCAATCCGCGTTTTTGCACAAGTACGCGCGTACGTGGTCAGGATCACCGCGCCGGCCGACACGACAAGATTGGCCAGCCATAATGTGCGCATCTCACGGTGAGTGGAAGATCGCCGAAGCACCCCGTTTGTGCGGAACCGCTCAAAAAGGCGACCGTTACCCCTACACTAAAAGATTTCCGATCATGGGAGGACACCCATGCGGCAAGCCTCTATTGCCGAAATGATCCGGCGTAGGGGCAAGCGCCGCAAACCAAAGCCGACCCGGACCAAAGGCCCATAGCGGCACCAGCAACTGCTCGCGAAGGTAAAGGCGAAGGAGCGGGGCTAATCCGGCCGCTTTGACCAGGACTGCGCGCTCGACAGCACATTGATGGCGCATCATTCGGACCCGAGGCCCTGAAGGTAATCGGTGAAGCGTTCGATGCTGCGTGGACCGAGATCGCCGGCAACATCGCTAGCCTGGATTTCCACGGACCGCGATTGGCCTAACACTGGCGGGCGGCCCCCGCCTATTCGACAAATCTGAGCTGGAATCCTCGAGCGGCCTGCGTCTCGACCCGGGAGTGTTTCTTCGATGAAGCTCACGACGATGCACCCGACAAATAGGCAAACGATGCGGAAGAGAACCGTCAAGATCTGGCGCCTGCAGGACGACGGCCGCAGGCTGTTTGCCGGCACCATTGTAGCCGGGTCGCCGGCCGAGCTCGTCGCTATGTGGTCCGCGTTTCTGGTGACGGCTGAGCGCGGGGTCGATTTTGGCGACCTACAGGGGCATGTCCGTCGGTCCGGAGGCGGCCATCGAGAGCATTGCTGTGCCGCTGGCGGCCTGTCTCTTCGAAAATGGACCCAGAACAACCTATAACGGGCCCGGTCACCTCAACGAGCTCGAGCGCTTGCAGGCGGCGCGCCACTCGGCCTTGCTCATGTGCGTGGCGGCATCCCAGAAACCCATGCAGTCGGCAAGCGATTTGCCACCGCCACCCGGTTTGCTCGGCGCCGACTCGCTGGGGCTCCCGCTCCCGGACGAGGTGCCAGGTGAGAGGGCAAGGTTGGGCGAACCGCCGCCGCCGGTCGCAAACTGGCTGGGCAAGGGCTCGGACAAGGGCGACAGCGGCGGCGCGGTCGATCCGGGTTGCGCCGTCGTTGGCGCGGTGGGCGTGGTCGTTGCCGGCACGCCCGCCGGCGGTGTCAGCCCGGCCGAAGGCGTGGGCGACAACGATGCCGATGGCGCCGCCGGCGTGGTGGGGCTGGGGGACACGTGGGGGGTGGTGGGTAAGGTTGTGGTCGGTGCCGAGAGCCTGGGGCTCGGCGCGGCGACGGACGCCCCCGAGCCACCTGCCGACGAGCGCGCTTGCGCTAATGCCGCGTCGGGAAACAGCAGCAAGAGAGCGATGGCGGCAAGGACGGGCGATGTGGGCGTATGCATTGAAATCACCATGGCGCTGCCGACAGTACCCCTAGCCTAGTAACGCTCGGCCGCCGCTTTTTCGGCGTTCACAACTTGGCGAGCAGCGTTAACGTGCCCCGCTGCTGCGGCATGGGACCCCGGGTCGCCGCTGATTTCGCACCACGATGTCCTCGTCGCTTGAGCACAAGACTTGTCGCGCACGCTAATGCGCCAAGAGCACGGGTCGCGCGACCGCGTTCTTGAGGACGTGGCGCGTCACCCCACCCATGAGCATTTCCCGCAGTCGGCTATGGGAATAGGCACCCATGACCAGCAGGCTCGCGTCGCCTTCCGCCGCCACTGCAAGCAGCGTATCGCCAACCGATCGCAAGTGGGGGGCGACCACGCGCGGGGTTGCCGTAATGCCGTGGCAGTGCAGATAGGCTACGGCTTCGGTCTGCGAGGCGTTGCGTCGATCGGCGTGCCGGTCGACGCTCACAATCTGCACCGACTGGGCAAGGTGTAGAAGCGGTATGGCGGCCGACACCGCATGCCAACATTCTGGGCTCTCATCCCACGCAATCATCGCAGCGCCGCCCCAGCCGCTCGTGAATTGCGACGGCGCCAACAGCACTGGGCGGCGCTGCTGCAGCAGCGATTGCTCCGCGATTGCGCTGAGCGAATCCGTTACGGCAGCGCTCGCGGCGACTATGAGGTCGAAGGCGCCAGCGCGCGCCGCGGTGACCTCCACGTATGTGCCCTCGGCCTGACGCCACGATGCTGCTGGCAGGGCGCCCATCTCTTCGTTTGCGGCACGGAGCGGAAGCCCGTTGGCCGCACAGGCCCGAGCGAAACGCTCCCGTGCGTCCTGCGCAAGCCTCTCCCGGTCTTCGGCGACCCAGTTCCCTTCTTCGGCCGTGGCCGCCATCCGGCCGTAGCCCATCTCCCCACTTATCCTCGTTCGGTGGATCGGCGGGGGAGGTGGCTCAACAATGAACAGGGCCTCGAGATGAGCCTCCACAGCCTTAGCCGCAGATAAAGCCATATCGATCTCGCCGCTGTGCTCGACGGAGCCTGGCAGGGGGAGCAAGATTTGTTTGATAGCCATGGCGTTCGGCCCTCCAATGTGCGCTCTGCGCCTGTCATGTGCCTGTCATCGCCGTTGGCCGGCCCGATTGCCGGCGCGCAGATTGCCGGCGCGCAGGGCGCCGAATGCACGCGCAACTCCGGAATAGCGGCAAAGTTCCAGCATCCGCAGTGCGAAAGTGCATACCGGCGACTCCCTTTGTCCACCGCCACGCCAGCGGGAAGTCGGGAGCCTTGCCAACGTGCTGATCGCGGATTCGAATCCGCCCTCGCCGCGAGCTCAGCAATAGGCAATGTTGCATCGCAACGGCCTTCGCAGCAGCGCGCACGAACGTGATGGTGGGCAGACCGTGCCTCTCGGCAGCAGCAGCGTATCTTGCCGCAACAGTGCTAACGCCGAGAAAGGTGAGCTGGACACGATACCGGTACGTCTAGGCCGGCTAGACGGGAGAATTTGGCGGCGATTGCAGTCGGCCGAGAGACTACTTGATGTTGCGAGGGATTAGCGAAGGACGCGCCGGATTAGTGACGTCGTGCGGTGATAAGTAGGCTTCCACCTCAGCAGCATGGAGGAGGCGTTTGCGATACTTCACCAGCTCATCAAGAGCAGCATTCGCGCTGGGAAGGAGTTGCGCCGCTTGTTCGGCTAACGCAGGATTCTCTGGATCTTCGCACAATCCGATTGCGGTAGAGTTCGATCCGTCCGGTCAGTTCGCGGATGGCCCCGTCGGTCCGCGCGAGGCTATTGGTCAACCGGGACATTGGGCCTCCTTCGCGACTGCGTCCGAAATCAGTGGGCGCGTTCTTAGCGTCTGGGACGAGGAAAATTTTATTGTTTTCCGCTCGACACTTCCATATCGCAGTTGGTGCGATAGGGTACAGACGAGCAGATTTTTTGCAATCAGGTGACGCTGTTTTGTGTCGCTCAACGGCTCAATCAGCTCACCCTCGAAGAGCTAGTATCTGTGATGGCCAAGGGACTGCGCCGCCTTGCTTTGCCGGCGTCAGCCGAGAAGGCCTCGCCATTGACAGGGCTCACTGCACACCTAAATTTCGGCCCGTTGGATAAGGAGGCCAATTGGGTAGGTGCCATGAAAGCTCGTCAGGTGATTGATGGCGGCGGACCGGAGATCACCTCGGGCGAGCTGTTCCGCATCGAGGTCTGGGATTGTAGACCAGAAATGTGCCCCGCCGCGAAATCGCTGATCCGCTGCTGCAGCTAAACTCGCTGCTTCGCCTTTTTCAGCAGCGTCTCGCGCCGGATTGGCGTGACCCTTGCCCGTGCCGTGGCATTCTTCGCAAAGCCGCTGGCGGCCCGGAAGCCGGCTAGGCACTCGCCCGCGGCCCTGGCAGATTGGGCACTCGTAATCGGTCTTCTTAGCATCCGCGACCATGCTGCTGAATATAAGGCGAAAATGCTCTGTCGGTAGGACGGGAACGGCTAGCATTTCTTAGCTTTTTGTTAGCATTGCTGCGACCGCTGGCTTGGGGGCCAAATCCCAGCGTGTCCACCCGGCTCGCACCGGTGACGTCGAGAGCTTTCGCTCCTACCGCTGACGGACTGGCCGAGCGCCGGGTAAAGGCTCTGCGCACTACCGCTTCGCCCGGTGTTTGATGACCTTGTCCATCCGCGCGCGGCTCCGCTGCGCATCGCGCCTCGCTTCGAGCTCCGCTTCAAGGTCGCGCTTAAACTCCACCAGATCATCAGGGAGTGGCATCCCGTACGCTTTCAACTCGTTGAGCTTGAGCCGGATCAGCTCATAGAGCTCGTGCCAGTCCTTCGGTTCGTGCTGCATTCGCGTCAGGAGCCTCCCAGCTCGGCTTCCTTATCTTCGAACGACATGCTCCTTCTTCCGGCCGGGACGCGCCCAGCTACTTCGCCTTCGGCCCATACCGGATCACACGGATGCGCTCCCTTCCGGACTCCGCAATCCAGACCTCTCCCATGCGACCAAGCATCTGACGCACCTTAGCTTTCGGGCGATCGCTCGGAAAACTGTCGAAGGTTTCCGTTACCGGATCAAAGCGAACAACGGCGTTAGCTTCCCATTCCGAGACCCACACCTTGTCGTCCGGGTCGACCCAGACCGCATACGCATGCGGTTCATCGCCGGGGAGCTTCCACTCTCTCCACGCCTTCGCCGACGGATCAAACATGCTGACGTTGCCCGAATTCCATTCACTGATCCACAGCCGCCCTCTCGAATCCGACCACACACGGCGCGTGCCCCGATCCTTGGTGGGCGGCTCGTATACCGTTACTGCGCCCGTCTCGGTATCAACATTGGCCAGGTAGCTGCCGGCGAGCGAGACGAACCAGATGTCGCCCTTTGGTGTCTCCGTGATGCCGTAAGGGCCCCAGCCTTTCGGCGCATCCCACACCTTCATCTCGCCCGACTTCGGGTCGAGCCTGCCGTAGACGCCGATCTGGCCGGTGAACCAGATCCGTCCACTCCCGTCGAAAGCCGCGGTGTTGAGGTAGACGGTTGGCATGCGCTCGGGCGGTAGCGGCCATGCCTTTACCGCTTTCGTCGCCGGGTCAACCCGTACGATGGCGTTCTGACCGCCGTCGGTGAACCACGCTGCTCCGTCGGGTCCGACGATGACCCCCTGCGGTGCGGAATTCTTGCCCAGCGGGATGCGTTCGATCCGACCGCTTGCCGGGTCGAGTTGCCCCGCAATCCCGGCATTCTGACCCGCGTACCAAACTTCACCGGAGTGTCCAGCTGCTACGTCGTGCGGAAAATCGCCCTTCGGTACTTCGTAGTAGGCCAACTCGAGCGCTCCCGCCGACCCGGACATGAGCGCGAGTAACGCGGCAACTGCGAGCATCAACAGGCGCATCGGGTTTCCTGCAGGTTTCTCATGTGCGACCCGCTTGAAATGGAACGCGCACCAGGCTCTTGTCGCCTGGACGTCGAGGAAATGTGATCCATTTAGAGCCGGCATCCTGTCGATCGCGCGCCGCCAATATTCCCCTACCGCACCGCTGGCCCCATCTTGCGTGCTGGGTAGGACCGAAAGGCTCGGCCCGATGGTCGGTAATCGCGGGGTGCCGAGGCCTTCTTAGTTCTCAAAAGGTGGAAAAACACGACTAAAGCAAAGTACCGGTCGCGGTTGAGCTTGCCGCCTGGTCGCGCGGACGCGGAACCGGACCCGTGCATCGATGATTGAATACTAACCGCGGACTCACGGTACGCCACATGGACACGAAACGAATGTTTGTCATCGCCACGGCCATAGTGGCGATGACGCTGCTAGCAGGGTGGTTATACATTTATCCGGGCGACCTCCCGTTCGCCCCTCCGGCGCCGAGATAGAGGGGCGGTCAAAAGCATCGGCGCAGACATAATCGGACATTGGCGCAAGGGTGGGTGATCATGGCCGAAGGCGACCCGCAATGCTGCTCCTATGCTGGTAATTCAGCGTGGCGAGCCAGGGCGGGTCACTCTCAAGTACGCTCCCAGCTCACAACATGAAATGCCACGGTCGCCCTTGGCGTGTTCATCTCGGGATGCTGCCGCATGTAGCGCTCGATGGCCTCGTCCTCGGTTTCTCCCGGGTGGCGCCACGCCACCACGTCAACCGGAACGCCGGCTGTAACCAGTGAACCAATATGTTCGCGCAGTCTCGAGATGGTTACCTTGGCAGTCATTTGATCCTCAGTAAGCGGATGGCTTCACCGGACCCCATGAACAAATTTTGCAGAACTTGCCGCAAATAATCAAGAAGTTCCGTGTGCTGTGTACCATAGCGTACAATGACAATGTCGACAGTGTTGCTCCGGCTACCCGATCCACATTTGCGTTGCACCTGGGTCTACTCCAGGTTTTATGTTGGCAGCTGGCGTACGATCATTCAGCGGCGCCCCGACTACGAAGCTTATAACTTTCCGACGGAAGAGAATATCTGACCAGATGCTATATGCTCGTTGACGGTGGCTGACTATGGTCGTTATTCGCGGCCTTGAGCAAGGCGCGTTCAACAAGCCCGATTTTTGCCCTAGTTATGAGGCGCGCACCGCCCGAGAGTGAGCCCTGCGCTGATGGATGAGGTGATCGCTGACATCTGGGATGTGACTGCAGGTGTAGCGCTGATCATCGCCGGGGTTTCGTTGTGGTTTGTCGGGGGCAGCAGAAGGATCTGGGGGGCGCTGATGATCTTGCTGGGCGTGGTGGTGTTGATCCTCAACATGCTAGGGGCGATCTAATCCCTCCCGCTCCAATTCAGCAATTTCCCGCTCGAGGATCGCCACGTGCTTTCGCAGCTCGCATGTTCTGGCGCAACCCTGGCGATCGCAGCCACTCGAGCACCCTGGCATTCGGAATGGAGCAGCGCTTATCCGCCGACCCTCCAAGCTGCGTAAGTACGTATGTCAACGGGATCGAAAGGAATGGATGCGCGTTGGCAGTGTGAACTCGCTGGCAAGGTTAGCACCCGGATGAACAACACTAGCAATGCTGCACTGATCGCCATCGTCGTCATCTTCACGATCGCCCTGACCCTGGCGTAGCCTAGGGGGCACGCAACCCAAAAAACCGATGGAATTGGCGATCGTCCCAGCCCGGCCACTAATAGGTCGTCATCCCTCCGCTCAAGCTCGATCAGGCCTGCTCGAATTCAGCCATTTTTCGCTCGAGAATGGGTAATGCATCAAACTATCGTATTGCTGACGCACCGCACGCGGAAGCGTACGTTTAGGACAGTCCCCTAACAACCTGAGGCATGCGATGCTGGTCTATTTGTTTCAGCAGAGACGCAATGCTGACCACCTTGCGCTCACAACTGACGTGACCGGTCGGAACCTCCCCTGCCCGCCATCCAGCCATTGGGCCTTCGTAAAGGCGCTCGATATCAAGAACTCTCGGCCCCCGGTGGGCAACGCCGATCTTAACGACCTGGTCCGCCGGCTGAAATCTCCCGGCTATTACATCTTTGCAGAGGCGACTTAGACGCGCCCGGATCAGCACTGCTCCAAATTCGCACTACTCTCTACTGGTGAGCAGTGGACGAATCAGGGTTCGGGTTCTGAGCTAGCTAAGCTAGCTGGATTAGTGCTATCCTCCCTCCGCTCGGGTGACCACGTGGCGAACATCAGGGGTAGAGGTTGGAAGCTCCTGGGGCGCAGCCTTGATAGCCCTAGCGCTATCTCATAACCGCACCTCACTTGTGGCGCCCGGGCACCCTCACCCGCACTCTGACAATTCGCGAGCGCGGACCATCGTTAGGCCTGCCTCTTTCCCCATGAATATGTAATCCAGCGTTACGCGATACTGCCGCACGATTTCAGCGGCGGCCTCTACAGAACACTTGCGTGAGCCGTTTTCGGAACTCGAGTACGTGTTTTGCTGAAGCCCTAACGTCTGGGCAAATTGGGTTTGGTTTACGCCACTTCCGAGCCGAATGCGCTGCAGTCTTTCACCCACTGCGGCGGCGCTCTCGAGATCGTTCATTTCCCTTCCCCTTCCTCTTCTTTGTTTCGTCGAGCGCGCCGCTGCGGCCCGCGAGAAAGACTTGGATGAAGGCGACGCGCAGCGCCGGCCGCCATCGCGCAGCAGAATGAACCCCCAGCTGCGTATGACCAGAGCACAAATTCTGGCAATCCCCTCCAGCACTGAAGCATACCAGCCCATGGTCATCACAAGGTTCACTCGTGAGCCGTAGCTCAAACCCCCGTGTGATCGATGGAGAGCTTACATGCTGGGGGCTCACGGCGCTGAACCTCGCTGTGGTGTCCATCCCTAGTTCGAGCTGTGGTTCGGCACGCAACCGCGCGCCTACGCACGGTTGGGTTCGCCTTCATCATCGCTGGAGCCGTCGGAAACGCCCTCGACCGTATTCGATTTGGCGCGGTTATCGACTTATTCAACGCGTCGAAGCTCGGGTTCATTTGGATCTTTAACGTTGCCCGTGTTTCAATTGATATTGGGATAGCACTCTTGCTGCTCACTACTTTCCTGACACGTCCGGGCTCCGATAGTTGAGCGCATACATGACGTGAGCTGTGCACGTTCGTCTTGGCCCCTACCGTCCGGAAAGGGTCCAGACATGCGCCGCTCGGCTTTCAACGTTGCAAAGAGGGAAAGACTGCACCTACAACGGCAGAGTTTTTTGATACGGCGATGCAGCGCTGGATGGCGGCGCACGCCGTGCCTCGCGGCAGTCTCGCGGTCACGTTCGACAATCGCTTGGTCTTTGCTGCCGGCTACGGTGGGCGCGGCGTCAATGAGCGCGTCCCCGTGTGGAGTTTGTCCAAAGCGATCACCGCTCTCTGCGTTGCCAGTCTCATCAAAGACGGTCGACTGCGGCTGGATCATCCTATTGGCCCGCACCTGGCGCGAGCGTTCGAAAGGTTCGGCAAGCGCGCCGATAAACGGTTAGCACAGGTCACCGTGGGGCAGCTCCTCAGTCATCGCGGCGGAATACCGCGAGCCGTCGACGACAATATGTTCGCTCCGGGGCTGGTTCAGCTCCTTAGGGAGCATCCGCTATGTGAGGCACGCATAGAAATGCTGCTGCCGCTATGTGAGGCACGCATAGAAATGCTGCTACCGCAAATCCTAAGGGCATCTCTGGTACGGACGCCCGGCAGCGAATTCGAATACACGAACATGGGCTACCTCTTGCTCGGACAGATCATCGAGGCGCTCACGGGTCAAAGCTACGAAGTCGCCTGCACTGAACGCATTCTCGCCGCGGCCGGTATTAAAAGTCCCGCCTCGATCGCGACTGGGGTGGCATCATTCAGGCCGCGTCGGGATGGGCACTCTCGGATTCGGAGTATCTCGCGTTCGCGCGCCTCCTGCGGGCGAAGCCGTCAAAGCTTTTCACCGACGAAGTTGCCGAGTTCCTTCACACGCCCGATAGTAAATGGATGAACCCTGAGCGAACCGTTGCCTACACGTTGGGCGTGATCATCCGGCCGATCGACGGCAAGCACCCGACCCTTCTTCATTCTGGCGGGCACAATTGGAACCAGAGCGATGCTGCGGGCGGCCCTATCGACGAGGCACGGGGGACCTCGTTCTCCCTCACGGGAGACGGCATCGCATGGTTCGCGTCCTACGACGGCCTCAGCGCGGGAACCAATCCTGAGACGACATCGGCACTCGATCAGGAACTTGGTAGGGCTCACGAGCACATATTCTCATGGCCGGAGGCCGACAATTTTGCCGGTATGGGCATTGGGCCTCTGGCAGCGGAGCAATAGAGGCTCTTGTTCCGGTCCGGGCCATGGCGGAAAGTGTGGCGCACGTCACCCGGATCGACGCCACGCTTCCCCTCTCATCTGCCTCCTCAGGCGTGATTGGAGAATGCCGCGGGCGAGGTCGGCGGGCGACGGTGTCTCAGCTCGCCTTGCCGGTGCCGAAGTTCACCGCGTCTTGACGGGTCATGTCCTGCTCGCCAAGGAGCCTTACGGCGGCGCTTTCTGTTTCGGCGAATATGGCAAGCAGCACATTGGCTCCGGTAACCTCCTCGCGGCCGGACCACCGGATGTGAGTCTCGGCACGCTGAACGACGCGCTGAAAGGCAGAGGTCGGTCTGGCGTCGTTGCCGTCGGATTTCGCCAGTCCCGTAAGCTCGTTGTCGATGTAGTTGGCGAGATTCTTTTTTAGCGCGCCAAGATCGACGTTGCAGGCCTTCATCACTGCCGAAGCGTCCTGGTCGTCTATCAGGGCGAGCAGGAGATGCTCCAGGGTCGCGTAATCGTGCTCTAGATGATTGGCGCCGGCGAGAGCGCGGTGCAGCGTCGACTCAATCTCGCGCGAAAAGCGCGGCCCTGGTGCTAGAACTCTTTCGGCGGCTGGAGGCGGCGACGGGGAGAATTCATTGTGCGGAGCAGGCGCCTTCGCGCGAACCGCGGCGCTCAGCGTGTTCCAATCGGCAACGCCAAACGCCTTGGCGATCAGTTCGAGGCTTTCGCTGACGGTGATCTTGAGACCCTTGGCGGCGAGCGCCGCACGCAGTGTACCTGCCATAGCTTTGGCATCGCGGAAGTCGCGCATATCTTGATCCTTTGCTTGAACGAAACAGGGGTGCCAGGGCTTGCGTTGCTGACCCGTCGTTCGGGCAAAGGCTACGAAAAGCTGCGATACGTTCACCATCCCCCGAAGGGCGCAAGCGGCAGGTCGTATCAACCTCGCAAAAAGATGGTCTTCCGAGGGTACATTGTCAATCTCCCGTGGCGTAACCGCCAGGCACTGCCGATGCCCGAAAGGGGTCAAAGGCTGTCGTCCTCGCCCAGCTTTTACCGCCTCAGATCCGTGTCCGAAGTTCCCCAGATTCCAGGCATGACATTGATGGACCGGAGCACTTACGCTTGGTGCCAATCACGGCTGTGAGCAACCGCAGCAAGATGTGCGACCGGCGTCACACCTGTAGGATCGCCGTAGGCCGGAACTTCGACGAAATCAGCCGCGGCTGGCGGCGCAGTGGCGCCCGGCGTGCGCCACTGCGTGGCATCGGGTTAGGTGGACGCCGACTCCAATCGCCGTGGTTGCGAGGGCGTTCGAGGCTCGGGACGGCATCCGCTTGCCATTTCCTCCAGGGTGAGTACGGCGGGGCTGGCGATATAGCCGATGATGGCAAGCGCCAGGCCATAGAGCACAAACAGTAGGAGCAGCGCGCCGATGCTGCCGTAGGTCATTCCGCCGGCGATCGACTGCACATACGCGCCGAGCTCGGCAAAGCCGAAAGGGCTCTCCGGATTGAAAAGTCGAAAACAGACCGCCAGCGCAATCGCGCCGACAAATGTGGCGATCCCGCCGAGGCTACGATAGACCACGGCAAAGGGAAGACGAACAGCGCGCTGCGCCCAGGAGAGGTCGTCGTGGGCGATGCCTGCGCGCTCCCTGAGACCGAGCAGGACGGATCGGTTCGCATAGGCGATGGCGATGCGGATCAGCGATGCGCCGAACAGCACCGACAGAAGCAGTCCCACGTTTCCGAACCGGGTGAACACCGACAGGATGTCGGTGACGTGGCCCAGGGCGCGATCCATGCTCAGCGGCACACCAGATTCGAGAGTGTTCTGCGCAAATCCGATGAACCTGGCCGTCAGGGCCAACACGATGATCGACACCATTTCGCCGACGATCTGCAGGACGGCGCTGGGTGGCCGCATGGGTGGTCTCTCCGGCTGGCGGTCATGGCGGGTGCGCAACGCGGGCCCGTCAACGCGGTTCCCAGTCGGCTGGTGGACACTGATCAAGAAATGGGCAGTACGCAATCGCTGCGATAACTTCGCGAACTGCTTCTGATCTCTTGTATTTTTTCAATTCGAAAGAGACCGGCGGTCCCCCCGGCGTCAAAGTTATCCACAGAAGCGTTGGGTCGTCGTCGGAACGCCCGGCGGGATGGTGGGTTTTACATGGGCCGCGCCGTTCCCCCATCCCCCCAATGATTGGCGCGGATAGGCCCCTCGCTTTCGGGCACCCGTGAAGAGTGATGCGTTTGTAACGCGTATGGGTGCCTACCCTTTTTTGTCGCGACCAGGTCGGGTCCGACCGGCCCGGCGCAGCTCAAGCCGTCTGCGGAACTTTTAGTGCCCCGATCGCATCTATTGTGATTACCCATAGCGAAGACGGTCCGAGATATCCCCATGCAACCGACGAACGCGCTAGCCGGCAAACTGCACTGGGCCGTGTGCCGCTGGCGGCTTTCAACGCGTTGGTGCGGCGGTCGCCAAAGCTTTCGACCAACCGGCCCCGAGCTCGGAGCAGCGGGCCGACCAGTGGTGTGCTTGATGGTTTGCTTGCGTCATAGCCGCTGAAATCGCTACTCCACCACGGCGTCTGGCGCTGGTAAAATTGACAGCGTACTTTCAGGGGGTACTGTCTACGCCGTTTTCTTAAGGGTGGAAGCCGCATTCCATGAAGCTGCACGGATACTTCAGAAGCAGCGCTGCATTCCGCGTCAGGATCGCCCTCAATCTCAAGGGAGTGCGGGTCGAGCATCGCTCCCATCACCTACGCAAAGGCGAACAGCGCGCAGCGGAATATGTCGCTCTGAATCCACAGGGCCTCGTACCTACACTCGAGCTCGATTCCGATGGTGTGCTGACTTAATCCTTGGCGATAATCGAATGGCTGGACGAGACGCGTCCACGACCACCACTCCTGCCTTCCAATCCTTTGGCCCGCGCCCGCGTGCGTGCTTTCGCGCTCGCCATATCGTGTGACGTTCACCCAGTCCAGAACCTGAAAGTACTTAATCGCCTGCGCGGCCTAGACGTCGAGGAGGACGCCATTGCCGAGTGGGCGGCGTGGGTTAATAGGGAGGGCCTCGAGGCTTGCGAGGTTATGCTGGCGGATCAGCCGGGCCCGTTTTGTTTCGGCGCGGCTCCCAGCCTCGCGGATGTCTGCCTCGTGCCTCAGCTCAGCAATGCGCGGCGATTTAAGGTGGACGTTGGCCGTTTCCCGAGACTGTTGAGGGCGGAGGGCGCTGCAATGGCACTCCCGGCCTTCGCCGATGCGGTGCCCGACCGACAGCACGACAAAGAATAGGGGAAGCTTCGCAAGATCCATGCACGAGGTTTACGCAAAACCGGGCGACCGAAAAGTGCCACGGGCAGACGAACCGCCACCCTCCCGGCACAGGAGCGCTGCCGCTCTACCCCCAGCAACGGACCAGCGTCGTAGATCCTCGGCAATTGTCGCTTCGTGCCAATTCCGGACTCCGTGAAGACGTGCGAATGCGACGTCAGCCCGGAATTGGCGTCGACCCGTGGCTCCTATTGCTGCAGTGTTTTTACTGCCTGCGTGCGCCGAGCGCGGTCATTGCGAGTCGCAATGCCTCCTCATAGCGACTTAGTTGGTGTCGGGCGATTTGCTGTAGCGTCACAAGTTCTTCCCGCGTCTTGTTCCTCAAATAAGTGAAGCGGGGTAACGCTAAAATATCGTCTTTCGTCGTTAGTTCGCCGTCCGTCATCGCAAGTCTTTGCTGGATAGCACGCAAGGTGAGCCGATTACGCTCCGCGCCTTTCCTACCGCGTTCCACATAAAGCGCCAGGTCTTCGGTGGACATGGTGCTAGCGTTCTCTGCATCCCCTTCGAGCAGGCGAGCGAGTTCCTTGTCGTCGTGGAGATCATCGACGAAATCGGTGCACAACTCGACGCACTCGTCGCAGATGTACACGTCGGGCCCAGCAATCAGTTTACGTACTTCGTGCTGGCTCTTGCCGCAGAACGAGCAGTAGAGGGTCTTTGGTGGCGTCCGATCATTCTGTGCCACGACCGAAGGCGAGGGCTCAGCGCTTGCAGGCGCGGCGGCTTCGATCTTGGCGGACAAGATGTTCCAGTTGTCATAGCCGAACACGGTAGCGATCAGTTCCAGGCACTCGCTGTGGGTAGTTTCGACGGCCCGGCTTTTTAAGGCATCGCGCAGGGCGTGCGCCATGGTCTTCGCGTCGCGGAAATCGCGCATGAGAGCACCTCTTCATTGGCGAACGGAGGAGATCGGGGCCTGCCTTGCCGACCCGTTCGCCAATGGCGAGGGTGGAGAAAGATTGATACGTTCACCATCCCAAAAGGGCGCAGGCGGCGGGTGTATCGACCCTACTGAAAACTTTGACCACAATCGGTGGTCGTGTCAATCAAAACAACGCCGTGAAGCTGGGCCGCCGCAATTATCGACGGGGAAGACCTGGTCATGACTCCCGGCGTCACGAGCGAACGCTATCCAGGATAACCTCGCGCAAGATGCGGGCTGGTGGCGCCCCCTGATCCTCCCTGCCATAGTTGCCGGCAGTGATCGCGATCACAAGCTCCAGCGCCGGGATGATGAACAGCCGCTGGCCGCCCTCACCCTGAGCTATCCACATGCGCTCCAGGCGCCCGACCGCCCAACCTTTGGGCTTACCGAAAGCGATATCGATCAGGAACCATTGGTAGCCGTAGCGGCGAACCTCGTCGGCGCCGACGGCGGGGGTGACGCAGCGCGTCACCCAATCGGCTGGAACAATTGTACGCTCGCCTAGCTTGCCGCCACGCAGCATCATTACGCCGATCCGCGCCAGATCGCGCACGGACATGCGAGCACCCGAGGCGGCGAGCGGCTCGCCGTCGCGCCCGGTCGCCCACTCGGTCGGACCCAACCCGAGCGGATCGAATAGGTTTTCCCGCGCGAACTCGTGCAGCCTCCTGCCTGAGCCCTTAGCAATAATGCGTGCGAGCAAGGCGGTCGCGCCACCGCAATAGGTCCAGTGCGCGCCTGGCGTGTCGACGACGGGCCGCTCCAGTATGTAGCGGTAACGATCCGGCGCGTTGTCCATGGCCGTTTCGCTGTTGCGCGGGTCGGCGTAGGTCAGGCTGCTCTCGTCCCAATCGGTGCCCATCGTCATGGTCAGCACGTGCAGAATGGTGAGGCGATCGCGGCCATCCGTGTTGGCAAGGTCGGCATACTCCGGAAAGGCGGAGAACAGCGGTGCTTCCGGCGGTGGCACTTTGCCCCGTTGCAGCGCGATGCCGTAGAGCAGGCCTACGATGCTCTTGGAGCACGACCGCAGATCGTGCATCGAGTCGGTCCTGAACGTGACGCGGCCGATCGCACCAACGCCGCGCGCCTCATCCTCGCCTTCAAAATAGCGCTCCAGCACAAGCCGGTTTCCGCGCAGCACCACGAGTCCGTGCTGGTTCCAGACGCGCTTGTCCGCCACCGCTTTGTCTAGTCGAGCTCCCAGGTCAGGCGCAAAGCCAGCATCCACCGAAGCAATTGGAGAGAAGGTGTCCGCCGCTGACGATCCGGCAGAGTGCGCCACGATGGCGGCTCCGACTCCCAATATCATCCGGCGCCGGCTGGGCTTTTTCGTTATCATTGCACGCCTCCCTTTAGATTACTCGACGTGATTGGAATCCCAACGACGTTGCGGCGGCAGTCATATCGCTCGCCCCATTGTCTTGCTTCGCTGCCACGATCAGGGCGCTTCGCCCTTTTCGCGGAGCCTCCATACAAATCCACACGGTTAGGTTCTCGCACCGAAGCCGGGCAGCGATACGCTCCAACGAGTTCTCCTCGACCCACTCTGTGGCGATATTGATGGCGATCCTGCCACTCTCCGCAAGGCGCTGACGCAGAAGGATGCAGGTCGGCATGTCCAGGACCGCCTCGTAATCGAAGTCGGGTCCACCGACATCGACTCCAATCGCACCGTAAATTCTCTGTGTACTCTCCAGGAACGTCGCCATATCCGCGCTGACGCAGACAACTCCGCCGGGCATCCAGAAGTAGCGACGCGCAATCTCGAAACTGATGCCGTTATCGTCAACAACCGTCACGCGACAACCACAGCGGTATAGCTCTGTGGCAAGCGCACCGCCACCGCAGCCGAACAGCGCAATGTCGGACGCATTTTGGAGAAGTCGCCCCATTAGCCGCACATAATCAAGGCCGGCAGACCCGCCGGGAAGAACGTAGCTTTGCTTGACTCCCTCCTCGAGATATAGGCGCGCGCCAGTCGTTCGCTCTTGCACGACAGTAATCTTGCCGTGAAGTCCGTCGAACCGATCGAGAATCTGCATGGCTGTTCCATCTCCAAAAACTGGCTCAGAACCAATGCCTACCCGCGCTACGGCACGCTATCAAAATCGCGAGGCGGCTGGAGCAGCCGAACTGGTCGCCTAGGACGAGCAGCATTCCCAATATTTGGCGGAGAGCAAGTCTTTAGACGGTCGGCTCTTGCTCTATCGCTTGGCGCCGGACCAAATCTCTCATCCGGCCAGAAGGTCGCTCTGGTTCGACATTGACGCCCCGATGGCCTTTCAACCGAGGCCAGTGCATGCTAAGCGACGCTGGCCATGCCGGACACAGATACCCCGATCCTGGACTTCGAACGAGGGCCGCCATCCGGCGATCTTGAGGTGACATCCTCGCCTTTCTGGCTGACCAAGAGTCTCCAGGCCATGTCGCGGGACGAGTGGGAGTCACTTTGCGATGGTTGCGGCCAATGCTGTCTGCTCAAGGTCGAGGACGAAGATACCGGCAAGATTTTCTTAACGGAACTCTGTTGTCGCTTGCTTGACTTGCGCACCTGCCGCTGCCGCGACTACGGGAACCGACACGCGAGTGTTCCAGACTGCATTGTGATCAGCCCTAACAACACGGTGCAGCTCTCATGGCTGCCGGATACCTGTGCATACAAGCGGATCGCGAACGGGCACGGATTGGCATGGTGGCACCCTCTGGTGTCGGGCGACCGCAATACCGTCCATCAGGCGGGGATATCGGTGCGCGGCTGGACGCGCAGCGAAGCGGGCGTGCGGCCAAGCGCGATAGCCAAATACATTGTGGGCGAGGCGGGGTGAATGTGCGCCCTGCCGTGCCTGGCCGACGCATCCTCTGACCCAGATGGTCACCACGCCACATCAAGTAGTTTGATGTAGGCCCCCGGGTGGGTTCCGGACAGCGCGTTCACCTTGCCCGGTCCACGGAGGATGCCGCGCCCACGGCAAAAGTTCAGCCGATTTCGGACATGCATGCAGCTGCGCCCGATGGGTTCGGACCACCGCAAGTCGATGTCTGCAAATGTATAGGGGCGGTTAGGGCCAACGAGCGCCGAGGACGGAGTGATCCGAAACCTGCCACCGCCTGTGAGACGCGATGTCAATAACTGCCACAACCTGAAAAGCAGGCTAACTTTAGGATCTCGGCATGCTCCTCTCCCGCCGGAAGTTGACCTGCACTTGGAACATTCAGGCCTGAAGGTCGCTGTGCAGCGACATCACCGTCACCTACCTCATGCAGGCACCGCCGAGACCGAATTCTTCGCGCGGGCCAACATGCTCCATACCAAGGTGGACGAAGGTAAGAAGGATGATGCCAGCGACGTGGCCGCGACGGGCTTCAAAGCCATGATGAGCGGCTGTAATTACAAACGGCGATTGCCAATATCACCCCCGCTTCCGTACTTGCCGAGCAGCACCGCAAGAAGGCTGACGAGCTGAGTCCAGACATTAGAGGACGGGGCCGATGAAGGCTTTGTGTTGGCACGGCAAAAGCGACATGCGCTCGAGACAGTGCCGGATCCAAAAAAACCAAAACCCGCGTGATGCCATTATCGAAGTGACTCCCGCGATCTGCAACTCTGGTCTCCACATCTACAATGACGTCATTCCAGAAATGGAGATGGGAGACATCATGAGACCGGGAGAGGTCCTCGAGGTAGGAGCGGGCAACAGCAAGCTCAAGGTCGGCGAGCGCGTGATCGTGCCTCTTCACCATCTCGTGTGGTGAATGTTTTTCTGCAGCGCGGCGCGTCCCTTGGAAGCTATGACAACAATGCCGGCGCGGTCGTATGCCGCTAGGAGTCCGGCCAGACCTAAGCCGCAGCGGGCGTCAACGTCTGGCCTATGAAGATGCCGATACCGTGACCGGGGCGACCGCAGCTTCACTGGGACGTTCGATCTTCCCGACGCATACTATGGTTGATCTTGTCAAGACGATCCGCCAGGCGGTCCAAATCGGAAATCTCCGTCTTGAGCTCGGCCATTTTGGCGTCCCGACTACGCTGCAGCTCGGAGCTGTCCGGTTGCTTGTCGCTGTCGATCAAAGCACGCGCACGCTCAAGCCGTACCCGGTTCTGCTCCTTGAAGACTTCGACCACGCCCGCGTACACTTGACTTGCTTCTTGCACAACCGAAGACTGGCGATCCTCGAGGTGTGCGCGAGCCGTCTCCACAAGCTTGTCCGTGATCGCGCGCCACTCAGCCTCAATTAGCCCAGCGAGCTCGGCCATCCGCTTCCCACCGTTTCGAGGGCGGCTCCACCAGCGCTTCCTGCGAGGTTCACCGAGTTCCATGGAGATGCTCGGCACACCCAACACGGCGAGCAACGGTAGTTCGAAGTTACCGGTTACGTTACCGCCGTCGGTGCCGGTTTCCCCCCATTGCGGGCTGTAGCGCTTTAGCAGCTCCCTTAGTTGCGGAAAAATGTCGGCTTCAAGCTTGGTCAGCTCCTCTTCTGCCTCCTGATGCGAGCTCACCAGACGCTCTTCGAGCTGTCGTTGCAGGGGAACGGGATCGCACCTCCAGACACCGCCACCCCCTTCGAACAAGGCGGCGCGCATGTTCCGACATTCAACCTCCGAGAAGCGTCGCACCACCTCGTGCAAGGCCGATGATATTCTTCCACACTGATCACTGATTGTTAGCGCGCTGCGTTCCTTCAAGTCAGTCAGCATGCTTTGGAGTGCCTGGGTCAGACGTTCGTGCTCCTTTGCCTCCGCATCGACGGCTCGCAACTCGTCTTCGCCATGCTTTTTGGGGTCACCTCCTGATTGGGCCTCCGACTCTATGACTGCGAGTTCTTGCCGAGCAGTGTTCTGACTGACGTTGGCCAATTCGTAGAACGATTGCGATATTCGCTTCAAGGCGCGGCCCGCGTGGCTTTCCAGTGTAAGGGCCGCAACAACATCGAGCAGCGCTGGAACACCCGAACAGAGCAATAGGCTCTGCGCCATTTGCTCGTCGCCTTCGTGATCTGCGGCAGAGCCTGCGCGCCGTGCGAGATGCTGCGCATACGCTTTGGCATTTTTCGACCAGGCACGCTCTACATCGGCCTTCGACCCGCGCAGAGCAGCGTTGGCCCAGTAGGCACTGCCCGCCACGACTGGCAGCTCTAAGGTCGGAAGATCGCGGCGCAAGCCGTTTCGGACATGCTGAATGACTACCGGTATGTCGCGTGCGATGTTGCCGAGTTCGTCGATGCGGTTGATGAACACCGCGATGCGATCTTTACGCAATCCCTGCAGAATGCGAAGTAAGGCGACATCAGCAGCCGACATGGCCTGCCGCGAGGTCAGTACCACGATATGGACATGGGCGCTCTCAAGTGCACGTCTGGCGATTTCATCGCGGACAAGAAACGGATCGTTTGTTCCCGGTGTATCGATGATGGTGGTCGGGAAGCCGAAGTCGCTGCTCGCAAAATACAGATCCGCAGCCTTGACGATATCCGAGTAAGCGTCTTTGTTTTCCGTTTCTGTGGCACTTAGATTGGAGGCGACGTATCTCAACAGAAGCTCGCTCGATAGTGAGGAAAACACATGCTTCTGACCGAGCAGGGCGCCGAGACCAGCACCAAGCCGTTGTTCCGAACGACGACGCAAGGCGTCCACCTGCTTGTGTAGCTGCTCGACGTCGAAGCCAGGTACCAGCCGTTCCGTGAGTTCGCGGATATGCCTAACACCGGCGGCTAATTGCTCCCATTCGTTGGCTTGGAAGAACGTGAACTCAGCGGCCACGTCGGCGGGTACATCGGTACGGCCGAAGTGGAGATTCGTGACAACGGTCGTAAAAGGATTGACATCTGTCGGCAGCATGTCCGGCTTGCACGCAAGCGCATTGGTGAGGCTGCTCTTTCCCGCCTTTACCTGACCGATTAAGCCGATGCGACAAGTCAATCGGTCGAGCAAGCGAAGCGAATCATCGACGAAGGAGCTGCCTCGGAAGGCTCGCCTCGACTGTAACTCACGTCCACACTTGATTAGGTCGGATCGCCAAGCTTCGAGCTTACATCCGACCTGCTGCCGACGAAATTCTCTGACCGACAAAGTGACGCCCACCTGCGTGGTCGCCCCGAACGGGGAGGGGCGGATGCAAAATCCTGAGCCCGCGCTTTGCCACAAGCGCCCCGAGGCTCCGCAGTACCGTCGCTATCTTGGGGTGCCTGCTAAGCAATATTGATCGAAAGCAGACTGTGTGCTTGCGGATATGGTAAGCCGGCTCTTGACTCTCGATTTCTAGGCCATCGGAAGCAGGAATGTCGTATAGCCCAACGCCAAGTCGTTACAGCGCGGACGGTTTTTGCTATCTCCACTCCTGATCTGCGGTGCCTTCCGGCCGGCACAAAGCATCTCGGCATGATGTCCCCCTTGGTCCATGCCTAAATTCAAGTCGAAAATTCCAACAGCAAACTAAAGGTAGGTGTTTCCTGGCAACGCCCAACACGGTATCAGCGATCCTGGCTTCCGGCAACGCTCGCTTGAACTGTGGGGCCCGCGAGGCCCATGACATCCGTCTCGGGGCGCAGGCGACGGACGCGAGATCAAAAAGCTCAGCAGCGGAGAGTTGGTTAACTATCGGGCGCTTGCGGGAGTTTTTGCATGACTTGAGTCGGATGAACAGCGAGAGCCACGACGACGTGGCCGGCAGGCCGACGGAGTGACCAGTCTGTATCGAGCTTGAGGCTGGCGATCTTAGATGCTGACAAGTAGCCATCTTCTTCTTCGTTCGCATAATAGGGGGTGCGGAAAACTAGCAAGTCCTCGAATTCATTTTGGGTCTAGAGGGACTCGAACTTTGGGCCGCTGGATGTAATCAGGGGGTCACAGGTTCAAATCCTGTAGCCGGCACCAGGAAGTTAGTGTGTCGCCTTGTCGGGTGGCGTCAGGATGAGACCCGGCTCGTGGGTGGCCCCGACCAATTAAATCAATAAATTATCCAAAACGAGAACACGCTCGTGGGGCGGATTGGATAGTTCGCGAGTGGATTGCAATCGCTTCACTCCCGCAAATAACCTGAGCCGACGAGTTGTGCGCTTGCCATCAAGCTGTCCCGCGAGAAAGCCGTGGGTCGCGAAGTGCACTATGCGTCCGACCCGGAGACATGGGTAACAAAACGTACCTAAGACATAGGTGACAACCTAGGCCCAAACGGGTTGTCGATAGGTTGCAAGGTTCTCTGCTCCAGATCGATATAGCCCAGATCATAGTCGATGAAGGTGACGAGCCAAATTCCCTCGTCGACTTCCTTGATACCGAGGCGCTGTCCGGCCAGGACGGTGGAAACGTTGATTTTCTTTCTGTAGATGCAGATACGGCCGCAGGCGGTGACGAGGACGTCGCGGTCGTGGAAGGGGTATTCGAGATCCGGCAGGCCCTGATAGGGGCGCCTTGAGGGGGTGTAGACCTCGGCGGGGCACTTCATGGCGATGGCCTCGTGCGGCCTTTCGGCATTGAACTCGTGCACGAAGTCGTCGAAGCGAGCCTGCTGCTGCAGGCTATTCATGCCCGGGGGTCGGGTTGCCTCCTTTTTGAGGGTCAGATGCATGGCGGCCGTTCTGCTGGGGATGACCGGTTTGATCCGCTCGATGGGCGATGCCTAGTCTCAGCCACCAGACAGCGAGTTTTGACAGATTGAAGAGGGCATTAGGACTGGCGAAGGGGATGCCGTTGTCTGAACGAATGGCTTGGGGGAGCCCGCGCTCAGCGAATAGCCGCTCGAAGGCGGTAACGGCGACGTCCTCGCGGGTGGTCTCGAGGGCTTCGCACATGAGCAGGAAGCGCGAGGCTTGGTCGGTGACCGTGAGGGGATAGCAGTAGCGGCCGTTGCCGAGCTTGAACTCGCCCTTGAAATCGGCGCACCACAGATCGTTGGGCGCGAAGGCTTTTGACAACGGCGTGCCTGTTGCGCGGGAGCGCCGTTTGCCCATGCGTTTTACGAGGCCGTGACGATCGAGGACGGCATGGATGGTGCTTTTGGCCGGCAGGCGTAGGTCACCGGGCAGCCGGCGCAGGAGCAGCTCCCTGATCTTGCGGGCGCCCCAGTGTGGTTTGTTGCGCTTGAGGCTGACGATCAGGCTCTCGACCTGGCTGGGAGGGCCGGCGGGAGCGATCGGTGAGGGCCTCGAGGCCGTGAGGCGTGGGGCTTCTTCCATCCGCTAAAGGATAACGAGGGATGGCCCGCACCAACCACCCCTCCCGGCCTGCAGCCCGCAAATACTGCGGACGCGGCCCGGCGCCGGCCATTGCGACGCTAGCTTTTTCTTTTAGCTGGGTGAAAGCCTACAGACAGTCAGCGGGATGACAGATGCCGACAAACAGGCCGTGGCGCTTTTGACCCAAATCGATCATTGCTCGGGGGATCCAGCTTCCGCGATTACTAACCCTGAATTGCCTCACGCTTGCGAGATTTTCGAATAGCGGATTGCTCCCGGGTGCGCCTTCTGCTTTCGGTCGGATGCGTGATTGGCAGGACTTCGACGCATATATTCGACAAGCGCCTCTCGAAAGCTCTCAGCGTAGCCTGGTAGTCGGCGCCGCTTGTCCCATTGAATTGCAACTCGCTCTTAAATCGGCTTGCGACGATGCGTTACCCGGACAATTTGCAAATCGTAGCGGTCTGTTCGCTGGAGGGATGGGATGATTGCCACACCTTGCCCAACCTCCGCCATAGCAAGCAGCGTGTGCGGTGCGCGACTCTCGAGCAGAATATTTGGCTCGACGTCTGCGAGGCGGCAAGCTGCGTCGAACAGCCTCCGGATGGAATACCCAGTGTCCAGCAACAGCAACTGATACGAGGCAAGGCGGCCGATATCTATGAGGCCCGCTTGGCCGAGCTCGAGAGATGTGGCGCCGGCAGCCAGGGCCTCAGCTGGTGGTAGGACCCGACTGTCGAAGCGCGGACCACCTTGTTCAAGTCTGATGCCGAAATGAACTTCGCCACGTTCAAGCATGGCTGTCTGCTCATGACCGAGGGCTTCACTCAGCTCTACGTGTACGTTGGGAAAGCGTTCAGTATATTGAGGTAGAAATCTCGAGAGCACGCTCTCGATCGTGTGCGGTGGTGCGGCGACCTTCAGTACTCCCCTGTCGCCGCGCCGAAGGACCTCAGCGCGTTCTCGGACGACGTCGAAATCGGTCAATACGCGGCGGCAATCCACGAGGAGCTGCTCGCCTTCTGCAGTCAGGACGAGACCCCTCCCTACGTGGTCAAACAGCCTGAGACCCAACTCTTGCTGAAGATCGATGATTTGTCGCGAAAGTGCAGGCTGTCCAATGCGAAGGCGCACCGCGGCTTTCGATACAGTGCCCAATTCGGCGACGGCAACAAAGGTTCTCAGGCGCCGCAGATCCATAATTCAATCTATGCCTCGTGGGCATCGAATACCAGCACAATTATGCATTGGACATGAGCACGCTCCAGGGGCAATGCTTTGCCAGCCTCGTCCTTCGAGCGATGCGCACGTCCCCCGGGGACATGAGAGCCTTGTGCCGACACGTCTTCATGAACGCCTGACTAGGGAGGATCATCATGAAGCACGGCGAACATAGCAAGCACTCGACGATCAAGCCGCGCGAGACAACTCGACCCTATCTCTCCCGGCGGACCGTCCTCGGCCTTGCCGGGGTTTTCGGGGTTGCAACGCCGGTCACGATGGTCGGCGCCGCCCGTGCACTGACAGCAATGAAGAGCGGACCTCTTCGCGAAGAGTTTCCTCTATGCCGCGCTGCCACGACCGGCGCGCAGCTAACTGGCCCGCCGCGCGCGCTCACGCTCGCTTGGAATGCGACCTCGGTCTGTACGGCGGCCGCCCCTGTTGCGAAGGAGCGGGGTGTGTTTGCTAAACACAACCTTGATGTCGGTTTCATCAATTTCGGTGGCTCGACGGAACAACTGCTTGAAGCCATCGCCACTGGCAAGGCCGATGCTGGGATCGGCATGGCCTTGCGTTGGCTCAAGCCGTTAGAACAGGGATTCGATGTTCGTATCACCGCCGGCGTGCACGGCGGCTGCATTCGGCTTCTGGGCTCCAAGGCTGCCGACATTACCAGCCTGAAATCGCTGCGTGGCAAGACCATTGCCATTAGCGACCAGGCAAGCCCAGCCAAGAACTTTTGCTCCATCGAGTTCGCCAAGAACGGGATCGATCCGGTCAGGGACGTCGACTGGCGACAGTACCCGGCCGATTTGCTCGCGCTTGCCGTAGAGAAGGGCGAGGCCCAGGCGCTCACCGATAATGACCCGCGCACCTATCTTTGGCTCAAGGATGGCAAGTTTAACGAAGTCTTGACCAATCTCTCTGGTGAATTTGCAGATCGAATCTGCTGCGTGCTCGCTATCCGAGGAAGTCTCATTCGTGGAGAGCCGTCCACGGCAAGCGCATTAACGCGATCCGTGCTCGAGGCTGGCGATATGGTCGCTCGTCATCCCGCCGACGCTGCGGCGGCGTACTCGGCCTACGGCGGCAAGGGCCCGTTGGACGATCTCGCTGCCATGCTCGCGAGCCACACTCATCACAATCATCCGATCGGGACGGCGCTCAAGCAGCAGATCCTGTTGTACGCGAATGAGCTCAAACAGGTAAATGTGCTCAAGCGAAGCACGGATCCGATAAAGTTCGCAGAGCGGGTCTATATCGATGTCCTAAGCTGAGTGGGCAACAGCTGTGACGATCAATTCCGCAATGGATCAGGTGAGCCGTCCGTCAATTATAGCTCTCGGTCCGCGTCAGAGTTCGATGCGGCGGCCATGGATCCTCGGATTGGCAGCAGCAGCATGGCTCGGAGTCGCACTGCTCACAGTCCTCTGGCCTGACCAGCCGGGAACCGATTGGGATTACACCGGCGACCTTGGGGCCGCATTTGGTGCGCTCGGGGTTGTATTCACATTAGCTACATTTACCGACCTTCTGTTCGTGTGCCTGCCGCACATAAAGCGCCTCGCACCTTGGATGCTTGCGCTCGCATTGCTTCTCGGGGCTTGGGAGACGGTTACGGCGAAACTTGGCCTGCTTCCGATGCCGTTCTTCCCCCCACCCCAGGCTCTGTTGGAAGTGGTGATTGACGATCGGGTCCGCCTCGCCGAAGGCGTACTCGCCTCGTTACGCCTGCTGGCAGGGGGCTATTTTCTTGGCGCTGCGCTCGGCTTCGCCGTGGGCGTGGCCATGGGATGGTCGCGCGCCGTTGGCTATTGGATTCACCCGGTCTTGCGGCTGGTCGGCCCGCTCCCCGCGACTGCCTGGCTGCCGCTTGCGTTCTTCGTTTTTCCTTCGAGCCATAGCGCGAGCACGTTTCTGATTGCGCTGGCGACGGGATTTCCGGTCACGGTCCTCACCTGGTCGGGCGTCGCAAGCGTGAGTAGCGCCTACTACGACATCGCGCGTACGCTGGGTGCAAACCAAAGCTTCCTCATTCTCAAGGTGACGATTCCGGCGGCGATGCCGCACGTATTCGTTGGGCTATTCATGGGTCTCGGCAACTCGTTCGCCGTCCTGGTCGTCGCCGAGATGCTCGGTGTGAAGGCCGGCCTCGGCTGGTATCTCCAATGGGCGCAGGGGTGGGCCGCCTACGCCAATATGTACGCCGCGTTGCTGATCATGGCGTTCATCTTCTCCGGTTTGATCACCCTGCTCTTCCGCCTGCGTGATCGGCTGTTGGCTTGGCAGAAAGGGTTAGTGCGGTGGTAGCCCACGCGGCAGTGTCGGAAACTGCGGTTCGGGCCGGTATTCCGTCGGTCCGGGGTGCCGCCCTCTCGATTTGCGAAGTAAGCCATCGTTTCGAGCTGGAAGGACGTCCGCTGCCGGTGCTGGAGCATGTCAGCCTGAGTGTCGAGCCTGGAGAATTGGTCGCAATTTTGGGCCCGAGCGGCTGCGGCAAGTCGACTCTGTTGCGGCTGGTTGCGGGTCTCGACTTTCCGGCAGCCGGTTTCCTATCGTTGGACGGCCAGCCGATCAACGGCCCCGATGCGTCACGCATCATCGTTTTTCAGGACCCAACGCTTTATCCGTGGCGGACGGTGTGGGGCAACGTTGCGCTCGGGCTCGAAGCACGTGGACTACTTCGAAGTCATCGCGAACGCGTAGACGACGTTTTGCGCCTGGTCGGCCTCACTGGTTTCGCCACGGCATATCCACGCCAGCTTTCGGGAGGAATGTCGCAACGCGCAGCGCTTGCACGGGCACTGGTGAACGATCCGAAGCTTCTCATTCTTGATGAGCCATTGGGCCAGCTCAATTCCCTGACGCGCATCGCCATGCAGGAAGAGCTCGTGTCGCTGTGGCAGCGCGCGGGCTTCACCGCGCTTCTGGTAACCCACGACGTGGAAGAGGCCGTGTTTCTCGCCAGTCGGGTCATCGTGCTGAGCGCCCGTCCTGCACGGATCACGGCCGAGGTCGAGAATGCGCGTCCGTATCCGCGTCATCGCGGCGATCCTCATCTGGCGGAGCTTCGGCGCGAAATTATGGGTTATCTCGGCCTTGCCAAGTCCTGGTGAAGTGCTAAGGGAACGTCGCTTGACCGATTTGCTCACGCGCATTGAAGAGCAGCCGCTTGAGGTTCTGGATGTCATCGCCAGATCGATGAGCATCCGCGCGGCCGAGCCGGCCATGCAATCGATATGCGCGCGCTATATGGGGAAAATCGGTGTGCCAGACGCCCACGTGCTCGAGGTCGGCTGCGGCAACGGTGCTGCCACGAAGCTCATCATGCAACACCTGAGACCAGCACGACTTGTTGGGATCGATCCATCGTCGTTATTCATCAACATGGCAAACGAAACATTCAACAACGAGCCACGAGCGTCGTTCGAGCGTGGCGATGCTGCGTCGACCGGGCAGCCAGACGCCAATTTCGATATTGTCATCGCACATACTGTCTATTCCCATTTGCTCGACCCGGAGGGCGCGTTGGCCGAAGCCTGGCGGGTGCTTAAGCCGGGAGGTCAGCTCGTCGTTTTTGACGGCGATTTCGCAACGCTTGGCGTGGCACTGTTCGATGGCGATCCGTTGCAATCGGCTGTGGGCATGGTCCTGCGCAATATGGTGCACGCACCCTACATCATGCGGCGGCTCCCTACTCTCGTCGCTGCAGCTGGATTCCGCATGCAATCACTGGACCCTCAAGGTTACGTGCAGACGACGCGCCCCGACTACTTGCTCACTTTACTCTCGCGCGGAATCAGCGCGGCAGGCCGGGCTAGCGAGATTGGGCAAGCACTAGTCGATGGCTTCGACGGGGAAATGCAGCGGCGCGTTGCAATAGGCACCTTTTACGGATCCATGCTCTTCCTAAGCCTCGCCGCGCGCAAGATCGACGATGCGTCATGACCACTTTTGTGCAGGTTCTGGCACTCCCGCGGACCCCGCCCAGCCGTATGTCACCGTGGTTGCTTAGTAGGGTAGGGCCGACATCAGCGCGCCCTGGCGCGCCCGTGCTTGAAGAGCTTTTTGACCTACAGCCCACGCAACTATCCGAAATCGCGATCTCACGCGGCGGCCGCCGCTCATGCCTCGGCCCAAGGAGTCGAGAAGGAGCCGGCCCTTCCAGACTGCGGATCCCAGGCAACCGTTAGAGAACTGGAGCGGCGTGAACCTTTACGCGAGGGATCAGCACCCCCTGTGGGGAGCCACGGCAATGCCATGGCCGCCTGTCGCCAATGAGCCGCTCGGCGTAGGGAGCGAGAAACCGCTCAGCGCGATCAGCGTTTGCGGGGCGGCGCTCTCGAAGACTATGTTTGGCCTGATGTGCGCTGCCTGGCAGGCAACGTCGGCTGGTTGCGGCCGCGCCGTAGGTGCCGCTGGCCCAGTCCCGAACCAAGATTGCTGCTCAGTTATTTCTTGTAGCCGACATAGTAGACGCCGATGGTCGCCCCCGAGGCATCCTTGATCGGTTCGTAGCCTGTCATATAGGCCGTACCCAAAATGGGCACCTCGCCGTAGTGCTTCGAGACACGGATGAATTTGGCTCCACCTCGAAGAGGGTGGCCGTCAACGTGTGCTGGTGGGGCGGGACTGCCCCATAGGTGCCGTCTGGCAAGCGCGGCAGGATGTTAAGCTCTCGGGCGTCTAATTCCTTTCGCGCCCCTAGAAGGCGCCGTTAATCAGCCGCACTTCCCGAAGAGTCAACCATTTCATCGAGCGCATCGGACTGGAGGACGCGCTGGCGCGGCACGTCCCCTCCGATCAACGCTGCACCGTCCCTCACGCCCGCGCGCTCGGCGTGCTGTTGCGCTCGATCATCGTCGAAAGAGAGCCGATCTATCGTCAGCAGGAGACCGTCAGTGGCTTTGCCAGCGGCATGTTCGGGATCGCCGCCGAGGAGATGGCACACCTCGGCGATGATCGCCTAGGCCGCGCCCTCGACCGGCTATTCGATGCCGATCGAGCCGCGCTCATCACCGATGTGGTGTTGGCAGTCGGCCAGCGCTTCGCCTTGAAGTTTGACGAGTTTCATAACGACAGCACCACGATCAGCTTCTGCGGCGCCTACCGCGGCGCCTGGGGCCGCAAGATCCGCGGCCGCACCGCCCCGGCCATCACCTTTGGCCACTCCAAGGCCCACCGCCCCGATCTCAAGCAGCTGTTGTTCGTCCTCACTATGGCCGCCGACGGCAATATCCCCGTCGCGTTTCGCTGCAGCGATGGCAACACCAGTGAACTCGCGCACCCACATCGAGAGCTGGAACACGCTGCGCGCCGTGGCAGGGCGGGCAGACTTCCTCTACGTCGCCAACTCCAAGCTGTGCTCGCGCGAGAACATGGACCATATCGATCGCGCCGGCGGGCGCTTCGTCACCGTACTGCCACGCAGTCGCTCGGAGGACGAAGAGTTTCGCAAGTGGATCCAAACCCATACCCCCGAGTGGACCTGCGTTTGGGATCGCCCTCATCTTCGCTATGCCGATTGGCCACGCGATCGCTGGTTCGTCTATTCGGCGCCATTGCCGTCGGCGGAAGGCTGGACCGTCGTCTGGATCTGGAGCACGCTGCTCACTCTGCGCCAAGAGGCGAGGCGACAGCGGAACGTGGCCGCGGCCAACGAAGAGCTCGCCGAATTGCGCGAGCGGCTCGCCGGGCCAAGAACCAGGTTGCGGCGAGCAGCCGATATCGATTTCCAGATCAAGACCATCCTCGAGAAGCACCACGTCGTTCGCTACATCAAGGTCGAGCGCACCGTGCGTGAGGACCATATCTACAAGCAATCGCGGCCAGGCCGGCCAGGCCCCGCGACGGCCTATCGCAAGATCAGCAAGCGCCGCTATAGGGGCGTGCTTTTCGCCACTTGTCGAATGGGAGCGAGGAGGACCTTTTCCAGCTCAAGTACGCTTTGTGTGAGTTCATGCGCCGCTTCGAATCGCCGAAATTGGCCATCGGCGAACACGAGTGGCTTGCCGCCGAGTTTAGGGCGGATCACTTACCAACTACCTGTCATACCATCGAGCCTAAGGTTTGACCTTCATGATCCACGGATATGAAGTGAGCGAGGTCAGGCGGCCAGTCTCCCTGCACAGGCGATTCCAGGCCTTCGATGCGGCGGCCACGATGTCATTGTAGTCATTGTGGAGGCGCAACGAAAGGAAGCGCTCTTTCAAATAGAGCCACACGCGTTCGACCGGATTGAGCTCGGGGCAATAGGGCGGCAGCGCCACGAGCGTGATGTTGCTCGGCACATTGAGCGTCTTGCTGCCGTGCCAACCGGCCCCGTCTACAACAAGCGCGACGTGCTCGTCCTTTGCGATCGTCGTGGCGAAAGCGTCGAGGAACACCTGCATGCCCGCCGTGTTGGCGTCCGGCAGGATCAGCACGAAATTGTTGTCGGTGCCGGGCTCGATGGCGGCGTAGATGTAGGCGTTGGTGTAGCGCTGGTCGAGAACGCCCCGCGGGCGCTCACCGCGCTTCCACCAGATGTGGCAGACGCGGCCTTTCTGGCCGATGCGTGCTTCGTCCTGGAAATACAAGCGCAGACGCTTATTCTTATGCGTTCACTGAATGTTTTTTAGCTCTCGCAGGGCTCTTTTTAAAGGCCGCTTCGGCGGCCGGGTCCTTTAGCGGGTGGTTGGGTCGCGGCTTCTGGCGTGTCAGCCCGAGTCGCCGCAGCAGGCGCCCATCGATGTCGCATGCATCGACTTGCCGAACCTCTTCTTGGCGATCGCCACCAGGTCATCGCGGGTGAAGGCACAAAAGCCGTCTTTGACGGGATCGGGCCCCTTCAGCACGACCTCGAGCAACTCCACCTGTTGCGTCTCGTCGAGCATTGCAGGCCGACCCCCGGCCCAGCGATCGACGAGGCCGGCAACGCCATGCGCGTTGTAGCGGATGACCCAGTCGCGCAACGTTTGCCGGTCCATGCCGGCACTGCTGGCGGCCTCCGCCCGGTTCATCCCCGACAGCGCGTTTGCGATCGCCAGGATACGACGTGTAACGCGCGGGTCGGTCTCGCTGGCGCAACACCGCCGGCGTGCGGTCCTTGCGTATCTTGAGCTCCTTCATGTCAATCCCCGCTCCCGAACGTCACAACGATGGCAGCACAAGCGCAGGTCGCTGGGAATCGCTGGACGGCCACACGAGTCGGTGATTGCGATCAGGGGTATCAGACTATTGGATTGGGTGTCGTTGTGAGCGTGCCGCATAAACCTGGTAGGCGTAACGCACCTGTTTCCGCCGCCGAGGCGCATCTGCAATCCGGACTGGGGTGCCGTTGCTCCACGTGTCGACGAACCATCGGCCGCGAACTGCGACCCAATGGCCAGTAACGACTAGAAGCCACGCCTGTTCAAATTCCCAATCGATCCTCTCGCGCTCCCCATATCCGCTCATTAGTGCCCCTCGCCCTGCTTGAGTTCCCACCACAACCGGCTGCCGAACGGAACGGCATTGGAGTCGTGTTCGTAGTACTCGCTTCGCTCGTAGCCTCGCAAGTTCTGTAGCTGCCGCGGCGTGGCGCTCGGGTAGGTCTCGGAATAGTTGTCGTAGTTGCGGTAGTGGCGCGTGTGATCCGCATTGGCCGCGGTGGTCAAGGCGAGCACGAGGCCAGCCGAGACCGCGCCAGCAATGATGGTCTTCATTGCAGTGTCTCGATGTTGGAGGAAGTTGACTGGTAAGTGGTGTCCGCTTGCGTGCGCGCAAATCACAGATAGGAGAAGTGGACGTGAGTTAATGAAGCGAGTTAGGCAGCGAACGTCCGCATTCTTGAATCTTCCGATTGAACAGCGAAAGAGAGGACGCTGCTGCCAGGCATAATCCTTTCAAGCACGATTCGTCACCCTTACTCACTCCTGCGTGAGAGCTTCTTTTGCTACACCCTTGCAAAACCATATCAAAGGTCGGTGACGACTCGAGCAACGGTCGAAATCTCGCCAACCCACGAGATGATCATGAAAACTATCGTATCGGCCCTTCTGGCCTTATCCGTACTCGCCGGCGTAGCCGCCACCTCGGCGAAAGCTGCCGAGGCCGACTATCCAAAGTTTGGCACCTCTGCTTGGTGGAACCAACAGGAAGCCGAACACAACTAGTGAGATTTCGTCTGAATGAGCAGCGGCATGATGCGGGGCTCGTCGTGATGCTTATCACGCGGTCCACCGTCGCATCGCTAAAATCAAAACGTCTACATGCTCGCGAAGAAGCACAAAGGACAGCTACCATGAGCAAGATCATTCCGGCGTTTCTGGCGTTGTCGGTCCTTGCGTTGACGGTGCTTGTCGGGATCTCGGTGCCTGGCAATGCAGCCGATGCCACCGGTCTGCCAACAACTTATTGGCAGCCGCAGGACGTTTCACCTCCGTACGCTCCCCCCGGCTAGTAGAGCGACGAGCCACCCACCCCGCATTCGATCAGCCAGTAGCCTTCCGGTGAATTTGGCCGGCTGCCGGCCGCAATGGATCCGGTTCGGCTGATCGGATGGTAGCGTCTTCACCTTGCCGATGATGACCTGCAGGAAGCCGCCGCCAATCGCGTCATGGGGATCACCCGTAAGCTTGCGGCTCACTTACGGTAACTATTATTCCCGGCTGCGCCTCGCGATCAGGATCGGCGACCCATACGCCATCACGTGCCGGAGGTGCGCAGGGGCTTGGAGAAGATCGCACGATCTGCTGGCCAGCAGGCCTTGTGCATCATCACCGGCGAGATGGTGCCGCTTGCCACAATGCACGGCACGCTCGTGCTTCCTGGTCTCGGCAAGCACGAGGGTGCCAAGGGCGCAAGCGCATCTACTTCGATGCCGACAGCACACCGCTGTTATTGGGTAGCCCTTCCTCCGGCCGGACGGCATGGTCAAGCGCACGGCCAGGAAGGTCGGCATCAGCGAGGCTGTATCCCCCCATTGGCTGCGTCACGCCCACGGCTCATGCCATCGACCGCGGCGCCTCGCTGCCTGAGGTGCAGTCGACGCTGGGCCACGGCGACATCGCCACCACGTCAGCGCGGCCCAACACTCAAGCGGCCTGCACCTCGATCCTGGGTCTTTCTTCGATGAAGAACCGGGCAAGGGAAAGCGCCTCCGGCGCTGATCGGTCCCGCGCCCGTGGCCGCTTCACCCCGAAAGCCGACAAACAGTCCATGGCGCTTTTGACCCACAG
This sequence comes from uncultured Alphaproteobacteria bacterium, assembly GCA_963775835.1. GTDB lineage: Bacteria > Pseudomonadota > Alphaproteobacteria > Rhizobiales > Hyphomicrobiaceae > AWTP1-13. The sequence goes on along the minus strand of CAVZKV010000020.1, from coordinate 404,476 downwards.
CAGTCCTGGGCGACGCGAGCCCATTGCGGCGCAGCATTGGCCAGAGCACCTTGTGCGAGATGATCTGATACTGTGCACGCGTCATCATGGTTCCGGCGATGACACGCGTAAACAGCCCGATCGCTCGCAGCCCAGAGGGCCCTCGCCCGAAGCATAAGTCACTCCGGGGCGCGGAAGACGGGTGGAAAAAAGGGGGATTGAGCTGCGAAGGTGCTGGCCGACCGAACCCGATACGGTGCACCTCCTATGTCTGAGCAAACTGTCCTGCCCGCGATGCTGCGCACAAGCGACCGCCTAAGGCGCTCAGCCGGGCTCGCACTTGATCAACTGCACATGGGTCCGCTCGAAACGGAGTGGCAGGCTGTCCTATCTGAGCCTGGCTTCACCCTGCGCCGTTACGCTACCGCCGCGCCTGAAGCACCTCCTGTGCTGATCGTGCCGGCGCCGATCAAACGACCATACATTTTCGATCTCCTGTCTCCGGTAAGCGTCGTGCGGCGGCTGCTGGAAAGAGGATTCGCCGTTTACCTCATGGACTGGCGTGAGGCCGACGAGCCACAAACCGACTGGGGTCTGGCGGAATATGCAGGGGCATGGATCGGCACTGCGCTCGCCGCCATCGCGGAGCGACATGGGGGCAAGCCGGTGCTGATCGGACATTCGATCGGAGGTACCTTCGCCGCCATATTCGCGGCGAGTGAGCCCGATCGCATACGAAAGCTGCTGCTTATCACCGCGCCGCTGCGGTTCGGGGTAGAGGCCGGAGCCCTCGCGCCGATCGTTGGGGGCTCGCTGCCCGCCGGTATGGTCGCGGAGCTCGCCGGGGGAGTGCCGGGTAGCCTGCTCGATGTGGCGAGCTGCGCAGGTGCACCTGAGGAGTTCATTGCTGGGCGCTGGCAGGATGCCGTCGCAAGCCTTCTGGAGCCCGAAACGCTCTTCATTCATCTGCGCGTCATTCGGTGGACACTCGATGAGTTTACTCAGCCGGCACGGTTGTTTGCTGAGATCGTCGAGCAGCTCTATCGCGCAGATGCCTTCGCCCGTGGCGAGCTTCGTCTCGCCGGACGGGAGGCGGTGCCGGCCGCTTTGGCGCGTTTGCCGATCGCCACGGTCATCGATGAGACCAGCCGCCTAGTTCCGCCTGCGTCGTCGCTTGCGCCACTCATTAACCCGGCCGTGTTCACCTATCAGCCGGAAATCGGCGTCGCGCTGCAGCACGTAGGTCCCCTGGTCGGGCGCCGTGCCCACCGCGAGCTTTGGCCGCACCTGGTTGATTGGATGAAGGCGTCCTGAAGGGGTGGCTGTGGTCAGCGCCGGCAGGCACTGAAGATGGAATGTTCCACGTGCATTCACCAACCATCGGTGGGTGCCCGCCCGACTGGATCATCTCAGCCAGAGCTAGCAGTTCGCGTAGCTTGCAGCCTTTTCTCAAAGCGGCTCTCTGGGTGATTTCGCCAATTGGGGCGAAGGATGCCGGCATATAGGTTCTTGAGACCGTAGCTTGCATACACCCTCGGTGAAGCACCTGCAGCGCACGCTATCCCCACGCAAGTACACTCCACAACGAAGCGGTCTATGCTGTCGATGACCGGCAACGAGGGTGTAATGCGCCGCGTGATTGGGATCGCGTTGACCCACAGGTAATCCTGCATGGTCCGCAAATCGGTGCTTGATCGGGAAGGTAATAGCCGCAGGAGTCGCGCAGCATGCGAGGCGGTGAAATTCCTTGGCTCGACTGAGGTGAAGGTTACCGACTGTCGACCCGAGAGGTGCCATGGGCGTTTCCGGGTTCCACCCGATTGACCGCTGCATCGCCCCATTCATACCAACGTGTGAGCCAGGCAATTACGCGTACGATCGGGCTAACGCACCGCACAAAACATCTTCAGGATCGATGAAAGTCAGATCTGCAGGAGAGAATGGCCATTCACTACAAAAGGGAGGACCGGACATGGTCAAAAAGAAAGAGCCGGAGCCAGGCGATCCGGCGGCGGGCAATGGCATTCTAAGCCGCCGTAACTTTCTTGGAAGTGCGCTAATCGCCGGAGCAGCGAGCCCGGGCGTATCAAGCGCATGGGCGGAGCCACTCACAATTCAGCCGTGGATGAAGGTGCCAGGCGCGGGCTTTACGGGCTACGGCCAGCCCTCGCGCTTCGAGGACGAGGGCCGTTAAGATTCATTCCGCCGCCGCCCAATCCTGCAACGCAAGGCGTCGGCGCGGCGCGCACGCCGCTGCACCTGCTGGACGGCATCATCACGCCGTCCGGGTTGCACTTCGAGCGCAGCCACTCCGGCATCCCCGACATCGATCCCGATCAGCACCGGCTGGTGATCCATGGCCTGGTCAGGCGCCCGCTCGTCTTCACGATGGAGGCGTTGTCACGCTACCCCATGCAGTCGCGAATTGCGTTCATTGAATGCGGCGGCAATAGCGCCCCGCTCTACGCTCCGCAGCCGCAGCAGATCGGCATGGCCGCGATCCACGGCCTGTTCAGCTGCTCGGAATGGACCGGCGTCAAGCTCTCCACCCTGCTCGACGAGGCCGGCGTCGATCCGTCGGCGCGCTGGGTGATTGCCGAGGGCGCAGATTCCGCCGCCATGAGCCGCAGCATTCCGCTCGCCAAGGCGATGGATGATGCGCTCGTGTGCCTCTACCAGAACGGCGAGCGGGTGCGGCCTTCGAACGGCTATCCGGTGCGATTGTTGCTGCCCGGGTTCGAGGGCAACATGAACGTCAAATGGCTGCGCCGGCTTAAGCTCACTACCGAGCCCCGCCATGACCAAGGACGAAACCTCGAAATACACGATCCTGCTCAAGGACGAAAATGCTTGGCAATTTGTGTTCCCAATGGAGGTGAAATCCGTGATCACGCGTCCCGCACCCGGGATCCCCCTGAAGGGACCGGGCTTCTACGAAATCTCCGGTCTTGCCTGGTCGGGCAACGGCAGCATCCACCGGGTCGACGTGTCGGCCGACGGCGGACGGAGCTGGGCGCCGGCCGCCTTGCAAGGCCCGATGCTGTCCAAGGCCGCCGGTGCGCTTCCGCGCAGCTTGGCAATGGAACGGCGGGCCGGCCGTGTTGCAAAGTCGGGCCACCGACGACACCGGCATGGTGCAGCCAACGCGCGCACAGTTCGCTGCCGAGCGCGGGCTGCGCGGGATCTACCACTACAATGCAATCGCAAGCTGGCGGATTGACGAGAACGGGGAGGCAACCAATGTGTATGCGTGAGCGCCTCGCAGTCTGCGCGGCGATGATCGTCGTCGCGACGCCAGCCTTGGCGCAAGCCCCTCAGTTCGGACAACCGATCACGCCCACCGATATCGCACCGTGGGACATCAGCATCGCACCCAACGGTGCAGGCCTCCCGCCCGGCCGCGGCACCCCAAGGGAGGGAGAAGCAGTCTACACTGCGAAGTGCCAAGCCTGCCATGGCGAGAAGGCAGCTGGAGGGCCGAATGACGCGCTCGTCGGCGGCAAGGGATCGCTCGCGCCTGGTAAGGCGCCGGTAAAGACGGTCGGGAGCTATTGGCCCTATGCGTCGACGTTGTTCGATTACATCCGGCGTGCGATGCCCTTCCAGGAGTCACAATCGCTGACAAGCGACGAGGTCTACGCGGTGTCTGCCTATATCCTCCAGCTCAACGAGATCATTGGAGAGAATGACGTACTCGACGCCCAAACGTTGCCGAAAGTGAAGATGCCGAACCGAGATGGATTCACACTGTTCCCTCGCAATCCAAAGTAGCTGGGCCACGGCAACATCGCCACCACGTCAGGCTACCTGCATGCGCGGCCCAACACATCGAGCGGCCTGCATTGGGAGTGTTTCTTCGATGAGGAACCGGGCAGGGAAAAGCGCCGCCAGCGCTAATCGGTCCCCGCCCTGTGGCAGCTTCACCCCGATAGCCAACAAACAAGCCGTGGCGCTGCGCCAGGCGCTGATCGACGACAACACCGGCCACGTCAACGTCGTCGTGTGCGAAGCAGACTACAAAGCGCTCAAGCGAGGTATCGAGTATTTGCAACCGCCGGTCCAGTGAGTTGTTTCCTCGCATCTGGAAGCCGCCCCATGTCCGTCCCTCCCCGGGAGCAGACGTTTCTGCGAGTGGTGAAATTGACCCGAACCGGACATGGCGGTGTCCTCGGTTGAACGTGCGGCAAGGACGCTGATCTATCGAGCCTACGGTCGCAGGTTTCGTTGAAGGAAGAAAACCGTATCAGCCACCGATTGGGCGCGGACCGCGGCGTCAAATCCCATCGAATAGCCGGGCGCTGCGGCGATGCGAGCATCAAAGGCGGCGGGATCGAAGGGCTTCGCCTCGCCGTCTATGAGCAAGGCCGGCCGCTTCGGCCCGAGCAGGATCAGCGGACATTTTTTCGTGCTGACGAAGTCTGGGTAGAAGCGCGCGGTGGCGGCGTCGGGGAATGTCCATGCGTGGTAAGCGCCCGGGTAGATCACGGTTTCGATCGGGGCCGGAGCACCCGCAGCGCGCGCGTAGGCCAGGTAGCTCTCGATCTTGGTCACCGGCAGATTGTCGTCCTTGCCGCCGAGCAGCATCAGCACCGGCGCGCCGGTATAGGCGCCGGCCTCGGCGATCGCGCCAAAACTCCCACCGGGATAGAACGCGACATGCGCGGCAAACCGGCCTGCCCCGGGATTGAGCGCCGATCGCAGCGTCTCGAATGCGGCGAGATGCGCCACTTCAGCGCCGTACGAGAAGCCGATGATGGAAATGCGGCCGGTGTCGATCCGCGGCTCGGCCGAAAGCAGCCGCAGCGCGGCGAACGCGTCGGCCACACCGGGCATCAGGTAACCCGGTGAGCCCTGCAGGGCTGCGCCTGTTGTTCCGCACGCGGCAAAGCTGTCGTAGATCAATGTTGCAAAACCAACTCTTCGCAATTCGGCCGCGACATAGCCTTCGTTGTTGTCACTATAGCCGCCGATGCCGTGAACAACGATCACGGCCGGATAGCGATCGCTCGCTTGTTCGGGAAAGCCGAGATTGGCCTTGACCGTCACCGCTCCGGTCGCAGCCTCCCGCGCCAAAAGCTGGCGCACGTCGCCGTAGGTGGAAGATTGAAACGTGACTGTGGTCGTGCCTGCCTGGAGCGTCTGACAATGTCCAGCCGCAAGTGCGATCGTCGCCAACAGAACGCATAAGGTCTGGTACATGGGGGCCCACTTGTTTGGCTACGATCGGGCAAACCTACCTGCCCAATTCTGCAAATGCCAACGTCTGTCGTTGGCACCTTTTCCCCATCGCTTGCTCAGGGGAGTGCAGCTTTACTCCAGCAACGGACAAATTTCTTGAGGGCGCAATTGTCAGGGCGTGGATCGCCTTCGCGGCCACGGGCTCGCATTTTTTCGCCGAGGTGAGAGGCTGAAAGACGACTTTGTTCGTGGCCGAGGGCTCCGGCGCGGCGGGCGATCCGCATCGAAGGGCCGTGTCTTACCCCCTAACTGGCCCTCCAATTTCGTCACACCGATGGCCGCGCCACGTGTCCATGCATAAAAGTCGATCTGTTGGGGCTGTGCGTCTCCGCCGACGCCAACCAGCAAGCTTCTGGAAGCCGGCTCGCATACAAGCGTATGCATGGTGCCACAGCCAAAGGCATATCTGTGGTCGAACACGGGTGAGGCGGATCTGTTCAACGCACGAAACAACTCTTCGGGAGAGAGCCTCGCTTTGGACCAGGCCTCAAGTGGAGGTAGACGCTGGTAGGTCCAGGCAGAGCGGCGGTTAAACATCTGGAGTTTTTTGATCTGAAAGTGGTTGGTGCAGGCCAGGTTCCCGCCCTCACGGACCACGACCTCTAAGGGCGATGCCTCCACGACGGCTCCCACCCCTTTGGCATCCTTGAGCGAGTAGCTGAAGGAAAGACCGTGTGGGAGCCGTTTCAGCATTTTGACCGCTTCCGCAGTCGTCGCGCACTGGTCTAGCACGATGCGGACAGTCAAAATGCAACCCAAGCCCGGCCGCCACGATTTCGATTGATTGACCAAGTGCAAGGCGACGCAAAGGCCGTGTTCGTTCATTCCATCGACACGTCCTGTGAACCTGTCGGAAAAGCCAACGCTCGCGTTTACCCCCTTTGGCTGTATGGCCAGCAGCATGCTGTTATACTTGCCTACCGAGTAGTCGTAGTTGCGACCGAAGAGATCCACCGTCGAAAGAGAGGAGCATCCGTAGGTGGGGTAAGCAAGCCGGCCGTTGGAATACCGCATCACAGCCGTCTCAAATGGAATTTCTAAGCCGTCGGCAAGTCCGTGCAGCTCCTCCCAGATATTGGGAGCATAGGTGGCGAGCGCCGCCTGTGCATTCTTGATGCTAAACCCGTAACGACCCCGCCCTCGACGATGCTTGAAGCTTCTGCCGGGCGGGCTGTTGCGGAAGCCTTTGGCGGTCTGGACCCCAACATCATAGCAACTGCCCCGGCATTCCACGACGGCAACCCGCCACGGCTTCGTCTCAATAATGGGATCGTCTAGACTTTCGCGCATGGGCATCCCGCAAACAGGCTGTTGATGCATAGACGTGCCGACACGCCAAGGGAGAGACTGCGGCGATTTGTAGGTTTGTGTCACGACCGGGCCTCCGGCGCCCGTTGCGCGAGGCGACGATTTCCGCTGATAGTCGCCACGGCCGCGGCGATGGTCTCAAAAAGTGGGCGGGCGATAGAACGGCGATGCTCTTCGGCGCAGAAGCGGGCATCTTTCGCCATCCGCCACCGGTATCGCCATGCACCCTTTTGGCACAGAAGGTGAGTGCCCGGCGTCGGACGAGCAAGGCCGGTCATAGAGGGTATAGCGGACTCAGCCGGAGCGATCTTAAAAAAAGGTCGCCTGCTTAGCGGTCGCCTTGAAAAAACATCAAGCCCAGTCTAGGTGTAGTTCTCCAGAAATCCAAAGGAGGTTGTCTATGTCGTCGCGGGACGCCTGATCCGCCAATACCAGCTTTTCTGCGAGCAAAGAGGTATTGGCTTTTCATTGAACCAGTCGGTCCGACCGTTCAATTCCACCACGCTGTTTTGTTCAGCGGGCATGCAGCAGTTCAAGTCGCTGTATTCCGATGTCAGCTACTCCGGAACGTTCGCCAATGTCCAAGCTTGCCTTCGGGTAGGTGATCTCGACGAGATCGGAGACGGCACGCACCTTCTTCACTTCGACATGATGGGCTTGTTCTCCTTCCGACAATTGTCGGTTAAGGATGCCATCGACTTTTGGCTCTCCTTCCTAAGCATGGTTGGTGCGCAGCCGGACTATGTCACTATCCATCCCGACAAGCTGTTTCAATGGGCACCCTTCTACGGTGATCGAATGCCGATCCGGCCTGATCCCGAATGCACGTGGAGCGATGGAGACATTTCCGGATACTCGACTGAATTCTACAAGAATGAAGTAGAGCTCGGAAATATCGTCAATCCGCTCGAGACCTGCATTGACGTAGGATTTGGACTCGAGCGTCTCGACATGGTTGTCAGTGGAACTCCTCCGCCTACGCCGCAGCATACGCTTTCGTCCGCGATTGAACGCATCATTGCCAGCGGTTATCGCCCAGGTAACAAGCAGCAGGGTTATGCGTTGCGTAAGCTCCTTCGGCAGCTTTGGGTTTCTGGCGGGTCTCTGGACCATCGGTTTTTTCACGACGAAGTCGAGCGCCAGAAGCGGCTACGGGAGCGTTACAAGCGACTGAAGCCGCAGTATCCCGACAAGCCACCTGAATGGTGGTTCGATACCCATGGTATCGAAATAGCCGATATGGAGGGGCAGGCCTGAGCCGCCGACGAGGTCATCGAGTGAATGCTTTTTGTTGCGGTGCATGAGTTCGGTCGTGGCACAAACGTTGAGTGGGTCGGAACCATCGGTGCCGGTCCGTTGCTGAGGGTCAAGCGGAAGCTCGCCTACGCTTTTTGCCAGCGTGGTTTTTCGTCGGTCCCTGACCCGAATGAGACATTGACCGGGTCGGAGCGGCGCGATAGCGCAAGACAAAGGGTCCGGTGCAATTGCTCTGGTGGTCATGGCGGCTCCTAAGCAACCTTTCGATATGCAGCGGCTGGCCATCGTTGGCGCGGTGGGGCGTGCATATGTCGCGATGGTTCGGCAGGGCAAAGCGCTCCTCGCCCTCGCTTGGTTGCCATGGCTGTTCGGCGTTCTGGTGGTCGTTGTCCTTTTGGCGTTTGGTTGGCTGGATCTCTTGTCTAGCGCGCTACCGCTCTGGCTCTGGCAGGCCCAGCTAGCGCAAGTCCCGTTCTTGGCCATGATCGCCGTGGCGATCCTGCGGTTCGTACAATTCGATGTAAGGGCAAAGCGCGCGTTCCAACTCGACTGGAGAAAGCCGGTGGCTCTGTCCTCAGTCATTCTCGCCGCAACGGTGCTCATCGCGGCTGGCGTCGATGCCGTGCTCGATCTCACAGTACGAAACTACCTCGTGGGGACAATACTCGAGATCGACCGTAGCCTGCTCTACCGCCATCCGATGCTCCCGATAAACGCGTCCCTCGGGCTGAGGTGGCTGGTGGCGAATGCGCTCTTCGTCACCTCCTACCTACTTATTGGGGCGAGTGTCGCCGCGACCGCTGGCGCGAGTGGACTCCTGATCTCCATGCTGCGCCGACAGTGGTTGCGTGTCCTGTTGTTCATTTTGCTTCTTTCCCTCAGCATGATTCCCCTGAAGCTCGTCTATCTCTCAGCGGCTACTAACCTCGTGTACTGGCCGTTGCATGATGGGATGCCGCTCATCGGGATTGTCAGCCTCTACGTCATGCTGTCGCTCGCCGGCACGCCACTCAGCCTGACCGAAACCGTGCTGGTGGCGGTCGCTGTGGGATTTATCTTCAAGGCAGCGGCGCAGTCTCGGCAAGGAGAACCGTCTCTGGCACCTGAGAATTGTTTTGGCCGCGAATAGCTTGATGGCCGATCACGTCTGTTGCTGGCACTCAAGAGAAGGTGCTTGTACAGCCTGCTAACATGCCGGAAATCTGGGCCATTCCGGACATGGATCTAAGGGCATCATCAGGGGTAGCACGGCGGCCTTTGCGGAGCTTGTGCGACTACAGCCGAAGGTCATCGTCGTCTCCGGCTCGCGCGCGGCCGTTGCTGCCAAGAATGCCACGACGACCATTCCCATCGTCTTCGCCTTCGCCACGGACCCGGTCGAGCTCGGTCAGAGCGATGTGGCTGCACGCGAGGTCGAAGGCGGCGGGGAGCCGCCCCGCTACGTGAGCTCGATCCCGAAGTAGCGCTCGAAGCGGCCGTTGTACTCCTCGTCGGACAGCTCGCCCCCCATCGCCACCCATTCCTCGTCGCTGACGCGGGGCCGGCCCGCGGCGATCCCCTCCGCGTCCACGCCTAGCGTGTAGCGCAGGCGCGGCCGGTCGGTGGTGATGGCCTCCAGGATCGCCGCCGCCACCGTCTCCGGCTGGCCCGGGTTGCGGAAGCCCGCGGCGAAGAGCTTGCCGTTGCGCCGCATGATCTGCCGGTACGGCGAATTCTTGTCGTAGCGCGTGGCGCCCGCCGAGTTCTCGAAAATCGCGGTCTGGATCACGCCGGGCTCGATGATGGCCACGCGCACGCCGAAGGCCGCCACCTCGTGGGCCAGCGCCTCGCTGGCCGCGGCCAGAGCGTGCTTGGAGGCGGAGTACGGGATCTGGTTCGGCGTGGCGATGCGGCCGGCGATCGAGGTGACGTTGACGATGCAGCCCGCGCGCCGCTCGCGCATCGACGGCAGCACGGATTGTATCATCCGGATCGGCCCCCAGTAGTTGGCCTCGAACATCGCCCGATGCTCGGGCTCGGGCGTGAGCTCGAGGGGGGTGGCGCCCCCGATCCCGGCATTGTTGACGATGCACGTCCACGCGCCACTCGCGCCCTCGCGTCTCCGCCATCGCGCGATCGATGGACGCCTGGTCCGTCACGTCCAGCTCGCGCACGGCCAGGCGCACCCCCTGCTCGCGGGCGGCCGCCTCGAGCGGCCCCGCCTTGGCGAGGTTGCGCATGGTGGCGACCACGGTGTGGCCGTGCTTGGCCAGGTGGAGCGCGGTGGCGAAACCGATGCCGGTGCTGGTCCCGGTGACGAGCGTGACGGGCATGGGCGCCATGCTGTCCCGCGGCGCGCGTGGCGTCAAGCGGGGGGATCTTGCTGCAGTCGCTCAGGTCTCCAATTGGCACAAACTCCCCGTCGGCGCGTCGCGGCACGACAGGAGCGCTTCGAAAGCCGACATTCGAGATAAAGCGAAGCGGCTTGCCTTGGGCCGTTTACCGTCGCCGCGAACTTTGACGGAGTGGCCGACCGCAGAGGGCCTTGGGACCAAGACGCGCGCCCCCGCAGCATCGAGCCGCCCGCGACCTTTGGCTTGGGCCTTATCTTGGCCGTGTTCGAGCTGGTGGGTCATCAGCACCGTTTTTTGGTACGCGTCATGGGACCGGACCGGGTCGGAGCCCATCACCAAGGGCGTCGTGGGTGCCGCGCCGCTGGTCGCCAATGCTTCAGGATCGCACGCTTCGATGGTCCCCTCGACACGCCGCTGCAACGCGCTACCATCTTCATAGCTCCCAACGCCTCGAAGGACAGTCATGCCAAACCGAATGCTCGGTCGAACTCTGGTCAGTAAGTGCGCTCACCCTTGGAGGTGGCGGCGTCGGCCAGCTCTGGGGAGCAACCACCCGCGAGGAGTGCATTGCGACCGTGCGTACGGCGGTCGAATGCGGCATCACGCTGCTCGACATGGCGCCGGCCTATGGCAACGGCGAGGCCGAAAGCGTCGTCGGCACGGCCTTTGAGGGCCGGTTGCCGGCCGGCGTTCGCGTGACGACCAAGCACCGGCTTGGCACGCCTCCCCCAGGGGAGGTAGAACGCAACATCATGCGTAGCCTCGAGGAGAGCCTCGCGCGCATGCGGCTCGAGCACGTCGACCTGTTCTTCCTACATTCGAACATTATTCCGGACGGCTACGACGCCAGCGCTTATGCCGATCGCCCGGCGACGCGCTGGACAACTTATGTGGATCGCTTCGTTCCAATCTGCGAGCGGCTCGTTGCCGACGGGCGCATCGGCGCCTGGGGAATTACCGGCATCGGCATTCCGGAATGCATCCTAGCAGCGTTGAACGAGAAAGCCTGTCCCGCGGCCGTGCAATGCATCACGAACCCGCTCGATTCGCCGGGTGAGCTTAAGTACTTCGCCGGCCCTAGTTGCGCGCGCGAGATCATCGCCGCGGGCAAAAAAGGGGGCGCAGGCGTGCTCGGTATCCGCCCGGTCCAGGGTGGCGCGCTTACCGAGGCGCTCGACCGCGACTTGCCCCCGGATCACGCCGTGGTCAGGGACTTCAAGCGTGGTGGAGCTTTCCGCGCGCTGGCCCAGGAGCTTGGTACGTCGGCAGCCGCGCTCGCTCACCGCTACGCGCTGTCTATGGAGGATGTCGACACCGTCGTGATCGGCTGCAAGAACCGGGCCGAGCTGCTCGAATGCGTCGCCGCGGCCGAGGCTGGTCCACTCGAACCTGCCCTCATAGCACGTATCGACGCCGCCTTCGCGTCGTAAGCTCGTCCGCACCACCGCCGCGCTCGCCGGCGTGGAAGCCACCACATAACGTGTAGTCGCAACTCAAAGGCCTACGCTGCGGGGCCAGTTGGCCCTGAATTTTCTCCGTTTTCTCCAGAGTGGGAGGGTAGCCACGATGCTGTTTCCGGTCGTCCTGCGGCCGGGCCGCGGCGTTTGGCGGTGGTTCGCATCAACGGGGGCATGCGCTGCGATCTTACGCTTGAGCCGTTGGACTGTGCCGACCCCGAGGCCGATTTCCCGTGCCACCATGCCGATGCCGATCCCCTTCGCGAGCTCGCGCCGCGCCAGATCGATCTAGTCGGGCTCGGCACCGGGGCGGCCAAGCCTCCTGCGGCACGTTGCCGGCCTTGCTGACATACTTGCCGTCCCGGGCGATCTTTTCCTTGATCACGTTGAGCCCTGCCCGCACGGCCTACTGCGGCGTAGCGCACCGGCTTCCAAGAACATTCTGTTGGGAGTTTTTAGGAGACACGTCCTAGCGGCCACGCTCCGTCGCCTCGGTGACAAGCGCGCCAAGCCGCGCGATGCCACGCTCGATCCGCTCGTCCCATAAATGGCCGCAGCTCAAGCGCAGGCAATTGGTAAATCGGCCACTGGCCGAGAACACTTCGCCGGGCGCAAAGCAAATGCCTTCTTCGAGCGCGCGCTGAAACAACGGCCGGGTTTTCACCTGCTGTGGCAGCTCGAGCCACAGCACAAAACCGCCAGCCGGGCGGCTGACCCGTGTGGCGGTGGGAAAGCTGCCCTCGATGGCGCGTGTCATTGTTTCGATGTTGCGGGCGAACACGCGGCGAATGCGGCGGAGATGACTGTCGTAGCCGCCCGACGCCAGGAACTCCGCAAATGCCGCCTGCGGCAGCACCGAGCCGCAGAGTGTGAAGGCCGCCTTGGCGTCCAGGATGCGCGACAGGTGCCGGCGGCCGGCTGCGACCCAACCGATGCGATAGCCGGGAGCAACCGTCTTCGAGAATGAGCTACAATAGATTGTGTTGCCGCGGCGATCGAGGGCGATGAAGGGCTTTGGCCGTTCTGGCCCGAAACAGATGTCGCCATAGATGTCGTCCTCGATCAGCGGAACGTCGTGGCGCGCCAACAGGTCGAGGACCGCGAGCTTCTTCGTATCGGGCATGGTGCAGCCGAGTGGATTGTTGAAGCTCGACGCGAAAAGGCAGCCGGCAACTTGCTTGCTCGCAAGCGCTTCTTGCAGCGCGGCGAGCTTGATCCCTTCCGTCGCATCGGTCGGTAGCTCGAGCGCCCTCAACCCCAAAGCTTCCAGCGCATGGAGCAGGCCGAAGTATGTGGGGAACTCGATCGCAATCGTGTCGCCGGGGCGCGCGACGGCGCGGAGCGACAGGATCAGCGCCTCGGTGCAGCCGACGGTAACAACGAGGTCGTCCGGCGACAACGCCCGGCCCCAGCGCACCGCGCGCCGCGCAATCTCGCGCCGAAGCTGCGCATGGCCCTGCGGGCCGGTATAGATGTTGTAGTCACGGCCATGCTCCCGCGCAGCACGCGCCAGATGCCGGTCGAGTTGGCTTGCGTTCAGCAGATCGGAGCTTGGGATCGCGCAGCCGAGCGGTACGAGGTTTGGATCGGACGCGTGCTCAAGGAGCTTGACGATCACGCCGGAGACGCTGACCGAGGTCGCGCGCGCCGGCGGTCGTGACGTTTTCGGCGGCTGCCGCGCGGGCTCGCGGCGCGCGACGTAGAAGCCGGACTGTGGGCGCGCTTCAAGGACGCCGCGATCTTCCAGCACGCGATAAGCCTGCACGGCGGTCGCCATGCTGACCTTGCGCTCGCGGCTAATCGAGCGCAGTGACGGCGCGCGGGTCCCGGGCATCAGTGTGCCGACATCTACCAGCGTGGTGATGAAGCGGGCGAGCTCTTCGTAGCGGTAGGCGTACTCGGGCATGAAGAAAGACTAACTGTACTGGTCATAATTGTCATCTGCTGTGACTGTTCTGGTCGCGCCCGGCTTGCTAAGTAAGGCCGCACACAAGAGGGAGCGACTGCGACTGATGACACGTTTTGTTCACAACGACATCATCTCGCTGACGGGACGCGCGCCGCGGTTTGATCTTGCCGAGAGCGTTGGCCCAGACCTTCGACTTGGCGAGCTCTTGGGGCCGGCTACGGCGAACGAGCTACGTCTCGGCTACGCCACCGCCGCGGGCGACCCGGCCCTTCGTGCCGCGATCGCCGCGCAGCACCTCGTCGAAGCCGATGACGTCGTCGTCACTATCGGCGGCATGCATGCGCTGTTCCTGACCGGTTACATCCTGTGCGGCCGTGGCGAGGAGGCGATCATCGCCACGCCCGTGTTTCCACCGGCACGCGACACGCTGCTCAGCATCGGCGCGACGCTGCAGCAGCTGCCTCTCGAATTCAACGAAGGCTATCGGCTTGATCCCGGTCGGCTCTCCGTCTTGCTCTCGCCGGCCACACGGCTGGTCTGCCTCGCCTCGCCGCAAAATCCGTCCGGCGTCGGTTTGCCGCCCGAGGTTTTGTGCAGGCTCCTGTCGGAGATGGCGGCGCGGTGCCCAGACGCGTTTCTGCTGGTGGATGAGACCTATCGCCAGGCGGTCTACAACGATAATGAGGTTGCACAGAGCGCTGCAACCCTCAGTCCGCGGGTGATAGTTTCCGGTTCGCTATCAAAATGCCACGGCGCGCCGGGCCTGCGCATCGGCTGGGCGATCGTGCGCGACAAAACGTTGCGCGAGCAGATGGTGCTTGGGAAGTTCAACACAGTAATCGCAAATTCGACCATCGACGAAATGCTGGGGCTTCGCGTCCTGATCCAGGCGGACGCGATCATCGCCGCTCGCCGAAAACATCTCGGCGAAGGTCTTGCGCGCACTGCGGCGTGGGTTGCGCGCAACGCGGCGCTGGTCGAGTGGGTAAAGCCCGATGCGGGGGCGCTCTGTTGCATACGCCTGCGGTCGGACCAGTTCGACCAGGCTGCGGTCGTCCGCTTTCATGCGGCACTCGCCGCCCTCCATGCCCGTGTCGGCGATGGCACATGGTTCGGCGAAGAGCCGCGGGTGTTCCGTCTCGGCTTCGGCCTGCTGCCGGTTCCGGAACTTGAGCTTGCGCTCGATGTGCTGAGCACAGTCTTGCAACAGACGAAGCGGAAAGCCGCCTGATCTCAGTCAACTATCAGGAGAAGCGACCGCGATGAGCATACTCTCGTTTCAACAGGTGGATGTCTTCACGGACCAGCCGCTAAAGGGCAATCCGCTGGCTGTGGTCGTCGGCGCCGACGGATTGTCCGATAGCACGATGGCATCGCTCGGCAACTGGACCAATCTGAGCGAGACCACCTTCCTGCTGACCCCCTCGGCACCTAAGGCCGACTATCGCGTGCGCATCTTCACGCCGGAACGCGAACTGCCATTCGCCGGCCACCCGACGCTGGGCAGCTGCCAGGTGTGGCTGAACAGCGGCGGCGCGCCGAAGCAGTCGTACATCGTGCAGGAATGCGCAGCCGGCCTGATCAGGATCAAACGTGACGGTAATCGCCTCGCCTTTGCCGCCCCGCCGCTGCGCCGTACGGGCCCGGTCGAACCAGACTTGCTCGCGAAGATCGCACATGGCCTGCGCATCAAACCCCAGTCGATCAAGGCCTCGCAATGGGTCGACAACGGTCCTGGCTGGGTCGCGGTGATGCTGGGGGGCCGCGCGGAAGTTCTCGCGCTGAAGCCGGACTACCCGAGCCTGCTCGGCGTACATCTTGGCGTGGTCGGCCCGTGGACCGCAGCCGACGGCGAGGGTGCTGATTTTGAGGTACGCGCATTCATCCCGAGCCGCGCCAGCGAGGATCCCGTCACCGGAAGCTTGAACGCCGGCCTTGCCCAATGGCTGATCGGCGGGGGTCTTGCGCCAAACGCCTACATCGCGAGCCAAGGCACCGTGCTGGGCCGCGGCGGCCGCGTGCATATACAGCGCGACGGCGACGACATCTGGATCGGCGGCAACACCCTCACAGTTGTCAACGGAACAATCGATCTCACCGACGTGAGTTGAGCCGATCATCAGCCGAGAGAGACCTTAGCCGGTGTCGAGAGACCGGCCCGGAGCCCCGAACCTGTATTGGGGCTCGTCAGCAAGCGCCTGATTTTTGTGGCGCCGTTCTCCTATGTGGTGGCGCCAAGCTAATGTGCACTTATCGCTTTTGTTTGGGCGATCAGGCTGACGCTGCACCGACCAAAGCAGCGACTTCGTGCGTCTGGCCGGCGAGAAGGGGATCGCCCAAATGAATGCCGATAGCTCGCGGGCAACCGCTGTGGCGACGATCGTCGGCCGCTTTCCTTTGCGGACAAGTAACCGGAAGCGTCCGCACACCCTCGTTTGCGCGTTCCATGCGATCTCGCGCACCCGTCTCGGCGCAGCCGCCACTTTCGGTTGCTTGTCCCGGCTCACGCGCGGCGGATACCGATAGCTCCAGGCCGCCTCCACTAGCATGTGTCGTGCCCGACCGTTGCCGGCCTTGGTGATACCGCCGCGATTGGCCTTGTTCCCCGTAGAGCTTTCTGAGGGAACAAGGCCCAGATAGTCCATAAGCTCGCGCGGGTTTTGAAATCGGGAGAGATCACCGGTCTCGGCCACGACCGCCACGGCCGCGATGAGATCAAACCCGCGCATGGCCTGTACCCGCCGAGCTGATGCGCCTCAAGGTCTAAGGCCCGTCCCGCGACAGCAGGACGGGCCTCGATCTCTATCGCAAGAATTCAGATGGCGTTCTTGCCCATCTCCTCGGCGATGTAGTCGGCCTGACGAATGGCAAGGCTGACAATTGTCAATGTTGGGTTCTCGGCGCCGCCGGTGGTGAATTGGCTACCGTCCGAGATGAACAGATTCTTGATGTCGTGGGTCTGGCCGAATTTGTTGCAGACGCCGTCTCGCGGATTTTCTGACATCCGGCATGTACCGAGATTGTGCGTGGAAGGATACGGCGGCGTCGGAAACACCCGTGTGGCATCGACCGCTTCGTAGATCGCGGTACCCGCCTTGTGGGCGTGGTTGCGCATCGCAACATCATTGGGATGATCGTCGAAATGCACGCTAGCAACCGGTAGGCCTCGCTTGTCCTTGGCGCTTGGGTCGAGCGTAATCCGATTGCTCTCTTGCGGCATGTCCTCCCCGACCAGCCACATGCCCGCCATGTTTTCGTAGCCGTCCAGCGCGCTGGTGAACTCGCGCCCCCATGCTCCGGGATCGAGGAAGGCCGCCATGAATGGCAATCCGATGGACAAGGTCTCCATCTCATAGCCGCCGACGAAGCCGCGTTTAGGGTTGTGCGCTGCCTCGTCGGTCACGATTCCGGCCATGGTAGTTCCGCGCCACATGCGCACCGGCCGATTGAACACCGCATAAACCGACCCGGTCATATGCCGCATGTAGTTGCGACCGAGCTGGCCGGATGAATTGGCAAGTCCATTGGGGAACTTACTCGATTGAGAGAGCAGCAGCAGCCTTGGCGTTTCGATCGAGTTCCCGGCGACGCAAACGGCGCGGGCCTTCTGCCGCTGCTGCTTGCCATCCTTGTCGAAGTAGACGACGCCGGTGACTTTCCCGCCAGCATCATGCTCGATCTGGGCGGCGTGAGACTCCGGACGAACCTCTAGCTTCCCCGTTTGCTCGCCCTTGGGAATCTCGGTGTAAAGCGTCGACCATTTGGCACCCGATAGGCATCCCTGGAAGCAGAATCCGATTTGTTGGCAGGCGCCGCGGCCGTCGCGCGGTTGCGAATTGATCGCCATGCGGCCCGTATGGACCTCCTTGTAGCCCACCTTGGTGGCGCCGGCGGCGAGCACCTTGAAATTATTGTTGCCGGGCAGGCCGGGGATGCCATTCGTGCGGGTCACTCCCATCTTGTCCTCGGCCTTAGCGTAGTAGGGCTCCAGCTCCTGAAGCGTAACCGGCCAGTCGAGCAGGTTAGCGCCCTGGATGCCGCCATAGGCGCTCTTCGCCTTGAACTCGTGCTCCTGGAAGCGCAGCGACGCGCCCGCCCAGTGCACGGTCGATCCGCCGACCGCCTTGACGATCCATGCCGGCAAGTTCGGGAAGTCCCTGTGCACGCGCCAGCTACCGGACGTGGTGCGCATGTCAGACCAGGCGAGCTGGGTGAAGCTCTCCCATTCGTCGTTGACGAAGTCACCAACCTCGTGGCGTTTGCCGGCCTCCAGCACGACCACCTTGATGTTCTTTTGCGCGAGCTCATTTGCAAGGGTGCCGCCGCCGGCACCGGAACCGATGATGACGACGACCGAGTCGTCATTCAGATCGTATTTCGCGTCCATGGGATTGCCCTCGTTCTATCCGCGTCTACAGCCAGGCGATGTCGTCGAAACCATGCTTGATGTAGCCACCCTTCGAAGCCGATTCGCCCTCGTAGCCAAAGATCGGCCACACCTCCTTCTGGTTATAGAGGGACACCACAAGCCCGCTGCGGACGTTCTGGAAGAATGGCTCGCGCTCCATCTGTCGCAACAGTGCGACGCGATCAGCCTCCCAGCCCACGTCGACATAGGCGATGCCATGCCGGTTGCGGGCAAGTGCGTCAAGCTGGGCAATGCCCTGCTCGACCGTCGTCTTGGTCTGCGGATCGGTGCCCGCTTTCACGTCATAGCTTTTCATGGCGACCGCATAGAAACGATCGGCCAGACGGTCGTGCGGATAGATGTCGCGCGCCGTCTTGATGAGCGTTCGCATGGTCTCCGGCTGGAGATTTTTGACTTCGAGACCCCAAGCCTCGTCCGTGTGGATGACCGCGGCGCCGGAAATGATGAGCGCGGCGGTTCCGACCCCGGCAAGAAATTGCCGCCGATCTAGCGCATCTGCTCGATTTTGATCCATTGTCGTTTCCTCTATTCTGTAAACCACGACGGATTGGCCTCAGCGGTACCGTCCGTGCTTCTGCATGACCTCAATCTTGTAACCGTCAGGATCTTCCACGAAGAAGAAGCGGGCCATCAGAGTGCCCTCACGGATGAATTCCTTAATCGGCTTGGGTTGAAGGCCTTCCTTGCTGAGCCTTGCGTGCTCGGCATCGAGATCGTCGACCACGACCGCCAGATGGCCGTAGCCGTCGCCAAGCGCGTACGGGACCGTGCGTCCATGATTGACGGTGAGCTCGAGCTCGAAATCGGATTCTTGGTCGCGCAGATAGACCAGTGTGAAATCGTCGAAGGCGAAGCGATCCGCGACACCGAGGCCAAAGGCGCGGCGGTAGAAGTCGATTGAACGCGATTCATCGAGAATTCGGAGCATCGTATGAACCGTCTTGGCCATCGGATTGCTCAGATCATCGCGAGTAGGTCTCAACATCGCTGGTTGGCAAGAGGGATCGTCACGGCAAGGCCGCGGAGCCTAAATCGGGAGATACCCGGAGAGAGGTCTGGGCTAACACCTAAGGCGAGCCTCAAACCACGAACGGCAGCAATTGGCCCCAATTAGCTGATCTTGCAAGCACTGCACTTCCAGCTGGTCATGTCAGCTTCTCCACCACTCGCGACCGTGGCTCCTCGAGCCTACTTCGCCGCGGGGGATGCGCCGGTAGACCGGCGACGACATGCCGATCACTGTTGTGGTCTATTGATGCATGAAGAAGCGCAGCGGCACCATGAGGTGCAGCTGGTGCTTCGCACGCACCCAGGACATCTAGCGCCGCGTCATGCTGTAAGCAGACCGCCAGCCAAAACGCGCGCATCGCCCAGGGTCTCGACGCCGCGAATGGACGCGAGATAGGCATCGATCTTGGATTTTGACAGCACGCCTTCCGCTGCCGCGGTGAATTTTCGGTCGAGCTCGACATTCGTCATGGGGCGACCCCGGCTACCAATGCAAGCGCGGACGCGACGCGCTGCGCTCGCGCCGTTGGTGAGCCTAACCGTGACGTCGGCGTCATGGTGCGGGACAGCCGGGTCGTTGGTCACGTCTATGCGGTCACGCAAGGCCCGGATCGCAGGATCGGCGATGGTTTGATCGGTGCCCTCTGGGATGCCGGCCTTGCCCCGTGCGAGAGCCGCTGCCACCCAGTGGTAAAGGCTGACATGCCCCTCCATCTCGTCCTTTGGGTGTCGGCGGTAGCAGAGCGCCATGGCGGCCGGGTTGGCGATGATCTCGACGCGGGCCACGGCCTCGGCCGCAGTATTGAGCTCCTGGGCGATCTCGAGCGCGGCCTCGATCAACGGGTGGATGACGATGCCACATGGAAATGGCTTGTAGGTGTTGGCGAGGATCTCCCAGTGCGTGCCGAGCCCGTCGGTCAGATAGGCAAGGTGTGGGGCCAGAGCAAAGCACTGGGCCAAGCCATAGCGCGCCTCGATCACCGACATCGTGGCTGTAATGCCGCCCCTTGCCAGCAGCGCGGCCCGCAATCCCGACTGGCCAGCAAAGGCGGGCAGCGCCGCCGTGCACATGCTGCCGTGCAGCGCGCGGATGCCGGACGCGCCGGCCGCCGCTATGCCGGCCGCCATGCGTGCCGTCCCGAGGTCGAGCTGCATCAGGCGAGCTGCCGCCAAAGCCGCACCAACGCCGCATGTGACACCTGTCTGCGACCAGGCGATATCGCTATTGGCCGGCGCCACTGAGATGGCCTTGGAGAGGCGGCACACGGCCTCAATGCCGAGCATGAAGGCCGCCAGCGCCTCGGCCCCCGTGACCGGCTGCATTTCGGCAACTGCGAGCACGGCGGCCATAATCGGTCCGCTCGGATGCACGATTGCCTCGGCATGGGTATCATCGAACGCATTGATGGAGCATGAGAGCGTGTTGATGAAAGCGGCAGTGAGGGCATCGGTGCGCTGAGAGCGGCCGATGAGCGTCACCTGCTCGCCCCCGGCGAAGGGCTGCAGTGCGGCCCAGGACTTGTTGACAGCATCGTGGCGCGAGCCACCGAGCGCGCAGCCGATGATATTGACAAGGCTCCGAATCCCTTCACGTCGGACATTCGCGGGGATTGCTTCAATCTTCGTCTCGAGAATGAAGCGGGTGAGGAGCGCCGTGACTTGGGGATGGGGATCGCTCATGTATCGAAATTCCTCATACTGGTAGGGTGAACGATGCCCGCGTCCGTCGACGGGCCATCTACGATCCCTTCTTGCCATGTCTCCCAGCATGGAAATAGTCGGTCCAGGCTGCGGGCTTGGTTGAGCAAGCCGATCCTGTGCATGGTCTCGGCGATCATGAGCGTTCGGTTGGGGGTGACGGTGAAGGAGATCTCGCCGGGAGTGCCGATGATGCGGGCAACGTCCGCTGTCCCAAAGTCGCTGCTCGTCCGCGCCGACGAGGTGATCGAGTAGTTACTCAGTGGCTTCTGTAGATGCATCCCTTTCGCGCTTGCTCAGGACCGTTCCTGTGACGGGTTTCGGACGCCGGCCCGCTCACTGAGCGCGCGACACGCACGTCGGCTGGTCGGCCGACCTGGCCGCTCGCCGCCGGTGCGCAGCAACCGGTGGTTGGGTTTCTCAGCAGCTCGTCGCCCCACCCCCAGCCAAGGGCCCATGGTGTCCTCGCGATGTGGTCCTTAGGGCGCTGACGCCAAGACGTTGGATCAGCCTCACGTGGGAGCAAGGAAGAAGCCCTACACCTCACGCGTGGGGCTCCCTCGCTTAGCGAAATGCCGCGAGGCATCCTGGTACACCTTGACAGACCACAGGACGTCATCAAGCGGCTTCCCCGGCGGGCTGGGTGGTGCGGATGCCGGGCCGGGTCGCATGCACAACGGCCGAGACCTCGGGCTATTTCCAATCCGATGCGAGATCGTTGTGGATAACCATAAACCGTTGAACCAGGGCAACGGCTGGTTTGCCGTGCGCACCTGTCACCTCAAGTGAGAAGTTATCGACCGACACCGGCGTCAGCACCTTGACGCTGAATGTGCCTCGGCGGAACTTTGTTTCTGCCAAATACCCAGTGGCAGCACGGGGAAACCATGGCAAGAACCATCAAGCTCTATCGCAATTGAAAGCGACGGCCGGCGCCTTGCTTTTTCTGCCGACCGCACACGCACCGTGCCGATCGGCAGCCCCGTTCAATCGCAAATCGCTGACTCCAAGCAAACGGCAATGTAGATCTTTGGCAGACTAGTCTAGCTGAGAGGACGATCAGCTTTGTTCAGCCACTTCAGGGGAATTTCGAGCCTGCACCGCACTCCCTTCGGGGCAAACACCAGGTTGACCACGCCGCCGAGTTCGTAGGGGATGAGGTCTTTGACGACACTGGTACCGTAGCCTGGGGAGATCGAAGCCGGGATGCGCGGCCCGCCTGTCTCTTTCCAGTCAAGCACCAATGCTTCCGGGACATGTCCGTTCGCCCGTTGATGCCATTGCACGCTTACGTGCCCCTTCGGGATCGACAGCGCACCATATTTGGCGGCATTGGTCACAAGCTCATGAAACACAAACGCTACTGGCTGGGCTGCGTCGGCGGCCAGAACAATATCGGGACCCTCGACCATAGTATTGAGTGCCGCCGCACAGGGCGCCAGCTCCTGTCGCACCAGATGAGCTAGACTGACACCCTGCCAGCGGCCGCGGCTCAACAATGCATGCGCCTCGGCCATGGACCGGATGCGGCCGTCGAAGGCGCTGACGAACTCGTCCATCGACGTGTGACCTTCCCGCGTGCGCTGCGAAACGGCGATCACAGTGGCGAGTGCGTTCTTGACGCGGTGATCGAGTTCGGCAATGTGCGCTTCTGCCCGTTTTGCTTCCTTCCGCTCCGTAATATCCCGAGCGATTGCGTGAATCGCGACGGGCTTACCTGTTGCGTCCGCGATCAGCTTTGAATTCACTTCAAGTACCCGTCGCACGCCGACCTTTGTGAGCACCTCGACCTCGTACGGCGTGCTTGGAGCCCCTTGGAGTTTTCGATTCAGCATTTCGGCGTGTGTGAGGAGACGTTCCCGGGGCACGTGGCGCCGAAGCGACCTCCCAATCACCTCGGCCGGTGCAAAACCAAGGATGCGCTCGATCGCCGGGTTTACCGATGTAAAGCGGCCCTTGAGGTCGAACGTGGCAACGATGTCATTGGCATTGTCCACAAGCATACGATAGCGCGTCATCGATGCTTCGAGCTCAATCGTCCGTTCGGCAACACGCGCTTCCAGCTCGCGCTTGAGGATCTCCAGCTCCCGTTGTCTCCGGTAGTGCTCAACGTAGGTTTTGACCTTCGCGCGCAACAGTTCAGGTGCCACAGGAATAAACACATAATCTACGGCGCCGCTCGCATAGCCCTGCAACCGATCAACATCAGATTGCGCGATAGCGGATACGAACACAATGGGCATACCTTCAAAGCGAGGATGCTCGCGCAAAATTTTCGCAAATTCGAAACCATCGACCGACGGCATGGAGACGTCGGTGAGTACCAGCGCCACGTCGATCTTCAGCAAGATCTGAAATGCCTCATCAGCGGACGTTGCCTTGATCAGATTCTCGCCGAGTTCTGAAAGGACGACCTCGTACGTCAGTAGCTTCGCCGGTGTGTCGTCTAGCAGGAGGATGTTGACGGGCGAACGCGGCGCATCCCTCGCGCTGGGAGCGGGTTCCAGGGTCATGCGGTATGGACCTCCGATCGCCGTCCGATGCCCAATGTACCGAGCATCTCATAAGGAAACGGACAGGCCCAACACCTGCAAATCCACGTCTCGTAGGATCCGTGATTTTTCTGCGGCTACGATTATGCGCTGGGCGGCCAGGACCGTCTAGCCGGGGGGAGCCCATGCGAATGAAGGATCCTGAGGCCCATACCATCCCGGGACGCGGTGGTCTGCGATAGATAGCGCCGAGATCCAAACAAAGAAAGACACGAAAACCGACAACGCTAGCGCCGGAGTGATCATCTTCATGATGGTTGTCCTTCTGAGGCAGCTGCCGCGCGCGCGAGCATGCTGCCAAACTTCGAGAATGGGCGATGTGATATGGATCACAGCCCATTGATACTTTTGATTTTCAGGAGGGGATGGTCGGATGGCTAATTAGATGGCCGGTCAGGTGTAGCTAACAGGATGCCATCGATCACGGGGCCACGTTGCCGGAGGTGCAGGCGACGCTCGGCCACGACGACCAGGCTATCTCTTTCTGGCTTCATGCGCTTCAGGATCTGCTCGCGTCTGGCGGGGTGATGCGGGCCTTGCCACCGCAATCGTCGCAAGTCTTCTACCGGAACGGCAGGCGGGACCCCACCCGGCCAGTTGCCCAGCATGTTGGGCAGTCCGCCAGCGTGGGGCTCTTCATCACCATCGCGTGGACTATAGACCAAAAAAGGCGCCAACCGCGAAGTCGCCGACGGGGCTGCATAGTTCGTAGCCGCTAGGCCCGCTCCTGCTCCGCCAGGCGGGTCAGGGCGATCCGCGAGCTCTTTTTCATCAGAACGCACACACGTGCGAAGCCTACCTTGCCAACCTGGCGATGGTGCCGTGGTGCACGTCGAAAGTCCTGGCGATGGCCCGGCAGCTCTCGCCGGCGGCCAGGCGCTTGAGGCCTCGGCCGCTTTGCGGCCGAAGCGCGTCCCTTTGGCCTTGGCGGCGATACGGCCGTCGTTGGCACGTTTGAGGATCCTGTGGCGCTCGTCCTCGGCCAGCGCCGATAGGAACGCCAGGATGCCCCGGTTGATCGGCTCGGTAAGATCCAGGTAGTCGCGGTCTAAAACCTTCACCGATGCCCGCGCTTGTGCACGCACTCGATGATGGCGATGCCGTCTGGCATCGACCGGGTGCAGCGGTCCCATTCCGGCAGAACTAAAATGTCACCGGCGCCGAGCGCGTCGAGCGCTTTCTCGAGTGCTCCGGATAGCTGTCGACCTTTCCACTGGACACCCGCTGTTCAGCGGGTAAAAGGTTTCCGCTTCCAGATCATCAGGAACGGCAACGCGATGTGCGGCTCTATTCACGCCACGGCGCGGAATACACCCGACCCCCAAGGCCTTCTGCGGTTGGCTTGGGAACATGCCCCGCCAAAGGCGCGGGCGACAAGACGTGAAACGTGCGCGTTACCTCGAAATGTCGGCTTTCGAGGCACTCCTGTCGTACCGTGAAGCCCCGACGGGGACTTTGTGCCACTTCAAGACTCATGCGCCGCAGCAATGCGAGCGCGAGTGGCAAACCGCTGGTTGACGTAGGGGCCCCGCCGAGACGTCGTTCGCCATATTTGTCCGGTTTTGGACAATTCCTTGGAAACGTGGTACTATAGCGTACATTGTGTAGGCACCGGCTCAAGGGGCCGCAACGCGTCGTTATAGGCGCTGTCGCATCCCAGAAGGAACAAGGTGTGAGCCAGCACGGGCGGTTGCGGGTTGTTCTCGTGGTCGAAGATGATTGGGCTGTGCGCAACCTGATCGGTCTAGAACTGCGCAGCGCCGGGTGGGACGTTCTTCAAGCCAGCACTGCCGAAGGGGCCATGGCGTGCTTGGAGGCGGGGCACCGCATCGATGTGGTCTTTACGGTCACCCAACTGCCAAGCCAACTAAGCGGCTGGGACGTAGCTGAGCTGTTCCGCGCCGTTCGGCCGGACGTGCCCATCATCTACGCTTCAAGCAATTCGGTTAATCGTTCCCGCGCAGTTGCGGGCAGTCTGTTTTTCGAGAAGCCCTATCGACCAGCCGACTTGGTTGAGGCGTGTCGGCGACTTGTGCAGAGGAAGCATATGATGCGGCTAGCATCCGCTTAAAGTCCTATCACGCGCCCGAGGCTACCCCGCCGACCAGTGCGGCCGGAGATGCAAGGTGCGCTGCGTCTCTTCTACGATCCGCAGCAACTTCCTCGTACTCTCCACATTTTCACCGCGTTGCTCGCGGTCAGAGATGCTGCGCATTAGCGCATGGATACGCTGCTGCATCTGAGCAGCGTGCGTCCTGGAGATGGTGGAATGTCGATCGTGCATCGACCCGTCCCGTTTCCCGCGCATTATTTGGTCAAGCGACGCGGGCCAGCGAGAGAGGCTGTAAAAGGACATAGCGACAAGAAACCCGCTGCCACTGGTGAGGACGCTGAAAAGAACGTCTTCGTCACAGTAGCCAATGCCGCAGGCTGCAACCGCTACACTGACGGTCAGCAGCCCTATCCCGACTTCCCGGGAACCGTACATTTCTCCACGACCCCAATCCCCCTGGGAAACGAGCCGCCGTTTGCGCTGCGACGATGCTGAGCTTCCGCAGCATCCGCAATACACAATGTCCCGGTGGTAACTACTTAGAGCCGCTCTGACGACGGTTCATCAACAGTTTGGCTGTTCGTGGAGGCGATCGACACACGTAGGCTTCCGCCACGGTGGGACACCGCGTATTTGCGATACGCGGCGCACCAGGCGAGGATGAGCGGCTTCCATCACTTCGAGCCCGGACGCGTACCACCTCCTCCAACGCAAACTTGTTGATACGCTGGATTTCCGAACGCGCCGTGATCAGTCCCTGAAGGCTTAGCTGGCAAATCGGCTTGTCAGCCCCTGCGATTAAGGGCCTTGTTCGGTTTTGGACAATTCCTTCAGATACTGCGGCACTAAATCAAAGTCCCGCGCCGCGTCGTTATAGGCGCTCTCCATCCCTCATATCGGAGACACGGTGGGAGGCTTGCTATGCCTCACTATTACTTCCACGTTAGACGTGGCCAAATCACCGTACTAGACCATGAAGGCATTGAACTGGCTGATACTGCGGACGCTGACGTGGAGACAGCACAACGCGCGCAAGGGCTCGTGAATGGGGAAGCAATGGACAGGGCGTCAATGGACGGGGCGTCCGCCAGCCGCAGGAGGATAATCGTTGCTGACGATAACTGGGAGACCTTGTTTGAATTCCCGTTCTAGGTGGTCGCGGTAACATCACGGCCCCTCAGGTCAGTGCGAAGGTCCATCTAAAGCGGAAGCAATATCAGGGTCCTCGACGGGCCGTGGCTGAAGTGGAGGCAGCACAACGCGCCCAAGGGCTCGTGAATGGGAAATGCATGGGATTGAGGGGGCGAGTGATGACCAGGCATGACGAGCAATTCAGCTGCAATAGCAGCCAAGTCAGGGACGCCGAGCGGCGGCTCGCGGTCCAGCACGTTTTTATCGAGCGGCTACGCGCCTCGGGGAACGATACCCGCTCGGCAGAAAAGGCGTTGGAAGTCATGCGCGACATCCTGCGTGAGCTCTATCGCGCGCGCAGTCTGTTGCGGCGCAGGCTGGTCAGCCGCAAGCACGTCCCAGGTGCGCCGCTACGCGTCAAAAAGGCATTGAGTTCGGCTCGACACGGTAGCTGACGATGTTGCGTCGGCGGCATTTCTAGCCATTAAAGCTCAGAGGTTAGGTAGGTTCCATTTGACTGCTTCTCCAGTCCTTTGCGATCGCGGAGAAGGATGTTTCCCCTCATCCTGGAAATGAGACCCTTTCGCTCCAGCGCCTGCAGGGCAGTGGTCACCCCAGATCGGCGCACGCCTAACATCAAAGACAGGAATTCGTGCGTGAGGGGCAATCGGTCACCGTCGATGCGATCATCTGCCATGAGTAGCCAGCGCGACAACCGCTCTTCGATTTTGCTCCGTCCGTTTGCAAGGGCCGTTGCGGTGGTCTGCAGAAGGTATGCATGAGCGTAGCGCAGCATGGCCCGGTGAAGCGTGTTGCTGCGCTCGTCGGCCTCGCGCAACTTGGCTGCTCTGATCCGTTGACCCTTGCCGGCAGCCTGGATGTAAGTATCGTGAGACGCGCGCTGATACCCCATCACAATCGCCAAGCCGGTCATGCCTTCGCGACCAATGATGCCAACCTCGATGCTCGGCTTGCCAGACCCGTTGGCGACAACGGAGGCAAATCCTGCCTCAATGAAATAGACATAATCGATGCGTTTATTGCGCCACTCCAGGGAGCGATGCACTGGAAGGTTGGCAGGCTCCAGGTGAGGCTCGAGCAAACCCAAATCGGCTGGCGATAGCCGCGACAGAATACGGTTCGGTGACACGGGCCATTCCTTGGCGCGGCTAAGCGCGAACCACCAAGGTAGACGGCCTATTTGATGCTGGCCGAGATGACCCGAGCCGTCGATCAATCCCAAAGGGGCGCAGCAAGCGTGATGATCGGCTAAGTTTGAGGCCAAGCGCGCGTAGCGAGGACGGGCTTGGTGCTGCGTATCATATGAGCCTATACCCACCGACCGATTTAGTACAGCCGGACCTCTAGCGTTGCCTCATTAAGGCCGCACTACTTTGCGGCCTGGCTTGTCGGTGGCGTCGGGGATCCAAGCTCCTGGGCCGCCAAACTCCTTCCAGTTGAGTATCAGATCAGTCGGTTGCCCCTGCAGGAGCCGCTCCCATGTGATCATCACGTGCCCCCCTTTCGTAGAAAGTGCGCCGTACTTCGCAGCGTTGGTCGCAAGCTCATGGAGCACCATTGCCATCGCGAGGCCCGCCTCCGGCTCCAGTATGACTTCGGGACCAGCATCTGCGTATTGTTGCGGCTGAGGTAAGGTGCGAGTGACCAGCTGCCACCCCGCAGTTCAGCCGGTCTGCGGCGTATAGGTGCCGCGGCCAACGGCGACCAACTTTCCCCCCTCGTCGGTGATCTCGATGTCGACCAGTGCGACGGTGCGGCCCTGCCGGCGCACCCGCCCGATGCCAGTGATCGACTGGCCGATTGCGGGTCGGAGGTAGTCTATCCGCAGGTTGATGGTCGGTACGCCGCCGCCGACCAACATGCCTATGGCGTAGTCGCCGACCACATCGATGAAAGCAGCGATCGGCCCGCCGTGGAACTGACGCGTACCGCGGCGCCGCTCGAACTCCGGCTTCAGAGGCATTTGCATGCTGATCTCGCCCTTGGCGTGGTCCACGCTAACTACCTTGAGCCCGAGCGATGCTATGAACGGCGAGGCATCGAGGATCGCCTGCACGCCGGCGGCGTCGAGTTTGGTTGGCGAAACGTCGCTCATGGCTTCACCAGCACTTTGCCGAACACGATGCGATTCTCGAGGAGGCGAAAGGCTTCGTTGGCTTCCGGCAGCGACAGCTCGCGATCGATGACGGGTTTCAGCTTGCCCGAGCCGATCAGGTCGAACAATGCCGTGAGGTCCTCGCGCATCCAGCCGTTGGAGCCGCGGATGTTGAGCTCGAAGGTCCAGATGAAGCGCAAGTCCTCCTTGGGATCGAAGCCGGCGGTGGCCCCGCAGGTCAGGATGCGCCCCTGTCGGTGCAGCGCTCGTAGCGAAGGTACCCAGGTATCGCCGCCGGTGAAGTTGACGACGACATCCAACCCACCGTCGAAGCGCCGGCGGTGCGGTTTGCCGTACTTGGCATAGACCCATTTGACGAAGTCCTCGGTCGTGTAATTGACTCCGTGGTCGGCGCCGAGCTCTTTGAGGCGCGCGAGCTTTTCGGCGCTCGATGCGCACACGATGACTTCCGCGCCCGCGAGCTTCGCCAGCTGCACGCAGCAGGTGCCGACGCCCCCGGACGCGCCGAGGATCATTACTTTCTCGCCGGCCTTGATCTGGCCAATGGTGACCATCATGCGCAGCGCGGTGCCGTACGCGACTGGCAAGCACGCGGCCGCCTCGTAAGACACATTGTCCGGCAACTTGACGAGGTGATGCGTCGGCACCGCGCAGTACTCGGCGAGACCGCCGTGCCGCACCTCGCCGATGAGACCACCGCCGCCGACCCGGTCGACCGGATCGATCAGGACGCGGTCGCCGACCACCCAGTCGCTCACGCCGGCTCCGAGGGCCGAAATCTCGCCAGCGAAGTCGATGCCCATGACGCACGGCATCGGCACCTTGATTCCGGGCATGCCTCGGCGCGTGAAGATGTCGTGGTAATTCAATGATGCCGCCTTCACGCGCACGACGGCTTCGCCGGCGGCGGGAGTTGGATTGGGGAAGGCGGCCTCGTAGCGGATCGAGCCCGGACCGCCGTGCTCGTAGATGACTGCTGCCTTCATGGCCTTGTCCTCTGCGAATGCTTCACGCTGGTTTCTCCGCCATCGCCAACCAGCGCTTGCGTGCGTTCACCCCCAGCGCCGTGCGGTCGACTTTGTTCGTCGTGGCGAGCGGCAGCTCGGGCATGAACACGACGCCGCGCGGATGCTGGTACGCGGGCGCATTGTCGAGCGCGAACCGTTTGACCTCATCCTCGGTCAGACGTGCGCCGGGCCTCAGGACGACGAAGGCGAACGGCTTTTCGCCCTTGATCTCGTCTGGCACCGGCACGACGCAGGCCTGCACGATTTCGCTGTGTCGCTCGAGCATGCCCTCCACCTCGCCCGGATAGATGTTCTCGCCACCGCACACGAACATGTCGTCGGTGCGCCCGACGAACGTGTAGGCGCCCAACTCGTCGCGGCGGAAGACGTCGCCGGATTTGTACCAGCCGTCGCTCGTCAGCACCTCCTGCGTCTTGGCCGGCAGATTGAGGTAGCCCGCCATATTCGCGGGCGTGCGGATCCACAGTTCGCCTTCGGTGGCCTCTTGCCCCTCCAATCCGACCAGGCGCACCTCGACGCCCGGCAGTGGCCACCCGAGGGCGAGATCAGGCTTTGGAAGACCGGCCCGCGGCCCGAACATGACGGGACCTGCTTCCGTCGTACCGTAGCCGATGTTGAGCACCGCCTTTGGGAAAATGCGCCGCACCTCGTCGACGAGCGATTGTGTGATTGGCGCCGACGCTGCGCGAATGAACTCGACCGAAGACAGGTCGGTTCGCGCAAGCGTCTCGCGTTCACGCAAGGCCAATGCCAGCATGGTCGGAACCGACGTCACCCAGGTGACTTTGAACCGACCGATCGCCTCGACATAGCGTCGCGCATTGAACTGCGGCAGCAGAACCATGCTGGCGCCGGCAGCAAGCACGAATTTTGCGGTCCCGAGAGCGTTCATATGGAAAAGTGGCGCGGCCACCAGCAGGCGGTGGCGGTCCTGATTCCCGGCGCCGGCACGTGAGCGGACGGCCCAAAGCTGACCGTCGTGCGACAAGGGAACACCCTTCGGACGGCCGGTAGTGCCAGAGGTGTAGAGCACCATAGCTATCTCGCCGGGCGCCGGCCGCGCGGTCGCAAAGGAGCCTGGGTCGAGAAAGTTCGCAAACCCGTCGCTGCCGGAGGCGTCGAAGTCGATCACGGGCATACCCGTCGGTAATAGGGTCCGCCCAGACGCATCGCAGAATGCCAACTTTACTTGCGCGTCATCCAGAATGAAACCGATTGTCTCCCTCGGAAACTTGATGTTCGCGGGCACCGCGACGAAGCCGGCGCGCATGATGGCGAGGTAGGAGATCAGCAGCTCTGCCCGATTGAGGGAGAGTATGGCCACGCGATCACCACGCGCGAGGCCGTGTGTGACCAAGGCTCGAGCGCAGGCATTCGCCTGGCGGTCGATGTCGCCGTGAGAGAGGATGCGCGGCATGTCCCAGTCGCAACAGTCGATCAACGCCGTATTTGTCGCGGGTGTCGCGGGGTCTCGCAGGTCCCCCAGATTGACGAAATCGCGCATCTGTCCTCAGAGCTCGAGAAAAGGAGTGGCGGCCTTGTCCTGCCACTGCAGAAGGGCAGCGGCTGCCAATTCTATGGCAAGGGGAAGATTCCCGATATAGGTCGCGGTCGTAAACCACTCGCTAGCGCTTCGGTCGTACGGTTCCACATCATAAACGCACATTGGCTAACGAGACGCTGCCTCGGGTCATCTCGCCCCTCGGCCATACGGCATTAGTGGTGCAAAGGGCCGCGACCAGAAAACATCGACACGACGACGCCGACGGGCAAGCTGCTGTTCCAGATCACGGGCGCTTTTGGCGAGTTCGAGCATTCGATGATTTGCCAACATGTGCGGGCGGGGCTGAAGGTGATCAAAGAAAAGATTGCCCGCGACGGCAAGTTCGAGACCAATCGGGGGATCGTGCGCACGAAGCTGGGTCGGCCCGGTACCGAACTCGACAAGCTCGACCGCGCACGCCGGTGGCCAAGGGCATCGGCATCGGCAAGGTGGCGAGGGAGGTTGGCTTCTGTGTTGGCACCGTACCGCGTCGGATAGGGGGCTATCGGGGATGGTGAGAATTGGCACGACCAGAAAGCGGGAGGCTGGGGTGCGTGTCACTGCCAACTGATCTGGGAGCACCCCGGCCAACGCAGATCCAGGCTGACTGGCACCGAATCAGGTGGGCAAGGGACCGATCCGTAGGAGCAGTAGACGCAGCACTTGCCCTTGATAGGCTTCATGCAGTGGCCGCATCCCCTACAGTCGTAGATGTACTGACAGGCATCAATCGGCATGGTCTCGGTTGCGCTGTGACCGCATTCTGGACACGTGATGACGCAATTCTGCCACCCCACTGGATAAGAGGGAGTAGCAGACTAATCTTTGTAGCGGTCCTCAAATGTAAGTGACCAATTCGGAGACAGAGGACGGTGGCGATCCTGACGCCTGTTGGCTTTGCCGGCACGTCGGCGCGGGGGTTCAATTCTTCGGTTGGTACATTGCGCAGGCGGGCGTTAGCTACGGCCCCAGTGCAACCGAGCCCGTTAGATGTCGCTGCACAGGAAGATGTTGTCAGGGTCATTGCCGAGCTCGGCAAATCCGACAAGGCAAACTTCGTGCTGAACCGGGTCGATGCGCGCGCGTCCTTGTTGACGCGCGAAACGCTGCTCCGTCTTGGCAAGATGGTTCCCGATCGCCCCATTCGTCCCGTGGAGTCCGACAGCGAACCGATTTTGTGAGAGCCGCTAGCACAGGCCGCACGGGTGCTGAGCTCAACGGAGAGGCGAGGGCCGAAATCGCGGAGTTGTGGAAGGCAATAGAGAAGGTTTTGAAGCATGAAGAAAGTAGATCTGGCCGAGGTACAGCCAAGATCGCAGCGCGGGAATTGGGACGAGGCCGAAGCGCGGGCTCAGAACGCAGTTGAGGTCGACGGGCGAAAGCCGCAAGCTCGGCAAGACGACACAAATCATCTTCCGGGTCAGACCTGAGAAGAAACAGCAATTGCTGCGGCCCGCCGAGGCCCTCAGCGCAGGCAAGGCGATTCCAATTTCGATGACTGAAACTATGGAGCAGGCGCTCGATGCCCTTGAGGCGCGCCTCAAGAGGAAGGTGTCCAGCTAGGCCTGGAAGGTCTTATGGCGAGTTAGGCCCGCTTGCTCGCCCGTTGAGGAAGCTCGCCGGCAGGAGCGGATAACGATGTGGCGCTGGTTAATCTGCGTGCTTGTGGTGCTTTATCTCGTGCTGAGTATGGCCGCTTGCCAAATGACAATGCCGACCGCACGATCCATTGGGCTTGAGACCGTCGATTGGGTTCTTGGCCTTGCAGTCTTCCTCATCTGCGCACTGCAGTGGGACAAAATCGAGAAATCTCGCTTCTTCAAATCACGCTCACGCTAAGAAAGTCTCAACTGCGCCCGAATTTGCCAACTCAATGACCGATCGACCTCTTGGGTGTCGGGGCAGGATTTGAGGGACTGATGAAAACCTGGGACTGGGTGCTCTTGCTCGCACTCCCGATCGGCCTATTTATCGGCCAGAATATCGGGGCGTACTAGTGGACGGGCAGGTGGCCGAGTTCTTCGACCATCTCGTGATCGCCGGCGTTGTCGCTTTCGGTGTCGTCTACCGCTTCTTCATGTGATTGCTGTACACAACCAATCGCTCTCTGCGCTCCTCGGTGCGCTCGGCCAGCCGCTGGTAGCAATCTGAGATAAACAGCATCTGGTGGCGGGCTTCCGGATCGCCCATTGCGCCGGCGACCTCTATGGCCTCCTTCTGAAGCATTCGCCACTTTACGGCCCATCGCGCAGCCTGCGCGATCTCGCGTTCAATTTGTTTGAGGTCCCTCGACACGGCGCAGCCCCCTCGCCTAAGTCCCGCACCCAAAAATTGCTCTCCCCCCGCCACGTGAACGTCCTAACGGGCGCTGGGTTCCGGGAACCCGTTGGGATTAGATGGATATCCCCAGCTTCTTGCGCAACGCCGTGATCTCGTTGATGGCGTCGCTAGTAGTGCTCCGACCCGCGTCCACGATCTGTGGTGGCACGCGCTAACACTAACGGCTAAACTTGAGACCTCACGAACCTACGGCCAACACGCCTATTTGGAGGAAAGCGCTGGGGCGTGGCAGCTGCCGCGTGCCACAGTGTCTGGCGGGCTTGGGGAACGAGATGGAGGCGCGGAAGCTGCTGGACGCGGCGCCGTTCAAAGCTGATGTCATCAAAGCGCTTAAGCAGGCGTTTGATGAAGCTTGGGCGAGCATAGTTCACTCAATCGACCCGGCTGCCATCGAGAACGCGAGGCTCGGCCTGGCGCATTCGACCATTGCCCACGCGAGTCTGCTTGGAACTGATGATTTGGCAGCTCTGAAGGCAGCCGCACTTGCTTCGTTTGAAAAGAATGGAACCCCGCTGAGCCGGATGAGTATTGTGGACTGACACGTCGCGGGGCCTAGGTGATTCCCCCTGACAACTCCCTGACCTATGCCCCCATTGTTTCCCGCGCCGGGCAAGTCACCTCTTCGATTGGTACGTCGCGCTTTCTGGGCTTCCGCAATTCCGTGTCGCCCTTGCTCACGGCCACTGCTCTTTCGTCTTGTGGGACTTGGGCCTTTGGTCCGATTGAACCTATAGCCGCTACAGGGGCATCCTGCGATCCATGGAACTACTCTCTGTCATTACTTGTCCGGCCTGCGGTTACAAAGCGCTCGAGCCCATGCCGACCGACGCCTGCCTATATTTCTACGATTGCAAACGATGCACCGCCGTATGAAGCCCATCAAAGGGAAGTGCTGCGTATTCTGCTCATACGGCTCGGTTCCATGCCCTCCAGTGCAGAGCGGGGATGGCTGCTACCAGTGAGCTTCTTACGTATCGGCATCGGCCAACGCCTATACCGATTTGGCCCGCAGAGCGTTCCACCCCGGGTCATGCGTGGGCGGACCTGTCAGTGCAGGATTTTTCAAAAATTGGTGTAGGACTACGCTGCGGTTTTTGTGTGCGCTTTCGCACAGGGTTTCTGATGGACACCCCCGCACTGAGGGATAGGCTTGAGGTTTCTGACGGCCCTATGCACAGCGTCAGCGACTTGAGGCCTCGGCACAATGCCCGTCGGGGCCTTCTCTGCGCTTATAGGTTTTCGATCACCGGCACGGCGAACTGCCACTGCAGGTTCTCGCGCGCCTTGCGTTCCGTATCGAATGGCCCTTCGGTCCAGCTATGCACCGCATCGCCCTTCACGGTGCTTGCATCGACGTAATACATGCCGTCCTCGGCCAGTACGATGTCGACCGCTATCTTGATCTCAAACACTATCGTGCCAGCGGTAGCCATGCCGGTTTCCCTCTCAGGCGTCCGGATGCTCCAGGATCGCCCTGATCGTCCGGTCCATGGTCTTCCCGCGACTGTCTTGTAAAACCTGGAGTAGCTACAGGCGCAAGCTTCTTGGGTGGGCCAGCTACTTGGCTACCGCTTTTTCATGTGACTTGTGAGCCGAGCAAGTCGCACGCTGTGCTCCTTGGCCCGCTCGCCGAGGAGCCTATAAGCCTCCGCAATGGACAACGTATGCCGCCGGGCTTCAGGATCAGTCATGACGCCCGAGATGGTGAGGGCTTCCCGTTCAAGCAGCTTGCGCAACTTCCCACTCGGGACCCTGATCGTCTGATGACATGGCGCAGCCCCTCTCAGGACCTGGCGCAGCCCCTCTCAGGGGCCCGCGCCACCCCCTCAAATCGAAATTTCAGGAGATGGCGTTGGTACCGCACGCTGGGGACTGCCGCAACTGACCTGCTTACGCTCGCCTACGTGTTTCCCGGGATATGCTGTAGTCGCTACAGATTGTACGCTGAAGGTCTGGCGTCTCCTCCGAGGGGCGTCGTGTTTCCGATATACTGGCCTCGATGCAGCTCGCCATCGAGGCCTTCTTCTGCCCAGCCGCCTGCGCAGCGCCGTGATTTCGTTAATGGCGTCGCTCACGCACCGGCCAACGTAGTAGTGGCTACGCTCCTCGGTCGCCTGCCTGTGCAGGTCTCGCAGGCGCACGAGGATATCGTGCTCGACCGTCACTGTAACTCTCAAAGCGCTTGGCCATGGAACCCTCCTGCTTCCGTCGAGTTTATCCGGTACTTCTCTTGAGACTGCGTGCCCAGGCGGGCCTAGGTTTCTGATGCCTAGGCCCGCTTCGCTTACGGTGAGTGGATCCGCTCATCGATCGGGATGCCGCGTCGCTTCGCTTCCTTGAGGGCGCTGGTCATAACCGACGAGGGCATGTAGCCGCCGCGACGCTCGGGCTTGACCACGATCAGCAAGCAGTTCCGCCCGCTCATGCCGGCCAGGGCCTCCGGAGCCTTCAACTCCCGGATGTATCTGACCGTCATGTTCCCAACCGTTGGCATCCTTGCTCTTGCTGCGCTTCCAGCCCTGGCCGGCAACCCGGCCCTTCAGCATCCACTCGTTGAAGCCGACGATGAAAGCGTACACGGTTCACCTCCTACAAAAGAGCCCGGTCAACGCTTGGCCGCGCAGCCAGGCCTTGCTCGCGGCGATCTCTGCCGGCGAGCCCATATGCGGGCGCATTTTGTACAATGCGATCAGCGCGTTTTCATCGCCCGAGTGCATCCGGCCGTTAACCTCTGAAGGCGCAGCGACGAATGGCGTGTCGGTGGTTCGTCGCATATGCACCTGCGCCGCCTTGACAATCGAGCGTGCGCACCATGCGCTCCACTTGCCTGTTCATCGTCACAGCTCCGCCCAATTCTCTCCGCGAAACATCGGTAGGGTGTTCCGCGTTGGTTGAGTAAGTGCGTGGCGTCGAAGGGTAGTTGCGTAGGCGTCCCAAGTAACAAGTACCAACGACAATGCCCCCTCTAACGGCCCTAGTAGCGAAAGCACTGGGGCCGTCGCGTTTCAGGCCTTCGACTTGTTGGTGTAGCCCCACATCGCCGCAGCTCCCGTGAAAGCTGCGCTCGCTGCGGTGAGTGCATCGAACGTCTTCGACAGGAGCTATGGCCAAAAGTTGGTGACGGCGCAAATCGGTAAGGCGGCATATCGTGGGGGTGCTTGAAGCCTCCACTTCTCCACTGAAGGAGCGATATGCCGTGTCGAACGATAGCGTCACCAAGCTGATTCAGCCAGGAACATTCGACGATCAACTCACCGACGTTTTGCGCAACGGAGCACACGCGCTGCTAGCGCAGGCCATCGAGGCCGAAGCCGCCGATTTCCTCGGCAGATATGCTGATCTGAAGACCAGCCAGGGTCACCGTCGCATTGTCCGTCACGGACATCTGCCCGAGCGTGAGATAATGACGGGGATTGGTCCGGTTGCCGTGCGCCAGCCACGTGTGCGCGATCGCGAGGTTGCCGCCGCTGATCAAGGCCGCATCCGCTTCACGCCTGGTATCCTTCCGCCTTATGTGCGGCGCTCGAAGTCTGTGGAGAGCTTGCTGCCGCTCCTTTACCTGAAGGGCATTTCGACGGGCGATTTCTCAGAGGCGTTGGCCGCATTGTTCGGCAAGGATGCCGTGGGGCTGTCGGCCTCGACGATTGGCCGACTAAAGGACGTTTGGCAGGACGAGCATGCGCAATCGAAGCGAGATCTGTCAGCGAAGCGCTACGTCTACGTCTGGGCCGATGGCATTTACCTGGAAGCGCGACTGGAGGACGAGAAGCAGTGCATTCTCGTGCTGATCGGGGCTACGCCGGAGGGCCAAAAGGAACTCGTGGGCTTCACGGATGGAGCCGGGGAAAGTGCCCACGATTTGATGACGAGTGGTGTACCGTGACTGAATTGCCGTTCTAAGATGTTCGGCGCGTTCGCTAGGCGGCACGCCCTCGTTCGTTTAGCGTCCGATCACGTTCGCCTTTAGCGGCCACCAGCCGCTGAAGCATGATGTCCAAGTCCGCGCGTGCAGCAATCGCTTCCGGCGAACCACGCGGAAGTTCCTGAACGTGGATGAGAAGCTGTTCGGATCGCAGTTCCAAGAGGGCAATTTCGTCTTCGAGTTCGCGCATCGCACAGAACCTCCAACGATAGAACTGCGCCCTTAACGTCGATTGCGAGCGTACGGTTCCTGACCAAACATTATGAACCGTAGCCTTTGCCGCTCACGTCGGTACCATCGGGCGCGCAGGATGGCATAGGCATGCCGTGACACCGGTCGATCTTTCCGAGCAAATTGGCGCCTGTAAGAGGCGCATTGCGCTTGTTAGCGGCCTCATCGCAAAAGCAAAGGCATCGGGTCAGACGACGACTGAGGCTCAACAGCAGCTGAAGCTGGAAACTGAGCTTCTGCGTATGTTGGAAGAAATGCGCGCGTCTGAGAAGGAGACTGCTGGCGGTGAGGCCAGTGCCTAGCGACGCTTCTTGCCATAGCGCCTTGCCGGGTCAGGCATTTCGCTCCACGGCATGGCGCACACATTCACATATCGATATCGGATGCCCGCGCGTTCGGCCTCGCCGTCAAAACAAGAGGCGCAAACGTTCCGCCAGCGATTGAGCACGAGGGCTCGCCAAGCTTCCTCTGCCTCTACCTTGAACGTGAAGACATTGCGCCGCCGGCATTTGTCGCAAACTGGAGTGACCATGCCCAAGATCTAGAGCGGCAATGCCAACACAGACGATGTCGTAGCTTCCGTTAATGGCCGAACCACGCGAGCCTGACCCTCCACCTACGCTCGCCCAGATGCGCCAGGCAATACCCTGGCTATGGGTTTGGTGTCGGAACGGAACCAATGGCGCTTGCGCCGCTGATCATCAGGTGGGGCGGGGACGCGTCAAGTGATCTTCTACGGCGGTCGGCTCGGTGCACGCGCTGCGGAAACAAGGGTGCCGACCTTCCAGCATCCGAGCGCGAGGTCGAGCGATATAGTGTTGGCTTTCCATGCGCGGGCCGAGCATTGGCTTTGATGCACTCCCCGAACCACGGTCACGTAAGCGTGCGTGATGGTCGGCACCGTAGTTCCAAGAGGGTTTGTGATGAGGCCGACAGTTGAATGGGCGTGGAGGCCCGGGGCGTGCGCTGTGCGCCGCCCATGTTGCAGCTCTCCTCCCCCGCAAATTGAGCTAAACTGTCTCGGGTGCCAGCGTCAATTCAGGGAGGCGTGCCATGTCGGTTTCGTTGAACTGCTTTTTGGACAGCACCTAGTTTCGCCACTGGCTTTATGCAACGTGCCTTTTCTGGATCGCCGGAGCAACATGGCACGTCCGATACGAACCGCTGACGGGCACAGCCCTGCTCATCAGCTTCGCCGCCGGTCTCGCATGGGCGTCATGGGCCAGCAACGGCCAGCTGAAAACGATGGGCCGGGCGGAAGCCACGTCTACTGCATTAAAGCGATCCAGATCAACCCACACACTGCGAGAAAGGCCACCGCCAGACAAAGCACATTGATTGGATCGCCGCGCCCCGAAGTGCGGCCTTCAGGTTCGTTTTTCATTTAGCGTTTGATCCCTTGGCCTCGAACATATAGTGACCGAAGACCTTCAGACAGCGGAGCACACATTGAAAGTCAGCAATGTCCCACGGAGGTTCGAATTTGCTGATGTCGATGGCCTCCACGAAGATCCAATCTGTACAAGGATTGGAGACGGAATATTCCGACCCGTCACGTCAGTTGTGAGCGCAAGGTCGTCAGTGCATCTCTGTCGAAACAAATAGACGAGCATCACGCCTCCGGACCTGAAAGCGAGAACGGTCGAGAAAAGCAGCTTATCTCGTCTCGGTTCGCAACGCCCGCGAACCTGCAGCAACCCCGTCCGTGCTGCGCTCCCCCATGCCGAGATTAATTGTTCGCTTCAGAAAATCGACAGCGGAGTTGGTGCGATAACGGACATAACGAGATTGCATTGCGTGAAGTTGCGCGGGAGACACGAGGCGCAAAGCTCAGTCAACGGGGTTTTCTCCTAACCTATTCTGACGAACCATCGTCATAACGGCTCTAAGTAGTTGCCATCGGGACATTGGGTATTGCGGATGCTCCGGAAGCTGAGCACGGGCGCAGCGCAAACGGCGGCTCGTGTCCCAACTTCGAGCCCTCGCCGTTTGCCAACTGGCCTTCACATCGCTGAGGGCCATTTTCTTTTTCCGACCGCACGATCCTTATCTCCGAGATCCCAGAATAGTCCGCGCGTCGACCCTGCTGAGAATTGCAGACGGGATTTGAGATCCCAGAAGCTCCTGCATCGAACGCTTGCAGGCGGCGCGCCACTCGACCTTGCTCATGTCCGTGGCGGCATCCCAGAAGCCCATGCAGTCGACAAGCGATTTGCCACCGCCACCCGGTTTGCAACTTGGCGAGCGGGTTGGTGAGCTGTCGCGAAGTTGCCTCTGCACTCGGCCCGTCGGCGCCTTCTTCCGGCAAGCGCCGGGGGAAATCTTTTCAGGGTCATTGCTTTCCAGCCCCAGCTCGTCGATGAGCGAGTCGGGGACGTGGGCTTCCAGCTCACCCCGGCCTAGCCGAGAGACGGGCAAGGACACCGACTTTGTGGTGGTAGTGAGCGATGAACCGGAGGGCGCACTGAAAATTTGACAACGTGAGCCGGTGCCTATGGACGGTTTCGGGCGGTCGCCGTTCCGTAGCTTGCCCCTGTTTGGAACTGAATCAGCGGGCGATGGTACCGACCACTAGTCCGCCGGCGAATTCGACCAGCATAATTTTGAGCTTGGCGCACGGCGTGACCTGACGCGTAACCGAACCGACGGCGGCGAGCCGCAACGGTGTGTGGTTCGATTGAGCCGGCTCCATGTGCGGCCGGTCGCGCTTGCCCAACGGAAATCGGACTCCGAACTGTGGGTTGAACTGTGCGAACTCGTGCAGGCAGTGCCGATGCCGGCACGCACATCGAGGGCAATGCGGTCCTGATGCCGCGAGGTGCCGCGCTTAACGATGCGCCGGCGCTTCTTGGTTGCGACAATGCGGGGCCTCCCGGCACACGGACCCCTCTCGCCCTCGCAAACGCACGCTTGCTCCTGCGCTGTGCGATGGGCAGACGTGATCGTCACGTGGCCGTGCACCTCGACAAAGGCGCCGCCTCATTGTAAAGCCGACTCCAGCACGTCCGTAGCCTCTACGCGCCCTTCAGTAAGCGCGACGCTATAAATTCATCGACTGTGGCATCGCCGCCATAGCTTTCTTATTTGCTCTCCCATCCGCTCTGTAGGCACTTCTCAGCCTGAAATCGCTGGCGGCACATCCGTTATCATGCGCAAAGTCGGTGCGATTTTCAGCCGATGGCACTTCGTTGGTCACGGATGCAAATCATCTGGCACCCCCCAGGCCGTCGAAGGGTACGGAACCAAACCTCTAAGTCAGCGTTGTGACGCCGCGAAGCTCAAGTCTTGGGGGGCCGCCATGTCGAAACTGAGCCAGCAATTTCGTGACAACAGCAGCCAGGTCAGAGACGCCGAGAAACGCTTGGCAATCCAACACACTTTCATCGAGCAGTTGCGAGCCTCGGGTAAGGAGACCAAGACAGCCGAAGAAACCCTGGAAGTTATGAGAGACATTCTGCGGGACCTGTATAACTCACGAAGCGTCTTGCGACGTAGGGTCACGACGGTCAACGGAGCCGCTGTCTCATCGCCGTCAGCCAAAAGGCGCGGGCCAAACGCAAGTTGAACTCCCAGACTGGTGAACGCTGCGGCCCCGTCTAAACGCCATAGGGGAGACGGTGAACGTCGAACAGCACCTCGGGCGACTGCAACAAACTATTCGCTGTTTGTTCTACGTGCGCTCTAGTGCGCGGCAAGCATCGGCCGCGCACCGGAGCCCGCCTGCTCGGGCGCGGGCTCCGCCCATTCGGGTGAGACGATCGCTCGGCCAGACCACGCCGGCCTTGAGGAGTTGGTACATCATGCGTGCGACGGCGCGGGTCCGAAGTGGACCAGGATCGTGAAATTCACGGGCAAGGTCGTCTCGCCTTTGGTTGCGCACGGAGGCGATCCTCGACGCTCGACATGGTTGCCTAACCCGTCACATGCAAGCGAGCGATCCGGAACCGGCGCTTTGACTTTGAGTGGCGATGTTGCACGAACTTCGCAATGTTGACCGATGCCGAAACGATGCTGACGCCGTAGGCAACGATCTGGCTGGCAAGGAGAAAGGTATTCATGGTCGGCGCCCTCAAATTTATGCGATTTGAAGTTGAGAACTGAGCTCGGGATGCCGTTGGCTCGGTTGGCTGGGGCCGTGGTTTCGAACGGCATAGGTCCAAAAAACCGGTCTACAGTGAAGACGAGCGAGGGGACGCGAAACCGACAGTCGAACAATCATTTTTTTTGAGGCGCACCGCACGGGTTCCAGGTGGGGCGTCGCGGATCGGGGTCTCGACAGAGCCGTTGGCGCGCGAGGGCTGACTTGGTTTTTATGGGCTAGCCGCCCCGCCGACCAACCCCAGACATCCCGCTTGCACGTGACTTCACGGCAACGCACGCCCCCACCCGCGGTTCACGAATACCAATTCACGAGCGGTGCGCTTCTCCCGCATCCTGATCCGCGCGGCGTAGTTCAAGCGCCAGGGGGAAGCACCGATGCCGGCGAACCGGTGGCATCGCACCCGCGCTCATCGTCATCGGGGGAGCCGCCTGGCGGAGCCGAGCCCAGAGTCTCAAGACGACTTGCGGCTCGGCCCGCTGGGCGGACTTGTCGGAGTGGGATCCTGCAAGCTGTTACCGCTGTCACACTGACACTTGTTTTCGTATGGGCGGCGACGCAATGGGCGGCGGCCATGCTCGGGCAGCAAGCGGCGCTCGGCACGCCCTGGATCAGCCTCGGCAGCGTTGCGGTCTATGCGCCGTGGAAGCTGTTCGCCTGGTGGATGGTCTTCGACGCCCGGGCGCCCCAAGTTTTCCGGCGCGCCGGCCTGCTGGTGCCAGACCGCAATGCGGGCTTCAAATCTGTCACATGACTGAGAAGTCGGCTCGCCAACAGGCGCCGCTTTCAATGTCCCTCCAAAGGGTCGCCAAGTACCCACTGCCCAGACACGACCACAGGTCATCGCAGTGAGTGTGTGCAAGCATTAGGGGACGGCTAGTGGAGTGGACAAGGGAAGAGCGCAGCGAGTGGGCGTTTAACGTGCCTCGGCCCCACCTTGACGCTCCCTGGTTTGAAAGTAGGGATTGAGCCAGTGTGTCCAGAGGCCTCTCGCCCATGCGTAGGTGTAGAGGGTGCACAGAGCAAAAATGCCCCATTGCTCGGCCTTCCATGCCGCGTAGAACCAAAACGGCTGGCTAAGCATCCCGAAAATACATGCCCAACGTCGCCAAGTTTCACGCTTGTGTTGCGTAAGCCAGACCGCAATGACGCCGCTTAGGGTGATGCCGATTTGATCTAGGCCCATGGCTCCTTCTCTATGGCCGCTTACCTTCGCTGCGCCTTTGTTGAAGCTCCGAGCAAAGCCGCAACGTGCGCTTACCCCGACTGCTCAAGAATTGTTCGCGGTGTTAGATGGTGCAGTCTAAGGTGCGGCGTATACCCGTTTCGGGGGAGACCTCTGACGTTCGCCCAATATCGATAACTCATTTTCATTTCCCATTAATTTAGCGGCCATCGCACCCATTGCTAAGCTGAGCCGCTGGTGGCAGCAGGATGGGCCGCTAGCGACAAAGATAACAGTTTGGCAGGTGATCGAGAGTGAGGCCGGCAACACAGGCATAGCGATTTTGAAATAGTCGCAGCTCGGTTGTCGATCATCCAACTAAGAGGAATTTCATGCTTCATGTGGGACCGAAGCCTCCTCCAAAAGCCGCCGCTACAGGTCATGGCCACACGGTTAGGACCGGCGGGGGAGACGGGCACCGCGGGGTGGCATGTGGGTGGGCCGAGAAGGTAAGGCGCCTCTCATTCAATCACCTCGAAGTGGACGTACCTCAACACGGCAAATACCGCGCCACTATGCGATTAGCGCCAATCCTCCGCTCGCGCATGGAACGCCAATGTTATGTCGCTGGATCGCGCACTTGGATGTTGGAGATCGGCACCCTTACGGCCGCAGGACGTGCACCGCGCCGATTGCCGGAGAAGGTCACGTGAAGCGTTTCCGCCCCACCTAATAATCAGTGGCGCAAGCGCTATGGGCGCCTTGTGACGACAGTTGCAGTTTTGGCACCACACCCAAAGCCAGGGAGCCGCCTGTCGTAGCTGCTCGAGCGATGGTCGCGGGATCTCGAGGCCTTTGCGCATAACGAATAGGCTGGTGTGCTTCGCGCGTTAAGGGAAGCCACGAGATACGGTTGTGAGCATCTGCGCAGTCGCTCTATCATGTTGGTTGGTGCGCCTCTCCTGATATTTTCATTGCTGGTCTCGGGCGGCAGCATCACGCTCGATGCTTATAGCAACACTCGCCTGACTTTTTGGTGGTGTGGTGCTCTGGAAGTGGTATCGGCAGAAGGCCTATAGAGAACCCGACGTCGAGTTGAGCCCACAGGGCGCCTCACGGCCCGCGCGTGCTTCAAAGGAATATCCCCTGGAGCGACGTCAAAGACGTTCCAATGCCAAGATCGGTTGCTTGTTGCCCCTTACCGCTACCCGAAGCCACAGCCAAAAGTTCTCGCCGATTGTTTAGACGAGGTGCGACGCCGCTGGTAGGTACGGGCATGCCGAGATAATATATGTTTCACAG
Organism: uncultured Alphaproteobacteria bacterium; assembly: GCA_963775835.1. GTDB lineage: Bacteria > Pseudomonadota > Alphaproteobacteria > Rhizobiales > Hyphomicrobiaceae > AWTP1-13. Next base: position 360,357 of record CAVZKV010000020.1, on the reverse strand, counting down.
CAATGACTTGCATTGCCAAATTCTCTCTTTCGACGTTGTTTTAAGTCGATACCCTTTCAGCAGGTGGTTATGCACGGCACCCCGAGTTTGACAGCGAAAACTGTTGCACTGTTGCGTGCGGCTCACCAATTGGCGGAGGGTGGGGCGATTTTTGCCGATCCTCTCGCAGTCGCGATCTCCTGCGAGAATGTCGATGAAATCTGTCGGTTCGTCCGCGATCATCCCGAATTCGATCGCCTGCGCTTGTTTACGGTGGCGCGCAGCAGGTTTGCCGAGGATTGCCTTGCGAGCGCGGTCGATCGCGGTGTGCGCCAGGTCGTAGTGCTGGGAGCCGGGCTTGATACTTTTGGGCTTCGCAATCCCTACGCGGAAAAGCAATTGCAAGTGTTCGAGGTTGATCGCCCGGCAACTCAGCAATGGAAGCGTGAATGCCTGACCCAGGCGAAACTGCAGATTCCTGCCTGGCTGCGATTAGTGACCGTAGATTTTGAGCAGGAGAACTTTCTGGAGCGCTTGGGAACCATAGGATTCGATAGCACTCGACCCGCCTTTTTCACTTGGCTCGGGGTCGTACCCTACCTGTCCCGACAGACCGTTTTCGCGGCGCTTTCCCAAATGGCGAGCATACCCGATGCCGAGGTTGTCTTTGACTATGGGGAACCGATAGACGCATACCCGCCCGCGCGGCGTGCCGGCTACGAGGCCATGATCGCAAAGGCCGCGGCTCTTGGAGAGCCTTGGCTAAGCTTCTTCGTTCCGGGGGAGTTGGCAACCGCCCTCTCAGAGATCGGGTTCGGCACGATTGAAGACCTATCACCAGCAGAGATTGCCGGTCGATACTTCGCCGAGCACAACCCATCACCAGATGCGCCTGGAGCTCACATTGTCCGGACACGGCGTGTGCCGATTTCTTGATGATGATGATGTGGGGGCCGAGATTTCAAGACCACGGTTCATATTCCACGATCTCTCAAGTGATCGACCCACCGAGGTTGAGTCCCACCAGCCGACGCGGACAGGCGCATCATGCTGCCTCGTAATCGCTTCGTGGGACATAAGGCTCCGCCTGTACGGAGAGTTTCGCCGTCAGGTCATCACGCTTCCGGGCATCCATGTGCTTGGCCCTAACGCCACCCTTTCACAGCACTACAGGGAGCCTTCCAATTTGGACGGAAGGAAAATGGCAGCCGGATAGTGGAGGAACATCGGCATAAAAATTGGGGCAGGTAGCGCAAGCCCTGTATCCGGGTGAACAGCTGACGTCACACCCCCCGTTTGGGGGAGAGCGGCAGCTTCGCGCCAGCAACTGACGGAAGAGCGACAGGAAAGTCTACTCAATGTAGAAGTGCGCGAAGACACCATCGGTTGCGGTCGCCGAGCCGACCCGGCAAATCCCTGCTGCACTGCATCAGTTAGATTAGGAGTTGCAACGCTAGGACTGTGCTGCCGTCCGGCAGCATCCGTACTCGGGTGGATGCTGCACCCCGCCTCTTGACCGCGGATCGGGCGCAATGTCAGTTCACCTGGTTAAAAGCGCTCCGCCGGGTGCGCTCGCGGACGCAGCGAAAACCAAGAGCAAGTCAATGCCAGGGTTGCAAGGCCAGTTACGCAGTCAATTCGTCAATCCATTTGCCGGGCGAGATGTGAATTGGCTTCTCGATTATCGCGCTCAGACGCGGGCTGATCATCCGTTTCTCGTGTGGGAGCCATTTGTCGGCGAGCGGCGAGTATGGACATACTGCGAGTTCCGAACTCAGGTCCTGCGGGTGGCGGCAGGACTGCGTAGGCGGGGCATCAAGCCTGGCGACTATCTTCTGGTGCATCTCGACAATTCGCCGGAACTCGAATTCTTGTGGTTCGCTTCCGCTAGGGTGGGCGCAGTGATCGTTACCACCAACACGCGCTCGGCGGGCGCCGAACTGGAATTTTTCGCCGACAATTGCAAGGCGGCGGCCGCGATAACCCAACCGGAGCTGGCCGATCTGGTCGGGCGCAGCGCCCCGCGCATAAAGTGGCTCGCGGTGACCGAGCATCTGGCCGATGGCGACGATCTGCCCGCCAATCTGCGGCCAAGCAAAGAGTGCCTATTCTCAAACCTCGAAGACGACCCGACCGAAGCACCCCGGATCGAGGCCGATCCTTGGCGGCTCGGCTCCGTGCAATACACATCAGGAACCACTTCGCGGCCCAAGGGAGTGCTATGGACGCACGGTAATGCGCTCTGGGGTGCTCGCGCCAGCGCAATGCACGAGAGTTCAATGAGAATGACATCCATCTCGTAATGATGCCATCGTTCCATACAAATGCCCGCACGTATTCAATCCTGCCGGCCATGTGGGTCGGTGGCACCGTTGTTTTGATGCCGAAGTTCTCCGCATCGCGCTTTTGGGATGTCGCCGTCCGAAACCGCTGCACATGGGCGTCGGTGATCCCGTTCTTCCTGAAGGCACTCGCCCAACAGCCGATACCCAAGCATCACTTCCGCATGTTCGGCTCGGCCATCAACGAACCACCGTACGATCAGATCTTCGGCGTGCGTTCGATCGGTTGGTGGGGCATGACGGAAACCGTAAGCCAGGGGATTGTGGGGGACGCGCTGCTTCGCAACCGCTCTATGACGACTGGGCGGCCCGCTCCGGGCTATGGCATTCGTATCCTGAGAAAGGATCGAACAGCGGTTGAGCCCGGCGAGACGGGTCACCTCGAGTGCTGGGGGTGGCGGGGCGTCCAGCTATTCCTCGAGTATCTCAACAACCCGAAGGCGACCGAAGAAAGCTTTACACCGGACGGTTGGTTCATGACGGGTGATCGCGTGACTTTAGAGAAGGACGGCTACATCACGTTTGCTGACCGTGACAAAGACATGCTGAAGGTTGGCGGCGAGAATGTTGCGGCGTCCGAAATCGAGCGAATAGTCGCGTTGGTACCCGGCGTGTACGAGGTTGCGGTCGTTGGGCAGAGGCATCGCATGCTGGACGAGGTGCCGGTCGCCTTCGTGGTAGCGGTTCCAAGCTTGCCGGAGAGCGCGCGGGTCGGTCTCTCCAGCTGCATTATCGCAGAATGCAAGTCCAAGCTTGCCGACTTCAAGGTGCCGCGCGAGGTGTTCGTCGTGGAAGACATGCCGCGCGTAACCCTGGAGAAAATCAACAAAGCAGCACTGCGCAAACGTTTGCCTGTAGTGGGTTAGTCACCTGCAGACTGATTTCCTTGCGTTGGCGTAATTCGGAAGCAAGTTGTCGCGTGTTCAAATCTGATCGCTGGGAAAATATCTCCACGTGCAGCCTCTCGATGCGATCGCTCCTTGACTATTACCCGAAGCATCATTGCGGGATGGCATGTGGTTCTGGCTCTTTGGGAAAGCGCCCGCACAGCGAGCTTCAGGCCCAGCAAACCCCGATGGCGAGATTGACAGTAAACCGATGGCCTATCTCATAGAGGGCGACTTCTGTTAACCCTAGGCTTTGTGCGTCGTTCCGGTGATGCTGTTTCGAAGCTCGATTGGGCTGGCGATGGTGCGGAGCGTCTCGAAGCCTTCGCCGGTGCCAAGGATCGTCACGTCGCCATAGTCGAGCATGCGCCCGAGAATTGATTGATCGATCTGGACGCTCTCGACCTTGTCCATGTTCATCTCGTTGGTCTGCCGCCGGATGAGACCTTTCTTGTAGATGACCCGCCGATTTGTGACTGCGATCTCGGTGACCCACCACTGGAACCATTGCTGAATCAGGAGAACGACCGCAACGAGCGCGAGTGCGTATGCGGTATATCGCCAGAGGCCCGTCAGGATCCGCGTTTCGCCGAGCCAAAAAGCGACCACGGCTAGGAGTGCAACCGCAACGCCGGGCCAGTACACTATCCAATGAATGGACGAGATGTGCCGAACCTGCTCACCAGGCTGCAAGACGCGCTGAACGTAGCTCATGACAAAGATTCTCCTTCTACACCGCCAGGCCAACGATAGGGCTCTCCGACACGGCCACGCGCAACCTGGGTTTCCGGCGAGCGAGGCGCTCGAAGGGCGCAGCGGGGATCGACGCCGCACAGTCTCTTGGCGTGGCGTCATTTTAACAGACTACGTTGCGCGCGGCCGCCGAAAAGATGATCGAAGCCGCGCTCGATCCTGCCGATGAATGTTGCTTGGGCCATGTTGCCTATTGGCACGAACTGCCCGGTCGGAGCGCTTACAGCAATTCCGTCAGTTTTCGGAGCTTCTGCCCGGCGGACGAAGCGTCCGATAGGTTAACTATGACCCATCTCTGAAGCGAGCTTCGCAATGGCAATTGGTAAAAGCGAACTCCACAAAGCGGACGGAGAGATCCCTATTCGTGCTCGCCGAGGTAGCCTTGGATGGTGCGCAGGAGCTGCAGTGGACTATAGGGTTTGGTGACATAATGATCGCACCCGGCAGCCCGTGCTTTCTCTTCATCGCCCTTCATGGCGAATGAGCTGACGGCAATGACGGGTGTCTTTGCCAGGGTCGGATCTGCCTTGATCTGCCGGGTGGCCTCGTAGCCGTCCACGAGGGGAAGCTGAATGTCCATGAGAATGAGATCGGGGGGCTCGGATTTGGCTTTGGCTACGCCGTCTCATCCGTCCGCAGCCTCGACAACCGCATAGCCAGAGCCGCTGAGGAGGTCGCGCAGGACACCGCGCAGGTCTTCCTGGTCGTCGATAATGAGGATGCGCTTGCTCATGAGCCGCTCGCTTTAGATGCAAAGCTCAATAGGAGGCTAGTGCCACGTTCAAGAAGCATCCTGTTCACGGAGGTCGCAAACGTTGAAGGCTGCGGTCGGCCGATGCAGGCCCTTTAGCATGAGCTCACCAGCAGGCTCAGTGACGAAAATTGCATCGACGGCGGCTAATACCTTGCGATCGATCAAAATCTGGTTGTCCGCAGCCCTGGCGCATAAGCGCGCCGCCAGATTGACGACAGTGCCTATGGCTGCGTAATCGAAACGTCCCTCAAAGCCAATACGGCCCAGCGTGGCATAGCCGTGAGCGATACCGATTCCGAAACCGAGTTGGTGACCTTGCCTGCCCCACTGCGCCACCAATTCCGCCATTGAGATCCGCATCTTCAAGGCCATACGCACGGCCCGCTCGCACGGATCAGGGCAGGGTAGTGGATCATTGAACCAGACCATGACACCATCGCCAGCATAGCGCTCGAGCGTGCCTCCAAATTCATGAATTAGTCTCCCCAACGTTTCATGGTATTGACGCATGACTTGCATCACGTCCTCGGGTTCGGCAACTTCTGCGAACCCCGTGAAGTCCCGTAAGTCGCAATGAACCGCTGTAATTTCCCGGCGATGGCTTTCCAACAACTGTTCGCCGCCGGAAGACAGAACGAGCTCAGCGATTTGCGGTGACAGGAAGCGTCTTAGTCGGCTGATATGCTCGATTTCTGCCAACTGATCGTTCACGCGTTGCTGCAGGGTGGTGTTCCATTGGGCAAGCTCGTCCGCTTGCACCGCAAGCCTCTTTGACTGGTCATGCACAGTGTCGTGCAGTTCCTTGATACGCAAAGCAGAGCGCACACGGGCCACCAGAGCGGCCTGATCAATTGGCTTGGTAACGTATTCATCGCCGCCCGCTTCCAACCCACGAACGACATCCTTGCTGTCGGCTCGCGCCGTGACCAGAATGATGGGCATGAACGGCAAGTTCTTGTCGGCCTTTAGCCGATGGCAGACCTCGAACCCGTCCATCTTTGGCATCATAAGGTCGAGAAGTACGAGGTCTGGCAGCTTGCTGCGGGCGCAGGCGAGCGCCTCCTCACCGTCATTTGCCAAGACAAGATTGTAGCCGCGCGCCTCGAGCAGTCGCCCGAGGATCTCGCGATTGGCCTCGTTGTCGTCAGCAATGAGAATCAAGGGCGGCTGGCGCACATTCATACCCCACCGATTACTAGCGCCTCCTCACGAGGAGGCGGCGCGCACTGCGTGGTTTGGCGACGCAAGATCGCAAAGGGGTGGCCTGCGCGCAGATCACGCAGAACAATCAAGCCGCGCCTGCTCACGCCCTATCCCCACTGTGTTCGGCCCGGATCGGCAGCGTGAAATGAAATGCTGATCCCTTGCCACCTTCCGAGTCCACCCAAATTTGTCCGCCATGCAACTCCACAATGCGCTTGGCAATTGCGAGCCCGAGGCCTGTACCACCTTTTGCCTTGGTATTGGAGCTATCTACCTGATGAAATTGCTCGAAGATGCGTTTCTGCTCCGCCACGGCGATCCCTGGTCCGGTGTCGGTGACACAGATCTCAAAGGTACCATTCCCCGCCGTCGCGCTGATCCGCACCTCACCGTTGTCGGTGAATTTGATGGCATTGCCGACGAGGTTGAGCAGGACCTGGGTGAGGCGCTGCTCATCACCAACGCCCACTGGTAAGCGCTTGGCAACGTCGGTTTTGAGCCCGAGCTTCTTGGTTTCTGCCAGGGCCTCGGTTGCCGCGCGCACCGTCTCGACCACGTTCTCGAGCGCATATTCGCCGAGATTGAGGTTGAATTGGCCGGACTCGATCTTGGCGATGTCGAGAACGCTGTTGATCAGTCCAAGCAGATGCTTGCCGTTTGAGCGAATGCGAGTAAGGGCATCCATCGATTTGTCGGGCAGGGGACCGTAGAAGCCTTCTTGGATCAACTCGGCGTAACCGAGGATTGCGGCGAGCGGGGTCCTGAGCTCGTGGCTCATGTTGGCGACGAACTGCGATTTGTGCTGGCTGGCGATCTCGAGCTCCTCGACAGTGCGAGCTAACTCGCGCGTGCGTTCCTGCACCTCCTCGAACAACCGCGCGTTTTCGATGGCGATGACCGCTTGGTCGGCGAAGGTCTCGAGCAGTTCGATCTGCCGCTGCGTGAAGGGGGCCACACGCGTGCGGTAGAGCGAGAGCAGGCCGATCGGACTGCCGTCGCGTAGTAGCGGCAGGCCCAGCATGGTGCGCGCGCCCGTGATGCGCGTAAAGTCGTGGAATTCGTACTCGGCGTCCGCCCCGACGTCGGGAATGTGCACGGGGCGCCTCTCGAGGATCGTGCGCCCCGCAAGCGAGCCGCGGCCCATGACCTGGCCGATCTCGGCAAGCGCCGTCATCATCTCCGCCGAGAAGCCGTAGCGCGCCCGCCCCGGCAGGCTGGCGAACGCAAACGTCGCCATCGCTGGTGCGCCCTTCGTCGGCATGCGTTGCACGTGGATCGCCACCATCGGTGCATCGCATAGATGCGCGGCAGAGGCGACCAGCGTATCGAGCACCGGCTGTAGCTCGAACTTTGACCGGCTGATGGCGCCCAGTACCTCTGCCGTAGACGTCTGCTGCTCCAGCGCCTCCTGCAGCTCGCGGGTCCGCGCCTGCACCTCCTCGAACAACCGCGTGTTCTCGATGGCGATCACGGCCTGGCGTGCAAAGCTTGTGACGAGAGCAGTCTGCTTGTCGCTGAACGGGCGCACCTCCTGGCGATAGATCAGGAAGCAGCCAATCAGCTCAGCCTCCTTGAGCAAGGGTACATAAAGAGACGTCCTCGCCCCCCCAAGCTCGACACAGGCAACCGCAAAGGGGTTGCGCTCACGATAGGCGCGGCTCTCACGCATGTCCGAGATCTGGAGAGTCTGCCCGGTCGGGGCCATAAGGGCAAGGTCAGACAGGGAGCTCGCGCTCACCCCGCGCTCTCGCGCATATTCAGCCAACGCGCCAGACACGCCCAGACCGGCGACGGGATGAAACGCGCCAAGTTCGTGTCTGAACAGTCCGCCGAATTTGGCTTCGCAGTGCTTGAGTGCGCTTGCCAGCATCGTATCGTAAACTGGCCCAAGTTCACCCGGCGAGCTGGAGATGACCTGCAACACCTCGTTTGTCGCGGTCTCGAACTCGAGCGCTTGGGTGAGTTCGCGGGTACGCCTCTGTACCTCCTCGAAGAGACGCGTGTTCTCGATGGCGATCACCGCCTGGTCGGCGAAAGTCTGCATGAGTTCAATTTGCTTTGCGGTGAAGGGCCGCACCTCGCGGCGCCCGCATCCGATCACGCCGACTACGATGTCCTCTCGGAGCATTGGCACGGCGAGAATTGTGCGAACCCCTGCTACCTGTGGGCCTACCCACGCATACTCGGGATCGTTCAACACGTCATGGATGTGGATAACCCGGCGCTCAAGCACTGCCCTTCCCGTCGCCGATTGGCGGCCCTGAGGGATCGGGTCCTGCTTTGCGACCTCGATAAACTCAGGAGAGGCGCCATATATGGCCGCAGCGCGATAGACCTTGTCATCTTGCCTGATGATGAGGCCCGTCTCGGCGCCCGTGAGCTGCACAGCGCTCTCTATCAGACTGTCCAACACTTCTTGGAGATTGAAAGTTGAGCGACTAATGGCCTTGAGAACTTCGGCAGTCGCAGCTTCTCGTCGATGCGCCTCCGCAAGCTCTCGCTCCAGATCAACTTTCGTGCGCCCAATGCTTTGATGGGTATCACCCCCTGCTGACTCTGCGGACGCCATGACGAGATAATCCTTTCAAGGCTCACCCCGAATTGCTGGCCGCAGTCCTTCCGACGTATTGTCGTCGACGGCCGCTTTCGGGGCATTTCCTCGTGGCCTAAGGTCGCGGACTTCGACAATGGCACGAGCCCACGCGTCCAGGTACTTTGAAGGGACTGGGCCTAGCCTAAGGCAATAGTAGGGTAAACATCGGCGCGATGGAATTCTCGCGGTGGCCGAGCGTGCAGGGGGTTGAGTTGTGGCCTGCTTTCTGGCAGGGCCGGCTGCTGTTGCGGTGCAAGTGCCCCATCGCGGGTGTTGGCCGCACGATTAACCGCGCCACACCGTTCTCCCAATGGGCGAGGGAGGGCGGCCTTCGCGACAGGGCGGGACTTTCGCGCGTGGCCGCGCCTGGCCCGCCGCTCCGCTTATGCTTCGCTCCTACTTCAGCGCCGGCGGTTTAGACGGCAACGAGCTGTGTGGAGGCAATCTCCGAGACCAGCCCGCGAGCCGCAGCACCTCGGCGTGCGCGGTGCGACGGAAGTCGTTGGCCAAGGCCGGATCGCCGACGTTCCTCGCCAGAACCATGCCGCCGACGCACAGGGCGACGAGTGCGAGCGCACGGTCGCGCGGCCGCGGCTCGTTTAGGTGGTCCTCAAAGACCTTGACCATCTGCTCCACGACTTCCTGGTAGGCGGCCATGACCGCCTCGCCGCCGCGTTGAACGTCGCAGGCCGTCCCTAACAGCGGGCAGCAGCCTTCGCGATCCTCGAAGTGCCCGCGCGAAAAGTAGGCGTCGACGATCCGTTGGGCGCGGGGCTTCGTGACCGTCCTCGGCTCTCGCCGCTTTTGCCAAGCTGCGGGCGTCTTCTTGCAAAGGAACTGCCGAACGGCCGCCGCGTAGAGCTCATCCTTGCCGGTGAAGTGTCGATAGAAGCCGCCGTGGGTGAGACCGGCGTCATTCATGATCTCCTCGATCGACGCGCCGAAATAGCCCTTGCGGTTGAAGAGCCGCCTGGCGCTTTCGAGGATTTTCTCGCGTGTGTCGCGCTTTTGCTTCGGTAAATACGGCATGGTCTCATCCTCCGGGACGTGATGAGGATACCGCGCAAAGATGATCTTGAACATCTTTTGCCGATCGATTTCGATAGAGGTCGCAACCTCGTCCGGGGGTCAGGCCAGGAGTTCCCATGACGAACGGTCCGAGGCGCGTGGTCCTGATCACAGGTGCGTCGTCCGGCATCGGCCGGGTAACCGCCGAGCTGCTGGCCGCCCGGGGCCAACGGGTCTACGGCGGCGTGCGTGCGCCCGCAACAACACGTCCGCCCGTGGGCGTCGAGCTCACGCCGCTCGATGTCCGAGATGAGGTTTCGGTCAAGGCCTGCGTTGAAGAGGTGCGGAGGCGCGCAGGCCGGATCGACGTTCTGGTCAACAATGCCGGCGTCAATCTGGTCGGTGCCGTCGAGGAAACGAGCATCAGCCAGGCGCAGGTGCTGTTCGACACCAACGTCATCGGCGTCCTGCGCATGATGCAAGCCGTGTTGCCAGGTATGCGGCGTCAGGGAGCGGGTCTGATCGTCAACATCAGCTCGATCCTGGGCTACATACCGGCGCCGTTCATGGGCGTCTATGCGAGCACGAAGCATGCTCTCGAAGGGCTATCGGAGTCGCTCGACCACGAAGTGCGCGCATTCGGCATCCGCGTGGTCTTGATTGAGCCCCACTATACCCGGACCAATCTCGACACGAGCGCCGCACAAGCGGAGGGTCGCATCGACGCCTATGCGTCGCAACGCCACCGCACGGCGGCAGTGATCACCCACAACACCAACACGGCGCCGGAGCCGAAGTTCGTCGCCGAGGCAGTTGTGCGATCGATCGAAGGGCCCTACCGCATGCGATGGCCCATCGGCCAGGCAGTCCTTCTGAGCTGGCTGCGCAGGCTGCTGCCGGCGCGGTTGTTCGAGCCCAGCCTGCGCAAGGCATTTGCGCTTGACCCATTGAGCAAGGGCGGCGCCGTCACGCAACCGCGCACTCACGCCTAAGGGAAAGCAACATGCTCGATTTCATCGGCATGGTCATCACGGCGGCCTTGATGGTGCTGGTCGTCAACGTCCTGACCGCCTGCATGGACGTCACGCGTGTCGCCAAGATTACGTTGGCAGCAGTGATCGGCGTCTGGATCGGCCTCGCCGCTGCGGTGGCGGGCGCCGGGTGGCTCACGATCTCGAGACCGCTCCCGGTGGTCGGACTCTTCGTGGTGGTGCCGCCTCTGGCGGCGGCGTTCGCAACCGCATGGCGGACCGCGCGCAAGGCGATGCTGAGCATACCGTTGCCAGTGATGGTCGCACTCAATATCGTACGCATCTTCGCCGTGCTTTTTCTCATGCTGGCGGCCGAGGGGCGGCTTACGGGGCCGTTTCCCTACAGCGCCGCCTGGGGCGACATCATCACGGGCGTCGCCGCCGTGCCGGTGCTGTGGCTCCTGAAGGACGGGGGCGCGCACCACACCACAGCCATCGCGGCCTGGAATTTATTTGGCGCTGCCGATCTCGTGCTGGCAATCGCCTTCGGCATCACGTCGGCAGAGGGTTCGCCCTTGCAACTCTTCCCTGGCCCGGGCTCGGAAGCGATGCAGCACCCGCCCTGGTCGTTCGTTCCGACAGTGCTGGTCCCGATCTGGCTGATCCTGCACGCGATTATCGCCGTGCAGCTCCGGCGCGCGCCAAACTGGGCCGAGCGGTGAGCGTGGTTGCGTGAGAGCCGCAGCGAACGCGGTTTTCAATCAGGGTGACTAACGAGCAATCTTTCCCGGCCTGATGCAAAGGAGCGTAGCAATGGACCCAAGCATAGCCATCCAACCAGTTGGCAGGAGTTAATAATGTCTCCGGCATTAGTGTTCGGGATCAGTATTGCCTTCAGCCTAATCGCCTGGGGCATCGTTGCGCGCCACTTGTGGCCGGACCTGCGCCGCCTACCGCGCGCCGACGCCTTGCGGCCGCTCCTGCTTCTGCACGCTTTCCGCTTTGTGGGCTTGTCGTTCTTGGTCCCCGGAGTAGTTTCGCTCGATCTGCCGGCTGCATGGGCACGTCCTGCCGCCTACGGCGATCTCACTGCTGCGGTCCTCGCGCTCCTGGCGCTGATGGCACTCAAGAGCAGGCTGGGACTACCGATGCTCTGGCTGTTCACCTTTTGGGGCAGCGGCGACCTCCTCTTCGCCTTCTATCAGGGCAACCGCGTCGGGCTCGAGCCCGGTCAATTAGGGGCCGCATTCTATATTGTGACCGTGCTTGTACCGCTGCTCCTTATCACCCACGTGTTGGTGCTTCGGTTGCTGTTGCTAAGCGACGCGTGGTCGCCCGACAGGAAGGATCACCCGCCTGCCCTAACTTGACAGGCTCTAGCCAAGCACCGGTACTAGTCCTGGCACCTTTGCCCCTTGCAGGCCGGCTGAAGATCGCGTCAGGTTACAGCTATTTCGCGCGAACCGGGCTGCTGGACGTCGAGCGTGCGATCATCAAAGCTCGCGTTGCCACCAGACACACTGTCGGTATTTCAGATCAACGATGGTGCATGCGCGGGCGTCGTGTCTATTCAGAGCGGGGGCACTGGTCATGGCCTGGGTTGGTCGACCGATCGGATCGGTCCAAGATCAGAATATTGTTTTCGATGCCTGGCCAGGCCTTAGGAAGATGCACGAGCTTGCGTTGGCCTATCCTAGCGATGTGGCATTCTCGCCCCGTGGCGACGTGTTGCTCTCGGCCGATCTGCTCGCCGCCACGAGCCTTCCGCAGAAATCAGGCAGACTGAGTGGCGGTTAGTTCCTGCATTGCTCAGCCGCAATGTAACCGCGTGAATTGAACGGAGATCCGGTAGCCGCTCTCGACACCTAGCCCCAAATTCTCAAGGTATTCAGCGCATCGGGGCTCCGAATCAGCGAAAGTTGTTTTGTGACAACGACTTTGCGCGAGACGGAGAAGAACCCCGATGGCGACAGAGTGTAGGCAGGATTTGCTCGACTTCGGAACTGTTGAAGGCCGCTCAGTTGTGGGCGCATTCGACGGTGGTGTGATCAGCTCGGATGCCGGCGCGCTTCTATTGGGTGCGGCCGACAGAGCGATCAGGTTGATTAAGCGCTTTGCCGCCTGTTTCACCGACCGTCGCGAGGCAGAGTGCATTGAGCACACCACCACAACGCTGGTCGGCCAGCGGGTGGTCGGGATTGCGCTCGGCTATGAGGATCTCAACGATCACGACGAGTTGCGGCACGATCCGGTGATGGCGGTGCTGGCCGGGAAGCTAAAAGCACGGCGCAAGGACTGCGCGCCAGTGGCCGGAAATCGACGCTATCACGGCTGGAGCACGCACCCGAGGAGGGCGCGGCCTTCGCTCCGCCGCGCTACCACAAGATCAGTCACGATGGCCGGGCCATCGAAGACCTATTCGTGACATTATTTCTGGAGGCGCATCGGCGGCCTCCGAAACGCATCATCCTTGATCTTGATGCCACCGATAGCCCCCTGCACGGGCATCAGGAGGGACGTTTTTTCCATGGCTATCATGATTGCTACTGCTATCTGCCGCTCTACATCTTCTGCGGCCGCCATCTTCTGGCAGCCAAGCTGCGCCGCTCCAACATCGATGCCTCGGCCGGTGCAGTCGAGGAGGTTGCGCGCCTGGTAGCGCAGATCCGGTCGCGCTGGCGCAAAGTGGAGATCTGCCTTCGTGCCGATAGCGGCTTTGCGCGCGAGGAATTGATGGCCTGGTGTGAAGCAAATCGCGTGGATTACGTGTTCGGGCTGGCCAAGAACGAGCGGCTGGTGGAGCAGATTGCGCACGAGCTGGAGGCGGCCGAGACGGAAGCTAAAAAGACGGGTGCGCCCGCCCGCCGCTTCAAGGAGTTCATGTGGGAGACGCTCGAGAGCTGGAGCTGCAAACGGCGTGTGATCGGCAAGGCTGAGTGGACCAAGGGCGAAGCCAATCCTCGCTTCATCGTCACGTCGCTCAAACGGGCCCAGGCTTCAGCGCAACCACTCTACGAAGATATTTATTGCCAGCGTGGCGACATGGAAAACCGCATCAAGGAATGCCAAGGCGACATGTTTGCCGACCGCACGCCGGCAGTGACCATGCGCGCCAATCAGCTGCGCCTATGGTTCGCCTCCATGGCCTACGTCCTGATGTGCGCGCTACGCCGCATCGGCCTTGCTGGTAGCGAGCTGGCGCGCGCCACCTGCGGTACCATTCGGCTGAAACTCCTGAAGATCGGTGCTCAGGTCACGATTAGCGTGCGGCGCGTGAAGATCGCATTCGCCTCATCGTATCCAGGGCAGGAGATTTTTGCCCTGGCGCATGCCCGGCTGAAACGTGCCGCGGCCTGAGACCGCCAGCTCCACCCCACCAGCAACCACAGAGGAAAAACATGAACCTGCAAAACCCGCCGCTGGCGGCGCCGATCTCGCACGCCAACAGAAAACTCACCTCTCAGCGAATTGCTGATATGCATTGCGCATTTAAGGACGGTGAGAAAGGCGGGCTAGATGGCAATGCCGGTCGCGACCCGAAGCCGACGAAGGAGTGTGCGTTGCGGCGAAGTTACTTCGCATCGTAACTAAAGTCTCCGAATGCGGTGACGCTGTCGGCTTTGGTCCAGACACCTACCATGCCTGCCTCGGCGAAGGTCGCATCGTCGACTTCGAATAGTGATTTGCCATCAAAGCTCACTTGGAAGCGTGTCCCAGCAAAGTCCACACGGAGGGTGTGCCACTGATTGGCCGGTACCGCCACTTTAACGCCGTACCCACCCTTTCGCCCGAGAATTTCGAGCGAGCTGCGCGCACCATTGACGGTCTTGTAGAGCACAACATTGTCTTCCAGAGCATTGGCGCGCACGACATAGTAGTTGTTGGCGTCCATTGCGCGCCAGACGAGCCCACCGGCGCGGTCCTCTGAGCCAGCGATAGGCTTGAAGCTGGCTTCAACGAATTCGTCCTTGATACTCGTTCCTTGCCTGAGCGCCAGCGGATAGGTCGCCTTGCCGGATTGTTTCAGCACCTTAGGTTGGTCGCTATTGTCGCGCTCTACCGTCCATTTAGGCACGCCCTTGCCGGTCATAGTCAAAAGCCAACCCTTCGGAGGAACGCCGGCTTCCTCACCCCGGAAATCCACTGTTTCGGCATTGCTGGCAACGGTCACGCCAAGCACCGCGACGGCCATCAAGGCACTCGTTCGCACCATGAGATGCTTCTCCGCGTGATTATCTACAATTGGCGAACCTATTGCGACTTAGCCGCGGACATTGATCCGTTCGTTGCGCTTCCAGCACACAGGGCGGGCGTGCAGCCCCTCTCCAGCATGCCGATATCGCCATCACGCACTGGCCTGTCTCTGCTGTCAACTCACGACGCGCGGACTTGATAGATCGTCGCGCGATGCGACTCAGGCAAGAAAGCATAGACCTGGTCGTGCCCAGGTGCGAGCGCCAGCGTGTGGGCTCCCTTCTCCGTTACGACACTTCCGATCTTCCGCATTGTCGAGGTGTCGAATACGTCGATCACGCCGGGGTCTCCGACAGCAACATAAAGATGTTCGCGTTGGTGATTGTAGAAGATGACATCCGGAGTGCCGCTCAGTTTCTTGTCGCTAACTATCCTGCCCGCCTGCGCATCGAGCGTGACCAACGTGCCCTCGTCACAAGCACAGAAGAGGCGGTGCGTGGCGAGATCTAGATCGAGGCCATGTGGTCCCACCGCGGGGACGGGAAATGTGCGTGCATGCCAACGGGGCGCTCCGCGTCGACGACAACGATCTGAGCCGGATCCGCAATATTCACGTAAAATACCTGCGCATCCGGATCGTAAACCGTCCTGCGGGTTCGGCCGGGGACGCCAATCTCATTTTGCACCACGCCGTCGTCTAGGTTGACCACAGACGCATGTGGGAGCTTGGCAAACCTGGATTACCGACGTTCGCCACGAGAACAAGCCGCCGGCTATGATCATAGGCAATACCGTTGGCTTTGCGTACCTTTGGATCATGACCGGGAGCAAAGATTCCGATCGTGTTCTCGGATCGGTTGGAGGTGATGATGAGCTGCGCCTGATCGCTCACAATGACTTCCGCGACGCCCGACAGGCCTGAGATTGAAAACAAGCACTCTGCGGATGCTGGGTCGAAAACGTCGACGGTATTATTGGCAGTGTGTGCAACATAGACTTGGCCGCTCGCTGCATGCACTGCGGCGTGATCGAAACCCCCGGCTGCCTCGTGCTTTGGCAGCGCGACGTATCCGACCTGCTGCAAAGGCTGCTTCGTCATTGGGTTTTTGCTTTGCATCGACGGTCAGCGAAACTGACCATCTGACCTACCGCGGCGCACCATCTCCTGGCAGTATGCGTAGAGGGCGTCGTAGACAATCGATTCAGCGGCAAGCATTTCATGATCGTCTTTGAGGCCCAGGTGCCGAAATCCTTCGGCAATTGCGTTGAGACCAGCTGACTCCGGCTGGTTCCAAAGTGAGTTATCGGTATCAGCTCCGTTGACGATTTTGCCCAACAGCACGATGGCCGGATCGCGGTCGAGTTGATGCTTCTTCACCAGTGCATCGAACGAGCACTCCTTGCCGTGGTGCCCGAATTCGACTCCGGGCACATCGTAGGGCGTTGCGCCCTCGAGTTTGGCGACCTCCAACACCGTGTCCGCAGGGACGAACAAGAACTGAGCTTGTCGATCGATGAATTTGCGAATGAGCCAAGGACAAGCAACGCGATCGACCTTTACCTTCTCGCGCGTGACCCATTTCATGATTTTCCTCCAATTGGCGACATCATCGCGATGGGTGCAATGCGACGCGGTGGTTAGGGAAAACGCTCGCCCTCAAGGCGTGTGAGCGCCTCTCGTACCCTATGAAGATGTGAATGCTCGCCTCCGCCCATGCCCTCGCTTTCAGCGCGTTGCAGGGCTTGCTCATCAGCTTCCCAGGCCTTCAGAATGGCGAGCTTCTCCATCGTCGCAATGTCAACTGCTGCGATGACGTCCATCGGGCGCCGGAAGCTAGCGGCAGGGTTAAGTATTGCCTTAACTATATGCTCTTGGCGGTCCACGACTTCCTCCTGTTGAACACGCGCGCCTCGTCGAGCCCAAACACCTTCCGCAGTGCCTTGTCATGGGGAATGCGGTTTGAGGCCAGGTGGTGATACTCGCGATAAGCAGCAAAGGCTTCGCGCAATGCGTCGGTATATTTAGCCAGCGCTTCGCGAAAAGCCGGCCTTGACCGGTGACCCATCTGAAGCCACGTCACGAGGCGCGATCGCTGGCCGAGGCCTATTAACACTGTGCCGCTCCATGCGAGTGAAAGGAGAAAGGAGAAACGTGCGTTCTCTGCATAGTGCTTGTGAGTAGCCTGACCCGCGACTTGCGCGCAAAGCATGGTTTCTCTACCTTGCCCCAGATTTTCTCATGAAGTGGGCCGATGCCACGCCGGCTGCCAGCATTGAATGCGCTGAAGGCTTTTGAGGCCGCCGCCCGCTGTGAGAGCTTTACGCGCGCCGCCGAGGAGCTTTGCGTTACGCAAGGCGCCGTCAGCCACCAGGTCAAAGCGCTGGAAGCAGAGCTGGGGCTCAAACTGTTTAATCGCGAACGGCAAAGACTCATTATCACGGAAGCAGGGCGCGCATATCTGGTCGTTGTGCGCGACGCCTTCGATCGCATTGCGAATGGAACCGAGCGATTGCTGCAGCGTCAGAACGCCGGTGCACTAACCGTCAGCACGTCGCCGAATTTCGCAGCCAAGTGGTTAGTTCATCGGCTGAGCCGCTTCGCCGAGGCACACCCCAACATCGATCTGCGGGTGAGCGCGTCATTGCACCACGTCGATTTTGCGCGTGAGGATGTCGATCTGGCCATTCGCCATGGCGACGGACAATTCCAGGCTTTGCATGTCACTCGCCTCTGTCTGGAGGAGGAGTTTCCTGTTTGTAGTCCGAATCTTCTCGAAAAAGGCAAGCCGTTGCGCAAACCTGCCGATCTACGTCGACACACACTTCTGCATGTCAATGATCGCCAGGACTGGAGCAGGTGGCTGGGCGCTGCCGGAGCAGTAGACGTTGATGTCTCGCACGGCCCAATTCTCAATCAGGCCAGCATGGCAATCGACGCGGCCGTTGATGGACAAGGCGTTGCGCTGGCGCGATCCGCACTCGCGGCCTGGGACCTTATCGGCGGCCGGCTCGTGCGTCCCTTCTCGCTGGCGCTGCCGGCATCATTTGCCTATTGGATCGTCTGTCCAAAGGTGACCGCTAAGATGCCCAAGATTGCCGCCTTCACTGGATGGCTCCTAACTGAGGCGGCTGAAGACACCGCGCGCCTAAAAAAACTGCGATCGACATCAAAGCATTCCGGACTTCGTCGTGCCACCTGACCTGATCATCTCCTCCCGCCTTACGGCTTCTTTGCTGCGACGGGCACGTTGCTGGTGGGACCGATCGCAGTGATCTGCAGGATCACCTCTCCGTCCTTGGCCCATGCATAGTGCGGGGTCCTCGGCGGTTCCGAATACAAGGTCCCGGCAGGGTAGGCCTTGAGCTTGCTCTCGTCCCATTGTTCGCCGACGCGAAGTAGAACGTCCCGGACATGACCAAGACGGTCCGCACCGTATCAGGGTGCCAATGGGCATGACCTCCATGCCTGGCAGAAATCTGATGCGATCAACGTAGAGGCCGGGCTGCGAGGAATCCGAACAAGGTGACGTGTTGCGGCGCTTCGGGAAATCCCTTGTAAACGATGTCCTGCGGAACCTTGACCACGCTCGTGTCGACGGTTTGAGCGCGGGAGGGCACCCAGACCGCGGTCGCGCAAGGGGCGCGACAAGTGCGACTGTGTGCCTTTTCATGGTTGTCTCTTTCGCTGCGATCACGTTCGTTGCCATCTTGGCTCCGATGGGTTTTTTTAATCGGTAGCAGCGGTGCGGTTTCCCAAGGTGTCCGCTTGTTCTGCTTAGTTGGGTTCGCGCGCACAAAGCATCATGTCTCTATCATGCCTTAGTTGTTCGCATGATCTGGGGTCCTGTCTATTCGACGACGGCTGCCATCGCTCAACGCCCGAAGGCCATCCGACATGATTGGCGCAGCTGAAATCAATCGGTGGTCCAGCCCATTTGCTGCGATGCTTATAAGTCTCTTATTTGGCCGGAAGCCGGCAAGTTCGCCGGTCGTAAACAGGGCCCGGGGCGACTTCCGAATGTGACACGTCGCGTCGTGCCGCCACGTTGCCATGACCGCTTCGCTTTCATAGGGGACTCAGGCGCTTCGACGCGAATGACCAACAACTGCCCTTGTGATGCGGGGCGTTATGGCTGCACAGCTGCGACCACACGATTGAAGATGTCGGCCTCCTTCACTGCGATACCGGCGTCATTGTACGCGCCGGCCGTCATCACCACCTCTAGGTGGAGCGCCGGCACAAGGAACAAGCGCTGCCCGCCATTTCCAATTGCCGCGCCCCACGAAAGCTTTTTGTCCTGCCAGTCGACAGTCCCTGTCCACCAGAAATAGCCGTAGCCCGAGCCGGGCCCCCTGCCAGTGGCGATGTGCGGCCGGATAGAATCCACCACCCATGCCGCCGGCACGATTTGACGGCTCTGCCAACGGCCATGGTCGAGCATCATGCGGCCGATCTTCAGCAGGTCGCGCGGCTTGAGCCGTAGACCTGCATAGGCCATGGGCCGACCCCACAGATCTGCTAGCCATTCATAGTCTGTGATGCCGAGCGGTTGGAAAAGGCGCAAGCGTGCAAGCTGATCCAGCAGCATTTTGGTAGCGCGCTCGAGGAGATCCGCGATGATGACCGTGTTGCCGCCATTGTAGTTGAAAGTTTGCCCTGCGGGCGAGCTGATGGGGCGACCCAGCACGAATTTGACCGGCGACCAATCCCAGAAGAGCCGGGTCTCATCGTTGGAAAAGGAGCCGTAGGTGGCGGCCGTTTCGTGCCATTCCAGCCCGTTCGCCATCGTCAGCGCGTGCTCGACCGTGATTGATTTGCGTGCCGGATCTGAGGCCAGTGCAGGATAGGCTGGATAAAGATCGACGACTGGCGTCGGAAGAGGCGGAAGCGTCCCTTCCTCCCGCACGATGCCGTACAACAGGCGACTTGCTCATCGAGCGCATGTCATGTCGATCGGCCGGACCGAAGCTGACCTCGCGCGAGAAAAAATCGCGGGCCGACCGGTCTCGGCCTTTGCGATAGAGTTCGGCCACGATGCGCCCATCGCGCGCAACGAGCAAGCTGTGAAGATTGTCGGACCCGCCTGCCACGGCTTTCAGGATCTTGCAAAGAGCATCGGCATCTATGCGTGCGTCGACTGGCCTGCTTGTCTCCCAGCCGTCACCAAGTCGCGCCGGTGTTGCGCAAGGCGACGCGAGAGCCCATCGTGGGGTGGCTGCGCCCACCAACAAGACAGCAAAATGCAAGATGAGTGACAGCCGCCGAGCAGGCGCCAGGCGGCGGAGGCCGGAGGGCTCAGTCGGAAATGCTAAGAAAAGCGCAGCACCGTCAGACATTTGAGCTCGCAAAGCGAAAGGTGAGAAGCTGCCGGCGCCATGCTGTAGCCGCGCAAAAGCGATGGTCTCCAGGTCATAATGCGAGCTAAGCTCGGTTTTGACTACTCGGGTACGCAGCCGCGGCAGCAACAATGGCTAAGAAGGTGCAAAGCGCTGTTTTGCAACGAAGAAGTCCCACTCAAGCGCGGGCTCGCGCCACCATCGACGCAATCTGCGAAGCCACTGCTCGGATTATCGAGCGCGAAGGAATTGCGGCTCTGAACACGAACCGCATCGCTGAGCGCGCTGGTCTCAGCATCGGCACGCTCTACGACTACTTTCCCAATAAGGATGCCATCTTGATCGCCATGGCTCGGCGGCGTCTCGCCCGAGACGAGTCCTTGGTCCGACAAGCGATCGCAGGACCCGGGCGGAACGAAGATGCGTCCTTGGTGCGAAGGGCGGTCCGAGCGATGGTGACATTGCAAAAGGACAGACCCAAGGTCCGCCGCGCTATCATGGCGGTGCATCTTGCGAACGGTTTTGGCCATGAGCACGCGCGACCCGTCCAGGAAATCGCCGAACTCGTCGCAGAACGCAATGCGCAGCTGCTGGGAGAGAAGGTCCCAGCGCTACGTGGCGCAGCTTTATTTGTCGTGACGCGTGCTGTCATCGGTGTCATCCGGGCTGCGTTCGAAGAGCAGTCTCAGCTTCCCGGTACGACAGAGCTCGAGGACGAATTAGTGTGCCTCGTTGAGGCCTACCTGAGCGCGCTGCCATCGGCGAACACTCCGCTGTTCGACTGACCCGCGCACGCGGACTGGCAACTATCAAAAGACGGCAGATCTTGGCTTTGCTCCGTCGCTTGATAACTCCACGACAGCTTCAAACCAGCAACGGACGGATGGCTGGTGGCGCTCTTGACCCTTCGCGGCTTGGACCCTAGGGGTGAAATGGCCTAATCTCAATCGCCCTCCTCGGATGTGCGGGCTTGTCGGTATGATGTGAAATTGACAACGTAGGGACCATGACAATGTCGCAGTCCGACAAGGTATTCATCGGCTCGATACCGAAGATCTACGACGACTACTTGGTGCCGCTGATTTTCGAAGGCTTTGCCCAGGATCTTGCGCAGCGTGCGGCCAACCTTTCTCCGACAGCCGTTCTCGAGACAGCTGCCGGTAGTGGTGTGGTTACGCGCGCGCTTGCACCCAGGCTTTCTCAGGCTTGCCACTATGTGGTGACTGATCTCAATCAGCCGATGCTCGATCAGGCCGCAGAGCGCCAAGGCACGGATGCGCGGATCACCTGGCAGCAGACAGATGCGTTGGCCTTGCCGTTCGACGATAGGGCATTCGATGTAGTCTGCTGTCAGTTTGGCGTGATGTTTTTTCCCGACCGCGTTCGCGGATATCGTGAGGTGAGACGGGTTCTCAAGCCGGGCGGCCACTGGCTGTTCAATGTCTGGGATCGTATCGAGGAGAATACGTTCGCGAACGACGTCACTGATGCGCTCGCCGAGTATTTTCCGAGCGATCCGCCGCGCTTCTTGGCGCGGACGCCGCATGGCTACCATGACGTGCCGTTGATCCGTGAGGAGCTGGAAAGGTCCGGCTTTTCCAACGTTACGATCGAGACGCGCCGAGAGCAGAGCAGCGCGCCATCTGCACGCTATCCAGCACTTGCCTACTGCCAGGGTACACCGCTGCGCAACGAGATCGAGGCAAGGGGAGCAGACAAACTTCAAGCCGCAACAGAATATGCAGCAGGGGCAATTGCGAGCCGGCATGGAAACGGTGAGGTGGCAGCGAAGATCCAAGGGTTTGTGTTCACGGCGACCCCTTAGGCCGATGGTTTCTACCTCAATGAGGTGGACCGTATGATCGAGCGAGCAAAGGAGGCCACACGCAACGGCAAATACACCTACATCGAGTATGCGCGTTTTGCTGACGATCTGGTGATCTTGATCGACGCATACCGTCGACATGATTGGCTGCTGCCAGTTGTTGAGAAACGCCTGCGCGAGGAATTGGTCGCTCTACGAGTTGAGGTGAATGAAGAGAAGAGTTGAATCGTAGACCTCGGTCGTGGCGAGAGCTTCGGCTTTCTGGGGTTCGATTTTCGCCGCATCCGAAGTCGACGGGGCGCATGGCGCGTTCAGTACACGCCGAAGCTCAAGAAACGAACGGCACTGCTGCGGAAGCTTAAGGGTGTGTTCCGTCGCTATCGATTTCAACCCGTGGAGCGGGTGATCTATTTGATCAACCCGATGCTACGCGGCTGGGTCAACTACTTCGCGGTCGGTCACTCCAGTGAGTGCTTCAACTTCATTCAGAGTTGGGTGGAAAAGAAGGTCCGGCGCCATTTGATGCATGCTCGGCAATGCGAGGGCTTCGGCTGGAAGCGGTGGAGTAGGCGGTGGCTATACGACACCTTCAAGCTGTTCAATGGCTACAAGGTTCGACGGCCTCAGCCAAAAGTCGCCCCAGATAGGTCCCATAATCCTTGATGCGAAGCAAACAGGTGAGCGTAGTGAGGGAAATCCACCGCTGCGTTCGACGTGGCGGGCAGCAAACTCGGAGGCCTGAAGATCATCGAATGACTGCAGCCGCGTAATCCTCCCCGCTCTGAAGTCGTTGAGCGGAATGTTGTGGTTCAGCCGACCCAGTGGACTTTTGGGGAAGGCCGATGTGACAAGGGAAGAAACGTACGCCAAAACCCGAGGGAGGAGCCCGGTGCGTTAGCAGCGCTCGCCGGGATCTGTGCGGGGGGCGAGGAGTAATCCTCGTCCCTACCGCGACCTCCGGGGCGTTGAAGTTGTTGCATTGCAGTGGGGTGGCGACAGTCTGCCACCGTAGACCGCAACCCGCGTCGCTCCCTTCGAACTTGAACAGGCTCACCAAAATGGGGTCGAATGATTGCTCCGCCAACAGCTAGTCAGCACTGCTAGCCAATGCGCCCGTGCGCATGCTACCAGGCTGGCGGGGAGATCCCCTGAAGAAAGCCGATAGTCAGTGTGTTGGAGGAAACATGAACCCCATTAAGATAGTGGCCGCGGCTGTCGCGATCATGCTTGTCACCGCGCTAACGGCAGTCGCCCAGCAGCCGCCCGCGCCTTACGGCGCGCCCATGTCGCTCGACGCTGCCAAGAAGGCTATGGCGGCGTCCGAGGCGGAAGCGAAAAAGAATAACTGGCCGGTGGCGATTGCCATCCTCGATACCACCGGATCGCTCGTGATGCTGCAGAAGCTCGACAATACGCAGACCGGATCGGTCGAGATCGCGATCGGCAAGGCGCGCACCGCGCTCGACTTCAGGCGCCCGAGCAAAGCCCTGCAGGATGTTGTCGCGGGCGGTGGCGCAGGTTTGCGTCTGCTCTCAGTGCGCAACATGTTGGCGCTTGAGGGTGGCGTGCCAGTCATCGTGGACGGCAAGGTTGTGGGCGCTGTCGGCGTGTCGGGCGTGACGTCCGAACAGGACGCGCAAGTTGCGATGGCTGGGGCAGCAGCGGCAAATTAGCACCTCGAGCCGACGGGCTGGGGCGACACTTGCCGCAGCCCGCATCCATCCCCTTCAAAAGACCCACAGCCGACCTTGATAGGGCGATGCGGCGGACGGGTGTTCGACGTCACTCATCCGCGGGCGATTGATCGTCCGCTTCACCTAGTCGCGCTTTTTCGCCACCTCCATTTCGTCTCAGGGTCGCGTCGGCCGGCTGGACACGAGCTGGGTGGAGCTGCGCAGCCTGCCGACCCGCGGGGCTCGGGCCCGGCTACGCCAGCGGTTCCTGGAAAGGCAAAAGGCCGCTGACATCCAGTTAGAACCCGCGTTGCTGTTCCCTCGCAACAGGGGGCCGCATCTTCCTCGCCGACCACGGCGATCTGTGCGTTCGCTCTCTTGGGCATGGGCGTGCTCCTGTTGCTGCGGCCCCTTGCCAGCGTCGCTCGTTGGCGGGGCAGGAGCACGGCCGGACCATGCTCGAGGTCGCGGCTCAATTCGGCGAGCGTGTTGGGCGGGATCGGCTCGCCCTCGGGCGTGCGCAGGTGCTCCAGGCGCTCCGGCGCCTCCTTGAGCGTCGGATTGAAGCTGCGGATGCCGAGCCGTGCCAAGGTCGACTTGATGCGGTTGATGATCGTGGTGTGCTCGCCAACGAGGGTCTCGCGCTCGCGGTGGGGACGCTTAGCATCTTCCTCCGCGAAGGTCGGGATCGCGGCCATCTTGCAGTGGTCCCGCTCGCCGCGCAGCCAGCCGAGGAAGGAGCGCTTGAGCTGCTCGGTGTCGAGCCGGTCGGTCTTGGCGCGCCGGTGCTCGCGCGATACCGGCACGCTCGCGGCATGAATGACGTGGGCCTCGATGCCCCGTGCTCTCAGCCAGCGGCTCGCCTACGCTCCTCGCCAGCGTGGTTATTCGTCGATCCTTGACCCAACTCAGCCCAAGTTGCTGATTCTCCGCGCATGTTGAGGAGCGGCAACACACACCTCCTGCACTGTCGGGGTTTGCATCAACTGGGTTGCGGGGGTTCTGCCGATTTGTACCGACCAAAGGCAACCGTAGCCTCGGGGACACGAATGGGCCGGTACTCCGTTGAGGAGGTGCGATGTAGGAGATCCCCGTGAACAGACAAACCACATGGCTTGCCATGGTCGGGCTGGCCGCAATTCCGGCCGTCAGCCTAACGGTATCGCTTGATTTGAGCTCATCGACCACGGCCCGAGCGCAGACTTCTCCGCAACCCCAAAACTACTCACCCTACGCCGAAGGATGCCTTCAGCTTTGCCCGGGGTGAGCAGGTCCGGTCCTCCACCGGGCAATTGGTGCGCCTAGAGCGACCGTATGACTGGCTGGTGGTCTCGGATCACGCCGAATACATGGGGCTGCCCCAGGCGTTCCAGAAGCGGGACCCCGCCATCATGAAGACGAAGTCGGGTGCGAGCTGGGCCGAGGCCCTCAAGGAGGGCGGTCAGAAGGGCTACGAAGCCTTCGTCCAAATGACGACGGAATTCGCCGACGCAAAGCCGAGTATTCCGAGTAACGCCCTTACGCCGTTGTATCGCAAGATCTGGTACGACACGATTGAGGCTGCCGAACGCAACAACAAGCCGGGCGTCTTCACCGCCTTTACTGGCTTCGAATGGACGCAATCCATCCAGGGTAACAATCTTCATCGAATTGTGGTGTTTCGCGACGGCGCCGACCGGACTAAGCAGATCCTGCCTTTCTCCGAGTTCGATAGCGCGAACCCCGAGGACTTGTGGAAATACTTGGCCGACTACGAAGAGAAAACTGCCGGCCGCGTGATGGCTATCCCGCATAACCCGAACCTCTCGACCGGGACAATGTTTGCTCCCTTCACTGTGGAGGGTGCAAGACCTATGGCGATAGGTGCGCCGGAGGGCAAACCCTTCGACGCCAAGTACGCCAAGATGCGTACGAGGTTTGAACGCCTTGTAGACGTCAGCCAGTCCAAAGGCGACAGCGAGACGACGCGCCAGCTATCGCCAAGTGACCCGTTTGCCGACTTCGAGCGCTGGAATAAGGGCAATATCTTCGGGCTGATTGCGACCACCCCTGAGATGCTTCCGTTCAATTATGGTTCGCTCCGCACTCAAGCTGGGTTTGCAGCATCAGGCGAAGCTAGGCGTAAACCCGTTTAAGTTCGGCTTCATAGGTGGCAGCGACCAACACACCAGCCTGTCCACCACCCGAGCGGAGAATTACTTCGGCGTGGGCACAATTGCCGAACCGAAGCCCGAGCGTTGGAAGGAGTTCTCCCTGAAGTCCCCGGTCAACGCCAAGCTCAATACCTATATGTGGGAGATGGCGCCGGGCGGCGTGTGGGCGCGTGAGAACACGCGCGAGGCCATCTGGGATGCAATGTATCGCGGAGAGGTCTACTGCACGAGCGGCACGTGCCCGACGGTGCGCGTTTTTGGCGGGTGGGACTTCACGGCCAATGAGGTCGGCAACCCTGAGTGGGTCTGGGTCGAGCAGGGCTACAAGCGCGGTGCGCCCATGGGAGGCGACCTGGTAAACCGGCCGGACGGCAAAGCGCCGACCTTTATGGTCAAGGCTGTCTACGATTCCGACGGGGCCTATCTCGATCGCGTTCAGATCATCAAAGGCTGGCTCGTGATAACGCACGAGAAGGTCATTGACGTGGCCTGGTCGGGCGACCGCAAGCCTGACCCAGAGACCGGGCAGGTACCGCCGGTTGGCAGCACGGTCGACCTCAAGAACGCGACTTGGACGAATACGATCGGCGCCCCGGTGTTGACCGGCTTCTGGCAGGACCCGGAGTTCAACCCGGCCGAGTACGCCTTCTACTACGTACGCGTGATCAAGATTCCCACGCCCCGCTGGACGGCCTACGACGCTAAGCGTTTTGATATCAAGATGGGAGACGAGGTTCCAATGACTGTGACCAA
The DNA here is from genome assembly GCA_963775835.1 of uncultured Alphaproteobacteria bacterium. GTDB lineage: Bacteria > Pseudomonadota > Alphaproteobacteria > Rhizobiales > Hyphomicrobiaceae > AWTP1-13. Next base: position 333,932 of record CAVZKV010000020.1, on the reverse strand, counting down.
TCGCGCCTATACCTCACCCATCTGGTATAGCCCGCCGAGCTGAAGGTAGGTCGGGATAAGGTCGACCCATAGCCACTGATCGGTTAACGCCGCACCGCTCCGTGGTCAGCGACGGGCTAGCATGTATCAGATCGGCAACCTGTTCACTGTTCTTGCCGCGGTGCATTAGTCTGGATTTGGCACTTTTTCCCCATCGGTCCTTTGGGACTACAGAAGCACTCCGGAAGCAGACGAACACAGAACGGTGAGTTTTTGACCCGATCCGGAGTGCGCCAGTTTAGCTGGCAAAGGATAGGAGGTGGAAGTCCTTCACGGGGTAAGGCCTAGCCAGCCGCCCCGGCCCCGAGTGATGCAAGGGCTAGCCGCGAGGCTCATCTTGAAGCGTTCACAGGGGGGACCATGGGCTGGGTATCGAGCAGCGAAACGGGTCGAATTCCGAGGTGCTGACGCCGTTCCGTTGGCCGGAAAGCAATATCCTCCCCGCTAATGGCTTGCGAAGGAGGAACCTCGCGCTGTCTGAGACCCCATGCACGTGGAGACGTCCTTTGTACGGAAACTGGGAGATCTCATCCGTGTCCGGAGAGGCACGCCGGACCGGCTCATGAAGGCAACAGCCGAACGATGAGCATGCACGCGGATGAGAAGTCGGACGAGGGAATAGGACCGATGAAGCAGCCGAACAAAGAGGGTTCGCCCTCTGCGGAGGCCGTGGAGGGAAGGACCTCGCCCGAGGGGAACGGCGGTCAGGCGGCCGCGGCCCGGACACTGCGCCGGGATAGCCGCGTCGAACGGACTGGCAGCCGTGCGCCGAGCGGCGCGACAGAGCAAGAGTGTGCGATTCACCGCACTGCTGCATCACATCACCGTCGATCTCCTGAAGCAGAGCTACCTCGCGCTTGAGCGGGACTCCGCGCCGGGCATCGACGGCGTGACGTGGCAGGCCTACGGGGAAAACCTCGAGGAGAAACTGACAGACCTGCACGACCGCATGCACAAGGGCAGCTACCGCGCCCGTCCCGCTCGTCGGACATTCATCCCGAAGGCGGACGGAACTCAGCGGCCGCTCGCCATTCTGTGTCTGGAAGACAAGGTCATCCAGCAAGCGGTCGCGACGGTTCTGGGAGCGATCTACGAGGAGGACTTCGTCGGGTTTTCCTATGGATTCCGGCCGGGGCGTGGCCAGCACGATGCGCTGGACGCACTCCACGTCGGTATCCTGAGGAAGCGGGTGAATTGGGTGCTCGATGCGGATATCCAGGGCTTTTACGATGCCATGGCCCACTCGTGGATCATCCGTTTCCTCGAGCACCGTATCGCGGACAAGCGCATCCTGCGCCTGATAGCGAAATGGCTCAAGGTCGGCGTCATCGAGGATGGACGCGTAATGCGTAGCCAGGTGGGCGCCCCGCAGGGAGCGGTGATTTCACCAATCCTTGCCAACGTCTACCTGCACTACGCGTACGATTTGTGGGTCCAGAGATGGCGCCAGACCAAGGCAACCGGCGACATGATCGTCGTGCGCTTTGCTGACGACCAGATCGTCGGCTTTGAGCATGAGCATGAGGCAAAGGCTTTCCTGCACGATCTGCACGAGAGACTGCGCGCGTTCGAATTGGCATTGCACCCGGACAAGACCCGGCTGATCCGCTTTGGCCGCCATGCGGCCAAGCAGCGTGCGAGCCTTGGAGAGGGAAAGCCTGAAACGTTCGACTTCTTGGGCTTTACCCACTTCTGCACGCGATCACGCAAATGGGGCTCATTCGTCATCGGGCGCAAGACAATGAAGAAGCGGATGCGAGCCAAGCTCAAGGCCGTCAAGGTGGAGTTGCGCAAACATATGCACGACCCCATCGCGGAAACCGGAGCGTGGGTGAAGCAGATGCTGCAAGGGCATCTGAACTACTACGCCGTCTCGGGCAATCACCCGAGCCTATGGTGGTTCTGCAACCAGGTGCGGTGGCTCTGGCTGAAGTCGCTCCGGCGGCGCAGCCAGAAGGCGCGGCTCTCCTGGGAGCGCTTCATTCGCATCGTCGATCGCTTCTTCCCGCCAATCAAGGTGCTACACCCGCTGCCTCTTCACCGCTTCGACGCCAAAACCCGAGGGAGGAGCCCGGTGCGTTAGCAGCGCACGCCGGGATCTGGCCGGGGGGCGGGGAGTAATCCTCGTCCCTACCGGGACACTCGAAATCGCAATGCAGCAATCACCAGAGCGTCCTTGCGAGATCATCTGATAGTCTGGTCTCGTCATCTGCCGCTATCGCCTCCAGGCTGCGTGCCAGTGATTGCGGCGAGTGTAGAAATACGCTGCCATTAGAAAGTCATATGTGGCGCAAAAGAAGCCGTAAGCTAAAGGCACTGATGTGGTCTGACGAGGGCCCAATAGAGAGCCGCCAGCATGAGCATTGAACTCGTGGACCGCGTCCCATAGGCCATGTAGCAGGTATCCGACTATGAGGGCCGATGAAACTCGGACTCCCACTAGGCCAAAAACAGCAAACACGGCGACTGCCGTCGCTTCTATCTGCCACGCATCCTTGTCTCCAAAGTAAGCTGTGAAGGCCAAATAGAAACCGGCGATTGGGATAAGAAACAATCCAAAAAATATCTGCTCTGCCTTTGCGCTAAAAATTGACTTCGATATGTATATCGATCCAGCGGCCGACATGACGCCGATAGTGATGTAGAGTGCCACGATCACTACGAGTCCGACTGCACTCGACGTAGGTTCCATTTTATTCTCCTGTTCCAAGCGGTATGTTTGTCGCCCAACTCGATTTTTTGGCTGCGATTACATCTTCCAGGAATGGAATGAAACAGCCGTCGTGAGCAGAGCAAACCTACCTGACGAGGTCGGACGATGGCCGTGCAGGTCAAGGCCCGCTAGACAAGCTGAACGCAAGCGCTAGAGCACCCACCAAGACGAGACTGAAGGCCCAAGTCGCATCGAGATTAAACCAACTCCGCGACACGAACTTGAGACCCAGATAGCGGTAGACCAGCCACGCCAAGGTTCCGCCGGCCGCAATCATTGCGGCCGAGTGGACGACGGAGACCAGGACGGCCATGCCGAGATTGGCATTGATGAGCGCGCCTGCGGCAGCATGCTTATCGAGGTCGGCGGCCCGGCAGAGCCCGAGATAGATCGGCACAAGCATAAGTCCTGCGCCGTGAGCGATCGCCACGGTGAAGGACCACAGCCCGAGTTTCGTCGGTGGTATCCGCGCCAGCATCCGGGGATGGCCCCGGTTGACGAGCCGGAAGATGCCGAAACCGATGACAAGCAGGCTGGCACCGACCTGGATTTGCCGCTGCCATTCGACAAGGGCGACGAGCAGCGAGAACGGAAGGATCACCACGAGCATCGCCAGCTGATGGCCGACCGTGAGCGAGAAAAGGGCCGCCACCAGGGCGCGCGAAGTCCTTTGCATCAATCCGGCCGAAACGGCGAGCGGCCATCCCATCCCCGGGTTAATCCCGTGATAGAGACCGCTCGCGACGACAGCCAGCCAGAGCCCGGCAGGTGTCCAATCGGCTGCGCTCAATTTCAAACCGACGGATAGCAGAACGAATCCGTTGAGCAGTCGCCGCCTTCAAGCCGGATCTGGTGCGCCCGATAGCCGTCAGGGAAATTCACCCAGTAGTCGTTTGCCAGCGCGAGGCCGCCCCCCGGGCTCGCGTTGGCCATAACCTCGGCGCCCGGCACTCCTTCAGGATAGAACTGGTTGTCCCACGTCGAGTAGAGCGAATTTGTCCAGTAGACCCGTTTGCCGTCTCGGCTGATCTCGACCATCTGCGGGCCGCCCGCATACGCCTTGCCGTTCGGGTGCGGCGTTCGGCGTGCGATGCCGCCAATGTGGACTGAGGCTGAAAGTTTTGGCTTCCTCGGCTCGCTGACGTCATACTGGCGCATCTCGCCGGTACCCCAGCAGGCGACGTAGAGGAACTTGTCGTCCATGGAGAGGTCGATGTCCGTCACCAGCGGCGGTACGGCGCCAAACCCCTGCAGCAGTGGCGGCAGCTGATCCTTGGACGCCGGCTCGGGCGGGATTGTCGCCGTCTTTTCGATGTGGAACTTGCCGCCTTCGCGCCACCAGGTCCAGATTGAGCCCTCCAGGTTCGTGGTGTCGACCACCACGCCCAGGAAGCCATACTCGCGAACAGGATCGTGGGCGGGCCTCACTTCGAGCGCCATCTGGTGGTTGGCCCCAAGATCGATGGTCTGGACGTTGCGGCGAGCCCGAAGATCCCAGAAGTGAATGTGATGGCCGTACTTGTTCGCGAGCAGGTCCTCGGGGACGATACCGTTCTCGAACTGCGGAGGCAGTCCCCACTCGCTCGTCACCATGTAGTCGCGCGGCAGGTTCCACCAGAAGTCGTAGTGCTTGGTCTGGGGTCCGCGATCGATCTCCCAGCGGCCGAGGATGTCAAACGTTTCGCAGTCCATAATGAACACTCCAGGCGGCCCCTTGGTGCCATCCTTGCCGCTGCCACCAAGCGTACTCACGTAGATGCCTTCTGGCCCACAGTGGACCGTGTGCGGCCGAGAGTAGCCGGTTTTCTTGAACACCTCCTCGGGCTCGATGATCTTGTAAATCTTGGCCTTGGTGGGATCGGGCTTGGTATCCACGACATAAATGCGCGAGGAACGAAGCCCGGGGATGATCAAATAGCGCCGCTCCAGGAATGCATGGCCGGTGAGCGGTGACAACGCCGACGAACAGGCGTTCCAACCGAAATGGTGGAACTCGTCGCCCTTGTTGGGCATCGTCACCGTGTGGACGACATTGCTGAAGGTCGGCGACCCAGGATTCACGTCGACGACCGCGAGAGCGTCGGGTTTGGAGAAATCCGGGCTAAGCAACAGCGTATAGGCGAAGTTCTCCGGTGGAGCCTCCATTGCGAGCTTCGGCGATGCGTGAAAAGTTGGATCAGGCCTCATTGTCATCGGAGTTCCTCCCTTGAAGCGCACGACTGTCTTGTCAGTTGGGCATGTGTGGCCGAGCAGGCCAAGCTTAGCACGGCCAAAGACTATTGGATTATAGCGAGATTAGTCGCCGGCTCCATAATGGCGTCTGTTCTTCATCGGTACTCCGGCGATGTCAGTCGGCAACGTCGTCAGATAGAACGGGCCTCTCGATTTCCGGCACGTCACGTCTAGCGCCGCCCACGGACGGGACAGGTCGTTAGCTATCAAAGCCTACGATCTAGACCGAAGACCAAATATCGGGTGAAACCGGCGGATCCATGAGGGCAACACTGGGGTCACGTCACTCGGCGGCCGGCCGGACGTTCAAAAAGGCTTTCGGGACGGCGCCAGCCACATAGCGACGTTTGAAATAACTAGGCCACGCCGACGCCAAAGCCGTCGGCAGAAGGTTCGCGACAAGCGTGTCCGACCACATCCGGAAGCAAGCCGATATCGCTGATATCGCAGTCAGAGGATGCACCGGGCCGTCCACACATGTGACGGGTTTCGGACGCCGGCCCGCTCGCTGAGCGCGCGACACGCACGTCGGCTGGTCGGCCGGCGTTCGAAAGCCGCCAATGAACGAAACCGCGGGTGGGGGAGCACCCCTATCCGCGGGCGCTATGGGAATTTATATGAGCGGACCGCTGTCAAGAGGGGGGCCCTTACTTCCCTTTTTCTCTTTCCTTGTAAGATCCATTCTTTTGTTCGATCTGAAGAGGCACCATTCTTTCGCCCCGACCCTTGCGTCTGCCGGAGCGCGGGCGCGCAAGATCTGTCAAGGACGGGTGTGCGGTAGCAGCCCCGCCCGAAGGGCTTGTCCTTGATTGATCGAGCACCGCGCTAGTCTGCGCTACGAAAGGGTGATGTCTGACTGTTTGTCCTTCATTAGTTCCTTGTAGTTCTTGGGGGCGTTCGTTGTTGGGCAGGTCCCAGCGTCGACGTCCATGCGCGTGCGACGATCGCATCAACTTATATCCGGCAGCTCCGTTCCGGCTTGCCATTCTGCTGCATGCACGGACAATCGCGCGGGAAGGATGGGGCTCATCTTGGCTACGGCAGATTGGCTACGCCAGACCTGCTAATCCCCATCACAGCCACACATCCGACCCCGCCCAACGCACCCGAAGGAGCGTCGGAAACCGTGTTTGCGTCACCTCGCCATTGACGTCATTTGCTGCTCAAAATCGCGCCTTGCGGAACGAGGCCATGTTCGAGAAAGCGCCACAGCGCAATCGCCAGCTTGCGGGCGACCGCAACGATCATGATGCGTTTGATGCGTCCGCCTTGTCCCATGGTGCGCTCCAGGAACCATCGTGTCAGCGTGCTCTTCGGCTGATGCTTAATCCATAGCCAGGCCGCCTAAATTATTGTGCCCCGTACTTGACCCCTCCCGGTTCGCGAGATCCCTTGTGATCGCTCGACCTCTCCGCTGTCGTAGGGGCTAGGCGCAAGACCGAGAAAGCCTGCCACCTGTCGCCGGTTGTCGAACTGGCGATAGTAAACCTCACGCGTCATGACGGCGGAGATGGCCGGACCAATGCCATTCAAATACATCAACTGAGTCCTTTTCTTTTCGGTTGCTGTGCAAGGCGTCGGTCGCTCGTCGCGTTCTCGTTCGAGGGCAGCGATCTGCTCCTGTACGAGCGCCAGCCTTGCGATCTCCCGCACAATCTCACTTGCAAGACGCGGCGGTATAGGATGACCATCCCCAGTGACAAGCTTGTCGACGCGCAACGTCTTGTATTGCCGCTTCACATTGATCCCGCGGATACCTTGGGCGAACAGCAGTCCTTTGATGCGGTTAATATGTGCAGTCCGCTCGTGGACCAAATAGTCACGCTCGCGGTGCGAGCGCCGCAAATCTTCTTCATCGACGCTCGGAATCCGCACTACAGACCAGACGTGGCGGTCGCCTCGAAGCCACGCGATCAGCGCGCGCAGCAACTTGCCGACGTCGATGCGATCCGTCTTTGCCCTGCGCGCTCGCCGGTTGACTTGCATGCTGGCGGAGTCGACCACCAGACATTCAATGCCGCGTGCCTTCAAAAATCGCGCTAGCCAGAACGCGTCGTAACCGGCTTCGTAGCAGAGTACGATCGAGGGTCTCCGACCGCTCAATTTAGCGCACCGATTACGGGCTGCGGTAAGCTTCGCCATCAGATCTTCCGTATTTCCACCTCTGATCGGATATAGGCTTGGCTGCGATCGGTCAGGAAACTGGATCCCCAAGAGCCAGGTGTTTTTGCTCAGCTCCAGCGCGCAATGGAGGATGCTTCCGGCAGTTGCAGCGGGGGTGTTGCTTGTGCGGTCCATTCGCAGTTCTCCTTCCGTAGTCAAGGACGAAGGAGATTGACAAACGAGTGAGGCGGGCCTCCGTCCCGCTCATAGCATCTTGGATTGCACGGTCCGTGCAACGGAGATCCCGCAAGGCAGGTGCCGGTGCCGATTGTTGGGGCGATATCTGCGGGCGCTATGGGGATTTCGCCCTTGAGGGTTGGCGCTGCAAGGCCGGCGTCTGTGGCAATTGTTGGGGCGAGAGAGGGGCTGCGGGTGCGTTCGCGTAGCAGTTTCAGGGGATTATCAGCTGATTGCGTGGCAGATGGCCTAGAGGAACGCTGGAGAGGCGGTGCGCTATCGCCGGGAGACGTCAGCAGCGGAGAGAAGGGAGTGATCGAGGCCGAGGTGCGCCGGGTCACGAGGAGCTAATGCTGATTATCGGGACCAGTGCAGAGAAAGGATGTGAGCGCTGCGACCCCCCTTGAAAGTCTCGATGATCAGGATGCGCCCGCCGCAATAGGGGTCAGGAACGTTGAGAAAGTCTTAATGTAGGGGATAGTAATCGTTCCGCGTCTTCTCGCGCGGTGCGCTCGCCTTCGATCATGAAGCCGCGCAACTGGCTGATCGGCGTCTCGCACATCGGCATGGTTTCTGGTGTTGGAGTTGAGGTTTTGCGCTCGGTCCTCAAGCCAAGGCAGTTCACATTCCGTTAACGGCCTACCCCTTGCCGCAGCGCCGCTGACCGTTGCCGCAGGCTACCGCGATAGCGGTTTCGTTGTGTGCCGGGCATGTTCAGTAGCTTGGAGGTGAAAGTCCTCTGTGCAACCTGATGGAGGTGAAGCACTAGCGAAGCGCAAGGGCGTAGCCCACCGCGAGGTGGGGTCTGAAAGAAGCGTGGAGCAAACGTGCGAGTCGATGGACAAGAAGCGGATATGAGGCGCCAGCATCGGACGAGCGGACAACGTACCGCGAAGTCCATATCCATCAAGATGCGAAGCGTAGATCCGACGATTGCGCACGGAAGGCGACTGAACTTACCCCGGGAGATCTGCCGTGTGTCCCCTCACGGCGACCGAGGCCATCGAGAGATGGTCTGACCGCACGGCAGAAGTCAGCAGAGGGCGTATTAGGCGGGTGCCTTTCCTACCGCTGAAGGCCCGAACGAGAGACGTGGCAAGTAGGACATGAACCTCAGAAGTGACGGACGGCAGAATGGTCGGCCACAGCCGGACCTCTCCTCTCAGCCCACGGGTGAAACCCGGCAAGCGGGAGGGGAGGCGCTCGAGTTACTTCGGGCGGGGAGTGACCCCGAAAGCCCAGCTGGAACGCTTCGACTAATGGAGGAAGTCTGCGAGCGAGAAAATTTGAAGGCAGCATTGCGACGGGTAAAGGACAACAAGGGTAGCCCGGGTGTTGATGGGATGACCGTCAACGAACTTCCCGACTACCTGAAACAGCATTGGCCAACGATCCGAGAACAACTTCTGAACGGGACCTACAAGCCACAACCGGTGAGAAGGGTGGAAATCCCTAAACCGGACGGTGGAGGCCCAAGGAAATTGGGCATTCCAACGGCGCTGGACAAATTCGTCCAGCAAGCGGTGCTGCAAGTCCTGCAACGGCGTTGGGATCGCACGTTCTCTGTCAGCAGCTTCGGGTTCCGTCCGGGGCGGTCAGCTCATCAAGCCGTGGCACGCGCACAGCAATACATCGTGCAAGGCCACGGCTGGGTGGTAGATCTCGATTTGGAAAAGTTTTTCGATCGAGTCAATCACGACAAACTGATGGGTCGGATCGCCAAACGTGTCGAGGATCGGCGGCTGCTAAAACTCATTCGGGCGTTCTTGAACGCCGGGGTGATGGAGAACGGTCTGGTCAGCCCCAGTGTGGAAGGGACCCCGCAAGGGGGACCACTTTCGCCCCTGCTCAGCAATCTCGTGCTCGACCAACTTGACCGGGAGCTGGAGCGCCGGGGACATCGCTTTGTTCGCTACGCGGACGACTGTAATATCTACGTTCGCAGCGAACGTGCGGGTCAACGAGTGATGAAGAGCATTACGCACTTCATCACGCAACAGCTCAAGCTCCAGGTCAATGAGGCGAAGAGTGCGGTGGCGCGACCGCAGGAGCGCAAGTTTCTCGGGTTCAGCTTCACCGAAGGTCCAGAGATCAAGCGTGCTATCGCACCAAGGTCCCTGGAACGCTTCAAGCGGCGGATCCGAGAAATCACACGGCAGGCGAAGGGTGCCAACATGAAGACGATAATGGCGGAGCTGGCCTCGTATATGCGGGGCTGGCGCGGCTACTACCGCTTCTGTGAGACACCTCATGTGCTGCAATCCCTCACCCGTTGGGTTCGAATGCGGCTTCGGGCCGCTCTGTGGCGCCAGTGGAAAACACCACGCCGTCGCCGGGCGGAGCTGATGGCCCGCGGGGTGCCCGAACGGCTGGCGAGCAATACCGCTAGCTGTGGTTACGGCCCCTGGCGCGTCATCCGAACCAGAGCTCTGACCATCGGGCTTTCAAACGCTTACTTCCGATCGCTCGGACTCCCACCCTTGGTCGCGGAGTGATGGCCCAACCTCTCGAACCGCCGTGGTACGGACCCGTATGCCCGGTGGTGTGGGAGGGGCGGAGCCGCGAGGCTCCCCCCTATCCCGATCCCTGTGACGGGTTTCGGATGGCGGCCCCATCGCTGAGCTCGCAACACGCACGATGGTTGCCGGGCCGGCGTTCGAAAGCCGCCAGTGAAGGAAACCGCGGGAGAGTGGGCACCCCGATCAGCGGGCGCTATGGGGATTTATATGAGCGGACCGCTGTCAAGGGGGGGGCCCTTACTTCCCTTTTTCTCTTTCCTTGTAAGATCCATTCTTTTGTTCGATCTGAAGAGGCAACCATTCTTTCGCCCCGACCCTTGCGTCCGCCGGAGCGCGGGCGCGCAAGATCTGTCAAGGACGGGGTTGCGGTAGCAGCCCCGCCCGAAGGGCTTGTCCTTGATTGATCGAGCACCGCGCTAGTCTGCGCTACGAAAGGGTGATGTCTGACTGTGTTTGTCCTTCATTAGTTCCTTGTAGTTCCTTGGGGGCGTTCGTTGTTGGCAAGGTCCCAGCGTCGACGTCCATGCGCGTGCGATGATCGCATCAACTTATATCCGGCAGCTCCGTTCCGGCTTGCCATTCTGCTGCATGCACGGATAATCGCGCGGGAAGGATGGGGCTCATCTTCGCTACGGCAGATTGGCTACGCCAGACCTGCTAATCCCCATCACAGCCACACATCCGACCCCGCCCAACGCACCCGAAGGAGCGTCGGAAACCGTGTTTGCGTCACCTCGCCATTGACGTCATTTGCTGCTCAAAATCGCGCCTTGCGGAACGAGGCCATGTTCGAGAAAGCGCCACAGCGCAATCGCCAGCTTGCGGGCGACCGCAACGATCATGATGCGTTTGATGCGTCCGCCTTGTCCCATGGTGCGCTCCAGGAACCATCGTGTCAGCGTGCTCTTCGGCTGATGCTTAATCCATAGCCAGGCCGCCTGAATCATTGTGCCCCGTACTTGACCCCTCCCGGTTCGCGAGATCCCTTGTGATCGCTCGACCTCTCCGCTGTCGTAGGGGCTAGGCGCAAGACCGAGAAAGCCTGCCACCTGCCGCCGATTGTCGAACTGGCGATAGTAAACCTCACGCGTCATGACGGCGGAGATGGCCGGACCAATGCCATTCAAATACATCAACTGAGTCCTTTTCTTTTCGGTTGCTGTGCAAGGCGTCGGTCGCTCGTCGCGTTCTCGTTCGAGGGCAGCGATCTGCTCCTGTACGAGCGCCAGCCTTGCGATCTCCCGCACAATCTCACTTGCAAGACGCGGCGGCATAGGATGACCATCCCCAGTGACAAGCTTGTCGACGCGCAACGTCTTGTATTGCCGCTTCACATTGATCCCGCGGATACCTTGGGCGAACAGCAGTCCTTTGATGCGGTTAATATGTGCAGTCCGCTCGTGGACCAAATAGTCACGCTCGCGGTGCGAGCGCCGCAAATCTTCTTCATCGACGCTCGGAATCCGCACTACAGACCAGACGTGGCGGTCGCCTCGAAGCCACGCGATCAGCGCGCGCAGCAACTTGCCGACGTCGATGCGATCCGTCTTTGCCCTGCGCGCTCGCCGGTTGACTTGCATGCTGGCGGAGTTGACCACCAGACATTCAATGCCGCGTGCCTTCAAAAATCGCGCTAGCCAGAACGCGTCGTAACCGGCTTCGTAACAGAGTACAATCGAGGGTCTCCGACCGCTCAATTTAGCGCACCGATCACGGGCCGCGGTAAGCTTCGCCATCAGATCTTCCGTATTTCCACCTCTGATCGGATATAGGCTCGGCTGCGATCGGTCAGGAAACTGGATCCCCAAGAGCCAGGTGTTTTTGCTCAGCTCCAGCGCGCAGTGGAGGATGCTTCCGGCAGGTGCAGCGGTGCTTGTGCGGTCCATTCGCAGTTCTCCTTCCGTAATCAAGGACGAAGGAGATTGACAAACGAGTGAGGCGGGCCTCCGTCCCGCTCATAGCATCTTCGCTGGCGCCGACGGTGCAGCGGAGGTCCTGGAGGCAGGCGTGGGTGGCAATGGTTGGGACGAGCCGGTGCGTCGGAGGAGGGGATGAGGGGTGATTTTGTGGAAATGGCGGGGCGATTGCGTGGGAGATGGCGCGCGAAGGCGGCGAAGAGGACGTGCGCCGTCGTCGCCGGCCGAAGGCAGCGGTAGAGAGAAGAGAGTGATCGAGGCGATGGGGGGCGGCGTCATGAGGTATTCATCGCGATGGCGACCAGCGGCGCGGAGGGGCGATAGCGAGGACGCTGACCCGGCTCGAACGTCTCGATGATCAGCATGCGTCTGCCGCAATGAGGGCAGGGATGGTCGAGCTCCTCTGAGAGGGTTGTGTCCTCGCAGGTTCCATCATGGGGCGGCTTGGGCTGCGGACCGACTTGACCGCTGGCGGCGATCAGCTCGCGAGCGCGGGCGAGCTTCTCGGCGCGCGTGATGCCGCCGTTGGCGAGCAGGCCGTAGTGCCGGATGCGGTGGAAGCCTTTGGGCAGGACGTGCATGAGGAAGCGGCGGATGAACTCGCCGGGCTCCAGCGTCATGGTCTTGTAGCGCTCGGGGCCCTCGATGCGGTAATCCTTGTAGGTGAAGGTGACGCCCGACGCGTCGGCGGAGATCAAGCGGCTATTGGAGATGGCGACGCGATGGGTGTAGCGGGACAGGTAGGCGAGCACCTGCTTTGGCCCGGCGAACGGGCGCTTGGCGTAGACGAACCAGTCGGTCTTCCACAGGGGGGCGAGATAGGCCTTGAAGGCTCGGTTATCGGCGAGATGCTCATAGTCACCGAAGAACTCGAGGCGGCCGGCGGCGTGCGCGTTACTTAGCATCCCTAGCATGCGTCCCCGGAACAGGGCTGAGAGTACCTCGACGGGCACGAGATAGTCGGGTCGTGAGGCGATCCAGCGCGATCCGTCGGGGGCGATCCCGCCGCCCGTGACGATCATATGCACGTGGGGATGGTGGGTCATGGCCGAGCCCCACGTGTGCAGGACCGCCGTGATGCCGACGTTGGCGCCGAGGTGCTTGGGATCGGCGGCAATGGTGAGCATGGTCTCCGACGCGGCCTTGAACAGAAGCGCGTAGATGGCGGCCTTGTTTTGGTAGGCGATGGCTCCGATCTCGGCGGGCAGCGTAAAAACGACGTGAAAGTAGGGGACCTGCAGCAGCTCGGCCTTGCGCTCCTCCATCCAGGCAAGTGCCTGACTGCCCTGGCACTTCGGGCAGTGACGGTTGCGACAGCTGCAGTACGCGATGACGGTATGGCCACACTCGGCGTTCTCGCAGCGCGCGACATAACCGCCGAGGGCAGCGGTGCGGCACGCCTCGATGGCGCTCATCACCTTCAATTGTGCGTGGCTCACGTGGCCGCGGTTGGCATCACGCCAAGCGGGACCGAAGTCGCGGAAGATATCCGCAACTTCCAGAGCGGGGCGCTGCACGATGGTGCTGGGCTACTTCGGCGGGTCCGTCTTGGGGCGTCGTGGCGCCAATGGATCCAGCGGGTTCGCAACGTGGTGTGCGTAACGCGAGCTGCCGAGGAGCGTTGAGAAAGCCTTAACGCGATGAATGTAATTGTTGGACGTTTCGCTCATCGGGGTGCCCCTGGTCTTGAGGTGCAAGGTTTTGCTGACCCCGCCATCCTCAAGCCAGGGCACTTCACTTTCCGTTAACTGCACCTGCTCCTTGCCTCAACGCTGACGACGTTGCCGCAGGCTACCGCGATAGCGGTTTCGTTGTGTGCCGGGCATGTTCAGTAGCTTGGAGGTGAAAGTCCTCTGTGCAACCTGATGGAGGTGAAGCACTAGCGAAGCGCAAGGGCGTAGCCCACCGCGAGGTGGGGTCTGAAAGAAGCGTGGAGCAAACGTGCAAGTCGATGGACAAGAAGCGGATATGAGGCGCCAGCATCGGACGAGCGGACAACGTACCGCGAAGTCCATATCCATCAAGATGCGAAGCGTAGATCCGACGATTGCGCACGGAAGGCGACTGAACTTACCCCGGGAGATCTGCCGTGTGTCCCCTCACGGCGACCGAGGCCATCGAGAGATGGTCTGACCGCACGGCAGAAGTCAGCAGAGGGCGTATTAGGCGGGTGCCTTTCCTACCGCTGAAGGCCCGAACGAGAGACGTGGCAAGTAGGACATGAACCTCAGAAGTGACGGACGGCAGAATGGTCGGCCACAGCCGGACCTCTCCTCTCAGCCCACGGGTGAAACCCGGCAAGCGGGAGGGGAGGCGCTCGAGTTACTTCGGGCGGGGAGTGACCCCGAAAGCCCAGCTGGAACGCTTCGACTAATGGAGGAAGTCTGCGAGCGAGAAAATTTGAAGGCAGCATTGCGACGGGTAAAGGACAACAAGGGTAGCCCGGGCGTTGATGGGATGACCGTCAACGAACTTCCCGACTACCTGAAACAGCATTGGCCAACGATCCGAGAACAACTTCTGAACGGGACCTACAAGCCACAACCGGTGAGAAGGGTGGAAATCCCTAAACCGGACGGTGGAGGCCCAAGGAAATTGGGCATTCCAACGGCGCTGGACAAATTCGTCCAGCAAGCGGTGCTGCAAGTCCTGCAACGGCGTTGGGATCGCACGTTCTCTGTCAGCAGCTTCGGGTTCCGTCCGGGGCGGTCAGCTCATCAAGCCGTGGCACGCGCACAGCAATACATCGTGCAAGGCCACGGCTGGGTGGTAGATCTCGATTTGGAAAAGTTTTTCGATCGAGTCAATCACGACAAACTGATGGGTCGGATCGCCAAACGTGTCGAGGATCGGCGGCTGCTAAAACTCATTCGGGCGTTCTTGAACGCCGGGGTGATGGAGAACGGTCTGGTCAGCCCCAGTGTGGAAGGGACCCCGCAAGGGGGACCACTTTCGCCCCTGCTCAGCAATCTCGTGCTCGACCAACTTGACCGGGAGCTGGAGCGCCGGGGACATCGCTTTGTTCGCTACGCGGACGACTGTAATATCTACGTTCGCAGCGAACGTGCGGGTCAACGAGTGATGAAGAGCATTACGCACTTCATCACGCAACAGCTCAAGCTCCAGGTCAATGAGGCGAAGAGTGCGGTGGCGCGACCGCAGGAGCGCAAGTTTCTCGGGTTCAGCTTCACCGAAGGTCCAGAGATCAAGCGTGCTATCGCACCAAGGTCCCTGGAACGCTTCAAGCGGCGGATCCGAGAAATCACACGGCAGGCGAAGGGTGCCAACATGAAGACGATAATGGCGGAGCTGGCCTCGTATATGCGGGGCTGGCGCGGCTACTACCGCTTCTGTGAGACACCTCATGTGCTGCAATCCCTCACCCGTTGGGTTCGAATGCGGCTTCGGGCCGCTCTGTGGCGCCAGTGGAAAACACCACGCCGTCGCCGGGCGGAGCTGATGGCCCGCGGGGTGCCCGAACGGCTGGCGAGCAATACCGCTAGCTGTGGTTACGGCCCCTGGCGCGTCATCCGAACCAGAGCTCTGACCATCGGGCTTTCAAACGCTTACTTCCGATCGCTCGGACTCCCACCCTTGGTCGCGGAGTGATGGCCCAACCTCTCGAACCGCCGTGGTACGGACCCGTATGCCCGGTGGTGTGGGAGGGGCGGAGCCGCGAGGCTCCCCCCTATCCCGATCCTTAACTCGTTGCGGAAGTCATCCGGCCCATCGGAAGCGGACAACGCGTGCCAGATTTGTTCGTATTCGTTAAGCAGCCTTACTGCGTTCAACGTGCTGCGCCAGTTTCTCGAGGGTCTGATAACCGAATTCGACCGCTCCGAATCCGATCCCCGCGTCGCGCTGAGACTTCGTTGGGTGCAACTGTCGCAAAGTGATGACGGTCTTGCCGTCGCTCTGCTCATCGAACGTGATGGTGGTGCGAAATATGCCGGGATCGTTGTCTTTGTCGGTGCCATGATCGAACTCGATCAGGTGCGGCCTCTCGATGCGCCGGAATTGCATCCGATTCGTATATCGCTTGCCGTCGGGGGCGATCATATCGAACCGCCATTCGCCGCCGACGCGAATATCCATTGACTTTGTCTCGACCCTGAAACCGGCCGGACCAAACCATTGGGGAAGATGGCGCGGATCAACCCAGGCAGAGAAAACCAACTCTCGTGGCGCGTTGATCACGCGCGAGAGCACGATCTCTCGATCGAGCGCCCAAGTGGACAGGGGCGTTTCATTTTGACTTGCGTTTGCGGGCATTGGACTTCTCCTGTTTCTTCAGTTTCTCAACATACATTTCCAGTCGATCCAGTCGTTGCTCCCAGATCTCTCTTTGAGCCGCCAACCAAGCCTCGATGGTTGCGAGAGCTTCCGTCTGCAATGAGCACATCCTGACACGACCGGTCTTCTCGGACGCAACGAGGCCGCTGCTCTCTAGAACGCGGATGTGTTTCATCAGGCTCGGCAGCGCCATTTCGAACGGCTTCGCCAGCTCTCCGACGGATGCCTCGCCTTCACATAGGCGCATGACGATCGCACGACGGGTCGCGTCGGACAGGGCCCCGAAAACGTGGTCGAGTTGCATTGATTGGTTAGCCATGAAGCTAACTATAGCCGAGACACAAAATTGCGTCAATGAGTGTTAGCCAGACGGCTAACTAATAAGTAGTGGGTGCAACGTCGTCGATCGAGTTCGCCAACGCATGACGAAGAGTGCGTCGCTGCGGAGGCGTCAGTCGTGGTCGAAGCGAAGATGGAACGTGAAGAGATTTCTACGTCCGATATTGGGCCCGAATTTTCGATCGATTTTCGGCAGGAATTGGCACTCTTTGACCGAACAGAGCGAGTCACCGAATGTTCCGCTATGTGGGGTACTTCGACCTTGCCAAGGTTATTGGCACACGCGGGGAGCGGTTAGTATTTGAGTACACGGCCTAAGACAGTTCTGGCCGAGGGATCAGGTACTCGACCACGGTGCAGCGTCGGCGCTTGCCGCGGCGGGTCAGCATCATCTGCCGCTCGCGCCTCTCGGTGACCCTGCCAAGCGCGGCGGCGGTGGTTCTCCAGGGCAGACCTGCGTTCGCAATGGTAGCGAGAAAGGCCGGGTAGTATTTGCGCCACAGCGCCCTCGAGCTGATCCAGCCGCTGAGCAGCTCCTGCAGCGCCGGGTGCTTTTGCAAAAAGGCGATGAACGCGCGGGCGTAGACCTCGGCCGACGGCTCCGGCGAACCGTCGACGTCAGGATGGATGATGCTGTCGCCGATGCGCCATGGGGCGTCGACATGGGATGCTGCATGGGACGCGCCGGGTGAGTTGTCTGGTGAACCGTCGGGTGAGTTCTCATGGCCAGCGCCGGGTGAGTTCGCATGGCCATCCGCATGGCCAACGCCGGGTGAGCCACCACGTGAGCCGCCCGGTGAACCGTCGGGCGAGCCAACATCTGAGCCGCCATGGGCTCGGCCCCACCATCCCCGCCGACGACGCGGCCGGCGGCCGTCGTGTTCATCGTCTGCGCGCTGGGTAGCCATTGGAAAAACGCCGATCGGTCCGAGCGGTCAAGTCATACGCTACTGAACAGAACGCGACGCGCGGTACCATTGCCGGCGAGCTGGTGAAAAAGCAAGCGGCAACCTGTATGCGCGGGCGCGCGACGTGGCCCCGTGCACACAGGTCGTGCACACAGGTCGTGCACACGGCCCGCCGGCGAGGACCCCTCCATCAAAACTGTCAAAACTGTCAAAACCGCTCGGTCCTTCCCTCAAACATCGAGGCTGCCGGTGGACACGTGCGCACCGGCCAAAATGCGCGCGTGTGTTCACAGTGTGTGCACGAGCTTTTTTGGGTTTCAGTGTTTCGGTGCTAAGTGATCTTATTGGCGACCCCGGCATGAACCTGCGACCCCCTGATTAGGAATCAGGTGCTCTATCCACTGAGCTACGGGGCCAACGAACCCTGCCGGGCCCTGAACGATGGCGCAGTGCCGCCGTCGACCCATTCGCAATTCGACCCGACAGCTGGGCTTCTAGCATGCTCGATTGGCACAAAAAAGCGCCAAGGGCGTGCCGTCACCTTTACCCGGGCCGGTGCTTCCAGGCCTCGGCGCACCCCCGCAAAGGTGTTCTCATCGTTCGAGGTTCGACCTATAACGTCGGTGGGATCACCTTCCTCTTTCGCAGCCAACCAACACAAGGACTGAATTTCCGTGGCAGTGGACGGAGCCATCAATGTCGAGGATTTGCGCAAGCTGGCGAAGCGCCGCCTGCCAAAGATCGCCTACGATTTCATAGAGGGCGGACTCGAGGACGAAATCGGCGTCGGGCGCAATGAAGACGCCTTCAGGCAGATCAAATTGGTCCCGCGCTATATGGTCGATGTGCAAGCCCGTGACCAGTCCGCGAGCGTTTTTGGCCGCACCTACGCCGGGCCGATCGGCATCGCGCCTACCGGATTGGCCGGCCTGTTTCGTCCGGGCGCGGATCTCATGTTGGCGGAGGCGGCACGCGCCGCCAATGTCCCCTTCATCATGTCCGGTACGGGAACGGGCTCGATTGAGGATCTCGCAAAAGTCGCCCCCGAGCACGGCTGGTACCAGCTCTACGTCGCCAAAGATCGCAAGATTTCGGAGGACCAGATCCGGCGCGCGCGGGAGGCTGGCCTCAGCACGCTGGTGATAACGGTTGATGTGCCGATCAACTCAAAACGCGAGCGCAATCTCCGCAACGGTTTTACGCGCCCGCTCAAGATGTCGTTGAAGACCAAGCTTGAAGCGTGCCTCCATCCGGGCTGGATGCGTGAATACTACAAGGTTGGCCTGCCACCGTTCGCGAACTGGCAACAATACGCACCCCCCGGCTCCAACAGGGATCAAGTTGCCGATTTCGTGGCCAGCCAGACGCCTTCGCCGCTGCTTTGGTCCGATGTCGAGGCTTTCCGCCGCCTCTGGCCGGGCAACCTGGTCTTGAAGGGGATCATGCATCCCGACGATGCCGCGCGGGCCGCCGCACTCGGTGTCGACGGCGTCATGGTATCCAATCACGGTGCGCGGCAGCTCGATCGTGCACCCTCCCCGATCGAGGTGCTGCCGGCCATCCACGCCGCCGTGGGCGATCGCATGACGGTGATGCTCGACAGTGGTATCCGGCGCGGCTCTGACGCCATCATCGCGCTGTGCTTGGGTGCCAAGTTTGTGTTCGTTGGCCGTCCCACGCTTTATGGTGTAGCCGCTGGCGGTACACCTGGCGCTAGCAAAGCATTGCAGATCTTTAGAGACGAGATTGATCGCACGATGGCGCAGATGGGTGCGCCCGATATCCGAAGCCTGGGTCCCCAGTTCCTAATGTGGAGCGACGAAGACGATTTGCGGCGCAACGCCCGCCGCTGAGGCGATACTGTCGCTAGCGCGCGGTGGCTGCCTGCAGAGCCCGTCCGTCCATGCCAGCGCCGGGTTGGCCCAGATGGGTAAGTATCGTCGGCGCTAGATCGATCGGCGAGGTTGGTGCCTTTGCCGCGCTCCCCGCTACGAAGCCAGGCCCTTCGATCATCAGAAACGGCATCTGCTCGTAGCGCGCCAATCCACCATGCTGCCCACAGCCCAGGTGGTCCGCCTTACCGGCGGCGGGACGCGCCTCGACGCTGCGGCCGCGAATGCCGAAGGCATTCGGTTCCTCGTCCGATTTGAGCGAAATGGCAAAGGTTAGGCCATGTTTGGCGGCTTGCCCCACGGCGGCCAACTCATCGGGCCCAAGCACGCGATCGATCCAATCCCGGCTCGCCAAAAAGGTGCCGATGCCGCCAATGCGATCGGCGCAATCCGGGGCAACATAAATTAGCGTCGACGTGCCACTCGTGGGCGTGACGACATCGGCCGACTTACGACTGTCCTTCAGGCCGGCGGCGATCAGCTCCGCCTCGATATCGACGACGCGCGAGATGCTCTGGTGCCCATGATCCGAACAGACGATGAGCAGGACGTCGTCGCCTTTGGCGCGCAGGCGATCGACCGCCGCGATAACCCGTGCCGCGTTGCTATCGGCTTGGGCAAGGGCGGCCAACTGCCGCGGCGAGCCGAGAGGCTGCAAATGCTGGGTTGCGTCGGGCTCGCCCAGCCACAGAATGGCAAGCGGCGGCGACCGCTCGATCAGCGCTTCGCGGATGAAGCGCTCGGTCATCAGCTGCTCACCCGCCGCGTCCTGCGAAATCGTCAAAGCCTGCGTGCCCTCGAGGCGCTTGCGCCCAGGCGCATAGGAACCGGCCCGATGATAAACATGCCCGAAGCCATCGGGGTCGTGCGCATAGGCAGCGCCGGGCGACACATTGGAAAACAGCATCATGCCCCCGACTGCCGCCAGGCGTTCGGCCAGCGTTGGTACCGCCAAGGCTCGCCCCGTCACGCGCCGCTTATGCTGCAGAAAATCCGGGTGACCAGCGTCATGCTGCACGAGCCGCCCGTCCTCTAAAAGGGCCAGTGAATTGCCTTGCAGCTCATGTCGAGCGGGCAGACAACCGGTGGCAAAGGAGGCCGATACTACTCGAGTCGCCGATGGAAACATCGAGCGATGTTCGGCGAACGTCTGCGCTCGCCCGGCAAAACCTACGAGGCTCGGCGTATTGACCGGGACGATTTGATCCCGGCGCATGCCATCGAGCACCACCACAACGA
Organism: uncultured Alphaproteobacteria bacterium; assembly: GCA_963775835.1. Taxonomy (GTDB): domain Bacteria; phylum Pseudomonadota; class Alphaproteobacteria; order Rhizobiales; family Hyphomicrobiaceae; genus AWTP1-13. The sequence goes on along the minus strand of CAVZKV010000020.1, from coordinate 313,502 downwards.
CGCGACGCACGTGGCCCCCTTTCACAATCGGTTGACGCCAATCCTTAGCCAACGCGGATAGCGGTGCTCACAACCTAGATCAGGCGGAAAGCAGCGGCCAGAGGCTACGGCGCACGCAATGCGTTCGCCACCGCGAGATTGCTCATTGGTGGCGCGGGCAGAAGCCGATAGGTTGCGCCCTCCATGCCCACCCGGACTTCGCCCAGCACCGCCTTCGTCGTTGGCCTCGCTATCATCGCGGAAGGCCTGCTGACGCTGATGGATGCAATGATCAAGTCCCTGGCGCCGCGCTATAGCGCCATAGAAATTGCTTTCCTGCGCTACGCTTTCGGCATGATCGGCGCCGTCGTCTACGCGTTCGCGACGCGACCGGGCTGGCCGACCGGGGAGGCGACAATCTACAACGGTGTGCGCGCCGTGCTGATCGTCTTTACCGCCACCACCTTCTTCTTCGCGCTCGGCAAGTTGTCGCTGGCCGATGCCATTGCCTTGAGCTTCATTTCGCCGGCGCTCACCGCCGTGCTCGGCGTGTTGCTATTGAGCGAGCGGCTCGACTGGCGCATCATGATCGGCTTGGTCGGCGGCTTTCTCGGGATGCTGCTGATCATTGGAGGTAAGCTCGGCGGCGCCGGGTCCGAAAGGGGCGTGCTGCTGGGCGCCATCGCCGTGCTCCTCTCAGCGATAGGCTATTCGCTGAATGTCATCATGCTCCGGCACCGGGCGACGCGCGATCCCTTGGCCCAAATCATCCTCTTCCAGAATGTTGGGCCGGCGCTGATTCTGGCACTGCCGGCGCTATGGGTGTGGAGCACACCACCCAACGCCGACCTGTTGCAGTTTGCCGTTCTCGGCACGATCGGCGTGATCGCCCATACCATGCTGGCCCACGCCTTCGCGCGCGTCGAAGCCGCGCGCCTCGCCCCGGTCGGCTACGTCACGCTCGTCTGGGGCGTGCTGTTCGGCTTTCTATTCTTCGCTGAAGTGCCGAGCCTGGCGACATTGATGGGCGCGGCCCTGATTGTGGTCGGCACCTTGTTCGCGCAGCGGCACTAGCGTGACGCGTTCTGCCATGGCGGACCCGCGGTCCAGATGGCCGCAGCATCCGCTTGCGCCGCCTTGCCAGCATCATGACGTGGTGATGCGCTTGCCGACGCCCCCCTGCGCGGGGCCTTTGCCGAGCCGTCCGCGGCGCAAAGCGTAAAGTGCAACGCCTCCTCGACCGGGGTGGCATGCCGCGGGCTTAGGCCGTTGCGGCGAACGCGGCTGGGCGCGACCGGCGCGCGATCACAAGCATGAGATCGGTCATCGATTTGCCTTCTTGAGGATCGCGTGATCGGTCTAGCATGTGGTGGTGTCGCCGCTTTGCTCGGCCTAGTACAATTCACCATCATGACAGGCAGCCAATGCCGAAAACAACGCAAACAACGCAAACAACGGCCACCACCATGGCTCGGCCGACGGACCGTGATCGCGGGGCTGTCCGCTGCCACCTCCTCGCTCCTGGTACCGGTAGCGCCGAGCCGTGCAGAGCACAAGCTGATTGCGACGCCGCGCCAGTCGGAAGGACCCTTCTATCCGGTGGAGTGGAGCGGTGATGTGGATGCCGACCTCGTGGTCGTCCAGGGTGAGACGGCGCGGGCGCTTGGTCAAATCACCCACATAAACGGCCGAATTCTCGACGCATCGGCGCAGCCCGTGGTGGGGGCGAGCGTGGAAATTTGGCAATGCGACGCCAACGGTGTTTATCGACATCCGCGCGACGGTGGGGCAACGCTGAGCCGGGATCAGGGGTTCCAAGGCCGTGGTCGCGTCACGAGCGATGCCTCCGGTCGCTATGCGTTCCGCACGATACGCCCCGTTGCCTATCCCGGGCGCGCTCCCCACATCCATTTCAAAGTTGTGCTGCCCGACCGGCGTGCGCTGGTGACGCAGATGTATGTTTTCGGTGAAGCTCAAAACGAGCGAGACGGCCTCTTGAACAGCATTCGCGATCGCCGGCGGCGCGACGCTTTGATTGTGCGGCTTGCTCCAGCTGACGCCGTCGAGCCCGGTGCCTTGGCTGGTGTTTTCGACATCGTCATGGGCTAGATGCAGAGGGATCCCGAGATGCTGCGCCTACGGACGTTGGCAGCGGCTGCCATACTGTTTGCTGGCATCACGCTGGGCTTTACGCTGGGCAGGATGTCGGTGTGGCTGATTGCCACCGATGCGCCCAACCGGGAGCCGCCGGCTCGAGAGGTGGGCGAGCGCGGCGCCACTGTGCCCCTCGCGGCGAAGACGCCGGCAGGTCCAGGGGCCGCGCTCCCCGCGCAGGGCGCGCCAACACCGGGTCCGACGACGTCGGCACCGGGTCCGACGACGTTGGCGCCAACGACGCCGCAGCCGACGATAGCACCCAAGGCCGCGGCGTCCTCGCCGACGCCAACCTCGACCGCGCCCGCTGGGCCAGACAGCGCGCCGGCCGCGAGCGCGGCGGGAGCTCGCACCCAAGAGCCGCCGAAGCCCGTTGTGGCACCGAATTGGCGCGCGGCCGCCGGCGATCCCTCAGGCTCTGTGCAAGGCAACGACGAGGACACCCGCGGTCCGAACGTCAAGCTCATCAATCCCAGCGAGACAAATCTCGGTATCCCAGCGCGACGGCTCGGTGCGGCAGCTGCCGAGCCGACGAAGCCGGATGCGGACGTGGCCGAAATCGAAACGGATCGGCAAGGCATTGCCGCCTGTGAACGGCGTTATTCTTCATTTCGCCGCAGCGACGGAACCTATCAACCGTTTGGCGGTGGACCGCGCCTGCGCTGCCCATTGCTACGCTGAGCCGGCGGGCAAGACCGCAACGCTATCCTCGCTAGGGTGATTTGAGGCCGCCGCCTCCAGGCAATCCCGAGGAAGCAAGATGCAATCGGCCCCCCGAGCCTACCGGTTGGCAGTTTTCACCAAGAACCGCACCAATCCCGCCTACATCGGCGCGCGGCTGGGCGCCGATCGCGTTGCCCAGCGTCTGGGCTGCGCCGTGACGCACTATGTGCCCGAGCAGCCCGACGCTGTCGAAGAGCAGCGCGCTCTGCTTGAGCGCGCGGTAAACGAACGAGCCGATGCCATTGTGCTGGCGCCAACGCATGCCACGGCGCTCAATGATGTGCTGTCCGGCCTCAAAGAACGCGGCATACCATTGCTTTGCTTCGTCAGCCGGCCGCAAACCGTCGACCCCACCTGCTTTGTGGGCTCCAACGACCGCGAACTCGCGCGCGGGATTGCCAACTATCTGTTCGATCATCTTGGTGCCGCGGCCAATGTGGTCACCATCGAAGGTCACGTAAACGCCATGACGACCGCGCCGCGCGCCGCTGGATTTCGCGACGCTGCGGCGGCACGCGCCGGCGTTCATATCGTCGGTTCACGCGGCGGGGACTTTCAGTTCGAGGGCGGTAGGTCCGCGATGATTGCCCTCCTGCAGGCGCACAACCAAATCGATGGTGTGCTTGCCGCCAACGACGTCATGGCGCTGGGTGCGATCGACGCCATGCGACTGAGCCGGCGATCGAGCTCAATCGTCGGCATCAATGCCACGCCCGATGGCATCAAAGCCATCAAGCGCGGCGAGTTGCTCGCCTCGGCAGCCTTCGATGCCATGACGTTGGCCTGCCTCGCGGTGGAGGCGGCGGTGCGGGTACTGAGAGGCGAGCCGGTGCCCGCCACGTTCACGCTGCCGGTGGAAATCGTCGATCGATCCAACTGTGCGGCCTGGGATCGACCTTACGAAGCCCGATCCCTACCGGAGTGGCATCAATACCTGCAGCCCTAGCTTGGGCTAACCCCCGAGCGCGCCCTGTGTATTGACATAGAGGGCGTAGACCGACTGGCTCGCTGCCATAAACAAGCGGTTGCGCTTCAGCCCACCGAAGCACACGTTGGCACTGCGCTCAGGCAGGGCAATTCGGCCGATCGGTTTGCCGGTGGGCGAGAAGATCATGACGCCGTCGAGTTCGGCCGACCCCATACCCCAGCCGCACCAGAGATTGCCGTCGACGTCACATCGCATTCCGTCGGGCGTACCGGCGCCGGCATCGATCAGCACGCGCTTGTTGGCGAGCTTGCGACCGCCATCGGTGAGGTCATAAGCCAAAATCTTCCGGTTCGGGATGCCGCGGCTCTCGACGATGTAGAGAATTTTTTCATCGGGCGAGAAACATAGCCCATTCGGGCCGAGCACGCCTTCGGCCACGACCGTTGCCTTGCCGCTTTCGGCATCGAGCCGGTAGACGTTGGTCTCGATCTCGGATTCCGCCATGTAGCCCTCATAGTCGCCGAGAATGCCGAAGACGGGATCCGTGAACCAGACGCTGCCGTCGGACTTCACCACAACGTCATTGGGTGAGTTCAGTCGCTTGCCGTCGAAGCTATCCATCAACACCGTGATCGAGCCGTCGTATTCGGTGCGCGTCACGCGCCTGCCCCCGTGCTCGCAGGTGACGAGACGACCCTGCCGGTCGCGGGTGTTGCCATTGGCAAAGGTGGAGGGCTTGCGGTAGACGCTGACCGCTCCGGTCTCTTCCTCCCACTTGAGGATGCGATTGTTGGGTATGTCGCTCCACAGCAAAAAGCGCCCATCGCCGAAATACACGGGCCCTTCCGCCCAGCGGCAGCCGGTGGCAAGCCGCTCGACACAGGAAAGTTTGAGCCAGTACTTCTCAAAGCTGGGGTCCAGCGCGGTGATGGCGGGATCCGGATAGCGCGTGGCCTGCTGCCAGCCGTGGCTCTGGGACGGGACGGGTGAATTTGGACTAGACATGGACCGGCTCCGGACAATGCTAAAGTGAAAACCCGTTATCGCTGGAACGCCGCCGCCATGCCAGCACAACGTGCACGGCGGCTAGGACGTGCGCAGTGTTTTGGGGCGGATCGATCGCGTCTCGGTGCGGCCGGCTTCGCCGGCCGCTTCTTGCAGCTCATGGCGAAACTCGTCCCGCATCTCGTGAATAGAGGCGATCACCGGCCCAGCTTGTAACCCGAGGTTGACGAGTGCCGCCTCCGAGAGCTGCAGGCTGGCCTCGATCGTCTCGGGTACCGCGTCCGTCACGCCGATCTTGTAAAGATGGCGGGCATGTGTTGCATCGCGGGCGCGGGAGACGATGGCGATGTCCGGCCTGAGCCGGCGCACGATGCGCACGATTTCATCGATCGCCGTTTGCCCATGAATGGTGACGATCACCGCCGTGGCCTGCGGCAGTCCGCAGCTCACCAGGAACGCGGCATTGACGGCATCGCCATAATAAACTTCCCGCCCGCGGCGGCGATATTCCGCGACGGCGGCCGGATCGCTGTCAACGGCAAGGAACGCCACTTTGTGGCGCTCCAGCATAGTGCACACGAGTTGCCCCACCCGGCCATGGCCCACCACAATGGCGCGCTTTCTCGTGTCGCTTGGCGGTCCGACCGTCAGGATCGGATCGACCGCTCTGCGCGCTTCCATACCGGCCGTAATCCGACGCGCCAGCAGGGCCAGCAGGGGGATTGCGGCCATTGTCAGGGAGGTCAGCGCCAGCGCAAAGCTCGCCGTCGTCGCGGCCACCAGTTGCAGTGCCGTGGCCAGGGCGATGATGACAAAGGCGAACTCGCCGCCGGGACCGAGCAGCAGGGCGGTCTCGATGGCCGCCGGCTCTGGGCACGCGAAAGACGCGCGCCAGGCCAGCAATCAGCACGCCTTTGAGACCAATGAGGCCGATAACGCAAGCGAACAACGCCAGGGGTTCGCGGGCGAGTTCACGCAAATCGATGGTCATGCCGACCGTAAAGAAGAAAACGCCCAACAGCAGACCCTTGAAGGGCTCGATCGTGGTCTCGATGGCCTTGCGAAATTCGGTCTCGGCCAGCAACAGGCCGGCAACGAAGGCGCCGAGCGCCATGGAAAGCCCGGCCAGGCTGGCAATCACCGCCGTGCCGACGATGACAAACAAGGTCGCGGCGACGAACAGTTCGCTCGTGCCCGCGGCGGCGACAAGCCGGAACAGCGGTCGCAGCAGCAGCCGGCCTACGGCCACGATCATCCCCGTTGCCAGCGCCGCCTGGGCGAGAGCCAGTAAAAGGCTCGGGCCAACGGCGCCGCCGTTGCTTTCACCGAGAATCGACACGAAGAGCAGGATCGGCACCACGGCCAGATCCTGCGCCAACAGGATGGAAAAGCTGGCGCGACCCGCCGCCGTTGCCAGACGCCGCTGATTGGAGAGGATCTCGATCACGATAGCCGTCGACGATAGGGACAAACAGGCACCGACAATGGCCGCGGCGGCGGGTTTGTAGCCGGCGGCGAGAATGATGCTGCCGAGTACGGCGGTGCAAATCGTCACCTGCAGAAACCCCAGCCCGAACACGAGTCGGCGCATGGTCAAAAGCCGCTCGAAGGACAGCTCCAGGCCGATCAAGAACAACAAAAACACCACCCCGAGTTCGGCGATGCTCGAGACGTTTTTGGCGTCAACCACCGTCAGCCAATAGAGGATCGGCATCTGCTCGATGAACGAGCCCAGACCAAGCGGGCCCAAAATCGCGCCCGCGCCGAGATAGCCGAGCACCGGGCTCAGGCCGAAGCGGCGCACCAAGGGCACGACCACACCTGCCGTGCCGAGCACAACCAGGGCATCGCTATAGGCGCTGAGATTGATGAAGGTGGCGGCCATCTACGCCTCTGCTCGGGCCTCCTGTTCCCCCTGACGCATCAAGCCGTAGCCTTGGGGAAGCCGGTGCGCATTGCAAGGGGTAATCTGTGTTTCGGCGGCAAGGCAGGCGAGACCAGCCCCTAGCACCGGTGCTGGCCGCGCACGATCGGTGCTAAGTCTTCAAAGCGATCGTGCATCAGTAGGACTTCGGCATGCCGAGCGCCTTCTCGGCCACATTGCACAAAATGAGCTCGCGGCTGACCGGGGCGATACGGGCAATCAGGCTCTCGCGCAACAGGCGCTCAACGTGGAATTCTTTGGCATAGCCCATGCCGCCCAAAGTCAGCACCGCCGTTTCACAGGCCTCGAAGCCCGCTTCCCCGGCCAAATACTTGGCGGCGTTGGCCTCAATCCCGCAGGCTTCGCCGGCGTCGTACAGTCGCGCGGCCTTCAGCATCATGAGGTTGGCCGCTTCGAGCGCCATCCAGCACTTGGCGAGCGGATGCTGAATTGCCTGGTTTTGGCCGATCGGTCGGCCGAACACGATGCGCTCTTTGGCATAGCGCGCCGCGCGCGCTAGCGCCGCGCGACCGATGCCGACCGCCTCGGCAGCCACCAGGATGCGTTCAGGGTTCATGCCGTGCAGGATGTACTCGAACCCTCTGCCCTCCTCGCCAATCAAATCCTGGCTCGGCACCGGCATGCCGTCGAAAAATAGCTGGTTGGAGTCAACCGCCTTACGCCCCATCTTGTCGATCACGCGGGCCTCGACGTGCTTGCGATCGAGCGTGGTGTAAAACAGCGACAGGCCGCTGGTTCGCCGTTTTACCTCTTCGAGCGGCGTCGTTCGCGCCAACAGCAGTACGCGCTCAGCCACCTGCGCGGTCGAGATCCAGATCTTCTGCCCGTACACGAGGTAGCCCTCGTTGCTTGGCACCGCGCGCGTGGTGAGCCTGGTCGTGTCGAGACCGACGTTCGGCTCGGTCACGGCAAAGCAGGCCTTTTCGTCTCCCTTCACCAACGGCGGCAAGAAGCGGTGCTTCTGTTCCTCCGTGCCGAACACCACCACCGGGTTGAGGCCGAAGATGTTCATATGGACCGCCGAGGCGCCGGAAAAGGCGGCACCCGACTCGGCGATCGCCTGCATCATCACCGCCGCCTCGGTGATGCCTAGTCCCGATCCTCCGTAGACTTCCGGAATGGCGATGCCGAGCCAGCCGGCATCGGCGAGGGCGCGGTGGAAATCGTACGGAAAACCGCCGTCATGGTCTTTTGCCAGCCAGTAGTCGTCGCCGAACTTGGCGCAAATCCTCAGAATGGCAGCGCGAATCTCCTGCTGGGCCGGTGTCAGGTCCATCGCCGTCATTGCTCCTCCGCTTGCGCCCCCACAATCCCTGCCCGGCGCAGTTCGCCAATTTCATGCGCGCTGAAGCCCCAATCGCCAAGCGCGGCGTCGGTATCGGCGCCGAGCGGGCGCGGCGGCAATCCCAATTCGGTTTGGCTGCGGCTGAAACGCGGCGCGGCGGCCGGCTGCAGCACGCCATCGCGGCGGAGGAAGGTATCACGCGCCTTGTTGTGGGGGTGGTGTTCGACCTCGGCCAGCGAAAGCACCGGAGCAACACAGGCATCGCTGCCGGCGAATATTCGCTCCCATTCGTCGCGCGTGCGGCTGGCAATGACCTCCCGGAAATGCCGTGCGAGTACGGGCCAGCCACGCCTATCGTGCTGCGCGGGCAGCTGCGTCGGATCGAGGCCGAGCTTGCTCACGAATTCAGCGTAAAAGCGCTGCTCGATGGCGCCGACAGAAAGCCACTTGCCATCCTTGGTCTGATAGACGTTGTACCAGGGCGACCCGCCATCGAGGACGTTGACGCCGCGCTCATCGCGCCACGACCCCTGCGCAAACAGTCCGAACATCGGCCCCATCAAATAGGCGGCGCCGTCCACCATGGCGGCGTCGACGACCTGGCCCCGCCCCGATGTCTGCGCCTCGAGCAAGGCGCACACGACGCCAAAGGCTAGAAACATGCCGCCCCCGCCAAAGTCCCCAACCAGATTGAGCGGCGGCACGGGCGCCTCGTCGTTGCGGCGACCGATGGCGTGCAGCACGCCGGCAAGCGAGATGTAGTTGATGTCGTGACCGGCGCTTTGTGCCATCGGTCCTTGCTGGCCGAAACCGGTCATGCGGCCGAACACCAGCCTGGAATTGAGCGCGAGCAGGACGTCCGGCCCAAGCCCCAGCCGTTCCATCACGCCCGGCCTGAACCCTTCGAGCAGAGCATCGGCCTTGGCGGCGAGGCGTTTTACCACCTCACAGCCTCGCTCGCTCTTGAGGTCGACGGCAAGCGAGCGCCGGCCGCGATGCAGCACGTTGAATTTCGCTTCCCGCCCGGGCAGGCCCAGGTCCGTCGCCGTGCGTCGATCGACGCGGATCAGTTCAGCACCCATGTCGGCAAGCAGTGTCGCCGCGAACGGTGCCGGGCCGATCCCGGCCATCTCGACAATGCGCAAACCGGCCAGCGGACCCATCGTGGTTACCTCTTGGTTGGCGGCCGTACCGAAACGCACCGCCGGCGGCAAGTTGTGCGCTTGGCAGCGGCAAGCGTGAACAATTCGGGTAAACGTTTCTCAATCTGGATGTGGTTCTCCTGCACGACAAAGCCGTCAACGATAAATGATCGGGCGTCAAGGGTGTCTCAGCTGCACGACCTGTCGGGCCGGCTGCCGGCTTTGCTGCAAACGCTGCAAAGGCGACTGCTTCGTGCCAGCCGCCTGCGCCTCGCCCTCGGTCGACGCCAGTCTCGCTCGGCGTCGTCGGCGCATGACCTTCCCGCTGAGTTCGACCGCTTTGTGCGCATCGGCGAGCGTCTCGAACGGGGGTTGGAGGAGCTCAAGGATATTCAGTGGCAAATCCGGGAAAATGAGGCCCGTTACCGGGATCTGCTCGACAATCAGGCCGACGTGATCCTGCGGCGCGACGCCCAGGACCGCTTGACCTTCGTGAACCGAGCCTTCTGCGGCGTGTTCGGTCTGGAGCGCGAGGAGGTGCTCGGTCGCACGTTTGCCCGTCGGGTCTTGGCCGGCGATGCCGTGGCGCCGCTGACGCCAGGAGGCGCGCTGCGCCAGCAGCGCTACGTGCAGGAGATCGACACGGCGGCGGGTCCACGCTGGTTTGAATGGGCAGAGCACGCCGTGCCGGGCAGCGAGACGTCGGTCGCGGAAGTGCAGTGTCTCGGCCGCGATATCACGGAAGTGCGCCGCGCCGAGGCGGAGCTCAAAGAGGCGCGCAAGCAGGCGGTGGCAGCTAATCGTGCCAAGTCACGCTTCCTCGCCGCCATGAGCCACGAGATCCGCACGCCGATGAACGGCATCCTCGGCATGACCCAGTTGTTGTGTGAGACCGAGCTTGCGCCCGAACAACAGACCTATGCCCGCGCCATCGATCAATCCGCCCGCACCCTGCTGATCCTGATCGACGAGATCCTCGATTTCTCCAAAATCGAGGCGGACAAACTGCAGCTCAACTGCGCCGGCGTCGCGATCGAGGACTGCGTGCAAGGCGTAGTCGAGTTGCTGGCGCCGAAGGCCTACGAAAAGGGGATCGACATTGCTTGGGCCGTCGACCCGAAGCTGCCGCGCCATCTGCTTGGAGACGAGGTTCGGTTGCGTCAGATCATCACCAACCTGGTCGGCAACGCCATCAAGTTCACCGATGCGGGCGGCGTGCTGATCACCGTCGCCCCGGCAGCTCATGCGGGCAAACCCGCCGCCGGCGAGGTCGCGGTGGCGATCACGGTGGAAGATACGGGGATCGGCATTCCTGCCGAGGCGCTTGCCGCATTGTTCGGCGAGTTCGAGCAGGCCGAGGCGGCATGCGAGCGCCGTCAGGGTGGAACCGGGCTGGGGCTTGCCATCTCACGGCGTCTGGCGCGCGCCATGGCCGGCGACATTCAGGTCACCAGCCGGCCGGGCTGTGGCTCAACGTTCGCAGCAACCGTGCGGCTCAAGCGCGCCGAGCAGCCGCTGGCGCCTCGGCCCGCCCGCACCAGTGCGCCATCCATGCCGCACGTCCTGCTGGCGCTGGATCGCCCCGTCGAGCGTCGCGCCCTGCGCTTGGCGCTCGAAGGCGCCGGGATCCCGCTCGAAGGAGGGCCCGTGGTCTGCGCCGCGGAACTGATCGCGGCTGCCGCGGGCCTAGGCGAGCCCTTCACGACCCTGGTGGTTGATGGTCGCTGCGGGGTTGCTGCGGCGGCCAGCCTACTGTCTTGTGCCCGACAGGCGGCTGGCGCCCAGGCCGTGCATGGGATCGTCGTGCTCAATACCGCCGCCAAGGCAAATTTTGCCGAGTTTCGCGGGGCGGGCTTCGCTGCCTATCTGGTGCGCCCGGTGAGGCCGCGCTCGCTGCTCACCCAACTCGGCGCCGGTTCGGCTCAGACCAACGAACCCGCCGGTCGCGCCAAAGCCGCGGCCGAGCCGAGCTGGCAAGCCGGCCCACCCCGGGTCTTGTTGGTGGAAGACAATGACATCAACGCCCTGCTGGCGCGACGCATGCTGGAGAAGGCCGGTTGCGCGGCGAGCCTCTGCGGCAACGGGCGTGAGGCGGTGGATGCCGTGCGCCGGGTGATTGCCGGCAGCGAGCAACCCTACGACCTCATTTTGATGGATGTGCACATGCCGGTGCTGGATGGGCTGGAGGCCACGCGCTGCATCAAGTCGTTATGGGGTGCCGTCTCAGACGGCACCGCGACCTCATCGCCCATCGTGGCGTTGACCGCCAATGCCTTCGATGACGATCGTCGCCGCTGCCTGGAGGCAGGAATGGACGACTATTTGGCGAAGCCCTTCGACCGCGAAGACCTCTACCGGCTCCTCAAACGTTGGTGTGGCGGCGACCGCACGCGCGCGGCCTAGTCGGTCGGGGCTCAGGTATTCACGTCGTAGGCGGCCAGCGCGGCCATGTTGACGACGTCGCTGTCTTTGGCGTTCAACGGGCAAATTTGCACCGAATGCGTGAGACCCACCAGCACGGGCCCGATCAGCGTGGCTCCGCCCAGTTCCTTCAGCATCTTGGTCGATATGGAGGCGGAATGGAAGGCGGGCATGATGAGCACGTTGGCGGTGTCCGATAGGCGGCAGAAGGCATATTGCTTCAGTGCCTCGCGGTTGAGCGCGACGTCGGCCGCCATGTCGCCATCGTACTCAAAATCGACTTGGCGCTTGTCGAGGATTGCAACCGCCTCGCGCACGCGATCGGAACGCTCGCCGCGCGGGTGCCCGAAGGTTGAGTAGGCCAACAGCGCGACGCGCGGCTCAATCGCTAGGCGGCGGGCAACGCGCACGGCTTCCTCGGTAATGTCGGCCAGCTGGATGCCATCCGGCATATCGTGCACGCTGACGTCGGCCACCAGCACGACGCGACCGCGAATGAGGGCCACGGAGACGCCGATGACGCGCCGCCGAGGTTTGGCGTCGAGCACTTTGCGCACATCTTCGTAGGCGGTGTACCAGTTGCGCGTCACGCCGGTGACCATGCCATCGGCATGGCCCAGTGCCACCATGCACGCGGCAAACACGTTGCGATCATTGTTCACCAGCCGTTGGCAGTCGCGCAGCAAATAGCCCTTGCGCTGCAGACGGCCATACAGGAACTCCGCGTACTCCTGCCGGCGCTCGTCGAGACTGGTGTCGTGCATCTCGATTACGTCCGTCAGGCCGATGCCCGCGAGATTGAAGGCCTCGCGGATCGGTGCGCCGCGCCCGATCAGGATCGGACGCCCGAGACCGGCGTTGAAGAAGGTGTTGGCGGCGCGGGCAATCTGCGGTTGCTCGCCTTCGGCAAAAACCAGGCGCTTGGGGGCGGCGCGCACCTGCGCAAAAATGCTGTTGAGCCAGCCGGCAACCGGATCAAGGCGGGCCGACAATCGGCCGACGTAGGCTTCCATATCCACGATCGGTCGACGGGCGACGCCCGTATCCATGGCAGCCTTGGCCACGGCGGGCGGAACGTGGGTAACGAGCCTCGGATCGAACGGCGCCGGGATGATATAATCCGGGCCGTATTTTACCTGGCGGCCGAGAAAGGCCGCGGCCACCTGGTCGGGCACGTCTTCTTGGGCGAGCGCTGCGAGGGCTTTTGCCGCCGCGATCTTCATGGCCTCGTTGATGGTTGAGGCCTGCACATCGAGCGCGCCGCGAAAGATGAAGGGGAAGCCCAACACATTGTTGATCTGGTTCGGATAGTCGGAGCGCCCGGTAGCAACGATGGCATCGGGTCGCACTTCCATCACGTCCTCAGGCGTAATTTCGGGGTCGGGATTGGCCATGGCGAAAATGATCGGCTTGTCCGCCATCGACTTTACCATCGCCTGCGTCACCGCGCCGGCGGCCGAAAGGCCGAAGAAGACGTCGGCACCCTCGAGCACTTCGGCGAGGGTGCGAGCCGTGGTTTTGGCGGCGTAGCCCGACTTCCACTGGTTCATGCCTTCCTTGCGACCTTGATAAATCACGCCCTTGGTGTCGCAGAAGACCACGTTGCGGCGTGGCATGCCCATGGCGGTCAACAACTCGAGGCAGGCAATTCCCGCCGCGCCGGCACCGTTGACCACGAGCTTGAATGTTTCGATGTGGCGGCCCGTGAGCTCGAGCGCATTGAGCAGGCCGGCTGCGGCAATGATCGCAGTTCCATGCTGGTCGTCGTGGAACACCGGTATATTCAAGAACTCCTTGAGCTTCTCCTCTATGATGAAGCAGTCGGGTGCCTTGATGTCCTCCAAGTTAATGCCGCCGAAGCTTGGCCCGAGGTAGCGCACGCAGTTGATGACGGCTTCCGCATCGGGTGTATCGACCAGCAGATCGATGGCATCAATGTCGGCGAAGCGTTTGAACAGGGCAGCCTTGCCCTCCATTACCGGCTTTGCCGCCTGTGCCCCGAGATTGCCGAGACCGAGAATTGCCGTGCCGTTGGAAACCACGGCTACCAGGTTCGCCTTGTTGGTGTAGTCGTAGGCAAGATTTTCATCCTGCGCGATCGCCTGCACCGGCACGGCAACTCCGGGCGAATAGGCCAAAGACAGATCGCGCTGCGTTGTCAGGGGCTTGGTGGGCGTGATCTCGAGTTTGCCGGGTTTGCCCTGGCTGTGGAATTGCAATGCCTCCTGCGCGGTGAAGTGCGCGGCGGCAAACTTTCTCGACATGAGCAGCTCCCGATCGCTTCCGCAGTGACGATAGAGCGCGCTCCGCAGCCACACAATGGCGCTGAACAAGATAGCGCTACTGTTTCCTAGCCGGCACGGAACGGCTATGCCTTGCCCGACACGGTTTGTGGCGGAGCAATGGCGGCTAGGTACAAGACATCGAAGGCGGCTGCCGGCGCTAGGGCGGCGGCGCTGCCGCCCACGCTTTCGACGCCGGCGCGGCCGCCCGCCGAGCCCGAAACGCAGCCCTGCCCGACGGGCGTTACCCCCTCGATGGCGCAATTCTTGGAGATCAAGGCCACGCATCGGGATTGCCTGTTGTTTTACCGCATGGGCGACTTCTATGAGCTGTTCTTCGAGGATGCCATCGCCGCCGCCGAGGCGCTCAGCATCGTCTTGACCAAGCGCGGCAAGCACCTTGGCGCCGATATCCCCATGTGTGGGGTGCCGATCCACCGCGCCGAGGAGTATCTGCATCGGCTGATCAAGCAGGGTTTTCGCGTCGCCGTATGCGAGCAGCTCGAGGACCCCGTGCAGGCGAGGCGGCGCGGCTCCAAGGCCGTGGTACGACGCGATGTGGTGCGCGTGGTGACGCCCGGTACGCTGACCGAAGACAGTCTTCTCGACGCTAAGACGCGGAACTACCTCACCGCCATTTTTTGCCCACCTCTAGGCGCGGGCCCGGAGCGTCCGATCGCGCTAGCTTCGCTGGAGATCTCCACGGGCGAGTGCGAAATCGGCGAGGTCTCCGCCGCCGACTTCGCCGGGGACATCATGCGCTTGTCGCCCAGCGAAGTGATCGCCAGCGACCAGACGCTGGCCGCTGGCGAGCTGCGCCGGGGTCTAGACAGCATCGCTGCCGCCGTGACGCCCGTGCCCGGCGCCTCCTTCGATAGTTTGGCCGGAGAGCGGCTCTTGAAAGAACGGCTGGGCGTCGCCGATCTGGCCGCATTCGGCGCCTTTACACGCGCGGAGCTGGCGGCCACCGGGGCGCTCCTGAAGTATGTCGAGCTGACGCAACTTGGACAAAAGGCGCCATTGCGCGCGCCGCGCCGGACCGGGTCCGACGACCGGCTGCTGATCGACGCGGCGACGCGATCGAGCCTCGAGCTTTTGCGCTCGCTATCGGGGAGCAAGCAAGGCAGCCTGTTGGGCGCCATCGACCGGACGCTGACGGGTCCGGGTGGGCGCGAGCTGGCAAGTCGTCTGGCCGGGCCGCTGCGAGACCCGACGGCAATCGCCGCTCGCCTCGACGCGGTGGCCTTCCTCAATGAGCGCGATGCCTTGCGGGAGGATCTGCGCCGGGCGTTGCGGTCGGCGCCGGACATTGCGCGCGCGCTCGCCCGCTTGGCCCTGCAACGCGGTGGTCCGCGCGATCTGGCAGCGGTGCGCGACGGCCTTGGCACGGCCGGCGGCTGCGCCGACCTGATGCGGACGGCCTCGGGTGCCGTCGGCCTGCCCGTCAATCTCGCGGCCATCGTCAGCTCTCTATCCGCTTGCTCGGTCGGCCTTGCCGAGCAACTCACCGCGGCGCTGGCGGACGACCTGCCCCAACACCGGCGCGACGGCGGCTTTGTGCGGCAGGGATTTCGCGCGGAGCTCGATGCGGCGCGAGGCCTGCGCGACAACAATCGTCAAATGCTGGCCGAGCTTGAAGCCAAGTACGTGGCCGAGACTGGGCTCAAGTCGTTGCGCGTCAGGCACAATAATATCTTGGGCTTTTATCTGGAGGCTCCCGCCGGGTCCGCCAAGCCCCTCTTGAGCGAGCCGCTGGCCCAGCGCTTCAGGCACCGTCAGACCATGGCGGGGGCGGTGCGTTTCACAACCCAGGAGCTGATCGAGACCCAATCGCTCATCGTTGCAGCCGCCGAGCGTGCCCTCGCGCTGGAGCAGGAAATCTTCGCCGAACTCGCCACCGCGATCGAACGCGAGCACGAGCCGCTCATTGGTTTGGCGGTAGCGCTGGCCGAACTCGACTGCGAGGCCGGCCTTGCCGAGGTCGCCGCCGAACAAGGCTATACGCGACCCAGGCTCGACGACAGCACGACGTTCGATATTCGCGGCGGCCGGCATCCGGTGGTCGAACAGGCCTTGAGGGCGGCGAACGCGGGGGAGTTCATCGTCAACGACTGCGTGCTTGTCCCCGCCACGGCGGCGGCCGCCGACGGCTTTGCCGGGCCGTCCGAGGCGCGCCTGTGGCTCGTCACCGGTCCCAATATGGCGGGTAAATCCACGTTCTTGCGCCAGAACGCCTTGATTACGGTGATGGCGCAGATGGGCTCGTTCGTCCCGGCCCGTTCCGCCAACATCGGCATCGTCGATCGCCTGTTCTCGCGTGTCGGTGCCGCCGATGACCTCGCCCGCGGGCGCTCGACCTTCATGGTCGAAATGGTTGAGACGGCCGCCATCCTCAACCAGGCGAGCGAGCGCTCCCTCGTCATCCTCGATGAGATCGGGCGCGGCACGGCCACCTTCGATGGCCTGTCGATTGCATGGGCGGTCGTCGAATTTCTGCACGCGGTCAACAAGTGCCGTGGGCTGTTTGCCACCCACTACCACGAGCTGACCGTGCTGGCCGGTCGCCTGGGCGAGATTGCCAATGTCACGATGGACGTAAAAGAATGGCGCGATGAGATCATCTTCCTGCATAAAGTCAGGCCGGGTGCCGCCGATCGCTCGTACGGCATCCAGGTTGCAACCTTGGCGGGATTGCCCAAGCGGGTGACCGAGCGGGCGGCTCAAGTGTTGGCGCTGCTCGAGAATAGTGAAGCCAAGGTCAGCAACGGAGAGGCACTGCTCAGCGATTTGCCGCTCTTTGCGGCGGCCCGCTCGAAGGCTTCCGAGCGCGCGGGGGCCGCGGCGTTGGAGCGCGCGCTCGCCGACCTCAATCCGGACGAGCTTACACCCAAGTCGGCGCTTGATACGCTATACAAACTCAAGGCCTTGGTGGAGAAGGGTCCCCCGTGACGTGTCGCCTGGCAGCCTCCCGGATCGCCTGACCGCGATGGACAACAGCATCACCCCCGCCCCCTATTTCGACGTGCGCGAGCTTGGCCGCGAGCTCGAGGGCCTGATCGACGTGGCGGGCTCGGTCGCGGCGGCGCGGCCGGCCGTGGTCGAGCGTTTGAAGGAACTCCTGCGCTCGGCGCGTATAGCGGCCGCGCGGCAGCTTGAAAGCGATGGCAGCGGGCGCCGTTGCGCCGAGGGCTTGGCGCTGTTCCACGACGCGCTCATTCGGCTGGTGTTTGACTATACCAGCAACCACGTCTATCGCGCCACCAACCCATCGGACGCTGAGCGAATGGCGATCGTTGCCACGGGAGGTTTCGGCCGGCGCCTGCTCGCACCTTCCTCCGACCTCGATCTGTTGTTCGTGTTGCCCTACAAGCAGACGCCCTGGGGAGAGAGCGTGGTGGAATACCTGCTCTACCTCCTGTGGGACCTCGGCCTCAAGGTCGGCCATGCCACCCGCTCGGTTGAACAGTCGCTCAAGCTTTCGCGCAGCGACATCACCATCCGCACCGCCCTGATCGATGCCCGCTACATTCTGGGGGATCAATCGCTGTTCGCCCAGCTCACCCGGCGCTTTCAGGCGGAAGTCGTGCAGGGAACGGCCCGCGAGTTTGTCGAGGCCAAGCTGGCAGAACGCGATGAGCGCCACCAGCGCGCCGGTGCCTCGCGCTACCGCGTCGAACCCAATATCAAGGACGGCAAAGGCGGCCTGCGGGATCTTCACACCCTGCATTGGCTCGCCAAATACCTTTATGGCAATGGCCTGAGCGATCCCAATGCGGAGACCTCGGTATTTTCGGCCGAGGAGTATTCCACCTTTCGGCGCTGCGAAGATTTTCTTTGGACCGTCCGCTGTCACTTGCACTTTCTCGCCGGACGTGCCGAGGAGCGGCTGACTTTCGACCTGCAGCCGGCCATGGCGCAGCGCCTCGGCTACGCCGAGCGGGCAGGCCTGCGCGCCGTCGAGCGCTTCATGAAGCATTATTTCCTGGTCGCCAAAGACGTCGGCGACCTGACCACCATCCTTTGCTCGGTGTTGGAAATGGAACAGCACAAGGCCTCGCCGAGCCTGGCGCAGCTTTTCAATCCGCTGAGCTGGCGCGCGCGCCGGAGGATCCGCATTACCAGCGATTTCCGCATCGACAACGGCCGCTTGAATGTCGCCGATCCGGACGTCTTCAAGCGCGATACCGTCAATCTCATTCGCTTCTTCGCCACGGCCGAGCGGACCGACGCCTTCTTCCATCCAGGTGCCGTGCGGCTGCTGCGTCACTCGTTGCGCTTGGTCGACGACAAGCTCCGCAACGATCCGGAAGCCAACCGGATCTTTCTCGATATGCTCTGTTCTGCTGCCAACAATCCCGAGCCGGCGTTGCGGCGCATGAACGAGGCCGGGGTGCTCGGCCGCTTCGTGCCCGAGTTTGGCCGCGTCGTTTCGATGATGCAGTTCAACATGTACCATCACTTTACCGTCGACGAACACCTGATCCGCACGGTGGGCGTTCTGTCGGATATCGAGCGCGGGATTGCGGCAGAGCCGCACCCCCTCTCGACCGCCATCATTAAGACCGTGCAGTACCGGCGTGCCCTTTACGTGGCGGCCTTCCTGCACGACATCGCCAAGGGGCGTGACGAGGACCATTCGATCGCGGGCGCTCGCATCGCGCGCCAGCTAGCCCCGCGCTTTGGCATGAGCGGGGCGGAGACCGAGACGGTTGCCTGGCTTGTCGAGCAGCACCTCGCGATGAGCTCCTTCGCCTTCAGTCGTGATATTGGCGACCCCAAGACGATCCGCGATTTCGCCGACATCGTGCAAAGCCCCGAGCGCCTCAAGCTGCTGCTGGTTCTCACGGTAGCGGACATCCGCGCCGTTGGGCCTTCCGTGTGGAATGGCTGGAAGGGGCAGCTGTTGCGCGCGCTCTACTACGAGACCGAGCCGGTGGTGGCCGGCGGCCACACGCAGCTTGCTTCGCGCGATCGCATTGCCGCCGCCCAGGCGGCGTTTCGCACGGCGACCGCCGATTGGCCGAGGGCGGATGTTGATCGTTTCGTCGAGCGCCACTACCCGGATTACTGGCTCAAGACCGATACGCGCAAAGTTCTGGAGCATGCCAAACTGATCCGCTCCATCGAAGGCTCGCAGCGCAAGTTCGGCAGCAGCGTCGCCACCGACGCCTTCACGGCCATTACCGAGCTTTCGCTGTTCGCGCCCAACCACCCGAGGCTGTTGGCGCTGTTCGCAGGCGCGTGCGCCGCAACCGGGGCAAACATCTCGGGTGCCCACATCTCGACGACACGCGATGGATTTGCGCTCGACACCTTCCTTTTGGCGCGCGAATTCGATCAGGACGAGGACGAATTGCGGCGCGCGCGGCGAATTTCGGAGACCATCGAGCAACTGCTCAAGGGCGAGCAGCGGCTGGGCGCGCTCATGGCCAAGCGACGCGAACGCCGCGGCAAGATCGGTGCCTTCAAGGTCGCGCCGGAGGTCTTGATCGACAATGCCCTATCCCAGCAATTCACCGTGATCGAGGTTGCCGGCCTCGATCGACCAGGCCTGCTGTTCGAGCTGACCAATACGCTTTCGGACCTCAACCTCGACATTACCTCGGCGCATATCACCACCTTTGGCGAGAAGGCGGTCGATGTGTTCTATGTCACCGATCTCACCAACAAAAAAATTGTTAGCCCGCAGCGGCAAAAGGCCATTCGCCAACGTCTGCTCGAGGTACTGGGCGAGAGCCGCACCGGCGATGCTGCGCTGGCACGCCCCTCGAGCGGGCAGTTGCCATAGCGCAATCCCAGGCCTTGAAGTCGGCAAATTGTCGCGTCACCAGTGAGCCCTATGTTCAGCATCCGAATTGCGCTCGCCACATTCGCGCTGCTCTTTCTGGCGCCGCTCGCCGTCCACGCAGCCTGGTGGCTGTCGCACGACACCGCCGTTGCCTGGAGCGAGGCCGATTGGTCGAGCGCCCAGTTGTTGCCGGCGGCGCGGGCGAAGCCCGAGGCGTTGGTGTACGTCTATGCGGCGCGCACGGGCCGCTGGAAGGGCATTTTTGCCCACCACAGCTGGATCGTCATCAAGGAGCGCAACGGCGCACGCTACACGCGCTTTGACATGGTGGCATGGGGCCGCCCCGTGAAAATCGACGGTTGGGCCCCCGATGCGCGCTGGTACGGGCACCGGCCGGTTCGGATCGGCGCCGTGGAGGGCGCCGCGGCGGAGGCCCTCATTCCCAAGGTTCGTGCGGCGGTGGCGCGCTATCCCCACAACGACTTTGGCAGCTATCGCGTCTGGCCTGGCCCCAACTCGAATTCGTTCGTCGCCCATGTCTTGTCCGCCATTCCTGAGGCCGGGATCGCGCTGCCACCGACCGCGATCGGCAAGGATTTTCGCCCCGAGGCAGACCCCGTCGCGCTGACGCCGAGCCGAACCGGGCTGCAGGTGTCGCTTGCCGGCCTCGCCGGTATCACCATTGCCTGGGTGGAGGGGGTGGAAATCAACGTGCTGGGCCTCGTGCTGGGCCTCGACCTACGCCGGCCGGCCATCAAGCTCCCCGGTCTCGGGCGTATCGGCGTCGGCATGGTGGTGGGCTGAGAAGCCCAGTGGAACCCGGTGCGCACCTGGCTGCATCTCTCGCTTGCCTTGCTCTTGTCCGCGCGCTCCGTTAGGGGTCGGGCCCCATGAGACTTTACCGCGCCTTCGCCACGGTCGGCGGGCTGACGCTGGTCAGCCGCGTGTTCGGCTTCGTACGCGATATTTTGCTGGCCGCCACCCTTGGCACGAGCGCCGTGGCGGATGCCTTTTTTGTCGCCTTTCGCTTCCCGAACCTGTTTCGCCGCCTGTTTGGCGAGGGGGCCTTCAACTCCGCCTTTGTCCCCCTGTTTGCCAAGGCGCTGGAAGGCGAAGGCAAGGAGGCGGCGCGCCGGTTTGCGGAAGAGGCCCTGGCGGGCCTGGTGTTTGTCCTGCTGATGCTGACGGTCGTTGCCGAGATCGTCATGCCCTTGCTGATGTGGGGCCTGGCGCCAGGCTTTAGCGGCGATCCGGCCAAGTACGATCTTGCCGTGCTGCTGACGCGCATCACCATGCCCTATCTCTTGTGCATGTCGGTGGTGGCGCTCCTCTCAGGCGTCCTGAACTCGATGGGCAAGTTCGTAGAAAGCTCCTCGGTTTCGATCGTCCTCAACCTCACCATGATGGCGGCAACCCTCATTGCCCTCAGCATGGGCCTGCGCAACGATCCGCTGGCCGGCATCATCCAGGCCTGGGGCGTGTTTGTGGCGGGCCTCCTGCAGCTGTGGCTCTTGATCGACGGGGCGCGACGCAACGACTTGTCGCTCAAGCTGCGATGGCCACGCCTGAGCCAAGGCGTGCGCCGCCTCGTCCGGCTCGGTATTCCCGGCGTGATTGCGGGCGGCGTCACCCAGCTCAACATCATGATCGGTACGATTGTTGCCTCGCTGCAGGATGGTGCCGTTTCACACCTGTACTATGCGGATCGCATTTACGAGCTGCCGCTGGCGATCGTCGGCATTGCCATCGGCGTGGTCTTGCTGCCCGACGTGTCGCGGCACCTGCGCGCGGGCAACCACGCCGCCGTGATGGACAGTCAGAACCGCTCCGTTGAATTTGCCATGCTGCTGACGATCCCGGCAGCCGCCGCCCTGCTGGTGGTGCCGACGCCGATCGTGCAAGGCCTCTTCGAGCGCGGGGCCTTCACCCCGGCGGACACGCCGGCGACGGCCTATGCGCTGGCGATCTTCGCGCTCGGCCTGCCGTCGTTCGTGCTCATCAAGGTGTTCTCACCGGCCTACTTCGCCCGCGAAGACACCGCCACTCCCATGCGCTATGCAACGTTGAGCCTGACGCTCAACACGCTGGGCTCGATCGCGCTGTTTTTCGCGTTCCGAGCCCTGGGTCTGATGCCCCACCTCGGGATCGCGGTTGCCACCACGCTCGGCGGTTGGCTAAACGCCGCACTCTTGTATGCGACGCTGGTGCGGAAAGGACATTTCGCAAGCGACGCCCGCCTTCGCCGCGCTTTGCCACGGATCGTGCTGGCCAGCCTCGCCATGAGCGCCCTATTGTGGATCGTGGCGGCGCTGCTGGCGCCCTCGTTTGCGCGCAGCGGTGCAACGCTTGAGCGCGCCTTGGCCCTGCTTTTGTTGATCGGCACCGGCATCCTGGCCTATGGCGCTGCCGTGCTTGGGCTGGGCGCCGTGCAGGTCCGCCAATTGCTGCCTTTGCTGCGCCGTGCTTCGCCGGCGGCGGACACTTGAGGCGCTGAGACGGGGGAATGAACGCTGCCGCGCCGGCGGCGCTTGCGTTCCGTGCCGCCCGACGCCATAACGCGCCCGCATTGGCAGAGGGATACCCATGGCCTTCACCCCGCGCGTCTTTTCTGGCATGCAGCCAACCGGCAACCTCCACCTTGGCAACTACCTGGGCGCGCTGACGCGGTGGGTAGAAATGCAGAAGACGCATGATTGTCTGTACTGCATCGTCGACATGCATGCGATCACGTTGTGGCAGGACCCCGCCGAGCTCAAAGCCGCGATCCGCTCGGTGACCGCGGCATATCTGGCCGCGGGTCTCGATCCCAGGCGCAGCATCATTTTCAACCAGAGCCAGGTCGCCGAGCACGCCGAGCTGGCGTGGGTGTTCAGCTGCGTGGCGCGGCTCGGTTGGCTCAATCGCATGACCCAGTTCAAGGAAAAGGCGGGCAAGGATCGCGAACAAGCCTCCGTTGGGCTTTATGCCTATCCGATCCTGATGGCCGCCGATATCCTCGTCTACAAGGCAACCCATGTCCCCGTCGGCGATGATCAGAAGCAGCATCTCGAACTGACGCGCGACATCGCCCAGAAGTTTAACAACGACTATGCCGATGCCATCCGCGCCGCCGGTCACGCCGAAGCGGTATTCTTCCCGCTGTGCGAACCCGTCATTATGGGGCCGGCCACCCGCGTCATGAGCTTGCGCGATGGCACCAAGAAAATGTCAAAGTCCGATCCGTCGGAGCTTTCGCGCATCAACATGACGGATGACGCCGACACCATCGCCCGCAAGATCCAAAAGGCCAAGACCGATCCCGAGCCGCTGCCGAGCGAGGACGCGGACCTGGCGAGCCGCCCGGAAGCGGACAATCTGGTCGGTATCTTCGCCGCCCTTGCCAATAAGAGCAAAGCCCAGGTGCTCAAGGAGTTCGGCGGCTCGCAATTTTCCACGTTCAAGACCGCTCTGGCTGAGCTGGCGGTGGCACGCCTCGGCCCGGTCAATGCCGAAATGTCGCGGCTGTTGGCCGATCCCGGCGAAATCGATCGCGTCCTTGCCGACGGCGCCGCGCGCGCCCGGCGGCTGGCCGCGCCTGTCATGCGCCAGGTCAAGGAGATCGTCGGGTTCCTGCGGTCGTGACCAAGCTGAGGCGCTTGCAGGCACGGCAATGCCGTGACTGCTATTGTTGGCGAAGGCAAGCCATGGCAGCATGAGACATGGCCAAGAAGCGCAGAAGTCTTCGAACAGGGCCACCGCCGCAAGCTGATGGTGGTCGTGGACGAGTTGCCCGAGGTGGAGGGCGCCCTGTTCTACGCGGCGTGCCGTGCCTCCCACACGGGCGCGCATGTGCTTTTGCTCTATGTGATCGAGCCCGACACCCAGGTCTGGGATGCGGTGCGACAGGCCCAGCTCGAGGAACAGACCACCAAGGCCAAAGCCCTATTTCGCTTGTTTCGTCGCAAGCTCAGCAATGACGGCCTCGACATGGTGCCGATCGAGGAGGTGATCCGGGAGGGCAAGAAGGTCGACGCCATTCTGCAACAGATCGACGAGGACGAGGACATTGCCATCCTGGTCCTCGGCGCCTCCAAGGAAGCGACCGGCCCCGGGCCGCTGGTGTCCTCGCTAGGGGCCGGGTCGGCGGCCGGCAAATTCCCGATCCCGATCACCGTGGTTCCCGGCGAGCTGGCGATCGCCGACATCCAGGCGCTGGCCTGAGGGGGGCCGAGGGGGGCCTGAGGGGGCGGGTCTGTTCGCGCCGCGGCCTCGCATTTTGACCCTGCGCCTCCCATCTACTAGAATGATTCCAAAGAACACGCGTCGAGGCAAATCCCCATGTTCATTCAAACCGAACCGACCCCCAATCCGGCGACCCTCAAGTTCATTCCGGGCAAGACAGTGCTTGGCGAGGGTAGTGTCGACTACCGCGACAAGGTCGAGGCCGGAGGATCTCCTCTCGCGCTGCGGCTGTTTGACGTGGAGGGCGTTACTGGAGTTTTCCTGGGGTCGGACTTTATTTCCGTGACCAAGAGCGAGAGCGAGGAGTGGCAGCACATCAAGCCCGCCATCCTCGGCGCCATCATGGACCACTACATCTCCGGCGCACCCGCGATGGCGAGCGGGGGCGATGGCGATGGCGCCGCCGGTGAGAACTACGACCCCGAAGACGAGGATACGGTCAACACCATCAAGGAACTGCTCGATACCCGCGTGCGGCCCGCGGTCGCCAATGACGGCGGTGACATCGTCTTTCACGGCTACAAAGATGGCGTCGTGTTCCTACACATGCGCGGGGCCTGTGCGGGTTGTCCGAGTTCGACCGCAACCCTGCGCCACGGCATCGAAAACCTGCTGCGCCACTTCTGTCCCGATGTCCGGGAGGTGCGGCCCATCTAGCTTGGCGCTGCGCGGCTAGGAATTTTTGACCCCGCTCGTCCGCGAGCGGGGTTTTTGCTATCGATGGAGCCCTTTGGGGAGGCAACTATGGCACAGCGATTGGACGACAGCGCGCTCAGGCAACTGTTTTTGGAGGCACGCACACACCGCGCCTGGCTGCCGATCGAGGTCCCCGACGCCCTACTGTTGGAGTTGGTCGACGTGATGAAGTGGGGTCCCACGGCCTCCAATACCTTGCCGGCGCGCATCGTCTTTGTGCGTTCCAAGTCGGCCAAGGAACGCCTGCGGCCGCTTTTGGCCGAAGGCAACCGGGAGAGGACCATGCTGGCCCCAGCTTGTGCCATCCTTGGCTACGATGCCAAGTTCTACGAGCATCCGCCGAAAGGACAAGACCCGATGCCGGGCTTTGCGCAAAACCCGAGCGGCGCCGAAACCGCCGCCATGCGCAACAGCTCGTTGCAGGGTGGCTACTTCGTGCTCGCCGCGCGCGCGCTCGGCTTGGATGCCGGGCCGATGTCAGGCTTCGACAATGCCGGCGTCGACAAGGAATTCTTCGCCGGCACCGACGTGAAATCGAACTTCTTGTGTAACCTTGGCTATGGCAATCCGCCCAAGCTGCGGCCGCGTGGTCCGCGCTTTGCCTTCGAGGAGATGGCGAGCATCGTCTAGTGTCCATGTACATCCTTGCCTTCGATACCTGTCTTGACGGCGTGTCCGTGGCCGTGGCACGGGCGGATCCGGCCGGCGTGCGCGTGCTGTGGGAGACCTCCGAACGGCGGCATGCGGGACACGCCGAACGGCTGATGCCGATGATCATCGCGGCGCTGGCGGGCGCGGGTGTCGGCTTTGCCGAGATCGGGCGCATCGCTGCCACGTGCGGCCCGGGCAGTTTCACGGGCGTGCGCACCGGGATTGCCGCCGCGCGCGCCCTGGCCCTGGCGATCGGCTGCCCCGCCGTGGGCGTGGGTTGCCTGGCGGCGATCGCCTGCGGGGCTCGCGCCGAGCTCGGGCAAGCGAGCGCGGGCCGCCCGCTGGCGGTTGCCCTCGATGCGCGCCTCGGCATGGTCTACTTTCAGCTTTTCGACGCCACGGCCCAAGCGCGTGGAGCGCCTCTCCTGTTGGCACCGCAAGCTTGCGCCGAAGCGTTGGGATCAACCCCCGCGATCGTGGTGGGATCGGCCGCGGCAGCGGTGGTGCAGGCGGGGGCCGCCGCGGGCGCCGAAGCGCGGCTGCCCGAGGCAGAGCCGCGCGCATCCGTCCTCGCGCTGCTGGCGGCCGACTTTGCGGTGGGCCAGCCGCTCAAGCCCCTCTATTTGCGCGCGCCCGACGCCAAGCCGCAGGCCGACCGGGTACTGCCGCGGGCGCTCAGCTAATGCCAGCGCCGGACACGTGCGGCCTCAACCTGCTGAGGGCCACCCCCGCGGACGCCCAGGACTGCGCCAAGCTCCACGCGGACCTGTTCGCTCCGGCATGGGATGCGCGAAGCTTTGCTAGCTTGCTCGGGCAACCGGCGGCGGTGGCCTTCGTGGCGCGGCAGCGAGCACACACCGTCGCTTTCATTCTTGGCCAGGTCGCGGCCGACGAAGCCGAGATCCTGACGCTCGGGGTCCGTGCCGACCGGCGGCGCCAGGGTATTGCCACCCGCCTGATCGAGGCCTTGATAGGGGCCGCCAGAGGAGCGGGTGCGCGTGCCTTGTTTCTCGACGTGGCCGCCGGCAACACGGCTGCCCTTGCGCTTTATCGCGGACTAAGGTTTGAGGAAAGGGGCCGGCGCCGGGCCTACTATGTCACGGCCACCGCCGCACCCGTCGATGCTGTTACATTCGCCCGCGCCTTATAGTAAAGTTGAGGGCTCGGGATTGCGGCCCACGCCCGGCTCTCCTATAAGCAAAGAAGCAAGGATTCTCTGTCGTTATCAACGGCATGTCGGTCTTGATCGAAACTTTCCCGAGCCGCATCGAGCGGCTTTGCGCAGAAAAGCAGCTTCGCCTGACGGGGCAGAGGCGCATTATCGCGCGCGTGCTCTCAAACTCCAAGGATCACCCGCACGTGGAGGAGGTCTATCGGCGCGCCAATGCCGTCGATTCGCGTATTTCCTTGTCAACCGTGTACCGCACGCTCAAACTGTTTGCCGCCAAGGGCATCCTCGAGCGGCATGACTTTGGTGCGGGCAGGGGCCGCTACGAGGAAGCCGCTGGCAAGCACCACGATCATTTGATTGATATCGACAGCGGCAAGGTCATCGAGTTCCGCAACGAGGAAATCGAGCGCCTGCAGGAGCGGGTGGCGCGCGAGCTGGGCTTCACGCTGGTTGGACACCGCCTCGAGCTGTTCGGCGTTCCTCTGAAACGAGGGCGCAAATAATTTGCCGCCGGGGCGAGGGCGTGCCGGCAGCGCCGCGCTTGCCCGGCGTCGCTGCCGCATCCCGCCGTTCGGAAAAGTAAGGTTAGATGGCCGCATCCAAGAAGGTGTTCCTCAAGACGTTCGGTTGCCAAATGAACGTCTATGATTCCGAGCGCATCGGCGAGGCCCTTGGCCGTGCCGGCTATCTGGCCACGGCTGCCATCGAGGACGCCGACATGGTCGTCCTCAACACCTGCCACATTCGCGAGAAGGCGGCGGAGAAAGTCTATTCCGAGCTCGGTCGCATCCGTCTGCTCAAAGCCCGCCGCCAGCAACAGGGCAAGCAAACGCTCGTTGCAGTGGCCGGCTGCGTCGCGCAGGCCGAGGGCAGCGAAATCGTACGGCGCGCGCCGGTGGTGGATCTCGTTGTCGGGCCGCAGAGCTATCATCGTCTGGGCGATCTGATCGCGCGTGCAGGGCGTGAAGGGCGGCCCCAGGTCGAGACGCAATTCCCGGTCAAGAGCAAGTTTGCCGGCTTGCCGCAGCGAAGCATGACGCGGCGGCCCAGCGCCTTCCTGACGGTGCAGGAGGGTTGCGACAAGTTCTGCACATTTTGCGTGGTCCCCTATACGCGCGGTGCTGAGTATTCTCGCCCCGTGGCGGAGATCGAGGCGGAGGCACGCCACCTCGTCGACAACGGTGCGCGCGAGCTGACCCTGCTCGGGCAAAACGTCAACGCCTATCACGGCAGCGGGCCCAACGGGGCGCACTGGAACCTGGCGCAGCTGCTGGGCCGCTTGGCGGGTGTCGATGGCATCGAGCGGTTGCGCTACACCACCAGCCATCCCGGCGACATGCTCGATGATCTGGTCGCGGCGCATCGCGACGTGGCCAAGCTGATGCCGCACCTGCATTTGCCGTTTCAGTCGGGTTCGGACCGCATCCTCGCGGCAATGAACCGCAAACATACGGTCGCCGATTACCTTGGCCTGATCGGGCGACTGCGTACAGCCCGTCCCGACATCGCGCTTTCCACCGACATCATCGTTGGCTTTCCCGGCGAGACGGAGCAAGACTTCGCCGCCACGCTCGCGCTCGTCGAAACGGTTGGCTTCGCGCAAGCGTATTCCTTCAAGTGGAGCCCGCGTCCCGGCACGCCGGCAAGTACGTTTGGCGGGGTGGTCCCAGAGGCGGAAAAAGAGCGTCGTCTCAAACGCCTGCAAAGCCTGTTGGGGCGCCAGCAAACATCGTTCAATTTGGCTTGTGTCGGCCGGGTCATGGCGGTGTTGTTCGAGCGTCCGGGGCAGCGTCAGGGCCAAATCGTCGGCCGCTCCCCCTACCTTCAATCCGTCCATGTCCAAGGGTCTCAGCATCAGATTGGGACAAGCCTCGACGTTGAAATTCTGGGCGCGGGACCCAATAGTCTCAGCGGTTTGATCCTGGACCCTGGGCGTGGCAGGCATGACGCCGAAACCCGCACCATGTGCTAGAGTTGGAGGGCGAGATTCTCTGCTATTCGGCTTTCATTAGGAGGCCAGGTCTTTGACTGGCATGCGTGCGCCGGGGGCTGCCGGACTGGGCAAGCAGCTCAGGAATGATGAGGCCCGTCTGGTGGTGCCGTTCGAAGACAACCGGCATCTCAATCGGCTGCTCGGGGAATACGACGGCCATTTGGCGCTGTTGGAGGAGCGGCTTGGGATCGAGGCCCATGCCCATGGCAATGTCGTTACCCTGACGGGGCCTGCGCCGGCCTGCGAGACGGCGCGCGAGGTTCTAGAAAAGCTTTATGGGCGTATCCGCCAGGGGGAAGACATCGGTCCCGGCGACGTCGATGGCCTGTTGCGTCATTCGCGCGCCGACGCGGCGCCGGCGAGCCCGCTGGCGCAGATCCGCACGCGGCGCAAGGTGGTGACGGCGCGCTCGCCCAACCAGGGCGCCTATATCGAAGCGCTCAACCGCGTGGATCTGGTGTTTGGCTTGGGCCCGGCCGGCACGGGCAAGACCTACCTTGCCGTCGCCTATGCCGCCCAGTGCCTGGAGCGCGGGCAGGTCGAGCGGCTCGTGCTATCGCGACCGGCGGTGGAAGCCGGGGAACGGCTGGGCTTCCTGCCCGGCGACATGCGCGAGAAGGTCGATCCCTATTTGCGCCCGCTCTATGATGCTCTTTACGATGTCCTGCCGGCCGCCAAGGTCGAGCGGGACTTGACCACGGGCGTGATCGAGATTGCGCCCCTGGCATTTATGCGCGGACGCACGCTGGCGCACTCCTTTGTCATCCTGGATGAGGCGCAGAACACCACGAGCATGCAAATGAAGATGTTTCTGACGCGGCTCGGCGAGGGATCGAAGATGGTGGTCACCGGCGACCCGAGCCAGATCGATTTGCCGCATGGCCAGAAGTCCGGGCTCGAAGAGGCGGTCGGTCTGTTGCATGGGATCAACGGCATCGAGGCGATCCGCTTCACATCCGCCGATGTCGTGCGCCGCGATCTCGTCGCGCGTATCGTCGATGCCTATGAGCGCTTGCGCTAGCCGATGGCCACCAGCCTTCCAACCGATAGTCCGCATTCGCCGGCCGATCAGGAGGCCCGGCAACAGCCCGACGGTGTGGACCTGAGCCTCACCGTCAGGCAAGCGGAGGGCGATTGGGCCGACGGCGACGCCCTGGTGGTGGCAATCCGCAGGGTGGGGGCCGCCTTAAGTCGCCATCCGGCCGGCACTGGCACGCAGGGCCGGGAGGCTACCGTTGTGCTGGGCAGCGATCAGCTGCTGCGTCGCCTGAACGCCACCTACCGGGGCAAGGATGTCCCCACCAACGTCCTCTCCTTCCCTTTCAAGCCGCGCGCCCGCGCGGACCGGGAAGGCAATCGCTACCTGGGCGACGTCGTGCTGGCGGCCGAGACGATTGCCGGGGAGGCCGCGCAACGCCGCCTTGAGCCGGTCCACCATGTGCAGCATCTTGTCCTGCACGGTCTTTTGCACTTGATCGGCTATGACCACGAAACGGAGGCGCAGGCCGTCGAGATGGAGCGGTTGGAGACGGAGATTTTGACGGCGCTTGGCCTCGAGGATCCCTACGCCTCGAGCCCGCCGAGCCAGCATTAGTGTTTTGCCATTACCAGGCCTTGCCCACGCCATGAGCGGCAAATCCCCTAGCGCCAAGTCCGAAGGCGGCCAGCCCGCAGCCCAAGACGCGGGCGAACCGGCGCACGGCTGGCTCTCGGCGCTTCGCGCCCGGCTCGGCATCCCGGGTGCGCCGACGCTGCGCGCCACGCTTGAGGCGGAACTGAAAGCGGCCGGCGAGGGGCATGCCTTCTCGAGGGAGGAGCGCGAGATGCTTCTGCGCATCTTGCGCTTCGGCGCCTTGCGCGTCCATGACGTCATGGTCCCGCGCGCCGACATCATTGCGGTCGATGAGAACGAGCCGATTTGCGAGCTGCTGCGCACCTTCGACGTAGCCGGGGTGTCGCGCGTGCCGCTATTTCGCGAGTTGCTCGACGATCCACGCGGCATGGTGCACGTCAAAGATCTATTGCGCTGGCTTTATGGCGACGCCACCGGCCGCACGACCGACGGCAATGGCCCGACCGGCGAGCGCCCGCAGGGCGGCCTGCAATCGACGCCACCCGAACCGGGGCTCGATCTGTCCCGCACCGACCTGTCGAAGCCGATTGCCTCCACCAAGTTACGGCGTCCCATGATTTACGCGCCGCCCTCGATGCCGGCGGCGAACCTGCTCATTCGCATGCAGTCGACGCATATCCACATGGCCCTGGTGGTCGACGAATACGGCGGCACCGACGGCTTGGTAACGATCGAAGATTTGGTCGAACAGATTGTCGGCGACATCGAGGATGAGCACGACGAGGTCGAGGCCGCCCACATCATCAGCGATTCCAAACTCGGCTTGCTCACCGCGGCCCGCACGC
Source organism: uncultured Alphaproteobacteria bacterium (assembly GCA_963775835.1). Taxonomy (GTDB): domain Bacteria; phylum Pseudomonadota; class Alphaproteobacteria; order Rhizobiales; family Hyphomicrobiaceae; genus AWTP1-13. The sequence continues at coordinate 282,700 of CAVZKV010000020.1, read as the reverse complement.
CCGTGCGCGAACTCGAACAGCACCTCGGGATCCAGTTGCTCAAGGCGGACGAAGAGGCCGATATCGATACCCTTGGTGGCCTGGTGTTCGCGCTGGTCGGGCGTGTGCCCGCGCGCGGCGAACTGATCCGGCATCCGGCGGGCGTCGAGTTCGAGGTCCTGGATGCGGATCCGCGGCGGGTGAAAAAGCTAAGGGTGCACGTCACGCGCCGGCCAGCGTCAGCGGAAGCAAGCATTGCCAAATCTTGAGCCGACCTGCTGCCGCGCCGGGCAGCAACAGCCGCCTGCGGCGTGGGGTTTGGCGCGCTTGGCCGCCGACGTTGCCGCCTGGGCCGGGCGCCTCGCAGCCTTGGCCGGCTGGCGGCGCTTTGCCGCCGCCTTTGCCGCCGGTCTGCTGTCGGTGGCGGCCCTGGCGCCCTTCAACGTCTGGCCGGTGCTCTACGTCACCCTGCCCACCCTGATCTGGCTGATCGATGGCGCCAGCGGTCAAACGGGGCTGCTCGAGTCCCAGCGGGCACCGGCGCCGCGACCCTGGACCTCGGCAAGGGCAGTGGCAGCCGTCGGCTGGTGGTTCGGCTTTGGTTATTTTGTCGGGGGGCTCTACTGGGTCGGCGATGCGTTTCTTGTCGAGGCGGAGGTATTTGCGCCCCTCTTGCCCCTCGCCGTCACCTTATTGCCCGCCGGACTCGCGCTCTTCTACGGGATGGCGGCGGGACTGGCGTTTGCCTGCTGGCGCCCTGGCCCGTCCCGCGTTCTCGCCTTGGCGCTTTCGCTCTCGGCCATGGAATACGCCCGCGGGCACCTGTTGACGGGTTTTCCTTGGAACGTGCTGGGGTATGCGCTCACCTATCCCCTGTCTTTGCTGCAAAGCGCCGCCCTCATCGGCATCTATGGCTTGACCCTGGTCGGCGTCGCGCTGCTGGCGGCCCCCCTCGTCCTCCTGGCGGAGGCGGCGACCAGCCCAGCAGGACGGCGCCGGCGCGGCCTGGCGCTCGCCCTCGGCATCATGCCATTATTGGCCTTGGCGGCGTGGGGTCACCTGCGCCTGGCCGGGGCTCCCGCCGCGATGGTGCCGGGCGTCAAGCTGCGGATCGTGCAGCCGAGCGTCCCGCAGCGGGAGAAATGGCGGCCCGAGAACCAGGAGCGCATTTTTCTCGACCATCTCCACCTGTCGGCCAGCAATGCCGCGGGCCTCCCCGACGGCCTGGAAGCCATTACGCACGTAATTTGGCCGGAGGCGGCGATGCCGTTCCTGCCGGTCGATCACCCGGTAGCCCGCGCGGCGATCGGACGCCTCTTGCCGCCCGGAACCCTTTTGATCGCCGGTGGACTGCGCGCCGAGGCGGCCCCGGCGGGGTCGATGGCAGCCCGGCGGATCTTCAACAGTCTTTTGGTGTTCGGCGACGGCGGGCGCTTTGTGGCCGCCTACGACAAGGTCCACCTCGTGCCCTTTGGCGAGTACCTGCCGTTTCAGGCGGCGCTCGAGGCCGTAGGCCTGCAAAGCCTGACGCGGCTGCGCGGCGGCTTTGCCAGTGGGGTGGCGCCCCGTCCGCTCTTGCACCTGCCCGGGCTGCCCGCGCTGGCGCCCCTCATCTGCTATGAGGCGATTTTCCCGAGCGCCGTCGTCGCCGGGCCCGAACGGCCCTCGCTCCTGGTCAATCTCACCAATGATGGTTGGTTCGGCAACACGACCGGGCCGCGCCAGCACATGCAGCAGGCACGCGTACGGGCGGTGGAGGAGGGCCTGCCATTGCTGCGCGTGGCCAACAACGGCATTTCGGCCATGGTCGATGGCCACGGGCGGGTGCTGGTTGAGCTAGGTCTCGATCAGCGCGGTTCGGTGGATACCGAGCTGCCCGCGCCCCTACCGCCGACCCCTTACGCCCGCTTTGGCGACGGTATTTTTCTGATCGGGTGGCTGTGCGGGGCGGCCGCGCTGGCCGCCGGCGCCCGGCGCCGTGGGCGCGTGGAGGGCCCCTGATTCCCCCTTTCCCGCCCCCGACCGGACGCTGCAGTGCACCTGAGGTTGACGCATTGGCCATCTGCACCTACCAATTGCAGGCGAAGGACAGATGACGGGGCTGAGTGAATGTCGAGACCGACCGAGTTCGCCGCGGAAGTCGAGGGCGGGGATAAAGGCTCGCGGCGCCCCAATCCCATCGATGTGCATGTGGGGAGCAGGGTCCGCTTTCGCCGCATGCTGCTGGGGATGAGCCAAGAAAAGCTGGGTGAGAAGCTGGGTTTGACCTTTCAGCAAATCCAAAAGTACGAGAAGGGCATCAATCGGATCGGCGCCAGTCGGCTGTTCGACCTGGCGCAGGTGCTTGGGGTGTCGGTGCAATTTTTCTACGAGGAGGCGCCAACCGGGGAGGTGCCGCGCTTTGTGGCCGACGGCTTTGCCGAGCGGCCGGCGGAAAGCTCGATTGTGGAATTCTTGCGCAGCCGCGATGGGTTGGAACTCAACAAGGCGTTTGTGCGGATCGCGGACGTGCGGGCCCGGCGCGCCATCGTGGAGCTCGTGCGCAGCCTGGCCGCCGACGAGGAAGTGTTGGACTGAAGCCCGCTGCGCCTGGTGCCGGCCGGGGCTGCCAACCGGTGCCGCGCCTAGCCTGCGGTGATCTTGACCCCCGCCATAAACACTGTAACAAGACGCGCAATTTCGCGCCTAGCCATGGGGAACACAGTGTCGCGCAAGTCCTATTTGTTTACGAGTGAATCGGTTTCGGAGGGGCATCCGGACAAAGTTTGCGATCGCATTTCCGATGAGGTCGTCGACCTTTATTTCCGCGAAGGCCCGAAAGCCGGCATCGATCCCTGGCAGCTCAGGGTCGCCTGCGAGACGCTCGCCACCACCAATCAGGTCATTATCGCGGGCGAGACGCGCGGGCCCAAGACCATCACCCGGGATCTGGTCGCGCACGTGGCGCGCATGGCCATCAAGGACATCGGCTACGAGCAGGACGGCTTTCACTGGGATCGGGCGGATATTCGGGTGCTCTTGCACCCGCAGTCGGCCGATATCGCCCAGGGCGTCGATAGTGGTGGCAATCGCGATGAGGGCGCAGGCGATCAGGGCATCATGTTCGGATTTGCCTGCAAGGACACCCCGGAACTGATGCCGGCTGCGATCTACTACAGCCACAAGATCCTTCGCTTGATTTCCGAGGCCCGGCACGCCGGCAAGGAGGCGGTGCTGGGTCCCGACTCCAAGAGCCAGGTCACCGTGCGCTACGAAAACGGCAAGCCAGTTGCGGCGACCCAAATCGTCGTCTCCCACCAGCACCTGGTGGAATCCATGACCTCGGCCCAGGTGCGCGAGCTCGTCGAGCCTTACGTGAGAAAGGCGCTGCCGAACGGCTGGATCAGCAAGGACACTGTCTGGCACGTCAATCCGACGGGTAAATTTCACATCGGCGGTCCGGATGGCGACTGCGGGCTGACGGGACGCAAGATCATCGTCGATACCTACGGCGGGGCAGCCCCGCATGGCGGCGGCGCGTTCTCCGGCAAGGACCCCACCAAGGTTGACAGATCGGCGGCCTATGCGGCCCGCTATCTCGCCAAGAATGTGGTGGCGGCGGGGCTGGCCGATCAGTGCACGATTCAGCTCTCCTATGCCATCGGCGTTGCCAAGCCGCTGTCGATCTACGTGGACGTCGGCCGAAATCCCAACGATATCGATACGCCCAAGCTCGAGGGCGTGCTGGGCGAGCTGGTTGATTTGTCGCCGCGCGGTATCCGCAAGCACCTCGACCTCAATAAGCCGATCTATGCCCGCACCTCAGCTTATGGGCACTTCGGCCGCGAGCCGGACAATGACGGCGGGTTCTCTTGGGAGAAGACCGATCTTGGCCCCAAGATTAGGGCAGCGATGGCCTGAGGCCCGCGCCGCGCGGTCCATCTTTTGCGGCGCCGGGCGCCGTCACCGATGGGCCCTGCCATGACGGCGGGCGCCGGTGCCCTGCGCAGTTACGGTCGCCGGCGCGGACGCACCCTAAGCCCGCGCCAGGCCGGCCTCTGGCGCGATCTTCTGCCGCGCGTTGCCGTTGCCGGTACCGCGGCGGAGTTGGCAAACCCTTGCCGTCTGTTCCCGCCCAGCGTACGCGAGGTATGGCTCGAAATTGGCTTTGGTGGCGGCGAGCACCTGCTCTGGCAAGCCGAGCAACATCCCAAGGTGGGGCTTCTTGGTTGCGAGCCCTTCCAAGACGGCGTGGTTAAAGTCCTGGCCGCCATGGCCGAGCATGGCCGTTCCAACATTCGTTTGTACGCCGATGACGCCCGCAGTCTCATTCGACACCTGCCGGCAGCCTCGATCGGGCGGACTTTTGTGCTGTTTCCCGACCCATGGCCGAAGCGCCGGCATTGGAAGCGCCGGCTCATATCGGAGGGCACGCTCGCCGAGCTGGCGCGCGTTATGCCCCCGGGCGGCGAGCTGCGCATTGCCACCGATATTGCACAGTATGCCGAATGGATCTTGTTGGCCGTGCGCCGGCAGGGCGGCTTTCGCTGGACGGCCAAGGCTACCGCCGACTGGCGCCAGCGGGGCAGCGATTGGCCCCAGACCCGTTATGAAGCCAAGGCTTTGCGCGCGGGCCGGCGCTGCAACTACTTCCGCTTTCTGCGGGCCTGAATAACGAGGGCCTGGGCAACGAGAACGAGGCCCTGAGTAAGGAGGCCCCGGAGTAAGGAGGGCCTGAGTTAGCAGGGCCCGAGTTCCCCCGCCCCTGAACGACCCCGGCCTAGGCAACCTGGCCCCAGCAACCCGGGCGCGCGTGTCCTTTTGCAGTGCGACAAAATTCACACTTCCCGCTTGCAAGTTGGGCAATTCCCGCTTACCATCCGCTTGCTCATGATCATCTCAACTCTGAGAGTGGGCCCTCCGGGTCCGCTCTTTTTGTTTTGAGTGGTCGAGCGAGCACCCCACACGGGAGTTTCGGGCAGGCGGAGACGCGGTGGTCGACAGCACACCCGAGGCGCGCTTTATTCATGAGGCCGGATTGGCGGCACAGCTTGCTGGGTTGGTCGAACCGGTGCTCGAGGACTTGGGATTTCGCTTGGTGCGGGTTACCATTTCCGGTCACAACGGCACGACGGTCCAAATCATGGCCGAGCGGCCGGATGGGACCATTACGGTCAAGGAGTGCGCGGAGATCTCGCGCAATCTGTCGCCGCTGCTTGATGCGCATGACCCGCTGCCCGGCCACTATGCGCTCGAGGTATCCTCGCCCGGCATCGACCGGCCCCTGGCTCGCGTCTCCGATTTCGAGACCTGGGCGGGTTATGAGGCCAAAATCGAGCTGAAGCAGCCCGTGTCCGGTCGCAAACGTTTCCGGGGCGTGCTTGAAGGTGTCGAGGACGGAGAGGTTCGCATCGAGGTCGAGCTCGATCAACTCGGGCGTCAAGTCATGGGACTGCCAGTTGCGCTCGTTGCCGAGGCGCGGCTCGTGCTGACCGACGCCCTGATTCGCGAATCGCTGCGGCGCTCGAAGCGAGAACGTGCCGAGGAAGCGGCAGATGATGTTGCGCCTTAGTTTGAATTGGAGGGTGCCTTAGATGGCCCAAGCCGGAATTAGCGCTAACCGTTTGGAGCTGATGCAGATCGCCGATGCGGTCGCGCGCGAGAAGTCGATTGATCGCAAGATCGTCATCGAGGCCATGGAGGACGCGATCCAGAAGGCGGCCAAGGCCCGCTATGGCGCCGAGAACGACATTCGCTGCGTGATCGACCCAAAGACGGGCGAGACCAAACTTACGCGCGTGCTGCAGGTGGTCGAAACGGTAGAAAACGACTCCACGCAAATCGTGCTGGCGACCGCCAAGCGACGCAATCCCGACGCCAAGATCGGCGATCTGATCGCTGAGCCGTTGCCGCCGCCGGATTTCGGCCGGGTGTCCGCCCAGAATGCCAAGCAGGTGATCGTGCAGAAGGTGCGCGATGCGGAACGCGAGCGCCAGTACGGCGAGTTCAAGGATCGCGTCGCCGAAATCGTCAGCGGTACCGTCAAGCGCGTCGAATACGGCAACGTCATCGTCGATCTGCAGAAGGCGGAGGGCATCATCCGGCGCGACGAGATGATTCCGCGCGAAAACGTCCGGCTCGGCGACCGCATCCGGTCCTACATCTATGATGTGCGCCGCGAGCAACGCGGGCCCCAGATCTTTCTCTCCCGTGCTCGTCCCGAATTCATGTCGCTGCTGTTCCGGGCGGAGGTCCCTGAGATTTACGATGGCATCGTGCAGATCAAGTCGGTGGCGCGAGATCCCGGTTCCAGGGCAAAAATTGCCGTCATTTCCAAGGACTCCTCGATCGATCCAGTCGGCGCCTGCGTTGGCATGCGCGGTCAGCGTGTGCAGGCGGTGGTCGGCGAGTTGCAGGGCGAGAAGGTCGACATCATCCAGTGGAACCAGGATGCCGCCACCTTCATCGTCAATGCGCTGGCGCCGGCCGAGGTGACCAAGGTGGTGTTGGACGAGGATTCGAACCGCATCGAGGTGGTGGTCCCCGAGAGCCAGCTTTCGCTGGCGATCGGTCGGCGCGGCCAGAACGTGCGGCTCGCGTCCCAACTGACCGGTTGGGATATCGATATTCTCACCGAACAAGAGGAGTCGGAGCGGCGTCAAAAGGAGTTCACCGAGCGCTCGCAGCTCTTCATGGAAGCGCTCGACGTCGACGAGGTGATCGCCCAGCTGCTGGCGACCGAAGGCTTCGAGACCGTCGCCGAGGTGGCCTACGTCGATGCCGGCGAGATCGCCCACATCGAGGGCTTCGACGAGGACACCGCCAAAGAAATACAGGCGCGCGCGCGCGAATACCTGGAGCGGCAGGAGGCCGAACGGGATGCCAAACGCAAGGCGCTGGGCGTGTCCGATGAGCTCGCCAAGATTCCCGGCATCAACACGGCGATGCTGGTGGCCTTCGGGGAGAACGAGATCAAAACCGTGGAAGACCTCGCCGGTTCGGTGACCGACGAGCTCGTCGGCTGGACCGAGCGCAAACGGGAGAAGGATGCCGAACCGGTCCGCCACAAGGGCGTGCTCGAGGGCATGGAGATCGGGCGCAAGGAGGCCGAAGACATCATCATGGCGGCGCGCATTGCCGCGGGCTGGGTGACGGCCGAGGATCTCGACAAGCTGCGTGCCGAGCAGGAGGCTGCCGCGGCCGCAGCGCAAGCCGCCGCCGCAGCACAGAGTGCTCCGGTGCTGGCGACAGGCGCCAAGGCTTGAAAGCTATGGGCGGCAAGGACCAACAGGCACGTGGCAAGCGCCGAAGACAGGCAAGTCCCACCGGACGCGACGCATGGTTCGCCGCTGCGGTTGTGCGCCGTTACGCGCACCCACAAGGCCCCCGACGATCTCATTAGGTTTGTACTCGCCCCGGATGGCAGCATCGTTCCTGATCTGGCGCGGCGGTTGCCCGGTCGCGGGGTTTGGGTTGGCGCGACCCACCGGGACGTGGCCGCCGCGGTACGCCAGAAGGCCTTTGCCCGCAGCCTGAAGCGCTCCGTGCTGGTGCCGGACGACCTCGCCCCGCGGGTCGAAAGCCTGATCAAGCGGCGCCTCGCCGATGCCATCAGCCTCGCCAGGAAGGCCGGCCTCCTGGTTGCGGGATTTGCCAAGGTGGAAGAATTGATTGGCCTGGGCCAAGCGGTCCTCCTTGTGCATGCGGCCGATGCCGCCGGTGACGGTGTTGCCAAGCTCGATCGTAAATTCAGGGCGTTACGGGGGCCGGGTGCAGAGGCTGAGGCAATTGTTCGGGAGTTGACGAGTGAGGAATTGAGCTTGGCCATCGGGCGGTCAAATGTGGTACATGCTGCAGCGTCCGGAGGTGGCGCCTGCCGGCGAATTGCCTATGAGGCCAGCCGGCTCAGACACTACCGAGAGGGTGGCCCCGAGGTACCTGCGGATATTGGTTCGAATACAGGACGTGTATGAGCGAGATCAAAGAGACCACCGATAAGACGCTACGCGGTGACGTGCGCAAGCCCCTGAGCTTGAAGCGCACGGTCGAGTCCGGCCATGTGCGGCAAAGCTTCAGCCATGGCCGATCGAAATCGGTGGTGGTCGAAAAGAAGAAAAAGCGCACCATATCGACGCCCGGCGGCGAAGCCGAGGAAGCCACCGCGCCCGAGGCGGCCGAGGCGGTGGTCACCGAGATCGTGCATCCGCAGCGGACCGGTGGCCTGTCCACCGACGAGGTCGACGCGCGTCGTCGTGCGCTCGAGGCCGCGCGCGAACGTTCGGAAATGGAAGAGCGCGAGCGGGCCCGCCTCGAAGCCGTGAAGCCGGCGCCAGCGGTGGAGGAGCCAGCCCCTGAGGTCGAAGCCGCCGCCACCGAGCCCGTCGCAGCCGAGCCGCAGGCCGAAAGCGAAGCGGCTCAGCCGCCGACCCCGGAGCCGGCGCGCGCGCCCGAAAAGACGGGCAAGCTCGCCGACACGGTCAGGCGGCCGGAAATCGTGAGCAAACGTCCGGCGCGCAGTCTCGAGGTCGAACCCGATACTGAAGAGGAAACACGCACCAAGAAGAAGGGCGCCAAGCCGGCCAAGAGTCCGGTCAAGGGCGCCGAGGAGCGTCGCGAACGGATCAAGCTCACCATCAACAATGCCTTCGACGAGGCCCAACGCGAACGGTCGCTTGCTTCGCTGCGCCGGCGCCGCGAGCGCGAAAAGCTGCGGCAGGCCGGTGTCGTACAGCAGCGTGACAAGGTCATGCGCGAAGTGATCATTCCCGAGGTCATTACCATTCAGGAACTGGCCAACCGCATGACCGAGCGGGCGGTCGACGTGATCAAGCTGCTGATGGCGCAAGGCGCCATGCACAAGATCAATGACGTGATCGATGCGGACACCGCCGAACTGATCGTGCAGGAGTTCGGCCACACGCCCAAACGCGTCTCCGAGGCGGACGTCGAAGAAGGCTTCATCGGCAAGACCGATGCCGACGAGCAGCAGCTGCCCAGGGCACCCGTCGTTACCATTATGGGTCACGTCGACCACGGCAAGACCTCGCTGCTGGACGCGATCCGCGAAACCGATGTTGCCGCCGGCGAGGCCGGGGGCATCACCCAGCACATCGGCGCCTATCAGGTCGCGACGCCCGGCGGGCAACGCATTACCTTCATCGATACGCCGGGTCACGAGGCCTTTACGGCCATGCGCGCGCGCGGTGCCAAGGTCACCGACATCGTCGTGCTGGTGGTGGCCGCCGACGACGGTGTGATGCCGCAGACCGTCGAGGCGATCAACCATGCCAAGGCCGCCCGCGTACCGCTGATCGTTGCCATCAATAAGATGGACAAGCCCAATGCCGATCCCAACCGTGTACGTACCGACCTTTTGCAGCACGAGGTGATCGTCGAAAGCATGTCGGGTGAAACGCTCGAAGTCCCGGTATCCGCATTGCAAAGGACGGGTCTCGACCGACTGCTGGAAGCCATCCAGTTGCAGGCCGAGCTGCTGGATTTGAGAGCCAACCCGAACCGGTCGGCCGAGGGCGTGGTGATCGAGGCGAAACTGGAGCGCGGCCGCGGTCCCGTCGGTACCGTGCTCGTGCAGCGCGGTACCCTGCGCGTCGGCGACATCATCGTTGCCGGATCGGCCTGGGGGCGGGTGCGCGCGCTGATCGACGATCGGAGTGAGCCGGTGACGTCGGCGGGGCCGTCGGTGCCCGTGGAAATCCTGGGTTTCGATTCGGCGCCGGAGGCCGGCGATCCGTTTGCCGTGGTCGAAAGCGAGGCCCGAGCGCGCGAGATCACCGACTATCGCATGCGCAAGCGGCGCCAGACGCTGGGTTCGGCGGGCACCGCGCGCACCCTTGAGCAGATGATGCAGCAGCTCAAGGAAGCAGGGCGCAAGGAATTTCCCCTGCTCGTCAAGGGCGATGTGCAAGGTTCGGTGGAGGCCATTGCCGGGGCCTTGCGAAAGATCGGCAACGATGAGGTGGAAGCGCGCATCATCCACTCGGGCGTCGGCGGCGTGACGGAATCCGACATCGCGCTTGCCAATGCCTCCAAGGCGGTGGTGATCGGCTTCAACGTGCGCGCCAACACGCAGGCAAAAATGCTCGCCGACCAATCCGGTGTGGAGATACGTTACTACAACATCATCTACGACCTGGTCGACGACGTGAAGGCGGCGATGTCGGGCCTGTTGGCGCCGACCCTGCGTGAAATCTTTCTTGGCAATGCGCAAATTCTGGAAGTGTTCAATATTTCCAAGGTCGGCAAGGTCGCCGGTTGCCGCGTGACCGAAGGCAAAGTCGAGCGCGGCGCAAAGGTCAGGCTGATTCGGGACAACGTCGTCATCCACGAGGGTACACTCTCCACGCTGAAGCGGTTCAAGGACGAGGTGCGCGAGGTGCCGGCCGGGCAGGAGTGCGGTATGGCCTTTGCCAACTACCAGGATATCCGCGCCGGCGACGTCATCGAATGCTTCAACGTCGAGACCATCGCCCGGACGCTCTAGACGTTGGTTTGCCGTTGCAGGGGGTCGGCACCGGACGCGCCGACCCTTTTTCCCATCCGAGTTTCGCAGCATGTCCAAGCGCCACTCCGGCAATACTACGGGACCCTCGCAACGGCAGCTGCGCGTGGGAGAACTGGTCCGCCATGCCCTGGCCGAGTTGCTTGCGCGCGGTGAAATTCACGATGAGGTGCTGGCGTCCCAAGCCCTGACAATACCCGAAGTGCGCATGTCGCCGGACCTGCGCCTCGCCACCATTTTTGTGATGCCGCTCGGCGGCAAGGGCATCGAGGCGGTGCTGGCCGCGCTGGAGGCCAACAAGCGCTACATCCGCGGCGAGGTCGCGCGCGCGGTCAATCTGAAGTTCGCGCCCGAGGTGCGGTTTCGCGCGGATCAGACCTTCGATGAAGCGCTGCGCATCGACCGGTTGCTGGCGAGCGACAAGGTGCGGCAGGATCTCGATAAACGATGAGGAGCGCGCGCCGCAGCAAGGGTAAGGCAATCAACGGCTGGCTGGTGTTGGACAAGCCCGCCGGGGTGACCTCTACCTATGCGGTCGGCGCCGTGCGCCGGGCGTTCGGGGCGCGCAAGGCCGGGCACGCCGGCACCCTCGATCCCGCCGCAACCGGCGTGCTGCCGATCGCTTTCGGCGAAGCCACCAAAACGGTGCCTTACGCGGTCGACGGCGAGAAGTGCTACCGCTTCACCGTGCGGTGGGGCGCGGAGACGGAAACGGACGATGCGCAAGGACGCATCGTGCGCACGAGTGGGGTGCGCAGCGAGTCGGCGGCAATTTCGGCGCTATTGCCGCGGTTTACGGGTGAGATCATGCAGACGCCGCCGGCCTACTCGGCGCTGAAGATCGCCGGCAAGCGCGCTTACGATCTGGCGCGCGAGGGCGAGGCCGTTGCCCTCGAGCCCCGGCCCGTGGCGATTCACGCCCTGCGACTGCTTGAGATCCCGGACATCGACAGCGCCGTGTTCGAGGCACGCTGCGGCAAGGGCACCTACGTGCGCGCGCTTGCCCGCGACATGGGGCGCGCGCTTGGCAGCCTCGGCCACCTGGTGGCGCTGCGCCGCACCCGGGTTGCGGGTTTTGCGGAAGAAGGCGCGATCGGCCTGGCGCACCTCGAGCGGGCCTTGCAGGAGGGCGAGGGCGCGCTGATGCGCCTGCTGCTGCCAATCGAGGCGGCACTGCACGATTTTGCCGTGCTCAACGTGGGCCCGGCCGATGCCGCTCGCCTCTTGAACGGCCAGCCGATTCTGATCCGCGGCCGCGACGCCCCCTACCAGCCCGGGCCCACCTACGCGCTGTGCATGGGCAACCTCGTCGCGCTCGGAGAGATCGAGCGGGGGGAGTTGCATCCGATCCGCGTGTTCAATCTGGGGAACGCTGGATAGTCGAGCCAAATCAAGTGCTTGCGTCCGGCGTTTTTCCTCGCAATCGTCGCCAGTTCGTGTATAACGCCGTGCATCCGCGGCCAGCGCCGCGGTAACGCGACCAGGCTGGACGACATCCCGGCCACGGCCGCTCCACCACTTCAGCACTCAAGAAAGGTTAAGCCGATGTCGCTGAGCGCACAGCGCAAGCTGCAACTCGTCAAGGAATACGCAACTAAAAAGAACGATACCGGTTCGCCCGAGGTCCAGATCGCGCTGTTGACGGAGCGCATCAATGGCCTGACCGAGCATTTCAAGCTGCACAAGAACGACAATCATTCGCGGCGTGGCTTGCTCAAGATGGTGAGCTTGCGCCGCAGGCTGCTCGACCACGTGAAGTCGCGCGACCAAGGGCGTTATCAGAGGATCATCGAGCGTTTGGGAATCCGCCGCTAGCGGACCAATGGTCAGGCAGCCGAGCGGCTCAGGTCGCAACGATGCGGAACTGTGGGCCGGCTTCGAGCCGCAGCAAGGGCCGCTACTCGGCGCTTTGCACAATGAGAAACGAGATACGAGATGTTTGACACACAACGTGTAGAAATTGAATGGGCCGGGCGCAAACTGGTGCTCGAAACCGGCAGGATTGCGCGGCAAGCGGATGCCACCGTGCTGGCGCAATACGGCGAGACGACCGTGCTGGCGACCGTGGTCGCTGAAAAGGCGGCGCGCGCCGGGCTTGATTTTTTTCCTTTGACCGTCAACTACCAGGAGAAGACTTTTGCCGCCGGCAAAATCCCCGGCGGATACTTTAAGCGCGAAGGTCGCCCGACGGAAAAGGAGACGCTGACCTCGCGCCTGATCGACCGGCCGATCCGACCCCTGTTCGTGGACGGCTTCAAGCACGAGACGCAGGTGGTCGCCACCGTGCTGTCGCACGATATGGAGAACGATCCTGATATCGTGGCGATGGTGGCCGCCTCGGCGGCGCTGACCCTGTCGGGCGTCCCCTTCCTTGGCCCGATCGGCGCCGCTCGCGTCGGCTTGATCGATGGTAAACTCGTGCTCAACCCCATGATCGACGAGATGGCCAATAGCGATCTCGATCTCGTGGTGGCCGGCACCGCCGACGCCGTCATGATGGTTGAATTGGAGGCCAAGGAACTGCCCGAAATGCAGATGCTGGAGGCGGTCATGCACGGCCACAGCGGTTTCCAGCCGATCATCAAGGCGATCATCCGCTTGGCGGAAAAAGCGGCCAAGGAGCCGTGGGATTTCAAGCCCGCCGACAAATCCAAATACAAGGCCAAAGCCAAGGCCCTGGTCGAGGCGGACCTGCGCACGGCCTTCGCCACGCCTGAGAAGCAAAAGCGCCATGAACTCGTCGAGGCTGCGAACGCCAAACTGAAGGCCGACTTGCTGGGGGCCGAGGCGGACGCCAATGAAGAGGTGCTGCTCGGCTCCGTCTTCAAGGAGCTCGAACAGGAAGTCGTGCGCGGCGACATCATTCGCACCCAGCGCCGCATCGACGGGCGTGATCTGAAGACCGTGCGTCCGATTCGCTCGGAGGTGCACGTGCTGCCGCGAACCCATGGGTCCGCCCTATTTACGCGCGGGGAGACGCAGGCGCTGGTGGTGGCAACCCTTGGCACCGGCGAGGACGAGCAGTACGTCGATGCGCTCGAAGGTACGCGCAAAGAGCGCTTCCTGCTGCACTATAACTTCCCGCCCTATTCGGTGGGCGAGACGGGCCGGATGGGAGCGCCGGGTCGGCGCGAGATTGGCCACGGCAAGCTCGCCTGGCGCGCCGTACATCCGCTGATGCCGAGCGCGGAGGAATTTCCCTACGTGGTGCGGATCGTCTCGGAAATCACCGAATCGAACGGCTCTTCCTCAATGGCGACGGTCTGCGGCTCGTCCTTGGCGCTGATGGATGCCGGCGTACCGCTGAAGCGCCCGGTCGCCGGCATTGCCATGGGTCTCATTAAGGAGGGCAACGACTACGCCGTGTTGTCCGACATCTTGGGCGATGAGGACCATCTGGGTGATATGGATTTCAAGGTGGCGGGCACCGAGAAGGGTGTCACCTCGCTGCAGATGGATATCAAAATCGCCGGTATCACCGAGGAAATCATGCGGGTGGCGCTGGAGCAGGCCCACCAGGGCCGGATGCATATCTTGGCCGAGATGTCGAAGGCCCTGGGTTCGGCGCGAACCGAGCTCGGTGAGCACGCCCCGCGCATCGAGACGATCAAAATCCCGGTCGACAAGATTCGCGAGGTGATCGGCTCGGGCGGATCGGTGATCCGCGAGATCGTGGCCGAGAGCGGCGCCAAAATCGACATCGAGGACGACGGCACCATCAAGATCGCGGCCGCCAAGCGCGAAGCCATCGAGGCGGCACTGGCGCGCATCCGCGGCATCACGTCGGAGCCGGAGGTGGGCCAGATCTACAAGGGCAAGGTCGTCAAGATCATGGAATTTGGCGCCTTTGTGAACTTTTTCGGGGCCAAGGACGGCCTCGTTCACATTTCGCAGCTGACCCACGGTCGCCCGGAGACCGTGGGCGAGGTCGTGAAAGAGGGGCAGGAAGTCTATGTTAAACTGCTGGGCTTCGATGATCGCGGCAAGGTGCGCCTCTCCATGAAAATCGTCGATCAGGCGACCGGCAAGGAGATCCCGCGCGCGGAGGGCGAGGCCGAGGAACGCTTCGAGGGCGGCGGGCGTCCGCCGCGGCGCGAGCGCAGCGATCGGATCGGGGGGAGCGTCGCCGCGAACGAGGATAAATGACGTCGCCGGCGCCGGCCGCCCGCAACAAGGACACCGTAAGCGGCGCCCTTCGCCCGGTGGCGGCGCCCAGCGGCGGCGTCAATGCGTCTCGATTGAGATGGCGGGGAGCTTAATTTCGACCGTAGTGCGCTGACGCTCCCAGTAGAGATACCCAAGCACGACCACGGCCACCAACAGGCCGCCAAGCAAAAAAGCTCGAAACTCGGTTCGCATGCGCGCTTCGTCCCCGGCCGATGCGGCCGCCGGCGCTGAGGCGGCACACACCTTGCCAGCCAAAACGCCGCGACGGCTGCTCCGGTCCAGCTTCGCATGCAACCCGAGCCGGTGAGAAAAGGATCGCTCGCCCACGGGCCGCGCCAACGCAAGCCCGCCTGCGGCGCGGTCGTCGGCGCCGTTGTTGCCAATGTGGCAAAAAGGTACCCGCCAGAAGACCGCATCTTGGCGGGCACGGCCCCGTCGTCTCGTGTGAGCCAAAATGCACCGCGCGCGGCGACGGACAGTCTGGCCGGGGCGCGTTAACCATCCGGCTTCGTGGCAGGTGAGCTCCTTGTGGCCATCGGCGCACGAGCGTGAACGCATCGATGGAGGACATGCATGCGGCCAGGAACTGCAGCGATCACTGCCGGAGCACTCATCTGTCTCGCCCTAGCGCCGACGGCGGCGCAAGCCCGCTGGGAGAGATTGGGCTGTCAAAAGGTGGGCTTTATCGTCGACAAGGACGTCATCAGGGTCGGGCGCAGCGAAGGCCGCTTCAAGTCCATCCGCCTGCAGGTCGCTGGCAACAAGGTCTACATGGACGACCTGAAGGTGATCTACGCCAATGGTGAACCCGATGATATCCCCGTGCGATCCGAAATTCGTGCCGGCGGACAAACGCGCCCCCTCGACCTTAGAGGTGAGCGCCGGGCCATCAAAGAAATCGAGATGAAGTACCACTCGCAGCCGAACTTCAAGGGCCAGGCCACCGTGTGCGTCGACGCGCAGTCTTAAGCTTTTTGCCCGATCCGGCGGGATGGCTTTGTCACGGCCAGCCCGCCAGTTCGCGCGCCAGGAGGCGCGCGCCGAAGAGCACGAAGACGGCGCCGAACCCCACTTCCATGCTTGGCCGGTAGCGGCTGTAGACGCTGCGCGCGGCGGGCTTTTGCATCAGCCAAGCAAGGAGCATGAGATAACAGCCGTTGCCGACGACGATGACCCCGACCGAGGCAAGGCCAGTCGCGAGGTTGGCCTTGAGAATGCCGACGCCGGCAAAGATGCTGGCGAGAAAGAACAGGGCCTGCACGTTGGCGAGTGCAGTGAGGATGCCTTGCGCGAAAATGCCGGTCGCTGAGGCGACGCCGGCGGCGGCCGGTGCGGCCGCCGTTGCACCCGCGCCGTTGAGGCCCCCGTGCAGGAGCCGCGCGCCGAGCCACACCAGATAGGCGCCGCCCAGCACATAGATGATCAGGCGCACGGATGGCGCTTTCGCCAGCAGCAGGGCCAAGCCCAGGAGGGTTGCCAAAGCATAGCCGGCAATGCCGATCAGATTGCCGATGAGCGCGATGGCCACCTCTCGCCAACCGCGAGTCAAGGCGAGGTGGACGATCAGCAACGCGTTGGCCCCGGGTGTGGGTACAATGGCCAGCCACAAGAGCGTGAACGCCCACAAAACCTGATAGTCGAGCGGCAAGACCTTCTCCTCGTCCCATCCCAGCCAATGGCCGCGCCGACGCCGGGACGGCTCGCGCGCTGCCTGGCAGCACCGAGGCCCGCCGGCAGTTGGGCGGCGCCGGTTGCGTCCTTGCGAGGGCTCGTCGCCGCCGGCTCGTTTCTGCTACACTTGCCGATCCCAACAAGGACGGTCCCTGATGCTGCGTCAATCCCTTGTCGAATATGCCAAGCCCCTCGAGGCCACCGAGGCGCCGACGCCGACGGTTTCCGGTTCCGAGGTGCTGTTGCGCGTGAGCCATTGCGGCGTGTGCCACTCCGATCTGCATCTGCAGGACGGCTACTTCGATCTTGGCGGGGGCCAAAAGCTCGATGTGCGCGGCAACCGGCCGATGCCCTTCACGCTCGGCCATGAGATCGCCGGCGTGGTCGAGGCTCTCGGGCCCGACGCCGCCGCGATTGACAAGGCTGCGCGCTATGCGGCCTTTCCTTGGATTGGTTGCGGCAAATGCGGGCTCTGCGCGCGTGGCGATGAACACATGTGCAATGCGCCGCGCGCCCTCGGCATCACGCTGGACGGCGGTTATGCGACGCACGTGGTCGTACCGCATCCGCGCTACCTACTCGATGTGACGGGCATTGCGCCCGAGATCGCCGGCGCGCTGATGTGCTCCGGCCTGACTGGCTACAGCGCAATCAAGAAGGCCGTCGCCTATCTGCGGGCTGGCCCCTTGCTGATCGTGGGACTTGGCGGGGTCGGCATGATGGGTCTGCAGTTCGCCCGCGCCGCCACCGATAAGCCCATCTTCGTCGCCGATATCGACGCTAACAAGCGCCGGGCGGCCTTGCAGCTGGGCGCGGCGGAGGCCTTTGATCCGGCCGATGCCGGTGCGCGCAAGGCCATCATGAAGGCGTCGGGTGGCGTCGGTGCCGCCGTCGACTTTGCAGGTTCCGACAAGTCGCTGAACTTCGCGCAGGGCGCCGTCGCCAAGGGCGGCGCCGTCGTCATCGTCGGTCTGATCGGCGGCAGCTTTTCCATTCCGGTGCCGATGTTTCCGCTGCGGGCGCTGACCATCATGGGTAGCTACGTCGGCTCGCTTGCCGAAGCGCACGAAATGATCGCGTTGGTGAAAGCGGGCAAAGTGGCGCCGATTTCCGTCGAGTTGCGTCCGCTCGAACAGACGAGCCACGCGCTCGATGACTTGCGCGCGGGCCGGGTGGTGGGCCGCGTCGTCATTACCCCCTGAAAGAGCCCATGAGATCTCGATGAAACTTGTGGTGATGGGTCCAGGCGGCGTCGGCGGCTACTTCGGTGCCCGGCTGGCGGCGGCCAATAATGACGTCACGTTTGTAGCGCGCGGCGCGCATCTCGAGGCGATGCGCAGGCACGGGCTCAGGCTCGACAGCGAGATTGGCGCCCTGGATTTGCGGCCGCTCAAGGTTGTCGCGGATGCGGCTGAAATTGCCGCCGCCGACGCCATCATTTTCGCGGTCAAGCTCGCAGACACGGAAGGGGCAGCCGAGCGCTTGGCCGGCCTCGTCGGCAACGGGGCGACGGTCTTCACCTTTCAGAACGGTGTCGAGAGTGCCGAGCGCATCGGCAAAGTGCTGGGCGCCGGCAACGTCGTCGCCGGGGCTGCCCGCATCAATGCGCAGATCGCCGCGCCGGGCGTGATCCGACAGCAAGGCAAGCTGGCGAGCCTCGAGTTCGGCGAGGCCGACGGCCGACCCAGCCCGCGCGCGACCGCGTTGCTTGCCGCCTGCGAGCAGGCCGGCATCGCTGCCTGCCTCAGCGAGGATATCTCGCGTACGCTGTGGCTGAAGTTCGCCATGCTGGCGCCCATGTCCGGCCTGACGGCGTTGACCCGCGGGCCGATCGGCCCCGTGCGGGCGCACCCGGAGAGCCGGCGCCTAATCGAGACGGCGGTCAGGGAAGCGGTCGCCGTTGGCGTCGCCCAGGGCGTGCGCCTCGAGCCGGCCGATGCCGACGCCGTCATCAAGGCGATCGATGATCTGCACCCGGCCATGATGGCCTCCATGTGCCATGATCTTCTGGCACAAAAGCCGCTGGAACTTGCGGGCCTGTCCGGTGCCCTGGTGCGGCTGGGCGCAAGCACGGGCGTGCCGGTGCCGACGCATACCTTCATCACGCAGGCGCTGTCGCCGTTCGCCGAAGGCAAACCCCGGTTTTGAGAGACGCGCAATGACACTCGGCCCCGAAGAGATCGAGCGCTACAAGCGGCACCTGGTCTTGCACGATGTCGGCGGCCCAGGGCAGCAGAGGATCAAGGCTGCCAAGGTGCTGGTGGTGGGCGCCGGCGGGCTCGGCTCGCCCGCGCTGATGTACCTGGCCGCCGCCGGCGTCGGCACGCTCGCCGTCATCGACGATGATCGCGTTTCGCTCGACAACCTACAGCGCCAGATCGTGCACGACACACCCCACGTCGGGGTACCCAAGGCGGCGAGCGCGGCAGAGACGATCGCCAGGCTCAATCCACATGTCGTCGTCGAAAGCTATCCGGAACGCCTCACGGCCAAGAACGCGCTTGCCATCATTTCGCGCTATGACATCGTCGCCGATGGTTCCGACAATTTTGCCACCCGCTATCTCGTCAGCGACGCCTGTTATCTCGCCAAAAAGACGCTGGTGTTTGCCGCGGTCGGTCCGTTCGATGGCTACCTCACCACGCTGAAACCGCACGAGAGGGCGCCCGATGGCCTGCCGTTCCCGAGCTATCGCTGCATCTTTCCCGAAGCGCCGCCGCCGGGCACGGTGGCCAATTGTGCTGAAGTGGGCGTGCTCGGCGCGATCGTCGGCGTACTCGGCGCCTTGCAGGCGACGGAGGTAGTGAAGGAAATCGTCGGCCTTGGTCAGAGCTTGGCCGGACGCTTGCTGATCTATGATGCACGCGCAGCACGCTTCACCGAAATCAAGGTGGCATGGGACGAGACCAATCCCTTGTCGGGTAAAGTACCGACGATCCGCGATCTCAGTGGGCACGAACGGGCCGCAAACGATCCGGCCTGCGCGGCCTAAAGTCATCCCTAGAGCGGGGGCCACCGTGGCGATCGGCGCGATCCTATTCGACAAGGACGGCACCCTTATCGACTATTGGCTGACCTGGGTGCCGATCAACCGCGAGGCGGCTCTGTTCGCTGCCGGCGGTGACTTGGGCCTGGCGCGCGAGCTGCTGCGCGTCGGCGGCCAGGATCCGGCAACCGACCGTGTCGTGCCGGGTTCCGTGCTCGCGGCCGGCAGCGTCGACGACATTGCCGCCGCCTTCGCCGCCCAGCTTGGGGCGCGTACCCCCCAGCGGCTGGCGCAGGGCATCGAGGCAATTTTTCGCCGGGGTGGGGCCGAACATGGGAGCCTGGCGCGCGGCGCCAAAGAAACCGTCGCCGAACTGCGCCGGCGCGGCTTTCGGCTCGGCCTTGCGACCAACGATTCCATCGGCGGCCTGGAAGCCTCGCTGGGCCCGCACCACGTCCTCGACCTGTTCGAGTTCCGGGTCGGCTGCGATTCGGGCTTTGGCGCCAAGCCCGACCCGCGCATGGTGCAGGCGTTTTGCGCGGCCGTCGGCGTCCCGCCGAGCGCCGTCGCCGTGGTCGGCGATGCCAGCCATGACCTCATCATGGGGCGCGCCGCGGGTGTCGGGCTGACGGTGGGGGTGCTGGGCGGCACCAGCGGGCGTCGGGACCTCGAGCCCTACGCCGATCGCATCATCGATGACCTTGTGGATCTGCTGCTGATTGCCGAGTTTCGGAGCGCGACGCCGCCTGGGCGAAGCTGATCGGTCGCGGTCGCGGGCCAATTGCGCGAGCACCGCGGGCAAAGGCGGGCCCGACCGACGCCGCCTTGCCAAGCTGTGACGCGGCTCGGTTACCGGGGGCAGCGGATGCGCCACACAAAGGCCTCGTCGCCAAAATCGCGCCGCGCCAGCACCTCCAACACTAGCCGGCGATCGTGCACGGCGAGGGCGCCTTCGAAGAGGCCGTTCCAGGCCTCGAAGATGGCCGGCGACAGCGGTTCGAGCCCACGCATCAGGCGCCAGCCCTCGCGACGCACCAAGGTGGTGCCGTCCGCCTGGATGGCCAGCGCTGCCGCATCGCCCTCGGCTGCCGCCAGCCGCAGCATGAACCGGCCAAACGCCTCCGCGCCGCCCGCCTCGATGTCGAGCAGGGCCGCCGTCGCCTTGTACTGCTGCGCGCCAATCAGGCGGCCGGTGATGCGCCCGAGGTGGCCGGCCTCGGCCGGTCCGAAGAGTTCGGCTAGCCGTGGCAAACCGGAGCGGATGTATTCCATCGCATAGTTGCGCTCGGCCTTGGCCAGCCGTTCGGGCGGCCAAGCGGCCGCCGGCAGCCGCGGTGCCGCAGAGGGGTCGAAGGCCGGCGCCAGCTCGCCCGGACGGAATGAGAGCCGTTCATCCTCGCGCAGTTCGCGGTCGTGTTCCAGGAAGTAGCCGGAAAGGCCATGCTGCCCGTCCGTGGTCTGGGCGGTACAGACAAAGCCGAGGCGGGGGTTGGCGAGGGAGACACCGTTGTGCGCGTACCAACCGCGCAGGACGGCGCGCGAGACCTCGCTCGGCACGGCGCAGATGCTGGCGCCGGGGTAGATCCAGCGCGGCGGCACGAAATTGACCCAGGCTTTGCGCTCACTCTCGCGCATGAACTCGACCTCAACCCCGCCGATTTGATTGGCGAGATAGTGAAAGGCGGCGCAGGCGACGGCATCGGGCATGCCCTTCAATCCGAGCTTGTCGAAGCTCGACAGGAATTTTTCGTGGTGCTGGTGGCGAAACAGGCGAAAGACCCACTCGGCCGCCTCCGGCGCGCCGCGGCGGCTGACGAGGGTCAGGATCAGGCCGGTGAAATAGGTATGGTAGAGCCCGGCGGCAGCCTTGATGGCACGGGTGTCGATCGTTTGCATCGCCGCACGCCGATGGACGCCGCCTAGAACATGGCGGCGTGCACGCGATCGGGCGGATTGTGTCCGTCGAGAAAGGTCTTGATGTTGATGACGACCTTTTCACCCATGTCGATGCGACCTTCGATGGTTGCGGAGCCCATGTGCGGCAGGGCCACGACGCTGTGGTTTGCCAGCAGCTTGGGATTGATCGCCGGCTCATGTTCGAACACGTCGAGGCCGGCGCCGGCGATTTGCCCGGTCTCGATCAGACGGGCCAGCTCGTTTTCGTCGATCACCTCGCCGCGGGCGGTGTTGACGATATAGGCGGTCGGCTTCAGCAGCTTGAGCCGCCGGGCCGAAAGGAGATGGTAGGTTGCCGGCGTGTGCGGGCAGTTGACGGACACGATGTCCATACGCGCCAGCATCTGGTCGAGACTATCCCAATAGGTGGCCTCGAGCTCCTGCTCTACCTCCTCGGCAACCCGGCGGCGGTTGTGATAGTGGATCTGTAAGCCGAAGGCCTTGGCACGCCGCGCGACGGCTTGGCCGATCCGGCCCATGCCGATGATGCCGAGCCGCTTGCCCCAAATGCGGTGGCCCAGCATCCAGGTCGGCGACCAGCCGGTCCACTGCTTGGCGGAGTCCTTGAGCAGTGCCGTGCCTTCGGCCAGCCGACGCGGCACGGCCAGGATCAAGGCCATGGTCATGTCGGCCGTATCCTCGGTCAGCACGCCCGGCGTATTGGTGACGATGATGCCGCGCACGCGCGCCGTATCCAGGTCGACATTGTCCACGCCGGTGCCGAAATTGGCGATCAGTTTAAGCTGCGGGCCGGCTTGAGCGATCAAGGACCGGTCGATCCGGTCGGTCACCGTCGGGACCAGAACATGCGCCACCTTTACCGCCTCGGCGAGCTCCGCCTGCGACATCGGCTTGTCATCGAGGTTGAGCCGGGCATCGAACAGCTCGCGCATCCGCGTTTCCACCACCTCGGGCAGCTTGCGGGTAACGATCACCAGCGGCTTCTTGATCGGATTGGGCATGCGATGCTCACGCTGCTATGGGTTGGCGCTCCTACCTCGCGGCACATCCTTGCCCTGTACTAGCAGATACCGTGGTCGGGACAAGGTGGCCCAACGCCGAAGTCGGCTTCGGCAGGGGTGGGACTTGATCGCCGGTATCAAATCGTGCTTTCCCGCGGGGGTGTCGAAGCAGGGGGGCGGCTGACGGGTTGGCGAATGGGTAGAACGCGGTTCCAGGCGAGACTTGCATTTGCCGTGCTGGTCCTGGTGGCGGCCACGGGGCTTGCCGCCCAGCCGGCGCCCGAGCCGCAGAGCACCGGCGCGAGCGGCTTGGCGCTGCCGCGCTTTGCCAGCCTCAAATCCGATCGGGTCAACCTGCGCCAGGGACCCGGCACCGACTACCCAACGGCGTGGGTCTTCCGGCGTGCCGGTCTGCCGGTCGAGATCGTCAAGGAATTTGAAAGCTGGCGCCAGGTGCGCGATGCGGAGGGCACCACCGGGTGGGTGCTGGGCTCGATGCTGAGCGGCAGGCGCACCGCCGTCGTGCTGGCCTGGGAGCAGAAGGCGGGCCAACCGCAGCCGGCTTCGGCGGCGTTGCGCGATGACGACAGCGCCTCGGCCAGGCCGCTCGCCTACATTGAGGCCGGTGTGCTTGCCAGCATCATCAGTTGCGATGGTCGCTGGTGCCGGGTCTCGGTTGGCGGCTTTCGCGGCTATATCGAGCAGGTGAAGTTGTGGGGCGCCTACCAGGGGGAGGTCATCCGCTAAGTTGGCCTTTTTGGCCCCCTTTTTTGGCGCCCTGTTTCGCCCTCCGCGGCCCAGCGCCCCCAACGCCGGTTGCCTCAGCGACGCGGCACCAGACGCACGACGACGTCAATATGCGAAATTCTCAGATCCGCCGGCGGCTCCGGCAGGCCGTCGACCCGGATCGTGTCGCCGGGAATGTCGACCAGGCGGCCGTGCTCCTCGACGAAAAAATGGTTGTGGTTGGATGTGTTCGTATCGAAATAGGCGCGCTGGCCGCCGATGGCGATTTCCCGCAACAGGCCCGCCCCCTTGAATTGGTGCAGCGTGTTGTAGACCGTGGCGAGCGACACCCGTTCTCCGGCGCGCACGGCCTCCTCGTGGAGGAGCTCGGCCGTGACATGCCGGTCGCCGTTGCCGAACAACAGCGTTGCCAGCGCAATGCGCTGGCGCGTCGGCCGCAGGCCGGCCCGTCGCAACAATTGAGAAACAGAATTGCCCATAGCAAAGGCTCTGCCGGTGGGGACCTCCGCCAAGCGCGCTGCCTGAGCGACAATGCGTCCCGCAACTTTGATATTGCCACTCTTTGCAAGTATATGTCGCCATTCCCGGCGGGGCAACGTCTACCTCACCCCCCGCCGTCCCGGGCTGGGCGCGCGCCTGGAACACGGGCTTTTGAGCGGGTGGCGAGTGTGATAGGACATGCCTGGCGTGGGTACATAAAGCGCAAGTGCCGTTCGCGCACCGACAGTTTCGTAGAGGGAGGGCGATGCCCGAGCGCGTTGCAACCTACGAATACGCAGATCTCCTCACCTGTGGCCGTGGTGAGCTCTTCGGGCCTGGCAATGCGCAGCTGCCGTTGCCGCCGATGCTGATGTTCGATCGGATTTCTTGCATTTCCGAGGTCGGCGGCGCGCACGGCAAGGGCCAGGTGGTGGCCGAGCTCAAGGTCTCGGGCAACCCCGCGCTCGATTGGTTCTTCGCCTGCCATTTCAAGGGTGATCCGGTGATGCCCGGTTGCCTGGGACTGGACGCGCTCTGGCAGCTAACGGGCTTTTTCCTGGGATGGCTGGGTGCCCCCGGCAAGGGGCGGGCGCTCGGCGTGGGCGAGGTGAAGTTTACCGGTATGGTGATGCCGACGACCAAAACCGTGCAGTACGTCGTCGACCTGAAGAGGGTGATCTTGCGCCGTTTGAAGCTTGCCATTGCCGATGGAGTGATGAAGGCCGATGGTCGGGTGATCTACGCTGCGACCGATCTTCGCGTCGGGCTGTTTGAAGCCGGGGAGCAGCCAGCAGCCTTGTGAAGGGTGCCTCAAATCCCTCCGTGTGCGGGTTCGGCATGAGTTGAGAGCGGCACGAGGATGCCAAGAAAGGTCTGGCAATGAGACGCGTGGTCGTCACGGGGATGGGTATCGTGTCCTCGATCGGCAACAATGCCCAGGAAGTGCTGGCCTCTTTGCGCGAAGCCAAGTCGGGCATCGTCTACGCGGAGAAATACGCCGAACTCGGTTTCCGCTGCCAGGTCCACGGCGCCCCGAACCTCGAGTGGGAGGCGATGGTTCCACGCAAGGCGCGCCGCTTCATGGAGGCCGGTATCGGCTGGTGCTTCGTCGCCATGGAGCAGGCAATTCGTGACGCCGGGCTTGAGGGCACGGAAGTCGTCAACGAACGAACCGGCATCATTATGGGCTCGGGCGGGCCCTCCACCCGCGCGATCGTTCGCGCCGCGGATGTGACGCGCGAGAAAGACCCGAAAAAGATCGGCCCGTTCGAGGTTCCCAAGGGAATGTGCTCCGGCCCGTCGGCCGCCCTGGCCACCGCCATGCAGATCAAGGGCACCAACTATTCGATCTCCTCGGCATGCGCGACATCGGCGCATTGCATCGGCAATGCCGCCGAGCTCATCCAGTGGGGCAAGCAGGATGTGATGTTTGCGGGGGGCTGCGAGGAGCTCGATTGGACGCTCTCGGCGCTGTTTGATGCCATGGGAGCCATGTCGACGAAATTCAACGCCGCGCCAAAGCGCGCGAGCCGCGCCTACGACAAAGACCGCGATGGCTTTGTGATCGCGGGCGGTGCCGGGGTCGTCGTTCTCGAAGCCTTGGAGCACGCCAAGGCGCGGGGCGCTCGCATCTATGCGGAGCTCGTCGGCTATGGCGCCAACTCCGACGGTTTCGACATGGTGGCGCCCTCGGGGGAAGGCGCCGTGCGCTGCATGCGCATGGCCATGCAAGGCGTCGACGGCAAGGGCGTGGGTAGGATCGACTATATCAACCCACATGGCACGGCCACGCCGGTCGGCGACGAACGGGAGATCGATGCCATCCGGCAGGTGTTCGGCAAGAACCTGCCGCCGATCTCCTCCACCAAATCGTTAACGGGCCACTCGCTGGGCGCCGCAGGGGTGCAGGAGGCGATCTACGCGCTGCTGATGATGAACAATCGCTTTATCTGCGAAAGTGCCAACATCGATGAACTCGACCCCGCCTTCGCGGATGTACCGATCTCGCGCAAGCGGCAGGACGACGTAAATCTCAACTGTGTCATGTCGAACAGCTTTGGTTTCGGCGGCACCAATGCCACGCTGATTCTCCGGCGATACAACGCATGACTCAGCATGGAGCGGCAACGGCGGGGATGTTGGGCGTTTTAGAGGGGCAGGTTGGAGGCTTGTCACCGGGCACCTTGCCCGCTGAGGTCGCGAGAGGAACGAGGTCATGACGAACAGGGATATGGCCCAGGCTGGGCCACTGATGGCAGGCAAGCGCGGCCTCGTCATGGGCGTAGCCAATGACCGCTCGATCGCCTGGGGAATTGCCCGCATGCTGGCCGGTCATGGCGCACAGCTGGCCTTTACCTACCAGGGGGATGCGTTCGGGCGCCGCGCGGTGCCGCTGGCAAAGTCAGTTGGCTCCGAGATCATCGTCAGTTGCGACGTTCTCGACCTCAAGAGCGTCGACAATGTCTTCGCCGAGATCAAGAGCAAATGGGGCAGTCTCGACTTCGTGGTGCATGCACTGGCCTTCTCGGATCGGCGCGAGCTGTCCGGCCGCTACGCCGATACCACGCGCGAAAATTTCACCAACACCATGGTGATCTCCTGCTTCAGCTTCACCGAGGTGGCCAAGCGCGCAGCCGCCTTGATGCCGGCGGGCGGGTCGCTATTGACGCTGACCTTCAGCGGCGCGACGCGCTGGGTGCCCTCCTATAACGTGATGGGCGTGGCCAAGGCGGCGCTGGAGGCCTCCGTCCGCTATCTGGCGGCCGATCTCGGCGCCCAGGCGATCCGCGTCAATGCGCTCTCGGCGGGACCCATGCGCACGCTTGCGGGTGCGGGCGTCGCTGACGCGCGTGTCATCTTCAACTACCAGCGCGATCACGCCCCGTTGCGCCGTACGCCGACGCTCGACGAGGTGGGCGGCTCGGCGCTCTACCTGTTGTCGGATTTGTCCGGCGCCGTTACGGGAGAAGTACATTTTGTCGATTGTGGCTACAATACTGTGGCCATGCCGAGCCTCGATTTTCTGAAGGAGCAGGAACAGGACGCGGCACACGCCGGCCGCTCCCCCTCAGAGGCCGCCGCCGAGTAGGTCTTCAAATTTTGCTATGAGTGCCGGGTCCGGCCCGGCATGGCAACGAAACATGATCGGGGTCTTCGATTCAGGCCATGGCGGGCTCACCATCGTTCGTGAGCTGGTTCGGCGTTTCCCGGATCTTGCCTACGCCTACCTGGGCGACCACGCCAATGTGCCCTACGGGGAGCGCGCGTCCGACGAGATCGTTGCCCTAACGCGCCAGGGGGTGGAGCGACTGTTCCATCAGGGTTGCCGGCTGGTGCTGCTTGGCTGCAATACCGCCACCTGCGTGGCGGCGCGCACCCTGCAGCGCGGCTGGCTGCCCGTGAGCGGCTGGAAGGGTCATAATGTCCTGGGTATCGTCGCGCCCACGGTGGAAGCGGCGACCCAGACCCCCTGGGCGGTTTCGACCCCGCAATATCCACAAAAGTACAACACCGATGTGGTCGCCGTGTTCGGCACGACGCGGACCGTTGCCTCGCACGCCTATCCCGAGGAAATTCATAAGCGCTGCCCAAGGGTGACCATCGTGCAACAGGCGTGCGCCGGTCTTGCCGGCGCGATCGAGGCCGGTGCCACGGCAGGCGCCATCGAGGCGCTGATCGCCGATGCCGTCGACGGCGTGCTGGCCCGCACGGCAGGGCAGCCACCGCATCGCGCCATCCTGGGGTGCACGCATTATCCGCTCGTCGAGCACCTGTTTCGGCGCCAACTGCCGCCGTTCACGCGCATTCTGTCGCAGCCGCGGGTGGTCGCCGATAGCTTGGAAGACTATCTCACCCGCCACCCCGAGTACCGCGCACGCCATGCCGGGGAGGCCTCGACGGTGCTGCTGACGACGGGTGATCCGGCAGCGGTCAATCGAACGGCGCGCTTGTTCTGGCCCGCGGCCCCGGCCTTCACCGGTGTACCCGCATAGGATCTGGCCACCTTAGGGGCGGCCAGACCAGTTTGCGGCGGAGAAACCCTGGGCGGGCGCGGTTCACCTCGCCCGCTACTTGGCGAGGTAGCTGCGGTGCAGCCAGCCGCCGTCACCGCCGCGCGCTTCGTTGTAGAGCGCCTTGTCGCCGTCGCGCGTCTCCTGCCGCGTGCCCGCCGCGCCCGCGCGTTCGAGGGGTTTGCCGCGCTCGGCTTCGGCCAAGAACTCGGTGGCCTTGGCCACCGCTGGCGCTGGGCTGGCGGGGCCGGGCGCGCTCTTTTCACCGATCGCCTCGGTGACGACGGCCGCGAGCTGCTTGTCCCACATTTTGCGAAACATCGCGTTCGATGGGTAGAGGTTGGCACTGCTCATTTGCCCGTTGATCGCCACCACGTAGCCCAAGATGTCCGGCTCGGCTTCGCCCTTGGCTTTCAGCGCCGCCAGATAGCTGGCGCGGGCGCCTTGCAGCGTCTCGTTTTCAAGACTGAGCTGCAGGCTCGTCGCCGAGGTTGGCGAGGCGACGCTGGAGTTGAGGCCACCCGCCAGCTTGCTCTGCGTCGCCGCCACCGAGTCCCAGACCTTCTTTTGCTTGACTGCCACCTCGCCGCTGGCGGGCACGTCACCGGCCGGCCGAAAGCCGCCGTCCTTGGCTGGGGCCGGTGCGGCCATGGCCAGCAACGCCGCCCGCGACGGCATCGCCTCGCTCGCGCTCGAGAACTTGTTCACATCTTCCTTGCCGCGCGCGGTCCAGCGCCCTTGCTCGACGCAGAATGACGCGATCGGCAGGCGCCCGGATTTCGCCGGCAACAAGAAGCTGACGGTAAGCACCCGGTCCTGTTTGCCACCCTTGACAATGTCGCCGGCCTGCACGAACACCGGCTCGGCACCGGTATTTTCGATTTGCAGCTCATTGACTCGGCCGGTTTCAGTCACCTGCACCCTACCCTTGGCGACGGCCTCTTGCAGGGTGAGCGGCACGGCGCCCGAGGCGCTGACGCCGTGCACGAAATAGACGGTCAAGTTTTCGTAAGTGTGGGGCCCTGATAGGCGGTGACCTTGCTCGGCGAGCGATGGGCCGCTCGCGGCGCCGATCGCCGCGAAGGCCGCCGCCGCCACAGGAGCAACAGACCAGATGCGCATGTCTCAACCCTTTCTCGAGGATGCCAGACCTCACTTGCTTACTGCAGTTTTTTGGCTGCGCCGGGATGCTGCCTGGGCGAAAGCGCGGTCGCTCTGCGGCCGGATGATGGTGTAACGCTCCGCATGAGGATTAACGCATTGTAATGTGCGGCTTTATCAGCGCTCGGACTTTACCGTTCACTTGCCGCGGCGAACCGGCGGCGCGGTCTTTGCGCTCGCGCCTCTCCTGCCGGTCGAACCGAAGCCACCGACGCCGCGCGGCGTCGGCGAAGCCTCCTCAATTTCCACCAGGCTCGCGCGTTCAACGCGCTGGAATACCAATTGGGCAATACGTTCGCCCCGTTCAATGACAAAGGCTGTTTCGCCCAGGTTGGCGAGCAACACCTTGACCTCGCCACGGTAGTCGCAATCGATCGTGCCCGGACTGTTGAGCACGGTGATGCCGTGCCGGAGGGCCAGTCCCGAGCGTGGCCGCACCTGCGCCTCGAAGCCCGGCGGCAATTCCAGGACGAGGCCCGTGGGGATCAGGGCGCGTGCACCGGGCGCAAGCCGGACCGGGCGGCGTTCGGCGACGGCGGCGAGGAGGTCCATGCCGGCGGCACCGTCGCTTTGGTAGCCGGGCAAATCGAGGCCGAGCCCGTGCGCCAGACGCACGACCCCCACCATCGCTCGGCGCCGGGGCGGTTTGGCCGTCATGTCACGGCGGTATTGTCGGCGAGCCACTGGGCGGCGCGCGCGACGAGGCGCCGGGCGACTTCCGCCTTGGGCAGGTCGGGCCATGCCTCGACGTCCTCTGCCGTCACGAGGTGCACGGTGTTGCGATCGCCGCCCATGATGCCCGTCGTCGGCGAGACGTCGTTGGCGACAATCCAGTCGGCGCCCTTGGCCTTGCGCTTGTTTTTGGCGACTCGACCACGTGTGCCGTCTCGGCGGCAAACCCGATCACGAGCGGCGGGCGTCGACCCGGCGGGGCCCGGGCAATGGTCTTCAAGATGTCGGGGTTCTCGACGAGCTCCAGTCGTGGCGGCGCGGATTGTGCGCCCTTTTTGATCTTCTCGGAAGATGTTCTGGCAACGCGCCAGTCGGCGACGGCCGCGGCGAAGATGGCGATATCGCAGGGCAGGGCGTCAGACACCGCCGCCAGCATCTCTTGCGCGGTCTCGACCGGCACGAGATCGACGCCGGCGGGGACGGCGAGCTGGCTCGGTCCACAGACGAGCGTTACCCGGGCGCCGAGGGCGCGCGCTTGCGCGGCGATGGCAATGCCCTGCTTGCCCGAAGAACGATTGGCGATATAGCGCACCGGGTCGATCGGCTCGTGCGTGGGCCCGCTGGTGACGACCACGTGTCGTCCGGCCAATGGACCTGTTGCACGCGTGTGTGCGCCGGGCTCGGCGTCAGCCTGCGCGGGAAACTGCGCCGGGGCAGCATGAGCCAACCTGTCGACGATCGCCGCCAGCAACTCTTGCACCTCCGCCAGGCGGCCGGGGCCCGCCTCGCCGGCTTCAGCCATTTCGCCCACCGCCGGCCCGACAAAGCAAATTCCATCCGCCTCGAGCAGAGCCACGTTGCGCCGGGTGGCGGCGTTGAGCCACATGCGCGGGTTCATGGCGGGTGCCACCAACACCGGCTTGTCGGTCGCCAGCAGCACGCATGAGGCCAGGTCGTCGGCATGCCCGCCCGCCATTTTGGCGAGCAGGTCGGCGGTGGCCGGCGCGACCACGATCAAGTCCGCCTCGCGCGCGAGCCGGATGTGGCCGATCTCGCGCTCCTCGTCGAGGTCGAAGAGATCGGTAAAGACGTGATCGCCCGTCAGGGCCCCGACCGACAGCGGGGTGATGAAGGCCTGCGCCGCCTTGGTCATGATGGCACGCACGCCCACCCGCCGCTCGCGCAGGCGGCGAATCAGGTCCAGGCATTTATAGGCGGCGATGCCGCCACCGATAATCAAGGCGATGCGTTTGTCGACCGCGGCCTCCCGGATAAGGCCCCCAGCCGCGCTCGCCGGCGTCGGGACAAGCTCGGGCCGTTGCGGTCCCCTCGTCCGTGCCGCCGCGCCCCGCGCGCGGGGCCGGCGCCGAGGCGCGCATGAAGGCGCGCACGCGATCGGCGGTCTTGAGCGTGACGCTGTTGCCGCGCCGCAAGTTGGCGACCAGGTGGCCGTCGTTGACCGAGGCTAGGCCGAATTTGGTCGGCGTTAGGCCGGTTTCGGCGAGAAAGGCCTCGATCTCCGTGAGCAGGGCGCGCACCATGGTGTGCATGGCGGCACTCTCGTGGGAAATTCCCCATTAGTCAATGGGTATTCGAGCCGCGGCAATGGCTTTCAGCCCCGCTGCGATCCCCGACAGGCCTAGCGCCCGCCCAGACGGCGCAGGCGCGCTTCGGCCTCCGGCGCGCCCAGCTCGCGCGCCTTCTCGTACCATTTCTTGGCCTCGGCCGGATCCGGCTTCAGGCCCAACACCTTGAGGCGCGCGAGCTCGGCGGCATCATAGGTGGCTGCCACCGCCAGGGCGCTTTCCGCCAGGCCGGCCTCGGCGGCACGCTCGAAGAACTGCCGCGCCGCATAGATGTTGCCGCGTCCCAGCTGCTCCTCACCACGGGCGTGCAGCTTGAGGGCGCGGTCCCGATCGGCCGGCGCGAGCTGGGGGGCCGAAAGCGCGCGCGTCGTGCTGTTGGGCGGCGCGGCGGCTGCCGCGGGAGGCGCCGCCGGGGCCACCGCACGCGTGATAGCAAGGGTCGTGGTCGCCTCGGCCAAGATCGATCCCTCGACGTTCACGAGCGTGACGACGACCTCCGAGTTGCCTTCCAGCCCCACCGGCACAATGACCAAGAGGCCCGGCAGGGCGTTGAGGGGCACGGCCCAAGAACCGGGCGCGATCGCATATCCTTCCGACAGCGCCGCCGTCGCCGGCAGCCCGCGAATGCGCACAAACGAGTTCTTGGCGAGCCCATCGCGCGGGCGCACCTGGATTGCCAGGCGCACGCGCGAGGCCGGTGCCGCGTTGGTCACCGGCGCCAGCTCGAGTGTGACGGGTTCGCCCTGTTGAGCGGCGGCAGGGGCGTGCGCCCCAGGGGGGCCGGCCGCCAACAGGGCAGCAAAAACGAGGGCGAAAACGCCGACTCTCACTGGCACGCGAACCTGCAAAATTGCGTTGGCCTGTGCGGGCCGCCGTGGCCAGGTCGCCTTCCTGCTCGGGGCGATGCCAGGGTGGGCTGCGCGCAGGCGCCTCTCCTTTGTTTCCCAAGGCGGGTGGTTTTGGCTGAGCACCCCGCCGACCTAGACAACCAAACCGCAGTTAAGGACCGCATTGATCACAGCCCCCTGCCTGCTTCGCCAGGAGCGAGGATCGGTAAGCATGCGCCCGTTTCACTGCTTCTTTTGCTGTTTGCTCCACTCCAGAAATTGCTTAAACAGGCGCTCCTGCTCGACCTTGTTGTCGACGGCCGCGCGCACGCCTTGGGCGCGGGTCAGGTTGGCCTCGGCGCTCGCCTGCGCGGCGGCCTTGGCAACCAGGGCCTGGGCCGGAGGAAAGCGGGTCCAGCCCGGGATGGTGCCCGCCAAGTTCATGTCCTTCCAGCCCGGCTGGTAGGGCTTCTCGCGCAGCTTGTCGAAGCGGTCGAACAGGTACTCCACAAAGCGCACGCAGCGTCGGTAACGATCCGTGTCCTTGTTCCAGTTGTAGACCGCGAGCAGGGCCGGCACCGAGATGGTCTGCACGGTCTCGCCCTGTGCGATCAAATTGGGGTAGTCGGCGGCCGTCAGCTCGGCAGGCACGTAGTAGTCCTCGAACTTGGCGCCGAACTCGACCGGCAGGAAGTGAAAGCCGGGTTCCGGTTTGAATTTCGAAAACAGGTCGTTGGGCTTGCCCACCACGTGCACGATGCCGGCGATTTCGCCCTTGCGCATCTGCTCGAGGGCGACCGAGTTGTTCTGGAACAGTCGTTCGGCCTTGATGCCCAGCCGATCGAAGACGATGCCGCCGGTATAGTTGGCGGCGCTGCCGACGGTATTGAAATTCACCTTCTTGCCAACCAGGTCCTGGAAGCTTTTGATCTCCTCGCGCACGTAGACGTGGACCTCGCCCTGGAACATGGGGATGATGTAGTTCACCCGCCGCTCGATACCGGGAATTCGCTCCACGTTCCTGAAGTGATCGAGCACATCGGAGTAGGTGATGGCGATGTCGACACCCTTGAGATAGATGAGGTCGCTGACGTTGCCCACCGCGCCGTAACTGACGATCGGCAGCACACGCAAGTTGTCACCGTCGTCGAGCGCCTTGCCCAAATCGGCGGCGTAGCGAACGAAGGTTCCCTCCAGCAGGCCACCGGCGACGCCGACCGTCCAATTGTTGATACGGGCGGCCTTGGCGACCTCTTCTTCGTTCACCGGCTTATTGGGGATCGGCAGCGCGCGCCGCGGCGCGTTGGCCTGCGCGACTTCCGCGGTTCCGGGCCACAGCAGCTGTGCAGCGGCCGGGGTGGCCGTCATGGCCAGGCAGGCCAGGTAACCGAGCGTGGTAGCAATGCGATACACGTTAATGCCTCCTCGAGCCTTCAAATGCCGTGCTCGGCGCGCGTCGCGAGCTTCGCACGGCTTATGCCAGAGTGCGAGCTCACAACACCTCGGAGGCGGCGCCCGGATTGCGACGGCAGAAATCGCCTGTGACCCTGGCAACGGCTCGGACGAGATGCGCCGCCCGAAGCGTTTTAAATCTGCCTTGCCTGCAGTCGGAGCATTGCCGTAGGGGCAACTCCGAGCCAATCCTCCGGCGCCACCCCCGATGCCGTCGGACGATAAGCCAAGCTGGCGCCAGATCACGTTCATTTCATGGCAAGCGCGCGCCCGTCAGCCTGGCCGCCAACTGTAACATTTTGGGACAGGATGTGACGCCGAGACCAAGATTTGCGCGAGATTGCCGGCCACTCCTGGCGCGCCAGGAGGCTCGTGGCGATGCACGCCATGAGGGGCACCAGCGTGAGGGTCTCGTTTTGCCGCCTACGTTCGGCCCGGCCTTAGCGGCGCCTGGCCCCTTTGGCGGGCTGCCCCCCTCCGCCTTCGCACACCTATCACCCCCTCGCAACGGCGAGCCGGCCGCCGCTCAAAACCCAACGCCTGGCCATGCCCAATCCGGCCCTGCTCAAGCCGCAGACGGCGAGGACAGTACGGCGCGCCGGAGGGCCAGCGACCCGCCGCCGCCCTAGAGCTGTAACATTGGGACATGACGGCGCGCAGCAAGCTCGAATCCGAGCCAAAGTGCTACCGGCAGGCCGAAGCGTGCGCGACGCGCAGCTGTACCGCTCAGCCCGCCTGGCGGCGGGAGTACCGCTGAGCCCGCCGCTTGGGCACTGCGGCCCCGCGCCACCCTTGCGCGCGTTTCGCACCGGCCACCGCGCCGAGCCTGCACGTCACTTTTCAAAAGGTCCCTCCTGGCCTAGGCTTCAGGCAGGTCAACGCGTCCCCCGAGCCCACCGCACAGGAGGAGATTTAAGCCGTGCCCGTTGCCATTCGCCAGATCCACCCCGTGTTCGTCGGCGAGGTCTCCGGGGTCGACATCAAAAGACCCCTGTCGCGCGAAGATATCGCGGCCATCGAAGCCGGCATGGATCGGTATGCCGTGCTCGTGTTTCGCGATCAGGCGGTGCAGCGATGCTGAGCAAATGGCGTTCACCCGCAACTTTGGGGCCATCGAGAACGCGCGCGGTGGCAACGTCACCAAGGAGGAAGACAAGCGGCTCGCCACTGGGATGAACGATGTCTCCAACCTCGGCAAGGACGGCAAGCCGCTCGCCCGCGACAGCCGCCAGCGCTTGTTCAATCTGGGCAACCTGCTGTGGCACTCCGACAGTTCCTTTCGCGCCATTCCCGCCAAGTACTCGCTGCTTTCGGCGCGCGTGGTGAACCCGAAAGGTGGCGATACCGAACTCGCCGACATGCGCGCCGCCTACGATGCGCTCGATGAGCACAGCAAGGCCGAAATCGAGAACCTGGTGTGCGAGCACTCGTTGATGTTTTCGCGCGGCTCCCTCGGCTTCGTCGACTACACCGAGGAGGAAAAGCAGCTCTTCAAGCCTGTACGCCAGCGGTTGGTGCGCACGCACCCCGTCAGCGGCCGCAAGTCCCTCTACCTTTCCTCCCATGCCGGCACCATCATCGGCAAACCGACGCCGGAAGCGCGCATTCTATTGAACGATCTCAAGGAGCACGCCACGCAGCCGCGCTTCGTCTATGTGCACAAGTGGAAGGTCAACGACCTCGTCATGTGGGACAACCGCCAGACCATGCACCGTGGCCGGCGCTATGATGAGAGCCAGCCACGCGACGTGCGCCGCACGACCGTCGCCGGCGATGCCCCGACCATCGCGCAGGCCGCCGCCGAATAGGCGTCGCATGCGATCGGCGCCGTCGCGGCCGAAGGCTCAAGCGTGTCCGCCGACCCGCGCCAGCCCCAATTCCTCGGCGGCCGGCAGTGGCGCAAGTAGCGGCGAAGGAGGGCATCGGACACATCGGCGAGGCGCGGCGGCGACCAGGCCGGCTTGCGGTCCTTGTCGACGATCAAGGCGCGCACGCCTTCCGGGAACTCGCCATCCTCGAACAGACGCACCGCCAAGCGAAACTCCATGTCGAGTGCGGCCTCGAGCGACGGCAGGCCGCGGGCATGTCGAATGGCCGCGCAGGCAAGTTTGAGCGCTTTCGGCGATTTTTGCGCCAGCGCCTGGCGGCGTTGCATCGCTCCAATCGAGGTTGCTGTGTTCCAGGCGAGCCAGGATCGTCTCGAGGCTGTCGGCGGCGAAGATCCGATCGATATCGGCGGCGCGGTCGGCAAGACGAGACCGGCCCAAGTCCTGTGTTAACGTCTTGATCACCTCGCCAACCGCCCCTCCCTTGGGATCGAGCAGGCGCGCCTTGAGCTCGCCGAGGCCGCTTGCGGGCACGAATGCATCGGCGAAACGCGCATAAATTGCGTCTGCCGCATCCATCTCGATGCCCGTCAACCCGAGATAGAGCCCGGCTTCGCCCGGGGCATGCGCCAACAGCCAACTGCCGCCCACATCGGGGATCAGCCCGATGCCCGTCTCCGGCATGGCGAGCCGGGAGCGCTCGGTGACGATACGGTGGCGCGCGTGCGCCGACAGGCCGATACCCCCACCCATGACGATGCCGTCCTGGATCGCCACATAAGGCTTGTCGTAGC
This sequence comes from uncultured Alphaproteobacteria bacterium, assembly GCA_963775835.1. Taxonomy (GTDB): domain Bacteria; phylum Pseudomonadota; class Alphaproteobacteria; order Rhizobiales; family Hyphomicrobiaceae; genus AWTP1-13. The sequence continues at coordinate 246,926 of CAVZKV010000020.1, read as the reverse complement.
GACCGATCAGGGCGTTGAGCCGATATTCGTCGCGCCAGAAGGCGCGCGCGGTGCCCGAGCCGGCGTTGCGGCTGTCGTAGAGTGCGCGCACATCGCCGCCGGCGCACAGGGCCCGTTCGCCGCTGCCGTCGAGCAGCACCAGTTCGACGCGGGCATCGTCTTGCCAGGCCAGCAAGGCATCCCAGATCGGCGCCACCATGGCGTGCGTCAGGGCGTTCAGCGCCTGCGGGCGGTTCATGGTGATCCGCCCCGCCCGGCCCTCGCGGCGGATCAGCACCTCATCGTTTGCCATTGCACTCATGCTGGATCCTTGACAAGGCGTTCTAACCTGGGGGATTAGCCGTCCCGGTGGGCGGCGGCAACGGTTTTCGCTCACGCCACGGACGCTGGAGCTTAGGATTGACGGTCTGGCAGAAAATTGCCGGTTTTGCGACGGCGCTCGGCGATGCCAGCGGCGGTCTGCTGCACGAGGTGGCAAACGTCTTCGGGTTCGACCGCGATAGCGCGCCGGAAAAGAGCGTCGCCTTCACGATCGGCGTCATTGCCCTCAGCGCCAAGATGGCCAAGGCCGACGGCGTGGTCTCGCCGCGCGAGGTGGACGCGTTCCGGCGCGTCTTTCAATTCTCGCCGGAGGAGGCCGCCAACGTTGCGCGTGTCTTCGACCTCGCCAAGCAGGATACGGCCGGCTACGAGGCCTATGCCGATCAGATCGCAGCCCTACTCGGCGACGACCGCAGGCTGCTGCAGCACGTGCTGGAAGGTCTTCTCTACGTGGCGGCGGCCGACGGCGCCCTGCACCCCAAGGAGAACGCATTCCTCAAATCGGTGGCACAGCGCTTCGGCTTTGCCGACAACGAGTACCGCTATTTCCGCGCCCGCTTCGTGCGTGATGCGGACAATCCCTACGACGTCCTGAAGCTTCCCCCGTCGGCAAGCAATGCCGAAATCCGCGCCCAGTATCGCAAGCTCGTCAGAGACAATCATCCCGACAAGCTGATCGGCCGCGGCGTACCCCCTGAGTTCGTCGATCTCGCCACCCGCAAGCTCGCTGCCATCAATGCCGCCTACGGCGCGATCGCCAAGGAGCGCGGGTTGTGATCCTCAAGGCGGACTCAGAACTCGTGCACGAGCTCTATCCCGCCTCGAACTTCGAGCCGCGGCGCGACGGCCTGCGCCCCAGCATCCTCATTTTCCACTACACGGGCGTTGCCAGCGCGGCCAAGGCCATCGAGTGGCTGGCGCGGCCTGATAGCGGCGTATCGTGCCACTATGTAATCGATGAAACAGGCTGCATCACCCAGATGGTGGCGGAGGCGGCGCGCGCCTGGCACGCCGGCGAGGCGAGCTGGGCCGGCGAAACCGATATCAACTCGGCCTCGATCGGAATCGAGATGCAAAATCCCGGCCACGAGCTCGGCTATCCGGATTTTCCCGAATCGCAGCTTGCCGCGGTCGCAGCCTTGGCGCGGGATATCTCGACCCGCCACGGCATCCGGCCCGAGCGCGTGCTGGCGCACTCGGATGTGGCGCCCAGGCGTAAGATCGATCCTGGCGAGAAGTTTCCCTGGGGGCGGCTCGCTGCCGCGGGCGTCGGCCATTGGGTCGAACCGACCCCGCTCGTCGATGCCGAGCCCGGTATCGGCGTCGGTGCCGCCGGCCCCCCGTTTGCTGAGCTGCAGCGGCAGCTTCGCGACTATGGCTATGCGATCGAGCCGACCGGGCTCGTCGATGGCGCCACCGAGTTCGTCGTCAAGGCATTCCAGCGCCACTTTCGTCCCGCCCGGGTCGACGGCCGGATCGACGCCTCGACCATCGCCACGCTCGAGCGCCTCGCCGCGGCGCTGCCGGCGACGGCCGCCTAAGGGGCGTCGTTAGGCCCGCCTCGAGCCCGCGAACGCCTAGCGCGAAGGCGCACCCAGACCCGGCCGCGGCGGCACTCCGCCAGGCTTGGCTCCTATGGGGCCTGCCGGTCTGCGGTCAGCACGGCCGCTTTTCCACGGCCATTTCCACGCCGCCTCCCACGCTCGGATCCATGTGCGAGCCTTAGCCTCGCGTAACCTCTCACAGCGTGTGGGAGGGTGACGCGCGGTCGAAGGAGCCCTCCTCATGCAGAAACTATCCATTGCTACGGCGTGTCTGTTGTTGTCGATCGGGTGTAGCCAGGTCGCCGGAACGGCCTTGGCGGACGATGCGCACCACACGGTGGTCCCGGGCGATGCCGTCAGCTGGGGTCCGGCGCCGGCGTCGCTGCCGAGCGGCGCCCAAGCCGCAGTCCTGCTCGGCAACCCGGCCAAGGAGGGGCCCTTCGTGCTCCGCCTCAAGTTCCCCAACGGCTTCACGGTGCCGCCCCACCGCCATTCCAAGGACGAGTTCGTCACGGTGATCTCCGGAAAATTCGCCGTCGGCGCCGGCGAGAAGGTGGACCGGACGGCCGCAAAGCCGCTGCCGGCGGCGAGCTTCGTCCATCTGCCGGCCGGCATGGCGCACTATGCCTGGGCCGACGGCGAAGCCGTCGTGCAAATCAACGGCTTTGGCCCCTTCGACGTGAAGTACGTCGATCCCAAGGATGACCCGCGCAATAAATAGCGCCCGCCGGCGCGGGCGCCGATGGCCCGCCGACGAGCAACGGCCGCGTCGATCTTGGCCGGTCGTTGGCGCGCCATTCGCGCTCAGGCAAATAGGCGCTTGGAGGCGAGATGGGCGCCGTCGGAGAGGGCACGCAGCTTGGCCCAGACGATGTCTTCGGCGACGCGTCCCATGCCCGCGGAGGTGTCAAAGCCGCAATCGGTGCCCGCAAGCACGCGCGCGGGGTCGCCGACGGCCGCCGCGATGCGTTCGAGCCTGTCGGCCACCACTTCCGGGTGCTCGATGTAGTTGGTGACCGTATCGATGACACCGGCCACCAACACCTGATTGGCGTTGAGCGGTTGCTGGCAAAACACCTTGTATTCATGGGCGTGGCGCGGGTTGGCGAAAGGCAGGTACAGGCCGCCGACCTTCGCCTGCATCAGGATCGGCAGGATATCGGCGAGTGCCACGTCATGATCGTGCGGCCCCTCGTAGTTGCCCCAGCAGACGTGCAGCCGAACCTTGTCGGCTGCAACATTGATGAGCGCCGCGTTGATGGCGGCGATCACGCGCTCAATGAAGCGCTGGAAGTCCTTGAGCGGCCGGGCAGCGAAGGAGGCGTGACGCTCGAGCGCGAGGTCGGGCGCATCGATTTGCAACTGGAAGCCGGCGCCGACGATGGTCTCGTACTCGATGCGCAGCGCCGCCGCGATGGCATCGATATAGGCGTCAAAGCTGGCATAATGCTCGTTCTTCACGATCGAGGCGAGGATGCCGGGCGACGCGGCCGTGACGAAGGGCGCAGTTGCGCCCTGCCCGAGGCCGCCGTAGGCCGCCTTGAAGGTGGCGCACTCGGCATCGAGCTCGGCCTGGCCGACATAGGTCACGGGACCGACACACTTGGGCAGGAAGGCAACGTTGCTGACCGCTTCGCGCTGGGCCAGGAGCCGGGCGCGCTCCGCCTTGAATTTCGGGTAGCTTTCGATATCGGCAAACGGCGCCCGCTCTCCCCGACCGTCGATGCCGCTCAACCGACGGCGCAGATAGAGCACGAAGGACTCGCGCTGTTGCTCGCCGTTGGAGATGATGTCGAGGCCCGCCTGGCGCTGCTTGTCGACCACCCAGGCGACGGCCTCGCGCCCGGCTGCGGCGAGCGCAGCCGCATCGATTGCATCGCCTTGCGATCGACGCGTGAAAAGGTGGGTCAGCAACGGTGGCCTTGGCAGGCTCCCTGCATGCGTCGTCAAAATGCGTGCCTCGCTCGTGGGCATGGTCCAGCGGTCCTCGGCAAATGCCTGCAAAAATCCAAACCTCGACGCTCGCCGCCGGTCAAGGCCTCATTCGCGGCCGACGTCGGGGCAAGCGATAATCGCGCACGGCGTTGCGCAAGCGAGCGCCGGCGTGACAACCAAGCCGACCCGGGGTAAGCCATGCCGGCAGCAACCACCACGCTCGGCCCCGCGCCTGCCGGGGCGCACCAAAAGATGACGATCGAGGACCCGCGCGGGCCTATCGACTACGAGGAGAGTGGGCACGGCCCAACCGTGGTTTTCGCACCGGGTTCGTGCAGTACCGGGGCCGCCTGGCGGCCCATCATAACGCATTGCGAGGGCCGATTTCGCTGCGTCACGACCTCTCTTCTGGGCTATGGTGGCACGGCGGAACGGCGCACCGCCGCCGACGCCTCGATTGCGCATGTGGCCGCAGCCCTCGAGGCGGTGATCCGCCGTGCCGGCCGACCGGCGCACCTGGTCGGACATTCCTTCGGCGGTTTGGTGGCGCTTGCCGTGGCACTCAGGCGATCGGTGCCCCTCGCCAGCCTATCGATCCTGGAGGCTCCCGCCGTGCAGCTGCTGTACGAGGTCGGTGAGCACGCGCACTACCGCGCCTTTCGACAGATGACGGATGCCTACTTTGCGGCCTTCGCGGCCGGCAAGGCCGACGCGATCGCGAGCATGATCGATTTTTACGGCGGCGCCGGTACCTTCGCCGCCTGGCCCGAGCGGGTGCGCGCCTATGCGATGCAGACGACGGCGGTAAATCTGCGTGACTGGGCGAGCGCCTACGGCTTTCAGTTGTCGCCCGCCTTACTCGCCAGCCTCGAGCTGCCGGTGCTCGTCATACGCGGCGGCAGCAGCCATGCGGCGGTGCGGCGCGCCAACGAGCTGCTCGGTCGATATTGTCCCGGCGCGGCGCTGGCGACCGTCGACGGGGCCGCTCATTTCATGATCACTAGCCACGCTCGCGAGATTGCCGCGCTCCTCAGCGAACACATCAGCCGGGCCAGCGCCGGCCGGTGAAATCGGTGAGTGCGCCGATCAATCGGCGCGGGCGGGGCGCGCCGGATCGAGATTGGCGGCGAGCTCGCGCAGCTTGAATTTCTGGATCTTGCCGGAGGGTGTGCGAGGCATTTCCGACCTGAGCTCGAGCCGCTCGGGCCAATACTGCTTGGCCATACCGTGGCCCTCGAGGAAGGTCCTCACGTCGGCCAGCGTAACGAGCGTGTTCGGCTTGGCAACGATGAAGGCGCAGGCCCGCTCGCCCAAGCGTGGGTCCGGCATGGCAACAATGGCGCATTCGGCCACGTGCGGATGGCGATAGATCAGGTTTTCGACCTCGGCCACCGGAATGTTTTCGCCGCCGCGGATGATGACGTCCTTGCTGCGACCGACGATGCGGATGTAGCCATCGCCGTCCATGCGGGCGAGATCACCGGTGTCGAACCAGCCGTGCTCGTCGACGCCGTTGAGATGCGGCCGTTTCAGGTAACCGACGAAATGGGTAATTCCGCGCGCCTGCAGATGCCCCACCGTATCGGCGGGCAGCGGCTGCCCGGCGCTATCGACGATGCGCACCTCGCTGCCGGGCAGCGCTCGGCCGTCGGTGTCGATCACCTTCGCTTGCGCATCGCTTTTGCGGGTTATGGTAAGGCCGGCGTTCTCGGTCATGCCCCAACAGGACAGCACGGCGAGATCCATTTCGTCCCTCGCCCGCTGCACCAAGAGGCGCGGAATTGGTGCGCCCGCGCACACCCAGGTACGCAGCCGGCCGCTCACCTTGCTGCGAAGAGCCTGCGGCAAATTGATGAGATCGGAAAGGAACGGCGTCGATCCCATGCTGAAGCTTGCGCCCTCGCGCTCAATCAGCGGCGCGGCCTCGGCGGCCGACCACTGGTCGAGGGCCACCGTCTTGGTCGCCAGCATGATCGGCATCACGATGCCATAGAGGAAGCCGGTCTGGTGGGCGTAGGGCGATCCCATGAACACCACATCGGCGTGGCCGACCGGAATGTCCTTGACGAAGGCGGCCGCCGCGGCCAGCACGGTGTTGGCCGTATGCATCACGGCCTTGGGTTCCCCGGACGTGCCCGACGTATAGATCAGCTCGACCGCATCGTTGGGCGCGGGACGGCGAGCGGCAAGGCCCGCCTTCTCGGCTGGCGTCAAGGCCGGGCGGTGCAGAAAGGCGCGCTCGAAGCAGGCTTCGCCGCGGCCGCCGACCGCGAAGATGTGCTGCAGCCGGGGCAGTTCGGCACGGATTTGCTGCAGCATGCCCAGGTGGTCAAAGCCACGCCAGGCCTGCGGCACGATGGCGACCCTGGCCTCGCCAAAGCCCAGCATGAACCTGAGCTCGCGCTGGCGGAAAATCGGCATCAGCGGATTGGCGACGGCGCCGATGCGATTGCAGGCATAAAGTAGGGCGATGAATTCCCACCAATTCGGCAGCTGGAACGCCACGACGTCGCCTTTGCCGATGCCGAGCTCGCACAGCCCTTGGGCGACTTTGTCGACGCGCTCGCCGAGTTCGCCGTAGCTGAGCCGGCTCTCGGCGCCGAGCATGCTGTTGTGGCCGACAAAGGCCGGGCGCTCGGGTCCCAAGTGCACCGCCGCGTCGAGGTCATCGATGAGCAGACGGCCGGGCCAAAGCTGGGCCGAGGCCGCAATGCGACTTTGCGGCAGCCAAATCTCAACACCCATCTCGTCCTCCTGCCCCTCCGACTTGGCCGTTGCTGCGAACCTGGCCAGCCCGCTTGCGGGCTTGCTCCCCCTCAGCCTGCCATGGTCAGGCCGCCGCTCACGCTCAGGATCTGGCCGGTCACGTAGTCGCTGCTGGGGCCGGCGAAGTAGAGGATCGCCCCGGCAATGTCGTCGGGACTGGCCAGGCGGCGGAAGGGAATGGCCCTGAGCAAGGCTTCGCGCATGCGCTCGGGGTTGGCGTGGAACAGCGGCGTGTCGGTGGGGCCCGGGCACACGCAGTTGACCGTAATCTTGTGTCGGGCCCCCTCGCGCGCCAACGACTTGGTGAAGCCGATGATGCCGCCCTTGGCCGCCGCGTAGGGCGTCTCACCGAGACTGCCGACGCGTCCCGCATCGCTGGAGACGAATACGATTTTGCCGCCGCCGGCCGCAATCATGGCGGGAAACAGGGCCCGCGTTAGCCGCAGCGGGCCGACCAGGTTGATGCCCAGCACCTTGTCGATAAAGGCCTGGTCGGCGTCGATGAACGGCTGCGTGCGGTCCCAGCCCGCCGCATTGACGAACACGTCGATCCTGTCGGCGGCACGCGCAAGCACGGTCTTGGCGCAAGCGTCCACGCTCGCCCCGTCCGTGAGGTCGAGTTTGATGAAGTCGACGGCAGCCCCACCCGTCAGTTTGATCGTCTCTTCGGCACCGGCCTCGTTGATATCGCACAACAGCACGCGCGCGCCTTCCTTGGCGAGCATCACTACCGTGGCCCTGCCGATGCCGGAGGCGCCGCCGGTCATCACTACGGTCTTATATTTGAGCAGCATCTATTCACCTCGCGGGGTTTTGCTCGTCTACTCTTGTGTGCCGGCCGCGGCGCAAAGACCGTCTAGCCAAGGCGCCTGGCATTTGCGCGCAGCGCCGCTTGGCGGAGGCCTCGCCGCTAGCGCCGCGCGCCGGCAAGGAAGGCGCCGACGCGTCGCTGGGTTTCCTCCGTGGCCAGCAGCCGTCCGGTCCACTCGGTCTCGGCGACAAAGCCATTGCGTTCGGGGTCGCGCGCCAGCCGAATGCAGACTTTGGCGGCGGCGAGCGCCGCGGGCGGCAGCCCGGCCAGGCGCGCGGCGATCTCCTTGGCCTGCGCCTCGAGGTCCTGGCGCGGCACCGCCCACTGTAGCATGCCGAGCTCGCGCGCCGTTAAACCGTCGACGGGGTCGGCGGCCAGGATGATGCGCGCGGCGACGGCCGGGCCGGCGATCGAGGTCAAGCGCTGCGTGCCCCCACCGCCGGGTAGCAGGCCAAGCCCGACCTCCGGCAGCCCAAGCTTGGCTTCCTTGGCGCCGATGCGCAGGTCACAGCCGAGCGCCAGCTCGTAGCCTCCACCCATGGCCGCGCCGCCGATCTCGGCAAGGCTGACCTGCGGCAGGTCGGCGATGCGCTGAAACAGGGCCTGGAAGGGCTGCGTGATCTTGGCGGCCGCTTGCATCTTGTCTGCGCTGGCAAAGTGGCTGCTGATCTCGGCCAGGTCGGCGCCAGCGGAAAACACATTGAGGGCGCTGCGGATATGCAAGACGCTCCAGTCGGTGCGCGTTTCGAGGCCATCCAGCAGGGCGTTGAAGGCCTCGAACATGTCGGCATTGAAGGCGTTGACCGGTGGTCGGTTGAGCGTCACCGTGGCGATGCGTTCGGCGATGCTGAGACTGATATTGTCAGCCATGCGTTGCGGGTTCTCCCGGCGGAAGGTGCGCGCCTGGCCGCATCAGGCACCGCCGAGGCTGCGACTGATGACGAGGCGTTGGATGTCGTTGGTACCCTCGTAGATCTTGGCCCCGCGGACACCGCGATAGATGCGCTCGACCGCGAAATCCTGCATGTAGCCGGCCCCACCCAGTGTCTGGATGGCATCCGAGCAGATCCTTTCGGCCGTCTCGGAGGCGATGAGCTTCGCCATGGAAGCCTCCACAAGACAGGGCTGGCCCGCATCCTTGAGGGCGGCGGCGTGCAGCGTGAGCTGACGTGCCGCCTCGAGGCTGGCGGCCATGTCGGCTAGGCGAAACGACACGGCTTGGTGCTCGAATATGGTTTTGCCGAAGGCGCGACGCTCGTGCGCGTAGCCAACGGCGATCTCGAGGGCTGCGCGGGCCATGCCGACGCTCTGGGAAGCAATGCCGATGCGTCCACCTTCAAGGTTGGCGAGCGCAATGCGATAACCCTGGCCTTCCTCTCCCAGTCGGTCCGCCGCCGGCACGACCACATCGTCGAAGCGGATCTCGCAGGTGTCGGAGGCATTCTGCCCCATCTTTTTCTCGATGCGGGTGACGCTGTAGCCAGGTGCCTTGGTGTCGACGATGAAGGCCGAAATGCCGCGTTTACCCGCGCTCGGGTCGCTAACCGCGATGACCAAAGCGAGGTCGGCGGTGGCGCCGCTGGTGATGAACTGTTTGGTGCCCGATAGCAGGTAGCTATCACCCTGGCGCCGAGCTTCGGTGCGGATGGCGGCGGCATCCGATCCGCCTTGCGGTTCCGTCAGGCAGAATGCGGTGAGCTTGCGACCACTGACCAAATCGGGCAGGTAGCGCTGCTTTTGTGCCTCGCTGCCGTAGGTCAGGATTGGCATGACGCCGACCGAATTGTGGCCGCTGACCACGGTGGCAAGCGCACCATCGCCGGCGGCGATTTCCTGCAGGGCGAGCGAGTATGAGACATTGTCGGCGCCGGCACCGCCCCACTCGGCGGGCACCGTCATGCCCATCATGCCGAGCGCTCCCAATTCGCCAAACAGGCCGGGCCGGAAGGCGCCGGCGCGTTCCCATTCGGCCGAGTGTGGTGCCACCCGTTCCTGGGCGAACTTGCGGGCCGTCGCTTGGATCAGCAGCTGCTCTTCACTGAGTATCATCGACCTCACGCAACAATCGGGCAAATGACGCGTGCTTGACTTTCAAACTACGGTTGATTGAATGGTCAGTCAATTATGTGAAGGGCACGCGCAGGCAATGAGCGCACTGCATATCACCAGCATTGTCGAGGACCCCGAGCTGGTGCAGCGGCGACGCAAAGAGATCGTCGCGGCCGCCACCGAACTGTTTTCCAAGCAGGGCTTTTACCGCACCACCATCAAGGAGATTGCCGCGCTTGCCGGCATCTCTTCCGGCCTGGTCTATCAGTATGTGCGCGAGAAGGACGACGTCCTGCTCTTGGTCATCCTCGACGTCGTCGAGGCCTACGCCCGCGAAATCCCAAGGGCGCTCGAAGGTCTCGATGATCCGATCGAGCGCCTGGTGGCCACGATCGACGCCTACTGCCGCGTCGTCGACAAACGCCGGGCCGCGACCGTCCTGGCCTACCGCTCGACAAAATCGCTGTCGCGCGACCGCCGATGCCTCATCCAGGCACGGGAAATCGAGACCAACCAGATGATTGCCGGCGCCATCGCCGACTGCATCAAAAGCAGGTTGGTGCGCCGGGTCAACGTCGACGTGCTGACCTACCAGATCGTCTTGATTGCCCACGGCTGGGCGCTCAAGAGCTGGTATCTGAAATCTCGGCTGTCGATCGAGCAGTACATCCGCGACAGCCTCGACATCCTCCTGGGCGCCAATCTCACACCCACCGGGCAAAAGCGCTATCGGGCGCGCCGAAACCGACGCAAATGATGGCCAGTCATTTACGGCAATAACAGAGCAGCAGCAAAGAGGCAGCCATGAGCACCAACTTCACTGACCTCCTCTACCGCGAGGAGAAGGGTGTTGCCACCATCACCATCAACCGGCCCAAGGTGCTGAACGCCTTCACGGCCCATACCGTCGAGGAGTTGATTCAGGCTTTCCTTAAGGCCGGCTGGAACAAGCAAATCGGCGTGATCGTCCTTACCGGCGTCGGCGATCGTGCCTTCTCCACCGGTGGCGATCAGTCCTCGCATGTGGGCGACTACGATGGTCGCGGCACCAACGGCATGCCGATCGAGGAGCTGCAGTCGTTGATCCGCGACGTGCCGAAGCCCGTGATTGCCCGCGTTCCGGGCTATGCCATCGGCGGCGGCAACGTCCTGGCCACGATCTGCGATCTCACCATCGCCTCCGATAAGGCGATCTTCGGCCAGGTCGGCCCGCGCATGGGCTCCGTCGACCCGGGGTTCGGCACCGCCTACCTGGCCCGTGTGGTCGGCGAGAAGAAGGCGCGGGAGATTTGGTATCTGTGCCGGCGCTACACGGCGCAGGAGGCCCTGGCTATGGGCTTGTGCAACGTCGTGGTGCCGCACGAGCAGCTCGACGCGGAGGTCGCCAAGTGGTGCGAGGAGCTGATGGAGAAGAGCCCGACCGCGCTCGCCATTGCCAAACGCTCGTTCAACGCCGACAGCGAAAATATCCGTGGCATCGGCGCCTTGGGCATGCAGGCCCTTGCCCTCTACTATCAGACCGAAGAGTCAAAGGAGGGCGCCGCGGCTTTCCGCGAAAAGCGCAAGGCCGACTTCCGCTCCAAAGTCAAATAAGATCGATAAAGACGATCGTCGCGCCGATTGAATAGGCAATTGACGCCCGCTGGGGCCCAATCCACAGTAGGCGGCAATAACAGAACAATGCCAAAGGAGGAAATCGATGAAGCGTGTCATCCTTGCCCTGATTGGATTGGTAGCTCTGCTGATCCCAGGCCAAAGTATCGCGCAGCAGCCGATCAAGGTCGGATATCCGATGATCTTGTCGGGGCCGGGGGCACTCTTCGGTGAACCCGCGCTGAAGGGTGCGCAAATGTTCGTCGAGGAGATCAACGCCAAGGGCGGCGTGCTCGGGCGCAAGATCGAGCTGATTCCGCGCGATACCAAGGGCAACGCCGACGAGGCCGTGCGCGTCTCGCGCGAGCTTATCCTCAAGGACAACGTCGACTTCCTGGTTGGCACGCTGACATCGGCAGAAGGGCCGGCCGTCTCCACCATCGCCAAGGAGAACAAGATCGTCTTCATCGCGCCGATCCCGAAGACGGACCAGCTGACCGCACCGGCCAACCTCCATCCTTACGTGTTCCGCACCGCCTCCAACACCACCATCGAGGGTCGCACCGCGGCGGAGATCATGGCCAAGTGGCCCGTCAAGAAGATCGCCACGATTGCGCCCGACTACGCCTATGGTCAGGACGTCGCCAAGGCCTTCGTCGAGCACATCAAAAAGCTCAAGCCGGACGTGGAGATCGTCGACCAGCAATGGCCGAAGCTGGGCGAGGCCGACTACACGCCGTTCATCAACGCCCAGATGGGCAAGAAGCCCGAGGCCGTCTTCTCGGCGCTCTGGGGCGGGCACTTCCTGACCTTTGCCAAGCAGGCCAAGCCGCTCAAGTATTTTGACAACGTCAACTACAACTTCATCGCCGCCGGCGAGGGCGCATCGATCGAATCGACCCGCACCATGGGCGCCGACTACCCGGTCGGCATCTGGGGCAACGCCTACGACGCCTTCAACTGGGAAGGGGCTCCGCCCGCCCACAAGGACTATATTGCCCGCGTCGCGGCCTACACCAAGCAGGATCCGCCCTCGTCCTGGCCGGTCACGGGCTACGTCGCCATGCAGATGCTGACCGAGGCGATCAAGAAGGCCAACAGCGTGGAATCCGACAAGGTCGCCAAGGCCCTGTTGGACCTCAGCATCGACACGCCGATCGGCAAGCAGACCATCAACGGCAAGGACCACCAGGCCAATCGCGGCCAGGTCTGGGGCAAGACCGTATCCGATCCGAAATACCCATTCGCCGTGATGAAGGACATCCTCTACATCGATCCAACGCCCTTCATGAATTGATGCGGGCACCGCCGCACCACGCCAACGTGCTCTGTTTTCGAGGCGGGCGCGCGCAGCGCTCGCCTCGTCACCTGGGCCAACCCCTGCCGCCGAAGGCGGCATTCTAGGCTGGCAAGATGTTCGAGTTCTCCTTTCTGTTTGGGCAGTTTCTCGGCGGCCTCACGGCGGCGATGTTTCTGTTCCTGATTGCCTCGGGCCTGTCGCTGATTTTCGGCGTATTACGCGTGCTGAATTTCGCGCACGGATCCTTTTATATGATCGGCGCCTATCTGGCGTGGCAGTTCGTGCACGCCATCGCGCCCGCCCCCGAGGGATTTTGGCTCGCCGCCCTGGCCGCCGCGCTGTCGATCGCGCTGCTCGGCGGCATCCTGGAACGCGCATTGCTGCGCCATCTCTACAGCCGCGAAGAACTCTACCAGTTGCTGTTCACCTACGCGCTCGTGCTCATTCTCGGGGACCTGGCCAAGATCGTGTGGGGCACGCAGCAGCTGTCGGTGTCGCGGCCGCCGAGCCTTGCCGGCAGCTCCGAGGTGTTTGGCGTCACCATCCCCCACTACAACTTGTTCGTCATGGTGTTGGGTCCATCGATCGCCATCGGCTTCTGGTACATCCTGCAGCGTACGGCGTTGGGCCGCATCGTGCGGGCGGCCGCGCTCGATCGCGAGACGCTCGGTGCGCTCGGCGCCAACGTCGGCTGGGTCTATACCGGCATGTTCATGATGGGCTCGTTTCTCGCCGGTCTCGGCGGCGCCCTGGTGACGCCCATCAAGAGCATTGTGCCGGGTATGGACGTGGAGATCATCGTCGAGGCCTTCATCGTCGTGGTCATCGGCGGCCTCGGCTCCTTCTGGGGGACTTTGCTCGGCGCCCTGATCTACGGACAGGTGCTGTCCTTCGGCATCCTGATTTTTCCGCGCTTTTCCATCTTCGCCGTGTCGGTGCTGATGGCCGCCATTCTCATTATCCGGCCCTGGGGCCTGTTGGGGCGGCCCCTCAAATGAGACGTATTCCCTGGACCCTTGTCGTGTTCGCCGCCCTACTGGTGGTGCCGTTCATCGGTTCGCGCTTTTATACTTTCGTGGCCACCGACATCGTCATCGTCTCGCTGTTTGCCATGAGCCTCAATCTGCTCCTCGGCTACACGGGCCTCGTCTCGTTCGGTCACGCCGCCTACTTCGGCATCGGCGCTTATACCTGCGCCTTGCTGATGAAGAGCGCCAACGCCCCCTTCCTGCCGAGCTTGCTGGCGGCCGGTCTAATGGCCGGCAGCTTCGCCCTGCTGTTCGGCTTCTTTTGCGTTCGCTTGACCCGGATCTACTTTGCCATGCTGACCCTGGCATTCGCGCAAATCGTGTGGGCGATCTGCTTCAAGTGGAACGACGTCACCGGCGGCGAGCAGGGCCTGCCCAACGTTCCCTATCCGGGCATGGAGTGGATGGGTTCGGCGCCAGTACTCGGCAATTTCAGGGTGGGGGACCACTTTTACCTCACGGCCCTCGTCATCGTCGCCCTTTGCTTCGCCGGCCTCAGGCGCATCGTCGACTCGCCGTTCGGCCGCGTGCTGACGGTGCTCCGCGACAACCCCGAGCGCGCGCAGTTCATCGGCGTCAATGTGCGCGCCTATCAGCTGGCCGCCTTCGTGGTCGCGGGCTTTTTCGCCGGTATTTCGGGCGGTCTGTTCGGCATCTTCAATCGCGGCGTGTTTCCGGATTTCGCCTTCTGGACCAAGTCGGCCGAGCCCCTGATCATGACGATTCTCGGTGGCATGGGCAGCTTCTGGGGACCGGCGGTGGGAGCGGCGGCCTTTATCGTGCTCAACCAGCAGATTACCTCCTATACCGAGTATTGGCCGCTGACGATGGGGACGGTGCTCATCGTGCTCCTATTCGTGTTTCCCGGCGGTATTGCTGGCACCTTGACGGGCATCGTTGCGCGCATGCGCGCGCGTCCCAGTCCCGGCGCGACGGTGCCCGTCAGCGAGCCCGGGATGGTGAAACCCAATGCTTGAGGTGCACGGCCTCAGCAAGAGCTTCGACGGTTTCACCGCCGTCGACCGCGTCGACTTCTCCATCGCGCGCGGCGAAATCGCGGCCGTGATCGGACCGAACGGCGCCGGCAAATCGACCTTCTTCAATCTGATTACCGGTCATTTGCGACCCGACATCGGCCGCATCCTGCTCAAGGAGCGCGACATCACCGGTGCGCCGCCGCATCGCATTTGTCTGATGGGCATGGGCCGCTCGTTCCAACGCACCAACATCTTTCCGAAGCTCACCGTGTTCGAGAACGTGCAGGCAGCGTTCATCACCCACCGCCGGCGTGGCGCCAATTTTTGGGGGTTGTCCGATCGGCTCTATCGCGCCGAAACCGATGCGCTACTCGCCTCCCTCGGGCTTGCCGACAAGGCCAATGCCCTGAGCGGGGCCCTTTCGCACGGCAATCAAAAGCAAGTCGAGCTCGGTATCGCCCTGGCCTGCGATCCTGAGATCCTGCTGCTCGACGAACCGACCGCGGGGATGTCGGCGGCGGAGACGCGCGAGACCATCCGTCTGCTCGAGCGGATCGCGGCGGAGCGCTCGCTGACGCTGCTGTTCACCGAACACGATATGGAGGTCGTGTTCTCGATCGCGCAAAAAATCGCCGTGCTGCACCAGGGACGTCTGATCGCCGAGGGTAAACCCGAAGCCGTGCAGCAAAATGCGGACGTCCGCCGGGTCTATCTGGGAGAGCGGCATTGACGGCGCTTTTGGAAGTGCGCGACCTTCATACCGCCTACGGCGAGGCGCGCGTCCTGTTCGGCGTGTCGCTGCAGGTGGCGCCCGGCGAATGCGTGTGCCTGCTCGGACGCAACGGCGTCGGCAAAACCACCACCATGCGATCGATCATGGGGCTGACGCCGCCGAGCCGGGGTTCGGTCCTGTGGCGGGGACGGCCGATCACCGGCTGGGCACCGCACCGCGTGGCCCGACTGGGTATCGGCTTTGTGCCGGAGGACCGGCGCATCTTCGCCGAGCTCACCACCTGGGAAAATTTGGATGTGGCCCGCCGCGTCTCCGGGCGCACGGGACCGTGGACCATCGAAGCGGTGTGCGAGCTATTTCCGAAGCTCGACGAGCTGCGCGATCGGCAGGGCGGCTTCCTGTCGGGTGGTGAGCAGCAGATGCTGACGATCGCCCGCACGCTGATGCTCAATCCGCAACTGCTGCTGTTGGACGAGCCATCCGAGGGTCTGGCGCCGCTGGTGGTCGACCAGTTGCTCGAGCGTATCGGCGAACTGAAGCGACAGGGCTTGACGATCATGTTGGCCGAGCAGGGGGTCGACTTTTCGCTTGCCCTGGCCGACCGGGTTTACGTCCTGGAGAAGGGCGCCGTGCGCTTCTGTGGACCCGCCGCCCAGTTGCGCGATGATGCGGCTCTACGCCACAAACTGCTGGCATTGTGAGGTTGCAAGGAGGTAGCTCATGCCGTTCGTGAACATCCGCATACTCAAGGGCCATCCGCAGGAGCGTAAGGACGAGATCGCGCGTCGCGTGACGGAGACCATCAGCGAGGTCGCCAAGCTGCCCAAGGAGGCCATCTGGGTGGTGTTCGAGGATGTCACCGCCGACGATTGGTACGTCGGGCAGGCGCGGGTAAGCGAGTTGCAGGCGAAGGCCGGCAAGTCATGAGCGGTGTGGAGATCCGCGAGGCGCGCTTCGAGACGGTCGTTGGGCGCCAGGTCGCCTTCGAAGAGCTGCTCAGTGGCTGCATATTCACGGAAGGTCCGCTGTGGCATCGACGCGACCGCTACCTGCTGTTCAGCGATATGCCGGGCGACCACCTGCGGCGCTGGAGTGAAAAGGACGGCGTCACCACCTTCCGTAAGCCCTGCAACAAGTCGAACGGGCTCGCCTGGGACAATGAGGGTCGCCTGATCGCCTGCGAGCACGCGTCCAGCTGCCTCACACGCACCGAAACCGATGGCAGCATCACCGTCCTGGCCAGCCACCATGGCGACAAGGAGTTGAACAGCCCCAACGACGTGGTGGTGAAGCGGGACGGCGCCATTTACTTTTCCGATCCCAGCTATGGGCGCAGGGAGCACTTCGGCCTACCCCGGCCGCTCCAGCTCGACTTTCGCGGCGTCTACCGCTTGGCTCCTGACGGCAAGACGCTGACTTTGCTCGCCGGCGATTTCGCTGAGCCCAACGGCCTGTGCTTCTCGCTCGACGAGAAGACCTTGTTCGTCAACGACACGGACCGCCAGCACATCCGCGCTTTCGATGTTGCCGCCGATGGTCGGCTTGCCAACGGCCGCGTTTGGGCACGCACCGTCGGCGAGGGTCCAGGTGCGCCGGACGGCATGAAGATCGACAGCGCCGGCAATCTTTACTGTTGCGGTCCCGGCGGCATCCACGTGTTCGCTGCCGACGCCAGCGCGCTCGGCGTGATCAAGGTACCGCAGTACACGGCGAATTTCTGCTGGGGCGACGGCGACCTGAAAAGCCTATTCATCACCGCTTCGACCTCGGTTTATCGCATTCGCGTCAACACGCCGGGAACGCCGCAGATGCGCTGAGCGGCAGGGCGCCCACCGCTCCAGGACCTAGGCGGCGCCCTTTTTTGCCCCCTTGACCCGCGGCCCGCTCCACCCCTAATTCCCCCTGTCAGCCGGCCGGACGGCCGCTGCCGCGCGAACCGGCTTTGCGGCCACAGGCGCGCGGTGGAGGAAAGTCCGGGCTCCAGGGATTGGCGGTGGCGGCTAACGGCCGCCGGGGGCGACCCCAGGGAAAGTGCCACAGAAATGAGACCGCCCGCGCGGGGCAACCCGCAAGGGCAAGGGTGAAACGGTGCGGTAAGAGCGCACCGCGCCTCCGGCGACGGAGGCGGCACGGCAAACCCCACCGGGAGCAAGACCGAATAGGGGCGGCGCGGAATGTTCGGCGCGTCTTGCGCGCCGAGCGCTCCAGGCTCGATCCCGGCCGCCGCCCGGGTTGGTTGCTCGAGGCGCCGCGCAAGCGGCGCCCCAGATGAATGGCCGTCGCGGAGGGGCAACCCTCCAGACAGAACCCGGCTTATAGGTCGGCTGACACCAACCTCGCGCGGGGCCCACCGGTGCCCCTGCGCGTTGCAAAGCGCCCAGTGCGCGAGGCCTGACTATGGGGAAGCGCTTGGGGAAGCGCTTTGGGGGGAAGAGCTTGGGGGCGAAGCGCTTGGGGGAACCGCTGGGGGGAGCGCTTGCGCCCCATCGGCGCGCCGCACCCGCGCCAATTTCGATGACGTGCGAGCCCGCTTCCGACGGGGCAGTGCCCCGGTGGCCCGTGCTGGGGAACTTCGCTCCTCGGGGCCGGTTGTCATGGCGCAAAGGAGGCCAGCGCATGCCCAACGACCTCACCGACAAGATCCCCCAGTGGCTGAAGTCACTCAACAGCATGGAGAACGAGCTTCGCAGCGCGGCGTGGAGCGGGCTTGCGCTCAACCGACAAAAGGCTTCCGAGCACTTGGCCGAGGCGCGCCGTCACCTGGAGGAGACGCTCAAGGCCGCGCGGGGTGCGGAGCCCGCCGATGGGCCGCGAACCCCCGCACGCAAAGACGGGGAGTTTTGAGATCCGGGTCTTTTTACCGCGCGCCGTGGGCAGCTTGGCCCAACTTGCTTGGGTTGGGTGCGCGGCGCTGAGCCTCAGGATCATGCCCGCCGCGACGCGCGGGCCTTCAATTGGCGGTCATGCCGCCATCGATCACGAGCTCGCTGCCCGTGACCCAGGACGCCTCGTCCGATGCCAGATAGAGGCAGCCCGCGGCGATGTCGGCGGGAGTTCCGAAACGGCCGAGGGGCGTTGCTGCCAAGCGTAACTTTGCCACGTCGGGATTGGCATGGCCCGGCCGCGTCATCGGCGTATCGACGAAGCCTGGATGCACCGAATTGACGCGGATGTTGTCGGCTGCGTACTGGATCGCAGCGGCCTTGGAGAAGATCCGCACCGCGCCCTTGGAGGCGTGGTAGGCGGCATTGGCGTGTGAGCCGATGATGCCGCAGATCGAGGAGATGTTGACGATGGAGCCGCCGCCGGCGCGCTGCATCGCCGGAATGGCAGCCTTGGTGCCAAGGAACACGCCCGTGGCGTTGATGCCCATCACCCAGTTCCAGTGCTCGAGCGACTGCTCGGCAAGGCGGGGGCCCGCGGTCGGGCCGGGTTGGATGTTCATCTTCGGGTCGCGGCCGGAGATACCGGCGATATTGCACAGGATGTCGAGCCGACCGTAGACCTGCTCGGCCTCGGCAACTACGGCCTGCCAGCGCGTCTCGTCGCAGACATCCTGCACGGCGAACGCCGCGGCGCCCCCGCTGCCGGCGATCTGCTTTCGCTACGCTTTCGCCCGAAGCGACGTTGCTATCGGTCAAGAGCACCTTGGCGCCGTGCCGCGCAAACAGGCGCGCGGTCTCCGCACCGATGCCCGATGCCGCACCCGTCACGATTGCGACTTTGCCTACCAATCGCTGCCCAGGCTGCATGGTCCTCCCTCACGTCGTGCTTGCGATTGCCTTGCGGCTCAGCGGTCCAGCCGAAAGCCGTCATAGCCCCTGCGGGCGATATCGTCACAGATCTTGCGGTAGTGCGCCATACCCCCGGCGTAGGGCATGAACACGCGCGGCTTGCCGGGTACATTGGCGCCCAGATACCAGGAATGGTGCGCCTGCGGCAGCAGCGTGGCATTGGCGGCGGCGTTGACCTCATCCACCCAGCGGTCCATGGCTTCGGGTAAAGGCTCGATGCGTTCCACGCCGATTGAGCGCAGGTGCTGGATGCAGTCCGTGATCCAGTCGACGTGCTGTTCGATGGCGACCGGCATGTTGCACAAAACCGATGGACTGCCCGGTCCCGTCACGGTGAATAGATTGGGGAAGCCCGCCACCTGTAGGCCAAGATAGTTGCGCGGCCCGGCCCGCCAGGTTTCGGCCAGCGAGAGACCGTTACGCCCACGGATATTGAGGCGCAGCAGCGGACCCGTCATGGCATCGAAGCCGGTCGCGAACACTATGATGTCGAGCGGGTAGGCTTGCTCGCGCGTGCGGATGCCAGCCGGCGTGATGACCTCGATGGGTGCTGCTCGCACATCGACGAGGGAGACATTGTCGCGATTGAAGGTCTCGAAGTAGTCGCTGTCGATCGGCGGCCGCTTCGCCGCGTAAGGGTGGTCGATATTGCTGAGCGTCGCGGCCGTCGCAGGATCCTTGACGATCTGGCGGATCTTGTCGCGGATGAAGTTCGCCGCGGTATCGTTGGCAGCTTTGTCGATCAAGAGATCACGGAAGCTGGCGCGGAACTGCAGGCCGCCTGTTTCCCAGGCCGCTTCGTAGATGGCCTGGCGCTGATCGGCGGTGACATCAAACACCGAGCGATCCTCGATGGTAAAGGCGTGCCCATTGGGCGTGGCGTGCATGATCTGGCGGATGACGGCGTGGTTCTCCTTCACGTAGGTGAGGAAACCGCGCGTCAAAGGTGCGTTGCGGGCAGGCACACTGTAGTTCGCCGTGCGCTGGAACACGGTCAGATGTTGGGCGGTCTCGGCAATCACCGGCGCCGCCTGGATGCCGGTCGAGCCCGTTCCGATCAAACCGACGCGTTTGCCGCTGAAATCGACGCCCTCGTGCGGCCACTGTCCGGTGTGCACCCAGCGACCGGCAAAGCTCTCGAGCCCCGGTATGTTGGGCACGTTCGCCGTGGACAGACAGCCAACGGCGGTGATGAGATACTTTGCCAGGAAGGCGCCGCCGTTCGCCGTCGTCACCCGCCAGCGGTTCGCCGCCTCGTCATAGTGCGCGGCGACGACGCGGGCGTCGAACTCGATATCGCGCCTGAGATCGAACCGGTCGGCAACGTGATTGAGATAGCGCCTGATCTCCGGGTGGGCGGGATAGCGCTCGCTCCACTCCCACTCCGCAAGCAGCTCCTTGCTAAACGTATAGCAATAGGAGTGGCTCTCCGAATCGCAGCGCGCACCGGGGTACCTGTTCCAGTACCAGGTCCCCCCGACCCCCGCACCCGCTTCCAGGAGCCGGGTCGACAGTCCCAGCCGGTCGCGCAAGGAGAGCAGCTGGTAGAGCCCGGAAAATCCCGCGCCAATGATCAGGGCATCGAAGGATTGCGCGTTTTGCTGACCATCCCTTAGCGCTTCCGTCACGCTTGCCATCGCTCTTCCATCTTGCCGGGCCGCCGCTGCTTGGCCCGCGATTGCGGGTGCTATCCAGCGTTGCCTTGCTTTTCCCTCGGTGGCAAGCGAGTCACCGCCCGACCGCTAGGCACTGGCCTGCCGCCCGACGGCCCAGGCTAGCGCCGAAGCGGGCGCCTGTGGAGCTTCGCTTTTGCATCAGAGCCTTGCTGCGAGCCGTGGCGGGGCCGCTGCCGGCGGACCAACCGCCAATCCGGCGCCGGTCGACGGCAAATTGGCCCTTGCCCTGCCGTCGCTTGAACGTGCAGGGGCCGTCCCGTCAGCGCTTGCCGGAGGCTGGCCCATCGCCGCGGGAGGTTGGCATGAACAGCGCGACGGGGAAGTCGGCGGCCCAGCGGCGCCCTTTCGGTTTCGGCTGGTAGGTCGGCCGTGGGCTGGCGTCGGGCTCGACGACCTTGCGATAGAGGTGCCAGGTCGAGTGGCCGAGCACCGGCACGACGACGGCAAGCCCGAGGAAGAAGGGCAGCGAACCGAGCACCAGTAGGCCGGCGACGAAGATGCCCCACACGATCATCGCCACGGGATTGCGCCAGATGGTGCGGATCGAGGTGATGATCGCCCCCACCACCCCCACATTGCGGTCGAGCAGCAGGGGAAAGGACACCACGCTAAGGGCGAAGGCCAAGGCGGCAAACAGGAAACCCACGGCGTTGCCGACAATGATGAGGTCCTGGCCACGCGGAGTGAAGAGCACCCGACGCGCGAACTCGCCAAGCGTGGTCGGCTCATAGTCGCCGAACCGTGCCTCGTAGAGGGCGTGCGCGGTTGCCAGCCAAACGATGAAGATCACCAGGAGCAGCCCACCCAGCAGGCAGATCGGCCGCAAAGACGGCGAATGAATGATATCGAAGACATGCTTCCAGGAGGTATCGAGCCCGAGCTCGCGTCGCCGGCTCAGTTCGTAGAGACCGACGGCGGCAAATGGTCCAATCAGCGGGAAGCCGGCGGCGAGCGGATACAGCAACGGGACAAGATCGTAGCCGAACACCGCGCGGAACAGGAGCAGGCCGATCACCGGATAGATCAGGCCGACGAAGATGACGTGCGTCGGCATGGCCCGGAAGTCGTCGAGGCCTTTTGCCAAGGCATCTCTGAGATCTGCGAGTCCGATCGAGCGCACCTTGGGCAGCTGGCTCGCCGTTTCGCTTGGGAGAATAATATCTGGCTGTGCCATGACCGCACGCTCCTGAACGCAAAAGTCCACGCGCCACGGCACGGCGTGTCCGACAAACGGGTTCCGAGCGCGGGGCACGTCGGCCGCGACCTCGCTAGGTCGCTGGCCCTAGCGCATGGCAAGCGCATGGTCCTGTCAATGCCGCCGCTCAACACATCTCGGTGAGTTGTCGACCGACCGGTTCATGATGCGGTGCAATATACCTTTACCGGCAGGATCGGAGAGGGAGGGCGGAGAGCGCACGGCCCCCGCCGGTGCCGGGGCCGCGACGGCCGCAGCGGGCGCCGCGGCAGCGTGGGTCATCAGGCGACGTCGGCGATCTTGCCCGCCCAGTGATCGAGCTGCGGCAAGAGGAGGTCGCTCGCGGCCGAGTCCAGGCTGAGAACGATGCGCGCGATGCCCGCGTCGCGATAGGCGGGCCACCGGGCCGGATCATGCTCCACGCCAAAGGCCGTAATGGGCAGGGTGCGGCCGGCGCTTGCCGCCATGTCGTGAAACTGCGGCAATTTTTCGAGCAAGTGGTAGGTCGGCCGGCGCGCGTGTGGCATCCAGCCGTCGCCGAAGGCGAGCGCGCGGCGAGCGCCGTAGGGCATGCCGCCGCCCACCAGCACCGGTGGGTGCGGCTTTTGCACCGGCTTCGGCCACGTCATCATCGGCCCGAATTCGACGAAGTCGCCGTGATACTCGGGCTTGGTTTGCGTCCAGATCGCGCGCATGGCCTCGAGCCTTTCGCGCAGCACGTCATTGCGGCATCTAAAGTCGGTGCCGTGGTCTGCCATCTCCTCGGCATTCCAGCCGGCGCCCACACCGAACAGGAACCTGCCTTGCGACAAGTGGTCGATTGTGGCCACCGATTTCGCCGTCTGGATCGGATCGCGCTGCGGCACCAGACAGATCCCCGTCGCCACCTTCAAGCGCCTCGTCACGGCCGCGACCGCGCCCAGCACCACGAATGGGTCCATGACGTCATAGTATTTCTTCGGCAGTTCGCCGCCTGCCGGGTAGGCCGACCGGCGCGACAGGGGGATGTGACTGTGCTCCGGTAACCAGAGGGACTCAAAGCCTCGTTGCTCCAGGGCCGCCGCCAGCTCCGTTGGGGCGATCGCATAATCCGTGCAGAACATCGCAACGCCGACGTGCATGGGTCTTCTCCCAGACTGCGATAGCGAATAGTCGCTGCCACCTTACCAGGCCACCTTACCAGGCCACCTTACCAGGCCTAGCACTTACCAGCTGGCGGCTTGTCGAGGCGAACCACCTTGCCCTCCATGCCCGGTGCCGCCGGATAGGCCTTGGTCACACGATGGTCGTGGCCGGGGATGATGAGGTCGCGCGCACCGGCCAGCCGATTGATGCGCCGATAGCCCTCGAGCATGCCCGGCAGATCGTAGAATATGGCGAACGGGCGCTCCTGGTCGACTTCCTCAAATACATGCACGGCGTCGGAAGCCAGAACGACCCAGCCGCGCGCCGTATTGACCCGTACGATGGCCTGGCCGCGCGCATGGCCGCCAAGGAGCAGAAACTCGAGGCCGGGGGCCAGGGTTACGTCGCCCCTATGAAAGATCATGCGGTCTTGGAACACGAAGTCGATCAGGGTTTTGACGTCTTCGGCATGGTAGGCGGCGCGGAACGGTGCGTGCGTCATGTCGCGACCGGTCACGTGCATCATTTCCGCGTCTTGAATATGAAAGCGTGCCTTGGCGTAGTCCTCCACAGTGCCGACGTGATCGAAGTGCGCGTGCGTCAGGATCACGTCGGGCTCGGATGCCGCGTCGATGCCGATCTTGGCCAGCGCTTCGCTGGGTCTCAAGATGAAATCGTATTGGCGTCCCATGCGCTTGGCTTGAAATTCGGTCATGCCGGTGTCGACGATCCACGTCCGGCCGCCGCCGCTTAGCGCATAGGTGAAGAAGTCGAGACCCTGGATCAGCTTGCGATGATCGCCGCCAAGGAACATGTGCGCTTCGGGGCGCCAGTCCTGCTTGGCATAACGGATGGCATAGATCTCGTATTCGGGCAGCTTGGACAACGCCTCCTCCCAGGCTGGCGGCGGGCGGCGCCGATGGCGGCCAGCGCGCGGGGACGCAAGCTTGCGCCAAGTTCGCGGCATCGGCCAGTGGCGAATAGTCACCCGCCGCCGCGCATGGTCGCGGCGGGCCCGCTCTTGACCGGCCACGGTTGAGCGGGCGATGCTTGCCCCGATTGCCTGGGGCCTCGCCCGGCCCCTTTTTGCCCGGCGCTCCGGCGCTCGCTCGCGCGCTGGGCCGTCGGCTGCCGCGGTGCGGGCTGGAGCGCGGATTGGAGAAGGTCCCATGAAGTTTTTGTGGTTCCACCTGATGCCGTACAAGGAGCTGCCCGAGGACTTCAAGGAAAAACACCCCTCGGTTTGGGTCGACATCCACTCCTCGCTGTTCGATCCCGCCCGCGCCCACCACATGTACAACGAGTTCTTGGATGAGCTCGAGTTCGCCGCCGCCTGTGGCTTTGACGCCATCTGCTGCAACGAGCACCACTCCAACGGCTACGGGCTGATGCCGTCGCCCAATTTGATCGCCTCGGCGCTCGCGCGGCGCACGACCGACACGGCCATCTGCGTTCTCGGCAACAGCCTCGCGCTCTACAATCCACCGACGCGCGTCGCCGAGGAATTCGCCATGATCGACTGCATTTCTGGCGGGCGCCTCATCGCCGGATTTCCGGTCGGCACGCCGATGGATACGACCTACGCCTACGGCAGCAATCCCAGCCACCTCCGCGATCGCTACTACGAGGCTCACGATCTCGTGCTGCGCGCCTGGAAGGAGAAGGAAACCTTCGCCTTCAATGGCCGCTACAACCAGCAGCGCTACGTCAACATTTGGCCGCGGCCGATACAGCAACCACACCCTCCGATCTGGATTCCCGGCGCCGGTTCGGTCGAGACCTGGCGCTGGGCCGCGGAGATGGACTATGTGTTCTGCTACCTCTCTTACTACGGCTACAAAATGGCGCAGAACGTCATGCAGGGTTTCTGGGAGGAGATGGCCAGGCTGGGCAAGGATCGCAATCCCTATCGTGCGGGTTTCGCCCAGGTGGTCGGCGTGGCGGAAAGCCGGCAGCAAGCGCTCGATCTCTACAGCGGTCCTGCTGAGTATTTCTACGGGCGTTGCCTGCACGTCGATCCGCGCTTTGCCGGACCCCCAGGTTACGTCACGGAGGCGACCCAACGCGCCGGCATCGAGAGCCAGGTCAAATTGGCAGCCGAAGGCAAAGGGGGGAGCGGGCCATCCACCAACGCCTCCTCGGCGACGAAGATGCAATCGCTTGCCCGCGATATGAAAAACATCGTCGCCAACGGCTACGTCATTGTCGGCTCACCCGACGAAGTCACCGAACAGCTGCACGAACTCGCCACGACCCTCAACATCGGACAGCTGATGCTGCTGATGCAGTTCGGCAACCTGTCGAGCGAGGTGACCAAGTACAATACGCGCCTGTTCGCCGAGAAAGTCATGCCGAAGCTCAAGGGATTATTCGCCGATTGGGAGAACCGCTGGTGGCCGCGGCCGATGGAGAAACGGCAGCGGGCCATGCTGCCGGCGTTCATGCCGCAGGGCGCCGCGCACTGAAGCTTGCTGGAACCTCCACCCCTCGTCAGCCGTAGAGGCAGCGTGACCGAGCCTGACACCTCAACCATCGACATCAATGGTTATCCCACGCGGGTCTGGCGCAAGGGCTCGGGGCCGAAGATCGGTTTCCTTGCTGGCTATGGCGGGCTACCCAGATGGATCCCGTTCCTTGACCGGTTGGCCGAAACGCGCACGGTGATCGTGCCCTCGTTGCCGGGCTTTCCGGGCGGCGATCGTGGGCACAGCCTGCTCGATTCGCAGCTCGATTGGCTGCTGGCGGTGCGCGATCTCATCGATAAGGCCGGGCTTGCCGGCGGCGATCTGGTCGGTAGCTCGGTCGGCGGCTCGTTCGCCGCCGAGATGGCGGCGGTCTGGCCGGACAAGGTCAAACGTTTGGCGTTGATCGCACCCTTCGGCCTGTTCGATGAGCAGGCGCCGGCCACGGATCCTTGGGCACAAAAGCAGGACGACATTGCCGGGTTGATGACCGCGCAGCCCGAAATCTACAAGGCCCTGAAGCGAATGCCGTCCGGCGCCAACTCGATCGAATGGCCGATCGAGCAAACGCGGGCGGCCGAAGCCGCGGCCCGCATTTTCTGGCCGCTCGGCAACACCCGGCTCGAACACCGCCTGCCGCTGATCAAGGCCCCGACCCTCATTTTGTGGGGGGCAGAGGACCGGCTGCTGCCAACAAGTTATGCCGATGCGGTCGTCAGAGCGATGCGGGCCAGGACCGAGACTAGGATCATCGCCGGCGCCGGACATCTGGCCGAGCTTGACAAGCCCGACGAAGTCGCCGCCGCGATCCTGAGCTTCATGTTGTAAGGCGCCCGGCTGGAGGGATGATGCGCATGGACCTTGGTCTCGATGGCAAACAGGTTCTGATCACCGGCGGCTCGAAAGGCATCGGCTTGGCGCTGGCGCATGCTTTTGCGGCCGAAGGCGCCAACGTCGTCGTTGTGGCGCGCGACAAGACCGTGCTCGAGACCGCGGCTGCTGAGGTGGCCCGCAGGCACAACGCCCGCGCCACCGCGCACGCCTCGGACCTGTCGGAGACGGCTCAGCGCCGACGTCTGCACGCAGCGTTCCCCGACGTCGACATCCTGGTCAACAACGCCGGCGCCATTCCCGGCGGCGGTATCGCCGACATCAGCCTGGAACGGTGGCAGGAGGCCTGGGCGCTCAAGGTGTTCGGCTACATCCACCTCTGCCAACTCTACGTTGCCAGCATGAAGGCGCGCAGGACCGGCACCATCATCAACATCATCGGTATGGGCGGGCGCGCCGTGCGGCCCGACTATATCTGCGGCGCGGCGGGCAATGGCGGTCTCATCGCCTTCACCAATGCGCTCGGCGCGGAGACGCCCAGCTACAATGTGCGCGTGTTTGGCATCAATCCCGCCGCCACCATGACCGATCGCATCGTGCAGCTGTCGCGGCAGCGCGCCAAGACGCGCTTCGGCGACGAAAGCCGCTGGCAGGAGGCGCTCGGTGCCGACAAGCTCCCGTTCGGACGCATCAAAACCGCCGAGGAAGTGGCTGCGCTCGCCACCATGCTTGCCGCCCCCCAGGTGCACTATTTGTCCGGCACCGTCATCGACATGGACGGCGGCGGCCAGTGGCGGCAATGATGGCCCAGCGGGGCCTGCCGTCGTCCCTGCGGCCGCGGACCCTGCGCGGCAGGCCCCGCGGCTGGGCGCCAGGTGGGGACACCGCCTGACACCAGCCGCCTCACGCCGGCTTCGCCGGCGCCTTGAGGTAGTCGGCATCGCTCACTGGTTCGAGCCAGGTGGTGGCCTCGCCGGCGGCGCCGGTCTCTGAGATGGCAAGATGGGTCATCATGTGATCGGGCGCGCCGCCGTGCCAGTGGCGCGCTTGCGGTGGAATGACCACCGTGTCGCCGGGCAGCAGCACCTGCACGGCCTCACCCTGCATCTGGTAGCGTCCGACCCCGGAAAGCACGTAAAGGATTTGGCCGACGGCATGCGTGTGCCAGTTGGTGCGGGCGCCGGGCGTGAAAGTCACGCGCGTGGCGCGCACGCGCGAGGGCGGTTCGGGAGCGAACACCTCATCCTGCCAGACGATCCCGGTAAAGCTACTATCGGCCGCTTGCTTGGTCGGCCTCGACCCGGCCCGCACGATCCTGGAACGCATTTGCGCCTCTCCCTCTCCTAACGACCACGTGCCGCGAGCGGTTTGCCCCGCCCGAGAACCGTCTTGGCTCCGACGAGCTCGAGCGCCACCCAGGTCTCAAGCATCGCGGCTCTTGCGGCTCGCGCTTGCCTGGCGCTGACCACAGGGATTGACGAAGGCTCCTCATCGCCTCGCGCGTCTCGATTTGCATGGCCCTGCAATGGCCGAGCCAAAAGGTGCGCCAAGCTAGCATCCTCGAGCGAAAAGGCGAAAGGCTGGATCCTCGCGTCGGGCACGCGCACGTCACCCAGAGCCCTCGCCTGCCTGCGGGCGCTCGCCCAGCCGAT
This sequence comes from uncultured Alphaproteobacteria bacterium, assembly GCA_963775835.1. Taxonomy (GTDB): domain Bacteria; phylum Pseudomonadota; class Alphaproteobacteria; order Rhizobiales; family Hyphomicrobiaceae; genus AWTP1-13. The sequence goes on along the minus strand of CAVZKV010000020.1, from coordinate 219,134 downwards.
GGCGACAGTGGCGCCCGGCGCAGCTTCACAAAACTTTACATGGGCGAGAAGCGCCAGCAATCGAGGTGTCCCAGATCTGTTTTCGGGCAGTCCGCCCCACGCTTTCGAAGGAGCCACACATGAGCGATCAATCCTCGCCTGTTTCTGCCAGTTCGCCCCCGCCTCTGGCGCCGCAGCGCCCGCTGGCTTTTGCTTGCAACGCTGACGCTGACAGCGGCGCTCACCGGCGCCGCCGCCTCGCGCGCCGTCAGCCAGCACTATTGGCACCGGTCGAGCTTCATGGGTCCATCCTTTGACCCAGCCCGTGCCGAGGATCGGGCCGACCGCGCGGTCAGGCACCTCGCCATCGAAATCGATGCCAGCAACGAGCAACAGGAGAAGCTGCGCAGCATCGTCAAGGGGCTGGTGCAGGACTTGCTGCCGATGCGGGAGAAAGCCTTGGCGGCCCGCCAGCGCGGGCGCATCCTCTTGACGCAGCCCAGTATCGATCGGGCCGCCATCGAGGTGCTTCGGGCCGAGCAGTTGGCGTTGGCGGATGCCGCCAGCAAGCGCTTAACGCAAGCCCTAGGCGATGCCGCGGAGGTCCTGACGCCGGAGCAGCGGCGCCGGCTTGATGAGCGCCTGGCGGAGCTGAGGGAGCGCCGGGGCTTTTGGCAGGGATGGCGCCGCGGTTAGAATGCTTCGGTGAGCAACCGCCTACTCCTTATTGAAGACGATACCCGCCTCGCCGAGATGGTGCAGGACTACCTCGGCGGTGCGGGCTTCCGCGTCGAACGCGCCGCCGATGCTGCCCGCGGGTTGGCGCTTGCGGCGCGCGACAGCTTCGATGCCATCATCCTCGATTTGATGCTGCCCGACATGGACGGGCTCGACGTTTGCCGCAAGATCCGGGCCCAGGCGGCCACTCCCATTCTGATGCTGACCGCCCGCGGCGATGCCATGGATCGGGTCATCGGTCTTGAAATCGGCGCCGACGACTATCTGCCAAAGCCTTTCGAACCGCGCGAGCTGCTGGCGCGACTGCGCGCCATCCTGCGGCGGAGCAAGGCGGGCGGCAGACCCGACGTGCTCCGCTTCGGCCGTCTGGAGATCGATCGGGGCGCGCGCGAGGTGCGTCTCGATGGCGCCGTGAAGCTCATCACCAGCCACCAATTTGCGCTGCTGTTGGCGCTTGCCGAACATGCCGGGCGCGTGATGTCGCGCGAGGCTTTGATGGACATCGTGAAAATGGAGCCGCTGGAGGCCTTCGACCGCTCCATTGATGTGCATATTTCGCGCATCCGCGCCGCCATCGAGGATGAGGTGAAGCGGCCGCGGCGCATCGTCACCGTGCGTGGTGCCGGCTACGTATTTGCCAAGCAGCAGGATTGAGCCCTGGCATGCGACGCCTCTACCACCAGTTTTATTTGACCATTATCGCCAGCCTGCTCGGCGTCGTGGTTATGGCCGGTGCGCTATGGCGTTTCGCGCCCAACGAGACGCCGAGCGATCAAGCCTTCGAAATGGCGGGCGTGCTGGTTGCGGCGCATTTGGCCCCGGCGGGGGCGCCGGCGCCGGTGCAGCAGCAGGCCATCAACCAATTGCACGCGCGCCTCGGCGTGGACGTGGGCCTGTTCGATCAGGATCGCCGGGCCCTGGCGGCGGCGGGCGACCCCGTGCCGCGCCCGGGAGCCCGCCAGAGCGGCGGCTGGGTCCATGGTCGCAACGGTCCGGCCTGGGCCATTCGCGTTCCCGACGGCCGCTGGGTGGTCGCCCGCCCGCCGCCGCGCCAGCGCCGTCCCGTGTTGGGCATCGTTGTCTTTCTCGCTGCCATTGCCGTCCTGGTTGCGCTCTGTGCCTACCCGCTGGTGCGCCGGTTGACGCGCAGGCTCGAACGCCTGCAGGCGGGGGTGGATTCGCTGGGGGCTGGCGACCTTGGCGCGCGCGTCAAGGTCGAGGGAAAGGACGAGGTGGCGCGGCTGGCGGCGAGTTTCAATCGAGCGGCGGCGCGTATCGAGGAGCTGGTTGGGACACACAAAATGCTGCTTGCCAATACCTCGCACGAATTGCGCACGCCGTTGGCGCGCATCAGGCTCGGCATCGAGCTCTTCGAGGGAGCCCAGGACGCCAAGCGCAAGGCGAACCTGGAAAAGGATATTGCCGAACTCGACACCCTCATCGATGAGATCTTGCTCTCCAGTCGCCTCGATGCCGTGCACGCTGTGGACCGGAGCGAGGATGTCGATCTGCTCGCCGTTGCCGCCGAGGAGGCTGCGCGCTATGAGCATTGCTCCGTTGCCGGCGAGTTGGTGGTGGTACGCGGCGATCGTGGGCTATTGCAGCGAATGGTGCGCAACCTCCTCGACAACGCCCAGCAGCACGGCGTGGCGCCGATTGCGGTGGACGTAAGCTGCGCCGATGGCGGGGCGACAGTGCTGGTCTCCGATCACGGCCCGGGCATTGCGCCCAACGACCGCGAGCAAATTTTTTCACCCTTTTATCGCGCCTGCAGCGGAACCGGTGCCGTGGGCACCGGTCTGGGCCTCACCTTGGTCCGGCAAATTGCCCGCCAGCACGGCGGCGACGCCAGCTGGACCTTGACGCCAACGGGTCTCAATGCCATTCGCGTCGTGGTCGCCCGCGCACCAGCCCTAGGCGCGGCAGGCCCTACCGCTGCGGGGCGCCCCGCACCTTGAGGCAATCGGTCGCCGGTTCCCTCCCGCGCTTGCGGCGGCAGTAAAGGGTGACGCGAGCGCGGCCGGCCAAACCACGAGGTTCGGCCTCGACAACGTGGACGTGTGGTGGCTGGAGCCTCGACATGAGCGACAACCTGCCGGCTGCCATCAAGGGGACGCGGATCCTCCTCACCGGGGCGGCCGGCTTCATCGGCTTTCACACCTGCCTGAGGCTCCTTGCCGGCGGCGCGCGCGTGCTGGGCGTGGATGACCTCAACGCCTACTACGATGTGGAGCTGAAGCAGGCCCGCCTCGCTCGGCTCGAAGGACTTGCGGGCTTTGCCTTCAAGCGCTGTGATGTGGCCGACAAAGCACGCGTGCTGACGCTGCTGGGGGACTTTCGGCCCCACTACGTGGTGCACCTGGCAGCCCAGGCCGGCGTGCGCTTTTCGCTGCAAGATCCGTCCGCCTACTTGCGCGCCAACATCGACGGCTTCCTGGCCGTGTTGGAGGCCTGCCGTGCGCGGCCGGTCCGACACCTGATCTATGCCTCCTCGAGTTCGGTCTATGGCGCCAACAGCAAGGTGCCGTTTTGCGAGTCCGATCGGGTCGACAACCCCCGCTCGCTTTATGCCGTGACCAAGCGGGCCAACGAGCTGATGGCGCACACCTACGCCGAGCTATTCGCTATTCCGGCGTCGGGTCTGCGCTTTTTCACGGTGTACGGTCCCTGGGGCCGTCCGGACATGGCCTATTTCTCCTTCACCAAGGCGATCCTGGAGGGCCGCCCCATCGACGTCTTCAACCATGGCCACATGCAGCGTGACTTCACTTACATCGACGATGTGGTCGAAGCGATCGCGCGGCTCGTGCCGCTGGCGCCGAACCCGGCGGTTGCGGCCGGCGCGGGCGCCGGCGATGCCGCGGCCCCGGTTGCGCATCGCCTCTACAACGTCGGCAACCACTCCCCCGTCCCCTTGCAACAATTCATTGCCGTGATCGAAGCGGCGCTCGACCGCAAGGCCGACCTTCGCCTGCTGCCAATGCAGCCTGGAGACGTGCCGATCACCTATGCCGACGTGGCAAGGCTCTCAGCCGCCGTCGATTTCGCCCCGCGCACGCCCCTGAAAGAGGGTATAGCTCACTTCGTTGCCTGGTATCGTCAGTTCTACAAGGTATAGCTCAACAAGCTACGATGCGCAGGCGCTGGCACCGGTCGGGTGCCGGGTGCGCCAACGTCCATCCAGCTTGGCCCCGGCGAACGAGGCCGGCAATGCCATGCCCGGCAAAAATCCTCAGTCATCTGTGGTTCATCTGCGCCCGCCTAGGCTGGCGACGTTGACCGTGTGCTATGAGGCTTGCCATGAGATATCTCGCAATTGTTGCCCTGGTGGTTCTGGCCGCGACGGCGGCCGCTGCCCAGGCGCCGGCGCCAACCTGCAAGGCCCAGGCCGATCAGAAGAAGCTTGCGGGCGCCGCCCTCAAGTCGTTCATGGGCAAATGCGAGAAGGATGCGGCCACGACCTGCAGCAAATCGGCCACCGACAAGAAGTTGAGCGGCGCGGCCAAGAGCAGTCACGTCAAGAAGTGCGTGAGCGAGGCCGTCGGCAGCTGATGGCACCCGCCGTTGACCGTGCCTTGCCGCTTGCCTGGACGCGGGGCTGACGGCGGCAGGGCGGCAAGGGCGGCGCCGTCGCGGCCGCACCGGAACCAGCTTTGGCGCGCTTGCCCCGACGCGCTGAGCGCCACGGTCTGCGGCGGGCAAATTGCTTGTCGGCCAAGCGGCAAACCCTGATGGGGGCAAGAGTTCCGCGCGCGGCTTCACACCAGGAGCTTGCGAATGCGTGCGCTCAGCATGTCGATCAGCATCACCGTCAGGACCACGATTATGACGATGGTTGCCGTCTCCGCGTATTGAAAGGCGCGGATATTCTCGTAGAGCGACTGGCCGATTCCGCCGGCGCCGACAATGCCCAGCACCGTGGCGGAGCGCACATTGGTTTCGAAGCGATAGAGCGTAAAAGAGCTCCACAAGGGCATGACTTGCGGCACGATGCCGAAAATGACCTCCTGCAGACGGCTGGCTCCGGTCGCCCGGATGCCCTCCACGGGTCGAGGATCAATCGATTCCACTGCTTCCGAGAACAGCTTTGCGACGATGCCAATATTGTGGATGGCCAACGCGAAAATCCCCGCAAGCGGGCCAAGGCCCACGGCGACGACAAACAGCAACGCGAACACGATCTCGTTGATGGCTCGGCAGGCGTCCATCAGCCGGCGCACGGGCTGTACGATCCATTGCGGGCACACATTGGCTGCGCTCAGAATCGCAAACGGCATGCCGAAAAACACGGCCAGCGCCGTACCCCAGAGCGCCATCTGCACCGTTTCCAGCATCTGCTCGGCATAGGTGGGCCAATCGCGCAGGCTCGGCCGCATAAAGCCGGAGGCGAACTCGGCCATGTTGCGCCAGTCGGTGATGAGCCCACCGATCTTGTACATCTCGACCGGTGTCCAGCTCCACGCCAACACCGCGGCGATTGCGAGCCAGATGACCCAGCCCCGCGCGCGTTCGAGCAAGGGTGCTCGCGGGATGGCAATGCTTGTAAGCTCGGCCACCCGCTCCGGGACCTCGGCGGTTACCCGCATGCCAACTCCTTTCGCAAGGGCAGGTAGGGCGCGGGTCCGAACAGCGGCCCCGCACCTCGACTTGACAATTCAGTCACTACGTCACTTTAAGGCGGCGATCTTGTTGCCGAGTTCGTCGAACTGCTTCTGCAACTCGGCGAGCTGCGCCTGCTTGTCGGCTTCGCCCATGCTGGCGTCGGCCTTGACCTTTGCCAGTGCCTTGTTGACCTCCATTTGCCGGATCGGCAGGAGCTGATTGTTGTCGGATTTCTTGAAAGGCGCCCACTGCAGGCCGGCCAAAATCTTCCTTTCGTTCTCGTCGCTGGTGGCATAGCTGAAGATGAAGTCGGTGATCTTATTCTTGAGCGCCTGGTCGAGGTCCTTGCGCCACACTAGCGGGTCCGACGGAATGAGCGGCGAGGTCCAAATCACCCGAATTTCCTTGGCCTTGTCGGGCGCCGTTTTGGCCAGGCGCTGCAGGTTCTCGCTGTTGTTTGTGGCGGCTTGCACCAGCTTGTTGGCAACCGCCAAGGCGTTGGCTTCATGATTGGCATTGCGCACGGTCTTGAAGCACTTCTTGGCATCGGTATTGCGCGCCGAAAAGATGAAGGTGGTGGGGACCAGGAAGCCCGACGTCGAGTTCGGATCGCCGATGCCAAAGTCGAGCGTGCCATCACACTTCAAGACGTCATCGAGCGTCTGGTACGGGCTATCCTTATGGACAATGATGTGCGACCAGTAACCGGGGTTGCCATCCTTGTCGACGGTTTGAGCGAAGATCTCGCCGCTGGCGCGATCGACCGCCTCCATGGCCGATTTGTTGCCAAACCAGGCCACCTGTACCTTGTTGAAGCGCATGGCCTCGATCACGCCGGCGTAATCGGAAGCGTAGAATGCTCTGATGTTGAGGCCCGTCTTTTTGGTCATGTCGGCCAGAAACGGATCCCAGATGGTCTTCAGATTGGCCGTCGTCTCCGTCGAGATAATACCGAAGTTGACCTCCTCGGCCGCACCAGCCGGCGCGGCCGCCAGCACTACCGCAATCGATGCCGCCATCAGCGAGCGAAGCATGTCGTCACTCCTTGCCTGTCTTGCTCAGTCTTCTCACGTACTGCCCGCCGAACCATTGGTCCGGAAGAGGATGGGGCCCGGATCACGCCGGCGCGGCAGCGGCGGCGGCAGTGCCCCGCCAGGTGGTTTCGCCGGCTTCGATGCCATGCGCGTGGCCATTGGCAGGCACATGGCCGGTTCGCGCCGGCAAGAACAGCTCCACGCTCTCGGCGCCGTAGAGTTCGCCGAGAAAGCTTGGGGTCAGCGCGTTTGACGGCCCGTCATAGACGATGCGCCCGTCGCGCAGCGCAATCGTGCGCCGGCAATAGGAAAGCGCATATTCGACCTGGTGCAGCGACACCAGCACGGTGATCTTGTCTTCACGGTTCAGCGCCGCGAGAATGTCCATGACGCGGCGGGCGGCTCGGGGATCGAGAGAGGCGATGGGCTCATCGGCGATCAGCACACTGGCTCCCTGCACCAGCGTCCTGGCGATGGCGGCCCGCTGCTGTTGACCACCGGATAGTTCCGAGCCGCGCTTCAGGGCGTGCTCGGCAATGGCGACGCGTGCCAGCGCCTGCATGGCCCGCCGCTTCTCGCTGCTGCGAAAGCGGCCGAGCGTGCCGCGCCATCCGGGAATTTGACCGAGCAGGCCGAGGCAGACATTGGTCAACACCGTAAGCCGCGGCACCAGATTGAACTGCTGGAAGATGATGGCGACACGCGCGCGCAATCGCGCCGCGGAGGCACAGATGCGCCCGTCCTCCTGGATCGGCTCCCCCAAAACGCGGATTTTGCCAGCGGCCACGGGCCCGGAGCGTGAGGCCGGTCGGTCGATGCTGACGAGGCCGGCAATGGCACGAATGAGGGTGGACTTGCCGGAGCCCGACGCCCCGATCAGAGCTACCATCTCGCCGCGCTCGATGCTGAAGCCGATATCCTGCAGCACCGGCGTTCCGGGACGGAACGACTTTGCAACCCCAATCACCTCGATGGCTGCGCTCAGCACCCTGGCGCCCCCCTTTTCGTTCGCGTCGACCTAACGCCGCTCCGTGACAAAGCAAGCCACGTCTTGATGACAGCCGTGTAACAGGGCGCCGCGCGCGACGCCGCCGCCTGACCGTCACAAAACTTTTAAGCAGCATCGCTAATGAGCCCTGCATGGCGAGGGCGCAGGGGAACGGCAGCGACCGTGTCGGCGCTGATATTGCAGGGCGTCAGGCCCTGATGGGGGTGTGCGCGCGGGCGACCGAGGAGGAGCTCGCGGGCGCACTCGCGAGCCTTGGCGAAGTGCCGCCGGCCCAGGAGCTGCGTGCGCCCGAGACCGGGCTGGTGATGGTGCGCGGCCGGATCGGCGGCACCGGGGCGCCTTTCAATCTGGGTGAGGTGACCGTGACGCGAGCGGCCGTGCGTCTTGCGAACGGGTGCACGGGTGTTTCCTACCTCATCGGTCGTTCGCATCGCCGCGCCCGGCTGGCCGCGATGGTGGACGCGTTGGCGCAAGACGCGACAAACCGCGCCAGGCTGGAGGCCAACCTGATGCGGCCCGTCATGGCCCGCGTTGCCGAGGAGGATGCACGGGTCCGGGCCGACGTCGCGGCCACCAAGGTCGACTTCTTCACCCTGGTGCGGGGCGAGGGCTGAGCCATGCTGCAGCCGGGTTTTGGCGATCCCGTGCGCGAGTCCCAGGCGGTGTTTCGCCTCGCCCTGCGCGCCATGGCCGCTCCGGGCGCTATCCTCGGCTGCGAGGCATGCCCAACCCCACCCACGCCGCTTTTGGCGCCGGCCGCCGCGCTTGCCTTGACGCTGTGCGACTTCGAGACGCCGGTGTGGCTCGATCAACCGCTCGCCGAAAATCCCGACGTCGTCGACTTCTTGCGCTTTCACACCGGCGCGCGGCTGGTGGTGTCACCGGCGGAGGCCCTCTTTGCCGTCGTCGCAGATGCGGCCCGCCTACCGGCGCTCGCAAACTTCGCGCCGGGATGCCGCGACTATCCGGACCGTTCCACTACCCTCCTGGTGCAGGTCGCAAGTTTGGCGGCGCGGGGTTGGCGGCTCCAGGGACCGGGTATCCGCCATCTTGCGCGGCTGTCGGCCGCGCCGTTGCCCGCCGACTTCGTGTGTCAACTCGGCGTCAACCGCGCCCAATTTCCCTGTGGGGTCGATATCTTTTTTACCAGCCGCCGCGCCATTGCGGCGTTGCCGCGCAGCGTGCGTGTGGCGGAGGCCGCCTGATGTACGTCGCCGCAAAAGGTGGCGAGGCAGCCATTGCCGCGGCGCACCAGCTCTTGGCGCGCGAGCGGCGCGGTGACCAGAATCTGCCCGAGCTTTCCGCCGATCAAATTCGCGAGCAGCTCGGCCTCGCCGTCAACCGCGTGATGTGTGAGGGCTCGCTGTACGATGGCGATCTGGCGGCTGTTGCCATCAAGCAGGCGCGTGGCGACCTGATCGAAGCCATCTTCTTGCTGCGTGCCTACCGCGCCACGCTGCCCCGCTTGGGCTATGCGGAGCCGGTCGATACCGGTGCCATGCGCCCGCGCCGGCGCATCTCGGCAACCTACAAGGATTTACCTGGGGGCCAGATGCTTGGGCCCACGTTCGACTACACGCATCGTCTGCTCGATCCTTCCCCGACGCTGGCCGCGCCACCCCTCCAGCATCGGTCGGAGGAGCGTGCCGGCGAACCGGCGCCGCCGGTGACGCAGCTGCTCGAGCGCGAGGGGCTGATCGAGACCAATGCCGGCGCCGATGGCGACGCCATCGGCGACCTCACCCGCATTCCCCTGGCGTTTCCGGCGGGCCGGGACCTACGCTTGCAAGCGCTCGCGCGTGCTGACGAGGGTTTTTTGCTTGGCCTCGCTTATTCGACCCAGCGCGGCTACGGCCGCACTCACCCCTTCGCGGCCGAGATCCGCATGGGTGAGGTGGAGCTTGAATTCACGCCCGAGGAGCTGGGCTTCGCGGTTCCGCTCGGGCAGATCACGCTGACCGAATGTGAGATGGTGAATCAGTTCCAGGGCTCGGCCACGCAGCCGCCGCAGTTCACGCGCGGCTATGGCCTCGCCTTCGGCCACGCCGAGCGCAAGGCGATGGCAATGGCGCTGCTCGATCGCGCCCTGCGCAGCGAAGACTTGGGGCAAGAGCGCGTGGCACCGGCGCAAGACCAGGAATTCGTACTGGCGCACTGCGACAACGTGCAGGCGACCGGTTTCGTCGAGCACCTGAAGCTCCCCCACTACGTTGATTTCCAGGCCGAGCTGGCGCTGCTGCGGCAGCTGCGCGCGGAGTGGCTTGCCGCCCGCGGCGGCGATCGAGAAGACGTGGCTGGCCGCGTCGGCGACGGGGTGGCGCCGTGACGGACGGTGTCTCCTACAACTTTGCCTACCTCGACGAGCAAAGCAAACGCACGATCCGGCGCGCCATCCTCAAGGCGATTGCCATTCCGGGCTATCAGGTACCCTTCCCCAGCCGCGAAATGCCGATGCCCTACGGCTGGGGCACCGGCGGGGTGCAGGTGACCGCCTCGATCCTCGGACCGCACGATGTCCTCAAGGTCATCGACCAAGGCGCCGACGATACCACCAACGCCGTTTCGATCCGCCAGTTCTTTGCCCGCACCGCAGGGGTGCGCACCACGACGCACACCAGCGAGGCAAGCATTATACAGACGCGCCATCGCATTCCCGAGGCGCCGCTCGCGGAGGGCCAAATCATTGTCTACCAGGTGCCGATACCCGAACCACTCCGCTTTCTCGAGCCGCGCGAGAGCGAGACGCGGCAGATGCATGCGCTCGAGGACTACGGCCTGATGCACGTCAAGCTGTACGAGGATATCGCTCGGCACGGTCACATCGCCACCGCCTATGCCTATCCCGTCATGGTCGAGGCCCGCTATTTGATGGATCCCTCGCCGACGCCGAAGTTCGACAACCCCAAGATGCACATGTCGCCGGCGTTGCAGCTCTTCGGCGCGGGACGCGAACAGCGCATCTACGCGCTGCCGCCCTACACGCGCGTGGTAAGCCTCGATTTCGACGATCATCCCTTCGCCCGTACGCGCTTCGAGCAGCCCTGCGCCCTGTGCGGCGCGCGGGATACCTATCTCGATGAGGTCGTCACCGACGATAGCGGCGGGCGCATGTTCGTGTGTTCTGATACGGACTATTGCCAGGGGCGCAGGACGGCTGCACCAGGGCGGGAGGCACACGATGAGCGCCGATGAAGAGGCGCTGCTGACCGCGGCAGGTCTGACCAAGCTTTACGGCGCCCGCATCGGTTGCGTGGATGTCTCGCTCGATCTCTACGCTGGCGAGGTTTTGGCCGTTGTTGGCGAATTCGGGATCGGGCAAATCCACCCTGCTTTCGCTGCTCGCGACCCAGTTGCGGCCGACCCATGGCCGCATTCGGTATCGCATGCGCGACGGGGTCGTGCGCGATCTGTTTGCGCTCGGGGAAGCGGAGCGGCGCTTCCTGTTGCGCACCGACTGGGGCTTCGTGCATCAGGACGCCCGTCTGGGCTTGCGGATGGGCGTGTCGGCGGGCGGTAACGTCGGCGAACGCCTGATGGCGGTAGGCTGGCGCAACTATGGGAGGATACGAGGGGAGGCGCTGGATTGGCTGGCCCGGGTCGAGATCGAGACCGGACGCATCGACGATCTACCGACGACTTTTTCCGGCGGCATGCGACAGCGCCTGCAGATTGCCAAGAACATGGTGACGGCACCGCGCCTGGTGTTCATGGACGAGCCGACCGGTGGGCTCGACGTCTCCGTGCAGGCTCGACTGCTCGATCTGCTGCGCGGCCTGGTGGCGGACCATGGCCTCGCGGTCGTCATCGTCACCCACGACTTGGCCGTGGCGCGGCTGCTCTCGCACCGGTTGATCGTGATGCGACATGGCCGTGTGATCGAAACGGGTCTGACCGACCAGGTGCTCGACGATCCACACGAGCCCTACACGCAGCTGCTGGTTTCAGCCGATTTGCGCGGGTGAGGGCATGATCGCGACCGACACCGCTCTGGTCCGAGTAACGGGAGTGGCCAAAACTTTCGTCATGCACCTGCGTGCCGGAGCCACGCTGCCGGTACTGCGCGAGGTTTCGTTCGAGGTACACGCGGGCGAGTGCGTTGTCCTCGACGGTCCTTCCGGCATCGGCAAATCATGCATACTCAAAATGATCTTCGGCAACTATCGCATCGATGCCGGCAGCATCTTAGTACGGCAGGGGCAGCAATGGACCGATGTTGCCCGTGCCTCGCCGCGCGACGTCTTGCGCCTGCGCCAATGCGTGATCGGTTACATCAGCCAATTCTTGCGCACCATTCCTCGTGTCGGTGCGCTCGAGGTTGTGGCTCAATCCGCGCGGGACCATGGACTAGAGGCGGCCAGCGCCCGCGCGCGAGCGGCCGATTTGCTTGCGCGTCTCGCTATCCCGGAGCGACTTTGGCAGCTGCCTCCGGCCACCTTCTCCGGTGGCGAGCAACAGCGCATCAACATCGCGCGCGGCTTCGTGGCGATGCATCCGCTACTGCTGCTCGACGAGCCGACGGCCTCGCTTGACCAAAAGAATTGCGCCGCGGTGGTTGAGTTCATACGCCATCGCAAGCGTGCCGGCACGGCGCTGGTCGGTATCTTTCACGACGAAGACGTCAAGCGCCAGGTCGCGGATCGCTCGATCGATGTCAGTCGCTTTCGAGCCTGAGAGCCGAGCCGTGGATAGGACGCGCATCTTCGAGAATGCCAGCATCGTGCTCCCGGCAGCAGTGCTGATCGGCTGGATCGCCGTCAGCGGCGATCGCATCGTCGAAGTCGGTCAAGGCCGGGCCCCCGAGCGCGGGCTCGATTGCGCCGGCGACTTCCTGGTTCCGGGCCTGGTCGACCTACATACCGATCACCTGGAAAACCATCTGCAGCCGCGCCCCAAGGTGGCGTGGCCGCCGCTGGCGGCCGTGGTCGCCTACGATGCGCAAATTGCGGCGTCTGCCATTACGACGGTTTTCGATTCCGTGCGCGTCGGTACTGATCTTGCCTATCGCTCCGTCGCGGCGGAACTGAGGGCGATCTTGGGTGCCATCGAGGCCGCCAGAGCACAGGATCTTCTGCGCGCCGAGCATCGTTTGCATGTGCGCTGCGAGATTTGTGCCGAGGACGTGGTCGAACAGACCGGCTGGCTGCTGGACGTCTATGATGCCAAGCTGATCTCGTTGATGGATCACACCCCGGGCGCTCGCCAGTTCCGTGATCTCGGCGCCTGGAAAACCTACTATGGCGGCAAGTCCGGCCTGCCCGTCAGCGAACTGGAGCGCTTCATGCACACGCGGCGCGCTCAGTTCGCCGCCAACTACGTGCGCCACCGAGCGGCGCTTGTCGCCCTCGCCAAGGCGCACCGAATCGTCACGGCAAGCCACGATGATGCAACGCTCGCGCATGTGGAGGAGGCGATCGCCGAGGGCGCAGCGATCGCCGAATTTCCGACCACGGCCGAAGCCGCCGCGGCCTGCCATCGTGCCGGCGTTGCCGTGCTAATGGGCGCCCCCAACGTGGTAAGGGGCGGCTCGCACTCCGGCAACGTGGCCGCCGAGGCGCTGGCGCGGGAAGGCGTGCTCGATATCCTGTCTTCCGACTACGTGCCGGCAAGTCTGCTGATGGGCGCATTCGAGCTGGCACGTCGTATCGAGGGCTATGGTTTGCCGGCCGCCCTTCGCACCGTTACCCTTCACCCGGCACGGGCCGCTGGGCTGAACGATCGCGGACAGATCGCAGCGGGGCTGCGCGCGGATCTGGCGCGCGTTCGTATTGTGGGCGCCCTTCCCGTTGTACGTGAGGTCTATCGTGGCGGACGACGGGTCATTTGAGGACGGCAAAGTTTGTGGGCTGGGGCCGGGCCGGGTCGTCTTGCTCGTGGGGCCCAGCGGCGCCGGCAAGGATGCCGTTCTGCAGGAAGCCCGTTGCCGCTTGGCCAGTCGGAAGCAATTTGCCTTTGCCAGACGGGTCGTGACCCGAGAGCCGGACGGTGCGGAGGATCATGACTGCGTCAGCGCCAGCGAATTCTCAACCCGGCTCAGGCAAGGTGGCTTTGCCCTCAATTGGCAGGCCCATGGTCTGCACTATGGGATTCCGGTCGAGATCGACGAGGCGGTACGCCATGGTGGATGCATCGTGCTCAATGCGTCGCGCACGATCGTTGCCCGCGCGCGCGCACGCTATCGCAATGTTGCGGTGGTGCTGATCGACGCTCCCGCCGAGCTGCGGGCCGATCGGTTGGCCAAGCGCCGACGGGAGCACGGTCCCGATCTGGCTGTGCGCCTGGCGCGGGCGACCGGCTTCGAGCCAACCGATGCCGACCTGATCATCGAGAATACCGGCGCCTTGACGGTGGCGGCCGCGGCCTTCGTCGAATGGCTCTTGGCCGGCGAGCCCGACGCGCCGATCGGGCAGCGGTGAGTGAGGTCCGGTGCGCCCCTAGTCGCGCCAGGCGCGAGCGGCCGACCCGGGATGCCCGAAATCGCGCGGTGCCAATCCGGCGTGGAACCAAAGCATGAAACTATAGATATCGTAGACAGGCAGACCCAACCGGTCGCGCAGGGCGCGCGCATAGGGCGCCATATTGGTACACTCGAGCAGAACGGCGCCCACCCGGTCGTCTTGGCGAAGGAGCGCATCGCCGGCGTCCAGGATATCCTGCTCGGCCGCGGCCACATCGAGCGTCTCTTCGTTGCCGATCAGCACGCGCGTGAATTCACGACCTTGATCTGTGCCGACGACGGGCAAGGCTGGGTCAAGCCCGATAGCCAGGAGATGGTCGCGCGTCAGGTTGGCCGCGCTGACCGTAAGGACGCCAACCCGCTTGCCGGCCGGCAAGGTGCTCTCGATCATCGGCACCTGCATCAGGCTCGACGTTGCCACCGGCACGGTCAGGGCGGCTGCCAGCTCCTGCTGGTAGAGCGAGAGGAAGCCACAATTCGTGGTGATGCCATCGGCACCGAGCGCCACCAACTCCTTGGCTGCCGCGATGAAACTGGGCAGCAGCCCCGTTGCCTGCTCGGCCACGACACGCCGTGGGGAGGCCCCCTTCACCACCTTGTACAGCACCGGAAACGGCCAGGTTCCGGCGTGGCCCATGTCGCCCGGGATGCGCGGAAAGCGCGCTTCGAGCATCAGGATGCCCAGGCGCGCACCATAGACGGCCTTGCCTCCATGGGCGAGCCGCGGGCCGGCGAAATCATTGCGCATCAGCTAGCTCCCGCAAAGATCATCCCAGTCCCGAAAAAAAATCCGCCACGAATCCGCGGCCTTGGCGGCTTGCCGCCGCCGCCGAGGCCAGGGCCCGCGGATAATGGCAGGAGCCCCATCGAGACAACCGTCTTGGCGACTTCGTGGGCATGGCTGGCAGCTCAGGTCGACGGCGATCGAGAAAAAAAACGCGGGGTATGCGGCGTTCGCGCAACTTTATCGCGTCATCGCCGATCCGTAAAATCGGCGCTGCCGTGGGACTGCGCTCGAAGGGGGGAAGGATGGCGCCCGTGGCTGCGAGAACCAGGGTTGCTGTGATCGGCGCCGGCATTGTCGGGGTAACGACGGGCCAGCTTTTTGCTGCGCAAGGGTCACGACGTCGTGCGAGCAAGGTTTTGGTCGCGCCCCTACGCCGAAAGCCGCCTCAGCACCTGGATGGGCCATCGTCCGAGCCTGCCCGATTCGCTACCCGTGATCGGCGCCGCGCGCAAATGCAAGGATGTTGTCTATGCCTTTGGGCACGGCCATATCGGCATGGCCTCAGCGGCCAAGACCGCCAGGACGGTTGCCGAGCTCGTTTCCGGCGAAGTGCCCCAGATCGACGTCGCTGCCTTCAGTCCCCGCCGCTTCGGTTGATCGCTCGGCCGACCGGCCACCTTGGCAACGCCGCTTGCCGGCGGCTGCGGCTGGGGTCGCGGATCGCGACGGGCCGTGCTGAGGCTCGCGTCGCGAGCGCCCGTTCCACCTGCTAGCCCAAGTTGAGCTAGATTGTCGCAATGGCCCAGCCACCTCCCTTGCTCCAGCTTAGCGACATCGCCCTTACCTTCGGCGGCGCGCCGTTGCTAGACGGCGCCGAGCTGACCGTGTCCGCCGGGGACCGCGTCTGCCTCGTTGGCCGCAATGGCTCCGGCAAATCGACGCTGCTGCGCATTGCGGCGGGTCTGGTCGAGCCCGACGCGGGGAAGCGATTTGTGCAACCAGGCGTGGCGATCCGCTATTTGCCGCAGGAGCCCGACAAGACCGGCTTTGCCACCACCGGGGCATTCGCAGAGTTGGGCCTCGGGCCAGCCGACGATCCCTATCAGGCCCGCTATCTCTTGCAGCAGCTCGGGCTCGACGGCTCGGAAGCTCTCGATCAGCTCTCCGGCGGGGAACTCCGCCGGGCGGCGCTGGCGCGCGTGCTGGCTCCGGCGCCCGACATTCTCCTGCTCGACGAGCCGACCAATCACCTCGATCTGCCGACCATCGAATGGCTGGAAGCCCGGCTGAGTGAAGGGCGTGCCGCACTCGTGCTCGTCAGTCACGACCGGCGCTTCCTCGCCAATCTTTCGCGCCACACCCTGTGGCTCGATCGCGGCAGCACGCGGCGTGTGGATGTCGGGTTTGCCCAATTCGAAGCCTGGCGCGACGAGCAACTTGCGCTCGAGGACGTCGAGCGGCACAAGCTTGATCGAAGAATAGCCCGCGAGGAGGATTGGTTACGCTACGGCGTCACGGCCCGGCGCAAGCGCAACGTACGCCGCGTGGCCGAGCTGCAGACCCTACGGCAGGTACGGCGCGAGCTTCGCCGTTCGGCTGGCAAGGCCGTCCTTGGCGCGCCGGAGGCGTCGGTCTCCGGCGCGCTGGTCATCGACGCAAAGGCGATCGGCAAAACCTACGCTGGGCGGCGCATTGTGGAGGCGTATTCGATGCGCATCGCCCGCGGCGATCGCATCGGCATCGTCGGTCCTAACGGCAGCGGCAAGACCACGTTGGCCCATCTGTTGACGGGGGGGCTCGCGCCCGATAGCGGATCGGTTCGGCTTGGCAGCAACCTTCAGATGGTAAGGCTCGACCAGCAGCGCGAAAGCCTCAACCCTGACTGGACGTTGAGCGAAGCGTTGACCGGAGGTCGGGGGGATACGGTCACGGTCAATGGCCGTTCGCGCCATGTCGTTGGCTATATGAAGGATTTTCTCTTCACGGCGCAACAGGCGCGTACCCCGCTGCGCGCCCTTTCGGGCGGCGAACGCGGCCGGTTGATGCTGGCGCGGGCGCTTGCTCGGCCGTCCAACCTGATGCTGCTCGATGAGCCCACCAACGACCTCGATATCGAGACGCTCGACGTGCTGGAGGAGATGCTCGGCGACTACCTCGGCACGGTCGTCCTCATCAGCCATGATCGCGATTTTCTTGATCGCGTGGTCAATGCCGTGGTCGTCCCAGAGGGCGACGGCCGCTGGTCAGAATACGCCGGTGGCTACAGCGATATGACTGGGCAACGCGGTGGCGATGTGACGGGCAGGCAAGCGATTTCCAAGCCGCCTACGGCTACGCCAGAAAAGAAGACGGCGCCCACGGCGCAAGCCAAAGCAGCAAAACGCAGGCTCAGCTACAACGAACAGCGCGCGCTGCAGAGCCTGCCCGCAACGATCGCCTCCCTCGGCGCCGACGTCGACGACTTGCAGCGCCGACTCGGTGATCCCGGCCTCTATGCTCGGGATCCGGCGGCTTTCAGGCAGGCTTCGGAGGCACTTGTGGTCAAGCAGTCGCAGCTTGAGGCTGCGGAAGAGAAGTGGCTGGAGCTTGAAATACGGCGCGAGGCGATCGAGCGCGATTGAGCCTCCCACCCAAAGCGGCCCGGCGCGGGCCGCCTCAAGCCTGCGCGTCGAGCGGGAAGCCGTCGGAGCCCGGATGGAAGGCACCGTTGCTCCGCACGGCGCTCGCCTCTCGCCCATCGTGCTCGGCGATCAGGGCCACCAGCGCATTGCGTTCGGCCCTTAACTTGGCCATGCGCGCAAAGCGTCCCTCGCCGAACCTGTCGCGCAGCAAGGCGCTGTATTCGAGGTTCAATTCCCTCAGCTTACGGCGGATGGCGTTGAGTTGGATAGGGGTCATCGTTGGCCCTTCCGTTGGTTGTTCTCCCGCACCCATGTTCAATTCTTGTCACAGGAAAGCGGCGCTCTGACGGCGAACTTATGCTCACCCTGATGATCCGCGGTCCGCCCGTCCGTGCCATGCGCGCAGCTGCTAGACCCAGCGAAAAACGACGATGGCCAGAACGATAGCCACGGCCGTGGCGCCCCAGAGCGGCGTGCCGAAGGCGGCCAGCCAACCCAAGTGGATATAGGCAGCGCTCAACAGCGAGATGAACAACCGGTCGCCCCGGGTGGTGCGGATGGCGAGGATGCCGCGCCGCGGCGCCCCGCCGGGCGAAAGCAACTCCCAGACGGTCATGCAAATCAACAGGCCGGCGATGCACAGGAAGAACGCTGCGGTTTCCCAGGTCCAGGCCATCCAGGTCAGGTGCAAGAGCTCCTCCTGTTATTGCAAAACGCGGCTGCTCACACGCGGCCGAGCGCGAAACCCTTGGCGATGTAGTTGCGCACAAAGTAGATCACGAAGGCGCCGGGAATGATCGTGAGCGTACCGGCGGCGGCCAGCAAACCCAGCTCGTACCCCGAGCTACTCGCCGTGCGGGTCATCGTCGCCGCGATCGGTTTGGCGGCGACCGAGGTAAGTGTCTTAGCCAACAGCAGCTCGACCCAGGAAAACATAAAGCAGAAGAAGGCCGCGACGCCGATGCCGGCGGCAATCGTAGGCAGGAAGATCTTGAGGAAGAAGCGCCAAAAGCCGTAGCCGTCGAGATAGGCCGTCTCATCGAGCTGTCTCGGCACGCTCGACATGAAACCCTCAAGAATCCAGACCGCCAGCGGGATGTTGAAGAGGCAGTGCGCTAGGGCCACGGCGATATGGGTGTCGAACAGACCGATCGCCGAATAAAGCTGGAAGAACGGCAGGGCAAATACAGCGGCCGGTGCCATGCGGTTGGTCAACAACCAGAAGAAGAGATGCTTGTCGCCCAGGAAACGATAGCGCGAGAAGGCGTAGGCCGCGGGCAAAGCCACCAGCACCGAGATGACGGTGTTGATGACGACGTAAATCAGCGAGTTGATGTAGCCGTTGTACCAGGTCGGGTCCGTGAAGATTTTCTGATAGTTCTCCAAGGTGAACTTTTTTGGCCAGAGCGTGAACGCGCCCAAAATTTCGTTGGTCGTCTTGAAGGACATGCTCACCAGCCAGTAGATCGGCAGCAGCAGAAACAAGATGTAGAGCGCCGGTACGAGCCAGCCGAGCTTGCGCATCACTGTTCCTCGCCTCGAGTCATCACCACGTAGAAGACCCACGACAGCAACAAAATGATCAAAAAGTAGATGATCGACATTGCCGCCGCTGGACCGAGATCAAATTGGCCGAGCGCGATCTTGACCAGGTCGATCGACAACAGGGTCGTGGTATTGCCGGGCCCGCCACCCGTCAATACGAAGGGCTCGGTATGGATGTTGAAGCTGTCCATAAAGCGCAACAGCACGGCGATCGTCAGAACACGGTTCATCTTCGGCAACTGGATGTAGCGGAATACCGCCCAAGCCGAGGCGCCATCGATTTTTGCGGCCTGGTAGTAGGCATCCGGGATTGCGCTCAGCCCGGCATAGGCCAGCAGCACGACCAGCGACGTCCAATGCCAAACGTCCATGGCGATCAGCGTTGCCCACGCCGAGATCGGCTGCTGCGTGTAGTTATAGTTGAAGCCCAGATCATTGAGCAGCCTACCGAGCATGCCGATGTCGGGCAGGGCGAAGATGTTCCACATTGCGCCGACGACGTTCCAAGGGATCAACAGCGGCAGCGCCATCAGCACCAGGCAGACGGAGACCCACGGTCCGCGGCGCGGCATCGCCAGGGCGATGGCGACGCCCAGCGGCACCTCGATGACCAGAATTATGCCGCTGAAGAAGAGCTGCCGCCCGAGCGAGGCGTGGAAGCGATCCGAGTGCAGGACCTGTTCAAACCACTTCACGCCCTCGAAGAAGAACATGTTGTTGCCGAAGGTCTCTTGCACGGAGTAATTGACCACGGCCATCAGTGGGATCACGGCATTGAAGGCCACGAGCGCGACGACAGGCAGCACGAACAGCCAGCCCATCTGGTTCTGCGTCTTGCCGTCCATGGTCGGGCCTACTCCAACAGCTGACCGTCGGCATAGAGCCGGGTGTGGGCGGGGTCGAAACGGACGCAGGCGTTGCTCGCCGGCAGCGAAACGCCCTCCTCGAGCAGTAGCTTGATGCGGCTTTCCTGGCAGCGCGCTTCGACGATGCGATAGCGGCCGGCATCGCTGACCTTGACGATGTTGACCGGGATCCCCTGTTCGGTCAGCGAGACGAATTCGGGCCGCACACCGATCTGCGTCTGCCGGCCATTGAGGGGCCCGCGAGGCGGATTTTCGACCTCGACCTGGCGGCCGGCGAAGTGGACGCCACCGCCGCTAACCTCGCAGGGCAAAATATTCATGCCGGGCGAGCCGATGAAATGCCCGACAAAGGTATGGCGCGGGCGCTCGAAGAGCTCGACCGGCGAGCCGACCTGCACGACACGGCCTTCGTGCATCACCACCACTTTTTCCGCGAACGTCAGGGCCTCGGTCTGATCGTGCGTCACATAGATCATGGTCCGCCGCGTGCGCTGATGCAGTTCCTTCAACTTGGATCGGAGCTGCCATTTGAGGTGCGGATCGATGACGGTGAGCGGCTCATCGAACATGATGACGTTGACATCCGAGCGGACAAGCCCACGCCCGAGCGAAATCTTCTGCTTGCCGTCGGCGGTCAGCCCCGAGGCGCGCTTGGGCAGCATCTCGTTGAGATCGAGCATGTGCGCGATCGCTTCAACCTTCTGCTCGATCTCGGCGGCCTTGAGGCCGCGATTGCGCAGGGGAAACGCCAGGTTCTGCCGGACCGTCATGGTGTCGTACACAACCGGAAACTGAAAGACCTGGGCAATGTGCCGGCGGTCGGTCGGCCGCTCGGTCAGATCGACGCCGTCGAACAAGACCCTGCCTTCGGTCGGGCGCACCAGTCCGGAAATGATGTTGAGCAAGGTGGTCTTACCGCAGCCCGATGGCCCGAGCAGCGCGTAGGCACCGCCATCCGACCACTCGAGATCGAGTTTTTTCAGGGCCCAGTCCTCGGGGGCGCGGGGTCGTTTCAGGTAGCTATGCTTGATGTTTTCCAGGCTGATCTTGGCCATAGCCTCAAAGGCCCTTCAAATGCCCAGCGGGGCGTGCGCGGGTTACCGAGCCGGTGCGCCCCTGCCTCATGCCACGAGCTCGCCCGCGACGCTGAAATACATGCAGCGATCGACGTCGATGTACAGTTGGATGGTGGTGCCAACCTCGACGGCGTGGATTCCGTGCGACTGCGATACCCAATGCAAGGGGCCGTGCTCGAAATGGATGGTGCTCTCCGATCCGCTGAGCTCGGTGATCTGCACTTTGCCGTCGAGGCGCGCGCCGCCGGGTCCGTTTGCGACCGGGCTGATGTGATGCGGGCGAATACCGACGACGTAGGCGCCATCCGGCAGCTCGCGCATCTCGGCCGTTGCCCGCCATTGGACCGTCTCACTCAGAACAATGTGGTCGCCGCGCTTGGTGACGGTTGCCGTATTAATTGGCGGATTGGAGAAGACTTGTGCGGTCACGAGGTCGACGGGCCGATGATACACCTGCGCCGTCGGTCCGAACTGGGTGATGCGCCCTTCCCTGAGGGTCGCCGTGTGTCCGCCGAGTAGCAGGGCATCCATGGGGTCTGTCGTGGCAAACACGACGACGCTGTGCCGATTGACGAATAGCTTCGGCAGCTCGTCGCGCAACTCTTCCCTGAGCTTGAAGTCGAGATTGGCGAGCGGTTCATCAAGTAGGACCAGATCGGCATCCTTGACGAGGGCACGTGCGAGCGCGGTCCGCTGCTGTTGCCCGCCCGATAGCTCGCTGGGGCGGCGAGGTAGCATCGGCGCGATCTTCACGAGCTCGGCTATGCGGTGTACGCGGTCCTTGATCTCCGCTTGCCCCATACCTGCAACCCTGAGGGGAGAGGCGATGTTCTCAAAAACGGTCAGATTCGGATAGTTAATGAACTGCTGATAGACCATCGAGACATTGCGCTTCTGCACGGCAACGCCGGTAACGTTCTTGCCGTCGAACCATACCTCGCCGCGGCTCGGCTGCTCGAGGCCCGCCATCAGCTGCATCAGCGTTGTCTTGCCCGCAAGCGTCGTGCCAAGCAGGATGTTGAAGCCCTCCTTGGCGAGGCGCAGGTTCGTCTCATGGATGTGGGTCTGCGCACCGACGCTCCTCACCACGTTTCTCAGTTCGAGCGTCACGTATGCGTCCGATGGGTCGATAGGGTCCCTGGGCGAGGGTCACAGTATCGATCGAGAACGGCGAGGAGGGAAGCGGCAGGCTTCGCGCCTGCGCGCTTTCCCAGTTGAAGCGGGCGGAAAGACGCCCGCTGCCGCAAACGCCGGTTAGCTCTTCCAGCGTTTTACCAGTTCATCGTAGTCGATGGTTTCGCCCTTGGGTTTCTCGTCGGCGAGCTTCGCCTTCGGCCCATTCGGCTTGCCGAGCCACTCCTTTGGGTCCTTGGCGGCATTGAGCCGCGGGCCGCAGCCGCCGTAGACCTTGGCCTTCTTGTCCACGTCTTCCATGCGCGCCATCACGTCATCCATCTCCTTGGCCAGCCGATCCATGGCTTGCTGCGGAGTGAAGGCGCCGGAGTTCACATCGCCGATGTTCTGCCACCAGAGCTGGGCGAGCTTGGGATAGTCGGGCACATTGATGCCGGTTGGCGTCCAACGCACCCGATCCGGTGAGCGGTAGAACTCGACCAGGCCGCCGAGTTTCGGTGCCCGTTCCGTGAAGGATTGATGCCGGATATCACTGTCACGAATGATGGTCAGTCCGACATGGCTCTTCTTGAGCGACACCGTCTTGGAGACCGTGAATTGTGCGTAGAGCCAGGCGGCTTTGCGGCGCTCGAGCGGGGTTGATTTGAAGATGGTCCAGGAGCCGGCGTCCTGATAGCCGAGCTTCATGCCCTCCTCCCAGTAGGGGCCGTGCGGCGAAGGAGCCATGCGCCACTGCACCTCGCCCTTGTCGTTCACGGTGTTGTTGCCTTCGCTCTTGGGCTTGACCATTTCTGCGGTGAAGGCCGTGTACCAGAAGATCTGCTGGGCGACGTTGCCCTGCGACAGCGCCGGCAGCGATTGATAGAAGTCGTAGTCGGCGGCACCGGGAGGAGCATATTTGCGCAGCCACTCGTCCCACTTGCGGATGGCATAAATCGACGCTGGTCCATTGGTCTCGCCACCGCGCGAGATCGAGGCGCCGGAGGGATTGCAGGAGCCTTCCTCCATGCGGATGCCCCACTCGTCGATCGGGCGTCCATTGGGCAAGCCCTTGGAACTCGCACCGGCCATCGACAGCCAGGCGTCGGTCATGCGCCAGCCAAGATCCGGCGCGCGCTTGCCGTAGTCCATATGGCCATAAATGCGCACACCGTCGATTTCCTTCACGTGCACGCTGAAGAACTCGGCGATGTCCTCGTAGGCGGACCAATTGACGGGCACCCCGAGCTCGTAGCCGTATCGGTCCTTGAACTGCTTCTTGATCTCCGGTCGTTTGAACCAGTCGTAGCGGAACCAGTAAAGATTGGCGAACTGCTGATCCGGGAGCTGCCAGAGCTTGCCGTCCGGACCAGTCGTGAAGGACTTACCGATGAAATCCTCGACGTCGAGCGTCGGCAGCGTGACGTCCTTGCCTTCCCCGGCCATCCAGTCGGTTAGATTGACGGCCAGCTGCAGGCGCGAGTGCGTGCCGATGAGATCCAAATCGTTGATGTAGCCGTCGTACAGATTGCGGTTGGTCTGCATCTGCGTTTGGACGGCCTGCACGACCTCGCCTTCGCCCAGAACCTGGTGATTGACCTTGATACCGGTGATTTCCTCGAACGCCTTGGTCAGCGTCTTCAATTCGTATTCGTGCGTCGGGATCGTTTCCGACAGCACGTTGATCTCCATCCCCTTGAAGGGGGCGGCCGCGTTGACGAACCATTCCAGTTCCTTGAGCTGCTGATCTTTGCTCAGCGTCGAGGGCTGAAATTCCCGGTCAACCCACCGCCTGGCCTCATCCATGCCGGCCAAGGCGCTACCGCTTGCCAACATCACCGCCAGCAATGCGGCCGTGATCGTTCCTCGTCTCTTCATGGATGGTCTCCTCCCAAAGTTGTACGAGACATCGATTAACGCTATGATCGAACCAAAACGAATGTCAATCGAAAACGTATTCGCGCATCCTTGCCCGCAACTGCGGGCGTGAAACGCGGCAATACGAAATCCAAGGCGTGCCGCACCGTCTTGTCGGAGGCGGCGAATGCGCTAAGCTTGCGCAAGCGACGCAAACGAAATAAGTGGCCGAGGTCCGAACGGGAGGCCATGCATGTACCTGCTGAGCCCGCGCCAGAGCGACATCGTCGCGCTCGCCAAGTCCGAGGGCCGGGTCAGCGTTGAGGGACTGGCCGACCGCTTCAACGTCACTCCGCAGACGATTCGCAAGGACCTCAACGATCTGTGCGAGCGCGGCGTCCTGCAGCGCTACCATGGCGGCGCCATCCTCGCCTCCGGCACCGCCAATCTGGGCTATGAGGCGCGGCGCAAGCTCGCCACCGATGAAAAGCGCCGCATCGGCCTCAAGGCCGCTTCCTTGATCCCCGACAGTTCCTCGCTGCTGATCAATATCGGCACCACCACCGAGCAGGTCGCCGCCGCGCTCCGCGGCAAGCATGGGCTGCTGGTGATTACAAATAATATCAATGTTGCCAATATCTTGCAGGGTTATGAGCAGATCGAGATCATCGTCGCTGGCGGCGTCGTGCGGCATCAGGACGGGGGCGTGGTGGGGGAGGCGGCGGTCGACTTCATCCGTCAATTCAAGGTCGACTACGCCGTCATCGGCACCTCCGCCATCGACGAAGACGGCACGCTGCTCGACTTCGATTATCGCGAGGTGAAGGTGGCGCAGGCCATCATGAACTGTGCCCGCAAATCTATTCTGGTCGCCGACAGCATGAAATTCGAGCGCACCGCGCCGGTGCGCATCGGTCATATCTCCCAGCTCGACTATCTCGTGACCGAGACCGAGCCGCCAGCGCGCGTGCGCGAGCTGTGCCGGGAGAGCGATGTCGCCGTCGAGATCGCCGACCAAGCTTGATCTTTCGAAAAAGTTCGATAACCTTCGTTTCGCGTTCAAGCGAAGACGTATGAACCGACGGTAGGCCGGGCGCTGCGGCGGCTTGGCACGAGCAAACCCATGGGAACGCGGACGGCGGCATGCGGGACATCGCAATCATCGGCGGCGGCATCAACGGTTGTGGTGTCGCGCGCGATGCGGCGGGCCGAGGGCTTTCCGTCTTGCTGGCGGAAAAAGGCGACCTGGCGAGTGGGACCTCGTCCGCCTCGACCAAGCTCATACACGGCGGCCTTCGCTATCTCGAGCAGTACGAGTTTGCCCTGGTACGCAGCTCGCTCAAGGAACGCGAGGTCTTGCTCGGCCTGGCGCCGCACATCGTGCGGCCAATGCGTTTCGTGCTCCCGCATCATCGCGGCCTACGTCCCGCCTTCCTCATCCGCCTCGGTCTCATTCTTTATGATCACCTGGGCGGGGGGCGGCGCATCCTCGAGCCCTCCCGAACCGTGGACCTGTCGCGCGTTGCGGCCGGTAGGCCTTTGAAGCCGAGCTTCACGCGCGCCTTCGAGTACTCGGACTGCTGGGTCGACGATGCACGCTTGGTCGTGCTCAACGCAATGGATGCTGCTGCCCGCGGCGCCGAGATTCGCGTGCGCACGCAAGTCGTGTCCGTGCACCGCACGGCGAGCCATTGGCGGCTTGAGCTGAAGAACCTGGTTACGGGCCAACATGAAACGGCGACCGCGCGCGTCCTCATCAACGCCACCGGCGCTTGGGCGGCAAACGGTCCGGCCGATGGTATCGCCTCAGGGCGACGGCCGGGCATCAGGCTGGTCAAGGGCAGTCATATTGTGGTGCGCCGGTTGTTCGAGCACGACCGCGCCTACATCTTTCAGAACGCGGACCGGCGCATCATCTTCGCGATTCCATACGAAGGGGAATTCACGCTCATCGGCACGACCGACGTCGATTTTACCGATGACCTTGCCTGCGTCGCGATTTCGCAGGAAGAGGCGCAATATCTATGCCGGGCCGTCAGCGAATATTTTGCCGCTCCCGTCAGTCTCTCCGACATTGTCTGGAGCTATGCCGGTGTGCGCTCCCTGTTTGACGACGGGGAGCATTCGGCACAGGACGCAACGCGTGATTTCGTCCTCGATCTCGATGGTCCCGAGGGCCGGCCGTGGCTGCTGACGATCATCGGCGGCAAGATCACCACCTATCGGCACTTGGCTGAGGCGGTCTTGGGCAAGCTTGCGCCGCTGTTTCCGCGCGCGCGTCTTGCTTGGACGCGCGACGTCCCGCTGCCTGGCGGCGATTTTGCCCGCGAGGACCTGGGGCGGCTGGCATCCGAGCTGGCCGTGGCGGTTCCCACGCTCGGCGAGGCAACCTCGCATCGTCTCGTGCGCAGCTACGGCACCATCGCGCGCAAGATTTTTGCGGATCACCCGGACGCCCCTTCGGACACCCCTTCGGACACCCCTGGGCTCGGTTTCAATTTCGGTGCTGGGCTGTACGAGCGCGAGGTTGCCCATCTCGTCAAAAACGAATGGGCCATGACGGCCGAGGACGTGTTATGGCGACGCACCAAGCTTGGCTTGCACATTGGCGAAACCGGCCGGCGCCAGCTATCCGACTGGCTGATGGCCCGCCTGCCCGCCAGCGGACAGCTGTTGCAGGCCTGCAGCGCACAAGACGCGAGCGCAAACAGCCGCTGGAACGGCTGAGTGCGGCTCGGGCCCGGTTGGCAATGGGCGCGGCGGCAATGGGGCGCGGTTGGTCATGGGTTAAGCTTCGGCCGACCTCCCGAAGGTCGTATCGTCACGCACCCAGGCCGAGGAACCGGGGCAGCCACCCCCGCGTTTTTCCACAGAGATCGGTGCCCAGTTCCAACCGCAGTTCACTGCACAGTTGCGTAAAATGACATGTTTTGCGACAGCCTGTTCGGTCCGCCTTGTGCGCAGGATTGCGGCAAGCCTTCTGCTCGCCCTCGGCGTCAGCGCGGTGGCGTTTGCCGCGCTAGCGCAAAACTGCGGCGAGGCCTACAAGGCCATGCTGAGTACGATCGAGCGCAAGAAGCCAACCCTATCCTCCGAGGCGCAGCTCGCCCGGCAGCGGATGGCCTTGCGCCTCTACGACGCCTGCCAGACCGGGCACCTGGAGCATCCAGGCGAGCTGTTCGACAAATTGGATCGCAACCGATACTGAGCCGCGCCGCCGCCGCGGCGGCGTGCCGGTGCCTGCCGCCCAACGACATGACCTCGGGTCCCCCGTGCCGGCCGCTCGCGGGCCGGCTGGCCTCTAAACGGCAGCGTTGCTGCTCCGCTGGCGCCGCCCGCAAGCGCAAGTCCCGACTGAAGAGCCCCGGCCATCTTGCTGTTGCGTCGCGACAAATGAAACAGGGTCCCCATTGACGCGTGCCAGCATCGCGCGCGCCCCATTTGGGCATTGACGCGAGCCGTCCACATGTATCGGATGTGTGCGGCTCTTCTCTCCTACACAGAAGAAGGCCGGGATTGGGCGCCGCGCTGTCCCCCGATAGCGGCTGGCGCCCTTTCTTTTTATTGCAATGAGGCGACAAGGCCACGGCCGGTGCGAACGGGCCTCCGCCCGGGTTTTGTGCGCCGCCTCGACGCCCCTGCGCCTTGTTGCGTGCGCCAGCGTTGGATCATGCGTGACGCGAGGCTTGATCCGGTTCGGATCGGCCAGTCGTGCCCAACCCATGGCCAACGGGGTGGGCTAACAAAACGCCCGACTAGGCGACCAAGTGAGGTGCGCAACCATTGCGCGCAACCCAAGGCGTGCTCGTGGGACACGCCAGCAAGGAAGGTCTGCGCCGTTGCCTTCGGATCCGGCTTGCACCCGGGCGCGGTCGGGGTGCACAAATGGGCAGCGCTAGGTGGAGGGGTAGGCCCATGCTGTTGAGGACGCTCGCGGCGCTTCTTGCGCTGGCTATTGGGGGGATTGCAACGTCGACCGTGGCAAGCGCGAAAGATCGCGGCCGTAGCCAAGGTCCCGCGCTCGACGCCAATTGGGTGTTGCTCGAAACGCGCGCGGTGGATCTGAAGAAGGAGAAGGAGCGCTTCACCATCGGGGCGGGCAAGGGCCGCTTTACGTCGGTGATGCTGATCGGTGTCGACCGCCGGATCGACATCAATCGCGTGACGATTGCCACGGACGGCGAGCCCTACATCGATGCGGAGCACCTAAGGCTCGAGCGCGGCCAGCGTTCGCACCCGATCAGGTTCAGCCATGACGGCGGCGTGGTCGAGAACGTTGACCTATCCTACAGCCTGCATCTCGGCGCGGCGGGACCGGCCAAGGTCGAGTTGTGGGGATTGCGCGCCTCACCCGAGGTGCCGAACGCCCGCTCGGCGCCACCCAGCTGGGTCTGGATCGGAACGCGCTCGGTCGACCTTAAGAAAGAAGAGGATCGCATCGATGTCGGGGTCGGCAAGGGCCGTTTCAAATCGCTGATGCTCGTCGGCGTCGACCGACTGATCGACATCGACCGCGTGACGGTGGTTACCGACGGCGCTGCGCCGCGCATTGAAAAGCGGCGCCTCAAGTTGCAAAAAGGGCAGCGCTCGCGCCCGATCCAATTGGGCAAAGATGGACAGTCGGTGCGCCACATCGACCTGTCCTACCGCCTGCATCTCGGAGCGGCAGGACCCGCCAATGTTGAGCTGTGGGGCGTGCGGGTTGCCACGGCGGCCCCCGCCATTGCCAGCCCCGAACCTTCAGCGCGGAGGCCGACAGCGGCCGCCGCAGCGCCAGCGGCGCCAGGGGGGAGGAAACGGACGGCCCCGGGGCCGTGCTCTTTGGCGTGCATGAGGTTGGCACGGCGGCGGATGAGGACGTCTTCAAGCTTGGTCGGCAATACGGCAGGTTCGCCAGGCTCCAGCTGCGTGCGCTCGGTGGGACCGTCGAGCTCAAGGAATTGCGCGTGACCTATGCGGGGGGGAGCCCGACGTGCTTGCGGTCAACGGCGACGTCGGCACCGACGAACCCACGCCATGGTTGGAGCTAAAGGGCGATCGCTTCATTAGCGAGATTGCGTTCGTCTATCCTGCCCAATCACGGCGCGGCAAGGCCCGTTTGGAGATCTGGGGCGAATACGCCGATAGCTGGTTTCAGCCGGGCTCGGGGACCGGCGCCTTTGCGACGGCCAACAACGGCTGGCTCTATCTGGGCGGCCAGTCCCCGCTCTTTGTCAGCATCCGGCGCGGCTTGGGTTTTGAAACCGACGTCGTAGCGGTTGCGCGCAACCGCGGGTTCCGGAGCTTGCGACTGGATGTGAAGAACCGGGCGATCACGCTGAACCGGATCAAGGTCATCTACACCGACGAATTCGAGCGATGTGTTCGGCGAACGGCAACGGGTGGCTGGGGGCAGCTCGTTTGGTCCCGTCGACTTGAAGCCTGGACACCCCGTCAAGCAGATCGAGATCAGCCACCGCTCGCGCATCTTCGACTCGCAGGCTGAAGGCAGTGGCTATGCCTTTGTGGAGTTCTGGGCAAAGTAGCCCAACCGGCGACAACCGAGCCCGCGATCCACCCGCCGCCCGCGCTCGCGGCTTGCCGTCATGGTGAGGCCGCGAGAGCTTGTCGCTCGCCAATGGCTTCAACGAGTTGGCGCGCCCATGAACACATCGCAACGTCGGTGCCAGGGCGCGCGCTCAGAATGCAGC
Organism: uncultured Alphaproteobacteria bacterium; assembly: GCA_963775835.1. Classification (GTDB taxonomy): domain Bacteria; phylum Pseudomonadota; class Alphaproteobacteria; order Rhizobiales; family Hyphomicrobiaceae; genus AWTP1-13. The sequence continues at coordinate 189,823 of CAVZKV010000020.1, read as the reverse complement.
CGATGGGCAAGCCGCTCGCCGCGAACCCGGCGGGCACCGATACGATCGGGCCCGCCAGTGCCGTCCAGGGCGAGATATATTTGGGATCGCCGGTCCAGCTCAATCCCTCGGGGGCGCTGGCGGGGGTCGCGGGCCATAGGAAGACGTCGGCCTTAAGCGCGGCAAACAAGGTCGAGCGCAGCCGATCGATTTCGCTGCGCTCCTCAAAGTATCGACCGGGAGCAATGCCCAGGCCGTCGCGAATAAGCGTCGTGATCTTCTCGCCGACGGCGCTAGCGGGTTCTTGCAGCAAATGCTGCAACGCCCGGCCGGCTTCGTAGGCCATGGTCGAACGCTGCAGGTTGCACAGGCGCTCGAACGAAATGGGCGAAACCGGCCTCTCCACCCCATGACCGGCGTTGGCCAGGGCATCGGCGAAACGCGTCAAGGCGGCCTTCATCTCGGGGATGGCATCTGCAATATGTGGGTCGTCGGGAATGCAAACGGAAAGCGTCGCCGGCGCCGGCAAGCGCTGCCGCATGGTCACGAACGGGGGCGCGACGGCCTCGAACACATAGACCGCATCGGCCACGCTCCAGCCGTAGAACCCCGGTGTGTCGTAGGAGGGCGCCAGCGGCGTGATGCCGTAGGTCGACAGGCTGCGCGTGCTCGGCTTGAAGGCGGAAATGCCGCAATAGGCCGCCGGCCGGTTTACCGAGGCAACGGTCTGCGTGCCAACGGCGACCGGCGCCATGCCAGCGGCCACGGCGGCAGCCGACCCCGAACTCGAGCCGCCGGGCGTGTGCCTGACGTCATGGGGATTGCGGGCTGGGGAGGGGTCGAAAAACGCGAACTCGGTGGTGTGCACCTTGCCCAGCACGATGGCGCCCGCCGTTTTCAGCGCCAGCACGATCTCGGCGTCGCTGTTGGCCGGCGCGGCGGCGGCGCGCGATCTGCTGTTGGCACGCGTCGGCAGGCCCTCGACGTCGATGATGTCCTTGATTGCCACCGGTACGCCGTGCAGCGCTCCGCGAATTGCCCCTCTCGCCGCCTCGCGTTCGCGTTCCTGCGCGGTTGTAAGCGCGCGCTCGGCATCGACCTGGCGCCAGCACTCGACGTTGGGATCGGCGGCCGCGATCCGGTCAAGATAACGTTGGACGAGCGCGACCGGCGACAGCCTTTTGCCGGCGATCTGCCGGGCAAGGCCACACACGCGGCCCGGATCGGCCGCGAAATTGTGGAGGTTTGTCCTTTGCATGCTGCCTCGCTCTCGTCTTTGGGCGGTCAAAGGCGGCCTTGCCATGAGCAAGACTTGGGCATTTTGCGCGGAAATTGCGTATGGTGCCCCCGGCAAAGCCCTTCTAACATAAGTTTTTCTAGCTGCCGGCGATCGACGGCGCGCGTCAGCGACAAGATAGCATGCAAGGGAGACGGTATCATGTCCGGGAAGACCCGAAGCGCGTTGGCGGTGCTGTGGTTGGTAGCCGCACTGGCCGGCAACAGCTTGCTGACTGTGTCGGCGGCGGCGCAGCAAAAGACCCTGAAATTCGTGCCGGAGGCAGACCTGCGCAGCCTGGATCCGATCTGGACGACGGCATACATCACGCGCAACTACGGCTACATGGTCTACGACACCCTGTTCGCGGTGAACGAAAAGTTCGAAGTACAGCCGCAAATGGTGGACAAGTGGAGCCTGAGTGACGACAAGCTCACCTACACTTTCACCCTGCGCGACGGCCTCAAGTGGCATGACGGCCAGCCGGTCAAATCGGCCGACTGCATCGCCTCGATCGAGCGCTGGGCCAAGCGCGATGCCCTTGGCCAAAAACTCGCGGACTTGACCGATGCCTGGACACCCGTCGACGATAGGACCTTCACGCTAAGGCTGAAAAAGCCTTTCTCGCTCACCCTCGACGCACTTGCGAAGCCCTCCTCCAACGTCCCCTTCATCATGCCGGAACGCGTCGCCAAGACTGATGCGTTCACGCAAATCACCGAGTTGATCGGCTCCGGTCCCTTCAAAATGCTGAAAGAGGAGTGGGTGCCCGGTAGCAAAGTCGTGTTTGTGAAAAACACCGACTACCTGCCGCGCAAGGAGGCGCCGTCCTGGGCGTCGGGCGGCAAGATCGTGAAGGTCGACCGCGTCGAGTGGGTCTACATTCCCGATTCGGCCACGGCTGCCGCCGCGCTCAACGCCGGAGAGGTCGATTGGTGGCAGATGGTCCCGCCCGACCTGGTCCCGCTGCTGGCCAAGAACAAGGACATCAAGGTGGAGAATACCGATCCACTGGGCTCGATCGGTTTGCTGCGCTTCAACCAGCTGCATCCGCCCTTCAACAATGCAAAGATGCGCCAAGCTTTGCTCTATCTTGTCAACCAGCAGGACTTTGCGCTGGCGATCGCCGGGGATGCCAAACAAGGCAAGCCGTGCCCGTCGTTCTTCACTTGCGGCTCACCCGCCGAAAGCCAAGTCGGCTCCGAGATGCTGACGGGCAAGCGCGATCTGGCGAAGGCCAAGCAGCTCATTCAGGAAGCCGGCTATAAGGGCGAAAAGATCGTCGTGTTGTCGGCGACGGACCAGCCAATTGTGCATAGTCAGGGCCTGGTGACGACCGAGCTTCTCAAGTCCGCAGGTCTCAACGTGGAGCTGGCGGCCAACGATTGGGGCACGCTGATCAACCGCCGCGCCGTCAAGGAGCCGATTGAGAAGGGCGGCTGGAACATCTTTCACACCTGGCTCGTCGGACCCGATATGACCAATCCCGCCATAAATTACCCGATGCGCGGCGTCGGCGAAAAATCCTGGTTCGGTTGGCCGACCGACCCGAAGATGGAGGAGTTGCGCAATGCCTGGTTCGATGCCACCGATCCAGCGCAACAGAAGCGATTGATCGACGACATGCAAAAGCACGCCTGGGAAACGGTGCCGTTCATTCCAACGGCGCAGTTCGTCATTCCAACCGCCTATCGCAGCAACGTCTCGGGCCTCTTGATCTCGCCGGTGGCCTTCCTGTGGAATGTGGAGAAGAAATAGGCGCGAGCTGACTGAGCAACATGCTCGGCTATATCATTCGTCGGCTGCTGGCGACCATCCCGGTGATCGGGATGGTCGCGTTCTTCGTATTCTCTTTGCTCTACTTGACGCCGGGCGATCCCGCGGCGGTGATCGCCGGCGACATCGCCACGGTCGAGGACATCGAGCGCATCCGCCAGAAGCTCGGCCTCGATCAACCATTCCTGACGCGATTTTGGGTGTGGGCCTCGGCGGTGTTGCAGGGCGATCTCGGCATTTCGATTTTCACCAATCTTCCCGTGACGCAGCTGATCGGCCAACGTGTCGGCCCGACGCTGTCGTTGGCCTTGTGCACGTTGATCGTGGCCGTTGCCATCGCGGTACCGCTGGGTGTGATCGGCGCCTGGAAAGCGGGCAAGCTCATCGATCGACTGGTGATGCTCTTTTCCGTCGCCGGATTTTCTATGCCGGTGTTCGTGCTCGCCTACCTATTGATCTACCTGTTCGCCATCGATCTCGATTGGCTGCCGGTGCAAGGCTATACGCCGTTGCGCGAAGGCTTCTGGGCGTGGCTGCGCCATTTGATCCTGCCATCCATTGCGCTCGGCACCATCTACATTGCTCTGATCGCCCGCATCACGCGCGCGGCGATGCTGGAGGTCCTGGCGCAGGACTACGTCCGCACCGCACACGCCAAGGGATTGGCGCCCAGTGCCGTGCTGCTCGGACACGCCCTGAAGAATGCCGCCGTGCCGATTGTCACCATTATTGGCATCGGCATTGCGCTTTTGATTTCGGGGGTGGTCGTCACGGAGAGCGTGTTCGCCATTCCCGGCATTGGCCGCCTGACGGTCGATGCCATTTTGCGCCGGGATTACCCGATCATCCAGGGCGTGATCCTGCTGTTCTCCACCATCTACGTCCTGGTCAACCTGGCCGTTGACCTTTCCTACCGCTTCTTCGATCCGCGGATCCAATACTGATGCCTGCGATCGCACCAAGCCCCGCCAAGCCGGCCCGGGTAAGCCGGTCGCAGACCTGGGTGCGCAGCAAAGCGATGATCTATCGCCATCCGACGGCAGTGATCGGCGGCGTCATGCTCGTGCTGCTGATTTTGATGGCGCTGTTGGCTCCCTATCTCGGTACCGTCGACCCGCAGGCAATCTCGCCGGTGCGGCGCCTGCGCAAGCCGTCGGAGACCTACTGGTTTGGAACCGACATGCTGGGACGGGACGTCTATAGCCGCGTCTTATTCGGCGCCCGCATTTCGCTGGCCGTTGGCCTGTCGGTCGCCATCCTGGCGACGACGATCGGACTTGCGATCGGTCTCATCACTGGCTTCGTTCGTTGGCTCGACGCCGTGGTCATGCGCGTTATGGACGGTTTGATGTCGATTCCGGGAGTGCTGTTGGCCATTGCCTTGATGGCCTTGACCAAGGCGAGCCTCGAGAATGTCATTATCGCCATCACCGTCACCGAGGTGCCGCGCGTGGTGCGCCTGATCCGCGGGCTTGTGCTCAGCTTGCGCGAGCAGGCCTACGTCGACGCGGCCATTGCCAGCGGCACACGCACGCCTCTGATCCTGCTGCGCCACATCCTCCCCAACACGCTGGCGCCGACGCTCGTGCAGGGCACCTATATCTGCGCGTCTGCCATGCTGACCGAGGCGATTTTGTCCTTTCTGGGTGCCGGTATGCCGCTGAACATCCCGAGCTGGGGTAACATCATGGCCGAAGGCCGGTCCTTGTTCCAACTTGCCAACTACCTGATCTTCTTTCCCGGCATCTTTCTGTCGCTGGCGGTCCTGTCGGTCAATCTTTTGGGCGACGGAATGCGCGACGCACTCGACCCGCGCCTTGCGCGTAACATGTAAGATGATGGCCGCGCCCGCTCCGCTGCTCGAGATCGAGGACCTGAGGACCCACTTTTTCACCCGGGACGGGATTGTGCGCGCGGTCGACGGCGTGTCGTTCTCGGTCGCAACCGGCGAGACGCTGGCGGTGGTCGGAGAATCCGGATGCGGCAAGAGCGTCACCTCGCTTTCGGTGTTGCGTCTGATCGCTTCGCCGCCCGGCCGCATTGTCGATGGTCGCATTCGGTTTTTGGGCCAGGATCTGCTCCAGTTGCCCGAGCGTAAGATGCGCGCCATCCGGGGCAATGAGATATCGATGATCTTCCAGGAGCCGATGACGTCGCTAAATCCCGTGCTCAGCATCGGCCGCCAAATCAGCGAGACCTTGAAGCTACACCGCGGCATGAGCCAGCAGGCGGCGCAGCAGCGTGCCATCGAAATGCTGCGCTTGGTGGGGATCCCCGAGCCGGTCCAGCGTATGCAACAATATCCGCATGAGCTTTCCGGCGGCATGCGTCAGCGCGTGATGATCGCGATGGCGCTCGCGTGCGATCCGAAGCTTTTGATCGCCGACGAGCCCACCACGGCGTTGGACGTCACCGTACAAGCCCAAATCCTGGATTTGATGCGCCAACTCAAGGCCAAGACCGGGACAGCCATCATCTTGATCACGCATAGCCTCGGCCTGGTGGCCGAGATGGCGCAGCGGGTGGTGGTCATGTACGGCGGTCGCAAGGTAGAAGAAGCTCCGGTGGCGGCGTTGTTTCGGCACCCGCGCCATCCCTACACGCGCGCACTGCTGCAATCGGTGCCGCGATTGCGTTCCTCCTTGACGGGCGGCCAGGCGCGGCTGGCCGAGATTCCGGGCGTCGTGCCGTCGCTGAAAGAAGCAATGCCCGGCTGCATTTTCGCGGCGCGCTGTGCGCACGCTGTCGAGCATTGTCGCCAAAGTTACCCGCCGCTCGAACAGAAGGCGGCCGGCCATTGGGTGGCCTGCTGGGAAGCCGATCGGCTGCCGGAGCGGTCGGCATGACGATCGCGCCAACACCGGTGCTGGAGGTGCGCGACCTCAAAAAGCATTTCCCCGTGCGGCGCGGCTTGTTTGGCCGGCACGTCGGCACGGTCTACGCCGTCGACGGCATCTCGTTTGCGCTCAACTCCGGCGAGACGCTCGGCTTGGTTGGCGAGTTGGGTTGCGGAAAATCTACCGCCGGCAAGATGATCCTGAAACTGATCGAGCCAACGGCCGGACAAATCTACTTGCACGGCGAGCGCATCGACGGCCTCAACCGCGGCGCCATGCGGCGGCGGCGCAGCCGTCTGCAGGTGGTGTTCCAGGACCCCTATTCCTCGCTCAACCCGCGCATGCGCGCCAAGGACATCGTCGCCGAACCGCTGCGCAATTTTGCACGTCTGGCGGCATCTGAAATCGATGTGCGGGTCGCCGATCTATTCGAAAAGGTGGGACTGAGGCCCGACCTTATGGTGCGCTTTCCCCACGAATTTTCGGGCGGACAACGCCAGCGCCTGGTGATTGCGCGTGCCCTGGCCCTAAAGCCCAGCGTAATCGTGTGCGATGAACCCGTATCGGCTCTCGATGTCTCCGTACAGGCGCAGGTGATCAATCTCCTTGCCGACCTGCAGCGGAATTTCGGCGTCGCCTACGTCTTTATCGCCCATGATCTAGCGGTCGTGGAGCATATCTCGCACCGCGTCGCCGTCATGTACCTTGGCCGCATTGTCGAGCTCGCCGATAAGCGCCAGCTGTTCGCCAATCCCCAGCACCCCTACACCGAGGCGCTGCTGTCCGCCGTTCCCGTGCCAGAACCGGCCGCGGTTTCTCAACGCATTGTCTTGCAGGGCGATGTGCCAAGCCCGATCAATCCGCCCGCAGGTTGCCACTTCCACCCGCGCTGCCCCTACGCTCTGGCGCGCTGCCGCAGCGAGGCACCATTATTGCGCGAGGTCGAGCCGGGCCACTTCGCGGCCTGTCACCTGCGCGCCGGTGCTGCCGTCCAGCCCTCCGGTAGATAGTCGCGATCGACAGCGCAAAGGTCGCGTCCTCGAGGCAATGCCGTGGTAGGCCGGACGCGCGTTGCGCAAAAGCTAAGCGAGGCCGGTTCGCCCTAGTTGACGCCCGCGTGGGTGGCCCCTAGCCTCTTGCAACTTTAAGCGCCGACCGAAGACAAGGGACAAGATCGACGTCAAGTCGCCGCGGCGCTTTGCGGAACGGGAGGAGCCCATGCCCAGCAACAAACGTCTGACCTTTATCGCCATCGCCGGTTTGGCTGCCGCGAGTTTGGCGGGCCCCGCCGGGGCGCAACAGCCCAAGGAGTTGACGTTTTGGAGCCACTGGGCGGCGGAGATGCCCAAACGGGGATTCGTGGAAGAGGCGATCAAACAGTTCGAGGCGAACAACCCAGGCATTAAACTCAAGCAGACGTGGTACGAAAAGACGGCCCTTTATGCCGGTCTAAAGACTGCGCTCCGTGCCGGTCAGGCTCCGGACATTTTCTACGCCGAGCCGGACCAGGTCGAATACATGGAGAACGGCTTCCTGCTCGATCTCTCCGACCTCAATTGGTCCGCGGTTGAGCCGTGGGCCAAGGAGGCCTGGAGCTACAAGGGCAAGCCTTACGGGCTACCGCTCGAGGCCTGGACGGTCGAACTTTATTACAACAAGAAGGTGATGGCCGAGCTCGGCGTAAAGGTGCCCGACGACCTCCAGCTGGCACCCGACGCCTTCCTGGAAATGATCAAGAAGGCCAGGGCGAAGGGCATGACACCGATGGCACTCGGCGTCGGTGATCGTCCCTATCCCGGTGCGCACCTCGTGCACGAGGCGCTGCTCAAGAAACTTGGCATCGACGATTACAACAGACTGCTCAACGGCAAGCTCGCCTGGAGCGACCCCCGTGTGGTGGATACGCTGAAATGGCTGCACGGCCTGACCGAGGTCGGCCTGTTGCCGACGACCTTTACCACGCTGAAGCTCGCCGAGGCGCACATCTATTTTCATACCAATCCGGGTGCCCTGACCTTCCTCAACGGCAGTTGGTACACCTCGCGCGCCTTTAATCCGCCGGACAAAGGCGGCCAGCCCAAGGACTTCCCGCTCGGCATCATGAAATTCCCCGCTGTGCCCGGGGCGGCGTGCAACGAGTGTCGTTCGATCGCCATTGGCGGCAGCTACGTCGGCAATGCCGCCAGCAAGCACGCCAAGGAGGTGTTGGCCTTCTTGAACTCATTTGCATCCTTCGAGATGGGCAACCGCTGGCTCGACAACGTGCAGGTGCAAACCGGGATCAAAAGCGATCCCGCGAAGCTGACGGGCCCGCAGGCTGCCGACTACTTCAAAATGATCGCGCAGACCAATGCAGGGGCGAAGTACTACTTCGGCATTCCGATCCAGGTGCTGACCGGCAAGCCCAAGGAAGTCTTCATCCAGGTGATGAACAATGCCTTTCCGGCGGGCACGATCAGCGTCGACGATGCGATCAAGCAAATGACGGCTGCCTACTGACGGTTTTTCAGCGGGCCTTCACCGACGCCGCGTTGGCCCTGGTTCTTCCCAGCAGGACACCATGCCGGCCGGCCACGAACAAAGTTTGCACCAGGACGGCCCGCGAAAGCCGTGGGCGACGATTGGCGTATTCTTGCTGCCGTCACTCATGATCTACGCGGCCTTCACGGCTTATCCTGCCATGCGCACCATTTGGAACAGCTTCCATAGGGTGCTGCCGCGGTCGGATGAACCGGTTGGGCTCGCCAACTACGCCGAGCTGATGCGCGATGAAATCTTCTGGCGGTCTGTGCGCAACACCATCACCTGGGCGTGTACCTCGCCACTGATCGAAGTCTCGCTTGCCTTGCTTCTTGCCCTTGCGCTCTACGCCAAGGTGCCCGGCGCACGCTTTTTCCGCGTCGCCTGGTTCACGCCGGTCCTCATGTCCTACGTGGTGGTCGGTATCTTATGGCTGTGGATCTACAACTTCGATTGGGGTCCCGTGAACGTGGCCTTGCGGGCGCTCGGCCTCGCGAGTTGGGCGAAACCTTGGCTTGGCGATCCCAAGACCGCACTGCCCTCGCTGATTTTCGTTACCAGCTGGATGTGGGTCGGCTTCAATATGGTCGTGCTTCTTGCCGCCCTGCACTCGCTGCCCCGCGAAGTGCTTGAGGCCGCAGAACTCGACAATTGTGGTTGGGGGAGCAAGCTCGTGTTTGTCATCCTTCCCTTGATCCGCGCCACGCTTCTCAATCTCATCGTGCTGTCTTTCATCGGCAAGATGAAGATTTTTGACCTCGTTTGGATCACCACCAAGGGCAACCCATTGTGGGCGACCGAGACGGTCTCGACCTACGTCTACAAGCGGGCGTTCGAGTGGACGACCTTCGACCTCGGCTATCCATCGACCATTGCGGCGCTGTGGTTTGTGATCGTTCTTGCCGCTGTCCTGACTCTCACCTGGCTATTCCGCTTGCGCGAGAAGCTCGAGTATTGAGGTGGCCATGGCAGCGTTGAAGCGCGCCGTCTTACTCGTGCTGCTCTCACTGTATACGGCTTTTGCCGCCGGGCCTTTCGTATGGGCGGCCATGCTGTCGCTGCGCACCACGACGGAAATCCATCGCAACCACTTTGCGCCGCCCAATCCCGCGCACTGGGACAAGTTCGTCGAGGCCTGGTTCACTTCGAACTATAGCGTCTATTTCACCAACTCCACGCAAGTGGTGGTGAGCGCCGTCTTGATTCTGACCTTGATTGGTTCGATGGCGGCGCATTGCCTGGCGCGCTACCGCTTTCGCTTTAACCGGGTGATCTACTTTGTACTCTTCTCCACCATCATCTTTCCACCGCAGATCACCATCATTTCGCTCTTTCAGATCCTCGTGCAGTATGGACTTTACAATAGCAAGCTCGGCTTGACCCTGGTCTACGTGGCGATCCAACTGCCGTTGACGATCTACATCCTGGAAAGCTTCTTTGCGCGCATACCGTCCGATCTGTTCGACGCGGCACGAATCGACGGTTATTCGGATTGGGAAATCTTTTGGCGCGTGAGCTTGCCGATCGCGCTGCCCGCCGTCGCCACCACGGTGATCCTCAATTTCATATTGCTATGGAACGAGTTTCTCTACGCCGTGGTGCTGATCACCGAGGAGGCGAACCGCACGCTGCCGCTGGGCATCCAACGCTTCATTGGCGACAGCCAAGAAGATGTTGGCATGATCGCCACCGGTCTGATGATCGCCATTATTCCGGTGGTCGTGATCTATGCCTTTTTTTCCGAGCGACTGATCCAGGGCATGACCGCCGGAGCCGTGAAATGAGAATGCAGTGATGGCGGTCGTCGCGCTGGATAAGCTCACCAAAATCTATGACCGCGGCCAGTTGCCGGCGGCCGACGCCGTCTCGCTCGAGGTTCGGCATGGCGAGTTCATGGTTCTGCTGGGGCCATCGGGGTGCGGCAAGACGACGACGCTGCGCATGATTGCGGGGTTGGAGTCGATCTCATCGGGCACGTTGTCGATCGACGGACGCGTCGTCAACAACGTGCCGGCCAAGGATCGCGACATCGCCATGGTGTTTCAGTCCTATGCGCTCTATCCGCACATGAGCGTGGCGGACAATTTGGCATTCGGCCTCAGACGGCGCTCGGTCGAGCGTGCCGAAATCGGCCGCCGCGTGGCCGCCGTTGCCGATACTCTGGGATTGACGGGGCTGCTGCACCGTAAGCCTCATGCCCTGTCGGGGGGACAGCGCCAGAGGGTCGCGCTCGGCCGCGCCATCGTGCGCGACCCGAAAGTGTTTTTGTTCGACGAGCCGCTCTCCAATCTCGATGCCTCGTTGCGCGTATCGACGCGCGGGGAGATCAGCAAGCTGCACCGGCGTCTCGGTGCCACTATGATCTACGTGACGCACGATCAGGTCGAGGCGATGACCCTAGGCCAGCGCATCTGTATCATGAACGGCGGCAGGATCGTGCAGGTTGGGCCGCCGCTCGAGGTCTACAAGCGCCCGACCAACACCTTTGTCGCCTCCTTCCTCGGCAATCCGCCCATAAATCTGTTGCCGGCCCGGGTCGCCGAAGGCAAAGGCCGGCTGGCAGTCAGGCTCGGCGGGGAGATCCTCGAGCTCAAGGCCGGGCAATACCCCACGTTGCCGGCGGGAAGCGCGATCACGCTGGGCATTCGTCCCGAGAGCATCGCCGAGCACGCCGACGCCGGTGCGAGCCAGAGATTTGTCGGCATCGAAGCAGAAATCGTCCAAATCGAGTCGCTCGGTGCCGAGACGATCCTCGCCGCGCGCATACCGGGAATTGAGAGCGAGGTCGTGGCGCGTGTCGGCCCTGAGGCGGGAGCCACGGTTGGCGAAAGGCGATCCTTATTGCTCGACCTCTCCGCCATCCACCTGTTCGACGCAACAGGCGCCTTGATTACGGCGCAAGCCGGCGCGTCCCCCTCTTGAGCCAGCGGCGGACGTTGTCCCGCCGATGCTGGGCTTGGCCATTGCCAGCCCGCCGGCGCAAAAGCCCCGGGGCTTCGCCGGGAACGCAGGCCCCTGTTGGGATGCGGGGCTGATGTCTTTGCTCCTGCCGCGCCCGCGCGGTTCCCCTGCGCCCCAAGAAAGCCCCCCAAAAAATAAGAAAACCGACCAAGGTCGGCCCAAGCCCTTTGCGGCACCCGGTCCAGCATGCGCAGGCCCACTCGTGTGGGGGACAAGCCACGCCTTCCGCTTGCGGGTTCGGCCTATGGCCAAGACCCAGGAGACCCGCACAGGCCAAGCTTGCGCATTCGCCCCGCGACGACCTTTTGCCAAGGTCGTGGCCTTGGGCGATCCCAGCCCAGGGAACGGGTAACGCGATTTTGAAACGGATTTTTGCCAGCACCGGGGGTTCAAGGTCGATCCGAAATCCGGTCCGATCCGTACACCCCTAGATCCGAGAGCCCCTGCGCGGGCCGCCCGATCGTTGCGACCCAGTTGTTGGTCGCTGGAGGATCCCGATGGGAGCGCGAGGTGAAGTGTCCAATGCCCGCATTGCGGGGCTTGCCCTGTTACGACCGGCGGCCTCGACGGCGGCCACGATCGTCCTGTTGCTACAACGCGTCGCCGAGCGGGACCGGGAGGCATTCTCTGCCCTTTATACGGCGACGTCGGCAAAACTCTACGGCATCATTCTTCGCATATCGCGCCGGCGGGATATCGCTGATGAAGTTCTGCAGGAGGTCTACGTCCAGATCTGGGAGCGCGCGGCCTACTACGATGCATCCAAGGGCTCGCCCATTACGTGGATGGTGGCGATCGCCCGCAACCGGGCCCTGGACGAGGCGCGACGCAAGAAGGCTGTATCCATCGAGGATACCCCCGAGGTTTTCGGTATCGCCAATGAGGAGGAGCACCCGTTGGATCGGGTGGAGAAGAGCCAACAGTTGCTGCGTCTCAGTCAGTGCCTTGATGCTTTAGACGGCGACCGGCGCGAGGTCGTGCTGCTCGCCTATCGTGAAGGCATGAGCCGGGAAGCCCTGGGTCAGCGCTTTTCGCGACCGCCAGCAACGATCAAGTCCTGGTTGCGGCGCAGCCTCTTGCAGTTGCGGGATTGTCTCGGCCAATGACCGAACGCGATGAGATCGACGTGCTTGCTGGCGAGTATGTGCTCGGCACCCTTGAGGCGGCGGAGAGGGCCGCCGCACATGCACAGCGCCGGCAGGATCCGGCACTCGACGCGGCCATCGCGGCGTGGGAAGGGCGCCTTGCACCGCTCGCCGATTGGGTGCCGCCGGTCGCCGTTCCCAAGGACTTGCAGGCAAAAATCGAGGCTAGGCTTCCGGTGGCGGAGGGTCAGGCGCGGATCCTGGCGCTGGAGCGGCGCGCACAGGGCTGGCGTCGCGTTGCCATTGCCACCTCTGCACTGGCGGCCTGCCTGCTGCTGGCAATCGGCGTGCGTGAACTGTCCCGGCCGCACGTTCCCAAGACCTACGTTGCCGTCTTTCAAAAGGACGACGCTTCGCCGGCCTTCCTGCTGACCGTGGATCTTGCCACGCGCATGTTGTCCGTACGGCCCGTGGCGGCCGAGCCGCCGGCGGGAAAGAGCTATCAACTCTGGATTGCCTCGGAAAAGTCCGGTGGCGCGCCGCAGTCGCTGGGCCTGATCGAAGCCAAGCAAGCCAGCACGCAGCGGGCGCTTGCCGAATACGATCGCGCCAGCGTCGAGCGCGCAACCTTCGGCATCAGTCTCGAGCCGGCCGGCGGCTCGCCGACCGGGCGCCCGACGGGCCCAGCCTTTCACGCCAAACTGATTGAGACGTCGCGCTAACGTCGTCTCTCACAAGAAAACGTGAAGGCCGGTTCGCCGCAACCGAAGGCAGCCGTCCCCGTACCTCCATCGCTCATAGGCATGAGCACAGCCAACCTGGAGGTTATGTCGTGACCAAAGCATTCAAGCGAAACGTATCCGTCGGCCTCGGTCTATCGATGCTCGCGCTCGGCATCGTGCTGGGCCTCGCCAACCCCGCGCCCGCCGCGCCGGAAAGAACGGTGATGGTGGGGGGCGCAGCGATGTACCCGTCGCGCAATATCGTGCAGAACGCGGTCAACTCGAGAGATCACACGACGTTGGTCGCCGCGGTCAAAGCCGCGGGGCTCGTCGACACGCTGTCCGGTCCTGGTCCCTTCACCGTGTTCGCGCCAACCAACTCGGCCTTTGCCAAGCTGCCGGCGGGTACGGTCGACACCCTCTTGAAGCCCGAGAACAGGGACAAGCTGAAGTCGATCCTGACCTATCACGTCGTGCCGATGAAGGCGCTGAGGAACGCCATTGCCACCATGATCGAGAACGACGGCGGCATGCACGAGATCAAGACCGTCGGCGGTGGCAAGCTGCTGGCGTCCATGCGGGACGGCAATCTGTTGCTCAAAGACGCGAAGGGCCGGACCGCCAAGGTGACCATCGCCAATGTCATGCAGTCGAACGGCGTCATTCATGTCATCGACACCGTTCTGCTCCCCAACTGAAACGCGCAGCGGAACCTTGCTGACCAAGCGATCCTGGTTAGCCAGCGCCGTGCTTAACCCCAATAGATGAGCATTTTGCTCAAGCCAAGGAGATCGTCATGAAGAGCACGTCCCTCGCTGCCGCAGGCGCAGGCGCGTTGCTGCTTGCCCTTGCCACATCTGCAGCCGCAGCGGCCCCTCCCATTGCCGCCTCGGGTGCCATCAAGTCCGATGCCGGCCGCATCGAGACCGTCACCTACGGTTGGCACAAGGGCTGCTATTGGCATTGGGGCTATCGCCGTTGCCATTGGGGTCACCGGTATTGGGGTGGCTATGCCGCCCGGGGCTATCGTCGGTGGGGCCACGATCATTGGCGCCACCAGCATTGGTCGGGGTGGCGTTCTTATTCCAGGTACTAGCGCTCTTGCTTGCTTGGCTCCGGTCAGCCGCTGAAAGCCTCGCACGCGGCTATGTTCGCTACGGCCGCGTGCGAGCGCCTCTCGCACTGTGTTCGCCTGGGCCGATGGCCCGGTCGCCGAGCTTCCGGCCCGCTGCGATCGCCGTCGATCCGCGAATCGAATACGCGCTGCGGGTGACTCAAGCACCGCGGCGGGCGGCATATCGGTTCATGGGCCGCTTGAGGCCGAGGTTTTCGCGCAGCGTCCGGCCTTGGTAGTCCTCGCGGAACAGGCCGCGGCGTTGCAACTCGGGCGTAACCATTTCCACGAAATCCTCGCACCCGCCCGGCAAGTGGGTCGGCGTGATATTGAAGCCGTCGCAGCCGTCAGTCTCGAACCACTCCTGCATAACGTCGGCAATGTCCGCGGCTGTGCCAATCAAACAAAAGCCGCCCATGCCGGCGACCTCCTGGTAGAGCTCGCGGATTGTCGGGTTTTGCCGTCGCACCCGCGCAAGCAGCTGCGCACTGATGCTGCGCAGTTCGGCGGGTCCCAGCTTGTCGAGCGGAACCGGACCATCGAGAGGGTAGCCCGACAGGTCACCGAAGGTTTGACTGAGGCGCGCCAAGCCGACGAGTGGATCGAGCAACTGCTGCAGCTGGTCGTACTTTGCGCGCGCTTCCTGGGTCGTCCTGCCCACCACCGGGCGGAGGGCTGGTAGTATTTTCAAGTCGTCGGCGCTGCGCTCATACTTCGGCAATCGTCGCTTGAGGTCGGCATAGAATGCCTGCGCCACCTCCAGCGAAGGATGCACGGCGTAAACGAGATCGGCCGTCGCCGCAGCCAACTCTCGCCCTTGGTCGGAGGCACCCGCTTGCACCACGATGGGATGAACCTGGGGCAGGCAGCCGACGTTCAAGGGTCCGCGCACCGAAAAGAAGGTGCCCCTATGGTCCAATATGTGCATTTTGGCTTCGTCGAAGAACTGACCGGACCGTTTGTCGAGCGGAAAGGCATCATCCTCCCAGCTGTCCCACAGACCCTTAACGACCTCCACGAACTCGGCCGCGCGCGCATAGCGCGTGTCGTAGTCGACGTGCTGCTCGCGATTGAAGTTTTTGGCCTCCGCCTCGGACCATGAGGTGACGACGTTCCAGCCTGCGCGACCATTGCTTATAAGGTCGAGCGTCGCGAATTTACGGGCGATATGAAATGGTTCATTGTAGGTGGTCGAGGCGGTGGTGACGAGGCCGATCCTCTCCGTCACTACGGCGAGGGCGGGCAGCAGCGTCATGGGCTCCATCTCGACGATCTCATAACCCGAGCGCGCCAATGATCCGCGTGGAACATCGCGTTCCCTGATGCCGATGCCGTCGGCAAAAAAGACGAGGTCGCACTTGCCGCGCTCGGCAGCCAGGGCGCTGCGCCGATAGTGTTCAAACCTCAAGGTGCCATCTGCGGGCACATCGGGATGTCGCCAGGCGGCGGGATGATATCCCAGGCCCCGGATCGACATCCCGAGATGCATCTGTCTGCGCGTCATCGCCTGCCTTTTTGCATCACCCCGGCATCAAGGATGCGGACCCCAGGGCGCGGCAGTCAGCAGTTTTACCTCCTGCGACATGACGAGCGGTCGAAATCGCGAGGCGAAGCCTTCGACGAAGTCCTTGTTGGCAAAGACGCCTGCCCAGTGCTTGCGACGATCGGCGTCATCGTCAAATTTCCACAAATGCACGAGCTGATTGATCATCCCGGTATCGCCCTGGAAGTAGCCGATCAGCTTCTTGTCGTGCCCGCCCTTCTGCAGCGCGGGGAAGCCGAACTCTTGATAGAGTTTGGTCGCTTCCGCCATTTTGCCGACGTAGAGCGTGTAGGTTCGCATTTCGTAGAGGGCCATCTGTCGTCTCCTGCTATGCAACGATCGCCCAGCGTTTCGCTTGAGCGCGAGGCCGGGGGCCGCTACTTCATATGCTGCTCGAGAACATCCTTGGCGACCAGCGCGCCGGACATCGCCACGGGCCAGCCGCCATAGAAGGCCAGATGGGTGATCAGTTCGCCGATTTCTTCCGGCGTCACGCCGTTGTTGAGGGCGCGCTCGAGATGCCCTTTGAGTTGCTCGGTACGGTTCAGCGCGACCAGCGCCGCGCAGGTAATAAGGCTGCGGTCGCGCTTGGAGAGTTGCGGGCGCTCCCAGACGTCGCCAAACAGGACCTTTTCGGTGAGGTCGATGAGTTTAGGTACCGTGGCGCGCACCTTGTCGCGAGCGGCGGAGGGCGGAGTTGGTTTAACGGTCATGAAGACCCTCTCCTTGATTTCGCTGACTAATTAGCCGGTATTGGGACCGCCGCAGCAGCGAGCTACGCCACCGTTGCGGCCGCCGTAGACAGCTTAGTTGATGCCGGCAAAGTTGGCCATTGTGCCGGCGGCAATCGAATTCGTCGACCACCGCTTCGTTCCCCTGGCGTTGGGGTGTTTTCTACGCCATGACTGAGCGGCGATGCATTGGCGCTGCAAGGGTGAGACAAATGGCGAAGTGGTCCGAGACCTGGACATGGCTGGATGGTGACTGGCACGAAGGCAACGTTCTCGTGGCCGGGCCGCGGACACACGCCTTCTGGCTCGGCTCCTCCGTTTTCGATGGGGCGCGTGGGTTCGAGGGAGTGACCCCCGACCTCGATCGCCATTGCGAGCGGCTCAACGCCTCGGCCCGCGCGCTCGCCCTCAAACCGACGCAGTCGGTGGACTTGATCATGGGTCTCGTCAAGGACGGCTTGCGGCGCTTCCACTCGAAAGAGGCCATCTACATCCGGCCAATGTATTGGGCGGAGGATGGCGGCGTCGGTGGTTCGTCCGTGCCGCCGAATCCGGAAACAACGCGCTTTCTTCTGTGTCTCTACGTTTCCCCCATGAACCCCCCAAGGGGGTTCTCGATCACACTTTCGCCGTTTCGCCGGCCGTCGATGGAAACCATGCCGACCGACGCCAAGGCCGGTTGTCTCTACCCCAACAACGCGCGCTGCGTGATGGAAGCGAAGTCTCGTGGCTTTGATAACGCGCTCGTGCTCGACCTGCTGGGCAACGTCGCGGAGGCAGGTACCTCCAATCTATTCATGGCCAAGAACGGCGTGGTCAAGACCCCGGCTTTAAATGGTACGTTTCTGGCCGGCATCACGCGTCGCCGCACCATCGAGTTGTTGCGCGGGGCCGGCATCGAGGTCGAGGAGACCACGCTGAAAGTCGCCGACTTCATGGACGCTGACGAGATCTTTTCCACCGGGAACAATTCCAAGGTGGTTGCGATCAATAGGATAGAGAGCCGCGAACTGCAGCCAGGGCCCATGATGCTAAAGGCGCGCAAGCTCTATTGGGACTGGGCCCATTCCGGGCCTTAGCCCGGGTGGAGAATGGGGGTGGCTGGGTCGCCGCCGCTCGGGGGTGGGCGGCTGCGTTGCTTGCCTCGCCATCTTCCCGCCTTTGCAGGGCGTTCAGCGCCATTCGATCCGGGCCATCTCCAGCTCAAGAGCAGGAGCTGGTGTGAGTGGTGGCCTGCGTGCGGGCAGCAGCGGGCGGCATCCCAGGGGCGAGCCTCCTTGCATTCGCGTCGTTGCGAGCGGGTCCTGCGCGTGAAAAACTGGCAGCCGTGCGCTCGACGTTGCCAAGCGCGGTCTATTTTTGAGGGGACGCAATGATGAGGTTGAAAGGAAAGGTCGCGCTTGTGACCGGGGCCGGTCGTGGCTTGGGTGCGGCGATCGCCAAGCGGTTTGCCGGCGAAGGCGCTTTGTTGATGTGCGCGGATCGGGACGGCGCCCGCGCGCAAGCCACGGCGTTGGCCATCACAGGATCCGGCGGCTCGGCCGAGGCGGTGCTGGCCGACGTGGCGGATCCTGCACAATGCGAGGCCCAAGTGACAGCGACGGTGCGGCGCTTCGGCCGCATCGACATTGCCGTCAACAACGCGGGCGTCGCGCTGCACAGGCTGGCCCTCGATACCAGCCTTGAGGATTGGGAGCGCGTCCTGCGCATCAATCTCACCGGCTCGTTCTTGACCGCACAGGCCGCGGCCCGGCGCATGGTCGAGCAAGGCGGCGGTCGCATCATTCAGATCGGCTCGATTTCGGGGCAGCGCGGCAACATGGGCGGCATCGCCTATGGGGCCTCGAAGGCGGCGGTCATGCATATTTGCAAGGTCCTCGCCGTCGAGCTTTCGGCTCAGGGTGTGATGGTCAACGCCATTGCTCCCGGTCCAATCGAGACCGGGCTGAGTAGGCACGGGCCGACACGAAAGCAGGCATATCTCGATCGCATTCCCACGCACTCTTACGGTACTGTGGAGGCCGTAGCCAACGCCGCGCTCTATCTTGCTTGCGATGAATGCGCTTGGGTGACGGGGCACATATTGAACGTCGACGGCGGCTACGGTGCTGCCGGTGTTGCCTATGATGCCGCCGAGATTGCATGAGGCCCTGAACGCAAATGGATTTCACACCTAGTTCTCATGTCACTCAGAATTGGCAACTGGCCAAGCCCGCAGCCTCAGGTCGACGTGGCGTGGTGGTTTCGCAATGCAGGAACGCCTCCGAGGCGGGCGTCGCGGTACTCGATGCCGGCGGCAATGCCGTCGATGCGGCGGTCGCCACCGCGCTGGCGTTGGCCGCGGTGGAGCCTTGGAATTCGGGGCTCGGGGGCGTCGGTCAGGCGGTGGTTCACCGCGCCGGCCAGGCGCGCGCCGAAGTCATCGACTTCGGGCCGACCGCGCCGGCAGCGCTCGAGGCCAAGCGCTTCACGTTAACCGGTAGAATAGCCGCCGACTTGTTTGCCTGGCCCGAGGTCGAGGGCGATGCCAACATCCACGGGCCGCTGTCCTTCGTGATCCCCTCGGCGGTGGCCGGGCTGGCGGAAATGCACGGCCGCTGGGGGCACTTGCCGCTCGCCGAAATCGCGGCGCCAAGCGTGGCGCTGGCCAAACGTGGACTGCCGCAGGACTGGTACACGACGCTGAAGGTCGCAGTTTCGGCGCCAGTGCTGCGCAACTATCCCGAAAGTGCGCGTATCTACCTGCGCGATGGGCTGCCGCCGGTGCCGCCCTATCAGGGCGCATTGAGCTATTTTCGCCTGGGCCAGCTGGGCTAGACCCTCGACCGTTTGGCGCGTGCGGGATGGCAGGATTTCTATCAAGGCGAGATCGCCTCGAGCATCGTTGCCGATTTCGCGCGCCATGGGAGGGGTGCTGTCGGCAGACGACCTGCTCAATTGCAAAGCCCGCGTGCTCGCCGCGGTCGAGACGCCATGGCAGAAGCACACGCTGCAAACAACGGGGCCACTCACTGCCGCGCCGACCGCGGCCGAGGTCTTGCGGCAGATGGCAAGATCCGACCACGGCCCCCGACCCGACGCCTTTTGGTACGTGGCGCTCGCCCGCGCCCTGAAGGGCGCATACGCGCGACGGCTCACAACGCTCGGCGATGCCGAACCGCAAGCGGCAGAAAGCTGCACCACGCATCTGGCGACCTGCGATGGGGAAGGTACCATGGTGGCGCTAACGACGACGCTGCTTTCTTCCATGGGAAGCCGCGTGGTGTTGCCAGGTACCGGCATTCTCATGAACAACGGAGTAATGTGGTTCGACCCTCGACCCGGCCAGCCCAACTCGATTGCACCGGGCAAAAGGCCGCTGACCAACATGTTTCCGGTCATTCTGCGCGACGGCGACAGGCCCTGGATCGCGGCGGGTGCGTCCGGCGGTCGGCGCATCATGGCCGCGGTGCTGCAGCTCGTGTCGTTTGTCGCCGATTTCGGTATGACGCCGGAGGCGGCGGCAGATCAGCCGCGCATCGACGTGTCCGGCCCGGACAAGGTGACGGCGGATGCGCGGCTCGCGCCCGACATCCTGCGCGCCTTGCTTGCCGATGGTGCCACGGAAATTGTCGAGCGGGGCGTGCTGCCCATCAACTTCGCCTGCCCCAGTCTGCTGATTTCCGAGGCTGGTGCGCGCATCGGTATCAGTGATGCCGCCTCGCCATGGTCAGCGGCATTGGCGCAAACCTGACGGGCCGTAGCCGGGCGATCGCGGCGCGCAACCTTTTGCCGGCGCCATGGTGGATTGGGCAAGGGCGTTGCCGGGTTGCTTGCCCCGCTTCATAAAGGCAATAAGATTGCCTCGCCTTGTCGCCTTGTCGCCCTGTCGCCCTGGCGGCCGATGGCGACGGTACGCAGTTAGCAAGAATGGGAACCATGGCCAAGAACGGTAAGCCAGCGCACCCACAGCACTTCGATGTCCTGATCGTGGGTGCGGGTATCTCGGGAATTGGCGGCGCCTATCACCTCAGCAAGCAATGTCCCGACAAATCCTTCGTTGTGCTCGACATGCAGGAGAGCTTCGGTGGCACCTGGTGGACGCATCGCTATCCCGGCATCCGCTCCGACAGCGACTTGCACACGTTCGGCTATCGTTTCAAGCCTTGGCGCGGCCCACCGATCGCGACGGCGGCCGAGATCCTCGCCTACATGGGCGAGGTGATCGAGGAAAATGACCTGGCGCGCCACATCCGTTACCGGCACAAAATCCTGTCGGCGCGCTGGGTGAGCGAGGTCCATCGCTGGACCATTGAGGCCGTGCGAAACGATACGGGTGAGCACCTGACGTTCACGGCGAACTTCCTGTGGATGTGCCAGGGCTACTACCGGCACTCCCAAGGCTACCTGCCGGCATGGCCGGGCACGGAGACCTTCCAGGGCACGCTGGTCCACTCCGAGACTTGGCCCGAGCGCCTCGATCTTGCTGGCAAGAAGGTGGTCGTGATCGGTTCGGGTGCCACGGCCGCGACCATCATTCCGGCAATTGCAGACGACTGCGGACACGTGACAATGCTGCAGCGCTCGCCGACCTTCTTTATCACCGGCCGCAACGTCATCGACCTCGCCGAGACGCTGCGGCAATTGCAAGTGGATGAGGCCTGGATCCATGAAATCGTGCGTCGCAAGATCCTTTTTGATCAAGCGACGTTCACGCGCCGCTGCGTTGAGGAACCCGACGTCGTCAGCAAGGAATTGATCGGCGTTATTCGCAACCTCCTTGGCCCCGATTACGACGTCGAGACGCACTTCACGCCGAGCTATCGTCCCTGGCGACAACGCATCGCCTTCGTTCCCGATGCCGATCTGTTCAAGTGCATCGCCGGCGGCAAGGCATCGGTGGTAACCGACGAGATCGAACGGTTCAACGCCACCGGTATCCTCCTCAGATCCGGAAAGCAGCTCGACGCTGACATCATCGTTGCGGCAACGGGCTTCAACATCAGCGTGCTCGGCGACATCGACTTCGTCATCGATGGCAAGCGACTGCTATTTGCCGATACGGTCACCTACCGGGGAATGATGTTTACGGGGCTTCCCAACCTTGCCTGGGTGTTCGGTTACTTCCGGGCCAGCTGGACGCTGCGCTCCGACCTGGTTGCAGATTTCGTCTGTAGGCTGCTCAAGCACATGGATGCGACGGCTGCCAAGCAGGTGACGGTTGCCTTACGCCCCGAGGATCAGGACATGCCCTTGCTGCCTTGGATCGATCCCCAGAATTTCAATCCGGGTTACATCACGCGTTCCATGCACCTTCTGCCCAAGCGGGGTGACAAGCCCGATTGGCAGCACAACCAGGACTATTGGAGCGAGAAGGACCAGTTCCCCGCCATCGACCTTCGCGACCGGGCGTTCGTCTACGGCTGAAGAATTTTGGCAGGAGGGCGCGCCCGCGGCGGTCCCTCAATTCCGGCTGATGGCTGCCTTGGCAACCGAGCCTGACGCAGCCGGCAGCGAGAAAGAGCGAGAATTGAAGCAGTGGGGCGAGTTCCAGGGACGCATCGAGGATGACCGGCTGCTTGCGGGCCGGGGTCTCTATGTCGCCGACATCGCCGTTGCGGGCTTGACGCACGCCGTCGTCGTGCGCGCGCAAGTGGCGAGCGCCAGCGTTACCGCGATCGAGATCGAGCGGGCCCTGGCGGTGCCCGGAGTGCTCGCCGTCTATACGGCCAAGGATTTGGCGGCCGACGGGCTGCCGGACTTCCCCTGTGGCGTAAATTTGCCGCGCGCGGACGGCGCGAAGGCGCATCAGGCCCGACGTCCGATCCTCGCTCGCGACCGCATTCGTGCGGTCGGCGAGCCGGTTGCGTTCGTGGTCGCCGAGACCTTGGAAGCGGCAACCGCGGCGGCGGAGCTCGTCGTGGTTGAGACGGAGGATCGCCGCGCCGTCGCAAGCCTAGCAGATGCGCGCGCGGCGGCCGCGGCGGCGGTTTGGGACGAGGTCCCCGACAATATCGCCTTCGTCTGGCAGCGGGGCAATGCGCCGGCCGATGCCATCGGGCAAGCGTCGCACGTCGCGCGGCTTTCCTCGCACGTCTCGCGGGTTGCCGCGCTCTCGCTCGAGCCCAGGGGCGCGCTTGGTCGGCTCGACGGGGCTGGCCGTCTCGTGCTCTATGCCTCCACGCAAAGTCCGCATATTTTGCGGCATGCCCTCGCCACTCTGCTCAAGCTGCCGGCCGACCGCATTCGCGTCATCGCCAAGGATGTCGGCGGCTCGTTCGGCATGAAGAGCGGTGCCTATCCCGAGGACGTGCTCGTGCTCTATGCCGCCCGCAAACTTGGGCGCCCGGTGCGCTGGATTTCAGAGCGCCGCGAAAGCTTCCTCGCCGATGACCATGGCCGGGACATTTCCTTCGACGCCGAATTGGGTCTCGATCGCGACGGCCGGTTTTTGGCGTTGAAGGTGGATTTCACGGTCAACGTCGGTTGCTATCTCTCGGGCCGCTCGCTGTTCCTCCTCAACAACATCGGCGGCATCGCCGGCGTCTATCGGATTGCCAACATCGAAGCCAGTATCACGGGTATGTTCACCAACACGATGACCAATGCGCCTTATCGCGGTGCCGGCCGGCCCGAGGCTACCTACGTCATCGAGCGACTGATCGACATCGCCGCGCGCGATCTCGGGCTGGATCCCTTCGAGTTGCGCCTGCGCAACCTGGTGCCGCCGTCCGCCATGCCTTACGACACGGGGTTCTTGTTCAAGTACGATTGCGGCGAGTTCGAGGGCAACATGACAGGCGCCGCCAAACTTGCCGATCGCGCGGGTTTCGCGGGGCGCCGGGAGCAGTCCGCGAGCCGTGGCCTGCTGCGTGGGCTTGGTATGGCGAACCCGATCGAGGTTGCCGCCGGTCCCTTCAGCAGGCCGCGCAAGGACCTTGCCAAACTCACGATCGCTGCCGACGGCACGGCAAGCCTCTACGTGGGCTCGATGTCCACGGGACAGGGTATCGAGACGACGCTGACCGATCTCCTCGCCCGCGAGCTCGGCCTCCCTCGCGCAGCCATCCGCTATCTGGCCGGCGACACCGACGATCTCCCCGACGGACGCGGCAACGGTGGCTCGGGTGCCATTGCGGTCGGCGGCAGCGCGGTGAAGGGCGTCGTTGCAAAGGTGATCGAGACCGGTCGCGCGCTCGCGGCCGAGCTGCTGCAGGCCAAGCCGGACGACATCGGCTTCGCCGATGGCCGTTTTCCGCTCCGCGGCTCCAACCGTTCCGTTGGTCTCGGCGAGGTGGCGCGTCATGCACAGGGCAAGGATCCGGTTGGTCTGTCCGAGACCGTTGAGTACCTGCCGCCCGCCGTGACCTTTCCCAACGGTTGCCATATGGTCGAGGTCGAGATCGATCCGCAAACCGGGGTGGTTGAGATCGCGCGCTATTCGATCGTCGAGGACCTAGGCAATGTGCTCAACCCGACGCTCGCCCAGGGCCAGATCCAGGGTGGTGTCGCCATGGGCATTGGGCAGGCGTTGGGCGAAAGGATTAGCTACGACGCCGACAGCGGTCAGCTCATCACCGGCTCATTCATGGACTATCAGATCCCCCGTGCGCGGGATATTCCGCGCGTCTATCTCGAGACCCGCTGCGTGCCCACGGCGGCGAACCCGCTGGGCGTCAAGGGTGTCGGCGAAGCGGGCACCGTGGGGTCGCTGGTGGCCACCATCAACGCCATCTGCGATGCGCTTGCGCCCTTGGGCATCCGCCATCTTGAGATGCCGGCGACGCCTGCGCGTGTTTGGGCGGCGATCCAGGGCGCCAAGTCCCCCAAGCGGTGAAGAGTAGCAATAAGGCCCAGGGGTCAAAGTTCGGCGCCGGCCAAGGCCGACATGGCCGGATCGGCTTTGATCGTGCGATCGGGAGAAGGCGCCGCCACCGGCCGCCGCGACCAGCCCAGGCTGCAACCGGCCGCACCGACCTCTTGTGGCGGGCACAACGGCCGGTGCCGAGGCGACCCCGCGTCCTAGCTATGAACCTTGACGACTTCGTCGTGCGCCCATTTCACGGCGTCCTCCGCCGGCATACCCTGTACCGCCTTGGAGTACATGTCCGTGATGATGTATTTACTCAAGACTTCGGCGGCCTTGCGATCGGCGGGTCCGGCGTAGCCCGGGAATTGGCCCGCACGCGCGGCAACGCGGAACGGTTCCATCACCGGATCCTTTCCCCAAAGCGGGTCCTTTTCCCAGATGGTCGTGGCGCCGACGGAATAGCCTTGCTGCGAGTTGAACCATTTTTGGTACACGTCCTTGGAGGTGATCCAGCGGATGAACTCCCTGGCTGCCTTCTGGTTTTTGCAATAGCCCATCAGCATGTTGGACATTGGCAGGTGATAGCCGAACTGCCCGGTCGGCCCCTTCGGTAGTGGCGCGTGCAGAATATCCTGCCAAAGGGGCGTCCCCTTCTCGGTCAGGTAGGTGTCCGGCTTGGTCTTCGCCAGCAGGTAGATGGAAGCGCCATTGAGCGTGGCGCTGATCGTGCCCGACAGGAAAGCGCGGTTGTTGTTGGTGTCGTCCCATGCGAGGCCGCCTTCATCGTGGGCCTCCTGCCAGAAGGCTGTCATGAACTTCACCGAGTTGACCGCCGCCTTACCGTTGAGCACCACGGTATTGCCGTCGGCCTCGACTTCTTTGCCGCCCCATGACCACAGATAGGGATAGCTGAAGGTCGGAGCATCGCCAAAGGTGTGTCCGAGCGTTTGCCCCAGCGGCCGGTCTTTTGCTTTTAGCTTCTTGCCGGCGTCGCGATAAGTCTCCCAGGTTTCCGGGAATTTGCTGAGGCCGATTTCCTCAAACCATGACTTGCGATAGGCAGATCTGCGCGCCCAAAACGCACCAGGGGACGGCGATCCATTTCTTGCCGTCGTTGGCGACAACCGTCGATTCCTTATAGAACCCCTCCTGCGCCTTGCTGATTTCTTCTGCAATGTCGCTGACGTCCACGACGCTCTCGGAATAAAGTTGGGGCCAATTGTTGAGGCCACAAATGACGTCCGGGCCGGATCCGGATTGGATTGCAGAGGTCGTTCGAGCCTGGATGTCGTTGCCGTTAATGGTCTCGAGCGTGATCTTGATGCCCAGGGCTTTCTCGCCGGCCGGAACGATTTCCTTGCGCAGGAGTTCGTCGGACGCCGGCACAAAGTCGTTCCAGCGCAGCCAATGCACCGTGCTGGTCTGAGCATAGGCCGGTGCTCTGCTTGACGCGAGGATCGCCGCCATACCTCCCGTTCGTGCCGCGATCGCACCGGTGCCCGTCAACTTGAGGAATGTGCGCCGTCCAATGCGTGCCATGTCGAGGCTCCCAGCACTTGTTGTAACGTCATTTGGGACCGATCGAATGCTACTCCTTTCAATCTATTCGTGAAGGCTTGAGACCTGCCTGCGCGCCTTCGCGGGCGCGAACCTGGCTCAAGTTTTCAAGCCCCACCAGGCAAAAGCAGGTGGCTCTGTATACTTTCGGATGGCCAGCGACGGAGCCTGCTTTGGTGTCGACCTAAGGTTGTATTTCACGATCCTGTTTCGAGCGCTTGCCTTTTACACCTAAGTTCGAGCTCGTGGCAGCACGCGAGTGTGGGCTGCATGTGGAGTTCTTTGGCGATTGAGAAAGCCCTCCGCATCGGCTCCTGCCACCCCATCTTAAGTGAGCAGAGAGCTTCAGAGGCAGCAAGTAAGGCCTCGACCTCAGATCCGGGCTCGAATTGCAGCCTCGCATTGTCGAGTGCCGCCCTTGCTCGTTCTAGCGCTTCTTTGCTGCGTCCGGCGGCCAACAACGCCCGACTGAGGGTCGCTAACCGCATTGGCTGAAAAGCACCGAATCGAAAATCACTTCCCTGCTTGACTGCACGCTCTGCCAAAGTCAGCGCTCGGTTGCCGTCGGCGGGGTTGAATGTCCCGCGATCGCGGCTCATGTCGACGAGCACCCAACTCAGGAAGGAACCTGCCACGGGTGCCATAAGCGGCACCTCTTCGTTCGAACAAATGTCGTGCGCCCTTTCCAAGAAAGGCAGTGCGCGCTCGTAATCGCCAGCGCGAAAGTTGGTCCAGCCCTCAGCAATGTAGGCGAATACCCAAGCAAACTGATTATCAAGTTCCCGCGCGACAACTAGGGATCGCGCGGCGTCCTTGCGAGCTTCAGAGAATTCGCCGAGGTCGGCGTGTGCGCGGGCGCTATAGCAAAGCGTTGTCACCAGTAACGACTTGTTCAATCCGAACACATCTTGCGGTTCTCGGCTTTCAATCCACGCACTCACCTCATCCATTATCTCAACTGTCTCGCGATACTGCCCCCGGGTGAAATGGACCAATCCTCTTTGAAAGCGAGCCCGTACAGCGAGAGCATCTAGTCCACTTGTGGCAGCTAGGGCTTGTGCCGCCTCGCACTCCCGCAGGGCGCCGTTGGTGTCACCGACAAACCAATAATAATGGCTCTGAAAAATATGGTAGCGCCCGGTATGGTTAAAGTCGCGCAGCATCAACGCGGCGGGGCGCGCCGCCTCGAGGTGGCTTCCTAGCTCATCCATGCGAGCCAATTGGAAGAGTGGATTTCTTAGCTCGAGCCGCAGTTCCAATTCGATTAGCGGATCATTGTTCCCGGTTCCAGCTCTGGTTACTGCTTCCAACCCCTGCAATAGAAAGCGTACGGCTTAAGTTTTGGCGTCACGCCAGAAAGCCTGGTTCCCAGCGCGCAACATATATCGCGCAGCTTTTTGCCAAGCCTCGGCGCGAAGTGCATGCTCAGCTAAAATATCGGTGCGGTCGGGGACATCACTACTTACCTCTTCCTCGAGCCGAGTCAGCATCCAGCGATGAATTCGGACCCGATCCCGCAAAAGCGTCTGCTCATACGCGACTTCTCTCGCAAGAGGATGCCGAAACAGAAGGTTCCTTTGCTCGAAGGGTTGGAGGTGTCCGCCAAATACGAGCAACTCCATTGCAATCAGTTGGTTGATCGCTTCATCAACGACGATTTCTTCGAGATTGAGAAGAGAGCGAAGTAGAGCGGGCGTGGCGCTCTGGCCTACCACCGCAACGGCCTGTAGTACGTCTTTTTGCGTGTTGGCTAGTCGATCGATGCGCGATGCCAAGAGTCCACGTACGTCGGGGAAAGCGGAACGTCGACCCCTCGTTGCAAGAGGCTGTAGATATTGCCTTCGCGGACCAGAGCCCCAAGCTGATGCAGTGCGCGTAGCGTCTCTTCCACAAAAAGTGGATTTCCCCGGGTTCGCTCCACTATCTCGCGGCTGAGCGTGGCAGTGCCCCTCCCAGATCGCACCAGTGCGCCAACCATTTGGGCCGCATCGACCGGTTCCAAAGGCGCCAAATGGCACTGATAGTCACTTTGGTCTCCTAGGTCGGAGGCACCCTCCCACCCATCGCGAACCGAAAGCAGGACGAGACAACGCTCGTTCTTAAGACCGTCGCAAATTCGCGCTACCTGAGCCCGACCATCCTTGTTGAGCCAGTGGAGGTCCTCAATCAACAGGATGAGCGGTTTCTCTTTGCTTATCGAGCTAAGAAGGGCGATGGCGGCAGCCTCTACGCGGAGCCGCCTATCGAGGGGTGGGAGTGCGCGCAGAGGTGAACGGCTCGAGTCGACGTCGAGCAGCGTGTTTAGGGCGTCCTCGTCGGGCATTCTCCAACCAGCGCTCTTTCCGGTGAGCGCTGCTAGGCGGATTTTCCTAATATCGGATGTGGTGTCGGCTTCGATGCCGGCAAGGTCGGCGACGAGGTCGGCTAGGGGACCATAGCCAAAAGCCCCGTAGGGGGATGATTGGCTGGCGCATACGCGGACATCGCCATGCACGCGCGCCAGGAACTCCGCAATTAGACGCGACTTTCCCACTCCGGCTTCGCCGGTTATGTACACCACACGGCCGCGCCCGCTCGCCAATCCGACGAGTGCGCCTCCAAACGTGGTGATCGCTTCTTCGCGGTCGACAAAGGATCCACCAAGCCCGGTCCAATTGGTAATCGTCCATCGTGCGCCGGATTCCAGCGTACGAGCTCGAAAGCAGGCACCGCTGCCGGTAGACCACGAAGGCCGGTGAGCTCGCGCGGTTGCGTCTCAAAGGCGTCGTGCGTGCCCTGCCATGTCTTTAGGAAATCAGAGCGAGCCGGCAAGGCTGCCTGTTCTAATCGTGCCGCCAAATGCACTACGCTACCCATAGCATCATAGTGAACTGCAGCGTCCGACATTACGGGTAGGGTCATCACCTCGCCTGAACTAATACCCACTCGGATTTGTAGCGCGGGCGCTGCTTCAAGCGGTTCGCGTTGACGCTATCAAGCATCGCCAGTGCTGCAGCACAGCCCGCACACTATCGTCTTCATATTCAATTGGAGCGCCGAACAGGGCCATGATGCCATCGCCTTGCACTCGGTTCACTGTTCCTCCAAAACGGTGTACCGCTTCGCGCATCAGGTCGATCACGTGTTCCAAGCGTTCAGAGGCACGCTCAGGATCGTCACGGCTGACAAGCTCGGTAGAGCCCTTGACATCGGCGAACATTACGGACACCACCTTCCGTTCGCGCCGCGTTCGGGATAAGGGCGAACCCTGGCTCCCCTTCGCCAACATTCCACCGCATTGGGAGCAGAAGCGGTCACCGTGGCTGGACTGATGTCCGCAGTGCGAGCAGAAATTGAGGGTTTGTTCTGACGACATGCCGATTGATCTTTCACATGCAGTCAGGTGACCTTCGTACTTCAGTTTCGAGCGCCGCTGGAAGCGAGACAGCAGTGGATCGGCGTTCCCGATCGGTTCGCCATGCGTACACTATCGTATTTTTCATCACCAAACACGCCTATGAGCTATCGTGCTTCCCCAAAGCTGGTTCAAATCGCGCCAGGAGCAGAATCAGGGTAACCCAAAACTCACATTCGACCGAGCTTGGGTAGCAGCTATCTTATGCTAACAAGTTGGTGTCCTGAGCAACCATTGCCGTGCTTTCCGATTGTTAGGAAACACTTTTTTTGGTGAAAGTTGAGCTTGCGCGCTACGACTGTGGCATAGTCGAGAGTGCCAAACAGAGGGTAAGAACATGTCGATCAAAGATGAGTTGAAACAGTTCCGAATCGAACATCCGGTCGACCGCTTGACAATCGTACAAGTGGCGCCCAGCGGGACGGTCCCCGTGCATGCTCATCGGGAGGGCTATATTGTGGTGCCATTTTTGTCGGGTTCAGCGGAGCGGATAACCTACGCCGGTACGCTGGAACTTAAGCGAGAGCCATTGATCTTCGAGCCGCTTCTTCCCTACTACGTGGAAGCTCCCGCGGCGAATCAGACCATCTCTCTGACGAACACGGGCCCTGGCTTTTCGGTTTTTCAAAAGTGCGTGCCCTTTCCGCCGATTACGGGGCCTCAGCCTGAATTACCGACAAAACAAATTACTATCGTTAGTCAGGGCAATAACCGTCATTCCTTTATTGCGGAGCTCGCGGTAACCCTGCTGCAGCAAGCCGTTGGTCTAATGTTTCGACCGTCTCTGGCGCCTGATCGCGGCATGCTGTTCGTGTGGCTGTTTCCGCGGGAGGTGGTAATGTACATGCGAAATACGCTGGTGCCGCTCGACATCCTATTCTTTGATGAAGATCTAAAGATCTCGCACATCTATCCTAACGCCCAACCGAAGCATTCGAACCCAATCCGTAGCAAGGGGAAGGTTATCCTTACATTGGAGGTTCCCGGAGGTACGGCGGAAAAGCTCGGGATACGTGTAGGCGATACGATCGAGTAATTGCACATAGCTGGAGGTTCGGCGCGCTTTCTCCCGCGTAGATCGTTATCATCGGATTGCTACCTTTTTTGAGAAAAGGTAGGTGGTGTTCCTGTCGCCCAATTGAAGGCGCGCCCGTCGATAAACAGTAGGCCGATGGCAATGACGATGGCGCCGGCCAGGTCCTTTGGTCGCAGGGCTTCGTCGAGGAAAATGTTTCCCAGCAGCATCGCCGTCACGGGAATGAGGAGGGTCACCAGCATGACATTGCTTGCCCCTGCACGCACGAGAATATGAAAGAAAACGATGTAGGCGAGCGCTGTGCCGAACACGGCGAGCGCCAGTAGCGCCAGCAAAGTCGCATGAGTTGGTGCGTTCAGCGTCCACGGGCGATCGATGAGCGCAACCACGGGCAACATGATCAGCGTCGAACAAATGAGCTGACAAGTTGCCGACATCAAAGGCGGAACGCCGGCGAGATGGCGACGGCCCCACAGCGCCGCAAACCCGTAGCTCGATGCGCCGGCGAGGCAAAGGCCCATGCCGAGCGTTTGCGGCCCGTCAATGGCGCCGTCGAACCCATGCAGGATCGCGACGCCCGCGGCGCCCAGCGCCACACCAACGCTGCGCTGGAGGGTGAGGCGCTCCTCCTGGAAGGCGGCCATCACGATCACCGTGAGGAGCGGTGTCATGGCGTTGATGATGGAGGAAAGCCCGACGGTGATCAACGTCTGCCCGGCAAAGATGAAGGCGAAAGGGAGGACATTGTTCAAGAGCGCCATGCCGAAGAATGGCAACCAGTCCGCCAGCAATCGCGGCACTGCAAATCCGAGCGACAAAAAAATTGGCAAAAGCGTCATGGCGGCGAGAGCCACCCGCACGAGGACGCAGGTGAGCGGCGGCAACTCCTTGACGGCGACCCCGGCGAAGAAGAACGCACCGCCCCAGAGCAGCGACAAAAGCCAGAGCAGGGCCCAATCTCGCCGGTCCAGGGGCTTTGCTAGAGGCGTCACGTCTCAATCCGATCCGGCCATCACGTTGGTGATGCGTGGCCCGATTGTCGGAGATGGTCCACCCGTTTATTGCGCTCGGAGCCGCGGCAGGCCGAGCAAAAAGGCAAACGAAGGCGGCGCCGGAGGCGTCCAGGGCCCTGGTCGCCAGCGTCAAACCCAGCGCGTCGGGGCCGGGTGTGACCCTTTCCCGCCGCGACGGTTGCTTTCGCGCCAGGTGCCATAAATGCGCCAATGTCTAACGAAAGCGTTTGCAGCAAACCTTACCGAGGGGGCGGGCGCATGGGCGAACTTACCAAAAGCGCGAGCTTTTTGCTGGCGACAGGTCTATTGGCGCTCGGTCCGTCGCCAGCGTTTTGCGATGACTTGCTGGTAATGCCCTATGCCTGCGCGATTGTCGACGGTCGTGCGCTGCTAACACCCGCGCAGAACCAAGGCCACCGCATCATTGGTGCGCGCGAGCAACGCTCGTTTCGGGCCTGCTCAACAATTGACCCGACGCTGTGTCGGCAGTGGACGATCCACCGCTTCGACATGGACTGCGACGGCACACCTTTGCCCTGGGCGACAGTTGTCGCCACCGCGCGGCCCGACCGAGCCTGGCTGGAGAATGGACGACTGCATGTTCGCATGCCGCCAAACTGGAATCTGGCGGCCGATGATCCCTGCGCCGGCGGGCAACGTTGGCGCTACGGCCACTTGCCGCGCTATTGCGCCGACCGTCGCGCTCTAACCCCACCCGCCTCGGTGGAAATGCCTTCCGGGTTTGCCCCTTTGCTCGGTATCGACGCGATCTTCGTCACGCCAAAGAGCGCAAGCCAGGTTGCCGCGTACTCCTCCCAACTCCCAGCGGCGACGCCGTTCTCCGCCAACGTGGCGCGCAGCGCAAGCGAACCGCAACAATCGGAGGCGCCCAAGCCGTCGGTCCACGAGCCGCCGCCGGCGAAGGAACCGGCGGCCAACCCAGACCTTTCGTCGGCTGCTCCCACGGCCGCGGCCCTGCCGACACCCCTCGTCCCCCGGATCATCAATCGGCCGCAACAATCGGAGGCGCCCAAGCCGTCGGTCCACGAACCGCCGCCGGCAAAGGAACCCGCAGCCAAGCCAGAGCTTTCGACGGCTGCTACAACGCCCGCGGCCCCGCCCACGCCCGTCGTCCCCCGGATCATCAATCGGCCGGGTGCCGTCGCAGAGCCGACGCCGATTTTGCCGGCGACCGCGGCGGCCCAGACGACCTCATCGGTGCGTGAGGCCCCGGTCCTGAGCATACCCCCCGACGCTGCCGGGCCAGGATCGACCAGTCTGTCTTCGCCGCGCGCCGCCGTCGCCGTGGTTGCTTCGGTGCTTGTCGCCCTCACCACCGTCGTTGTCCTGCTGGCCCGAGGTCGCCGTCCTCGCGTTGGGCCAAATCGCGATATAGCCCGGGTTTCGATCGGTGAACCGAGACGTGAGGGAACGGTCGTGCCTCGGAAGCCCGCGGCTCCCGAGCCCTCCCCAATTTGGAGCGCGGCAGCTGGCTCAAGGCCGGCTTGGAACGAGGAAGTGCCGCGGACGCGTTCGGATGCGCTGCGGGTGCTTGGCATGGGGGTCACCGCGGATGCAAACCTGGCCGCCATCAAGAAAATCGTCGATGGCTTGCGCCAGACCTGGCATCCGGACCTGGCGCGCCACCCGTCCGAGCGAGAGGTCCGCGAGCAGCGCATGAAACAGATTAACGTGGCGTGGGACATTCTCGCGGCCAAGCCGGCGCGGACCTAGGGCTTGCTGGCAAACCCCGGCCGAAGCGCGCATCGGCCCGCTCGAAGGGCGACCTGGCACAGCCAGCATCAAGGCCAAGCTGGGAAAGAAGTGGTGGTGCCATCCAGTGCAGGCCGGCGCGTTGCGGCGTGTGCGGCCAGGAGCCTCCCGCACGGATCCGGCCGAGGTCGGCCGCGAAACCGAACCGGCGCCGCTACCGATCTCGATATTGCTAGTCATGCGACGCACTGTTAGCGTTGCGTGGCTTTGACAGCCTGCAGTCGCACGAGCAACCACCTTGTTTTCATTGCCGCACCCGAGCAGCAGCACCGGATCTGGAAAATGATCGGTGCGACGGCAACAGCCGTGCATTGAGGAACGGGGAGACGGCTCTCGATGGCGCACGGCATTAGCGTCGGAATTGATATCGGCGGCACGTTTACCGACGTCATCGCCTCCGGCCCTACCGGGATCTCGATCCTGAAGGTTCCAACCACACGCGCCAATCCGGGTGACGCGGTCGCAGCGGGTATTGCCGAACTGTTACGTCGCACGGGCGCCAGTGCCAACCAGATCGTGCGTTTTGCACACGGCACAACGGTGGCGACGAACGCCGTCATCGAACGCAAGGGGGCTCGTGTCGGCGTCATTGCCACCGCGGGCTTTCGCGACATTCTCGAGATCGGGCGGCAAATGCGTCGCCAAATGTACGATCTCAGGCTCAAACCCGAGACCCCCGGTTGGCTCGCCCCGGGGGCACGGCGCGTGGAAGTAAGGGGGCGCATCGCTGCCGACGGACAGGAGTTGATGCCGCTTGATGAGAGTTCCATCGCCGCGGCAATCGACAAGTTGAAACAGGAGGACGTCGGCGCCGTCGCGATTTCCCTGCTGTTTTCGTTTCTCGACCCTGCGCACGAGCGCCTGGTCGCCAAGCGTGTGCAAGCGGCCATGCCGGGAGTTGCCGTGTCGTTGTCCTGCGAGGTGGATCCGGCATTTCGAGAGTACGAGCGCACCGTCGTTACGGCCTTTGACGCCTACATCAAGCCGGTTGTCGATTGCTATCTCGCCGACATGACGCGCCATCTCGCCGGGGCGGACGTGTCTGTTCCGTTGCAGGTGATGCAGTCCCGTGGCGGCCTGGCCGGCGCCGAGACGGCGCGCTTGCGGCCGGTACGCCTGTTCCTTTCGGGTCCTGCGGCCGGCGCGCTCGGCGGTGCAGCGGTCGGGGTCGAGGCAGGGCTCGACGATCTCATCACCATCGATGTCGGCGGGACCTCGAGCGACATCGCGCTCATTGGCAAGGGCCGCGTCGACGTGCGGCCCGAGACGCACATTGCAGGATACGCGGTTCGCGTGCCGATGCTCGACGTAACCACGCTGGGCGCCGGCGGCGGCTCAATCGCCTGGATCGACAGCGGCGGTGGTCTGAGGGTGGGGCCACAATCGGCCGGCGCCGAGCCCGGTCCCGCCTGCTATGGCCGGGGCGGTGAGCGGGCAACGCTAACGGATGCCGCCATCGTGCTTGGCTATCTCGATCCGCAGTTCTTCGCGGGAGGCGCCTTGCATCTTCAACCCGAGCTCTCCCAGCAGGTGATCGACCGGACAATTGCGGGCCCGCTGGGGATCGGGGTCACCGCGGCCGCGCTCGGGATCTACCGCATCGCCAATGCCCACATGGCAGACGGCATTCGCCTCGTCTCGGTCAATCGCGGGCATGACCCGCGCGATTTCACCCTTGTACCGCTCGGTGGCGCCGGCGGCTTGCATGCAGCCGCGCTCGCGGTCGAGCTCGACATCCGGCGCGTTCTGGTCCCGCGCTACCCCGGCGTGCTGGCGGCGGCCGGGCTGCTCGCGGCTCCCATATCCCACGAGGTCTCCGGGGCTTTCCACGCCGCCATCGCCGCCACGGACCTCGCAGCCGTGCGGGCCGTGCTCGGCGAGCTCGACGCTCGTGCCGACGCGCTCATGCGGGCCGAGCGAATCGAGGGCCTGATGCGTGAGCGGCGTGTGCTTGCGGACGTCGGATATGTCGGGCAGAGCCACTTCATCGAGGTGCCCTTGGATCTCGAGGTCGCCGACCCGCTCGCCGCACTATATGGAGCCTTCGAGAGCGCGCACGAGCGCATCAATGGCCACAAGACCGGATCCCCCGCCAAGATCGTCAATCTGCGCGTGGTGCACATTGCGCGCCTGCCGAAGGTGGCGCTGGGTGGCACGCCCGGCGCGACGCCAGGACAGAGCCAAAAGACCCTTAGGCTCGTGCATTTCCCGAACCAGCAAGCGGCCTGCGAAACCGCCATCCACGACCGGAGCAGGCTCGCCGCCGGGGAAGCCGTTCTCGGTCCGGCGGTGATCGAGCAGGAAGATTCAACCACCCTCGTGCCGCCCGGCTGGCACGCCAGAGCCGTCGCCGGCGCGGCGCTACTGATGGAGAGGAGTACATGAGCACCAAGCTTGAGGCTGCACGCTTTGATCCAGTGACACTGGAAGTGTTGCGTCATCGCCTCGACTGCATTGCTGAGGAAATGGAGACCACCCTGCTCAAAAGCTCTTGTTCCCCGATCGTCAAGGAGGAACTCGACGCCTCGGCATCTCTCTTCACGCTCGACGGCGCGACGCTGGCACAAGCCTGTGCGATTCCGGTCCACCTCGGGACTCTGATTCCGGCGGTCGGCGAGATTATGCGCGTGTTTCCCGTGGCGGCCATGCGACCGGGCGATGTCTATCTGCTCAACGATCCCTACTGCGGGGGCACGCACCTCCCGGATTTCGCCGTGGTCATGCCGGTGTTCGCGGGCGCGCGTGCGATCGCACTCGCCGCCACAATGACGCATCATCAAGACGTCGGCGGCAAGACGGCAGGCTCTGTGCCGACCGACTCGACGGAGATCTACCAGGAGGGCTTGCGCATTCCTGCGGTCCAGTGGGCGCGCGCCGGCACCTTCGACGAGACCCTGACGCGGATTTTGTGTCTCAATGTGCGCATCCCCGAGATCTTCCTCGGCGACCTCCATGCCCAGGTCGCCGCCTGCAGGATCGCCGGCGTGAGATTGGGCGAGACCGCCAGAAAACTCGGCGACAATACCTTGCTTGATGCCTTCCAGCTCCTGCTTGACCGATCCGAGGCGATGACCCGTGATGCCCTGCGCCGCCTTCCACGCGGCACCTGGCGCCACGTCGACTACCTCGACAATGACGGAATTGACCTCGACAAACCCGTCCGCATCGAGGTGGCGGTAACATTGCCAGGCGATGGAAGTATCAAGTTCGATCTCTCTGGCACCAGCCCGCAAGTCCGCGGACCCATCAACTGCGTGCCCTCGGGGAGCTTGGCGGCCGCCTGCTTTACCGTGCGCGCCGTGACGGATCCGACCATCCCGAACAACGGCGGCTGCTTCCGCCCCATCTCGCTTGCGCTGCCCCATGGCAGTCTTGTCAATCCGCGTCCTCCGGCAGCCGTCAACGCCCGCTCGGCAACGATCAAGCGCATTACCTGCTCCATGCTGTCGGCGCTGGCCGACGCCGCGCCCGACCGCGTGCCGGCACCCAATGCCGGCGAGCTGCTGGTGATGGCCTTCGGCGGCCAGCGCAAAGACGGCACTCCATTTGTCACCGGGGAACTCCTCTCCGGCGGGAGCGGCGCGGGCAATGGCTTCGACGGCGTCGATGCGATCGAGACCGATGCCACCAATTGCATGAACCTGCCCGCCGAGGCCATGGAACTCGAGGCGCCAATTCGCATCAATCGCTGGTGTCTTAAGACAGATTCCGGCGGTCCCGGCACCTGGCGCGGAGGCCTGGGTCAAATCAAGGAGTTCGAGGTGCTCGACGACGTTGAGGGTACGCTGTCCTTTTCGCACCGGGGCGAGCGTCATTTCGTGGCGGCACAGGGCCTGAGCGGCGGCGGTGCCGGTGCTTGTGCACGTTCCTGGATCACGCGCCGCGACGGGACCACGGAGGTCATTGCATCGAAGCTGGTGACGCGGCTGGCCCCCGGCGACCGTCTCGTCATTGAGACGGCAGGTGCCGGCGGCTATGGCGAGCCGGCTCGGCGCGCGACCGCGGCGGTGAACAGCGATATTGCCGACGGCAAGGTGAGCGGTGGTCAGCCGTCCCTAAAAGCAAAAGAAAACCGCAAGAAGCCTGCGCCATGAGGGGCTTGTGCGGCGCCGGCAGCGCCTTGGGACGGCGCGATCTCGCTGGCGAGCCGCAGGCGGAAGGCGCCTTTCTCAATCGGCGATACCGGTGCGCGGGCGCAACGCGAGCCGCCAGCCGTACGAGGGCGGCCAGAGCTTGAACCAGGGTCAACGCCCAGTGCCCGGGCCGCCTGCAGGGCCCAATGCGGATCGACCAAGGCTTCGCGGGCAATGGCGACGAGCTCGGCCCGGCCCTCGCTGCAATATGGCCTCCCGTCGACCGCCGAGATGCGCAAGAAAAGCGGCTTGCCCGGCGGCCAAGTCGTTCGCACACGCTCGGCAATTTCGAGCGCAAGCCGCAGACGGCCATTGATGTCGCCGCCGTAGGCATCGCGGCGGCGGTTGGCAATGGGCGACACAAACCTGTGCAGCAAATAGCCGTGGGCGCCATCTATCTCCAGAACGTCGAAGTCGGGGCCTCCGCCGCACGACGTGCGCACTGGCGATAGTCCTCGACAAGTTTGCGGATCTCTTCGATCGTCAGCGACCGCGGTTGCCACCAGCCGACCAGGCTCGCCTCGGCCGACGCGCTGACAGGCTGCCATGGTGGTTCGCCTTTGGCCGTGTCCTCTGCGTCGAGGGGGCCCAGCCCTTGCCTGGGACGTCGCCGCAACGCCTTCGGTCCACAATGATGCAACTGCGCCGCCACGAGGCTGCCCTGGCGATGCAAAAAATCGACGATGCGCTTGAGCGCCGGCACATGGGCGTCCGACCAGATACCGCAGTCTGCGTAGCTGTTTTCCGCCAATCGGATCGACGATCAGCGCTTCGATCATGACGGTGCCGGCACCGCCGAGTGTATAGTTTGCCAAATGTTGGAAATGCCAATCGTTGGTCAAGCCGTCGGCGCCGGCAACAGACGTTTGCATGGGGCCGATGACGATACGGTTGGGAAATCTGACATCGCGCAGTTGCAAGGGGCTGAACAGCATCGACGGGCGGCGCGGCGCCGGGTCATGGGCGGCATGCTGCCGCCCCCGTGCCTTCGATCCGTGGTCGTTGCCCGACATCGAGGTGCCGATCTATTGGTCGCGATCGGCGACCACTCTCGGCGGTAAGCGGGGCAGGGGTCATGGTCGGGCTGGCTCCAAGCTGTCGGCCAGATGACATGCGGTTTTATGCGCGCCGGCGTGGGGCTCAAGCCGGGGCTCGTGTTCCGCGCACACCGGCGCGGCATGCGGGCAGCGCGAGCGAAAGCGGCAGCCAGAGGGTAAATTGCCTGCGTCCGGCGGTTCCCCCTCCAGGGCGAAGGTGTCGGTGACCCGGCGACCACCGATGCGCGGTATAGCCGCCAGGAGCGAACGAGAGTAGGGATGCCGGGCCGCGGCGAACAGCTCGGACACGGGTGCAATCTCGACAATCTGCCCGAGGTACATCACGGCAACGCGGTTGCACATGAGGTGCACGACCGATAGGTCGTGCGAGATGAATAGGTAGGTAAGATCAAAGGCCTTCTGCAGCGACTGCAGCAGCTTCAGCACGGTCGCCTGGATCGACACATCGAGACCGGAGGTCGGCTCATCGAGGATGACCAGGCGGGGTTTCAAGGTCAGGATGCGCGCCAGGCCGACGCGGCGCTGCTGACCGCCCGACAATTCGTGGGGATAGAGGTGAAGATGCTCGGCAGGTAGCCCGACGGCGGCCAAAATCTCCCGGCTGCGGGCCGCACGATCAGATCGGCTTAGCGAGGTATGTGTCGCGAGCGGTTCGTCGAGGGAGCGACCAATGGTCCAGCGGGGATCCAGCGCGTTACCGGGGTCTTGATGAATATACTGCAGGCGTTGGCTGACGCCTGCACGTGCTGCGCCCTGCAAGTTCGAGATCGCTGCGCCCTCGAAAAGGATGCGGCCGGCGCTGGGTTCGTGAATACCGGCCAGGGTCTTGCCGAGCGTGGTCTTGCCACAACCCGATTCGCCGACGATCCCGAACGTTTCGCCCGCCCGCACGGCAAAGGTTACGTCATCGAGCGCCTTAATCGTGCCGGTACGCACGCCCAGCACGTTGCGCACCGGGAAATGGCGCCGCAGCTTCTCAACCTGCAGCAGTGGGGCCGTCGCGCTCACGTGACCGCCTCCAGCCCAGGCGGACGCGGATGGAAACAGCGCACCACCTGACGCGTGCCGCTGGCGGCAGGTCGTGCCCGGGAACAGGCTTCGCTGGCGCTCGCGCAGCGAGGATGGAAACGGCAACCGGTGGGGGGGAATACCAAGTTCGGAATCTCGCCGCCGATTTCGCGCATCTGGCGCGAGGGGTCGGGCAGGCTCTCGAGCAGGCGCGCAGTGTAGGGGTGGCGGGGATTGGCGAAGAACTCGGCGACGGGCGCGCTCTCCACCTCTTGGCCGGCGTACATCACCGTGATCTCGTCGCAAATCTCGTAGGCCGTGCCGAGATCGTGGGTCGTGAGCAGCACCGACACGCCGCGATGCTTGGCCAGCCCCTTCAGCAGCTTCAAAATCTGCGCCTGGATGGTGACATCGAGGGCCGTCGTCGGTTCGTCGGCGATGACGAGGTCTGGGTTGGTCAGCAGCGCCATGGCTAGCATCAGGCGCTGTCGCTGGCCCCCTGAAAACTGCTCGGGCAGCTTGTGGAAGGCGCGTTCGGGATCGGGGATCTGGACCTCGCCCAAGACCGCGATCGCCGCCGCCTTATCGGCGCGATAGCGCTGGCGAGGGTAGGGTGTGAGGAGGGCACCAAACCCGGGCTCGCTTTTGGCCCGTCGCGGCGAGTTCCACTTCATCAGTTCCATGATTTGGTCGCCGACCCGAAACAGGGGATTAAAGGCGCTGTAGGGGTCTTGCGGCACGTATGCGATGCGACGTCCCTTGATCTCGCGGCGCAGGTGCTCACGCTCCATGCCGAGTAAGTCGAAGCCGTTGAAACGGATCGTGCCGCCTTCGATGCGCGCATTGGGCGACAGGATACCAAGTACGGCCCGCGCGAGTGTGGTCTTGCCGCAGCCGGATTCACCAACCAATCCCATGATCTGGCCGCGCCCGACGCTGAGGTTGACGGCATCGAGCACCCGCGCCGGCCCAAGCTCGGTGCGGAAGCTGATTCTGAGCTCTGAGACATCAAGCAACGGATCAACGGTCATGGGCGCGCCTGAGGCGAGGGTCGAGTACGTCACGCAAACCGTCGCCCAAAAGATTGAAACCCATCACCACCGCAAAGATGGCGAGACCCGGGGCGAGCGCGTACCACCACGCCTCGGGCAAGAATTCGCGCGACTCGGAGATCATGCGGCCCCATTCGGGCGCGGGTGGGGGTGCGCCCAGTCCCAGAAATCCCAGGGCGGCAGCGGTGAGGATCGTGAAACCCATGCCGATCGAGGTGCGCACGATGATTGGCGAGAGCACATTGGGAAGCACGTGCTGCACAACGATGCGCCGCTTGGGTACACCGAGCGCAATCGCCGCCTCAATGAAGGTTTCGTGCTTCAGCGAGCGGACCTCGGCGTAGACCAGGCGCGCGAACCAAGGCCAATAGGTGATCGACAAGGCGAGAATCACATTCTCGATTGAGGGACCCAAAGTCTGCGCGATGGCGATAGCGAGCACGATCTGGGGCACGGCCAGAAACACGTCCGAAACGCGCATCAGTGCCTCGCCGATCCAAAATTCATTCCAACCGGCCCAAAGTCCGACCGGCACGCCGATCAGCAGCGCGGCGCCGACGGCCACGAAGGCAATGATCAAGGTAATGCGTGCGCCAAAGATGACGCGGCTATATATGTCGGCGCCCATGCGGTCCGTGCCCAGCAGCCACTCCCTGCTCGGTGGCTTCAGACGATTGGCGGGGCTCATGTCCCAGACCGCTTCGGGGTGCGTCGAGATTAGGGGGGCGAGGATCGCGGCCAGCACCACCACCAGCACGAGGATCAGTCCGAGGAGTGCCGATCGATCGCGAACCAGCTGCCGCATGACGTGCGTGAAACCCATCATGTGTGGCCGCCTCGCGGATCGATGCTGGCGTGTGCGATATCGACAAGTAGGTTGGCGATCATGAAGATACCGCCGGCATAAACGGTGAAGCCCATGACGGCCGCATAGTCGGAGTGCAGGATGGCTTCGAAGGCATAAGTGCCGATCCCCGGCCATTGGAACACGGTCTCGATCACAACCGCACCCGCCAGCAATATGCCGAACAGCAATCCTATCTGGGTAATCGTCGAGGTCAGCGCGTTGCGCAGCACATATTTCCACACGATCAATGCGCGTGGAATGCCGATCGCGTTCTGGTAGGTAACGAACGGCTTTTCGAGCGTGTCGAGCACGCCGGCCCGCGTGAAGCGAACGACCGTCGCAAGAGCCGGCACGGCCAGCGTCACCGCCGGCAGCAGCAGATGCGCAATGGCACTGGCAAAGCGATCAAAGCGGCCAGCGATCAGCGCATCGAGCGTCATAAAGCCAGTGACGGCCGGCGGGGGAAAGCCTGCAATCCGGCCTTGCAGCGGCAGCCAGCCAAGGTCCATGGAAAAGACGAGCTGCAGAATGAGGGCCAGCCAAAAGCTGGCCATTGCCAACCCTGCGACCGTTGCGATGCGCACGCCGTGGTCAAGCAGCGAATTGCGTCGCGTCGCTGCAACGACACCAAGCGGGATGCCAACGATGATCGCGATCAGCATGGCGGCCAGCGTAAGCTCGATCGTTGCCGGCAGACGTGCCAGCAAATCCTCGGAGACCGGCCGCGTGGTGAATAGGCTCGTGCCCAGGTCGCCTTGCAGGAGCTGGCGATAGTAATCGAAGAGCTGCACCAGCAGCGGGCGGTCGAGACCGAGCTTGACGCGCAGGGCCGCTATCGCTTCGCGACTTGCCGTTTCTCCAGCGAGCAGGGCCGCCGGATCGGACGGGATCACGCGAGAGATAAAGAACACGACCGCAATCAGACCCGCCGCGGTTGGCACGAACCAAAGCAGGCGTTTGCCAATAAGGGCGAGGATGCGCATCGTGCCTTCACTCCTCTCCTCCCCGGATGGTCGACCAGGGAGGAGTGGAGATCTCGTTACTCATAGTAGGCGGTGCG
This sequence comes from uncultured Alphaproteobacteria bacterium, assembly GCA_963775835.1. Classification (GTDB taxonomy): domain Bacteria; phylum Pseudomonadota; class Alphaproteobacteria; order Rhizobiales; family Hyphomicrobiaceae; genus AWTP1-13. The sequence continues at coordinate 147,559 of CAVZKV010000020.1, read as the reverse complement.
CATCTCCTGCGCGTTACCGATCGGACAGAAGACGATGCCTTGCAGCTTCTTCGAGTACGGCCCGTACCATTTGGTATTGTAGATCCACAAGCCGGGTGCGTCGGCAACGACCAGACGCGTTGCCTCCTCGTAGAGCTTGGCGCGCGCCGCCTGATCTGTTGTCTGCACTGCCTGGTCGAGCAATTCATCCACCTTGGGGTTTTTATAGTGGTGGGCGTTCTTGAACGTTCCGGCGCCGGATGAATGGAACATCTCGCCGATCCAATTGTGTGGGTCGGCGTAGTAGGTCGATATCCAATAGACCGAGATATCCGGCGTCGTCTCAGGTTTGCTAAAGCGCTCGACAATGGTTGGCCACGGCGTGCCGATCACCTTCGATTGCACGCCGATCTTTTGCAGACCATTTTGGAATAGTTGCGCTGCCTGCTCGCTTTGGGCAAAGCCGGTCAAGAAATGAATTTCGAGCGGACGATCGACTTTGCTGGCCGCCTTGGCGAGTTCGGCCTTGGCCTTTTCTAGGTCGAAGCTATAACCCTGGACGTCCTTCGGGTTGCCCCAGATTGTATTGGGAAGCGGCGTCGGGTTTCGTTCCACCAAACCGCCCAGGATGTTCTTGTTGAAACCATCATAATCGAAGACGTAGTTGAGGGCGCGTCTGACGTCGACATCGTTCAAGGGTGCGCGCGTCGTGTTAAACTGCATCATCATCACGCGCATTGATTTGGCGTCGAGCACCTTGGCGTTGCCCGAGGCCTCGATACGCTTTAACTGGTCGGTCTGTAGATAGCCACCAATGCCGTTGAAATCGCCCTTCATAAGGCCAAGAACGCGGGTGTTGGTGTCCTTAACAGCGCGGAACTCGATCTCATCCAGATGTTTCGGTCCCCAGCCCTTGAAATGGGAGGGGAAGCGCTCGGCGACGAAGCCGATCGCAGGATCGAACTGCTTGAGTTTGTAGGCACCCGAACCGGCGCTGTTCTTCGAGAGCCAGGCCGCACCCCAATCGCCATTGACTTCGTTCTTCTTGACGAGCGCCGCATTGACGATGTGGATCTCCGGCACGATGGACAAAAAGATTGCCGAGGGCTTGGTGAGCTCGAAGGCAACCGTATAGTCATCGATGGCCTTGGCCTTGCCGGGTTCGATCATGGACTTGAAGAGTGCGGCTGCACCCTTGCCCTGCGCCAAGATTTGCTCCAGCGAGTAGACGACGTCGGACGCTTTGACTTCGCTGCCGTCGTGAAACTTCACGCCCCTGCGCATTTTGAAGGTATAGGTTTTTCCGTCCGATGAAATGCTGTGGCTCTCGGCGATCCAGGGTTCGAGCTTGGCGGGATTGTCCTGCCAGCGCATCAGGCCGTCGTAGAGGTTCAAGCGCACCGCCACGCGACCGACGTCGAAGGAAGCGTGTGGGTCGACCGTGTCGTAATCGCTCTCGTTTGCAAACACGAAACGTGATTGCGCAGAGGCCGCCGCCGGCGCCAGGCCAAGGCCCGCAGCAAGAGCGAGGAGCGAAAACACCGGCAACAATGCGCGGCGCGACAATTGCCCTGGTGCGGAAAAGCAACGAGAAAGCATGAGCCACCTCCAACAGGTCGGAGTGTGACGATCGCACGCCCTCATGGGTCGAGCAAGCACGTCGGCCGCCCCTGCGCCGAGACGCACAAGTGCTCCAACCCATTGCCTCTGTTGCAGTGGTGCGCCGCGCCCAAATGTTTGGGCCAAGACCGGCGGGCCGCTCGAAAGTCCAAGGCATGGGAATGGTTCGACGTGCGCCATGAAAATGCCGCCGCCGACACAAAAAAGCGCCGGTGCGGCCGAATTTCTCCTCAGGCGCCCTTTTTACGGGCAAAGGTCCATCCGGCCTGACGGCGGCTCGATCGTATGTTTACGGACCAGCGCGGCCGTACCCCCGGCTCCGGCCATGCAAAGGCGTGTTTCGTTCCCCAATAGGGCTCTTGCCGACGGCGCAAGCTTGGGTCGCCTATGAGCCTTGTCGGCAGGAAAAGCATTGCCTCGTTTCTGGCGCAACTACCGGCTAGGAGGTGCCGCAGCAGCAGGGTTGTGTGGGATAAAACTTATGCTCCAGCTACTGCTAACCGTAGCCGCGATCGTATGGGCGACCTCCTCCGTCTTCGCGAACGACGAGCAGGACTGCTTTCAAGGCCAAGAACCGCAGCTGAGGATCAAGGGCTGTTCGGAAATGATTGAGCGTGCTCCCGAGGACGCGATTGCCTACCATAACCGTGCCTTCGCCCATGCGCTGGCGGGTGATATCGACAATGCCATAGAGGACTACTCCAAGGTCATTGCGCTGGCGCCGAGCAACGCAAGCGCCTATGCCAATCGTGGCCGCGCCTACGCGAGCAAGGGCGATTATGCTCGCGCCGTGGACGATGAAACCAAGGCCCACGAACTCATGGCAAAGGCAACGGCGGAGGCGCCGGTGGTCGCACCCAAGCCGGCAAAGGCGCCAAAGAAGGCGGCTGCCGCCGCCAAGCCGGCGGCCGTCGCACCGAAGGCAAAGGAAATCCCGCACGCGAGCCCCAGCGTCAGCCCGCAACCCCCGGCAGCGCCGGCAACCAGTTGGTGGTCGTGGCTTTGGGGCAATAGTTCTGACCAGGACGGCAGCAAGAATGCCAAGCCCTGATGCGGCGACATTGGTCACCTGAGCCAACTCGCCACGTCGAGCGCCGAGCCACGAGGGCCAATGGTTCGGCCGGCGGTCGGGACCGATGCTCGGCCTCGACTTGGCAAGCGGTTGTCGGCGCCGCTCCCTAGCGTTGCGCAAAGCTGAAAGGCTAAACCTCATGCGTCTCGACGCCATTGCAAAGGTCATACGAAGCAAGAACGCGGGCCCCTGTCTGTTGACGCTCGACGTGATGCTGCCCGATGCGGCAACCTTCGCCTACGTTACCGCGCGGCTTGGTCCGCTTCGCCGCCAAGTCGCCGAGCGCTACCGTCTGAGCGAAAACGAGGTTGCCGTGCTGCCGTTCGAACCGGCGCTCGCCGTCAAGATTACACTGCCGCGCGAAATCGTGTCCGGGGATATCGGCGATCGCGACGTCTATGGTGCCCAGCAGCACGCGGCCCTTCTGGATATCGAACTATGACCGCCATTGCGCGCCTGCTTGACGACTTTGGCCGCCGCCGCCGGCCGCTGCGCTCGCTCGGTGCCTCGGGCCAGCTCGGCTACGGCATTCCGACACCGGCCCTCGAGGCGGGTCTGGCACATGCGCCCGATATGATCGGCGTCGATATGGGCTCGATCGACATCGGACCGGCCTACCTCGGCAGCGGCAAGATGGCCCCGACGCGCGTCGGGGCCAAGCGCGACCTGCGCAAGGTGCTAAGCGCGGCGCGCCGGCTGGATATTCCCTTGATCGTCGGTTCGGCAGGTTCGGCGGGTGCCAAACCGCACCTCGACCAGACGCTGGAAATCATTCGCGACATCGCCCGCGAGGACGGGCTTGCCTTCCGCATGGCTGTGGTCGCCTCGGACATGCCGCGCAACGCGTTAAAGCACGCGATTGCCGCCGGCCGCGTGCGGCCGATGGATACCATGCCCCCGTTGACGGCGGCGGATGTCGATGCCGCATCCAACATCGTCGCACAGCTTGGGCTCGAGGCGTTCCGGCGTGCGCTGGAGGCCGACGTGGATGTGGTCGTGCTCGGTCGCGCCTGCGACACGGGCATTTTCGCCAGCATCCCGTCGATCCTGGGCTTTCCGCCGGGCCTCTCGATGCATATGGCCAAGATCATCGAGTGTGCATCGCTGTGCTGCGTTCCCGGTGGGCGCGACAGCATCCTCGGCGTTCTCGATGATGAGGGTTTCGAACTCGAAAGCATGGCGCCGAACCGACGGGCCACGCCGTCGAGTGTTGCCGCCCATAGCCTCTACGAACAGGCGGATCCCTATGAGGTGCGCGAGCCGTCCGGCCGCGCCGATTTGCGCCATGTGACCTACCGGGCGATCGATGGCCGGCGCACGCGGGTCGAGGGCGCAACCTTCGAGCCCGCCGAGCGCTTGACGTTGAAACTCGAAGGCGCCGCCAAAGTCGGTTATCGTGCCCTCCTCATCGCCGGAGCCGCCGACCCACATTTCATCTCCAGGCACGAGGAGATATTTGCCGACGTTGCGCGCATTGTGCGCGATCTTGTCTGTGAGGATACCCTCGAGGACTACCGCCTCGGCTTTCGACTCTACGGTGTCGATGGGGTGCGTCGATGGGCAGAGCCGCCCGCCCACATGCCGCGTGAGGCATTCGTGATGGGCGAGTGTATCGCCGGCTCGCCCGAGCGGGCGGAGGAGGTGATCCGCACAACCAAGCAGTATCTGCTGCACCATGGCTATGCCGGCCGCCTGTCGACGGCCGGCAATCTGGCTTTCCCGTTCACGCCGCCCGAGGTGATGATCGGTGAGGCTTACCGCTTCAATGTCTTTCACCTGATGGACGTCGACGACCTGGCGCACCTGTTCCCGGTCGAGCTGCACACGCTCGGCTGATCGCACGGCCGCGCCGGGCGTTGCTGGTCGACCGGGCTCGCTCGCGTGGCGCGGACGTTGGGCGACCCGGCGCGCTGGCGATCCGGTGCCAGGCGATCGCCTCGGGCCAGCAAAGGTGTTCGCCAACCCTGCCAGGTGTGCCGCGGCTCGGCAGCTAAAGCGAACGGGGAAAGGGTGACACGGGCTGGTGGCGCCAGTCCTAGCCGTTGGCGAAGAGCGCCGGGGCGATCTTGCGCACGCGGGCCGCGGCTTGCTTGGCCATTTCGGCGCAAAGGCCGGTGTAGGCGACGGGATCAAGAAGTTTGTCGATGGCGGGGGGCGAAAGGTGCGCGCTCACTCTCGGGTCCGCCGCAAGCACCGCGGAGAAAGCCCGATCCTCGAGGACGGCCGCTTGCGCGGCGTCGTAGACCACATCGTGGGCGTGCTGCCGGCCGAGGACGGCGCCCAACTCCAGCATGACGGCCTCGGCCATGATCAATCCGCCGCCCAAATTCAGGTTGCGCCGCATCCGCTCTGGATCGAGCCGCAGCCCGCGCACGATTTCTCTGAGCCTGCTCAAGGCATCGCCGGTGGCAATGCACGCGCGCGCCTCGGCGGCGTCCATCATCAGGCTGGTCGTGCGATCGGCCTCGTGCTCGGTCTGCATGGCCTCGAGCGCCAAGGGCACCAGCGCACGTATCTCCGCTGTCAGCGCGATCACGTCCTGGCACAGTTTCGGGTTGCGCTTTTGTGGCATTGTCGAGCTGCCGACCGTCCCGGGCGGAACCGGCTCCTCGACCTCGCCGAATTCCGTCTTCATCAGCGTGTAGATCTCCCGCCCGATCTTGCCGCAAGTCGCCGCCAGCATGCCCAGGATGCACACGCTTTCGGCCAAATGGTCGCCGAGCGCGCGCGACGGCACCGGCATCGAGCTCAAGCCCAAACGTCTGCCGATACCCGCCTGTACCAACGGGCCATTCTTGCCCAGCGAGGCGAACGTGCCGGCGCCGCCGCCGAGCATCGCCACGAACAGACGCGGTTGAGCCTGTTGCAGCCGCTCGAGATGACGCAGCAACTCGTCGATCCAGACGGCCACCTTGTAGCCGAAGGTCGCAGGTACGGCATGCTGGCCGTGCGTGCGAGCCGCCATCGGCATCTCGGCGCTACGCTCGGCGAGATCGGCCATCGCCGTGAGTGTCTCGCCGATCAGGTGAAAGAAAATTTGGTGCGCCTTGCGCAAAAGCAGCAGATCACCGGTCTGCGTGATGTTCTGCGTGGTTGCACCCCAGTGCACCCAGCCGCCATGCGGGTCACCGACCACGCGAGCAAGCTCCCAAACAAGCGGCACAAGAGTGTGGCCGGTGCGCGCAAAGCCTTCGTCGATGCGCGCGCGGTCCAGCAACTCAAGCCGTGCCACTCGCGCGATGGCATCGGCCGCCTCGGCTGGAATGATCGCCAGCTCTGCCTGCGCCCCCGCCAGCGCCACCTCGACGTCGAGCCAGGCCTGCCAGCGGCTCTCCTGAGAGTAGATGGCGCGAATGCCCGGATCGGCGACGCGCGTGGCGGTTGGAAGCGTATCGCTCATGAGGCCTCACCGTTGTCGCAGCGTGGATGACTTTGGGTTCAGCTTCCCTGGCTTAGACGCTCGAGCGCCTTCCAGTCAAAGCCAATGCCATGGCCAGGACGATCGGGTGCAATGGCGCATCCATCGGTGAGCTCTATGGGGTGGCGGATATAGCGATCAAGACCGAAGCCGTGCGCCTCGAGATAGCTGCGGTTTGGACAGGCCGCCAAGAGGTGTACCGTGAGGTCATGCGCGCCGTGCGAGGTGAGGGGCAAATTGTGCGCCTCGGCGAGGTGAGCAATCTTCATGAACACGGTGACGCCACCACAATTGGTGACGTCCGGTTCGGGATAGGACACGCCGCCCGCAGCGATCATCTGCTTGAACTCCCAAAGCGTGCGGAAATTCTCTCCCGTGGCAATGGGAATGCCGCCCTCGCGGGCGATGCGGGCATGGCCCGCCACGTCGTCCGGGATCGTGGGTTCCTCGAGCCAGACGAGGTCGTAGCCGCGGAACGCGCGGGCACGGCGGATCGCCTCGTCGGCGGTCCATTTCATGTTGGCGTCGACCATCAGCGGGAATTCGTCGCCAAGGTGTTTCCGCATGGCCGCGACCTTGGCGACATCCTCGCTCAAGCGGTCGCGACCCACTTTCATCTTGATGGCGCGGAAGCCCATGGCAAGGTGTTGATCGGTCTGCCGCAAAAGCGCGCCGGCGTCGAGATCGAGGTCGATGCCGCCGGCATAGCAGGGCACCTTCGGGTCGTGACCGCCGAGCAGCTTCCACAAGGGAAGCTTTGCGCGTTTCGCCTTGAGATCATGCAGGGCAATGTCGAGGGCGGATTGCGCAAGCACGGCGGCACCTCCACGCCCGCCGTAGTGCAGACCCCACCACACCTTGCTCCAAAGATGCTCGATGCGGTCGGCATCTTCACCTGCAACCAGGTCGCGGATCGCATGCTGCAGCGTTGCATGGATGGCGGCACCGTTGTGTCCGGTGGTGTAGGTATAGCCCACACCTTGGGCCCCGTCGCGGTCGTGCACGCGCACCGTGACGAGCTCGAAGGCCGTCATGGTCCCGTGCGTGGAGTTGGAGAGCGCAGTCTCGAGCGGAATGCGGTAATGTCCCGTCTCGACGGCGTCGATTTTTGCCATTGCTGCCTGCCCTCGTGGTCTTCGCAGGCGTCGGGCGACACCCGCTTGCGCCTCTCCTACATATTAGCCGCCATGCTACACCGAGGGTTGCAGCGTCGAACTTCTGCTCCCCTTTTCAGCTTTGGGAGCGACCCGCGCGGCCGCTAGCGATCCGGACCGGCAGCGCGCGGATCCCACGGATGAAGTTTGAGTAGAGGCGCTTGGGAGGCCCTACCACCTCGATATCGAGGCCGCGTGCGAGTATCTCCTCCCAGAGCACTCGCAGCTGCAGGTCCGCCAGCCGATCGCCCACGCAGCGATGGATGCCGGCGCCATAGGAGAGGTGCTGCCGCGGCCTTGCTCGGTCGATAATGAATGCGTCGGGCTGGTCGATAACGCTCTCGTCGCGGTTGCCCGACACATACCACATGACGACCTTGTCGCCTTGCCGGATCGCCTGGCCGGCGAGTTCGACGTCACGCGTGGCCGTTCGGCGCATGTGGATCACGGGCGTTTGGTAACGGATGGTCTCGGCAACGAGGCTGGGGACGAGCGCGGGATTGGCTTTGAGCTTGGCGAGCTCGCCTGGGTTTTCCGACAGCGCCAGGAGACCGCCCGACATCGAGTTCCGCGTCGTGTCGTTACCGCCGACGATCAGCAGCGCAAGATTGCCAACGAATTCCATCTCAGGCATGCCGCGCGTATCTTCACTATGTGCCATCATGGAAATAAGATCGAGTTTCCGTGCCGCCGCCGCCCGCTCGCGCCAGAGCACTTTGAATGCATCCGCCATGCGTAGAAGCTCGGCAAAGCGCTCGGCCTCCGAGTGCACGGGGGCATCCGGCGCGTTGACGTTGCAAATTGCGACGTCCGACCAAAAGGTGAGCTTACGTCGCTCCTGCCACGGAAAATCGAACAGCGTTGCCAGCATCATGGTGGTGAGCTCGATTGAGACTTTGTCCACCCAGTCGAAGATCTCGTTGCGCGGCAGGTCATCGAGCACCGCGCGGGTGCGCTGCCGGATCGTCACCTCATAGCTGGCCAGGTTGGCGGGGGCTGCAATTGGGGCAACGGTCTTGCGTTGTGTCGTATGGCGCGGCGGGTCCAGCCGGATGAAGCTGCCCCGCTTCATGTCGGTCGGCTGGTCTTCGACTTGAATGCCGCCGAGCTCGGACGAATAGGTGGCATGATCGAGCTCAACGGTCATGATGTCGTGGTAGCGCGTTACCGACCAGTACGGCCCATAGCGACTTGCCGCGCAGTAGTGCACGGGAGCCTCGCGCCGGAGGCGGGCAAAAAGCGGTGCCCAGCGGTCCTCTTGGTAGATGGCCGGATCGCTAACATCAATCGCGTCGAGCGGCTGCAGATCCTGGGCGACAAGGTTTTCAGTGGTCACGACCGCCTCCGAAGGAGAACCCTGCTTTTGGGCATGCTTTCGGTGTCCTAGATGAGGCGATACTATCGCAAGGATGACGCCGGCGACACGGGCGGCATGGGCGGAAGGCCCCCCCATTGACCGCGTCCGCGTCGCCAGCATGGCTTCGCCAGAGGGCCGGAGAGGGCCGGAGAGGGCCGCAGAGGGCATGATCGATCCGCTGAGACTGCACCAAGACGCACTCGTCATCGACGGTCTCGTCTATCACTGTGATGGTGACGTCGCCGACCTAAAGGCGGGCGGCATCAATGCCCTCAACATCACGACTTGCCATTTCGAGGCTGACTTCCCTCAGGCCTGCTCTGAGATCGCGCGCTGGCACGGCATTATCAATCGACCCAACTCCCCGTGGCTGCTGGTCGAGACCGCGGCCGATCTCGAGCATGCCAAGGCCGAGGGCAGGGTCGGCATCATTATGGGCTTGCAGAACATGAGGCCGGTCGCTGACGAGCTCGATCGCCTGTATTTCTTGCGGCGGCTCGGGCTTCGGATCATGCAGCTCACGTATAATTTCCGGAACGCGTTTGGCGACGGTTGCCTTGAGCCCGAAGAGGCGGGCCTCACGCTGCTTGGCCGTGATGCCGTGAAAATAATAAATCAAATCGGCATTGCGATCGATCTTTCCCATGTCGGCCAGCGTACGATGCTTGGCGTGATCGAGGTTTCCTCGCAACCGGTCCTGGTGACACATGCGAACGCCCGCGCTCTCGCCAATCTGGAGCGCAACAAGACCGACGAAATCATCAAGGCGGTGGCGCAGACGGGCGGTGTGATCGGGGCCAGCATCTATGGCCCAATGTGCTGGGACCAAAATCCGGCGAGGAAACCCAGTATCGACGACTATGTCCGCCACCTCGAGTACATCATCAATATTGCCGGTTTCGAGCACGTCGCCTTCGGCACCGACCTCGCCACCGGCACGGATTACCGGCGATTGGCGTTCGAGCGCAGTCATTGGCGCCGCTGGGAAGGCATCAATCGCTTCAATCGCGTGTTCGGAGAGGATATTCCCTCTCGCTATCTGGTGGACTGCAACAAGCACTCGGAGCTGCCGAAAGTAACCGAGGCGCTGGTTCGGCGCGGCTGGAGGGAGGAGCATATTCGCGCCTACCTCGGGGAAAACCTGCGACGCGTTTTGGACCGCATCTGGAGGGCCCGTGCCTAGACGGATGGATCGGCAAGCCCTAAAGCGGGTCTCCCAGCGCAGTTGCGAGACTGTTCCGATCGCCGGCATCTTGAGTTAGGCTGATTGGCCCTGGCACGAGACGGGAGCAATGCGATGGCGTTCTACGAACTTAGGCAATACACGATCCGACCCGGCAAGATGGAGGCCTGGCTTCGGTGCATGGAGGAGGAGATCATCCCCTTCCAGGTAGCAAAGGGCATGGTGATCACCGGCAGCTACCGGGGCGAAAAGGACGACAGTGTCTACGTCTGGATGCGTCGATTTGAGAGCGAGACAGAGCGCGAGCGGCTGTACAAGGCCGTCTATGAGAGCGAGCATTGGAAGACTGTCATCGCGCCAAAGGTTAGCGAGCTCATCGATCGCTCCGCGATCAACGTCCAGCGCATGGTGCCGACCCGTCTATCGACGGCGCAGTAGCGCAAAAAAACCGAGCACCGCGATGCGCTCAGGCCGGCGGAAAGGGCGTTGCTGTGCCAAGGAGGACCGTCGCGGTGCTGCCCCCTCCCCGCTGCTCGGAGCGTTCGAGTTTCTCACGCCATGCGCCGCGTCAATCCGCGGGTGCCGCGCGGGCGCTTTTTCTCATAGACTTTCGTCTTGTGCCAAGCACCTCGAGGGTTCTCCATGCATCGCATCACCACGCTCGAACAGCTCGATAGGCTCTATGGCGAGCCGGTTCCGGCCGCGATTGTCAAGGAAATCGACTATATTTCCGAGCACTACAGGACCTTTATCGACAAATCCCCGTTTGTCGTAATGGCCACGGTCGGGCCCGAAGGCTTGGATTGTTCCCCCCGCGGCGACCCACCCGGCTTTGTCCGCGTACGCGATCCCAACACCGTTTTGATCCCCGATCGGCGGGGCAACAACCGCATCGATTCGCTGCGCAACCTGGTGCGCGACCCGCGAATCTCGCTGCTGTTCATGATTCCAGGTATTGGAAACACGCTAAGGATCAACGGTCGCGCCGAGATCTCGACCGACCCCGACCTCCTCGCAACCTTCTCAATTCACGGCAAGTCGCCGCGAACCGTCTTGGTCGTCTCGGTCGATCGTATTTACACGCAATGTCCCAAAGCGCTCGTGCGCTCACGCCTCTGGAGCCAAGAGGCGCAGATCCCTCGCTCCGAGTTGCCGAGCGCCGGCGAAATGCTGGAGCGCCTCAGCAAGGGTGGCATCGACGGCGCCGAATACGACCGCGCCTATCCCCAGCGCCTCAAACAGACCATCTACTAGCGCCAAGAGGCTCTTTGCTTGCGCGACGTTGGCTGCCATCGACTTGCCCGAGGCTCGGCAGACCGCGAATCAGGCACCCTCCGTCTGTTCGATGCTGCAGCCATTGATGCGCCAGGCGCCGTCGATTTCGACCATCTCGTAGCGTGCGAGGACGGTACCGGTGTCGCTTTCGATGAGGACACGCTGGATTAGCCGCCCTTGCGTGCTGTCCAGCTTCAAAAAACGATGGCTGCGCGATCGGTAGACTTGAGGGTAACCGCCTTCGACCATGCGCATGAAGTTGGCCGCATCGCCAAATATCGACTGGATGGCGGGAGACGCCAGGGCGAAAGCCGCCACCCCGTCACCGCGGTTCATGGCCTCGAGCTGCCGGGCGATGACGCCGCGGATTGCCGTCTCTTGAGGCGACTGGGCGACGGCCGTTGTCGAGGCGATCGCCAGCAACACGATGGCGGCAAGGGTCTCAGCGCTTTTCCGCATCGGTTTGGCGCTCCTATTTTTGCTGCGATTTCTTGCCTGTCCCGGAGCCGATTGGCGGATCACCTGCGTTGCGGCCCTCGGCTGGAGCAAACTATCACCGTCATTCCTTCGCTGCGAGCATCGTGCCAACCCCGGGGTGCGGCGCCGTTAGAGAGCCTCAGGTGAGGTCGAGGCGATAGAACCGCGTGGCAGTCCCCGCGAAGAGGTCGGTTCTTTCGGCGTCGCTTGTGCCCTGCGCCAAAAGCTTGCAGGCATTCCAAAACACTGGGTAGCTATAAGAACCCTTGTCGACCGGAAAGTTACTCTCAAACATGCAACGCGAAACGCCAAAGGCGTCGATGCAGGCGTCGACATAGGGGCGCCACGCGGCGGCCAGTACGTCGGAGGAGGGCGGCTCGTGCCTCTCGTGGAAGCCGAAGCCGCCCATGCGCATGCCAAGTCCACCGAGTTTGACGTAGACATTCCCGCATGCGGCCAGCGCCTTGATAGAGGCAACCCAGCCGGAAAACACTTCTGTGTGCTTGCCGGCATAAGGGCCAATACCAATGGGTCCACCGACGTGATTGAGTACAATCCTGGTCTCGGGGAAGGCGCGCGCCAGCTCGGCGAGTTCGCCGATCTGCGGGTGATAAAGCCAAGCGTCGAAGGAAAGTCCGAGCCGGTCGAGCACGGCGAAGCCCTGTTGAAAGCGCTTGTCGCCGAGAAGGCCCGGTGGCGGGTTATATGCAGGGTTGGCCATGGAGGCATCTCGATCCCAAGCCGTGATGTGTCGAATGCCACGGAATCGGTCGCCACCGGCGCGGATGTGGGCCAGCAACACGGGCTCCACGTGGCTGCCCAAGGTTAGGTCGGCGTGACCAACGATCCCGGCGCAGGCCCGCGTCTTGCCATAGATACCGCTGGCGCTCATGGCCGCCACACCATTGACGAATTCCGTTTCGCCCACGGGGCGCAGCTCGACGGGCCCGGCGGCGCGCACCATCGCACGCGCCTGCACAAACACCGTAGCGATGACGTTATGGCCAGTGTTCGTATCCGCCAGCAGTTCATCGAGTAGATAGCGCCATCCGGGACGGTCCCAGAGGTGGTGGTGCGCGTCAACGATCGGCAGATCCGGTTCAAGGATAGGTTCTTGGCGCCGATCTAACCAGTCTTGGCGCACCGCAAGATAAGTCGGGGATGAAACGGTGGCAGGCGCGGAAGACATGGTGGATCCTTTCCAGCAGGACAATGGGAAATAGCGTTTCGCCACAAGCTCATGACGTCAAGGCAATTCCGCGGGTGCAATCGCACAGGCACGTGCCGAAGCACGGGCGAATGCTGTGATGCCATGGTCGGCATCTTCACAGGAGTATATGGCCCGGCTCTGCAGCATCGCGTAATCTTCCGGACGGGCCAAAGTCGCTGCCACAGGTGGCAGCTGCTGCGGCCTGTGCCTGGGGGAACAGATGTCGATGTCAGCGCTTAACGTCTTCGGTGCTGTTGCACGGTTATCGAAGGGCTTTTGGTTCGGTCCTTATGCGGCCCGCGCCTGGATGCTAACGGTTGGCGCCTTCGCCTTGGCGCTTCTCGATGTCGGCGTGCAGGTGGCATTGAACCACTGGACCAAGGACTTCTATGACGCCATTGAAAGGCGGTCCGTTGATCAGCTCAGCCGCGCAGCTTTCTTTTTCGCGGCCTTGATTGTCGTAGCAACGGCAGTCGTGGTTCTCGGGATGATCACGCGACAGCTGCTGCAGATTTTCTGGCGCCAAAAGATCACAGAACGCCTGCTCGGTCTTTGGATCACCAATCAAGCCTTCTATCGTCTCAACGTGATTTGGACCGATGACTTCGCGCCTGAGCATCGCATTGCCGAAGATGCGCGACTTACCGTGGAGCCAATTGTCGATCTCATTGTCGGTTTCTTGACGGCGACTGTCACCTTCATTGCGTTTGTCGGTATTCTTTGGAACCTCGGCGGCTCGATCACAATCGGGGGTGTCGATCTGCCCGGCTTCATGGTGCTGGGCGCCATTGCCTATGCGCTGTCGGTCTCACTGTTGATGATGTTCGTGGGATCAAGCTATGCGCAGCGCGTCCGCGATCGCAGCGAAGCCGAAGCCCAACTGCGCTATGAGCTGACCCACCTCCGGGAGAACGCCGAAAGCATAGCGCTGGTGCGTGGAGAGCTTGGCCAACAGACTGCGCTGCTCGGTCGTCTAGCCCGCGTTGTCGAAACCTGGCGCCGCTACGCTTTTCGCTGGGGTTACATGACGATTGTTGTGAACGCCAGTGCGTTGGCAGCCCCAATCGTTCCAGTCCTGCTCATGATGCCGAAATACTTGTCGGAGCCCGGCATGACGTTCGGCACCGTCATGCAGGCGGCTACCGCATTCGGCACGGTGCAAGCTTCGCTTGCATGGCTAACCTCGAACTTCGCGCGCCTGTCAGAATGGTATGCGGCGGCATCGCGAGTGGCGGAACTGAATATGTATATCCAGGCGGCCGCCTCGCCGGCAGCAGAGCAATCTCGCATCGAGGTCAAGGAAAGCGACGGCGGTCAATTGTGGCTCAAGAACGTGGGCGTCAGACTACACACGGGTAGAAAGCTCATTACCAATGCGGAATTCTCGATTTCGCCCGGCGAGATGGTCATGGTGACAGGAAAATCTGGGATCGGCAAAAGCACCCTGCTGCGCGCAATCGCAGGGTTGTGGCCGTGGGGGGAGGGAACGATATATATCCCGCCCGGAGCTAAGATTGCGTTCGCATCGCAACGGCCCTACCTGCCCGCTGGCACGCTGAAGGCAGCGCTCACCTACCCGGCAGATCCGACTGACTACCCTGACGAGGTTGTCGTGCGTGCATTGGAGCTGTGCGATCTAAAAGGCCTAAGCACAAGGCTGCAGGAGCGCGGCGCCTGGGACCGCATTCTATCGGGAAGCGAGCAGCAATGCGCCGCGTTTGCGCGCCTGCTAATTCAGAAGCCATCGATCACAATCCTCGATGAAGCAACCTCTGCCCTTGACGGGGAAGTTGAGGCGCGCCTCATGGAGCTATTCAAAAGCGAACTCTATGAGACCTCCGTGATCAGTGTGGCGCATAGTCCGTCTCTCGCTCAATACTACGGTCGGCAAATCACCCTCAGCCGGGAGAAGTCGGGTGTTAGGGTATTTGTTCGAATGGGCCAGCTAACGGGCTGGGCCAAGATGCGGGCCGCCATGGCGCGCCGACCGAAGGCGCCTGCAACTTGAGCCGTGTTCCCGAGCGTTTACGTTCTGGCCTGCGAATGTGCGTAAGCCGCCAACACTGGTCAACGGAGCCACCCGAATAGCAGCGGCAATCGAGAGTAAATTGTCACCCTTAATCGCTTGCCCTTGTACATGGGCGATGATGGCGAGGTTGAAAGTATGGCAACGGGTAGTCCGGGTCTTTGCTACGGCATGGCGCAAATCTGCTTCCGCTCGCTCGATTTCCCCCAGCTGCATGCGAGCCGCACCAATGTTGTTGCGTGCCGTCGCCTCTACGGTCCAACGATAAAACCCGAAACAGCAGTAGATGAAATGCCGGCGCCATGGTTGCCCTTGTAAGCCCTTAAGAAACGCGGTGCCAGCATCGATCGCCTCATTGAACCGGGCTTGACCGGCCAGATTGCGGCTGCGCAAGAGGTCGCTGAGATAATAGCCGCCGATCCGACCTGAAGAAGCAACAAGATCGCAACCGCCATCAGTCCGCCGACCTTGTCTGCACGCCAATCAGGCCAGCCGCGAGCGCGAGCGCCAGCAGGGCAACGGCATAAAAAAGCTTGTAGCAAGGGGTCCCGGTTCACCTTCATGCCAATAGGCCTCAGCACTCTTCACCAGATGCAAGCGCAGCTTTCAGAAGCCCGACCGCCCGTAAATGCTGGAATGATGGTTCGGGCTAGTCTAGAGGATGTCGGCTTCGGTGAATTTCGACGCCACTTTGCCCGCAACTTGTTGGAAAAACCATCGCAAGCCATCGCGGTCTTTGCCTTGCGTGCATGCATCAATGATGTTGAAGGCGAGAAAAAGATCCCAATCGTGGATATTGGTCAGGAGTGCGGCGAGCCGCCGCCGATTGAACTTGCCTTTCGATAGATGCTGACGCCAGAGCGCGATTGGCTCATCGTGGTACTGCAACATCTGCAGCATCTCGTCGTGGTCGCAAAATTCGGCGAGGAAAGCGCGCGCCAGCGAAGCATGACTGTTAGCCGACCTAATGGGAACACCCGGCGTCGCCTCAGCTTTGAAAGTGTCGTGCGTGTGAATGAGCACCCTAAGCCGCCAGTAGTCGGTTTCGGACAGCTTGTGGCGCAAGGCTTCGAGGTTGCGATCAAGTTCGGCAATGTGGGCGCGAATTGTCCCCTCGGGATGACCCGGGCGCGGCTCACCCCAATCCAAGTTGCGTTGGTAGCGAGGATCCCTCGTGATGGCATTGAAGGTTTGCTGATAGTCAGTCATTGCGGCCGCACGGGGGTGGGCGCGATGCGTGGTTCGGGCTGTGCGCTGGTCCCGGCATGGATGATTGGCGCGGTCCAATTGGGCCGAGGCGCAGGCTTTAAGGCAGCATTTCCCATTCGCGCGAGACCTAGCCCTCGTGGCCGTACGGGCCGAGCTTGGCGAATAGTGTAGCGATCGATTTCGGCGTCGCCCAGCCAATGAAGCGGCCGGCGAGGTGGGGCCTGGCCAGGGTCTGTCTCATCGCTAATGACGCGTTTGCGCGCGGCAAGATCGAAATCACGCCTGCCGCGCGGTGGCTCCAGTCAGCCCGCTTGGCACGGTACCCTTAGGGGCCCCGTAGGCAATTCGCCCTCGAGAGTAAAGCTTCGCAGTCCAGAGGGAACGCCGAGCCACTAGCCACAGGCGACGCAGTAGATGTCTTTCACCGACCCCGGCAAGGGCATCGCCGTCCATGACTCACCTCCGTCCTGCGTACCGAAAATCTCGCCTTGATAGCGAGCGCCAATGTAAACTTGGTTGGCATCCGTCTGGTGCAAACCGACCGACATGATTGTGCCGTGCGCCTCGACCTTGTCGAAACGCTGCCAGGACCGACCGGCATCGTTGCTACGATAGACGCCGCCATTTTTGCTCGCCGCGGCAACGCTTAGGGCGCAGTACATCGTGTTTGGGTCGTGCGAGGCGACTTTCACGTCCCGCCCATAGGTAACAGGCGAGAATTTCTTCATCTCCATGTCCTGCCATGTCCTGCCGCGGTCGGTCGAACGAAATAGGCCCATTCGGCAGGCGAGCACCACCGCGTCGGGATCGGCCGGGCTGATGGCGATGGCGTGACCATCCAGCATACCCTCGGCGAAGGTGTCCGAGACGATCTTGCTTTTGAGATGCGGCGACTCCGACAAACGAATCAAATCGGCGCTGCAATCCTCCCAGCTCTCGCCGCCGTCGGTCGTGCGTATGACACCATTGACCTCCAGTGCGGCATAGATTTCGTTCCCTCTTTCGGGATGTTGCGCCATGCGCATAACGCGCACGGCGAACGGCGCGCTGGCGCGATCTTTGATGTCCGGTCTGGGGAGACGTTGCCAGCTCTCGCCGCCGTCATCACTGCGATACACATCGAGCGGAGATGCTCCAGCGTATATTCGTTTATCATCCCTCGAATCCACCAAGAAGGACCAGATCTGCTTACCCCGGTCCGGAAAGCGTGCCTGTTGGAACGTCGCACCGCGATCCTTGCTGCGCCAGACGCCATCGACAGTTCCGGCGAATACCACCGCTGGATCCGTGGGATGCACAAGGACAGTGTAGGTCTCGAGCTGCGTTAGAACATGGCTCCATTTGTCGTCCGCAACGCCGCGCCGGAAAACACCGACACTGCCTTTCTCATCGGGACGTCCGACATAGCCCGCTACGCCAGCGTAGATGTTCGATTGCGCTGTCATGGGACAACCCTCCTATGCTCACGGCTATATGCTAGGACATCTGGGCGTTGCCGGCTATCGCGGTCGTGCTGATCCGCGCACAGGGCGGCCGACAAGAGATTCACTCCTTGCGCCAAGTGCCAGACGCTTTCAGCGTTGGTCACCTTGCCTCTCCTCCAGACCTCTCCTCCAGCCCAATGCTCGCCGAGCCGCCGCCGCAGCTCTCCGCTCAGTCGCCGACCCGGTCGCCCAGGGGCTTGTCCTGGGCTGAGAGCCCACCTAACGTGGCTGCGAGCGAAGCGAAAAATCAAAAAAGTAATCCAGGAGCACTTACGATGCCGCGGCTACGCTTTGGCGCCTTTCTCGCCCCGCATCATCCGGTCGGCGAGCATCCGATGTTGCAGTTTAGGCGCGATCTTGATTTCGTGGAGCACCTCGATCGGCTCGGGTTCGACGAATTCTGGTGTGGCGAGCACCACTCGAGCGGTTGGGAGATGATCGCCTCACCGGAGATGTTTTTGGCAGCCGCGGGCGAGCGCTCCAAACGCATCCGGCTAGGCACCGGGGTGATCTCGCTGCCCTACCACCATCCGTTCAACGTTGCCCAGCGCATGGTGCAGCTCGACTACATGACGGGAGGGCGGGCTATTTTCGGCTCTGGACCTGGTGCGCTGGCCTCCGACGCGCACACGCTCGGCATAGACCCGATGCTCCAACGCGATCGCCAAGATGAGGCCATCGGCGTCATCCGCCGCCTGTTCAGGGGCGAACGTGTAACGCTCAAGAGCGAATGGTTCACGCTGCAAGATGCAGCGCTGCAGCTGCTGCCGTTACAAGAGGACATGCCCTTTGTGGTCGCCTCGCAGATCAGCCCCTCCGGCATGACGCTCGCCGGCAAGCACGGCATCGGCATCATCTCGATTGGCTCGATGTCGAACGAGGGCCTGCAATCCCTGCCGCAGCAGTGGGCGTTTGCTGAAGAATCGGCGAGGAAGCATGGCAAGACGGCGGACCGGCAACAATGGCGCGTGCTGTTGAGCTGGCACATTGCCGAGACGCGCGAACGCGCCCGCATCGAGGCGCGCGATGGCCTGCTGCGCCATCACAACGAGTACGTCTTGGGAACCTTGCAACGGCCGGGATTGAAGCCCTACGCATCGCCCGACGAGGCGGTCGACAAAACGGCGTTCTCGGATGGAGCCGCGGCCACCATCGGCACGCCGGACGATCTTGTCGCCAAGATCAAGAGCGTGCTGCAAGTCAGTGGTGGTTTCGGCACGGTCGTGGGATTCGTTCATGACTGGGCGAACCCCGAGAACACCTTCCGCAGTTGGGATCTGGTTGCACGCTACGTTGTGCCAGAGATCAACGGCTACCTCGATGGATTGCGGCGGTCGCAGACGTTCGTCATCGAAAACCGCGGTGTTTTCGAGCGCAGTCGTGAGGCCGTGATGGCGAAAATCATGGAGAACGAGAATGCGGCTGCCGCGCTCGCCGTCACAAAGTCTCCCCACTTTGCCGCATCGGGGGGAAACCTGCCCGATCTGCCGAAAGCTCGGACAGGATCACGCAACACGCAGTGATGCTGGTGCAAGGAATTGCCGGTCATGATGCCCGAAGCAATGGCTCGCCACCTGGTTGTCCTGGGTCTCATTGGGCGACAAATGTCTTCGCGCACCCAAATCGACTGGCGCGGCGCCAAATCTCCGAAGGGAATGAACCATGAAGCTCGGCAAGCTTGGCGTCTGGGCCAGCCTTGACGCAATGACGGCGGGCGACGCTTTAGCCTTCGCACGGCGGGTGGAAAAACGCGGCTACGCGACCCTGTGGACGCCAGAGAGTAGAGGGCGCAATGTGCTCGTCAACGCGGCTTGGCTGCTGGCCGGCACCTCGAGCCTTATCGTCGCAACGGGCATTGCCAATATCTATGCCCGCGATGCGGTGGCGACGGCGAACGCACAGCGCGGCCTCAACGAACAGTCGGGCAACCGATTTTTGCTCGGACTCGGCGTCTCGCATCGGCCGTTGGTGTCAGATATGCGCGGCCATGTCTATGCTAGACCCGTTGCGACCATGCGCAGCTACCTTGAGGCGATGCGCGCTGCCCCCTATCAGGCCCCGCCGCCTTCGCAACCGCCCAGAACCGTCCTTGCCGCGCTGGGGCCGAAGATGCTGGCGCTAGCTGCCGAGATGACCGACGGAGCACACCCCTATTGCGTTACACCCGAGCATACCGCGCAGGCGCGTCGTATACTGGGACCCGGCAAAGTCCTGTGTCCTGAGCTCATGGTGCTTTTGGAAACCGATCCCGCCAAGGCCCGCGCGGCCGCGCGTACCGCGCTCGCAACCTACGTCCAGCTTGAGAATTACGCGAACAACTGGCGCCGACTTGGCTTTACGGAGGAGGATCTTGCCGGCGGGGGCTCCAACCGTTTCGTGGATGCCAATGTCGCCTGGGGCGACGAAGGTGCCATCCGCGCGCGCATCCAGCTTTTCTGGGATGCGGGTGCCGATCACGTGTGCATCCAGTCGATTTACCCTAGCGGTTCGCGCGCCATCATGGACGAGCGGATTTTTGACCTGCTCGCCCCCGCGGGTGGTGCCTGATCGCTCAACGGAGATGCGCCATGTCCCGCCAGGCGGCAAGGAACCGAGGCAAGGAAATCGCGGCCCATCTTGGGTTCGACACCACGCGCTCGCCGGTGCCGGGTCTGGACGATTTGATGGCAGAGGCGGTGTATGAGGGAATTTGGGGGCGACCACAGCTCGCGCTCGCGGAGCGCGCAATTTGTACGCTAGCGGTGTTGAGCTCGCTGCAACGCCTGCCGTCGCTGAAGTCGATGGTCGCAGCCGCGCTGCGGGTCGGGCTTACGCCACGCAACGTTCTCGAAGTGTTCGTGCAAGCCGGGCTCTATGCGGGGTTTGTCACCACCGATGCGTCGGTCGCGGTAGCGCAGGAGGTCTTCCAGGCTCGCGGCCTGAGCCTGGTCTCCGAACCCCAAAGCAAGGACAGCACCGAGGGGCTTGACCGCAAGGGGCGCGAAGTCATGGCCCTATTGCACGGGGCACGCGCAGAGGAGGGGTACGCGGCTCCTGGAAATAGCGTCACGGGCGCGCTTTACCCAATGGCAATCCGCTACGGCTATGGCGAGCTCTGGTCCCGGCCCGGCCTCAACCACCGCCAGCGCATGTTGTGTGCGCTTGCCGCGTTCACGGCGTTGGGGCTTGAGGGCCAGCTCAAAAAGTTCGCCAAATCCGCGGGCAATGTCGGTTTGACCCCTGAGGAAGTGATCGAAGCGGTCATCCAAACGGCACCCTATGGCGGTTTTCCTCGCGCGCTTAATGGTCTCGCCATCGTCAGCGAGGTTCTTGCGGATGCGTCGGCGTGAGCGGCGAGTGGAAACAGACATTGACCCCCACAACTTCAGAGATTCGGAACGCGGTGCTGCGCCAGAAGCAGGACGTCGCCGCGCTCTTTGCTGCTCTGCGCGCCGGTAGCCGGTTGGCGATGGCGTAACCCGCGATACCTATGGACCGGGCGAGGAGTTCGCGCACCACCTGATCGCCGCGCACGCCGGTACCATGGGGCTTGAAACACGCCGCGATCACGCCGCCAATCTTTTTATGACACTGGCTGGCAGGAACCGAAGTGTGCCGCGCCTTATGACGGGATCGCACCTCAATTCCGTCGCCAACGGCGGCAACTTCGACGGCGCTGCCGGCGTCATTGCCGGCCTGGTAGCGAGCAAAGGCCTGCAACATTTGGGTCTGCAGCCGCACTGCGACATCACTACGGTGGCAATCCGAGCCGAGGAAAGTGTCTGGTTCCAAGTCTCATACATTGGCAGTCGTTCGGCGTTCGGCGATGCTCCCGGCGGGAGCACTCGAGGCAAGGCGTGTCGACACGGGCCGCACCCTTGCCGAACACATGGCGGAATGCGGCGCGAGCGTGGAGGCTGTGCTGAGGGGGGACGCAAGTCTCGATGCCAGGTCTATCAAAGCCTTTGTGGAGCTGCATATCGAGCAATCCCCGCAACTCATCGATGCCGGTTTGCCGGTTGGCATCGGCACCGGGGTCCCCGGCAACTTCCGTTATCCCGCCCTGAAGATCCTGGGCGAATACGCTCATGTCGGTCTCGCCAGGCGTTTTCGCCGTGATGCGGTGGTTGCGGCCAGCGAATTTGCCCTTGGCCTCGACGACATCTGGAGACTGAGTGACGCAGCCGGCCGGCCCATGGCCTTTACCATCGGGCGCTTCCATACCGACCCGAAGGCACACGCCCTGACAAAGGTGGCCGGAGAGCTAACCCTTAGCCTGGACGTGCGAGCCTACAGCACGGCTCACCTCGTCGAGCTCGAGGCGCAGCTCTTTGAGCTTGCGAGGGGCATTGGAAAGAAGCGCGGCGTGTGCTTCGAGTTTGGCGCGCGTACGTCCGCCGAGGTGGCCCCATCGCACCCCGAACTAATAGGCAAATTGACGGATTGCGCGGCGGCGCTCGGTATTGCGACCATGCCGCTGGCAAGTCCCGCTTCCCATGATACCGCGACCTTCACCGTGGCGGGGGTGCCGTCCGCCATGCTGTTCGTGCGGAACGCCAACGGCAGCCACAACCCGCGCGAGGCCATGGAGATCGATGATTTCCTGGAGGGGGCTTGCGTGCTCACGGGTTGGCTAGTTGGCGAGGCTGGCTCGACCCAACCCGCATCACCCCATGAGCTGACGCCCCTACCCAGCGGCGGGGGAACGCCTGCACGGGCCAATCGAATCGATGCTTGCGCAAGATCTCCAACGCTCTGGCCCGACACCCTGTCGACCCTTCAAACAGGTTTCAGCCTTGCCTTGGCACTGACGAGATCCGCCGTGGCAAAACCCTCGTTAAAAGATCCGAAAAGCTCATGGAGTTGCGGTCGAAACTTATCGGTGTTTCGTCTCGGCTCGTACAGGTCGTACATACTCATGCAAAGCCTTAGCTCGAGGGATTTGGCCTTTTGTTCCCGTGCCACCTTAAGTCCTCTGGAAAACCAGTGTTCCGCCTGATCTAGATCTTGGTGAGAGCGCCGATAGGCCTCTCCGAGTAGGCGGTATATCTCGGCCGTATAAAAGCGGACGGATCCCCCCTCTTCCAGCCCTATCTGGGCCTGCTCCAAGAAGTCAAATGCTTGCCCGTAGCGTTCATTCTTTAGGCATGCTTCCGCCAATAACCCAAGCGTATAGGACTCAGTTATTAGACCGCCGGTGGCCCGCACTTTTTCCAAGCCATCTTGCATCTCGGCAATGCCCTTCTCGAATTCGCCCTGTTGCGCACTCGCCCATCCGCGCAAAATCAGGGACATCCCCAGATAGTGTACAAACTCGTGCGTTTCGCAGAGGGCAATCGCCGCATTGGCCTGACCGGCGACGGCGGCCGGATCCCCGCGCAATTGATGCACGCGCAAAGTGATCGTTCGCGACAGTCCCTCCGCCCACGGGTCTTGAGAAATTCGGCGGGCATCTGCGCAGACCTGCAAGGCCTGATCGGGATAGCCGAGGAACCATAGGGCCATGCCGTCGTAGCATCGGATGTGAACGCGTGGGTCTTGCGCTGAGGGGTCGACAAAAGCCCGGCCCTCGTTGGCTTCACACATGCTCAGGCCACGTTCCAGCTCCGCGTGCGCAGCGTCAAACTTCCCGTACGCAAATAAGGTGAACCCGATAGCTTGCTGCGCGAGAACGCGTTGCATGCGGTTGTCGGCATTCTTCTTCACCGCATCCCGTAGATGTTCGGCGAGGGTATGCGCCTCGCTCAGCGCTGCGTGCACGTAATTCCAGCTCCACAAGCCAAACAACGCCGTAAAGATATGCTCCGCGGATCCACTCTCTCTGGAAAGCTGCAGGGCCCGTGTATAAGCGTGCTTCACCTCCTCAATGCTCCAACCCTTGGTCGCCCGCAGGGAGTTGCCGAGCGCTATTTGCAACTGCAGTTCCATCTTGCTGCGCAGCAAAGGGTCATCGACATGCGGGATTTGCCTCAGGCCTTGTTTCAAATGACCAACAGCTTCGCTGTGGGCCGAACGCGCGGCCGATTGTTCGCCCGCCTCGTACCAGTAGCGTAGGGCCTTTTCGTAGCTCCGCCCCTGAGTGTAGTGATGCGCAACAATCTCGGGATGCGCTTTGGCTACTTCGAAAAAACGCTTCTCGAGCAAAGCGCCCACTCTCTTGTGATAGGTTTCGCGTTCTGCCTTGGTCAACAACGCATAGGCCGCATCGCGAATGAGTGAGTGCTTGAACTCGAAGGTTGCCTCCTGGAGCACGGTTCCCTTCTGGTAGAGGAGCTCGGCAGCCACCAAATGGCGTAATTCTCTACTCAAAACTTCTTCGTCCATAGACGAGGCGGCTAACAGGAGTTCATAGTCAAATTTTCTCCCCAGCGTTGCCGCCAGTTGCAGGACCCTTCGCCCTTTGACCCGGTCCACTCTGGACGTCAAAGGATCGCGCAATGTCAGTGGGATCGCAAAATCGTGCTCGCCGCTGAGGTCGTCGCTCCTCCCATTTTGTATGGGCTCGGCATCCAATACCATCTTCGTCAATTCTTCGACGTATAAAGGCACGCCGTTTGCTTTGTTGAATATTTGCGTATGTACGCTGTGCAGCAGAGCCTTCTCGCCGGTAAAAGTTTAAATCAACTTTTCGACCTCATTCAACCGCAAGCGAGAAAGCACGATTTGTGTAACAAAATACTTTTCCTGTAACTGAGGGGTAGATGTAGAGCGGGTTGTCAACAGCAAGAAGGCCCGCTCGTTGCTGGCCATTGGTATAAGTGCTTCAAGCAAATTCATTGTGGTCGCATCAAACCAATGAATATCTTCAAAGACCGAAAGCAGCGCACCTCGGTTGGCGTAGTGGAGGGCCATTTCGATCAAAACGTCGAGCGTTTCCTGGTGCAAGGTCGGGGATGGTGGTCAATTCGTGCCAGCGTGCCCAGAGATGGAGAGCAAGCCGCTCATGACCGGCAGCATTCTTTCCGGTTTGTCGAAGTGACTCAGGAAAGCCGTTAACTTTGCGAGCTTTTCGTCATCCCGGTCGGTAGGAATGATTTTCGCTGCGAGCTGAATATTCTCGATCACAGGGTGCAGCATGGTGTTTCGGTGAAACGGGGACCCGTGAAATCTGAGGATGGTCCGAGCCTCGCCTCCAAACTCGGCTTCGAATTGCTGGACCAGCTTGGATTTTCCAATGCCCGCTTCCCCAGCCACGATTACGGCTTGCCCATGCCCATCCTTGGCAAGGTCCCAATGGTCCGACAACAGGTCGAGCTGCTTGCGGCGCCCAATTAGTGGTCTACTGATTTGGCTCTCGATTGTCAGACTGTCCCTACCCTTTCGTTCAGAGACGCAAAATAGACGCAAAGAACCGATGTTCTTCAAATCGCGGACGCCGAGATCCTGGTAAATAAACACATCGGCCGGCAGCAGGCGTTTCGTCGTCTCGGTTATGACGACCGTATCAGGGCTGGCTTCGGCCTGCGCTCGGCTCGCAACATTTGCGGCTTCGCCAACGACAAACTGGTCCGCGACCACTTGACCGGTGTCGACCCCGACACGCAATCTGAGCTCGACTTTGTGCTTCTTCTTGAGATCGACGTTGAAGGACTGAATAGCGTCGATGATCCTCAATCCGGTCAGCACCGCACGATAAGCATCGTCTTCATGCGCAACGGGATAGCTGAAGTAGGCCATAAAGCCGTCACCCATATACTGGGCGTAGTAGCCTTCGTACTGCTCGATGATTTGCTTCGAAATTTGATGAAAATTATTGATCGCATATCGGAGGTCTTCGGGATCGAGGTTATGCGCTATGACGCTGGAATCGACGAGATCACAGGACAGCAGGGACATTTGTCGCCGATTTGCGCCCGCTTCAGGGAGGCGGGGTCGATGAGTAGCGATATTGGCTGCAACGGGGGTGGCCTCAGCGGATCCGGTCGACGCGACCGCGCCGCAACTATCGCAAAACTTGTTGCTGGGTGAAATCTCGTTGCCGCATTCAGCGCAATTCAGCGCCACGAGCTTCCCACAGCCGCCGCAGAACTTGGCATGCTTTCGGTTCTCGAAGCCGCACACGGCACACCGCATACTTCATTTCCCCCGCCAAACTCCTGTTGGCACTACCATTTACGCCCTGCAGACACGCGCTGATCTCCCTACTGGACCACTCGCTTACGTCTCCTGTCTGCCGGGTGTCATGAGGTCTTTTGTTGGTTATCTATTTTAAGCTGGCGTCGATGAGTGACAAGGTGTTCTGCAACACATCAGGTATCACCCTGATTTTTTGCGCCAAATGGACGATCCCAGCGAGGCTCGAGTGCTGAGGTTGGCGTCCGGGCCTGGCAGCCATGGTCGATGCCGCTAGCCCCGGCGGCATGAACTGGAGGGTCGGTGTGGTGGCCGCCCTGCAGCCATGCCAATCGCTGGAACATCGTTGCGCCGCGGCCTGCTGCGCACCCGCGCAGCGAAGGCTGTGAGGTCGCCGCCTCGAAGCCTGAGGCGACGTGGCAAAGGGCTCAGGGCCGCACGCGGCCTCTAAGGCGGCCCCCGTGTCGGCGATGGCGTAGACCGTCGCTGGAGGTCAGGGATGTCCCCTGCAAGCTCATGCGAGCAAACCGGTCCGCGACGCGGCAGCCCGCAAGGTTCGGCGATTGTGCCAGCCAAAGCCGCGTGCCGGTCTCATGTCTTGCATGCGACGAGCGCGGATGCGGGCTTGTCCGTCAGAGTTTGCGATACGCTGCATCCTTTGGCGAGCAGCCGACATCCGGCCAGGTCGAGCCAATCCCGCGCAACCTCGCGGCCTTACGCAGCAGCTTGTCCATGAAGTCGCGACCGCGGTCGAAGTTTGAGAAATATCGCAGTTCGTCGGCGGTATGTTCCTTCATCTTGAGGCACGTTCACATGCTTGTGGTCTGCTGCAAAATCCTTGTAGCGCGTGTTCCAGTCATTGACCTTCTGTATGACGTCCAGCTCTTTGTTGAGCGATAGGTTGCCGATCCGTTCGTTCATTCGGTCCTGGACCTCCACATTGGTTTCGGGCGGATACGGCCACTGCTGCGAATTGCTGCGAAGGATCCAAAGTTCATCGGGCGCGTCAGCGGCTACAAAACTTGCGCACCGGCGGATTTCTGCGAGGAAAGGCCATCCCAGCAATAGCCCGCCCCCTCGATTTTCTCAGTCGCACGCAGCGTGGACAGCGTTCTCCGCGGTGATGCTGGACAGGGTGAGCGGCAGCCGCTGCCGCCAATGTCTCACCAACCGACAGTGCGTTCGCTTACTGACGTCGAAGTCGAAGACAGTCTCAAAACCGTTGACGACCTCCGAGGCGCCGACCAAAAGGCGCGTCTTCACGCCTGGCCAATCGCTCTTGGCGAAGTGTTGACACGTTCTGGCAAGCGGGTCCTCCGGAGGCTGCCCGCCTCGTATTCAGATGAGCGGGTTCGAATGGGGCAGGGTCGCTGGGCATCCGGAAGGCTGATCGCCGTTTGGCAATCCTGCTCGGACGCAAAGGCCCTCGGCGACGCCTTCCGCGCAGAGTCGAGCGAAGGCCACCTTGTGGAATTGAGCAAAGTCAGACCCGGCGATGAGGCAACGATAATTCACCTCGACCTTGATCCCTCCCTAGGCGCTTGCCGCGCGCGGGCCGGTGCAATGAGTAGCGGTTCCGCCGCGCTTGGCAGCACTTAGAAAAAATCCAAGGAGCCCCCGCGAGCTATCAGGGTTGTCCCCGATACCGGAACTAGAAGCTGCGCTGCGATGTTGCTGGCTTGTTGAACCGGCGAGCTATCGACGGTTCTTGGACAAGCTGAAGCTGGGGGACACGTTGGCTTCTCTTATGCGCCGCCTAAAGATGTTATGCGCCGCCTAAAGAACTTTTCGCATCTGCCCTTGCCTTAGCCGATCGATCCGCAGTTGAACCGGCAAGAAAAGAGGTAGCCACGTCCTATTTGGAGACATCAATGGCACGGACTAGCAAAGCAGCCTCGCCGATCGGTGGCTCGACCCAGCCACCGGGGAAGATTGAGGTCACGCTCACCGTCAACGGCGTCGAGGCGCGCCTGCAAGTGGCGCCGTGGACGACCCTGCTCGATGCCCTGCGCGATCACCTTGACCTGACCGGCACAAAAAAGGGCTGCGACCATGGTCAGTGCGGCGCCTGCACCGTCCTTGTCGATGATCGGCGCATCAACTCCTGCCTCACTCTTGCGGTCATGAAGGACGGTGCGCAGGTCACGACCATCGAAGGGTTGGCCGCGAACGGCGCCCTGCACCCGTTGCAGCAGGCTTTCATCGAGCATGATGCGTTTCAGTGCGGCTATTGTACGCCCGGACAGATCTGTTCGGCCGTTGGCCTCATCGCTGAGGGCAAGGCGAAGACCAGCGATGAAATTCGCGAGCTTATGAGCGGCAACATCTGCCGCTGCGGCGCCTATCCCAACATCGTTGCCGCGATAGAGCAGGCACTGGGCGTAATGAGGGATAAGTCATGATAAACTTCGAGTATATGCGCGCGAGCAGCGTGGCGGATGCGGTCCGTCAAATCGCCGTGGCGCCGGGCGCGAAATTCATCGCTGGCGGCACCAATCTGGTTGACCTGATGAAGGAGGATGTGGAACGGCCGACGCGGCTGATCGACATCACGCGGCTGCCATTGAAGGCGGTCGAAGAGATGAGCGACGGTAGTCTCCGCATCGGCGCGCTCGTGCCGAATTCAGACCTTGCCTATCATCCGCTGATCGAGCAGCGCTATCCGATGCTGTCGAGTGCTATTCTTGCCGGGGCCTCGCAGCAGTTACGCAACATGGCGTCTACCGGCGGCAACCTGCTGCAACGGACGCGCTGCCATTACTTCTATGACGTGGTGACGCCTTGCAACAAGCGTGAGCCGGGAACCGGCTGCTCGGCACTCAATGGCATCAACCGCATGCACGCGATATTGGGCAGCAGCGAAGCGTGTATCGCGACGCATCCCTCGGACATGTGCGTCGCGCTTGCTGCGCTTGAGGCCAAAGTGCATGTGCTGGGACCAGCTGGCGAGCGCGCGATCCCCTTTGCGGATTTTCATCGCTTGCCCGGCGATACCCCACAAATCGACACCAATTTGCGTCCCGACGAGATCGTCACAGCGGTAGAGCTGCCTGCGTCTGGCTTTGCCGAGCACTACACCTATTTGAAGATCCGCGATCGCCTATCCTACGCCTTCGCGCTGGTGTCTGTTGCGGTGGGGCTCGATCTAAGCGGCGGTGTTGTCAGGCAAGCACGTGTCGCGCTTGGGGGCGTAGCACACAAGCCCTGGCGCGAGCCGGCAGCGGAAGCCGCCCTGCGAGGGCAGGCCCCCAACGCTGCGAATTTCAAGGTTGCGGCCGATATCCTGCTGCGTGACGCTAAGGGCTATCCATACAACACTTTTAAGATCGAGCTTGCGCACCGCGCGCTTGTTCGTGCGCTGACGCAGGCAGCACAGGGCACACCCCAATCACAATCCAACAAGAAGATTTTGTGAGCAAGCAAATGACTCCTTTCGTCGATGCATGGGCATCGTGCAGTCGGCCCACAGTTGTGGCTCGAGCTCCGGCAGGGAGACAAGCATGGTGAGCGACATTAGCCGTCGCGGTGTCCTAGGCGGCGCGGCCGCGGTCGGATCCGTGGGTTGGAGTGGCCTAATCGATCCAGCAGATTTGAGGCGTCCTGCCATGGCCATTGCGCAGGAAGGTCGAGGGAGTAGAGCATTGATGTCTTACATCGGCACTCCAATCTCACGCGTCGACGGTCGTGCGAAGGTCACCGGCGCGGCGAAATACGCCGCTGAGTTCAACGAACCCGGCCTCGCCCTTAGCCCCGGTATCGCCCACGGCAGCCTCGTCACATCCGGCATCGCCAAGGGCCGCATCCTGCAAATCGATACGAGCGAGGCGCTCCGCGTCGCGGGCGTGATCGATGTGCTCACGCACCAGAATCGACCGCGGATGGCGGACACCGATAGCGCCTTTAAGGATGAGGTGGCGCCGGAGCAAGGCTCCCCCTTTCGGCCGCTTTACGATGACAAGATCATGTTCAGCGGTCAGCCGATCGCGCTGGTCGTAGCCGAAGAGCCGGAGATCGCGCGCTTCGCGGCCTCGCTGGTGCGCGTACAATACGAGGATGAAGCGCACGTCACGGACCTATCCCGCCAGCGCGACGTGGCCTTCGCTCCCGCAAAGCCGGGAGAGAGTATGTTCGGGCCCCCCAAACCACGCGGCAAGGCCGAGGAGGCCTTGGCTGCAGCTGCGGTCCGCCATGCCGCCGAATACTACGTCCCCATCGAGCATCACAACCCGATGGAACTGTATGCGTCGACGGCAATCTGGCACGACGACGGAAAAGTCACCGTCTACGACAAGACGCAGGGCGTGCAAAACGTACAACGCTATCTGTGCGGCGCACTTCTAATCGAGCCGGATGATGTGCGCGTCATGTCTCCCTACATGGGCGGCGGCTTCGGTTCGGGCCTGCGCCCGCAGTACCAGGTTTTGCTTGCCGCCCTGGCCGCGCGCGCACTCGAGCGCTCGGTGCGTCTCGTGCTGACCCGCAAGCAAATGTATGGGCTGGGCTACCGGCCCGGCATGTTGCAACGCATTGAGCTTGGCGCCAACACCGGTGGAACCCTTGAGGCTATCACGCATGACGCGATTACCGTGACATCGCAATTTGAGGACTTCTATAGACAGGAGACCGGCTGGTCCGCCCTGCTCTACGCATGCGCCAACGCGAAATACCAACACAAGCTCGCTCAACTCGATCTAGCGACGTCGTGCGACATGCGTGCCCCAAGCGCCGCAACGGGTGTCTACGCGCTTGAATGCGCAATGGACGAGCTTGCCGTCGCGCTCAAGCTCGATCCGCTCGAGCTGCGCCTGCGCTGCTATTCTGACCGGGACCAGGGTACCGATCGGCCGTACAGCAGCAAGAACCTGCGCGATTGCTACCGCCAGGGTGCGGAGGCATTCGGTTGGCAGCGGCGCACCGCCGAGCCACGTTCTATGCGCGACGGCAGCGAGCTGGTGGGCTGGGGAATGGCAACGGGTGTTTGGGAAGCGTTGCAGATGCCAATCGCGGTGCGCATCGCACTCTCTTCCAATGGCCATGCGGAAGTTTCCTGCGCAACCTCCGACATCGGCACCGGTACCTACACGATCATGGCGCAAGTTGCGGCCGACATGCTCGGGCTGCCGCTGGAAAACATCAGCATCAAGCTTGGCGATTCGACGTTGCCGCAATCGCCTGTTGAAGGCGGATCATGGATTGCGGCTTCGGTCTCAAACGGCATTGCGACCACATCGTCCGCGGTTCGAAGTGAACTGCTGCGCCTGGCAAAGCAGATGCCCAATTCACCGTTTGCGGACGCAGGACCTGACGACGTTGCGCTCGCTGATGGCAAGCTTGTAAGCAGGCGAGATGCGTCGCGAGCGATATCGATCGCCGACGCCATGCGGTATGGCGCGGTCGATCGTATCGAGCAGCAGAAGTCGACCACGTTCGCCGATGATGGTTCGCGCGCCCACAATACGCATTCGGCAATCTTTGCCGAGGTGAAGGTGGACGAACAGCTCGGCGTGATTCGCGTCACCCGTGTCGTCAACGCTGTCGCCGCGGGTCGCATCCTGAACACAAAAACGGCGAGCAGTCAGATCATGGGCGGCGTGGTGTGGGGTATCGGCATGGCACTGCATGAAGAGACGCTGATCGATCACAACTTCGGTCGCATCATGAATGCCAACATTGCCGAATATCATGTACCCGTGAATGCCGATGTGCACGACATCAAGGTGATCTTCGTTGATGAGGTCGATGACAGCATCAATCCGCTCGGCATCAAGGGGGTGGGTGAGATTGGTATCGTCGGTGTCGCCGCGGCCATCGCCAACGCGGTCTATCACGCAACGGGCAAGCGGGTCCGGGACTTGCCAATCACTCTCGATAAATTGCAACTCTGATCGGTTTCCTCGCGTCTGGCCCGTGCCCCCAGACGAGGGAGCCATCGTTTGGGTGGTGCTGTGCGCCCGCGAACGCTCCCCAGCAAGCGAGGACGGGTGGAAAGACAAGAAGAAGCATCCGGCCCCGCAAGCCGGATGCTTCTCCAGGGTCTCCTGGACTACCACCGAGGCACCCGCTGCGCGTTCTTGGCGTCCAGAAGCAAACTTGCTCCTATTAGGACTCACGAGGGTTCTCGGATCTTCCCCACCTCGGCGTGACCGTGGGCGAAGTGTGGCTTGGCAGCCACAATTCTATCGATGGGCACCCCCGAGCCTGATGCAGACCCACCTGAGGCTCGAGCCGGTCGGCGATCTTGGCCCTGGCAACGCTGACTTTGAGGCGCTTGCACAGCCTTCTGCTCGCTGCGTGATGCCCCCTTTAGGGCTGACCAACCGTGGTCGTTGACGCTGGATTTCCGCGTCGCGACGGTCGGCACTGGCCTAAGGACCTTTGCAAGTGGAGCGATTTCTCCCGGAATAGCGAGCAATTTCGCCCGCAATCATGAGTACTTCACGCCGCGCGGCGCTCAAGATTGCGGCACCGCCCCGTTGCCGGCAACCGCCACGAGGGCGCAGTTTTCCGTGGCGCTGGGGGGGTTACTTTTCCATGGCGCCGGACAGATAGTCGATACCTAGCATGTGGAAGGGGGTATGCAGCGACCCTTTCCGACATTCAATCTTATCGCCGGTGAGATGGGGAGCGATCTCGAATGCAAGCCAAGAAAGTGATTTGGATTACGGGCGGCGGTACTGGGATCGGCAAGGCAACCGCGCTTGCCATGGCGGACCCTTCTGTTCACATCGTCCTGTCTGGCCGTCGCCAATCCGAGCTCGACAGAGCCGTGGCAGCGGTTCGCGCCGCAGAAGGCAACGCGGAGGCGCAAGTGCTCGACGTGGGTGACGCGAGCCAGGTCGCGCAAGTTGCCCAATCCGTTCTGGCGCGTCATGATCACGTCGACATCCTTATCAACAGCGCCGGAACCAATGTGCCAAAGCGTGCCTGGAACAGCGTGACCATGGAGGATTTCCGTCGCGTCGTTGACGTAAACTTAAACGGTGCGTTCAACTGTATCAGCACCGTCCTCCCCGCCATGCGCGCGCGGCGGAACGGAACGATCATTAATGTTGCTTCCTGGGCTGGCTTTTATCTGACACGTCTGACCGGACCTGCCTACAGCG
Source organism: uncultured Alphaproteobacteria bacterium (assembly GCA_963775835.1). GTDB lineage: Bacteria > Pseudomonadota > Alphaproteobacteria > Rhizobiales > Hyphomicrobiaceae > AWTP1-13. Next base: position 114,940 of record CAVZKV010000020.1, on the reverse strand, counting down.
CCAGCAAGCGAGCAATGATTGCGATGACGGAGTTGCTGAACATGGAAGAGTGCGCGAACGGAATTCGAGCCTGCGTAATTTCACCGGGCGAGGTCGCGACGGAAATCCTGCAGACGCGAGCAGCGCAACCTTCTGAAGAAGACATGCACCGAATGCTCCAGCCGGAAGATCTCGCGCAAACCATCAAACTCGTTTGCGATTTGCCACAGCGCGCGGCAATACATCAAGTCGTGCTCGCACCGACCTGGAACCGCATGTATCTGGGATTCAAAGAGCTCGGAATTTAGATAAGGGCCGGACTGAACCGTCGCCTGGGCGTTAGGATGGGGGTAAGCGACTAAACCGTCGGCAGGATCGCCACTGCTGTCTAGGTTTTTAAGACACCGCCGTTGCGGCCGAGCCTAGAGTGGTCATCGTCAAGGCCTGCGAGAAACCGACACGCTAGTTGACCGATGCAGCGCAGGGCGCCTCATGGTACTCCTTGTGGCGGCTTTGTCGTTGGCGAAGCCTGAGCGGTGCCCGCTAACTGATGGCGCGAGATGCCCAACACTATTGGGCTGGAACGTTCTTCAAATTGGACAACCACTCCATTTGTAATACCTTCGCCGCCAACTCCTTATCGATATGCGGGGCGATCAGCTTCTGGAACGCAGAGCGAACTTGATGAAACTCATGCGGGCAATTGGCCGCGCGTTCTTTCGGCAGAAATTTGTTGTCTACAATGCCTTTGAACATTTCCGGGTTCGCTCCATAGGCCATGCACAGAAGATTGTAGAACCTCTGCGCCGGCAGACCGTGCACATCCGAGAAAGCCTTGATCGGTAAGATCACATTGGGGTTATCTATTACGGACTTATATGCATAGGCAGCGCCGCCGATAAGTCGAGGTGCCTCATCTTTTCCAAGCAGCAGCATCATGTAGGCCGAGAATTGATCGGCGACGTCCTCTGCGTTTCCGAATGACGGCACGTCGAGCATACTGAAAACGGCATGCCCAAACTCATGGGCGACGACATATAAGAACTGGCCGACCATAGCGTCTTCAGGCGAGACACCGGCAGCCGTCGTCGTCTTCGGGACGTTCTGTCGTATTTCTTCCAAGTATTCGTAGCAAAGAGTGAGCTCGGAGCCCCAATACCAAGCATTCGACCGGCCGTTGCATCCGATTGTCTTGATGGTCAAATCCGTCGGCAGACGGAAGGGGCCGAAAATTTCCTGCAGCTTCTCGAGGACACGGTGATTTTGCAGCATCTCGTAGAGCTGCTGGTGCGCCGGGTTTTCGGGCTTCACGTACTCTATGCGGATGCGCTGCGGTTCTGCGTTGCTCGCAGCCAGCACGGAGCCGATGGCCAGAAGTAGCCACGTTCCGGCGGCGAGTGTCAGCTTGGCGGTGTGCATTACTCGGCCCCACGCCATATGCTTCACGGTGGTACTCGTCTCAAACAAAAGAGGCCCCGCCGTCTTGCGTTGATGGGGCGAGCAGTTCAAGTTCAGCCTAGTTTGCAGGACTCCAAACCTGCATCCGCATTTTTACGCAGTTCCCAATGCGGTCGACCCCACGACGACTAGGTGGTGCTCTGCTTCGCGATCCCTTGTTCGGATCCGGATAGCATCCGACCGTCCCTCGCACGGGGAAGTTGTGCGGCAAGCAAGGGGGCCCGTCAGTTGCTCGGGTCTTGGTCCCCGAGCAAGCGCGATAGCCGCCGACTTCGGTCACGCTCAACGGGGTCTTTGGCATAGGTCAGTCGCGGCTCCTCCCTGCCGGTGAATGTCGAGCGAAGGAGCGTCGAGGTGGGTCGCCATGCTCGCTTCTGCTACGAACGACCGCTTATCGTGTGGGCACGTTATTGGCTTGATAAGGTTCGAGCAGGTGCCCAGCCTGGACCCAGGCATCAATTCCACCCAAAAGCGGGCGTATCCTCTTGAACCCCGCACGGCGCAGATGCTTTGCCGCAGTCGCAGCGGAAGCTTCATTCGGGCAGGCGCAATAGACGATTGTCTCGTGTTCGTGCGGATAGACCTCTAACACTGCCTTAATTTCCGTGGGATGCGCCGCCACGGCACCCGGAATGATGCCTCCTGCGGTACGCGCATCGAGCGGCCGCACGTCCAGGATCAATATGTTCTTTCCCTCGGCCATGAGACGCCGAAGTTCGTCCACCGTAATTCGGCTCATCCGAAGACTGCGGATGAACAGCTGGCGCTGCACCCATCTTACCGCCATGTAAAGGGCCAGCACTGCAAGGGCGGCAATGGCACCCCAAAGACCATACGCCGCGAGCCTGTCGACCGCACTTATGATTTCGTTTTGGAACATCCAACCGAATGCTGCGATGGCACCTATAAACAGCAATGCACCAATGGCATCTAGGAATAGAAAAAGCGGCAAACGCATCTGGGTTATGCCAGCCATCGCTACCGAAAGAAGCGAAACGCCTGGGAAGAATTTCGCAAAAATGAGTGACAGCGGGCCGACCTTGGCGAGCATCGCTTCCGTTTGGCTCACGCAGAAGTCCGGCGAAAAGGAGACCTTGCAAACCATGGAGAGAATGCGGCGCCCAAACCGCCTGCCGCACCAATACTGTACCAGGTCCCCGAGCAAAGCCCCGCCGACGCCAGCCATCACAACGGTCGCGAGCTGATTGGGATGCTGCGCGCTCAGTGCCGCCGCCGTTAGCACGGTGGGAAGGGCGGGCAGCGGCAGGCCGCCCTGGTTGAGCATGACGTTGAGGAAAACCGCCCAGGGAGCGTTCGCTTGAAGAGTTGAGATAACATCCTGCATGTTGAGATGCTCGTTGCGCTACTGTGTCATCCAGCGCGCCTTTCGTCTACGCCTGGTCTGAGCTCGCTGCTTGATGAGCATGTTGGAAGACCATTCGGCTTCCCGCTGATGGACCAGCATGGCGGCACGAACCGCGGCGAGGGGAGAGGCTACTGAGGGTGTGCAATGAGGGCCGCTCATCACCGCTGGGCAAGCTCGCTGACTTGGGGCTACTGATTTTGGGCTAGTGCTCCGCAGGAGGAAGACTTGGCGAGAGATCACATTCCCACCCTCGAGGAACTACCCGAAGTTGACGCGACCGGCCGCGTCGGAGAGATTTACGGGGACCTGCGCCAACCGTGCGGCGTCCCCGTCGTAGCGCTGATCTTCCGGCGCCTCGCCACGCTCGTTGGCTTGCTCGATCACATTTGGCTGGCCGTGCGGCCGCTCATGGCCGGCGGGCTCCTGCAGGATGCTGCAGCAGGGGTGGCAAACGACAACGTTTCTCAAGGGCTTATCCCATCCCATTGATGCAGCGCCCATTAATATCTGAGCCGCCAGCTGCTGGCGGAGACTGATGCAAACCCTCCCGTGCGAACTCTGCGGTCCCCATGAACCTCACCGGTCTCCCTCCAATTCTCGATGCGAAGCACTATAGCGAGGCCTCGACCTTCACGCCGCAAAACCTCCTACGCGAGGCGCGGCGACAAAAGGCGCTAGCAGAGGCCGACGTGCCGCCGGTTTGTGTGCTCGACCCAGACGGCGACCTTGTCCGGCGCCTTCAGTCGACCGGGCAGGCGCGGCTCGACCCTTCTTGGTCATGTTACCACACGCAGCTTTACCGACTGTCGCATGACGGCCTCGAGTTAGGATTCGTCGGTTGCGCAGTCGGTTCATCCTTCGCCGTCCTGGTCGCCGAGGAGTTATTCGCGTCGGGCTGCGGCCTTCTAATCAGCATGACTTCGGCCGGCCAACTCCTAGAGCTCCGCCCGCCTCCATATTTCGTGCTGATCGAACGGGCGCTCAGGGACGAGGGGACGAGTTACCACTACCTCCCGCCGGCCGAGTTCAGCTCGGCAAACGCCGGGCTGCTGGCGGCAACGACGGCTGCGCTTCTTGGACTAAACCTTCCAGTCGAACGCGGTGCAGTTTGGACGACGGATGCCCCATTCCGCGAGACCCGAACCGCCATTACCGCCATGAAAGCCAAAGGCTTGCTAGCGGTGGAGATGGAGGCAGCCGCGCTTTATGCGTTTGCCGAGGCACGAGGCAAACCCGTTCTATGCTTTGCGCATGTGACGAACCAGATGGCGACAATCGCCGGGGATTTCGAGAAGGGCGAAGCAGACGGAACCGTTGACGCTTTCGCTATCATCGCCGCCGCGGCCCGCGTCTGGCGACCGAAGCCAGTCTGACGGCCCGAGAAGTCCGCGATGCAATCCGCGCCCGACCTTCCCATCGCTGCCATTCTCCGCTTTGAAGCGAGGCGGGAACGACTAGCCGGTCTCGCAAAGTGACGGCCGTGTTGGGCGGTGATCGATGTGATGGTCGTGCCGACGTCAGGTCCCGGTTTTCGAGCGCGATTGAACGAACTGGCTCAGGCCGAGCAGAACCACAGAGAGCGCGATGAGCAACGTCGAGATCGAGGCAATGGTCGGATCGATCTCGTCGCGCAGTGCGTTGAACATGCGCTTGGTCAATGTCGCTTTGTCACCCCCGGCGATGAACAGCGAGATCACCACCTCGTCGAGCGATGTGATGAAGGCCAGAAGCGCGCCCGAGATCACCGAGATCCGGATCTGCGGCAGCGTCACCGTGAGGAAGGCCCGCGGCCGGCTGGCGCCCAGGCTGCGTGCGACCATTTCCTGATTCATGTCGTAGCTCTTGAGGCTCGACGCAACGCTAATCACGACCAACGGGATGGCCAGCACGGAATGCGCCAGCACGATTCCCGTCAGCGTGTTGTTGAGCCCCAACTGCGCGTAGAAGAGAAAGATGCCGATGGCGATCAGGATTGCTGGAATGACGAGCGGTAGGGTGAAGGCGCCGTAGGCCAGAACGGACCATCGGCTGCGCAGCGCTTGCAGACCGTAGGCGGCAAGCGTACCTAATATCGTCGAGAGCAGCATCGTGAGAAGCGCGGCCGCGAACGAGACATAGGTCGCCTCGCGCCATTCGATGGCTCCGAAATAGGCCGAGTACCAGCGTGTCGACCAGGCCGGGGGCGGGAACGCCAGGTAGCGCGAGTCCGAGAAGCTTAGGGGAACTACCAGCAGGCTGGGCGCAATCAGAAACAGGACGATCAAGCTGACGATCGCGTAAAGCCACAATCGCCGCCGGTGTGTGATCTGGGTTTCCGTCGCTGGGCTCGCGAGCATGTCAGCGCGCTCCGGTCAGCTTGTCGAAGCCAATCACGCGCCCCAGCAGCCAGAGGATGGCGAGCGTCAGCACCAGCAGCACGACGCCAAGCGCACTCGCCGCGCCCCACTCTCCGTAGTAGGAGACGTTGCGCTCGATCTGCATGGACCACATCATCACGCGACCTCCGCCGAGCAGGGCCGGCGTGACGTAGAAGCCGAGGCAGAGAACGAACACGATAACAATGCCGGCGGCGAGGCCCGGCAGCGACAGCGGCACGAAGATTTGCCAGAAGGCTTTCACCGGCGACGCCCCGAGATTGGCCGCGGCCCGCATGTAGTCGGGATTGATGGCACGCATCGACGCGTAGAGCGGCAGCACCATGAAGGGCAGCATGATGTGCACCATGCCGATTGTCGTGCCGGTGAAGTTGTGCACGAGCTGCAGGGGCCTATCGATGAGGCCGAGGTCGGAGAGCCACGTGTTTATGAGCCCACGCCGTTGCAGCAAGACGAGCCATGCGTAGCAGCGCACCAGCAGCGAGGTCCAGATCGGGAACAGCACAAGAAGCAGCAGGATCGCGGCGGTGCGGGACCGCGCCTGGGCGATGACGTATGCGAGCGGATAGCCGAGCAGGATGCAGATAATGGTGACGAGAAAGGACAGCTCGAAGGTGCTGCCAAGCGTGATCAAGTAGGAGGGATGCAACAATCGCGCGTAGTGCGCCAATGTCATGCCGTCGGCGTCGCGGAAAGACAACCAGAACAGCCAGACTATGGGGGCAAGGGCAACAATGCCGATCAGGACCAGCCCCGGCAGCGCCAGCCCGCCCAGCATCCATTGCTCGGCGCGTTCCTGCGCCCGAAGCTCGGCCGCGTTGCGGCCGGCCTGGCGGGGGGCCAGGTTATCCGCCCGGGTCGTCGATCCGACCGCCGCCGTCATCGGCATCAGGCCTCCTCGGAAGGAACGATGATCGTGTCGGCCGGTGCGAGGCCGAGCCTGATAGGTGCACCCGGGGGCGGAGCATGGTGGGCGCTGCCGGCGGGTTGGCGGATCGCAATCGGCTGACCTTCGGCCAGCGACACATAAAGCAGCGAGCTCTCGCCTTGATAGACGAACTCCTTGACCCGCCCGGCAAAGACGTTGAGCCCGGCACCATCCGTCGCATCGATGACCTTCAGCTTCTCCGGTCGCAGCACCAGAAACTGCGCCGCCGCCGGGTGCCGCGGCGGTTCCGCAAGCCGCATGGCGCGTTCGCCGAGATAGGCCGTGCCGCCCCTGACCTCGACCGGCAGAAAATGCGATTCGCCGATGAACTCGGCGATGAACCGGTTGTTGGGCCGCTCGTACAGGTCTTGGGGTTTGTCGATCTGGCGGAAGCGGCCGTGGTTGATCACGGCGATGCGATCCGACATGGTGAGCGCCTCACGCTGGTCGTGCGTCACGTAAACCGTGGTCATGCCCAGGCGCTGATGCAGGTGGCGCACCTCGATCTGCATCTGCTCACGAAGCTTCTTGTCGAGGGCCGATAGCGGCTCGTCCATGAGGAGGATGCGCGGCTCGAAAATGATGGCCCGCGCCAGCGCCACCCGCTGCCGCTGACCACCGGAAAGCTGATCCACCTGGCGCTCGCCGAGGCCCGCAAGCTGAACCATGTCGAGCGCGCGGGCGACGCGCGCGTCGACCTCGGCGCGGGCAACGCCGCGCAGCTTGAGGGGGTAGGCGAGGTTGCCGGCCACGGTCATGTGGGGAAACAGCGCGTAGTTCTGAAATACCATGCCGATGTCGCGCTTGTGCGGTGGTACGAGAGTGACCTCTCGATCCCCGAAATGGATCTCGCCGCTGTCGGGGCGGATGAAGCCCGCGAGCACCATCAGGAGTGTGGTTTTGCCCGATCCGGACGGTCCTAGAAGGGTAATGAACTCTCCGCTGGCGATCTCGAGGCTGACGTTGTCGAGCGCGGCCGTTCGTCCATAGGTCTTGGTGACGTCGCGGATCGAGATCGGCAGGGAGATTGTCGTGGTCGTCATCTATGCAGCAACGGCAGCATTCCTCGTCAATCGGGGCGCGCGGCCGCGCCGGTGTGACGTAGCCGCCCGGTCGTCAAACGACTCTCGCGGAGCGCCTACTTCTGCACGAATGCGTCGAAGCGCTTCACCATCTCGTCAGAGTTCTTGACCCACCAGTCCACGTTCAGCAGGAAGCCTTTGCCGATGTTCTCAGGCGAGTTTGGAAGCTGGGCCGCCAGCTCCTTGGAGATTAGCCCGGTCTCGAAGGCGGCGAGGTTCGCCGGCGCGTAGTTGATATACTGCGGCAGGCGTGCCTGAACGTCCGGGCGCATCATGATGGCGATGGCCTTCATGGCAAGATCCTTGTTCGGCGCACCTTTTGGAATAAGCCAGCAATCGGAGACGAGCATCTGCTGTTCGAAAGTGATGGCGAGCGGCCCGCCTTTGGCCTCCTTCTCTTTCATCGCGGCCTGGATACGGCCGTTCCAGGCTCCGACCATATCGACCTCGCCGTCCTGGAGGATCTGGGCGGACTGGGCTCCGGAGTTCCACCACACGAGCACGTGGGGCTTTAGCTCCTCGAGCTTCTTGAACGCGCGGTCGACATCGATGGGGTAGAGCTTGTCCAGCGGTACGCCATCGGCAATCAATGCCGCCTCAAGGTTGTAGATCGGGTGACGCCGCATGGAGCGCTGGCCCGGGAAATTCTTGGTATCCCAGAAGGCTGCCCAGCCTGCCGGCTTCTTGTCGCTGAAGGCCTTCGTGCGCCAGCCGATGGCGATCGAATAGACGATCTGGGAGATCCAATAATCGGTCTTCAGGTCCTTCGGCACCCCGGCATCGTTGACGATGGCGGCATCGAGCTTCTCAAGCTTGCCCTCCTTCTCCAGGATGCCGCAGGTGTGGGCGCCTTGAGTTCGAGAGGTCCCAGGTCGGACGGCCGGAGGCGACCTGTGCACGGATATCGGCGACGCCAGAGGTCGTGTCCTCCTTGATGGTGATGCCGAGCTCCTTCTCGACCACGCTGAACCAGGCCTCGCGCTGAGCCTTCTGAAAGGCCCCACCCCATGACGAGATAGTGATGCTCTGCTGCGCGATGCTTTCGCCTGCGTGGAGCATCGTGACGGCGCCGATCAGCGCCGCGCTTGCGACAACGAACCTTTTCATGGCCTTCTCCTCCACGCCGCGCCGATCCGACCGGCTCATTCCAGCTACCCAGAAGTTCACAGCTAGCTCTACTGCAAGTCAAGGAAATCAAGCGGTTGCGATCGAATGACCAGGGTACAGTTCGCCTCAAAATCGAGCATTTGCAGGTAGTTCGATCACCATCGCGGGCGCGGCCATTGCTTTGCGCGCTCCATCGAGAGCAAGCTCACCGGGTCCGCCGACACGCAGAGGGACGACCAGTCCATGGCCCTGCATTTCCAACGCAATGAGTTCGATGCCCGGCTAGCAAGTGCGCGCGCTGCGCTGCAGCGCGAAAAGCTCGATGCCATTCTCCTGTTCGCGCAGGAGAGCCTGTACTACCTGACGGGCTTTGATACGAGCGGCTTCGTCTTCTTCCAGTGTGCCCTGCTCACCGCCGACGCCGGCAAGATCGTGCTGCTCACCCGCCGGCCGGATCTCGAGCAGGCGCGTCGCACCTCGATCATCACCGACGTCCGCCTCTGGTATGACGGGGAAGGGGCTGACCCCACCAAGGAACTGAAAGCAATTCTCGAAGAGAAAAAGCTGGCGCGCAGCCGCATCGGTATCGAGCTGCGCACATTCGGGCTGACGGCGGACAAATACGAGCTTGTGCGCAGGCGTCTCGACGGTTGGTGCGAACTGGTCGACGCTTCGCATCTTGTCCGCAATCTGCGCATGCTGAAGTCTCCCGCGGAGATCGCCTACGTGCGCAAAGCGGCCGAACTCGCCGACCGGTCACTCGAGGCGATGCTGGCAGCGGCTTCACCAGGCGCGTTCGAGGGCGACATTGCCGCCGCGGGTGCGGGACCCATCCTGGCGGGAGGCGGCGATCCTCCGCCATCGGGACCCGTGCTCGGCTCGGGTAACCGCGCCCTGCTTGTGCGCAGCGCCACCGGATTCCGCCATCTGGACCCGGTCGACCAGCTGACGATGGAGTTCGCTGCCAGCTATCGGCACTACTGCGCCTGTCTGATGCGCACCATCGCGGTCGGTAAGGCCAACGACACGCAGCGCGAGATGTTCGAGGTAACGCGTGACGCGCTTGCGGCGATGACGGAGGCGGCGCGGCCCGGCCGCCCGCTGGGCGAGATCGACGACGCCCATCGCCGCGTCTACGACCAGGCCGGCTACGGACATGCGCGCATGGCCGCCTGCGGCTATTCACTGGGAGCACTCTACCGGCCGACTTGGATGGATGTGCCGCCGATGCTGTACTCGGGCAACCCGTTGCCGGCCGCGCCCGGCATGGTGCTCTTCCTGCACGCCATTCTGATCGACGCATCTAGAAACCTGGCCATGTCGCTCGGCCACACCGTCACCATAGCGTCGAGAGGCGTCGAGGTTCTGAGCCGGCTCGAGCCCGCCTACATCGTCACCAGCTGAGGCCCCGGGCTTCGGCAGGCGTCGCTCACGCGGCGAGAAAGTCGTAGGCGGACAACGCGTGCGTGCGCACAATGTGCAGGAAGTCTTCGATGTCAACGTGCTCGTCGAACGAGCCCATCCCGTTGGGAAATGGGCCGTAAACGCAGGCCTGGATGTTGCGATAGCGCCAGAGCCGAGCATCCGTGCCGCCGAGGCTCACGATCGGCTGCGGTTTGAAGCCGCGCAACTGCTCGACGTTCCTTTGCACGATACGGATGATCTCGCAGTCGGGGTCGACCCACGATGGCAGATTGCAGTTGCTCTCCCGAACGGTGGCCTCGGGAAACGTCTTTAAGATGTTGTCCACTTGCGTGAGCACCTCCTCCCGCGTCACCCCCAGCGGGAGACGGATATCAGCCTCAAAGGTGGCGCTCGACGGCACCATGTTGACCTTCACGCCGCCCCTGATGGTGCCGATGTTGAGTGTCACCTTGTCGACGATACTGCCGGCGCCGGGGCCCATGGCGCGATCCATCGTGGCACGACCGGCGTCGATCGCGGCCCGGACATTATCGGAGATCTGGGGTTTGATCTCACCGAGCTTCTCGAGTTCGACCGCGATCGCCATCGCGGTCTTGGTCGCGCTCTTGCTCGCATGCGTATAAGCGCCGTGCGCACCGGCGGTGCTGACGGTGATCTCCAGCCACAGCGGACCCTTTTCGCCGAAGCGGACGCTAAAGGGACTTGACGGCTCGCCGTTGAGCAGCGCGTCGCCGTGCAACTCCGGATGCTGCTCCATGAGATAGCGGGCGCCGTACGGGCCGAAGGTTTCCTCGTCGGAGACGGCGGTAAGCGTCAGCCTACCTTTGAGCCCAGCCTTGACACTGTGCAGGTAGGCGTAGGTAAAAATCGACGCGGTCGTTCCGGCCTTCATGTCGGCTACGCCGCGGCCGTAGATCTTGCCATCGACGAGCTGGCCACCCCATGGATCGCGTGACCAGCCAGCGCCGTCGTCGGCAACGGGAAACACATCGATATGGCCGTTGAGGACGAGATGGCGGCCGGGGCGGGCGCAGTCGAAGCTGCCGACGATATTCGGCATCTCGGGATGGGGCGAGATGATGCGGTAGGGCAGGCCTCTGCGCTCCAGGAAGCCGGTGATGAACCTGGCGGTGTCGCGCGTGTCGCCAGGGGGATTGGGGCTACGGTGCTGGACAAAAGCCTGCAGGAAACGCACGAGATCGTCGCGGTCGCGATCGATCCAATCGAGCAGCTGCTGACGCCCCGAGTTCACCTCGATCTCCCTCGCTCAATGTCAATTCCCGCCCGGCGGCAGCCTTCCGGCCACGAATTTTTCTCCCAAGCGGCTTGCGCCATCGCGCCTGCACGATTGGCAACCGATCGACGGCTTGTTCCTTCGGCCGCGATCGCCGATGCTGGCGCCCTGCGCAATATCTGTCATTCTCTCAAAACCGCAAGCACGCCGACCGGTGTCGGCCGCAGATCAGGGACCGCACTGACAGGGACAGGGGCGCCGTCGCGACCATGAAAGCCCTTCCAAAATCGCTGTGGGCGGCGACCGCTACGCCGGCCACATCTTATCCGAGACTTGATGGCGATGTGGCGGCCGATTGCGTGATCGTGGGCGGCGGCTTCACAGGGCTTTCGACGGCACTCCACCTGGCAGATCGCGGCTTAAAAGCGGTGCTGGTTGAGGCAAACGAGCCCGGCTGGGGTGCATCGGGCCGCAACGGCGGGCAGGTCATTCCCGGCCTAAAGCTCGATCCTTCCGAGATGCGCGCCCGGTACGGCGAGGAGCGCGGCCGCAGGCTCACTGCAACGGTCGGGGCGACCGCCGACCTCGTCTTCGATCTCATCGACCGTCACGGCATCGAGTGCAATGCGCGGCGAAGCGGATGGATCCAGGGCGCGCCGGGGCCAAAAGGCTTCACCGAGGTGCGCCATCGCGCCGAGGAGTGGGCCGCGCTGGGCGCCGACGTGGGCGTGCTCGACCGCGATGAGGTTCGCGCGCGCGTCGGCGGTGGCGACTACGTTGGCGCGTTCCTGGACCGGCGGGGCGGTACCATCAATCCCCTGTCCTATGCGCGCGGCCTGGCCCGAGCGGCAGCGGCTGCCGGAGCTGCAATCCATGGCGACAGCCCGGCCGTCGCGCTGGAGCGGGCACGCCAGCGCTGGAAAGTGTCGACCCCCGCCGGCAGTGTAACGGCGTCGCATGCCGTGCTGTGCACCAACGCCTACACTGATCGGCTGTGGCCGGGTTTGACCGAGACCGTGGTTCCCGTTCTCTCCTCGGTGGTAGCCACCGAGCCGCTGTCCGACAATCTCCGCAAGGTGATCCTGCCGGGACGGGAGGGCGTATCCGAGACCCGCCGCGTCCTGAATTGGTTCGGTATCGACCGCGATGGCCGGCTCATCTTCGGCGGGCGTGCTAGCCAGCGCGAGACGGAAGATCCGCAAGCCTTCGGCCCGGTGCTGGCGCGCCTGAGGAACCTGCTTCCGATTCTCGGCGAGCCGCGCATTCAGTTCCGATGGGCGGGCTATGTCGCACTCACGACCGACCACGTGCCGCACCTGAACGAGTTGGCTCCCAATCTCTATGCCGGTCTAGGCTACAACGGCCGCGGTGTGGCGATGTCCACCACGATGGGCAAGCTGCTGGCTGAGCGCGTTGCAGGCGCACGGGAGGAGGACATTCCCCTGCCGGCGACGCCGATCGAGCGCATCCCCTTGCATGGTTGGCGTGCGACGGGCATTGCGCTGGCGATCAGCTGGAAGCGGCTGCAGGACAGGCTAAACCCTTAGCAGTGAGATCGCTTCATGCGCGTTGGCATCGAGGTCGGCGGCACTTTTACAGACCTGGTCGCCATTGGACCTGACGGCATCCGCGTGACGAAGGTGCCGAGCGTGCCGCAGGCGCCCGACGAGGGTGCCTTCAACGCCCTCCTCGCCAGCGGGATTGCCATCTCGTCCATTGAGGAGCTTGCGCATGGCTCTACGGTTGCCACCAACGCGGTGCTGGAGCGCAAGGGTTTCCCGACGGCGTTCGTCACCACCAAGGGCTTCCGCGACATCCTGGCTTTGCAGCGGCATGGGCGTTCGCGCATCTACGATCTTGAATACCAGAAACCTACGCCGGTAGTGACGCGAGCAGCTTCCTTCGAGATCGCCGAGCGTATCCTTGCCGACGGCACAATCGAGACGCCGCTGGATGTTGGCGACGTAACCCGGCGCTTGCTGCCGGCGCTGAAAGCCGGCTGCTACCAGGCCGTCGCCATCTGCCTCCTCAATGCTTTTGTCAACCCGGCGCACGAAAGCGCGCTACGCGACCTTCTGGCCAAGGCGCTGCCCGATTTGCACGTCACCATCTCCTCCGACATCACGCGCGAGTTTCGCGAGTTCGAGCGCGCCTCGACCACGACGCTGTCGGCCTATGTGCAGCCGGTCATCGACCGCTACATCCAGCGCTTCCGGCAGCGGCTGGCGGCGGCGGCGTTCCGCGGTCGCTTCTCAGTCATGCAGTCGAATGGTGGACGCCTGCCGGCGGAGGCCATGCGCGCCAACGCCATAAATGCCCTGCTGTCGGGCCCGGCCGCGGGCGTGATCGGCGCCGTGCGCCAGACGGGCCGCTCCGGCTACCGCAATATTGTCACGCTCGACATCGGCGGCACGTCCACGGACGTGTGCGTGGTGACCGGTGGAGTGCCGCAGCTGACCCAGGAATTTCATATCGACGGCTTGCCGATTCGCATTCCTGTTCTCGACATCAACACGATCGGTGCCGGCGGTGGATCGATCGTGTGGGTCGACGAAGGCGGCATGCTGCGTGTCGGGCCACGCTCGGCCGGTGCCGATCCGGGTCCTGCCTGCTACGGCCGCGGCGGCACCCTGCCAACGCTCACCGATGCCCACGTCGCGCGCGGAACCGTGCGTCCCGAGGCCTTTCTCGGCGGCCGCATGCGGATCGATGCGGCCGCCGCAGCACGTGCGCTGGAGCCGATCGCGCAACGCTTTGGCCTCGCGCTAGAGGCAGCCGCCGATAGTGCCGTGGCGCTCGCGAATGCCAATATCGTGCGCGCCATCCAGCTCATCTCGACCGAACGCGGCCACGACCCGCGCGACTACGTGCTCGTGCCCTACGGCGGTGCCGGTCCCTTGCATGCCGCAAGGGTGGCGGAGGAGCTTGGCATTGCCACGATCGTGGTTCCGCCCGCCGCTGGCATTATCTCGGCCTATGGGCTCATCGCCTCGGACTTCGTGCTGTTCGAGAGCATGACGCGCAGGGCCTTGGCCGACGACAGGGCCGCCGATGTGCTGCGCGAGGTATACCGTCAGATGCATGGGCGCGCGCTCGAGCGCGCCGGAGCGAATGGTATCGGGGGCCGGCTTGTCTTCGCACTGACGGCCGAGATGCGCTACGTCGGTCAAGCCTTCGAGGTGCCGGTGTTGTTCGAGGAGTTAGAGCTGGAAAGCCTGCGGGCGGCAGACGTGCACAAGAGGTTCGGCGACGCGCACCAGCGCGTCTATTTCTTCGGTGGGGAAGCGACAAAGCCCATTGAGTTCGTGTCCTTTCGCCTCGGCGTTACCGCGCCGCTCGAGAAGCTGCCGCTGCTCGCCCAATCGCAGCCGGTGGCAGGGCCGCCGCGTCCGATCCAAGTCTTTGACGGAAGGGCTTGGCGGGACGCGCACTTGTTGCCCCGCCAGGCTCTCACACGGGAGAAGCGCCTCTCGGGTCCGGCCCTGATCGAGGATCCAACCTCGACCCTCTACCTGCCCGCCGGCTGGACGGCGCGGCCCGATGACAACGACAACACCATCCTGGAGCGGCAGTGAGCATGCAGGAACGCACAACCGAAGCCGCCGTCCGCGCCACGAAGGAGGCGACGCTCGACCCCGTCGACTACGCCGTCATCTCGCAGGCCTTGATCGCGATTGCTCGCGAGATGGGAACCAAACTCATCCGGTCGTCCTACTCAAATATCGTACGCGAGGCGCAGGACGCATCCGCCGCGCTGTTCGACGCGTTGGGCAATGTCGTTGCCCAGGCGGAGCTGATCCCCATGCATCTGGGCTCGATGTCGGAAATTTTCCGGGCCTGCGTGGAGCAGTGCTCGATCAGCGACCTTCGGCCAGGCGATTTCTACATCAACAATGATCCCTACGGTGGCGGCCAGCACCTGCAGGACGTCTTCATCTTCACGCCGATCTTCGTCGATGGCCGCATCGTCGCCTTCGCCGGCACCGTGGCACACCATCTCGATCTCGGTGGCGGCAATCCCGGCATGACGCCGGATGCGGTCGACGTGCACGCGGAAGGCATCATCATTCCGCCCTCGCGATACACCTACGCGCGCGATTGGAACGGCGGTCCGCTTGAGCGGCTCGTTGCCGCCAATGTGCGCGTGCCGTCGCAAACCATCGGCGACTTCTACGCCCAGTTTGCGGCCAATGCCATTGGGATGGCGCGCATGACAGAACTCTGCGCGCGCTACGGTGTGCCGAAGGTGCTGGCCGCCATGAGCGAGCTGCTGAGTTACTCGGAGCGCCGGTTCCAGGCCGCACTGTGCGCCATTCCCGATGGCACCTACCACGGCGAGGACGCGGTCGACGACGATGGGCTCGACGACCAGCCGCTGGTGGTGAAAGCGGCGGTAACGATCAAAGGCGAGGAGATCAGCATCGACTACGCCGGCACCTGCGGCCAGGTGCGGCGCAACCTCAACTGCCCATGGGCCTCCACCGTGTCGGCGACGCTTGCCGCCATCAAGTCGGCACTGACGAGCCCCGACATCCCCTTCAACGAAGGCTTCAAGCGGCCGATCACCGTGACGGCGCCAAAGGGGACCCTGGTCAATCCCAATTATCCCGCGCCCGTGCGTGCGCGGCTGCTGCCCGCCTATCGCTGCTTCAATGCCGTACTCAAGGCCCTGGCCCAGGTGGTGCCAGATCAGGTCATCGCGGGCGGCAATGATTCCACGCATGCTCTCGCGATCTCGCATCTCGGGCCCAAAGGGTATCGGGTGTACCTGGAGATTTACGGTGGCGGCTTTGGTGGTGGACCGCGCCACGACGGCTGCGATGCGGTCGACAGTGCGCTCTCCAACTGCACCAACACGCCGGTCGAGGCGACCGACATGGACTTCGACCACTTCCGGGTTATCGGTTATGGGCTGCTGCCGGACACAGGAGGGCCCGGCAAGCACCGCGGTGGTTTGGGCCTCTTCCGCCGCTTCCTGATCCTCAAGGACGGAGCCAACTTCGCCACCTATACCGATCGCGTCCGCCTCGCACCTTACGGGTTGTTCGGTGGCAGTGAGGGAAGCCGCACGCGCATCGAGATTGAGCGCGATGGCCGGGTCATCAAACTCAAGAGCAAGGATCGCGTCGACCTCAAAGCCGGGGACATTCTCACCCTCTACTCGTCGGGCGGGGGCGGCTACGGCGGGGCGGAAGGCCGCGACCAGCGCCGCATCGCCGAGGATGTGAAACAAGGCTACGTCAGCCCGGCCGCTGCGGCTCGGCTTTACGGATGGACCGGTAGCACATGAGCGAGCTGCCACGCAGCGCACGGGCTATTATCATCGGCGGCGGGGTGATCGGGTGCTCGGTCGCCTACCATCTGGCGAAGCTTGGCTGGCGTGACGTTGTGCTGCTAGAGCGCAAGCAGCTTACTTCGGGGACCACTTGGCATGCTGCCGGTCTCATCGGCCAGTTGCGTGCCACCGCCAACATGACCAAGCTTGCCCGTTACGGCGCCGAACTCTACGCCAATCTCGAGGCGGAAACCGGCGTCGCCACCGGCTTCCGTCGGGTGGGCTCGATTTCGCTCGCCCTCACGCGCGAGCGCTTGGAGGAGCTCAAGCGCGGTGCATCGATGGCGCGCGCCTTCGATGTTGATGTCGAGGAGATCTGCGTGGCCGAGGCCGCGCGGCTGCATCCGCTGACGGACATGACCGGCGTTCTCGGGGCGATCTACCTGCCCCGTGACGGGCAAGCTGATCCTGGCAACGTCGCCCTTTCCATGGCGCGCGGGGCCACGAAGGCCGGCATTACAATCCGGGAGAACGTGAAGGTCACGGCCATCGTTACGGACCGGGGCCGCGTCAAGGGCGTGGTCACACAAGCCGGTCGAATTGCCGCCGACGTCGTCATCAACTGCGCGGGCATGTGGGGGCGCGAGGTCGGCCGCATGGCGGGCGTCCACCTGCCGCTGCACGCCTGCGAGCATTTCTACATCGTCAGCGAGCCGAGTGACGAGATCCCGTCCGGGCTGCCGGTGCTGCGGGTCACCGACGAATGTGCGTACTACAAGGAGGACGCCGGTAAAATCATGCTCGGCGCCTTCGAGCCGAGCGCCAAGCCGTGGGCTGTGGACGGCATTCCCGAGGAATTCTGCTTCGACGAGTTGCCTGCCGACCTCGAGCACTTCGCGCCGATCCTGGAGACCGCGACGCGACGTCTGCCCTTGCTCGGCCGCCTCGGCATCCGCACATTCTTCAATGGGCCCGAGAGCTTCACCCACGACAACCGCTACCTGCTGGGTGAGACCCCGGAGGTCGCCGGATTCTACGTTGCCTGCGGCTTCAACTCGGTCGGCATCCAATCTGCCGCCGGCGCGGGCAAGGCGCTTGCGGAATGGATCGTCGGCGGCGCCCCGCCTTTCGACCTCTGGGATGTCGACGTACGTCGGGTGTTCCCGTGGCAGTCGACGCGCAGCTTCATCGTATCGCGCGTGTCGGAAACGCTCGGCCTTCTCTATGCCGACCATTTCCCCTATCGGCAGTTCGCTACCTCGCGCGGCGTCCGCCACAGTCCCGTCCATGACCAGCTTGCCGCGCGTGGCGCCTATTTCGGCGAAGCGGCCGGCTGGGAGAGGCCACACTGGTTCCTCCCAGAAGAAGAGGCGGCACGCGGCCAGAGGCCCGAGGCGCACGACACCTGGAGACGTCCGCGCTGGCATAAGTACGTCGCGGCCGAGCACATGGCCGTGCGCACCGATATTGGGCTCTTCGACATGAGCTCCTTCGGCAAGATCCGCGTGGAGGGAGCCGATGCGGAGGCCGTTCTGCAGCGCCTCTGTGCCAACGATGTCGCAGTCGCCCCCGGCCGTATCGTTTACACGCAGTGGCTTAATGATCGCGGCGGCATCGAGGCCGACGTCACGGTGACGCGCCTTACGGACACCGCGTTTCTCATCGTAACGGGTGCCGCCACGCTTCGCCGCGATATCGCTTGGCTCAAGCGTCACATCCCCGAGGAGGCGCGATGTGCGGCAGTCGACGTGACGAGCGGCGAGGCGTGTCTCGCTGTGATGGGGCCGAGTGCTCGGGCCTTTCTGCAGGCCCTTACCCCTGACGACATCTCGAATGCGACATTTCCGTTCGCAACCCAGCGCACGATCGAGATCGGTATGGGCCAGGTGCGAGCCCATCGCATCAGCTACGTCGGCGAGCTCGGCTACGAGCTGTATCTGCCCAGCGAGTTCGCCCGGCATGTCCTTTCAGTTCTGCTGCAGGCAGGCCGCCCGCAGTGGCTTCGGCTTGCGGGATCGCTGGCGATGGACGCGTTGCGCCTCGAGAAGGCCTATCGTCATTTCGGGCACGACATCTGCGATGAGGATCACGTGCTCGAGGCGGGGCTCGGCTTTGCCGTGAAAATCGAGAAACCGCGCGGCCGGTTCGGCGACTTCGTCGGGCGCGAGGCCGTGTTGCGCAAGCGCGACGCAGGCCTCGCCCGCCGCCTTCTGCAGTTCAAGCTTGCCGACCCTGAGGGGCTTCTGTTCCACAACGAGCCCGTGCTTAGAGAAGGCCGCATCGTTGGTCATCTATCGTCGGGCGGCTATGGCCACGCACTGGGAGTGGCCGTCGGGCTCGGCTACGTCGCCTGCCGGCAGGATGAAAACATCGACGCATTGCTTGCATCGCGCTACGAGATCGAGGTGGCAGGACGCCGACATGAAGCCACCGCGACGCTCAGACCATTCTATGATCCGACGGGTGCACGTCTGCGAGGGTAAGCACTTTGCGGCTGCAGATACAATGGGCGCAAGACCGAGAGATGCCATGGGCGTGAGCGGCAAAATGTACCGGTGTCTAAGGTCCATTACTTGATCCCGGCCGCCTCTAGGTACCCGGTGTCATAGTACCGGGAGGCGTCGGTCAAGGTCTTATGCGGGACGCCGTACTTGGAGCGAAGCGCCAATACCGTCTTGGCTCCTGCCGCATCGAAAACCGGCTTCTTGAAGAAGCCGGTCTTGTCGCTGACGTAGATGTCATAGGCCTTGGTGGCGAGTTCCGGCGTCATTCCAGAGGCATTGGCCACGAGGATTGCCTCGACAATCGATCGGTTCCTTGGATCGTACATTGCCTCTACACCTTTGGCGTAAGCGCGGATGAAACGGACGACGAGGTCGCGATTGGCCTCGGCCCATGACCGCCGCACGCCGGCAACCAGCCCTAGGTAAGGGCCGAGTACGTCGCGCACACGGGCGACGGTATTGAAGCCGCGTGCCTCGCCGAGCAGGTCGAACGGCGTCATCTGCGTCGTCGCCGCATGGTCCGGATTTTCGATCATCATACGGAAACGGTTGGCGACTCCCCCGGCCCGCTCGAATTTGACCTCGCTCTCCGGCACGCCCTTCTTCGCCAGAACCTCGCGCAGCACGAAGGCAAATCCCGTGGTCATGGCATCCACCGTGACCGTGCGACCCTTCAGAGCCTCGACAGAGCTGATATCCTTCTGCGCCGAAATCGACAGAAAGCCGTCGTCGGAGGCCAGGACGGCAATCAAGTCGACGTCCGTGCCAGGCGGCAGATAGGCCTCATTCTGCCCCTCGCGGTAGGCGATGATGTTATCAATCGCCGTAAACCCCATGTCGTAGGTACCCGCGATCAGGTGTGTGAGCTGGTAGGTCGAGCCCGGCGTGAAATCGATCTTGACGTCAATTTTCTCAGCGGCAAACAGGCCCTGCCGCTGCGTCATCCAAATCGGCAGGTTGAAACCGCCGGCGAAGTTGATCATGCGTATGGATTGCGTCGGATTGGGGTGCTTTTCAGGGAATTGCTTCGGTTCCGATGCCGGTTGCGCCACGAGCGGCGTGGTCGTGGTCGCGATCAGAATTGCCGCCGATGCGGCCGAGTGCCAAATTTTCTTCAACGGTTCCCCCCGAAGGTTTCAAGGCGTCGATTTTGCCACGACTGCGGCGGACTTGGAACCCAAGCTGCGTATCGCCATCGCGGTGTTATACCAACCTCCTGGCGTTACCTGATATCTAGCGCTCTTCGAGCG
The DNA here is from genome assembly GCA_963775835.1 of uncultured Alphaproteobacteria bacterium. Taxonomy (GTDB): domain Bacteria; phylum Pseudomonadota; class Alphaproteobacteria; order Rhizobiales; family Hyphomicrobiaceae; genus AWTP1-13. Next base: position 94,957 of record CAVZKV010000020.1, on the reverse strand, counting down.
CGCGCCGTTGCCGCTGACGAAAAACAGTCGTGTTCCGCGGAAAGGAGCCTGCGGGCTTTCCGTTTCGCAACAAGATAGGTCGCGCCTTCCAACGGGCGCGGCGACCATGATCACCCCTTACCTTTGAGCCACCGGCTCTTCCTGGATCAATTCCCCATTCGCTGCGTTCTTTGCTCGAGACCGAGGCGTTGTGGCTAGATGCGTCCAGGACTGGGGGGTTGCTCCGGCTCGACTTCGCCCCTGCCTTGCAGCCAAACCATGACGGACGCACATACGAATGCCCATGCACCGCCGATAAGCCATCCTGCTATCACGTCCGTCGGCCAATGCACACCGAGGTAGACCCGGCTCGCGCCGACAATAGCGGTCAGAAATGCTGCGACGGAAAGGATGTACGCCTTGACGGCGATGGAAGATTGCGTTCGGCACAGCAGGGCCCCAAGGGTCAGATAGACCACGGCGGAAAGCGTCGTGTGCCCCGACGGGAAGCTCGCCGTGTAAACGACGATGTCGCGGGGAACGAGGTCAGGCCGTGGCCGTGCAAAGCCCCATTTGAGTGAGTTGCTCAATAGGACGCCAAGGAGCACCGAGGCCAGTATCATCGCTGCAGCGTGGCGCAGTCCTGAAACGGCGAGGAAGCCCACGACCGCTCCGACGATGATGACAAGCACGCTCGTGCTGCCGAGCGCCGTAATATCCCGCATGGCCTCCTTGAGCCAGGCAGGGCCGATCGGAACCGAGTGATCGCTTGGAGTTCGAAAGAGCAAGAGGATACGCTCATCGAAGGCATGGGTCTCGCCCTCGAGAACCTCGCTGGCGAGCAGTCCGAACGCGAGCACAAGCGCAGCGACGACCACGATGGTCGCAAGCACCCGCCGCTCGACGTTGCGGAGTGATTGCAGGAGTGCCCGGAGGATCGACATCAACGGAGGTCCGAAGCAGACAACTCGCTCACGCCCGCGCGGTCTGGGACGCACATGCTGGAGAGTAGCATGCACGGCTTCGGTGGGTCACCTCGCCATTGTGTCGAGGCCAAGCCCTGGGCGGCTTCGAGTGCCGGCCTTGACCAGGGCCCGCGGGGGCCGGCCGTGAGGGCCGGCCCGGGATGAACGAACGGTTACGGCGCGACCCCAGGGTTGAGAAGACGCGAAGCCGCCGCTCCTGAAGGAGCAAAGCACGCAATGCCTTGCTTGCCGAGGTGTGCGAGAGGCAATGACGAGATGGAGACTAGTCTTCCCGACACGGTCGAAAATTGCCGACCCTTTTTTGGCCCTTTGCGGCCTGCCCGCGCGAGGATCGAACGGGCGCTAGTATCCCTGCTGCTCGGAGCAAACACACCGCTGCCAATTGCAGGGCCTAATCTTCTTGTTTTGATGCGGACCTCCGCGCACGCCGGCTGAGAATTTGTCCTGATGCATGCGCCGTCTAAAATGTGAGATCATCACCCGAGGTCGCGAGCGCCGGCGGCACGAGCGGCGCATGCGTTTCGTGCTACCACAACCGCGCGAGATGATCGATCTCGGTGGCGTTGGCGGATCTAACCTGCATCACCATTACCCCGTGACGTCGCGAATACCGATGATGATCAACATGCCGTCATTTATCCACAATGCTGACAATCGGGATCCGTGCCTTTGTCGAGGTTTCCAGAGCGCCAACCAATCCTCTCCATGATATTCGGAAAAGTCGGCAACGCCCTGAATGCGTTCTCAGGCAAAATTGAAACGCGCGGGTCGTTCAGCGGTAGGATTTTTCTCCCATTCGACACGGGTATCGGCGCTGCTGGCGGAAAGCCCCCTGATTGCCGTTGACGTGGAACCAAGCAACGAGGCTTGAGCTGAGCGGAGAAGGCGCCAAGCAGAGCGAGGTGGTGCCGATCTTGGCTGGCGAGGCCGCAATGCCGCTGACGCTGTCGTGCTCGGCGCGTGCCGCTACACACCACACCCGCAGGGCGCGCGGGGCGGCAAAGGCTTCATCCGGCAGGCGGCTGCCAACCGTTGCTCGGCGCCGCGCAACTCGCGCCTTTTTCGAGCCCCAAGTATGGCCGAAACGCCCCGGAACGGGTCGTTCATCGACATCATAGGGAGCTAGACGTCCACGGTCCGGCTTGGGCAAAGGCTCCATATCGGTGCTTGGCTCGGGCCGTCCGCATTGTGGCCAAAGGAGCCAGATAGGCAATTCCTTGCCAGGTCGAAGCATCTGGCCTGGGTAACGCCTGACACAAGCGATGGTCAAATGACGAAACCGGCGCGCTGCAAAGTGCTCATGATCTACCCCAGATTCAGCGCAGGCTCTTTCTGGAACTACTCCATCACTTCCGAACTGCTCGGTGCCCGCTATCCCACCATTCCCTTGGGTCTGATTACGCTGGCGGCAATGCTCCCGGCGCATTGGACGGTCCGCCTCGTCAATCGCAATACGGAGATGCTCGACGACGCCGATCTCGACTGGGCGGATCTGGTGATGACGGGGGGCATGCTCTTCCAGCAGGCCGACAGCTTGCGGCTGATCAGGCGTGCGCAAGCTCGCGGTAAACCGGTTGCGATCGGCGGGCCAGACGCCACCTCCAGCCCACACATCTATGCTGCTGCCGACTTCCGGGTGCTGGGCGAAGCGGAGGGGATCGTTGCTGACTTCATCGCCGCCTGGGAAGCAGGCGAGCGCGCCGGCGACTTTCGCGCCCCCAAGTATAACGTTGATATCACAAAGTCGCCGATCCCGAGGTTCGACCTGCTCAAATTCGAAGACTATTTGTTTGTCGGCGTGCAGTTCTCCCGTGGCTGCCCGTTCACGTGCGAATTCTGCGACATCATCGAACTTTATGGCCGGGTGCCGCGCACCAAGGCGACACCTCAGATGCTGGCTGAGCTCGACGCCCTCTACGCGCTCGGCTATCGCGGTCATGTCGATTTTGTCGACGACAACTTGATCGGCAACAAGAAGGCCGTCCGAGCCTTCCTGCCGCACCTGAAAGCGTGGCAGGAAGCACACGACTTCCCCTTCGAATTTTCCACCGAAGCTTCAATCAATATCGCCGATGACGGCGAGTTGCTTGCGTTGATGCGGGCATGCGGCTTCTTCACAATATTCGTGGGCATCGAGAGCCCCGATCCCAAGGCACTCGTGGCCATGAAGAAGAAACAGAATACCCGCCGCTGTCTGACCGATAGTGTACAAAGGATTTACGATGCCGGCATGATGGTCACCGCTGGCTTCATCATCGGGTTTGACAGCGAAACGGGATCGATCGCCGGGCCGATGGCAGAGTTCATCGAGGATGCCTCAATCCCGGTAGCAATGGTGGGGCTCCTATCAGCGTTGCCCAATACCCAGATGACGCGCCGGCTAATCAGCGAGCATCGGCTCCACGACGGCCATGACTTCCATCCCGACGGCAGGGGAGATCAGTGCATGCAGGGCTTGAACTTCGAGACCATGCGTGCACGAGGGGAGATCCTCGAGGATTACTGCCAGGTGCTCAGGCGCATCTATGAGCCTGCCGCCTACTGTGCTCGTGTCGAGCGGCTGATCGCCAGGCTCAAGTGGAGTGGGAAAACGCAGCAGGAGTACGCGGCGGACAATTTCCGCCGACGGCACGGGATTAAATCGGTACGCCGGATCGTCGGTCACTTTCCAGAGTGGCGAGACCTGCTGTGGACGACCTTCATGCGCTGTTATCAGGCCAACCCGTCAGCCGTCCGGCAAACGGTCTCGCTGCTTGCGCTCTACCTGCACCTCGGGCCGTACGCGCGCCAGGCCATCGCCGAGACCGAAAAAGCGATTGCTGAGATCACGCGTGGCGCCTATCGACATCCACCGCGGCTTTCACCGGTCTTTTCGCCGCGGCGATCGTTGTCCCACTCGTCGCGAACGGCGTGAAGGCCGCCACGCGGCCCCACGAATTGCACTTTAGCGAGCGGTGTGAGCTGGGGTGCAATACCATCGTGTTTATTCACGATCATTGTGGGTCGGCAGCATCGCAGGGCCGCTCGGCTTGTGTTTCCGGTCGACGGCGCCGCATGCGTCGTGGCGCCGCCGCATTCGCCCAATAACTTGCCAGCAAGAAAGATCATAACATCACCGGGAGAACGCCAATGTCGACTAGCCGTCGAGAGTTCCTGGTTGCGGGAAGTGCGGTGCTCACACTAACCACCGGGCGACATGCCCGCGCACAATCCGCTGCACCCACACATAGAAGTAAGATCGATGCGATGTTGCAGCGCGCGGTCGATGCCGGCGATGTGCCCGGCGTCGTTGCCATGGCGACCGACCGGAATTCGGCCATTTACGAGGGCGCGTTTGGCAAGCGCGTCCTTGGTCAGCCAGCGCCCATGACCCTCGACACTGTTGCGTGGATCGCTTCGATGACCAAGGCGCTTACGGCCACCGCCGCCATGCAGCTTGTCGAGCAGGGCAAGCTCGATCTCGATGCCCCGGCAGCCAAGGTCGTGCCGGATATCTCCAGCATTGAGGTGCTGGATGGTTTTGACGCCTCCGGCCAGCCCCGCACGCGCCCGCCCAAGCGCCCGATCACGCTCCGTCATCTGCTCACCCACACGGCAGGCTTCGGCTACGACCTTTGGAGCGACGATCTGGGCAAATATCAGACGGTCAAGGGCATTCCGGGCATCATCACCTGCCAGAACGCGGCGCTGCGTACGCCGCTGCTTCATGATCCGGGCGAGAGGTGGTTTTACGGAATCAACATCGATTGGGCCGGCAAGATGGTGGAGGCCACTAGTGGCAAGAAGCTTGGATCCTACCTGCATGAGAACCTGTTTGCGCCGCTGGGCATGACCAGTACCGCCTTCAAGATCACGCCATCCATGCGCGAACGTCTAGCCAAGGTCCACCAGCGCGGCGAAAACGATGCCTTCACGCCGCAGATGGACCTCGAAATCCCACAGGACCCCGAGTTCGAGATGGGCGGTGGCGGCCTGTACGGGACGGCCGGAGACTATTTGCGCTTTGTGCGCCTCATCCTCAACCGCGGCAAGGCGGATGGCAACCAAGTCCTGAAGCCCGAGACCGTCGAGTTGATGACGCGCAACAACATGGGCGACGCCCGGGTCACGCTCCTGAAGACGGCCGCGCCAGCATTGTCAAACGACGCGGAGTTCTTCCCCGGAATGCCAAAGACGTGGGGCTTGAGTTTCCAGATTAATACGGAAAAGGCGCCGACCGGGCGTCCAGCCGGCGGCCTCATGTGGGCCGGGCTGGCCAACACTTACTTCTGGATCGACCCTGTCACCGGCATCGGCGGCGTTTACCTGTCGCAGGTCCTACCCTTTGCCGATAAGAAGTCACTACCGCTCTACTATGCGTTTGAGACGGCGTTGTACGCGGCCGCGTGACAAGGCGACACCGGTGGTGCCGGCACGGTCCGATTGCAGGGCCGTTGCCCCGACCCGTAGCGGCGAAGACCATCGTGCTCGGGCCGAGGATCAGGTTGGTCGGGCTCGATCGCTGTCGCTGGGAGGGTTTCCGCGTGGGCCTTGTGCACAACGGTTGCGCCTTGTCAGCGCGAACGCTTGGGCGGCACAACGGCGTCGCCGATGAGGACCCCGGGTCCACCTTCGCCGCCCCCAAAGCCAAACTTCTCCTCACCCGACCGTGCGGTCTCGGTCAGTGGCAGTAGGGCCGGGGGGAATTCTTGTTGCCGGCATCCCACAGGGGCCAGCAGCCCCTCGCGTCCGATGCGGCCGCTCAAGATCCAAGGCGATAGCGTCAGATCCGCGTTGGTCAAGATGGACGGAGTACCCTTGTGGCTGACCCCGACGAGGCCGGTCAACCAGGACTGCCGGCAACAATGCGCAAAGGCTGGCCCGAGTTTCGTGCCCAAACCTCCCCGAGCCACTCCGCAATGGTGCGCTGCGGGCAATTTCACGCGCCCGCTGGCGGCGCAGGATCGGTGGGGAATGTTTTGCGAGACGGCGCCGCGAGCGGCACCACAATGCGCAGGAAGGCCGCGCTTAGGGCAAGGCGTCGCAACGGCGGACGAGAAGCGCTTCCCCTGTCAAGGCTAGGGCCAGAAGGCCGGCAATATTGAACATTGAGCTGCCCGACGCGGTCTTGAGGCCTGTCCGATCATTTGAGGAAAGGCGAATGCGGGGGGTGCTGCGGGCAGTGGATCAGATTGATCCTTTACGGGCCGGGATCAACGGTCACGGCCACTCGTTGGACGTCCCGGTTGTCGCCGATGGACCCTCCTAGGCCGAAGGTGCGGCGGGCCTTTACCACGCGCTTGGGCAAGGGCCCACAGGCCATGCGGCGATTGGCGGCCCAAGGGCGAGCGGCTGCCACGACCAAGGTTCTGCTGAAATTAAGTTATTCGATTCGAGCATTCCCTTTTCTTGTTCAGGTTTGCATGCTCGAGAAGCTTGCGCTCTACTACCTGAGGTAGGCTGCTCAAGGCTGTCCGTTGCTTGCGATTGCACCAGCCACCGGGATCGGCATGCAAACACCACTTTCCTTATTTCAACGCCGGCAGCTTGAGGTCATCGCCCGGGTCACGCCCCACTCGATGGCCGCCCACATCCTGAACACGACCGTTCTGGCCGTTGTAATGGCAGGCTCGATTGCGACCGCGCAACTTGTCATTTGGTGCACCTACTCCTATGCGGTTGCTTTGGTTGTGCTTTATCGTCACTGGCGAAACCGCGGGCGAGTTCCACGCAGTTTTCAGCGAGCGAGGAGGCGAGCAACGGTCTACGCTTGCTTCCTGGCTTTGCCATGGACCGTCATGGCCGTCTTGCACTTGGGGGATTTGGCGCACGACCAGGAGCTAATCTTAATCGCGCTTACGGCCGGCATGGCCGCGAGCGGGACCATCATGCTCTCGGCCTTGCCCGGCGCAGCATTCAGCTACATGTCGGGAATTTTGATCCCGAGCGCGCTCAAGAGCCTTCTCTTCCTCAACGCCAAAGGTTATCTGCTGCTCGGGGTGCTGGTCCTCAGCTATTGGTGGTTTCTAGCCGCCCTTATCGCCAAGGTCGCGCGCGAGATCGGCGAACGCAAGCGGATCGATATTGCGCTGAAGGAGAGCGAAGTTCGTTTGCAGCAAACGCTGAGGGCGGGCCAGATGGTCGCCTTCGCCTGGGATCCAAAAACGGGCGTGTCGCGGCGCAGCGAGAACGCCTTGGACATTCTCGGCTTGGAAGCGGGGGCGGCCAACCATGGACTGGGGAAGGACTTCCTCACGCGATTGCATCCGCATGACCGCAAATGCTTCACCGCCCAAATCAAGGGACTCTGCCCCGAGCGTCCATCCTATTCGGCGTCCTTTCGTTTCATTCGCCCGGACGGGCAGGAGGTATGGCTCGAAGAGACCGGAAAAGCCGAGTTCGATGTGACCGGCCGCTATGTCCGCATCAAGGGTTTGACCTGCGATATCACGGAGCGCAAGCGTGCCCAGGAACAGCAGCGTTTGCTGGTGCGCGAACTCGATCACCGCGTGAAAAATGTACTTGCTTCGGTAGGCGCAGTAGCGCAGCGCACCCGAGAAGGGAGTGGATCGGTCGATGAGTTTTTGCAAGGGTTCGACGGTCGCATTCAATCGATGGCAAATGCGCACCTTTTGCTCAGCCGCAGTCACTGGCAAGGTGTTAGTCTCAAGGAACTGGTTAGCAATGAGTTGGCACCCTGCGTGAGAACGGGCGGCGCGAGCGTGGTAGGGCCAGACATACTGGTGTCAGCGGAAGCAGCCCAACCCATTGCCATTGTGCTGCACGAGTTGGTCACGAACGCCTCGAAATATGGAGCGTTGTCGGCGCAGCGCGGTCACATCACGGTGCGTTGGCGGTGCCAGCCGAACGAGCAGGCGGAAATCTTGTTCATAGAATGGATCGAGACCGGGGGCCCCGCTGTTATGGCGCCGACCCAGACGGGCTATGGCACCCGTTGCATTCGCAGTCTTATTCCCTACGAACTTGGTGGCACGGTCGACCTCGTCTTCGATCCCGCGGGTGTGCGCTGCAGAATAGAAGTGCCTTGCAAACGCCATGATAGTAGCGAGGCCGTCGAATTGTTCAAAACATCTGACTCCAATCCATCCTCCAACGCAGAAGTATTGCCGGAATCGCACGGGGCAACAGCTTCCGCACCGACCAGTCAAGGCAAGTCACGCGGTTGGGATTTGAGCTGACCTCAAAGTCAAACGGGGCGCCGGATGCCGGGCCTTGCTCGAACAAAAGCCCACGAAGAGTAACCAGGGGTCGGCAAGGTCATCGAAAGAACAGGCACAGAGCGGCAGCGCCAGGCAGCAATACGCGAGCCATCACTACGAGCGATCCGCCCCAGGGGCGCTCGCGTTGCCCAAAAACCTGCCAACTTCGGCTGGCAATATCATCCCTGCGGAACGGATCGAAGCTTTAGTAGGGCCGGAACGAGTAGATCCGGTGGATGGCACATGAGTAGCGTGTTGGCGCGTTCGTCCTTGGTAGCTCAGCATGAATGCTCCCATCAATTCGCCCGCGAGGCGATTGAAGGCAAGCGGTTAGAGTGCACGGCAAACATGGAGGGGAAGACCTGCGTCATCACCGGCGCTACATCCGGTATCGGCCGGGCCGCGGCCGAAGCGTTGGCTGCGATGGGAGCCCGCATTGTCATGGTAGCCCGCAACAAGCAACGCGGCGAGGCAATGCTCACGAAGCTGCGCGACCGCTTCCCGCTGGCAAAGCACAGTATATACTATGCCGACCTGCTTCGGCTTGCCGAGGTTAAGCGGGCCGCGGCAGAGATCGCCGCGGCGGAGCCGCGTGTCGACGTCTTGCTCAACAATGCCGGAGCGATGTTCGCGTGGCGCAAAATCACGTCAGACGGCTTCGAGCGCACATTCGCGCTCAATCATGTCGCCCCTTTCGTGCTGACCCACGGCCTGCGCGAGCGCCTGTTTGCGGCGGCGCCCGCACGGGTAGTCAACACGGCGGGTGCCCTGCACCATCTCGCCATGTTGCATTTAGAGGATCTCAGGCTTGAGCATAAGTACAGCGCATTTTATGCCTATGCACACGCGAAACTATGTTGCGTGTTGTTCACGCGCGAGCTCGCCCGCCGCTGGGCCAGCAAGCACGTCACTGCCAATTCCGTGCATCCCGGAGAAGTGGCGACGAACTTCGGCGACCGGGCCGGAGGACTGATCCCTTACGTGTTCACGGTCGTCCACCTATTCGGGAGTTCGCCCGAGCGAGGTGCGAGTTCGAATCGTGCGACTGGCGTCGGGGCGCGAATATGCTGGAATTACTGGCCGCTATTTTTACAAGGAGCAGCTGGCACGTCCCAACCCGCAAGCCGAGAATGACGACAATGCCGAGCGGCTGTGGCAGGCGACCGCCAGATTGGCCGAGATCTAATGATACGTACACCCGCCTCACGTGTTGACATCATCGAGAAAAGAGAAGCACACTAGCGAGCGATTACCGGTCATCCAAGTGGAAGCACGATGCCCCGGAGCTCCTGCCACGATGGACGGCGGGCCCGGCGCACTGTTCAGTCAGTGCGATCGATGGCTGTTGCCACCGCAACCCCCGCAGTTCGGATCCTTTCGATTTGCGCCCTGACGGCCGGGTGCTGTGCTGCCGCTGCCGCGTCTACGCATGCTTCTAATTCCAGCAAAGCACGGCGTTATCCGGAGCAGTGGCCGGAATGGGCGAACGGCAGATCCAAGGCTCGTCTAAGTTCGCGAATTTCCGCGCCGCCATGCGCTTGGCGCGCGACGCAGGTGCACGACCGTCGTTGCTTGACTTTGGCTCGCTCCACGTAAGGGAACTTCCGACCATGGCTCACCGAGACGACATAGCATTGATGGCCCATCTGATGCGGCGCGCGGGTTTTGGCGCCTCCCGCGACGAACTCGAAGCGCGGGTGGCCAAGGGCTACGACGCCACCGTCGAAGAATTGCTGCATCCGGAAACGCAGCCGCCGGTCGATCCCTATACCTTGCTTCGCTACCAGCCTTCGGCCCTGCTGCCGGGCGGCGTGCCGCCCATGGGTAATGTCAATTACATGTACTACTTGGTGACCACGCAGCGCCCACTGGAAGAGAAAATGGCGTTGTTCTGGCACCATGTATTGGCCACCGGCAACTCGAAGGTCGACAATTACGACCAGCTGCTGGAGCAGATCGACCTGTTTCGCCAGCAGGGCATGGGCAATTACCGGGACCTGCTCATGACGGTCGCGAAAAACCCCTCCATGATCTTCTGGCTGGACAACAACCAGAATCACGGCGCGGAGGTGAACGAGAACTGGGGCCGCGAGCTCCTGGAGCTGTTCAGCCTCGGTGCCGGCAACTACACGGAGATCGATGTACGCGAGGCGTCGCGCGCCTTCACTGGCTGGACCTTCGCGACCAAAATCCCACGACTGCCGTACGGTCGCTTCCCCTGGAAATTCGAGTATCGCCCGGAGGACCACGACGACGGCGAGAAGACGTTTCTTGGACACACGGGCAACTTCAATGGCGAGGACATCATCGACATCATCGTCGAGCAGCCGGCCTGTGCGCGATTCATCTGCCGTCATCTTTACAATTTCTACGTCGCCGATGAACCGCAGGTGCCAGCCTGGAATTTGGAGCCGCCGCGCGACCCGGCCGCTATCGACATGCTTGCCGCGACTTTTCAAGCCAACAAATGCGAGATGCGGCCGGTGCTGCGTACGCTCTTCACCTCGGACTTCTTCAAGAATGCCCGCTACAAGCACCTCAAGTCGCCAGCCGAGGTCGTGGTCGGCACGCTTCGCCTGATGGGCGGCTACGAAATACCGCGCCCCGGCTGCGGCGAGCTGTCGATGCAGCCCTCCTACATGGGCCAGGATCTGCTCAATCCGCCGTCCGTGGAAGGCTGGCATACCGGCCAGGAATGGATCAACAGTGGCTCGCTGATGTCGCGGATCAACTTCGTCGCCGAGCAGGTCGGTAATACCAATCTGCCCGGCGTGCAGGCCATCGTGCGCCGGCTGCAGGCGATGGGTGTATTGGAGCCCGAGCAGATGGTCGACTCCTGCCTCGATCTACTGGGGCCTGTGGAGGTCGGGCCCGATACCAAGAAGGTGCTCACCGAGCAAGCCAAGCAATGGGGACAGATCCGCTGGGATACTCCGGCGCAGGTCGAGGCTTCCACCAAGCAGACCGGTGAGCTGCTGCAGCTGATCGTGGCGACGCGCGAATTTCAGTTCGCTTAAATAGACAACACGAACTCTAGCGGAGGAAATCCCTATGGCAGCGATACAGAAGGATCCCGTGCTGGTCGTCGTGCAACTCAGCGGCGGCAACGACTATCTGAATACGGTGATCCCTTACAACAATGGGCTTTACCGCGACAATCGCAAGGCCGTCTCGATTGGCGACAATCAAATCGTGCATTTGGACCAGACGTACGGCTTCCCGTCCTACCTCGCGCCCATGAAGCAATTCTGGGACGAGGGCAAGCTTGCCGTCATGCATGGCGTCGGTTACCTCGATTCGCCGCGTTCGCATTTCCGCTCCATGGACATCTGGCACACCTGCGAGGCCGATAAAGTCGGCACCGAGGGTTGGTTGGGTCGCGTCGTGCGCGAATTTGACCCGAAGAAAGAGAACGTGGTCACTGCCGTGAGCTTTGGTCCGTGCTTGTTCCGGGCTCTCTCCGTGCCAGGCGTTCCAGTGGCCTGCGTGGCCGGGCATCTCGAGACCTACGGATTTCTGCCGGGCATCCAGGACAAGGCTCAGCGCCAGGCGGTCCTGGATCGATTTTCGCGCATGTACACGCCAATCCCGGGCAGTGGCGTGATGGAATACCTCGGCACCACGGGTCTGGACTCGCTTAGGGGTGCAGACATCCTGAAGGTGGCGCCGGGCAGATACACATCCGACGTGAAGTATCCCGACACATCGATCGGCCGGAAGTTGAAGGGAATCGCGCAGGTGCACTTCGCCGATCTCGGAACGCGCGTGTTTTATTGCGATCATGGCAGCTTCGATACGCATGCGGGCCAGAATCCCCTCCACGCCAGCCTGTGGAGCGACTTGAACAAAGGTCTCGAAGTTTTCATGGCCGACCTCCGGGCACACGACAGGTCGGATAACGTGATCGTGCTCATCTTCTCAGAATTTGGCCGCCGCGTGCGCGACAACGGTTCCGGAACGGATCATGGCGCGGCCGGCGTTACGTTCGTGCTTGGCGACAAGGTCAAAGGCGGACACTACGGTGACATGCCATCCCTCGACGCGGGCAAGCTGGTGCAGGGTGATCTCAACCCGAACATGGACTTCCGCGGCATCTACTCGACCATTCTCGACAGGTGGATGCATCTCGATCCGGTGCCGATCGTGAATGGCAAATACGAGCAACCAGCGTTTCTGAACTAGTTGGCGACGCCTTGGGGCGTGGTGATTGGCTTGGAGTACGCCGACCTTCCGCTAGGTGGGAAGGCAGGATTTGTGTGAGGGAGTGCAGAATGGCGCTAACAACATACGTCAAAGGCCGAGCCTACGACTGGAGCCACGCGATCGGACGAGCCTCGGCGAACGGCACGGGCTTTAACTACCCACAGACCATGTGCCTTGGTAACGATGGCGACATCTACGTAGCCAACCGCGGCAATGAGAACAATTTCGGCATGCGGGTCAACCACATCAAGGTCGGCGGTCCGGGCGATGAGGAACTGCTCGCTGAATTCGCAACCTATGGCGACAAAGACGAGAACTGCGTCTGGCCGTTCGGGGTCGCGGCCGGCAAGAACGGCGAGGTATATGTGACGGACGAGTGGAAGAGCACTGTTTCCGTTTTCGACTCGAAGGGCAAATTCATCCGCAAGTGGGGTACGCCCGGCAGCGGCCCCGGCGAACTGAAGGGGCCGGCCGGAATTGTCTGCGAGGCCAGCGGCAACCTGATCGTCGTTGACAGCGGCAACAACCGCCTCCAAGTGTTCACGCCGGAAGGCAAGCTGGTGACCCAGTGCGGCAAGGCCGGCAACGGGGAGGCAGAGTTCAACAAGCCGTGGGGCATCGCGCTCGACAAGGATGGCAACATCTACGTCGCTGACTGGAAGAACCACCGGGTGCAGAAGCTGTCACCCAGCGGCAAGTTCCTGATGTCGATCGGCAGGTACGGAAAGCTCCCGGTGGCACCCAATGCATTTGCCGTGACCTACCTCGGTCCGTTCATCGCCAGCGCACCGGACACCGAGCGCGCGCCGGCGGGCATCCTCAATCACCCAACTGGTGTCGCGATCGACCCCGACGGCGACATCTATGTCACCGATTGGGGTAATCATCGCCTCTGCATCTTCGACAAGGACGGCAGGCCGCTGACCCATCTGGTAGGCGACGCGCAGGTGATGTCGAAGTGGGGCCAGCAGAGCATCGATGCGAACCCCGATATGATGAAGGCGTACAGACGAGTGCAGAACCTTGAGCAGCTGTGGCGCTTCTGCTTCCCGACGGCGGTTATTTTCAATTCCAAGACCGATCAGATCATCGTTGCAGACAGTCAACGCAATCGCCTGCAGGTGTACAAGAAGGTGCGTGATTACGTTGAGTTCCAGGCGAACCTATAGGGCTTGGTTGATGATTGCCGAGATGCACGCAACGTCCATCGGCGTTTGTCGCGGCGCGGAGGTCGTATGATTGGCGTCCTGACGCATCATTGGGCCAAGCCAGATAGCATTGACGAGGCCAGAAAGCTTCTGAATCGCAATGGGTTGGCGCAGAGCAAGGCGCCCGGTTTTGTCAGTCGCCATACGCTTGTTGCGCATGCCGACCCCGCCAAGATTACGACGCTGGTGGTCTGGGCGAGCGACGACATCTACGCTGCCTGGAGGGCCAGCCCGCAACGGGCGACCGCGATGAGCGGGGCCGACCGTCTCTGGGCGAAGCCGCCTCAATCCGAGCGTTTCCAGCTCGTTGATTGAGCTCCTTGAAAGGCAAATATATTCTGCGGGCTCTGTGCGCGCATCGCCGATGTCATCCGCGGCGCGCAGCCATTCCCGGTCGGCATGGTGGCGCTGGTCGGGCTAGCTATGGCATATCCCCAAGCGGCCCTCTGGCTGCCCAACCACGTCATGGGTAAGGGATGAGCGCGACGCTGGGAGTTGACGTCGGCGGCACCTTCACCGACTTCTTCCTGATGGATGAGGCGAGCGGCGAAACGCGCACTCACAAGGTCGCCTCCACGCCCGATGATCCCTCGCGCGCGATCCTGCAGGGACTGCGCGCGCTGATCCCCGACGGCAAACTTTCCCTGCTCGCCCACGGCACTACCGTGGCAACCAATGCGCTCATCCAGCGGTGCGGCGGGGAGGTCGCGCTCATCACCACGGCGGGCTTCAAGGACTTGCTGGAGATCGGCCGCCAGACGCGGCCCAAGATCTATGACCTGAAGGCAGATCATCCCGAGCCACTCGTCCCACGCGAACGTCGCTTCGAGGTTGCCGAGCGTATCGGCCCGGCCGGCGAAGTCATTTTGCACCTTGCGGACGCCGAGATCAGGCGAGCCACAGCAGACGTGAAAAATAGCGGCGCACAGAGCGTGGCCGTCTGCTTTTTATTCTCGTTCCTAAATTCCGAGCACGAGCGGCGCATGGGTGAGGCGCTGCGGGCGGCGCTGCCTGGCGTCGACGTGTCGCTCTCTTGCGAAGTGCAGCCTGAATTTCGTGAGTATGAACGGCTGTCCACCACCGTGCTCAACGCCTTTTTACAGCCGGTCGCTGGCCGATACATGACCCGCCTCGGGGCCGCGGTCGATCATCACGCACCCGGCGCCCGCATCGGTATCTGCCAATCATCCGGCGGGCTGATGTCGATTGGTCGGGCCGGCGAGATGCCGATCCGCACCGCGCTGTCGGGCCCAGCTGCGGGCGTCGTCGGCGCCGTTGCTGCCGGCGACCGCACCGGCCGCAGGGATCTCATTACCTTCGACATGGGCGGCACCTCGACGGACGTCTGCCTCGTCCGCGCCGGCAAGGCGGAGATGGCATTCGGCCGCAGCGTCGCCGGTTTTCCGATGCGGCTCCCGTCCATCGATATCCACACCGTTGGGGCCGGTGGTGGGTCCATTGCTCACGTCGGGCGCGACGGCCTAATGCGCGTCGGACCAATGAGCACCGGCGCGGATCCCGGCCCTGCCTGCTATGGCAAGGGCGGCCGAGAACCGACCGTTTCGGATGCCAATCTCGTGCTCGGGCGTCTGCCCGAAGAGCTCATCGGCGGTGGCATGCGCCTCGATCCATGCCAGGCCGCAAAAGCAATTGCGCCGCTGGCGGGAAAGCTGGGGCTATCCCCGCGCGAGACCGCCCTTGGCATCGTGCGCATCGTCAACGCCAACATGATGCGTGCGATCCGGGTGGTCTCGATCGAGCGCGGCCACGATCCACGCAGCTTTACCCTGTTGCCGTTCGGTGGCGCGGGCGCGCTGCATGCGGTGGAAATCGCGCGCGAGCTTGGCATCCGCCGCGTTTTTGTGCCCGCGGCGCCGGGCATTCTCTGCGCCCAGGGGGTGGCGGCAGCCGATATGCAGGAGAGCTTCGTTGCCACCTGCCGCGTACCGCTCGATGGCGATCTTGCACCCGTGGCGGTGGCCTTCGCCCGGCTGCTCGGCGCAGCCGGGCAATGGCATAGGCGCGAGCGCCAGGCCGGCTTGGAGGAGTGTCAGGAGAGCACCATAGATATGCGCTACGTCGGGCAGAATTTCGAGCTAGCAATTCCCCTGCCGCAAGGCCAACGCCAAGGCCTTCCGCCCAAGGGTTGGCTCAAGAGCGCGTTTCTCGAGGCCCATCAGCGCCAATACGGCCACCATGACCCCGCGGCCGCGATCGAGATCGTCAACGTGCGGCTGAGCGCCCGCAAGGCGCGCGCGAGCGCGAAGACGCGTACCTTCGCGCCTCCCCAATATGCCCCTGCCGCAAACTCGGGCGGCACGCGGCCCGTGTGGTTCACCGCGGACCGGCCGACCGCGACCACCTTCATCGACCGCCGTGTCCTGGTGCCTGGAACGGCACTGGAGGGCCCGCTTGTCGTCACGCAGTTCGACGCCACCACGCTCGTGCCGCCGGGCAGTCGCCTGTTGGTTGCAGAGTGCGGCAGCCTGCAAATCGAGGTCGATCCATGAGCCCGCCGATGCCCCCATTGGATCCGATTACGCTGGAGATTGTTTGGAACGGGCTCAAGTCGATCAATGACGAGTCCTGGATCACGATCCAGAAGAGTGCCTTCTCGACCAATATCAAGGAGCGCCATGACCACTCGACGGCGATTGCCGATGCGCGCGGGCGGCTGATCACTCAGGCGGAGATGGCGCTGCCGATCCACCTAGCCTCCTTGCTCGACTTGATGCGTATCCTGGTCACGCGCTACGGCGGCGACATCGCCGACGGCGATCTCTTCATCGCCAACGACCCGCATGTGGCCGGCGGCACGCATCTCCCCGACATAAACATGGCAATGCCGGTATTCGCCGAGGGGCGGCTGGTCGCCTTCGTCTCAAATCTCGCCCACCACGCTGATGTCGGTGGGGCCGCCCGCGGCTCCATGTCGGGTGGCATGTCGGAGATCTACCAGGAGGGCCTGCGCATCCCGGTCATGCGGCTCTATCGTCGGGGAGAGCTCGACACCGAGCTCTTTGAGCTTCTCCTCCTCAACATGCGCCTGCCGGCTGAGCGCCGCGGCGATTTGAATGCGCAGATCGCCGCGTGCCGTCTGGGTGTCGATCGCATGCGGCAGCTGTTCAGCCGCTACGGCACCAAGACGGTGGAATGCGCCTTCGGGCAGATCCTCGACCGAACGGCCAAGCGCATGCGCGCGGGCATCGCTGCCATTCCCGACGGCAGCTATCGCTTCGAAGACGTGCTCGATGACGACGGCCTGAAGGAGCGCAACGTGAAGTTTGCGCTCGAGGTGCGCAAGGTCGGCGAGCGCATCGTCTTCGACTTTACTGGCTCGTCGCCGCAGGTTCCGGGAAACGTCAACCTTACCCTCAATGCGGTGCAATCCTCGGTTTGCTATGCGTTGAAGGCCATGCTCGACCCGGAGTTGCCGAACAATCAGGCGGCCATCGACGCGGTTGAGATCATCGCCCCGGCCGGTACGATCGCCAATTGCCTGCCCCCGGCCGCCGTCGCCCTCAGGGCCAATACCTGCCAGCGCGTCATCGACGTGGTCATCGGCGCACTTGCCGATGTACTCCCTTTACAGGCGATCGGGGCTGCCAACGGAGCCAACACCAGCATGGTGTTTGCCGGCGTCGACCCGCGCAGCGGGGCACCGTACGTCTACCTTGAAACCCTTGGCGGCGGTATGGGCGGACGCAACGACCGCGACGGCAAGGACGGTGTGCAGGTGCATATCACCAACACGTCGAACCTGCCGGTTGAGGCGATCGAAATGGAGTATCCGCTCCGCGTCGAGGAGTACGCCCTCGTCACCGATTCCGGGGGCGCGGGCCGCTTTCGTGGAGGCATGGGGCTAAGGCGACGCGTCCGTCCTGTTGGACACATTTGCGAGTTCAATGGCGTCGGCGAGCGGTTTCGTCATGCGCCGTGGGGCATCTTTGGTGCCGAGCCCGGGCTTAGGGGGCGCTTCCAGCTGCAGCATCGTGACGGGACCTTGTCGGAGCTACCCCCAAAGACGGGCAGCATGGAGCTCGGGCCGGACCAAGTTGTGATCGTCGAGACGCCTGGCGCCGGCGGCTACGGTCCGGCCGGCGAGCGCAATTCCGCCGACGTTGAGCGCGACCGTCGGTCGGCAAAATTCACCATGGCCTACTTGGCCCGCTATTATGCGCGGGGGAGGCCCGGGCCTTTTTGACTCCCCGAGCCTTATTGAGCTATTGAGCGCCACCTCAAGGACTACGTCGCCCTCCGTTGGGGCGAACACGCTCGAGCCCGCAAAAGGTGCGACGGCTTCGCGTCACTCAAAAGGGGCGTGCTTGACCGCGTCGTCGCAGGACGCTGACGGTCGCCGCAGCAGCAACAGCAAGCATGCGGTCGCCAAACAGACGACGAACATGAATTTGGGCTAAGGACGGCGAACCCTGTCCAATCGAATTTGAGCCCGTCCTGGCGGGAGGTCTCCCGCATGAAGCTCCACAGTCCCAGGCTGGCAAGGATGCCGAACGGCACGTTGATTAGGAACACCATCGCCAATTGTAGGCATCCGTAAGAAAGCCGCCCAGCGTCGGCCCAAGAATTGGTCCGACCATCACGCCCACGCCCCATACGGCCATGGCCGAGCCGCGCTGCTCGGGAGGATAAAGGTCAAGCATGGTGGCCTGGGACAACGGGACGAGCGCAGCGCCGAACATGCCCTGTAGTAGACGGAAGATCACGATCTGAGTGAGTGAAGCCGCCATGCCGCAGAGCGCGGAAGCGGCGCTAAATCCGATCACGCAAATCAGGAACAATCGCCGGCGCCCGAAATGGGCCGCCAGCCACCCGATCGGAGCAGTGAAAATGGCTGCGGCGACCACGTAGGAGGTCAGCACCCACGTAATCTGGTCGGCGGTGGCCGAAAGCGAACCCTGCATATAAGGAAGCGCCACATTGGCGATGGTGTTGTCCAACGCCTGCAGGAGGGTGGCCACCATGGCACAGAGGTGACCATGGTACGGTTCGACAAGGGGCCGGTCGCGGCTGGCGTGGAAGCGATGGCCATGGCCGTTCACAGCAGATCGGATAGCGACCGCTGATGCTCGGTATCGACGGTGACGTAGGTGCTCATGCCCGAGCGCAGCGGTGGGTCGCTCGGTATGCGCTCGACCGCAATACGTACGGGAATTCGCTGGACGACCTTAACCCAGTTGCCGCTGGTATTCTGGGCCGGCAGAACCGAAAACTCAGCGCCGCTGGCGGGTGCGATGCTTTTCACTTTCCCCGTCCAGCTTCTATCAGGATAGCTGTCAACCGAGATCTCGACGCTATCTCCGGGTTTGACCCAAGTGAGGTCCGTCTCCTTGACGTTCGCCTCGATCCAAATGTCGTCGGTCGCAACCAACGCGACGGCGCCGGTATTGGTGAGCGCTGCCGTCGACGCCACCAGGTAGACCCCCGGTTGCAGCTGGTCCACCTGGGTCACAATGCTATTAAAGGGCGCGCGGATGACCGTATGGTCCACTTGCCGTTGCGCTTCGTCCACTTGCGCTTTTGCCTGTTCGTAGGCCGGATGCTTGCTAACGGTAAAATTTGGATCACCACCCAACTTCGCTAGCAAAACTTTTGCCTGTTCGCGCAACGCTTGTTGTTGCTGAGCGCAGCATCGAGGGTGGTTCGTGCCTGATCAAAGGCCTGCGCCGAAGCAACGCCTTTTTTTATCAGATCCGACGTCCGATCGTAGGTTTGCGCAGGCTCGACTTGCGCCTGCTGCGGCGGCGTCGCTCAGCATGCGTTGATAGTCCTGCTTCATTGACTCAAGATTGAGCGCGGTCTGCGCCAATTGAGCCTTTGCATTGTCGAGCGCGATTTTGAATTGTTCGGGATCGATCCGAAACAGCATGTCGCCTTGACGGACGGTTTGCCCTTCGTGCACCAGCACATCGGAGACAATGCCCGATACATCGGACGAAATCATCAGTTTGGCGGCATGAATGTAGGCATTGTCGGTCGATACATAGCGCCCTCCGGTGAACCAAAACCAAAAGGCGATTACGGCCACCAGCAGCGCTGCGCCGATCATCAATGGCTTGCGTAGGCCACGACGTGTGACGCCGATGCTGCGGAGGCGTGGCGCCAGGGCTTTTCCGGCACAAACACCTCGGCGGAGGGCTGGAAGTTCATGCGGGCCTCGCTTGCGCACGGGCTGCGCTTTTGCGCTTGGTGAGGGTGTTGCGCATCCGCTGCAGGCAGGCCACGAGCGTCCGCAGGCTCTGGGGGCTCAAGCCCTCTGCCATCTCATCGTGAAGTTCGCGGCGAAACGCGGCGATCTGTTGCAGGATCTCGGCGCTTTTTGGTGTAAGCGACAGACGCCAAATTCGTCGGTCGAGCGGGTCGGACCGGCGCTCAATCAGGCCGCCGGCCTCCAGGCGATCCAGCAGACGCCCGATGGTGATCGGCTCCACGTCCGTGAGCACGGCGAGCCTGCTTTGTGTGATGCCCGGCTCACGCTCAAGCCTGGCGAGCACGGCCCATTGCGCCCGCGTCATGCCGTGCGCCCGCGCCCGTTGGTCGGCGTGCCGGCGCAACAGCTGGGCGACGTCATAAATCAGGAACAGGAAGTCACTTTCGATTGGGCGGTCATCCATAGCATCATATAATATAGCGCACGTTATGAATTTACAACGGGCTGCTGCTGCTGCCAGCGGTCGCGGTTCCCGCTTGGATCGACGGGCACGGCTGCCGGCTTGGCACCGTTGTCATGCACAGCCTGCAGCGGTGGGCTTGAAGCCTCGATCCCGGGCAAGGCGGAGGACAGCGTGGCCTGATCGTGTCGTGTAATCAGAAGGGCAGGCACCTGCGTGCATCCAATCAGACGCCGCGCTGGGGAAAAACAGCCATCATTTCGCGAAACTTATGGCAAACGTTTTCCGGAAACCAGGGGGAACCTTCCGAATGGATGGGCTCGCCTCATGAAGCGCGGCGTGCGCAGACGTGGGCCACAGTCTTCGGTGTCTGACCCGCGGCGTCGCTTGATCGTGGGTGTGCTCGCCTTTGTGCAAGCAGCGCGGTCGTTGTCGGGTGTCCGCAGGATTGCCCTGCTCGGCTCTCTAACGACCGACAAACCCGTGCCGAAGGACGCCGACGTCCTCGTCATCGTCGATGCCGACATCGACCTTGCGCCTCTTGCCCGCGTTGGCCGGCGCCTCAAGGGCACGGCGCAAACGATCAACTTGGGTGCCGACATATTCCTTGCCGAGGAGGCTGGCCGCTACCTCGGCCGCATCTGCCATTACCGGGGATGCCATCCACGCGTGGCCTGCCGCGCGCTCAACTGCGGCCGGCGGCAACACCTGAACGACGATCTCCAGATCGTAACGCTGAGTCCCGCGCTCACCTTGGCTCCGCCGATCGATCTGTGGCCCCGCATTGTCACCCGCTCTCCTGTGCCAGCAGACATCGCGGTGTTGCTGCTGGCGAAGCTGAAAGAGGATGCGACGACATGAGAGGGAAACGCCGCAACTGCAACATGGTCCAGCGGGCCGGCCGCTCCTCGATCTTGCTGCGGCCGAAGCGCTGTCTGGGTTGGTTGAATCATGAAGGCGTGCGCATAGCGTAGTAGGGCCTGAGGCAAGACGCTGCGGGCGCTTGTTCAAGCTCATGCGCCGGCCGCCGCCGTCGATCTGCATCAAAGTCTCATGGATCGTTCGGTGAGCGCCGTCCAGCACGACCACAGATCGCTCATGGGATTGCGCCCGATCATTCGCCGTTGGTGACTACGGTTGCCAGGCCGGTAGCAAGAAAGTAGACGTCGCTGACACGCTTCTTGGGCGCGTCCAACCGTTTGCGCACGGCAAGCTCAACCGCTTAAAGATGCCGCTCAAGGCGCCGCAACCGCCGCCACAGGCCATGGCGTGCGTTGCGTAAGCGCCGCGTCCATTAGTACCAATGCGCAGAAGTCGCCGCTCTGTCGGGGCGCGCAAGCAAGGGGTAAGGCGAGCCCGTCAATGCCCCGGCCCATTTGGCGACTTCTGCCACGTAACCAGCCATCAGCAGACACTCAGATAATCCTAATGAGGTTCTGGTTCGGCAGCGGCCCGCCGGGAAATTGTGCAAGCTTGCCACCGACCTCGAGCGATCCCAGATCGATACCAGCGAAACCAAGCCTTTCGATGAGTGCGGCTATCTCCTCCTTTGCCGCCTTGTCATCGCTGGAATAGAACAGCACGCGTCTTCCGCCGTCCGAACTTGGATCAGCGGCCAGCAGGTCTGCGCGAAGATGATTGAAGGCCTTCACGACGCGGGCTCCGGGCACGAGCTCGGCAAACACCGCGCTCGACACGCGGCCGCCGAGATCTGCGGGTTTGAACAGCGGCGCCTCGATTGGATTGTTGGCGTCGATGACGATGCGCCCTTTCCAGTCTGGAAGGCCTGCCATCGCTGCCGGGAGCTTTGTCCAGTTCACGGCCACGAAGACGATGTCGGCGCGTGACGCTTCCTCGCGGGTACCCGCCTTTATTGATGGCCCGAGTTGGGAGACCAGTTCTTTGAGCGAATCCGGGCCGCGACTGTTCGAGATCGTCGCCTCGATGCCGGCGCGGCTCAGCGTTCGAGCGAAGGCTGTGCCGATCGCGCCTGATCCAATAATGCCAATGGTCATCTGATGTTCCTTTCAGGGGCGGGGTATGGATGAAGCGAGGCTGGCGAAATCGCGTCCGGTGCTCTCAAGAGCGATTTTGATCTGCCGGTAAGGCACCGAGCTGCTGCATCAGCGAGAAGAGATTGGCCACGCCCCAATGCTCGGCGATCTGCCCGTCGCGCACGCGCATGACGTCGACGGTCTCGAATTGAATTTTTCGGCCTGTCGGCGCCACCCCGAAAAAGTCTCCCAGGTGCGTCCCGTGGTAGGTCTTGTAGGTCGTCACCCGGTCACCATCGGCAAGCTGCCAATGGATTTCGGCGTGGAAGTCGGGGAAAGCGGCGCGGAGAACTTTGTACAGTTCTCGCGCGCCGGCCTTGTCGGGCGTGCGGCCTGGTTGCGGCGTGTGGTCGAGGAAGTCGTCGGCGAAAAGTTCATCGAACACGGCGAAATTGCCGCCGCCCTGCACTTCTTCGGTATTGCGGCGAACGACAGCTTTTGCGGCTTCGCTTGCGTTGCTGGTGGTCATGACATGCTCCGATGGGTTGAGGTGCACTCTGGTCGCGTGCGATGGGCCATTCACGCTCCGGCGCCCGACTTCTGACCGAGCAGCTGCAGTTCCCAGGCGAGCGCGATACCGGTGCCGCCGCCGTGCTCAAGGAACATCTCGCCACTCAATTTGGCCGTCACTTCGCGCGCCCAGTCGCGCTGCAGTTCACCCGCCACTGCCATCCAGGTGATCGGAACGACGCCCGCCATCGCCATGCGGCGGACAGCCATGTCGTGCGCTTCCGCGCTGACGCCGCCTGATGCGTCGGTGACGGCGTAGACCTCGTAGCCTTCGCCCGCAGCCTGGATGGCCGGCATGGCGAGACAGATCTCCGACCAGAGCGCCGCCATGATGATCTTCTTGCGCCCGGTCTTCTTCACGGCGTCGACGACGCGCGCATCTTCCCAGCTGTTGATGAAGGTGCGGTCGATCGGCTTCTGATCAGGCAAGACGTCCTGCAGACCCTGGATGAGCTTGCCGCCGCGGTCCTCAAGGACCGTGGTCAGGATGGTCGGCACCCCGAAGATCTTGGCCGTCTTGGCCAGCGCGATGACGTTGTTCACGATCAGCGTCGGCTCGTGGCTGTGCAGATTGGCGAATTGGAACGGCTGATGGTCGATCAGCACCAGCACGGATTCTTCAGGGGTGAGCAGGGCGTGGAGGCCGCTCTTGGGGGCGTTGGACTGGGTGGTCATAGGCATTGTCTCCGGTGGCTTGCGTCGTCTGCCCCTAGTTATCGCCCTTCTATTGGCCTAGGATTAGTCGGTAATGATTGGTAAATCTTACAAGCGTCACTTGAAGAATAGCCCATGGAGACCCTGGCAAACCTCAAGTCGTTCGTCCGCAGCGCGGAAGCCAGCAGCTTCTCGGTAGCGGCGCGAAGGCTTTCCCTGACCCCGGCTGCGGTCAGCCGCAACGTAGCGATACTGGAGCGCAATCTCGGTGTCCGGCTGTTTCAGCGAACGACCCGCAAGTTGACACTGACCGAGGCCGGCGAGCGCTTTCTGCTGGCAATGCAGGATCATATGGAGGGGCTGCAGGCAGCGATTGCAGACGCTGGCACTGATCGCGGTGAGCCCGCCGGCGTGCTCAAGGTCAGCATGGGGCTGACGTTTGGCGCAGACTACATCCTCCCCCTGCTGCCCGCCTTTCTCGCGCGCTATCCCAACATTCGCCCGGACTGGCGGTTCGAGACCCGGCAGGTCGATCTGATTGCCGAGGGGTATGACGCGGCGATCGGCGGCGGTATCGAGTTGGCGCCAGGCTTAGTGACACGCACCCTTGCGCCCTTGCACATCATCGCTGTTGCTTCGCCAGCCTATCTGAAAGGCAGAAAGCGGCCTGCCGACCCCTCAGGGCTAGCCGTCTTCGACGGCATTGTCATGCGCTCCACGCGAACGGGACGAATCCGCGAGCGCACCATGCGCAACGCCGCTGGTGCGGAGATCCCTGCGATACTGAAGGAGACGGTCATACTCGACGATCCGGAAGCGATGTGCCGTGCAGCCCTGCTCGGGCTCGGCGTGACGCTCATCGCCGTGCCGCACGCTCTGCCGCATCTCGAGAAGCGCGCGCTCGTACGATTGGTGCCGCAGTGGTACGCGGATGCTGGACCGATCTCGATCTACTATCCCACCCGAACATTGCTCCCCGCCAAGACCCGCGTCTTCGTCGACTTTGTCGTCGATGGCTTTCGCCGTGATCGCCTAGCGGAGCGCTTCGCGGGAAGTCTTGGCTAGGCCTGAGAGGAATTCCAGCGATCTGGCAAGACCTGAACGTTTGCGTTTCGTTGCCCGCCGCGACCGAAGGCGAGGCCATGACCGATCTGTGCCGCGAGTTCGGCTCAAATTCAGGGAACTCCTCCTGCGCCGGCTGCCCGGCCATGTGCGCCTGCCCGCCAAAAGCACCATCCATGCCGTCCTCGACCGTCACGGCCTCGTTAAACGCATGAGCAAACGGTGCGCCCGCGCAACGGGCACGCCCCTGTCACTCACTTTTTCCTGTTCGACCTCGCGCGTCTTGGCGCCAAGGTCAATGAGGACCCGGCGAAATACGGCTTTGTGGAGTTCCGTTGCCCGCCGCCAGCTCCGGTCTGCGGCGGCTCGATCACTAGCGCGCAGCAAACCCAGTATTATTTTAGTCCCGATGGTCTCCACCTCACCAACGCCGGCTTCGCCTTGGTCGCGGCCTACATGGACAACATCGTCACGGCGCTGGACACCATCGCCGTCCAACCGGGCATCGTAACGCACCACGAGCGCCTTCACCGGCTCGGTTTTGGGCCGCCTCGATGCCATGCGCCGACAAAGGGAGGTCTCGGACTACGTTGCCTCGACGGCTGCCGGCGGCCCCACGGGCCTCGGTTATGGCGACGGCGAACGAAGACAACGGGCGGGCCCATTGAGTCGGCCGACGGCTTACGCCATGGGCACGTTCGTTGGCGGAACGCGGTCCAATTCTTTCGAACAGGTGGGCTTCGATTTCGAGGCCCCATCGGGAACGGTCGGGCTTGAGTACAGCGCCAACCGCAACCTGATCATCGGCGTTGCCGGCAACTATACGGCCGCCAATGCCGACCTCAATGGCGGCGCGTCGATCGACGTCGACACCCTGCAAGTTGCGGCCTACATCTCCTATGCGACCCGGCAATTGTTCGCCGAGGCGCTTGTGGCCTACGGGCATCACGACTTGGACCTCGCCCGCCCCGGCGTGCTCGATCCGGTCCGCAGCAGCACCGATGCCAACTCGTTTGCCGCTGCCGCGCGGGGCGCCTACCTCTTCGACTTCGGCAGCCTGCGCGCAGGCCCGATCGCTGGGCTCACCTACATCCACTCCAGAGTCGACGGCTACACCGAAAAGGGCGACGAGCTGCTTACCTTCAACGTGTCGGCACAGACAATAGATTCTCTTGTTGGCAATGTGGGTGTGCAATTCCGCACCCAGTTCATGGCCGGCGGCAACCTAACGCATTTTATTCGCCGTAATCACTTGTAGTTAAGACGGTCAGCGGCGGTCGCGCTGCATCGGCCGGATTGACGGCTGGCCGGGCGGGACGCTTTGGGACACGTTGAGGGTGATTGTTGCGGGCTGTCGCGGCATAGGACGCGTCGTTCATGGGCCTTGCGCGGTGAGGCGGTGGGCGACGAGGGCCAGCACATTGGCGTGCGGCAGGTGGCTCGGGAACGCGAGCTTGATGGAACGCTTCAGCTCCACCACGCGGCAGGCGATCTTCACGAATGTCGCGCGGATTGTGGCGAAGGTCGCACCGCGCCAGCGCGACTTCTTCGGCGCTGCACGGCGCAGCGCATGCAGCAGCCAGTACGCGCCCATGTGCAGGAACAGGCGGAACTGATTGGCTTGCCAGCGCGAGCACGCGGTCTTATCGGAGCGCGTGGTACATTTCATGTCCTTAATCAGGTTCTCGACGGCGCCGCGCTGGCAGTAGAGCCTCTCGTAGAGATGCTTCCCCCGGCCCGTCAGGTTCGTGACGACGAAGCGCGCATCCGTGCCGAACTCGGTCGCCTTGACGCGTGCGATCACCTTCTCCTCTCTCGCGCAGGACTCCGCCGCATATTGGAACTGATGGAAGCGGCGCACCTTTCCAAGGTTCGGCTTCCAGCGCCATTGGCACTGCTCGCGCCAGGGCCCGGCGAGTGCGTCGAGCGTCTTGTTCCGGGCGAGGCCGAGGATGTAGTCGCAGCGCTTCGCACGCAGCAAATTCAGCACTTCCGGAGCGCAGTAGTGGCCGTCGCCGCGCACCAGAATGTCAACCTGGGGCCAGTGACGGCGGATGCGGTGGATGACATGCCGGAGCACGCGGCGATCTCCTCCCCCGAAGGTCGTTTGCCTGGTCGGAGCAACGACAGGATTGGCTTGCCTGAACTTGCCTCGAAAATATGGATCGGCTGGAAACAATGGCCACCCGCGTGCGTATTCAACAGCGCCAGCTCCTGTTGGCCGTGCACCAAGTCGTCGGGTCATCGATATCGAGCACGATCGACGCTGGCACACGCGCGTAGCTGCGGTAGAAGAGGTCGATGAAGCCGGAGCCGATCCGGTACAGCGCGCCGGCGTCGGCGAGGTTCTCGAGCCGTGAGATCTGTCGAGGTCCGGCGACACCCCCTCCGGCGCGTTATCACACGGCCAAGACCAAACGCGACATAAGATGTGTTTTCAAACAAAGTGTGAAAATTGACCTCGATCGCGGCTGCAATCGACACAATTTGCTGAGTCAACGTGACTGCTTGCGCTGATGAGCCATTCTCGCACTAGCCGAACCCTTGGCCTCGTTAGAGATCAGGATGACAATCGAACTAAGCACGATCAGCAGGCCGCCCACAAACGTCCACCGGTCGGGGAATTCGCTGAACAGAATAGCGCCGACCGCGCCGTTGAAGATCAACCTGAGGTAATCGTATGGCGCCAGCGCGGACGCCTCCCCGGCACGATACGCCAACACAAACAAATACTGAGCACACGGTCCGCACAGGCCGATTGCGAAAAGGGCTGGCCACTGCCATGCTACCGGCGCCTGCCAAGATGCGATGCCTGGCCCCGCCCACACTAGGACTGCAATCAGTACCACATAAAACATGATCGTTTCCGGGCTATCACGTCCTGTGAGCATTCGTGTCGTGACCACAATCGCAGCCTGTAACAAGGAGGTGATCAAAGCCGCAACATAACCCAAATTGAAGTCGCCCGCGCTGGGATGCGTTGCGACGAGAACACCAACGAACCCGACGATCGCAGCGAGCCATCCTTGCCCTGTGACACGTTCATGAAGAACAAGTGCCGATAGGACCATAAGGAAAATCACCCAGGTGTAGACAAGGCTTGTCGCCGTGGCGAGGGGCAGGTGTGAGAACATGTAGAAGTAGGACCACAGCCCGATCGCGCTGAAGGCGCCGCGCATCAGGTGTAGTCGTAATGAACTGGTCCGAACGAGATTGCCACCCGTCCGGATTGCTAGCGCGACTATGAGGACGACACCGCCAATCGTACGTAACAACACGAGCTCAGAGGTTGGGAGAACTTCGCTGCAAGATACCGGGTGGCAGTTACCTCTAGCGTGAACAGAATGATCGAAGCGAGCATAAGTGCGAAGGCATAACGATGTCGAGGTTGCACGTGTAGCCGCTTCTCTTGATCTGGTACGCGGATGATCATAGTGTGGGTTGCCTAGTTGGCACTTTGCATTGAGTTGAAGCTAGTAGTGGAAGGTATTGCAAATGGCTACCAAATCGACGGACACAAAAGACCCCAAGAAAGTGAAGATTGGCGGTGGAGGCGGCATCAAGTTTGGCGATAAGGACATTAAGGACATTAAGGACATTAAGGACATTAAGGACACTAGGGACACTAAGGATACTACAAGAAAGTGAAGCTGGGTGGTGGTGGTGGTATCCGCTTCTAGTCGTAGGAGGGCGCGGGGCGAGCACCGGGCGTCATCCGGCACGCGCCCCCCGCTCGTTACTTTCTATCGCCTAATTCCAGGCTGCCGAGCACCAAAGCGCGCTGACCGGGCAGTGGGCGGCCTTATCCCCACCCGAGCGTTTCGGTACTGCGAAGCCCTGTGCCAGGCATCGTCGTTCGGGTGGTATCTGTTCCCCCCGATAAATTTCGCGCTCAAATGGGATGGTGCGCGAGACGTTTGGTGGCAATACGACGGGATGGATGACTGGCAGCATCTCGAAAGTGCCCAATTCCCGGGCTTCGCCAAGTATTTCGATGACACGGTGCCTACAGATATCAAGCAGTATTCTCCGCCGTTCCTAGTAAGCGTCCCAGAGCGCGGGATTGTTCAAGTGTGGACGGGATACCTCGCGCGGACCGCGCCTGATTGGAGCCTGCTCATACGTCCCGTCGCGAAATCTTGCACGAAGCAAAAGTTATGATCAGTATGAGGGAATAGTCGAGACTGATCGCTGGTTTGGCCCGTTGTTCACCAATGTGCAGTTGACGCGAACGAATGTGCCTGTGAACTTCTCGACTGACTTTCCCTTGCTTCAGCTCCAACCTATTCACCGGACTGTTTACACGGGTGATAGGCTCAACGATGTTAAGGTCGTTGATCGCATGGAGGACATGCGGCGCGATGACTGGGACTGCTACAGCCAAACCGTCGTCCAGCGGATGGTGCCAACACGATTGCTTGGCGACTACGCGGTCGCCGTCAGAAAGCGTGCGAAAACGGATTCGTCATAGGTGTTGCGTTGTGTGACGGGTTTCGGCCGGCCCGCTCATGAACTCAGCAACACGGACGACGGCCCGTCGGCCGGCGTTCGAAAGCCGCCAGGAAGGAATGGGCACCCCTATCAGGGGGCGCTATGGGATTTGGTTTGCGCGGACCGTGCAGGGCAGATCTCGCAGATGAGGCGTCGGTGCGAATAGTTGGGGCGAGACGGCGTCGCGAGCGGGCGTCGCGGCGCGTGGATTTCGGCAGATGGTTGGCTGATTGGCTGACAGACCGTGTGGAAGAGAAGTGAAGAGGATGATCGGCATCGTGGCCGGCGTAAACCAGCGGCAGCGAGGACAGCGGGATCATCGAGGGGATGGCGCGTGGCGTCATGAGGTGTTGATCCTGATGATGAGCGCCCGCGCGGAGGGACGATGGCGAGGCCTGCGACCTGCCTCGAAGGTCTCGATGATCGCCATGCGGCTACCGCAATGAGGGCAGGGATGGTCTGGCGGTCGTTGCGGTAGGGGCTCAATGTGCGGTGCCTCAGCGATGAGCTGGCGCGCGCGGGCGAGCTTCTTGGCGCGAGGGATGACGCCATTGGCGAGGAGACCGTAGTGCCTGATGCGGTGAAAGCCTTTGGGCAGCACGTGCACGAGGAACCGGCGGATGAACTCGGCTGGGTCGAGCGTCATGACCTTGTAGCGATCGGGACCTTCGATGCGGTAATCCTTGTATTTGAACGCGACGCCGCTGGCATCGGCCGAGATCAAGCGACTGTTGGCAATGGCGACGCGATGGGTGTAGCGGGAAAGATAAGCCAGCACCTGTTCAGGCCCAGCAAATGGGCGCTTGGCGTAGACGAACCAGTCCGTCTCCCACAGGGGTGCGAGGTAGGCCTTGAAGGCTCTCCTGTCGTAAGATCTGATGATTGGTGAAGAACTGCAGGCGATCGGCGGTGTGCGCGTCGATCAGCATTCCCAGCATGCGCCCGCGCAACAGGGCCGAGAGAACTTCGACGGGCACGAGATGTCGGGTCGTGAGGCGATCCAGCGCGATCCGTCTGGAGAGATCCCGCCGCCCGTGACGATCATGTGCACGTGGGGATGATGGGTCATCAGGTATGCAGGACCGCGGTAATGCCGATCTTGGCACCGAGATGCTTGGGGTCGGCGGCGATTGTCAACATCGTCTCCGAGGCGGCCTTGAACAGGAGATCATAGATCACGGCCTTGTTTTGGTATGTATGGCCCCCCGCGCGTCGCAAGAGGAGACGGTGAGGCTTGGGGTCTGCGGTCTTGCACCAATGTATCAGATCTCTGATTGGAGCTTTCTTGCTCCCGATCAGCATGGATATCCGCGCGCCGGGTGCGCCGGGAAGACCGTTTTGCCATCCTTTCCGTTTTCTCTCGCAGACCTCGGGGGGCAGGGAAACCGATTGCATGACTTACATGGTATCTCTCCTTGTCCAGTTCCTTTGTTCGATCAGGCGGCCGTTCCTTCGCCCCGACCAGCGCCTTTCGTGCGGCAGCGCGCGGAGCCCGTCGTCAAGGCTGGCTGACTAGCCACTCGTCTTGGTCTTGACGACGGCGAGCACGATGCCAGCCTCACTGTGGTCGGGGCGCGATCGGCATGACCTCGAAATTGCGACCGCCGTTGAGAACACCCCAGGCGATGCGGGCCAGCTTGTTGGCGAGCGCGATGACGAGCTTGATGCGGTGCAGGCGCTTGGCGGCTGCCTCGATCCAGTGCTTGAGGCCATGCCGCTCCCAGCAAGCGGGTCGCAAGAGCACGGCATGAGCCCCCTACACTAAGAGCACGCGCAAGTAACGATTGCCGCGTTTTGATATCCTACCGAGGATGGTGCGGCCGCCGGTGGACATCTGCTTGGGCACCAGACCAAGCCATGCGCCGAAGTCGCGGCCTTTGGAGAAGACATCCCCCGCGCCGATCGCTGCGATC
The DNA here is from genome assembly GCA_963775835.1 of uncultured Alphaproteobacteria bacterium. GTDB lineage: Bacteria > Pseudomonadota > Alphaproteobacteria > Rhizobiales > Hyphomicrobiaceae > AWTP1-13. The sequence continues at coordinate 64,069 of CAVZKV010000020.1, read as the reverse complement.
ATTGCAGTTGAGACGATCGGGCCGATGCTGGCACCGTCAGGCGTTGGCAGTCGGTGTTATTTTTAGCGATCGTTTCAATCTCGGATGACACGGCATCGACGCGTTCCTGGAGGCGGCGTCAATCTTCAGCCAGCGACTGGATGATTTGGATCATTTGGATCATGCAGATCGGCAGGTTGGCGAGACGAACCTCGATCTGGCTGCGCGACAGCTTTTGGCGTAGGACGATGGAGCCCCGTTTGTCGAGGCCAATGAGATGGAAGACGTTCTTACCGATATCGATCCCGAGCGTTGCAATGGATTCGGCGATGGGCGCGGGCAGGGTGAATACGATATGGAAGTAGGGACTTCGAGTAATTCAGTCTGGCGTTCCTCCATCCATGCAAGGGCTTGGCTACCCTGGCACTTTGGGCAGTGGCGATTGCGACAACTGCAGTAGGCGATGATTGTGTGGGCGCAGTCCGCGTTCTCACAGCGCGCGACATAGCCGCCGAGAACCGCGGTGCGGCACGTCTCGATCGCGCTCATCACCTTCAATTGTGCGTGGCTCACGTGGCCCCGGTTGGCTTGACGCCATGCGGGACCGTCGTGAGCGGCCCGAGACATAGGTGATGAGGTGGACGGCGCCTCACAAGGCATCGAGGTGCCGTAGAGTGATCGTTGAGACGAATCACCAGAGAGGGCCGTCCATGACAAGAATTACCACCATCGGGCTCGACCTTGCAAAGAAGGTGTTCCAAGTCCACGGCGTCGATGCTGAGGGCAAGGTCGTCGTCGCCCGGAAGCTCAGACGCAAGGAGGTGTTGGCGTTCTTCGCCAAGCTGGCGCCGTGTCTGGTCGGCATGGAGGCCTGCGGCAGTGCGCATTATTGGGCGCGTGAGATTGCCAAACTGGGGCCCACGGTGAAGCTGATGCCGCCGAAGTACGTCAAGGCCTATGTCAAGCGCGGCAAGACGGACGCGGGTGATGCCGCCGCGATCTGCGAGGCGGTGACGCGGCCGAGCATGTCGTTCGTGCCGGTGAAGGGGCTCGAGCAGCAAGGTCTGTCGATGCTGCACAGCGCGCGCTCGCAGCTGATCGGCCAGCGCACGCAGCTGGTCAACGCCGTGCGCGGGCACCTGAGCGAGCTCGGCATCATCGCGGAAAGAGGCCTGCTCGGGCTCGGCGAGCTAGCAGCGATCGTCCGAGACGAGAGCGACCAGCGCCTGCGCGTGACAGCACGCGCAGCCATGATGGTACTTGTTCGACAGATCGAGACGATCAGTACCGAGATCTCTGCGCTCGACAGCGCGCTGCGCAAGGAGAACAAGGCGAGTGAGTTAGGCCCCCGGCTCGAGACGATCCCCTCGATTGGTCCGGTGATCGCCAGTGCGCTCAGGGCCCGTGTCACCGATGCTAAGCTGTTCGAGAACGGCCGGCACCTGTCGGCCTGGATTGGCATCGTGCCGGAGAACGACTTGACCGGCGGCAAGGTCAAGCAGAAGGGGCTCTCCAAGAAGGGCGACCGCTATCTGCGCTCACTACTCGTTAACGGCGCGATGGCCGTTGTGCGCCAAGCGCAGATCCGCCCAGATAAGAATCCCTGGGTTACGAAGCTGCTCGGCCGCATGTCGGCCAAGCAGGCGGCGATCGCGATCGCCAACAAGACTGCACGGATCGCCTGGGCCATCATGGTCCACGGCGGCGTCTACGAGGCCGGCCATCGCGCCCCCCAATATCGAGCCGAGGCGTGCGCGGCTGCCGGATGAGAGGCTTGGCGATGGGTGAACCGCCGCAGCGGCGGCGCATGAATTGCAACGCCAGAGCGAGAGGAACACGCCGTAAGGCGTCACGGTTGCGGAGGTGCTGATGGCATGATGTTGATCGGTCGGTCGTCGAGGCGGGAGAACCTTCCTTCTGTCACGGGTGTCGAGCCCACATAGGTGATCAGGACCCACCTCGCGAACCACATCAGGGCCAGCAGCCGTGAGAATGGCCGCACCAACAGGCCAGACACATGACTGCACCCGACCGCAATCGTCACCACGCCAACTCAACACTTGACGCAGGGGCGCCGTCCACACATGACAGAACGTACCGGACAATCGGAAGATTGGTTGCGGGGGTAGGATTTGAACCTACGACCTTCAGGTTATGAGCCTGACGAGCTACCGGGCTGCTCCACCCCGCGTCACCTTGCTCCCAATAGACCGACACCAAAGAGAACGGACCGGCCAAGGTCCTGTCTATCGGACAATGCGTCGGGTGATGCGGCCTACCGGGATAGACACCGGGCGCCTTATAGCAGGTTTGGCTCGCCTGTGAAGGGTCTCGCTGGTCCTAATGTCGATGACGCAGGAATGGACGGGGCACGCCGCAGAGAGGTGGTCAGCCGCCTGGTTGGCTCGGTCGGTGCCGGGATACCGTTTCGGCCGCTGTCACCCGGCCGCCTTCCCCCGAAGCAGCCGCCAAGCCCCCACGGCAGGGTGGGGTAGGCCGAGGTTGTCGCGCAGGGTTTGGCCCGCGTAGTCCTTGTGATAAAGGCCCCGCCGCTGCAGCTCAGGGATCACATGCCGCACGAAGTCGGCATAGGCACCGGGCACGTGCGTTGCCGCCACCACAAAGCCGTCACAGCCCCCGGTCGAAAACATCTCTTCCATGTTGTCGGCAATCTCTTTCGGTCCGCCGACCACCGCACTTTCGGTATGACCACGGCCGCTGATCTGGATGAAGTCACGCGCGGTCGGATTGGCCTTACCGCTCTTTCGGATTACGCCGTCACGGATGCCGAGCATGCCCTGCATGCCCTGCAGCTCCTCGGTCGTGAACGGCTCGTCGATGCCCTTGGAGGCGAAGTCAAAATTCAGCGCCTCGGCCAGCAGTGATAACTGATCGATCTCTAGCGGCAGCTTTGAGATGACCGCCATCTTGTCCTCGGCTTCCGCCTTGCTCGCGCCGCTCACCGGCATCAGGATATTGCACATGAAGATCTGGTCTGGATCGCGGCCGAGGCGGGCAGCTTCGTCCTTGACTGCTTTGTAGCCCTCATGCGCAAGGCCAGGCGTACGGGCTGCGGTAAAGACAATTTCGCCCCAGCGTGCCGCGAAGCGTTGCCCGCGACCGCTGGCACCAGCCTGGATAATGACGGGATGGCCTTGCGGTGAGCGCGGCACGGTGAACGGACCGCGCGACTTGAAGTACTTTCCCGCGTGATCGAGCCGCTTCACCTTGCTTGGATCGGCGTAGCGGCCGGTCTTCTTATCGATGACGATGGCGCCCTCGTCCCAACTGTCCCAATGGCCTAGCACCACCTCCATGAATTCATCGGCGCGGTCGTAGCGCAGATCGTGCTCGAGGTGCTGCTCGGCACCCATGTTCAGCGCTTCGCCGTCGTTGACCGAAGTCACCACATTCCAAGCCACGCGGCCATTGGTCATCAGATCGAGCGTGGCGAAGCGGCGGGCGACGTCGAAGGGCTCGAAGTAGGTGGTCGAGCAAGTGGAAGCAAGGCCCAGTTTCTGAGTGACCATGCCCATTGTGGTCAAGACGATCACGGGATCCATTTTCACGCAGCGGATGCCGTACGCGACCGTGTGCGCATGGTCGTTGCCGTAGCGGTCGGGCATGGCAAGGCGATCGTCGAAAAAAGCCATGTGGAACTTGCCGGCCTCGAGGACGCGCGCGATTTCCTGATAGTAGTCGGCCGACATTGCGTCATCGCGCGAATCTGGATGGCGCCAGGAACTGGGCAGGTTCGTGCAGTTTTGCGCCTGCAAGAAGCCCACCATCACCATCTGCCGCGTCATGTTTTTTCTCCATCATCGGCGACTTCGCGAGGACATGCCGCATGCCGTCATCTGGCGCATCCGGGCGAGGAGATCAGCCTATGTGAGGTCGAGATCGGCAGCCAGGCCGTATTGGATGGCGAGCGCGCGCAACTTCTCCCAGGTCGCTTCTTCCACGTCGATCCCTGACTTGCGGCGCGCCTGCTCGTTGCGGTGTTCGATCTCACCCGGGTAGTAGACGCCCGGGCTGCCCTCGGACGGCGGCGTTGCCTTCAGATAGCGGGCAAACTCCGCCACCTCGCGTTTGAACTCTGCGAGCGGTCGGAACGCCTCGACCTTGAAGACAGCCATGAAGCAGCCGTCATTATGCCGCCCGCTTGGCTCAACTCCAAAGCCAAGGCCGGTCAGGAGCCCGCACAGGATCTCCACCATGGCAGCCAGGCCACTGCCCTTGTAGCCCTCGGTACCGCCGAGGGGGAGCAGGGCGCCACCCTTGCGCAGACGCGTTGGATCGGTGGTCTGCCTACCGTCGCCGTCCACCACCCAACCGGTTGGGATTTGTTCTCCGCGGGCCGCCGCGAGGGCCACCTTGCCCGCCGCCACTGCCGATGTTGCCATGTCGAGATAGAAGGGCGCCTCCAGATCGGACGGGGCCGCGATCGAGATGGGGTTGGTACCCAAACGTGCCTCGCGTCCGCCGAAGGGAGCCACGACCTTGGCCGACCGGCCCGAATCCGCCGTGGCAAGGCCGATCATGCCCTCCTGGATTGCCATCAAGGGATAGGCGGCCAGCCGGCCGACATGGCTTTGGCGAAACACCGTGCAGGCTGCAACGTTCGTCTTTTTGGCCTTGTCGATCGTCAACTGCATCGCTTTTGCATTAACGTGGAAGCCGAACCCCCAATGGCCATCGATGACCGTTGTCGCCGGCGACTCCTGCACAATCTTGAATGGCGCGCCCGGAACGATGTGACCGGCCTTGATGCGGTCGATATAGGTCGGAACGGCAATGATGCCGTGCAAATCGTGACCGGCTAGGTTGGCGTTGACACAACCAACCGCTACCGCGTCCGCCTCCTCCTGTGATGCGCCGGCGGCGCGCAGCAGCGCGGCACCAATTTTTGTCAGGCGATCGGCTCCTGCGGTCGGCATTTCGCGCCCCCTTGTAAACGTTGCGGGTCCAGTGAGCTTAGCCCACAGGCAACCCCGGGTGACAGAGCAACCTTCAGGCTCCTGCCTCCCACATCTGGCGAGGACGCCTTTCGCCGCCGGCGGAAGGCAGAGGCGGAAGGGTCGAACGAGGTGCCGATGCTCGTCGGCCACAAGCGGCGTGCGCCGCGAGCCCGCCATCTCGTCAGCCTTAGCGATTTCTTGTAGAACGAATCGCTACCTTATGGGCTTCGCCCAGCGGCAGGAGAGCGACGATGCGCGTTACCACCCTCTTGAGTCTTGGGGCAGGCGCCTTGCTGCTTGCCGCGCAACCAACGCCGGTCTCGGCGGATTTCCGCAATCCCGACGGCTTTGGCATTTATTCGCCGGCCGGGCCGCCGGTGCGGGGTCGGCCGCGCATCTACCGCTACGATCCTCGCTCCTGGTACTACAGCCAGCGCGGCTACTATCCCAACTATGATTCAGGATACTGGGTGCCGCGCGCGGAAATGCGCTATCGCTACCGTTATGTCTATCATGGCCCACGCTATCAGTACGTGCCGGCCTGGGGCTATGATTGGTGGGCCTGTGGTCGGCCTCGCTGTCATTGAGCCGACGCACCCTTGCACGTTCACGGGCGCTTGCACCCCTCACCCGCACGCGCCTTTAAAACTTTCTTAAGCGATCCGGGATGTGATTCGCATCCTGCTCGCTCTCCCCGAAAAGAGGCTAACGGGGGCGACGGAAAAGCGCTGCCTCGTCCGTGAAAGCGGGAGACGAACCGGGCTCGATTCCGTGTTCACGCCACATTCATATGCTCTGGAGCTTGCTCAGGTTCACACATGCGTCGTCGGGGGGCCGCGCTACGGCGGCCGTGAGGAACAGGAGACTTCCGTCATGCTGAAGAAGATCGTGCAAGCAGCGGCCGTCGCCGCGCTCGTGTTGGGACTCGGGGCGGCGAGCTTTGGCGAACCCGCCGCCGCCGGCCGCGGCGGCGGCGTTGCCGCCGGTGTGGCCGTGGGCACAGTCCTAGGGCTTGGGATCGCCGGTGCCTATGCGGGACCGCGTTACTACGCCGTTGGCCCCGGGTGCTATCGCGGACCGCGCCAGTGCGACTATGTCGGTCGCAGCTGCTGGTATAACCGTTTTGGCGAGTACATCTGCCGCGGCGGCGATTATCGCTGCTGGCGTCCTACGATCTGCGACTGAGTCGGTCGATTTTTTTCGGCCTTGGTCATGGCGCCCCGCATCGCGTGGCGCCATGCGCTTTGGCGGGCGCCACCGCACCGCGGCGATGCAACGCCGTCCAATAGAGGGCAACCGCCGCCGCGTTGGAAACGTTGAGGCTGTCGAGCGGTCCCTCGGTCGCAATGCGATAGAGCCGGTCACAGCTGGTGCGCGTGAGCTCGCGCAGGCCTCTGCCTTCCGCACCGAGGATCAGGGCGACCCGGCCCGGCCATGGGGCATTGTCGAGGGGTTCGCTTGCCGTCCCGTCCAGACCCACCACCATCACCCCCAACTGCTTCAGTTCGCCCAAGGCTCGAGCCAGGTTTTGCACCAGCGCGACCGGCACGTGTTCGAGGGCGCCCGATGCTGCCTTGGCGAGAGCGCCATCGAGCGGGGGACTGTGTCGGCGGGTCATGATGAGGCCGGCGGCCCCAAACACGGCCGCCGAGCGCAAAATGGCGCCCACATTGTGCGGGTCGGTGACCTGATCGAGCACCAAGAGCGGCCGGTCCGCCATCTGCTCAGTCAGGCCGGCCAGGGTCGGCTCCGGCAACGGTTCCGCTTCAATCAGAGCGCCCTGATGCACCGTATCGTGACCCAGACGGCGATCGAGATCCTTTGGCAAGACCCGTTCATGAACGAGCTGGCGGGCGGCGAGGCTGTGCTGGAGCCGGCGCTCGGCGTTGCCGCTAAGGGCGACTTTGCGGATGATTTGTCTGGGATTGGCGAGCGCTGCCTCTACGGCGTGGATGCCAAAGATGAGGAGGTGATCATCCCGCTCGGGATGGGTGCCAGCCTGACCCCTGCTGGCCCTATGGCGATGCGTGTGGTTCATGGCAGCAGGGGTTAGGGGTTGACAGGCGGCAACGCAATCCCCATAACACTGTTTACATTGCCCCTGCCGGCGACGGCGGGGCGCTTTCGTTTGGGTTCTTGCCATGCGTACGGAGGGGTGCCCGAGTGGCTAAAGGGGACGGACTGTAAATCCGTTGGCTACGCCTACGTTGGTTCGAATCCAACCCCCTCCACCAACAAGGGATTGCAAAAAATCGGCAAAAATGAGTGTCGGAAAGTCAGGAAGCCCGTGCCCAGGGCGTTGGCATTCTGAACGGTGTTCTCTGACGCGCGGGTGTAGCTCAATGGTAGAGCAACAGCCTTCCAAGCTGATGACGGGAGTTCGATTCTCCTCACCCGCTCCAGCAATCTCGGCAAGACTTTTAAAAGCCCAACGGCGACGCGGCAGCTGCCAGGACAAGGATCGTATATGGCCAAGGCGAAATTCGACCGGACGAAACCGCATTGCAACGTGGGCACGATTGGCCACGTTGACCATGGCAAGACGACGCTGACAGCGGCGCTGACGAAGGTGTCTGCGGACAAGGGTTGGACGTCGACGGCGGTATCCTACGACCAGGTAGCGAAGGCGTCTGAGAGCCAGGGTCGTCGGGATCCGACGAAGATTTTGACGATTGCGACGTCGCACGTTGAGTATTCGACGGAGAAGCGGCACTACGCGCACGTGGACTGCCCTGGTCATGCGGACTACGTGAAGAACATGATCACGGGTGCGGCGCAGATGGACGGTGCGATCCTGGTTGTTTCTGCGGTTGACGGTCCGATGCCGCAGACGCGGGAGCACATTCTTCTGGCGCGTCAGGTAGGCGTTCCCTACATCGTTGTTTTTCTGAACAAATGCGATGCTGTAGACGACCAGGAGTTGGTTGAGCTTGTGGAGATGGAGGTTCGCGAGCTTCTGTCGAAGTATCAGTTTCCGGGCGACGATGTGCCGGTGATCCGGGGCGCTGCGATCCAGGCGCTAAATGGGGAGAAGGGCCCGTTGGCGGACGAGGCGATTTTGCAGCTTTTCGAGGCATTGGACACGTATATCCCGCTGCCTGAGCGTCCGAAGGACCAGCCGTTCCTGATGCCGATTGAGGACGTTTTCTCGATTTCTGGGCGTGGCACGGTGGTTACGGGTCGCATTGAGCGCGGGACGATCAAGGTCGGCGAGGAGGTTGAGATCGTCGGCATCCGTGACACGCAGAAGTCTGTGGTGACGGGTGTAGAGATGTTTCGCAAGCTTTTGGATGCTGGCGAGGCTGGCGACAACGTCGGCTGCCTGCTGCGCGGCATTGACAAGGATGCGGTTGAGCGTGGTCAGGTGCTGTGCAAGCCGGGCTCGATCAAGCCGCACAAGAAGTTCAAGGCGGAGGCCTACATTTTGACGAAGGAGGAGGGGGGTCGGCATACGCCGTTCTTCACGAACTATCGTCCTCAGTTTTACTTCCGCACGACGGACGTGACGGGAGTTGTATCGCTGCCGGAGGGGACGGAGATGGTGATGCCGGGCGACAACGTCGCGGTAACCATCGAGCTGATCACGCCGATCGCCATGGAGGAGAAGCTTCGCTTCGCCATCCGCGAGGGCGGTCGCACCGTCGGTGCCGGCGTCGTAACTTCCATTATCGAGTAGCCAAGGAGGTCGCCGGAGCAACTCGAATCGATAGCGGTCTGGCCGGGCTAGTGCCTTCTCGGACCTTAAGAATTGGTCAAGCTCAAGCCGTCTGGGCGCGCCAACTACCAGTTGCTGGATTTGTCAAGGAAAAAGTGTGACAAGCCGAGCGAACTGGGCTATGTAGGCGCTCCCGCGTGGGCGGCCAGGCTCAAGGGGTGTAGCTCAATTGGTAGAGCGTCGGTCTCCAAAACCGAAGGCTGGGGGTTCGAGACCCTCCGCCCCTGCCAAATATTGGGTGATCTCGTTCTTGGCCTGGAGGCATGCGGCGCGGATTTGCGGGCAGTAAACCAAATTAGACAAGCAACGAGCCGTGTTGGTCGCGCGGCTTTTGGATCGTGAGCCGAGTGTGAAGAACCCGCTACACTTCATTCAAGAGGTGCGCCAAGAGGTATCGAAGGTCACGTGGCCGACCTGGAAGGAGGTCTGGATCACGACGGCCATGGTGCTGGTGATGGTCGCCCTGACTTCGGTGTTTTTTCTGCTGACTGACATGATCATCGGCGCGCTGGTGCGCTTTATTCTTCAGTTAGGACAGTAGGTGGCAGTTTCCGAGGTGCGCGTAACGGATCTGAGGGTAAGAGACGGCATTATGGCCAAGCGCTGGTACATCGTGCACGCCTACTCGAATTTCGAGAAGAAGGTGGCCGAGGACATCAAGAAGCGAGCCAAGGCGGCAGGTCTGGCCGACCTGTTCGAGGAAGTGCTCGTGCCGATGGAGGAGATTGTCGAAGTCCGGCGCGGACGCAAGGTGCAGGCGGAGCGCAAGTTCTTTCCCGGCTATGTGCTGGTGAAGATGGACATGACGGACGCCGCTTATCACCTGATCAAGAACACGCCAAAGGTGACGGGCTTTCTCGGTGCGGACAACAAGGCGGTGCCGATCACCGAGGACGAAGCGATGCGCATCCTGCATCAGGTGAAGGAGGGCGTCGAGCGACCAAAGCCGATGGTCACCTTCGAGATCGGTGAGCAGGTCCGCGTCGCCGATGGCCCGTTCGCGTCCTTCAGCGGTCATGTCGAGGAGGTCGATGAGCAGCGCGCCAGGCTCAAGGTGGCGGTCTCGATCTTCGGCCGCCCGACCCCAGTCGAGCTGGAGTTCGGTCAGGTCGAAAAGGTGTCGTGAGCGGTGGTAACGCGCGCCGTGAATAGCAGGACGAGTGGATAGGGCAGAGTTATGGCGAAGAGAATCGACGGCTACATCAACTTGCAGGTCCCGGCGGGCCAGGCCAACCCCTCGCCGCCGATCGGCCCCGCGCTCGGTCAGCGCGGATTGTCGATTATGGAGTTCTGCAAACAGTTCAACGCCAAAACCAAGGACCTAGAGCAGGGCGCGCCGATTCCGGTGAAGATCACGGTCTACTCGGATCGGTCGTTCGCGTTCGAGATGCGCACGCCGCCCGCTTCGCATCTCATCAAGAAGGCGGCGCAGATCAACGGTGGCTCCAAGGAGCCGGGGCGCAGCAGTGCTGGAACCATAACGATGGCGCAGGTGCGCGAAGTGGCAAAGCAAAAGATGAAAGATCTCAATACGGACGACCTCGAGGCGGCGGCGCGGACCATCGCTGGCTCCGCCCGTTCCATGGGCCTGCAGGTTGTGGAGTAGGAGCAATGGCAAAAGTCGGCAAGCGTTTGAAGGCCGCCCGTGAGGGCGTCAATCGCGAAAAGTTCTATGCCGTCGACGAGGCGGTGAAGGTGGTCAAATCGCGGGCGAAGGCCAAGTTCGATGAAACCGTCGAGCTCGCCATGAACCTTGGCGTCGACCCCAAGCACGCCGATCAGATGGTGCGCGGGGTGTGCACGCTTCCCAACGGCACCGGGCGCACGCAGCGCGTGGCGGTGTTCGCCCGTGGGGCCAAGGCCGAGGAGGCGAAAGCGGCGGGCGCGGATGTGATCGGCGCCGAGGACTTGGTCGAGCAGGTATCGCAAGGCAACATCAACTTTGACCGCTGCATCGCTACGCCCGACATGATGGGCCTGGTCGGGCGCCTCGGCAAAGTGCTGGGCCCGCGCGGCCTGATGCCCAACCCGCGCGTCGGCACCGTCACCATGGACGTCACGGCGGCGATCAAAGGCGCCAAAGGCGGCGCCGTTGAGTTCCGCGTCGAGAAGGCCGGCATCGTGCAAGCCGGTGTGGGTAAAGCGAGCTTTGCCGACCGGGCGCTGGTGGAAAACATCCGTGCCTTCGTGGACGCCGTGATCAAGGCCAAGCCTCCGGGTGCCAAGGGCAATTACTTGAACAAAATTTCGCTCAGCTCTTCGCAGGGCGTGGGCGTCAAGATCGATGCGGCGACGGTTGCTGGCGCCGCCAGTGCAACTGGCTGAGTGGAGGACCGCGAAACCAACAACGGTTTCCGGGCGTCGCGCCCGGAAGCGGGCGGCCAGCACGCTGCTGGTCGGCCAAGCCTGTCCGAGATTGCCGGTGCCGGAACTGTCCGGCTTAAGCCTCGCGTGCGAGGGCCTGCATGAGACGGGAGACGAACGGGCGAAAAAAATGCGCGCCGGTTCGCAACTCTTGGGTCTGCGCCTTGCGTCACAAAGCGCAAGGAAGGACGGGTTCCTAAAGTGCCGTCTTGCCGACGGCAAGGTGCAACCCCGCGGTTAGGGGCCTCGACGGCCCAACCGCTAGATGGAGTGAGCAGAAGTGGATAGAGCGCAAAAGCGCGAACTGGTAAGCAATCTCAACGAGACCTGGAAGGGTATCGGTGCTCTCGTCGTCGCCCACTATACGGGCATGACCGTCGCTGAGATGACCGAGTATCGCAAGCGGATGAAGGCCGCAGGCGGCGCCGTCAAGGTTGCCAAGAATTGGCTGGCCAAACTGTCGCTCCAGGGCACGAGCGCGGAAAAGATCGCCGATTTGCTCAAGGGCCAAATCTGCATCGCCTATTCGGGCGATCCGCTCAGCGCGGCAAAGGTTTCGGTCAAATACGCCAAGGAGAACAACAAGCTTGTGATCCTTGGCGGCGCCATGGGCGAGTTGGTGCTGGACACCAAGGCCGTGCAGGCCTTGGCCGAACTACCATCGCTGGATGAGCTGCGGGCAACCTTGATTGGGTTGCTGCAGGCGCCCGCAACCAAGATTGCCCGCGTGCTCAAGGAGCCCGGCGCGCAGCTCGCGCGCGTGCTCCAGGCCCAGGGCGCGAAAGCGACGTGAGGCGCCAAGGCGTCTTAAACCCAAACCCTGCGCCCCCCGTGGCGCACCGCGAAACGACACAATTGAAGATTGAAGGAAGGACGTTGAGTCATGGCAGATCTAGCAACAATCGTGGAAGACCTCTCCAAGCTGACGGTCTTGGAGGCGGCGGAGCTTTCCAAGCTCCTGGAAGACAAGTGGGGGGTCTCGGCTGCGGCACCAGTTGCGATTGCCGCCGCTCCCGGCGCCGCGGCGGCGCCCGCCGCAGAGGAGCAGACGGAGTTCACCGTCATTTTGAAGGCCGGTGGCGAAAAGAAGATCAACGTCATCAAGGAGGTGCGGGCCATCACCGGCCTCGGCCTCAAGGAGGCGAAAGATCTGGTCGAGGCCGGCGGCAAAACCGTCAAGGACGGCGTCAACAAGGAAGAGGCCGCCAAGCTCAGGAAGCAGCTCGAGGACCAAGGCGCAACGGTCGAGGTCAAGTAGTTGCCGGCCGGCCCGCGACGACTGCTGCCATCCGGGCTGAACTTCATGCCATGCCGGCGCGGGCATGAGGATTTTTTCACAAAGCGCGCGGGGCAGTACCTGCCCCGCACCAACCATCGAAACATCTGCCTTCGCACGCGAAGGACGAGGAGCTGAAATGGCTGAGACCTTCAACGGCCGCAAGCGCATCCGCAAACAGTTTGGTTCGCTCGGCGAAGTCGCCGAGATGCCCAATCTCATCGAAGTACAGAAGAGCTCCTATGACGACTTTTTGATGGTCAAGGAGCCCGCCGGCGGCAGGCCCGACCAGGGTCTGGAGGCGGTGTTCAGGTCGGTGTTCCCGATCTCGGACTTCTCTGGCCGAGCGACCCTGGAGTTCGTGCGCTACGAGTTCGAGCCGCCGAAGTATGACGTCGACGAGTGCCAGCAGCGCGACATGACTTACGCGGCGCCGCTCAAGGTGAAGCTGCGCCTGATCGTGTTCGACGTCAACGAGGAGACCGGCGCCAAGTCGGTGAAGGACGTCAAGGAGCAAGACGTCTACATGGGCGACATGCCGTTCATGACACCCAACGGTACCTTTGTCATCAACGGCACCGAGCGCGTCATCGTCAGCCAGATGCATCGCTCGCCCGGCGTCTTCTTTGATCACGACAAGGGCAAGACACACGCTTCCGGCAAGCTGTTGTTTGCCGCCCGCATTATCCCCTACCGCGGCTCCTGGCTCGACTTTGAATTCGACGCCAAGGACATCGTCTATGTCCGCATCGACCGTCGCCGCAAGCTGCCGGTGACGACGCTGCTTTATGCCCTCGGCATGGATGACGAGGAGATCCTTTCGACCTTCTACAAATCCATCCTTGTCAAGGAGAGCAAGCGCGGCTGGAAAGTGCCGTTCGTGTCGGAAAAGATGCGCGGCATGACGCCGTCGGCAGACCTCATCGACGCCAAGTCGGGGGAGGTTGTCGCCAAAGCGGGCGAGAAAATGACCGCCCGCCGGGCGCGAGAGCTGGCCGAGGAAGGCGTCAAGGAAGTTCTGTTCAGCGCCGACGACCTGGCTGGCAAGTATCTGGCCCAAGACATCGTCAACTTGAATACCGGCGAAATCTACGGCGAAGCCGGCGATGAACTCGATGCCAAGCTCCTGGAGACCTTCAAAGAGGCTAAGATCAAGGAGTTCCCGATCCTCGACATCGATCACGTCACGATCGGCGCCTTCATTCGCAACACGCTCAACGTCGACAAGAATGCCAACCATGAAGAGGCGTTGATGGACGTCTACCGGGTAATGCGCCCGGGCGAGCCGCCGACGCTGGAAGCGGCGCAGGCCCTCTTCTATGGGCTGTTTTTCGATTCCGAGCGCTACGACCTGTCCGCCGTCGGCCGGGTGAAGATGAACATGCGCCTCGATCTCAAAGCCGAGGACACCGTGCGCACCCTGCGCAAGGAAGACATTATCGCCGTCATCAGTACGCTCGTCGACCTGCGCGACGGCAAGGGGGAGATCGACGACATCGATCATCTCGGCAACCGTCGCGTGCGCTCGGTGGGCGAGCTGATGGAAAATCAGTATCGGCTCGGTCTCTTGCGCATGGAGCGCGCCATCAAGGAGCGTATGTCGTCCGTCGACATCGACACCGTGATGCCGCAGGACCTGATCAACGCCAAGCCGGCGGCGGCTGCGGTGCGCGAGTTCTTCGGCTCATCGCAGCTCTCCCAGTTTATGGACCAGACCAATCCGCTCTCGGAAATTACGCACAAGCGGCGGCTTTCGGCGTTGGGACCCGGCGGGCTCACCCGCGAGCGGGCAGGCTTCGAAGTGCGCGACGTGCACCCGACGCATTATGGCCGCATCTGCCCGATCGAGACGCCGGAAGGGCCGAACATTGGTCTCATCAACTCGCTTGCGACCTTCGCCCGCGTCAACAAGTACGGTTTTATCGAAAGCCCCTACCGCAAGGTGGAAAAGGGCAAGGTGACCGACGAGGTGGTCTACCTGTCCGCCATGGAGGAGGCCCGCCACCACGTGGCGCAGGCAAACGCGGAGATCGACCCCAAGGGTCGGTTGACGGGTGACCTCATCACCTGCCGCTACCAAGGCGACGTGCTGCTGGTGGCGTCCGACAAGGTCGACTACATCGACGTGTCGCCGAAGCAGCTCGTGTCGGTGGCCGCCGCCCTCATTCCGTTCCTCGAGAACGATGACGCCAATCGCGCCTTGATGGGCTCCAACATGCAGCGTCAGGCGGTGCCGCTGATCAAGGCCGAGGCGCCGCTCGTCGGTACCGGCATGGAAGAGGTGGTGGCGCGCGATTCGGGAGCGGCCATCGGCGCGCGCCGCAGCGGCATCATCGATCAGGTGGATTCCACCCGCATCGTCGTGCGTGCTACCGGCGAGACCGATCCCTCGAAGCCGGGCGTCGACATCTATCGTCTACGTAAGTTCCAGCGCTCCAATCAGAACACCTGCATCAACCAACGGCCGCTGGTCACCGTTGGCGAGAGCGTCAAGGCGGGCGACATCATCGCCGATGGACCGTCGACCGATCTCGGCGACCTGGCGCTTGGCAAGAACGTGCTGGTCGCGTTCATGCCGTGGATGGGCTACAACTTCGAGGACTCCATCCTGCTCTCCGAACGTGTCGTGTTTGACGACGTCTTCACCTCGATCCACATCGAGGAATTTGAAGTGATGGCGCGCGACACCAAGCTCGGCCCCGAAGAAATCACCCGCGATATCCCGAACGTCTCGGAAGAGGCGCTCAAGAACCTGGACGAGGCGGGAATCGTCTTCATCGGCGCCGAGGTCAATCCGGGCGACATCTTGGTCGGCAAGATCACGCCCAAGGGCGAAAGCCCGATGACGCCGGAGGAAAAGCTGCTGCGCGCCATCTTCGGCGAGAAAGCCTCTGACGTGCGCGATACCTCGCTGCGCTTGCCGCCGGGCGTCAACGGCACCGTCGTCGAGGTCCGCGTGTTCAACCGTCACGGCGTCGATAAGGACGAGCGCGCCATGGCGATCGAGCGCGAGGAGATCGAGCGTCTTGCCAAGGACCGCGACGATGAGCTCCAGATCTTGGACCGCAACGTCTATGCCCGGCTCAAGACGGCGCTGATCGGCAAGGAGGCTGCCAAGGGTCCGAAGGGCGCCCGTAAGGGTACCACGCTCAATGACGAGGTGCTGAACGATATCCCGCGCAGCCAGTGGTGGGAGATCGGCCTCACCGACGAAGCGGCGATGGCCGAGGTCGAGGCCATCGGCAAGCAGTACGAGGATGCCAAGAAGAGTCTCGAGCGGCGCTTTGTCGACAAGGTCGACAAATTGCAGCGCGGCGACGAGCTGCCTCCGGGCGTGATGAAAATGGTCAAGGTCTTTGTCGCCGTGAAACGAAAGATCCAGCCCGGCGACAAAATGGCCGGGCGGCACGGCAACAAGGGCGTCGTCTCGCAGATCGTACCGGTTGAAGACATGCCCTATCTGGAGGACGGCACCTACGTCGATGTCGTGCTGAACCCCCTCGGGGTGCCGAGCCGCATGAACGTCGGACAGATCCTGGAGACGCATCTGGGCTGGGCCTGCCGCGGTCTGGGGCGGATCATCGATGAGGCCCTGCAGAAGTTCCATGAGAGCGGCGAATCGCGAGCTCTGCGCGAGGCTATGGGTGACATCTATGGCAAAGAGAGTGGAACCACCAAGCTGCGCGACAACGAGCTGGCGGCGCTGGGCGAGCAACTCAAGGGCGGCGTCCCGATCGCGACCCCCGTATTCGACGGGGCGCGCGAGCCCGATATCGTTGCCCTGCTGCAAAAGGCGGGCTTCGACACGTCCGGCCAGGTGACGCTGTTTGACGGCAGGACCGGCGAACCGTTCGATCGCAAGGTGACGGTTGGCTACAAGTATCTGCTTAAGCTGCACCATCTCGTCGACGACAAGATCCACGCCCGTTCCATCGGTCCTTACAGCCTCGTCACCCAGCAGCCGCTGGGCGGCAAGGCCCAGTTTGGTGGACAGCGCTTCGGTGAGATGGAGGTGTGGGCTCTCGAAGCCTACGGGGCCGCCTACACGCTGCAGGAAATGCTGACCGTGAAGTCGGACGATGTCGCCGGCCGCACCAAGGTGTACGAGGCCATCGTGCGCGGCGACGACGCCTTCGAGGCCGGCATTCCGGAAAGCTTCAACGTCCTAGTCAAGGAGATGCGCGCCTTGGGTCTCAACGTCGAGCTCGTCAATTCCGATGCGTCGGCCGCACCGGAGGAGGAAGCCGTAAAGGGTCCTGCCGAACGTCCGCAGCTGCCACCGGCGGCCGCCGAGTGAAGGCGCGGGCCGCGCCTCGAGGCGCGGCCCGTCCGGAGGTTTGGCAAAAATTTTGAGGCGCAGGCCGCTATCGGCCCCGCCAGGAGAAAGCTGATGAACGAGATCACCAATCTATTCAAGCAACAGGCGCCAGCGCCTGCTTTCGATCAGATTCGCATCTCCATCGCGAGCCCGGACGACATCATGTCGTGGTCGTTCGGCGAGATCAAAAAGCCCGAAACCATCAACTATCGCACCTTCAAACCGGAGCGGGACGGCCTGTTCTGCGCCCGCATCTTCGGACCCATCAAGGATTACGAGTGCTTGTGCGGCAAGTACAAGCGCATGAAGTACAAGGGCTTGATCTGCGAGAAGTGCGGCGTCGAGGTGACGCTTGCCAAGGTGCGGCGCGAGCGCATGGGCCATATCCAACTGGCTGCGCCGGTCGCCCACATTTGGTTCCTGAAGTCGCTGCCCTCCCGCATCGGCCTGCTGCTCGACATGACGCTCAAGGATCTTGAGCGCGTGCTCTATTTTGAAAACTACATTGTGACCGAGCCGGGCGTCACCACCTTCGCGGAAAAGCAGCTGCTGACCGAGGAGCAACACAACCAAGCCATCGAAGAGTACGGGCAGGACAGCTTCTCCGCCGGCATCGGCGCGGAGGCGATCCGCGTGCTGCTTGAGGGCATGGACCTGCCGAAGCTGCGCGATCAGCTGCGCCAGGAGATCGCCGAGGCGACGACCGAGCTCAAGCCCAAAAAGCTCGGCAAACGTCTCAAGGTGATCGAGGCCTTCCTCGAGTTCGGCAACAAGCCCGAATGGATGGTGCTGACCGTGGTGCCGGTGATCCCACCGGAATTGCGGCCGCTCGTGCCCCTCGATGGCGGCCGTTTCGCCACCTCGGACCTCAATGATCTCTATCGCCGCGTGATCAACCGCAACAACCGGCTCAAGCGGCTGATGGAGTTGAGGGCGCCCGATATCATCATCCGCAACGAGAAGCGGATGCTGCAGGAATTGGTCGATGCCCTGTTCGATAACGGCCGGCGCGGGCGCGTCATCACTGGTGCCAATAAGCGCCCGCTCAAATCCCTGGCCGACATGCTGAAGGGCAAGCAGGGCAGGTTCCGCCAGAACCTGCTCGGCAAGCGCGTCGACTACTCGGGACGTTCGGTGATCGTGGTCGGTCCCGAGATGAAGCTGCATCAGTGCGGTTTGCCGAAGAAGATGGCATTGGAGCTCTTCAAACCCTTCATCTACGCGCGCCTGCAGGCGCTCGGCCAGGCGGCAACCGTCAAACAGGCCAAGAAGCTGGTCGAGAAGGAGAAGCCAGAGGTCTGGGACGTGCTCGACGAGGTCATCCGCGAGCACCCGGTGCTGCTCAACCGCGCGCCCACCCTGCACCGGCTCGGCATTCAAGCCTTCGAGCCCGTGCTCATCGAGGGCAAAGCGATCCAGCTGCACCCGCTCGTTTGTGCGGCCTTCAACGCCGATTTCGACGGCGACCAGATGGCCGTGCACGTGCCGCTGTCGCTGGAGGCCCAGCTCGAGGCCCGCGTGCTGATGATGTCGACCAACAACATCCTGCATCCGGCCAACGGTTCGCCCATCATCGTGCCGAGCCAAGACATCGTACTAGGCCTCTACTACCTGTCGCTCATGCGGGACAAGGAGTCGGGCGAGGGCACGATGCTGGGGTCGATCGCCGAGGTCGAGCACGCGCTTGCCAGCGGCGAGGTCAGCCTGCACGCCAAGGTCAAGGGCCGCTACTACGGCGTGGACAGCGAGGGCAATGCGGTGGTCGAGGTCCACGAGACCACGCCGGGCCGGTTGCTGCTCGGCGAGCTGTTGCCGCGGCGCTCGGGCGTCAAGTTCGACCTCGTCAATCAGCTGCTGACCAAGAAGAACATTTCTGCCCTGATCGATGCGGTCTACCGCAACTGCGGTCAGAAGGAGACGGTGATCTTCTGTGACCGCATCATGGGGCTGGGCTTCTACCATGCCTTCAAGGCCGGCATTTCGTTCGGCAAGGACGACATGCAGATCCCCGACACGAAGGCCAAGATCGTCGAGGAGACCAACGAGCTCGTGCGTGAGTACGAGCAGCAGTACAACGATGGCCTCATCACCCAGCTCGAGAAGTACAACAAGGTGGTGGATGCCTGGTCCAAGTGCACCGATCAGATTGCCAAAGAGATGATGGATCGCATCTCGGCTTCGCAGAAGGAGGGCACGACCGACAAGCTGAAGCCGATCAATTCGGTCTACATGATGGCGCACTCCGGCGCCCGCGGTTCCGAGAAGCAGATGCGGCAGCTCGCCGGGATGCGCGGTCTGATGACCAAGCCGTCCGGCGAGATCATCGAGACGCCGATCATCTCCAACTTCAAGGAAGGCCTCTCCGTGCTCGAGTACTTCAACTCGACGCATGGTGCGCGCAAGGGCCTGGCTGACACGGCGCTGAAGACGGCGAACTCGGGTTATCTGACGCGGCGTCTGGTCGACGTGGCGCAGGACTGCATCATCAACGAGGAGGACTGCGGCACCGACGCCGGCATTAACGTGCAGGCGGTGGTGGATGCCGGTCAGGTCATCGTTTCGCTTGGCCAGCGCATTCTGGGCCGAACCGCTGCCGAGGACGTCAAGGACCCGGCCACCAAGAAGGTGATCGTCAAGGCCGGTGAGCTTCTCGAGGAGAAGGAGGTTGAGGCCATCGAGAAGGCGCAGATCCAGGAAGTGCGCATCCGTTCGGTTTTGACCTGCGAGACGACCAACGGGGTGTGCGGCAAATGCTATGGCCGTGATCTTGCCCGCGGTACCCCGGTCAATATCGGCGAGGCCGTGGGCGTGATCGCCGCCCAATCGATCGGTGAGCCGGGCACGCAGTTGACGATGCGCACGTTCCATATTGGCGGTGTGGCGCAGACGGTCGACCAGTCCTTCATCGAGTTGAACTTCAACGGCACCGTGAAGATCAAGAACCGCAACGTCGTCAAGGACAGCCAGGGACGCCTCATCGCCATGGGGCGCAACGTCGTGCTGTCGATCACCGACCAGTCGGGCAAGGAGTTGGCAACGCAGAAGATCACCTATGGTGCCCGCTTGCACGTCGACGAAGGCGATACCGTCAAGCGCGGCGCACGTCTCGCTCAGTGGGACCCCTACATGCGTCCGATCCTGACCGAGGTCGACGGTGTCGCCGAGTTTGCCGATCTGGTCGAGGGCGTGTCGGTCAAGGAGCAGACGGACGAGATGAAAGGCTCGACGAACCGCGTGATCGTCGATTGGCGAGCGACGCCGCGAGGCGCCGATCTCAAGCCCGCGGTCGTCATCAAGGAGTCCAAGGGCGGCCGTCCCGTGCGCGTCGCGCGCGGCGTCGACGCCCGCTATCAGCTCCCGGTCGATGCGATCCTGTCGATCGAGCCGAACGCCAAGGTCAAGGCCGGCGACGTGCTGGCGCGCATTCCGCTGTCATCCGCAAAGACGGGCGACATTACCGGCGGTCTGCCGCGGGTGGCGGAGCTGTTCGAGGCCCGGCGCCCGAAGGACAACGCCATCATTGCGGAGGTCTCGGGTACGGTCGAGTTTGGCAAGGACTACAAGAACAAGCAGCGCATCACCATCAAGCCGGACGATGCCAACGCCGAGCCCGTGGAGTACCTGATCCCGCGCGGCAAGAGCCTCGCGGTTCAACACGGAGACCGCATCGAAAAGGGTGATTTCGTCTACGACGGGCACCCAGCTCCGCATGACATCCTGGCGATCAAGGGCGTGGAGGAGCTCGCCAACTACCTGATCAACGAGATCCAGGACGTGTACCGGTTGCAGGGCGTGACCATCAATGACAAGCACATCGAAGTGATCGTGCGCCAGATGCTGCAGAAGGTGGAGATCGAGGATCCGGGTGAGACCGACCTGCTCAAGGGTGAACAGATCGATCGCCTCGAGTTCGATGAGAAAAACCTGGCCACCGAGAAGGCGGGCAAACGTGTGGCGACCGCCAAGCCGGTGCTGCTGGGGATCACCAAGGCGTCCTTGCAGACACGCAGCTTCATCTCCGCAGCCTCTTTCCAGGAGACGACGCGCGTGTTGACGGAGGCCGCGGTCAACGGCAAGGCCGACATGCTGGAAGGCCTCAAGGAGAATGTCATCGTTGGTCGTCTGATCCCGGCGGGTACCGGTGGAATGTTGCGCCGCATCCGCAAGGTCGCGGCCAAGCGCGATGAGCTGATCGCCAAGGAAAAGGCGAAAGCCGACGCGGAACGGGCCCTGGTGGCACCCGAAGGCGGTGTCGTGATCCGGCCACCCGAGCGTCGGCGTCGCCGCACCGAGGCGGCCGCGGAGTAACGGCAACTTAGACCTTGTGCGCGCGAGCGGCCCAAACGGATGGCGTTTGGGCCGCTCGCTTATTTTGCGCGGCTTTGCAATTGGTGGCGCGAACTGGCGGCTCACGGCCGCAGCCCATGACGCGCGGCCAAAACGCCGCGTGCGCATCGGTGGGCGCCGCGCGTCGGCGCCCCACCTGCCTGGCGACCAAATAATTCGGATTCGGCGCCCGACGGGGTGTTGACGTGTCGGGAGGGCGCGTATATTTTCCGCGCACTCTCACGGCAGGTGGTAGGCCATTTGGTCGGCGTGGGTGATGTCGTCCCCGCCCTGGCCTAGACGCTGCCGTCGTCAAGCAGAGGACAATTCAGGCCAAGATCCGGAGTTCGCGCGAGCGAACAGCTGGATCCTCTGGAATATGCGAGCCGGGCGCCGCTCAGGCGGACCTCCGCGGCGGGTTTTTGGCGTACGGGCTCGCGAAATCGCTGGCAAAGGTGAACGTGACGCATGCCGACCATTCAGCAATTGATCCGCAAGCCGCGGACGCAGAAGACCTACCGCGAAAAGGCGCGCCACATGGAGGCGTGTCCGCAAAAGCGCGGGGTTTGTACGCGCGTCTACACCACGACGCCGAAAAAGCCCAATTCGGCGCTGCGCAAGGTCGCCAAGGTACGCTTGACCAACGGCTTTGAAGTGATCGGCTACATCCCGGGCGAAGGCCACAATCTGCAGGAGCATTCGGTCGTGATGATCCGCGGTGGCCGCGTCAAGGACCTGCCGGGCGTGCGCTATCACATCATCCGCGGCGTGCTCGACACGCAAGGCGTCGCCGACCGCAAGCAGAGACGCTCCAAATACGGAGCCAAGAGGCCCAAGTAGTGGGCCTTTTTGCATAGTCGTCCCCGCCGACCGGATCGTGAGCGGCGTGGACGTACGCAACGGACGAAGCAAGTTTGACCGATTGAGGTAGAGAGCAAATGTCGCGCCGGCACAGGGCTGAGAGACGCGAGGTCAATCCGGACCCGAAGTTCAATGACTTGGTGATTTCCAAGTTCATGAACTCGATCATGCGCCAGGGCAAGAAGTCGGTCGCCGAGCGCATCGTCTACGGTGCGCTCGACCGCATGCAGAGTCGCGCCAAATCTGATCCGATCCAAATGTTTCACTCGGCCCTCGAGAATGTGATGCCCGCCGTCGAAGTGCGCTCGCGGCGCGTCGGCGGCGCCACCTACCAGGTGCCGGTGGAGGTGCGCAACGAGCGCCGCCAGGCGTTGGCCATCCGCTGGCTCATCACGGCCGCGCGCGGCCGCAACGAAAAGACCATGGAGGAGCGGCTTTCGGGGGAGCTTCTCGATGCTGCCAACAACCGCGGCACAGCGGTGAAGAAGCGGGAAGACACGCACAAGATGGCGGAGGCGAACCGAGCCTTCTCGCATTACCGCTGGTGATCAGGACCCATAGGCGAGCATATGCCGCGAACGCATAAAATCGAGGACTACCGCAACTTCGGCATCATGGCCCACATCGATGCGGGCAAGACCACGACGACCGAGCGGATCCTCTACTACACGGGCAAGACCTACAAGATCGGCGAGGTGCACGACGGCGCCGCGACCATGGATTTCATGGAGCAGGAGCAGGAGCGCGGCATTACCATTACGTCGGCTGCCACCACCTGTTTTTGGGCCGGCAAGCGCCTCAATATCATCGACACGCCAGGCCACGTCGATTTTACCATCGAGGTGGAGCGGTCCCTGCGTGTGCTCGATGGCGCCGTGTGCGTGCTCGACGGCAATCAGGGGGTCGAGCCGCAGACCGAGACCGTTTGGCGGCAGGGCGACAAATACGAGGTGCCCCGCATCGTCTTCGCCAACAAAATGGACAAGACCGGCGCCGACTTCGAGCAATGCATCAGCGACATGAAAGTGAAGCTCGGCGCCAGGCCGGTGCCCCTGCAGTTGCCGATCGGCGCAGAGTCGAGCTTCAAGGGCGTGATCGATCTGCTCACCATGCAGGCCGTGGTTTGGGAAGGCGACGACAAGGGTGCAAAATTCCACGAGGAGGCGATCCCCGCCGACCTTCAGGCCAAGGCCGAGCAGTTCCGCGCCGAATTGATCGAAGCAGCCGTCGAGATGGACGACGAGGCGATGGCGGCTTACCTCGACGGCAAGGAGCCGGACGTGGCAACGCTCAAGCGTCTGATTCGCAAGGCCACGGTAACGCGCGCCTTCTATCCCATGCTGTGCGGCTCGGCCTTCAAGAACAAGGGTGTGCAGCCGCTGCTGGACGCGGTGGTGGATTACCTGCCCTCGCCGGCAGACCGCGAGGCCTTCGAGGTCATCGACGTCAAGACCGACCAGCCGACCGTGCGCAAGCCGGTCGACACCGAGCCCTTGTCGATGCTGGCGTTCAAGATCATGGACGACCCGCACGTGGGTTCGATCACCTTCTGCCGGGTCTACTCGGGCACCGTGAAAAGCGGCATGGCGCTGGCCAACACCACGCGCGACAGGAAGGAGCGGGTCGGCCGCATGTACCTCATGCACGCCGATGAGCGCGAGCAGATCGAGGAAGGCTACGCCGGGGATATCATCGCGCTCGCCGGCCTTAAGGATACGCGCACCGGTGAGACCCTCTCCGATTCGCTGAGGCCGGTGCTGCTCGAGAAGATGGATTTCCCCAACCCCGTCATCGAGATGAAGATCGAGCCGAAGACCAAGGCCGACGTGGAGAAGATGGGCATCGCCCTGCAGAAGCTGGCGGCCGAAGATCCATCCTTCCGGGTGACGACCGACCAGGAAAGCGGCGAGACCATCATCAAGGGTATGGGCGAGCTACATCTCGACATCAAGGTCGACATCTTGAAGCGCACCCACAAGGTCGAGGTCAACGTCGGCGCACCGCAGGTCGCCTATCGCGAGACCATCGCGCGTGCCGCCGAGGTCGACTACACGCACAAGAAGCAGACCGGCGGCACCGGGCAGTTTGCCCGGGTCAAGCTTCGCCTTGAGCCGAATGGACCCGGCAAGGGCAATGAGTTCGAGACCGAGATCGTCGGCGGTGTCGTGCCGAAGGAGTACATTCCCGGTGTCGAAAAGGGCATCGAGTCGGTCTGGGACAGCGGTGTGCTGATCGGCTTCCCGATGGTCGACATGAAGGCGACGTTGTTCGACGGCGACTACCATGAGGTGGACTCCAGCACCATTGCCTTCGAGATCGCGGCCCGCAACGCCATGCGCGAGGGTGCGGCCAAGGCCGGCGTTAAGTTGCTCGAGCCGATCATGGATGTTGAAGTGGTCACGCCCGGCGACTTCGTCGGCAACGTCATCGGCGACATCAACAGCCGGCGCGGCCAGATCAGGACCCAGGAGATGCGCGGCAACGCCACCGTGGTGCGCGCCAACGTGCCGCTCGCCAACATGTTCGGCTACGTGAGCCAGCTGCGCTCCATGAGCCAGGGACGCGCAATGTATACCATGCAGTTTGCCCGTTACGCGGAGGTTCCGCGCAACGTGGCCGACGAGGTGAAGGCGAAGTACGCGTAAAGCATCGAGTGGCGGCCTCGCGGGTGAGGCGAGGTGAAAGGTAGGAGAGCCGAAAATGGCCAAGGCGAAATTCGACCGGACGAAACCGCATTGCAACGTGGGCACGATTGGCCACGTTGACCATGGCAAGACGACGCTGACAGCGGCGCTGACGAAGGTGTCTGCGGACAAGGGTTGGACGTCGACGGCGGTATCCTACGACCAGGTAGCGAAGGCGTCTGAGAGCCAGGGTCGTCGGGATCCGACGAAGATTTTGACGATTGCGACGTCGCACGTTGAGTATTCGACGGAGAAGCGGCACTACGCGCACGTGGACTGCCCTGGTCATGCGGACTACGTGAAGAACATGATCACGGGTGCGGCGCAGATGGACGGTGCGATCCTGGTTGTTTCTGCGGTTGACGGTCCGATGCCGCAGACGCGGGAGCACATTCTTCTGGCGCGTCAGGTAGGCGTTCCCTACATCGTTGTTTTTCTGAACAAATGCGATGCTGTAGACGACCAGGAGTTGGTTGAGCTTGTGGAGATGGAGGTTCGCGAGCTTCTGTCGAAGTATCAGTTTCCGGGCGACGATGTGCCGGTGATCCGGGGCGCTGCGATCCAGGCGCTAAATGGGGAGAAGGGCCCGTTGGCGGACGAGGCGATTTTGCAGCTTTTCGAGGCATTGGACACGTATATCCCGCTGCCTGAGCGTCCGAAGGACCAGCCGTTCCTGATGCCGATTGAGGACGTTTTCTCGATTTCTGGGCGTGGCACGGTGGTTACGGGTCGCATTGAGCGCGGGACGATCAAGGTCGGCGAGGAGGTTGAGATCGTCGGCATCCGTGACACGCAGAAGTCTGTGGTGACGGGTGTAGAGATGTTTCGCAAGCTTTTGGATGCTGGCGAGGCTGGCGACAACGTCGGCTGCCTGCTGCGCGGCATTGACAAGGATGCGGTTGAGCGTGGTCAGGTGCTGTGCAAGCCGGGCTCGATCAAGCCGCACAAGAAGTTCAAGGCGGAGGCCTACATTTTGACGAAGGAGGAGGGGGGTCGGCATACGCCGTTCTTCACGAACTATCGTCCTCAGTTTTACTTCCGCACGACGGACGTGACGGGAGTTGTATCGCTGCCGGAGGGGACGGAGATGGTGATGCCGGGCGACAACGTCGCGGTAACCATCGAGCTGATCACGCCGATCGCCATGGAGGAGAAGCTTCGCTTCGCCATCCGCGAGGGCGGTCGCACCGTCGGTGCCGGCGTCGTAACTTCCATTATCGAGTAGAGGCTTTATAGAAGCGCTCGATCGAGCGCTTCTAACTTTTTGGGGCAAGTGGACGTCAGATGCAAAGTCAGAACATCCGGATTCGGCTCAAGGCCTTCGATCATCGCGTGCTCGATGCATCGACGCGCGAGATCGTCAACACGGCCAAGCGCACGGGAGCCGAGGTTCGCGGCCCCATTCCGCTGCCCACGCGCATCGAACGCTTCACGGTCAATCGCTCGCCGCACATCGACAAGAAGAGTTGAGAGCAGTTCGAAATGCGTACGCACAAGCGCCTGCTCGACATTGTCGATCCGACGCCGCAGACGGTCGACGCGCTGATGAAGCTCGACCTGGCGGCGGGCGTCGACGTCGAGATCAAGCTATAGGAATTGTCGGGTCTGAGGCTTTCACGTCAGCTCGCCACAAAGCATCAAGGAAGGAATGCGAACGACATGCGTTCCGGAGTCATAGCGCAGAAAGTCGGCATGACCCGTGTCTTCACCGAAGCGGGGGAGCATATCCCCGTGACCGTGCTGAAGCTCGAGAATGTTCAGGTGCTCGCGCACCGCACCGAC
Source organism: uncultured Alphaproteobacteria bacterium (assembly GCA_963775835.1). Taxonomy (GTDB): domain Bacteria; phylum Pseudomonadota; class Alphaproteobacteria; order Rhizobiales; family Hyphomicrobiaceae; genus AWTP1-13. Next base: position 37,806 of record CAVZKV010000020.1, on the reverse strand, counting down.
GAGAAGAATGGCTACACCGCCCTGCAATTGGGCGCCGGCCGGCGCAAGGCCAGCCGCCTCACGCGCGCCGACCGGGAGGGCTTTGCCGTCGCCAAGGTCGAACCCAAGCGCAAGCTCGCCGAGTTCCGCGTCAGCCCGGAAAACCTGATCGAGGTGGGTGCGGAAATCACCGCTGACCATTTCGTCAAGGGTCAGATGGTCGACGTCATGGGCACCAGCCAGGGCAAGGGTTTCCAGGGGCCGATGAAGCGCTGGAACTTCCGCGGCCTGCGCGCCAGCCACGGCGTCTCCGTCGCGCATCGCAGCCACGGCTCGACCGGACAGCGCCAAGACCCCGGCAAGGTCTTCAAAGGCAAGAAAATGGCCGGCCACATGGGCAGCGAGCGCGTTACGACGCTGAACCTCGAGGTGGTCGACACCGACAAGGACAGGGGGCTGGTGCTGGTGCGCGGCGCGGTGCCCGGGACCAAGGGCGGCTGGGTCCTGGTGCGCGATGCGGTCAAGCGGCCGCTGCCCAAGGAGGCGCCGCATCCGGGCGCCTTCCGCAAGGCGGGCGACAGCGCCGGGGCAGCCGCGTCGGCGGGCGCACAACAGGCGGAGCAGCAGTCATGAAGGCCGCAGTCACGACGTTGGATGCGGCGAGCGCCGGTGAGGTTGAGCTCAGCGACGCCATTTTCGGGCTCGAGCCGCGCACGGACTTAATCCACCGCATGGTGCGCTATCAACTCTTGAAACGCATGGCCGGGACGCATCATGCCCAGGATCGCTCCGAAGTCACGGTCACGGGCAAGAAAATGTACAAGCAGAAGGGGACCGGTGGCGCGCGTCACGGCGACAAGTCGGTGCCGCAGTGGCGCGGCGGCGGCAAGGTGTTCGGACCCAAGCCACGCAGCCACGCGATCGAGTTGCCGAAGAAGGTGCGGGCGCTGGCGCTGCGGCACGCCCTGTCGGCTAAGGCTAGGGCCGGCGAGATCGTGGTGCTCGAGAAGGCGGAATCTTCCGACGGCAAGACCAAGGGCCTCAAGGAGTGCTTCGGCAAGCTCGAACTCACCAATGCGCTGATCATCGACGGTGCGGACATCGAGCCGGGATTTGCCCGGGCGGCGCGCAACATTCCCAATATCGATGTGCTGCCCGTGCAGGGCATCAATGTCTACGACATCCTGCGGCGCAAGCGCCTGGTGCTCACCAAGGCGGCCGTTGAGGCCCTGGAGGCGCGCTTCAAATGAAGAAAAGAGATGCTCACGACGTCATCCGCGCTCCCGTCATCACGGAGAAGTCGACGCTCGTTTCCGAGTACAATCAGGTGATGTTCAAGGTGGCGCGCGACGCTTCCAAATCGGAGATCAAGGAGGCGGTCGAGAAGCTTTTCCGCGTGAAGGTCAAGGCCGTCAACACGCAGGTGCGCAAAGGCAAGATGAAGGTCTTCAAGAACATTCGCGCGCGGCTCAGCGATTCCAAGCGCGCGATCATCACCCTCGAAGAGGGCCATTCGATCGACGTGACGACCGGGCTGTGAGGATAGACGATGGCACTTAAGACATATCGGCCGATCACGCCCGGCCTGCGCCAGCTGGTGCTGGTCGACCGCAAAGGTTTGTGGAAGGGCGCGCCGGTCAAAATGCTGACCGAGGGCAAGCTCAAGTCCGGCGGCCGCAACAATCACGGCCGTATCACCACGCGCCACATCGGTGGCGGGCACAAGCAGGCCTATCGGCGCGTCGATTTCCGGCGGGTGAAGCACGACGTGCCGGCCATCGTCGAGCGGCTGGAATACGACCCCAACCGCACCGCTTTCATCGCGCTGCTCAAATATCAGGACGCCACCTTGTCGTATATTCTGGCGCCGCAGCGCTTGAGTGTCGGCGACATGGTGGTCTCGGGCGTCAAGGCCGACGTAAAGCCCGGCAACGCGATGCAGCTTGCTTCCATGCCGATCGGCACCATCGTGCACAACATCGAGCTTAAGGCGGGCGGGGGCGGCAAGATTGCGCGCTCGGCGGGCGCCTACGGTCAGCTGGTCGGCCGCGACTCGGGCTGGGCGATTTTGCGCCTCAACTCCGGCGAGACGCGCCGCGTGCGGGCCGACTGCATGGCAACGGTCGGCGCCGTCTCGAACCCCGACCATATGAACGAGTTGACCGGCAAGGCGGGTCGCACGCGCTGGAGGGGTACGCGCCCGACCGTGCGCTCCATCGCCATGAACCCGGTCGACCATCCCAACGGCGGCCGCACCAAGGGCGGCAAGCACTGGGCGACCCCCTGGGGCAAGAGCACCAAGGGCGCCAAGACGCGCAAGAACAAGGCGACGGACCGCTTCATCGTGCGGCCGCGCCATACGGGCAAGTAAGGAGCACGCGACGTGGCACGCTCGGTCTGGAAAGGTCCTTTTGTCGACGGCTATCTCTTGAAGAAGGCGGAGGCGGTGCGTCAATCGGGCCGCAACGAGATCATTCGCATCTGGAGCCGGCGCTCGACGATCCTACCGCAGTTCGTCGGCCTGACCTTCGGGGTCTACAACGGACAAAAGCACATTCCCGTCAACGTGACGGAGGACATGATCGGCCACAAGTTCGGTGAGTTCGCGCCGACGCGTACCTTCCACGGTCACAGCGGCGACAAGAAGGCCGTCAGGTCCAAACCGGCGGCCTGAGGGCAAACGTAGGCGAAGGCGAAACACGATGGGCAAGGCGAAGCGGGAGCGGGTGCTCTCCGAAAGCGAGGCGAAGGCGGTGGCGCGCAATCTGCGCGTTTCACCGCAAAAGCTCAACCTGCTGGCGCAACTGATCCGCGGCAAGAAGGTCGAGACCGCGCTCGCGGACCTGGAATTCTCGCGCAAGCGCATCGCCAAGGACGTGCGCAAGTGTGTGATGTCGGCGGTGGCGAACGCGGAGAACAATCACGGGCTCGATGTCAACGATCTGATCGTTAGCCAAGCCTACGTCGGCAAGAATTTGGTGATTAGGCGCTTTCATGCCCGTGGCCGCGGCCGCATGAGCGCAATCCAGAAGCCTTTTTCCCAGCTCACGGTCGTCGTGAAGGAAAAGGCGCAAGAGGCCGCGGCGAAGGAGACCGAATAAATGGGTCACAAGGTCAATCCGATTGGTCTGCGGGTCGGCATCAATCGCACCTGGGACAGTCGCTGGTTCGCCAGCCGCGGCGAGTACGGCAAGCTGCTGCACGAGGATATGCATATTCGCGACCATATTCTTAAGCAGCGCCGCCAGGCCGGCATCGCCCGCGTGGTGATCGAACGCCCGCACAAGAAATGCCGGGTGACGGTGCACACGGCGCGGCCGGGCGTGCTGATCGGCAAAAAAGGCGCCGATATCGAGAAGTTGCGCAGCGAGCTGGCAAAGCTGACCCCGTCGGAGGTGCATCTCAACATCGTCGAGGTGCGAAAGCCCGAGATCGACGCCACCCTCGTGGCCGAGACCATTGCCCAGCAACTCGAGCGTCGGGTCGCCTTCCGTCGCGCCATGAAGCGCGCCGTGCAATCCGCCCTGCGTCTTGGCGCTCTCGGCATCCGCATCAATTGCTCGGGTCGGCTCGGCGGCGCGGAAATTGCCCGCGTCGAGTGGTACCGCGAGGGTCGCGTGCCGCTGCATACCCTGCGCGCCGACATCGATTTCGGCTATGGGGTCGCGCAAACGGCCTACGGCGTCATTGGCGTCAAGGTGTGGATCTTCAAAGGCGAGATCATGGATCACGATCCGATGGCCGCCGAGAAGCGGGCGATCGAGGCCCAGGAAGCGGGCGGCGGCGGCCGACGTCGGGGCGGCGGCGATGCCGCGAGCTGGGCCGAACGGCAGGCCGAGTAGCGCGAGCGCCGCCGAGAGAGGACTGAAAGATCGATGCTGCAACCCATTCGCACCAAGTACCGCAAGGCCCATAAGGGTCGTATCCATGGCAATGCCAAGGGCGGGACGACCCTAAACTTTGGCTCCTACGGCCTCAAAGCCGTCGAGCCGGAGCGGGTGACGGCGCGCCAGATTGAAGCCGCTCGGCGGGCGATCACGCGCGCCATGAAGCGCGCCGGCCGCGTCTGGATCCGCATCTTCCCGGACGTGCCGGTGACAAAAAAGCCGGCGGAGGTGCGCATGGGTTCGGGCAAGGGTGCACCGGAGCTGTGGGTGGCGCGCGTCAAACCGGGGCGGATCATGTTCGAACTCGACGGCGTGAACGAGGGGACCGCGCGCGAGGCCTTGAATCTCGGGGCGGCCAAGCTGCCAATCAAGACGCGTTTCGTCAAACGGCAGGCCTGAGGGCAAGGATCAAGGAGCGTGCTCAGAGCGGGCGCGATCGGAGTATGAAAGCGGAAGAGTTCAGACACATGACGGTGGACCAGCTCGAGGATCAGCTGGGTAAACTGAAGAAGGAACAGTTCAACCTGCGTTTTCAGCGCGCGTCCGGCCAGCTGGAGAACACCTCGCGCGTGCGCGAGGTGCGCCGCGACATCGCCCGCATCAAAACGGTGCAGGCGCAGAAGCGCAGCGCCACAGCAAACAAAGCTTGAGGATCAGGGCATGCCGAAGCGCGTACTGCAAGGTGTGGTGGTGTCGGACAGGAACGCCAAGACCGTGGTGGTCGAGGTTGAGCGGCGCTACATGCATCCTTTGTTTAAAAAGACCGTGCGCCGGTCGAAGAAGTTCCACGCGCACGATGAGGAGGCCACCTTCAAGGTGGGCGACATTGTGTGGATCGAGGAGAGCAGGCCGATCTCCAAGAACAAGCGCTGGGTGGTGCTGAAGGACCGTAAGGTCTGAGGAGCCGGGGTGGCTCGCTGAGCGCCGAAGAACAAGCCTGCAACGGAGGACTGGACCGATGATCCAGATGGAGACCAACCTCGACGTGGCCGACAACTCGGGCGCCCGACGCTTGCAGTGCATCAAGGTGCTGGGCGGTTCGAAACGCAGGTACGCCACGATCGGCGACACCATTGTCGTCACCATCAAGGAAGCGATCCCGCGCGGACGGGTAAAGAAGGGCCAGGTTATGAAGGCCGTGGTGGTGCGCACGGCCAAGGGTGTGCGTCGTCCGGACGGATCGCTGATCCGCTTCGATCGCAATGCCGCGGTCCTGATCAATCCGCAAGGAGAGCCCGTGGGTACGCGCATATTCGGGCCGGTTACGCGCGAGCTCAGGGCCAAGAACCACATGAAGATCGTCAGCCTCGCGCCGGAGGTGCTGTAGATGTCGGCCGCCAAGATCAAAAAGGGTGACCAGGTCATCGTTCTCGCCGGCCGTGACAAGGGCAAGAAGGGCGAGGTGTATCAGGTGATGCCGCGCGAGAGCCGCGCGCTCGTGCGCGGCGTCAATATGGTGCGCCGACATCAGCGCCAATCGCCCTCCCAGGAAGGCGGCATCATCGCCAAGGAGGCGTCGATCCACCTGTCGAACCTGGCGGTTGAAGATCCCAAGGACGGCAAGCCGACCAAGGTCGGTTTCAAGATTTTGTCGGACGGTCGCAAGGTGCGCGTTGCCAAGCGCTCCGGCGAAGAGATTGCAGAAAAGAGATAACCATGGCCGAAGACGATAAAGCCGCAAAGCCAGCGAAAGCCGAAAAAGCCGGTCCGGATGGTGGCAAGCCCGCCAAGGCGACCAAGGGTGGCGACAAAGCCAGGCCCGAGAAGGCGGCCAAGGGTGAGAAAGGCGCGCCCAAGGGCAAGGGTGATCGGGGCGGCAAGGCTCAGCCGAAGGCGGAAAAGACCGCGCGCACCCCGCGGCCGAAGGACTACAAGCCGCGCTTCAAGACCCACTACGAAAAGGTGGTGCGCGAGGATATGACCAAGCAGTTCGGCTACAAGAACCCGCTGCAAATTCCGCGCCTCGAGAAGGTTGTGCTCAACATGGGCATTGGCGAGGCGGTGAACGACCGCAAGAAGGTCGACTCCGCCGCCAAGGATTTGGCGATGATTGCGGGGCAGCGTCCGGTCGTCACCCGCGCGCGCAAGTCGATCGCAACTTACAAACTTCGCGATGGCATGCCGATCGGCGCCAAGGTCACCCTGCGCGGCGATCGCATGTACGAGTTCCTGGATCGCCTGGTGACCATCGCCTTGCCGCGGGTGAAGGATTTCAGGGGGCTGAACCCGAGGAGTTTCGATGGTCGCGGCAACTTTGCCCTCGGCCTTCGCGAGCACATCGTGTTTCCGGAGGTCAACTACGACGAGGTCGATGAGATCTGGGGCATGGATGTCATCGTCTGCACGTCGGCAGGAACCGACGAGGAAGCCCGCGCCCTGTTGCGCGGCTTCAATTTTCCATTTCGCACTTGAGGACCCCGACCTGAGGACGGTCGCTGGAGGAATGCATGGCTAAGATCAGTTCGGTCAACAAGAACAACCATCGGCGCAAGTTGGTGGCGCAGTATGCCACCAAGCGCAAAAAGCTAAAGGAGCTTGCCTCCGACCTGTCGAGGCAGCCCGAAGAACGCTTCGCCGCACGGCTCAAGCTCGCCCAGCTGCCGCGCAACTCCTCGGCAACGCGCGTGCGCAATCGCTGCGAGCTCACCGGGCGCTCGCGCGGCTATTACCGCAAGCTCAAGGTCTGCCGCAACATGCTGCGTGAACTGGCGAGCCAGGGCTTGATTCCCGGCATGGTGAAGTCGAGCTGGTAGGAGACCAAGACCATGAACGATCCGCTCGGCGATATGTTGACCCGCATCCGCAACGCACAACTGCGCCGCCGTCCGAAGGTATCATCGCCGGCTTCCAAGCTGCGCGAGCGCGTGCTCGACGTTTTGCAGGCGGAAGGCTACATCCGCGGCTACGCCCGCATCGACCACAAGAACGGTCCGGCAGAATTCGAAATCGAGTTGAAGTACGCCAACGGCCAACCGGCCATTCGCGAGATCAAGCGCATCTCCAAGCCGGGTCGCCGCGTCTATACCGCCGTGCGCGAGCTGACCACCGTTGCCAACGGCCTGGGTGTCGCCATTCTGTCCACGCCAAAGGGGGTGATGTCGGATACCCGCGCCCGCGAGGAGAACGTCGGCGGCGAGATCTTGTGTAATGTTTTCTAGCCGGTCGCGTTTGGACCAGACGAGATTGAGGACAAGACATGTCGCGCATAGGCAAGAGGCCGGTTCCCATCCCGGCGGGCGTCACGGCGACGCTGAGCGGGCAGAAAGTAACGATGCAGGGTCCCAAAGGCGAGCTGTCGTTCACCTGTCCGGACCAGATCGGCGTCGAGAAATCGGCGGACGGAATTGCGGTCAGCATGCGTGAGGATAGCCGGTCGGCGCGCGCCCTATGGGGTATGTCGCGGACCCAGATCGTCAACCTGATTGAGGGCGTCACCAACGGCTATTCGCAGACGCTCGAGATCCATGGCGTCGGCTTCCGCGCGGCAATGAAGGGTAAGGACGCGCTGCAGGTGCAGGTCGGCTTCAGTCACGACGTGGTGCATAAGATTCCCGCCGGTGTCGAGATAAAGGTCGGCGGGGCAAAGCAGGAACTCATTACCGTATCGGGGATCGATAAGCAGAAGGTTGGGCAGATGGCGGCCGAGATCCGGGCTGCGCGCCCGCCCGAGCCCTACCAGGGCAAGGGCATTCGCTATCAAGGTGAATATATCCTTCGCAAGGAAGGCAAGAAGAAGTAGGCCGCACCATGCTCCGGAAGATGACACAGTTCGACAAGCGCAAGCTGCGCGTGCGTCGCTCTCTCTCGCGCCGCGAGGACCGGCCTCGCCTGTCCGTGTTCCGCTCCTCCAAGCACATCTATGCCCAGCTGATCGACGATGCGCGCGCCGCAACGCTGGTAGCCGCCTCGAGCCTCGAGAAGGACCTGAAGGGTACGCTTCGGACCGGGGCCGATAAGGCCGCGGCGACGGCGGTCGGCAAGCTGCTCGCCGAACGCGCGGTCAAGGCCGGCATCAAGGCCGTGGTGTTCGATCGAGGTGGCTATAGGTATCACGGGCGCATCAAGGCGTTGGCGGACGGTGCGCGTGAAGGCGGCCTGAGCTTCTAATTTAAGGAAAGGCAACGAGGTGGCTCGTCCATACAGAGACAGGGACCGCAATCGCGAGGAACGCGACAGCGAGTTCAAAGACAAGCTGGTGCACATCAATCGTGTGGCCAAGGTGGTGAAAGGCGGCAAGCGCTTTGGCTTTGCGGCCCTCGTGGTGGTCGGCGATCAGAAGGGCCGGGTCGGGTTCGGTCACGGCAAAGCGCGCGAGGTGCCGGAGGCAATTCGCAAGGCGACCGAGGCGGCGCGCCGTGGCCTGCTGCGGGTACCCCTACGGGAGGGACGTACCTTGCATCACGACTCGGAGGGTCGGCATGGCGCCGGCAAGGTGGTGCTGCGCTCGGCCCCGCCGGGGACGGGCATTATCGCCGGCGGCCCGACGCGGGCGGTGTTCGAAATGCTTGGCGTGCAAGACGTGGTCGCCAAGTCCTTGGGCAGCACCAATCCCTATAACATGGTGCGCGCTACCTTCGATGCGCTGAAAGAGCAGGAGAACCCGCGCGCGGTGGCGGCCCGGCGCGGCAAGAAGGTGAGCGAGATCGTGGCGCGGCGGCGTGACGGATCGGCCGGTGAGGCCGACGCCGCCGGCGAGCCAGCATAGGCGTTGGCCGGAGGTAGCGCGCGATGGCAGCGGCGGAAAAGGGCAAGGGCAAGCGGCTGACGGTCGAGCAGATCGCCAGCCCGCAGCGCCGGCCAAAAAGTCAGCAACAAACCCTGATCGGGCTCGGTCTCAACAAGATCGGCCGCCGCCGCACCCTTGAGGACACCCCGGCGGTGCGCGGCATGATCAACAGCATTGCCCACCTCGTTCGCGTCGTCGACGAGAAGGCCTAAGAGCTCAAGGAGCCAGAGGTTCGATGCGTCTCAATGACATTAAGGACAATCCGGGGTCGCGCAAGCTGCGCGTGCGCATTGGTCGAGGCATCGGCTCTGGAATGGGCAAGATGGGCGGCCGCGGCGCTAAGGGCCAGACGGCGCGCGCCGGCGTGCGGCTTGGCGGTTTCGAGGGCGGCCAAATGCCCTTGCACCGTCGACTGCCCAAGCGCGGCTTCAACAAGCTGAACCCCAAGTACTACAACGAGGTCAACGTCGGACGTCTGCAGGAGGCCGTAGACAGCGGCCGCTTGGATGCCGGCAAGCCCATCGATATTGCCGCCTTGGTTGCGGCGGGGCTGGTGCGCCGCGCCCTTGATGGCGTGCGTGTACTGGGTGAGGGGGAGCTCAAAGCCAAACTTGCCTTGACCGTCGATCACGCCACGGCAAGCGCCAAGGCCGCGATTGAGAAGGCCGGTGGGTCGATTACGCTGATCGAGCGCAAGGTGCTCGCCGCCGATGAGGCCAAGCGCAAGAAATCGGCGGCAAAAAAGGCCAAGACCGGCAAGTCGAAGGCGGCCGCCAGCGAGGACTAGGGTCCGCGCGTCGAGGCCGTTGCGCCGCGAAGGCCGGAGCAGGAGGGTCGGGGTCGGCCGTCCTGCTTGCGTTGAACCTTTCCGACCCCCATGTTTTAAAGTTGCCCGCCCGCGGGGCGCACCGCCGTCGGCTAGGGCAGGGAGAGATCACATGGTTTCCGCCGCCGAACAGCTTGCTTCCAATCTGAATTTCGGGGCGTTCGCGAAGGCTGAGGATCTCAAGAAGCGCATCTGGTTCACGCTGGCCGCGCTGGTGGTTTATCGGCTCGGCACCTACATCCCGATCCCCGGCATCAACCCGGCCGCGTTCGCGGAGTCCTTCAAGGCGCAATCGTCCGGCATCCTCGGCATGTTCAATATGTTCGCCGGCGGTGCCGTTGAGCGCATGGCGATCTTCGCCCTCAATATCATGCCCTACATCTCCGCCTCGATTATCATGCAGCTGATGACGAGCGTGGTCCCGACCCTGGAACAACTGAAGAAGGAGGGCGAGCAGGGGCGCAAGCAGATCAACCAGTATACGCGCTACTTGACGGTGGCCCTGGCTTCCTTCCAGGCCTACGGCATTGCCTTCGGTTTGGAGGGCTCGCGCGGCTCTGCCGGCGCCGTTGTCATTGATCCCGGCTGGTTCTTCCGAATCTCGACGGTGGTGACGCTGGTGGGCGGCACCATGTTCTTGATGTGGCTCGGCGAGCAGATCACGGCGCGTGGTGTCGGCAACGGCACCTCCCTCATCATCATGTCGGGGATCGTCGCCGGCCTGCCGAGCGCGCTGGCCGGCTTGCTCGAGCTGTCGCGCCAGGGTGCCATCTCCTGGCCCCTACTCATCGCCCTGCTGGCGCTGATGCTAGGGGTGGTTGCGGCCATCGTCTTCATCGAACGCGCCCAACGGCGCCTGCTCATTCAGTACCCCAAGCGGCAGATGGGCAATCGCATGTTCCAAGGCGATGCCTCGCATCTGCCCTTGAAGCTCAACTCGTCCGGCGTCATTCCGCCAATTTTCGCCTCCTCGCTGCTGCTGCTGCCGATCACGGTTGCGCAGTTCAGCCAGGGTGCCGGTCCCGACTGGCTCAACGCGATCGTGGCGTCCTTGGGCCGCGGGCAGCCGCTCTATCTTGCCATTTACGTTGGCTTGATCGTCTTTTTTGCCTTCTTCTACACGGCCATCGTCTTCAACCCCCAGGACACCGCCGACAATTTGCGCAAATACGGCGGCTTTCTGCCGGGTATCCGTCCCGGCGCCAAGACGGCCGAATACATCGACTACGTCCTGACCCGCATTACCGTGGTGGGCGCCATCTACCTGGCGGCCGTCTGCGTGTTGCCCGAGCTGTTGATCTCCTATGCCGCGGTGCCCTTCTATTTCGGCGGCACCTCGCTGTTGATCGCGGTCAGCGTCACGATGGATACGGTGGCGCAGGTGCAAAGCCACCTGCTGGCACACCAGTACGAGGGACTGATCAAGAAGGCCAAGCTCAGAGGCGCAACTCGGCGATGATGAACCTGATCCTGCTTGGCCCGCCGGGGGCGGGCAAGGGCACTCAGGCCAAGACCATCGCCGCCAAACATGGCCTGATCCAGCTTTCAACGGGCGACATGCTGCGCGCGGCCGCGCAGGCCGGTAGTCCCATCGGCCGCAAGGCCAAGGCCATCATGGACCGTGGCGAGCTGGTCTCCGATGACATCGTCATCGAGATCATCGCCGCGCGGCTGGGCCAGCCCGACTGCAAGGCGGGGGTGATCTTCGACGGGTTTCCCCGGACGCTGGCGCAAGCGGCTGCCCTCGATGGTGTACTTAAACGCAAGCAGCTGAAGCTCGATGCCGTCATCGAGCTGAAAGTGAACGACGATCAGTTGGTCGAGCGGATTGCGGGCCGGTTTACCTGTGCCGCCTGCGGGGCGGGCTACCACGACCGTTTTAAGCCGCCGCAGACCCCAGGCAAGTGCGACGCATGCTGTGGCACGGCCTTCCTGCGCCGGCCCGACGACTCGGCCGAGACGGTGCAGCGGCGCCTGATGGTCTACTACCGGGAAACCTCACCCTTGGTTGGCTATTACTACTGTAAGGGCAACCTGCGCAGCGTCGATGGCATGGGCTCGATCGCGGACGTCGCGGCCGCCATTGAGGCGCAGCTGCCGCGCCCATCAGGTGGTTGACGATGTTGGGCGGCTCGGCTAGAAGAACCCCAACTTTCGGGACTGAGAACGCAGCAGTCGGATCCGGTGCACCGTCGCCGGAGCCGATTTGTGTGCGTTTTTCTGAGCGTTGTTCAGGTCCGATTTTGCAGCAACGGCTTAGGCTTGTTGCATGGTGCGATCCTTCAGGAGATCAGCGTGGCTCGTATCGCAGGTGTTAACATTCCAACGCAGAAGCGCGTCGTCATTGCGCTTCAATACATTCATGGCATCGGCCCAAAGTTCGCGCAGGAGATCTGCAGCAAGGTCGGCATTCCCGACAAGCGCCGGGTCAATGATCTGACCGACGCGGAGGTCTTGCAAATCCGCGAGGCGATCGATCGCGACTACGTGGTGGAAGGTGACTTGCGGCGCGACGTCGCCATGAACATCAAGCGCCTGATGGATTTGGGCTGCTACCGCGGTTTGCGGCACCGCCGCAGTCTGCCCGTCCGCGGGCAGCGCACGCACACCAATGCGCGCACGCGCAAGGGCAAGGCGCGGCCGATTGCAGGCAAAAAGAAGACGAGCGCTTAGTCGGGCCGCGCGACCCTGGCCCCAAGCTTGGCCTGGCGTGCCGGAGGCCCGCAAAGATGACCCTGACCCCTGGAGCCCTTTGATCGATGGCAAAAGAGACGCAAACCGCGAGCCGCGCCAAACCGCGCCGGCGTGAGCGCAAGAATATCAGCTCCGGCATCGCGCACGTGAGCGCGACCTTTAACAATACAATGATCACCATCACCGATGCCCAGGGCAATACCATCGCCTGGTCCTCGGCCGGTACCATGGGCTTCAAGGGCTCGCGCAAATCGACACCCTACGCCGCGCAGATGGCGGCCGAGGACGCCGGCAAGAAGGCAATGGAGCACGGCATGAAGATCCTCGAGGTCGAGGTGATGGGGCCGGGTTCGGGACGTGAATTGGCGTTGCGGGCCCTGCAGGCGGTTGGGTTCCAGATCACGTCGATCCGCGACGTGACCTCGATCCCCCACAACGGATGCCGCCCGCGCAAGCGTCGGCGCGTCTAGTTCGCCGTCGCGGCAGCGACGCGCCAGAACATTGGATTGGAACGATGGGCCTTACAGCGAGGATCGGCTCGCGGCTCGTCAGCTTTGAGAAAGAGTGTGAGGCCTCCCCGTGGCAAACGTGTTGCAAAAGAACTGGCAGGATTTGATCAAGCCAACCAAGCTCGAAGTGGCTTCCGGACGGCAGCGCGACAAGGTGGCGACCATCGTCGCCGAACCCCTCGAGCGCGGCTTTGGCATGACGCTCGGCAATGCGCTGCGGCGTGTGCTGCTGTCGTCGCTGCAGGGTGCAGCCATCACCACCGTGCACATCGACGGGGTGTTGCATGAGTTCTCCTCCATCCCTGGCGTGCGCGAGGACGTGACCAACATCATCCTCAACATCAAGGAGATCGCCCTGCGTCAGCACTCCGAGGGTGTCAAACGGATGGTGCTGAAGAAAGAAGGACCGGGCCAGATCAAAGCCTCCGACATCGAGGCCAGCTCCGATATCGAGATCCTGAACCCCGATCACGTGATCTGCACCCTCGACCAGGGTGCCGCGATCCGCATGGAGTTCACGGCCAGCATGGGCAAGGGTTACGTTCCCGCCGAGCGCAACCGTCCGGACGACGCCCCGATCGGCCTGATCCCGGTCGACAGCCTCTACAGCCCGGTCAAGAAGGTCTCCTACCGCGTCGAGAATACCCGCGAGGGCCAGATCCTCGACTACGACAAACTTACAATGACGGTCGAGACCGACGGGTCGGTCACGGCGGAAGACGCGGTGGCGTTGGCGGCGCGCATCCTGCAAGATCAGCTGGCGGTCTTCATCAACTTCGAGGAGCCCAAAAAGGCCATCGAGGACGCCGCCAAGCACCCCGAGCTCGCCTTCAACGCGGCATTGCTCAAAAAGGTGGACGAGCTGGAACTGTCGGTACGCTCGGCCAACTGCCTGAAGAACGACAACATCGTCTATATCGGCGACCTGATCCAGAAGACCGAAGCGGAGATGCTGCGCACGCCAAACTTCGGGCGCAAGTCGCTCAACGAGATCAAGGAGGTGCTGGCCAGCATGGGTCTGCACCTCGGCATGGAGGTGCCGAATTGGCCGCCCGACAATATCGAGGACCTGGCTAAGCGCTTCGAGGATCAGTATTGAGGAAGATGGGCGGCGCGCGCCGATGCAGGCGTGCGTCATCGGTTTTGCTCGAACAACGCGAGGCCATAGAACCTCGCTGCCAACAACGCAAAGGACTTGGATAATGCGACACCGCAAGCTGGGGCGGCGCTTCAGCCGCGATAGCGGCCACCGCCAGGCCATGTTCTCCAATATGGCCGCCGCCTTGATCCGCCACGAGCAGATCGTCACGACCTTGGCCAAGGCGAAGGACTTGAAGCGGGTGATGGACAAATACATCACCCTAGCCAAACGGGGCGATCTCAACTCCCGGCGCCTTGCCGCCTCGCGCATGCGCGATGAGGCCATGGTCAAGAAGCTGTTCGATACCTTGGGGCCCCGCTACAAGGATCGCGCCGGCGGCTACACGCGGGTGCTCAAGGCCGGTTACCGCTACGGGGATTCGGCTGCCGTCGCCGTCATCGAACTGGTCGACCGCGATGAACTGGTGAAGGGCAGGGAGGACAAGGAACGCTCCGAGGCCATGAAGGCCGAGCAGGCCAACGCCTGATCAAGTCCCGATCTGATCGCGGCTGCGGCCAGGGGCATCGGGCCGACGCACCGGCAGGCGGCCGCTAGCGAGCAAAAAAGTGGCCAGCATAGGCGGGTGCCGAGGCTGGGCCAGCCGCGGCCCGCAACGCGCGCCATGGGGGGGCCCCTACGCCCAGGGCCTGGCACGTTCGGTCGACCTCGCCCGCAGTTGCCGCCGGGGGGCCCAAGAATCGCGCTATACCATGCGTTTGGGGCACGGTCGTGCCCCGCGGCGACCTTCCAAAGGTCGACACCGGTGCGTTATATGTGTCCGGGCGCAACGCAGGAAAAGGGAAGCCTTATGAGCGGTTTGGCGAACGCCCGTCGGGCCGCCCTCGTGGGTTTGATGGGTCTTGCCATCCTGCCCGCACCGCCGGCGGCTGCGCAGCGGCGTGAGCCGCCGCCATCGCGCGAAGCGGCGCAGTATTCCTTTGCCCCGATCGTCAAAAAAGCCGCCCCGGCGGTCGTCAATGTCTACGTGCGCGCCCGGGTGCAGACCTTCGTCTCCCCGTTCGCCCAGGATCCCCTGTTCGGTCGGCTGTTCGGTGAGCGGTTCGGCTTACCGCAGGAGCGCATCCAGAACTCGCTGGGGTCGGGCGTAATCGTGCACCCCGACGGCATCATCGTCACCAACACGCATGTGGTAAAGGTCGGCGGCACGGCCGAGATCAAAGTGGCCCTGGCGGACCGACGCGAATTCGACGCCAAGATCGTCCTGCAGGATGAAAAGTCGGACCTTGCCGTGCTCAAGATCGAGGGCGCCGAGGGCCGCTTTCCCTACCTCGAGTTTGAGGATTCCGACCGCGCCGAGGTTGGGGATCTGGTGCTGGCGATCGGCAACCCCTTCGGGGTCGGCCAGACGGTCACCAGCGGCATCATTTCGGCGCTAGGCCGCACGGAGGTCACCCAGTCGGAGGCCCAGGTGTTCATCCAAACCGATGCGGCCATCAACCCTGGCAATTCCGGCGGCGCATTGGTGGACATGGCCGGTCGCGTGCTTGGCATCAATACGGCGATATTTTCCCGGTCGGGGGGATCGCACGGGATCGGCTTTGCCATTCCATCCAATCTGGTGAAGGTGATCGTCGACAGCGCCATTTCCGGCCGTAAGCTCGAACGGCCCTGGCTCGGGGCCAAGCTCGATGCGGTAACGCGCGAGCTCGGCGAGGCCCTGGCGCTCGAGCGCGTCGCCGGGGCTCTGGTGGTAAAGGTCTATGAGCATAGCGCGGCGGCGGAGGCCGGCCTGCAGTCGGGTGACGTGATCGTGGCCGTGGACGGCTATGAAATTCCCGATCCTCGCGCCGTGTACTATCGGCTGACGACCCGAGGGATCGGCAACAAATGCAGCCTGGATGTGGTGCGCAAGGGCCGCAAAATGACGGTCGCGCTCGCCGTGCGTGCCCCGCCCAAAGCCAATCGGGACGATGTGCGCAACTTGTCGGGGACGCATCCTTTCGATGGTGCGCGCGTCGCCAATATCTTGCCCGGGACGGCGGCCGAGCTCGGCCTCGAGGAGGAGGACGGTGTGGTGATCCTATCGGTGCAGCCGGCGTCGCGATCGGCGCGGCTGGGTTTCCGCACCGGCGACATCATCGTCCAGGTCGGTCGCGAGAAAATCGACAGCATCGGCGAGCTGGAAGCTCAGCTCAAAGAACGGCCGCGCGTATGGCAAGTTGTGGTCAAGCGCGGCAACCAGCTCCTGCAACTCCAGCTCTCCGGCTGAGGTGTGGCAAATCTGTTCGAAGCGGCAGGTCTGGAAAAAGGTGCCCCGCGCCCCTTGGCGGATCGGTTGCGCCCGGCGCGGCTCAGCGCCGTTGTCGGCCAAGATCATCTGATCGGGCCGGACGGGACTTTGAGCCGCATGCTCCACAGCGGCCGCTTGCAGAGCATGATCCTGTGGGGTCCTCCCGGCTCGGGCAAGACCACCGTTGCGCGCCTGCTTGCACACGAGAGTAAGCTTGCCTTCGAGCAGCTCTCGGCCATCTTTTCCGGCGTGCAGGATCTGCGCAAAGCCTTCGATCGGGCGCGCAATCGGCGCGAGATGGGCGAGGGTACGCTGCTCTTCATCGATGAGATCCACCGCTTCAACCGCTCGCAGCAGGATAGCTTCTTGCCCATTATGGAGGACGGCACGATCACGCTGGTGGGTGCGACCACCGAGAACCCCTCCTTCGAGCTCAACGGTGCCTTGCTGTCACGCTCCCTGGTTCTCGTCTTTCATCGGCTCGACGACGCCGCGCTCGAACAGCTGCTGTGCCGGGCGGAGGCCGAAGCAGGCCGGCCGCTGCCGCTCGACAGACAGGCGCGCGAAACCTTGAAGGCCTTGGCCGACGGCGATGGTCGCACGGCCCTGAACATGGCCGAGGAGCTGATCGGCTCCGTCGCACCGGGGGCGGCCCGGCTCGATCGCGCGGGCCTAAGCAAGCTGCTGCAGCGCCGGGCGCCGCTCTATGACAAATCGCGAGACGGTCACTACAACCTGATCAGCGCCCTGCACAAGGCGGTGCGCGGATCCGACCCGGACGCCTCGCTCTATTGGCTGGCGCGGATGCTCGATGCCGGCGAGGATCGCCTGTTCATCGCCCGGCGCCTCGTGCGCATGGCCATCGAGGACATCGGCCTCGCCGATCCGCAGGCGGTGCTCCAGGCGCTTGCGGCCAAGGACGCATTCGATTTTTTGGGTTCGCCCGAGGGCGAATTGGCGCTGGCGCAGGCCGTCATTTATCTGGCGACGGCACCTAAATCCAACGCCGCCTACGTCGCCTTCGGTGCCGCCATCGAAACGGCCAAGCAGCACGGCAGCCTGGCTCCGCCCAAGCACATCTTGAACGCGCCCACCCGCCTCATGCACCAGCAGGGCTACGGCGCGGGCTATCAGTACGATCACGATAGCCCGGAGGCATTTTCCGGCCAGGACTACTTCCCCGACGGCATGGGGCACCAGCGCTTCTATGCCCCCGACGGCCGCGGCTTCGAGGCCGAGCTAAAAGAGCGCCTGGAGCAATGGCAGAAGTTGCGGGCGCGGCGCCGCTAGGCTTGGGGTCGCCGCCGGTTTGACGCGTTTGGCAGCGGCGGCTCCGATCGCCTATAGTCGACCCCCTGAAAGCCACCCGCGAAGGCCTCGCCACCCCAGCTCTAGAGAACGCGGAGATCACGATGGTTGCGTTCAAGGACCTGTGGTATCGGCACCCCGCCAACAACTCCACGCAATTTCCCTGCGTCGCCCCCCAAGGTCTGACCAACCTGGAAGGTCTGTTCGTGCCTCAGGGGTTTCCGGTGTTCGGCAACCAGTGTTCGATCCGCATGGGCGTTTGCCTGAAGCTGGCGGGCGTTTCCCCGGGGTTGCTGCACCAGCCCACCTGCAACGTGCATGCCGCCGAGGAGATGCACTATATCCGTGCCGCGGAGCTGGCGCGCGGGCTTGCCGGTGCGTCGATCCCCGGTGTCGGAAAAGTCGAGCGCATCGTGGGCACCGAGGCCTCGCACTTCTACCCTAAGATCTTCGGCCGCACGGGCATTATCTACATCCAGGACTACTGGAAGCGCCACGGCGAGACGACGCCCACAGGGGACCATATCGATGTTTGGAACGGCTATCGCTCCTCGACCAAGTGGCTGATGGAATGGTTCTCCTGGCTCGGCTACTACTCCAACTACGCACAGGCGAAGGAAGTCTGGTTCTGGGAGGTGAGGTAGGCTCGGGCTCAGGCTTGAGCAGCGCCCGGAGAGAAAGCATGCGTTATCTAATTGCTATGGCATGCGCCGTTGTGGTGGCGGCGCTCGCCACGATTTTCGTCAGTCCACGACTGGCCAGCATGATGGTGGACCAATTCACCTTCAGCAGCCCAGACGAGGTGGGTAACCTGGAGGACGGGGTGTTCATGGCCGCCAATTTCATAGCCCTGCTGATCGGATGGTGGCTGGGCTGGATGATCGGCGGCCGCCTGGCGAAGCCGGCCGAGACGCCCTCTTGACCGACCGCCAGCCATGAAACTTCTGCTCTGGGCCATGCTCGGTGGTGCTCTGGGTTCTGGGGCGCGTCATGTCATTAACGTCGGCTTCGGGCGTTGGCTCGGCAGCGGCTTTCCCTGGTCGACCCTGTGCGTCAACATCGTGGGCTGCTTGCTGATGGGAGTGGTCGTCGAAGTGCTGGCGCTGAAGTTCAAGGGCTCGCTCGATCTGCGCACGTTTCTCGCCACCGGCATCTTGGGCGGCTTTACGACGTTCTCGGCCTATGCACTCGATTTCGCCACCCTGGTCGGGCAGCATGACCGGTTGGCCGCGGGCCTCTACCTCCTTGGCTCGGTCGTGCTGTCGATCGCGGCGCTCTATGCCGGGTTGTGGCTTACGCGGTGGCTCTTCACGTGAGTGCGTCGGTCGAAACCATCCTGGTCAAAGACGATGAAGCCGGCTTGCGTCTCGACCGCTGGTTCCGCGTGCATTTCCCCGAGGTCGGCTACAGTTATCTGCAAAAGCTGCTGCGCTCCGGACAGGTGCGCGTCGACAGCCGGCGCGCACAGGCGAATTTGCGCCTTGCCGCCGGCCAGCAGGTGCGTGTGCCGCCGGTGGCGCGCAGCAGCGGCGCCAGTCGGCCATCGCTCACCCCTCCGCCTGGGCTGTCGAAGGCGGATCGGGATTTCATCGAGCGGTTGATTTTATTCGAGGACGAGCACGTCCTGGCTCTCGATAAGCCATTCGGCATCGCCGTGCAGGGCGGTACGGGCACCAAACGCCATATCGACGGCTTGCTCGCCGGCATGGCCGATCGTTTCGGCGATCGCCCTCGGCTCGTGCACCGGCTCGACCGCGATACCACCGGGGTGTTGTTGGTTGCCAAGCATCGCCACGCGGCAGCCAAACTTGGCCGCATCTTCCAGACGCGCTCGGCGGCCAAGACCTATTGGGCGCTCGTGAAGGGAGTGCCGCGGCCCGCCCAGGGCAAGGTCGAGGCGGCGCTCGTCAAGGCCGCTGGTCCGGATGGCGATCGCGTGCGCAAGGCCGAGCCTGGCGAGCAGGATCTGGCCATGCATGCCACGACGCACTATTCCGTTATCGATCGTGTCGCGCACAAGGTCGCGTGGGTGTCGTTGAAGCCCGTCACCGGCCGCCAGCATCAGCTGCGCGCTCATATGGCGCTGATCGGCCATCCCATCGTCGGCGACGGCAAATACGAAGGCGACCGGGTGCTGGCCGACAGCGGCATCGAGCCCAAGCTGCACTTGCATGCCCGCCGGCTCGTCCTCCCCCACCCCGTCGCCGGCCAGGCAATGATCGACGTGACCGCCCCGCTGCCGCCGCACATGCGCAAGACCTGGGATCTCTTGGGTCTGGACGCCCACCGTTTCGACGCCTCTCGCCGAAGCTAATGGTCCCCTACGTTTTGCCTGAGCTGGGCGCCGGCGGGATACGCATCGGGGCCCGCCCGCCGCCTCCGAGCGCCCGTCGCCGCGGGTCGCCGTAGGGGATTTCCCGCCGCGTCCGGCGCCTAGCCCTTGCATCGACGGGTCCGTGCTGTCAGCCTTCTCGAGAGACGGCCACCCCTCGGCAGCCGGCCTTTACCGACCTGCCCTCGCCCGCCTAAGCGCCGGTCGCCGAGCCTAGCCAAGGAGCAGCCCATGGCGAGCCCAGTGCATTTCGATTCCCGGATCGGTGAACAATTCCTGCGCTACGCCCGTCTCGTGGCGGGTCGCGGCTATGTCCACAATACCCTCGGCAATATGGCGATCCGGGCCACGCATTCCGATCACGCGCACGGCGTGGCCTACACCAAGCATGCCGAGATCTCGCTCGAAGAAATGGGCATGGAGAATATCGTCATCACGGAAATTCCAACCAGCCGCCTACTCTATGGCTCGCGCATGACCAGCATCGGCCACAACCTCAATCGCGAGATCTTGCGCCTGCGGCCCGACATTGGCGCGGTCATCCATGTGCATGACGATGCGACCATTGCCTTTTTCAGCTCCGGCGCCTTTCGCGAGGTCAAAGTGCTCTCGCTCGACATGCCCTTTATTTTGGGCAAGCCTCCCTATTACGTGCCGGCGCATGTGGACGTGGAGGCCGACGTTGGGCCGGTCAAGGACTTCATCGCGGAAACCAACGTGGTGGTCCTCCTGGGCCATGGCATCACGGCCCTGGGACGGACCATTTCGGAGGCCTACCATCGGCTCAATTCGCTGACGGCTGAAATCCGCCGCAACATCGAGGCCGAGCATCTGGCCGCCATGCGGGGGACACGCCCGCTCTACCGCAGCGACTCCGAGATCGACTTGATGTACCGGCATGCCGAGGCGGTTATCTATCCCAATCGCGCCGAAAAGGTGATGCGAGGGGACGCCGCCTAGCCGCCATCGGCAACAGCCCCAGGGCAACTCTCCGTCGGATCAGGGTGGCCCGTTCCGTGCGGCGACAGGGTGTGGCGCAACGCTTTGAACCGTAAATTGAAATCCCAGTCGTCGTTGCTGCCGGGGTCTGCTGCTATAGTCGCCGTCGAGGCTACTCACCGCCGAGAATTGGCGCGGCGTGACTTTGCGCGAGCTCATCTGGTCGACGCTTGAGCCCGTCATGGTCGAGCAAAACCACTTTTCTGCCGCGGGTCCGCACTTGCGCGTGCAGCCCAAGAGTGCGGTGGCCTTGTCGCTGGCCATCCATGAGTTGTGCACCAATGCAATCAAGTACGGTGCGCTGTCCGTTGCCGGCGGACGTGTGGCGATCGTGTGGGACATCGATGCCGATCGCTTCCGATTGCGCTGGCAGGAGCGTGGGGCCCCGCCGTGTCTGCACCGGAACGCAAAGGCTCCGGCTCGCTCATGATCGAGCGTGCCCTGGCCGTGCAGGTCGACGGTGAGGTGAAAATCGACTATGCCGACGGCGGCGTCGTTTGCACCATCGATGCGCCCTTGGCCGCCGTGGCCGAGGGGGATGTGGGCTGATCGTGCTTTGTCCGCGAGCCGAGGCTTCGAAACGCGGCGCCTTGCAATGGCGACCGGCGAGCGAGGACGCCTTCGAGGCAGGACGCTAGAAGGACGCTAGATCCAGCCTCGCGCTGCAAGCTGAATTTTGAGCTCGTTTTCGGCCTCCGACAGGCGCGCGGGATCGGTGCAACGCAGCACCAGCTGGGTGCCTGGCTTGCCGTCGCGTTGGAACGGGTAGGATCCCATCGGCACGTCGGGATAGCGCTTTTGCAAAGCGGCAAACAGATCGGCGATCTCGCCCTCCGGCCGATGCAAATCCATGGCGGCCGACAGCATCTTCTTGCCGGTCTTGAGAAATTTGGTGGCGGCCTCGAGCATGACTTGCATGATATTGGGGATGCCCGCCATCACGATGACGTTGCCCAGCATGAACCCGGGCGCGATGGAGACGCTGTTCTCCACCAGCTCGGCGCCAAAGGGAATGCGCGCCATGCGCATGCGGGCGGGCGTCAGCTCCACGCCGCGACGCTCAAAATAGGCGCGCATCGGGGCCAGCGCCCGCTCGTCGACATCGATGCCAACGCCAAAGGCATTGGCTATCGCATCGGCGGTGATATCGTCGTGGGTGGGCCCGATGCCGCCGGTCGTAAACACATAGTCATAGCGCGTGCGCAGCGCATTGACCGCGGCCACGATCTCCGCTTCCTCATCGGGAACAATGCGCACTTCCTTGAGCTGGATGCCGATGGCGGTGAGGTGGTCGGCGATGTGGCCAATATTCTTGTCTTTGGTGCGACCAGACAAAATCTCATCGCCGATCACGATCAGCGCGGCACTGACAATTGTGCGGCTGGCACCCGCCGGGTCATGGTCCATGGAGAGCTTCCGTCGCCGGTTTTTTACTTTGCAGACTGAGAACAAGATTGGCGTTGGGTGCGGCTTCAGTCACGTACCCCGCGCGCTCAAGGAGGCCCAACAAATCCGCCTTCCAGACGGAGCGATTGTCCTCGATGATCAAGAAACGCGGCAACAAGGGGCGCGGCGCCTGGGCGAGGTAGGGAACGAGGATGCGATCTTCCGCACCTTCCACGTCCAGCTTGATGGCATCGATGCGAGACAATCCCTCTTCGCGGACCAGGCTTGCCAGACTGCGACATTCTACTTCGATCGATCGCGTCGCCAAGTCCGGCCTGCGGCCCGCAAGCATCGAAGAGCCGCCGATATTTCGCTCGTTGATGAACAAGCTCACGCTGCCATTGTGATCTGAAAGGGCTGCCGGCACAACCTTTGCCCAGTCGATCCCATTGAGCGCCAGATTGCAGTGAAGCCGCGCCAGCGCCGTGGGATGGGGCTCGACCGCGATGATCCGGCCGGTGCGGCCAACCCGGTTGGCCACAAATAGGGTATAGGCTCCGGCGTTGGCACCGACGTCCAGAAAGACGAAATCGGCGCTAAGCCGTGTCTCCAGCAAGGCCATTTCGACCGCGTCGAAAAACTGCGGTGTCGCCATCAGGCGCTTTTCGCTGGAGTTGCTCCGCGGGTATAGCCGCATCCGACTGCCGAGCCGGATCACGTCGATGGGGCGGCCCGAATAGCGCTTCAAGAAGGAACGGATTAGGGACGCGATCCGTCGCCCGGCCCAGTTGCGCGGCAACCTACGCCCGATGGCAATGAGATAGGACTGGAGTGGTGTGGGCTCGTAGCAGCCAAAGGGCAGACTATGCTCGGGACCGATCGTCATTCTCGTTTGCACTGCGACGCTACCTACGCACGAAAACCGCCGTCCTCGAGCGGATCAAGCTCCACTTGCCCGCCTAGGAGCGAAACCCGGCGGCCCCTCGCGCCGCAGTATACTATGCCGTCAACAGGATCGAACTGCCACACGCGCGTGCCGCGCGGTTCTAGCCCATGTGATGTGCTCCTGCCGTTCCGGGCGAAAAGGCGAATTGCCGAAGCCCGCCCGCGGCGGGACCCGCCCCGTTTGGCGACCTCGATCCCTGCGGGGGGGCGGCAGGCGCGTCGGTGCGCCTTTGCAGGGGGGGGCGCCCGGGGGGGGGGGCGCCGGTTGCCGGAGGGGGCGCCTTGGCTGCCCCGAGCGCCGCCAAACCCTTGGCCATCGGCCGGTTTTGCCCCCAGCCGTCGGCGAGGACCTGCCACCACGGCCACGGGTCGGGCGGCCACATTTTCGGGCCCGGGCCAAGGACCCGACGGACCAGGCCCTGGGTAACAAAAAAAAGCACGTCCTACCGGGCCGCCCTTTTCCGCTAATGGGTCTCTGGCCGAGGCCCACCGAGGGCCCGGCCAGCCTCTGCGAAAACCGCAAACTTGGGAGCAGCCGCGCCAGCGCACGTTGCCTCGAGCGCAGGGGAGGAGCAAAACTTCATCCTGCAGCACGGTCTTGCGCCGTGCTATCAGCGCAGGCCATGCGCTTTCCCACTCCCGTCATTCGCGGCACCCTGATCCAGCGCTACAAGCGCTTTCTTGCCGACGTTCGTCTTGAGGACGGCCGCACGGTCACGGCGACCTGCCCGAACACGGGCTCGATGTTGGGTCTGACCTCGCCGGGTGCCACCGTATGGCTCTCCGAAAGCGACAGTCCAACGCGCAAATATCGCTTTACCTGGGAAATGGTGGAGGCCGATCTCGGCCACGGCCCGACACTGGTGGGCATCAATACCCAACACCCCAATAAGTTGGTTGCGGAAGCCATGGCCGCGCGCCGCATCAGATATCTTGCTGGTTACCCGGCCTTCAGGCGCGAGGTCCGATACGGCGAAAACAGCCGCATCGACATTCTGCTGGAGTGTGCAACCAAGGGCCTGTGCTACGTCGAAATCAAAAACGTCCATCTCTCGCGCCGGCATGGGCTTGCCGAATTTCCAGATTCTGTGACGGCGCGAGGCACCAAGCACCTGGTCGAGATGATGCGGATGGTGCGCGCGGGTCACCGAGCCGTGATGCTGTTCCTGATCCAGCGCAGCGATGCCAAGAAGCTGGCGCTCGCCCGCGACGTCGATGCCAACTACGGGGCGACCTTCGATGCCGCTCGGGCGGCCGGTGTGGAGGCCATCGCTTTGCGCTGCCAGCTCAGCACCGAACAAATCCTCGTGGACAGGGCCGTACCGATCACGGGCTGAGGCGGGAGACCGGGTCGGCCTGCTATCGCGTGGTGTCCCCGGCAAAGGGGGACCAGTGCGCGCCTCTGACAAGATCGGCGCCTTGCCCCCGCTTCGGCTCGCTGTAAAGATCGAACATCAGGTCGAGGGTATCGAGAAACGTTGCTACCAGGTCCAGCAACGTTCCAAGGCGAATGCGGCCGGCGACCAGGTAGTCCTCGCTGACGGCGAGTTGGGAAAGTCCTTCTAGACCGGCGGCATCGCGCGCAATCAGTCCACGGCTGCGCAGGAACGCGCTGGCGACGTCACCGGTTTCGAAATCGTGTTGGGTGGTGTCTCCGAGTTCCGCCGCCGCGTCGTCGAGTGCGGCGGTACCGGCCGCGAACAGGGCGATCAGCGGCCGCAGCCGGTGCCCGCCGCGCTTCAGATCCTCCGCGCGCTTGCGCGCCTGCAGCAGCCGAGCCGTCATGGCAAGCTCCAGGGTGCGCACGTTTTTCAGAAACTCGGCGGTGTCGCGATTCTGGCGCGCGAGGCGGGTCACCGTCAGATGCCGCGTCGGATCGGCGAGCTGAGCTTTCTCCGTCAGCAGGTCCTCGCCCATGGCCAATGCCGCATCGAGGTGGTCGCTCAGCAGATAGATGCCGGCGGTCGGCTCGTGGGCGGTGAAGGACATGTCGGGCTCCGCTGGAGGGCAGGACTGGGGGAGCGAACGTGCCTGCCGTGAATGAGAAACGCGCGCGATCCAAAACTGATTCGCGCGCGTATCCTAACTCCGTCACCGGCTTTTCAACCGGGCAAATCAATGGATTTGCTATGCAACTCTCGGCAGCGTTGCGGTGCTGTGGACCGAAGGCTCAGCGCTGCCCGCTTGGCCGTTGAGCCGCTCCAGCGCACGCTGCGCCTCGACCTCGTTGGTGTAGACGCCAACGATGTCACGGAACGAGCTCTTCGCATCGCTCTTGGTGATGATGAGTTGACCAGACGGATAGCGCACCAGCTCGTAATTCGGAAGTTCCATGACCGCCCCCTTCAAGAGATCCAAGAACTGCGAATTTGACCCGCACTCGGTGATGGTGCCGCGCCCGTCAGCCGGGTCAGTGGCGGTCACATATTTGTCTCTCGAGTGAGAGTCAATGATTCTGTCATCAGACCTTCATAGAATCGTGTTGCGGACTGTGACGGCGTATAAATCTCGGCTGGCGATGAGCCCGTCGATTGCCTTAACAAACGTTCATCCGTTGGCGATTGAGCCGATCTGCCAAGGCAGACGCTGAACCCCCAAGTCCGCTGACCGGAGCCCAATTTCTGGACTGGCCACGGGAGCCGAAGAGCCTGTAACGCCCAAGCTTGGCGCACCCCTGGGCTTCCGCCGCCCGCATCTGCGGCCTTGGGCGGCCCCCGCATCGCTGCCTCGCACGCCGTGGCCCGTCGGCGGGCCCGATGTCCCCCCGGCGGGGAGGTGTCGCGGGGCCCCAGGCGCGCGAGCCGACGCGGCGACGGGTCCAAGCCCCCGCCGGACATGCCGGACAGCCAGACATTTTGGGGGGCAACCGCAGCTCAGGGGCGGGGTTCGTAGCTCAGTCCGAGGGTGACGAGCTTCTGGAGCAATTCTTCGTACTTCATGCCGGCATGTTCCGCAGAGTTGGCGAAGTCCTCGTTGCGGGCAATCTGTGGATTGGGATTGGCTTCCAGGAGATAGAGGCGGCCACCTTCGCTGAGGCGATAATCGAGGCGCGCGTATCCGGTCAAATTGAGCAAGCGGTAGATGCGTTTGGAGGTGCTCTCGATCTTTCGCATTATGGACTCATCGAGCTTCGCCGGGCCTGTCTTCAGGCCGATCTTCTTTTGGTATTGAGGATCCCACTTTGCCTTGTCGGTCGCAATGACCGGGGCGTCCTTTTTGCTGATCGTCAACTCCCAGGGAGGTAGCGCCGTCAATAGCTCGTTGCCGAACACGCCGACGTAGATCTCCCGGCCTTCAATGAATTCCTCCACCAGCGCTGGAGCGTTCGTCTTCTCGTGGATGAACCCTACCCGCTCGATGAGCTTCTCGGGGTCTCGCACCAAAGAGGCCTGCGAGATGCCTTCCGAGCCCTCTTCCGTCAGCGACTTTACGAACATCGGAAAAGTGAGCCGCGCCGGCAGCACGATTTTTTTGCGCGGTTTGAAGACCGCGAAGCGAGGGACGGCAATGCGGTGATAGGTCAGGATCTTCTTGGTGAGGGCCTTGTCACGGGCCAGTGTCAGGCCGCGCGGATTGCAGCCGGTATACTTCTGCTTTTTCAGTTCCAGATAGCTCACCACGTGCTGATCGAAGAACGGTACGTTGTCGAACTGTTCGACCAGATTGAAGGCTATATGCGGCTTCCTCTCCTCGATGGCTTGCCGGATCACGGAAAGTTCGCCGCCCACGCCGGCGAAGGCAACCTCATGGCCGAGCTTTTCCAGCCCGCCAATGACGTCGTATTCCGTCTTGCGCAGTTCTGCGTCACGCCCGTTGAGTTCCTTGCGGGGCCGGTCGGGAACGAGCCCCTCATCGGTGAGCAACAGAATGCGCAATGTCCTTGCCGCGGCCGTCGTCATAGTGAAACCTTTGGTAATCCCTCGTGCAGGACCCCGGCTGTTTGCAGTGTCAGCATGACGAGCAGCTTCTCCATGGTGGCATCTGGGGAATCGACGACGCGCAGGCCAAGACTTTGCGCGCGCGCGATCATCTGCCGGAGCAGTTGATCGATGACATAGGCATGAATGCCCGTGCCTTCGGCAATGCGTGTTCTGAGCAGGCCGCGGACCCGCCGCAAATAGCGCGTCGCCAGCGGTGCCCCCACATCCTTCGGATCGTCCGAAAAGATTCGGCGCATGTCCTGGTCGTAGTTTGCCGGCCAGGCCCAAGCGAAATGAGCGCGCTTTGCGCGGTAGTGCTCCTGGAGCGTGTGCCCCAAGCCGGCGAGCGGCTCAACCTCGGCCCGGTTTGAGATCGGCGGAGCGCGATCGGCAATCTCGCACATGACCTCATCGACGTATTCCAATTTCGCCAATGCGGGCCAATTCTTGTAGTTCGTTCGCCAGTCCGTGTAGGGGTTGAGCCAGACCGCGAAGGTTTCGGCAAAGTCTTCGACCGGATGACTTTGGGCGTACCAGCCCGCGAGGTTGACGACGTGGGCGCGGCTATCGACGCGAGGGCTGTAGCTCGTGGGATAGGGCTTGTGCGGATTTCCGAATAGCTGCCGATAGCGCGGGCGCGTGTGCAAGGCATAGGCTTCGTCCAAGGTGTGTCCAGCCTCGTGCCGCAGGATGCGACGGCACTCGGCCTCGCCGGCACCTTCGCACTCCAGCATTTGTGAGCGTTCAAGCCGCATCAAGCGTGGATGCGCGAGATAGAATGGGATGGCAAAGCCGAGCGTCCGATCGGGGGTAAAAAACTCCTCGGACAACCACACGTGCGGAAGCGCAACAATCTTGCGGGCGGCAAGTTCGCGGTGCAACCGCGCCACACGGCGCGCCATCAGCGTATTGTCGAGCCGCAAGGGCAGGTCGCGCAGGCGCAAGCCGAGCAGGGTTTCGTCCGACGCATCCCGAAGGTTAATCGCCGGGTTCCGCCGGGCAGGGCGAGCGGGTGCACTCATGGCGCCTTGATCCATATGCAACGAGGGGGTGTGATCTTCTTGGTGCATGTCGTGCGGCCGAAGGACATGAAGACAACGCTGCGGCTTAGTTAGAGTTTCACGCCTGGCTGGAACGTTGCCGCGCTGGTCCGCGTTTTGCCGGCATGTCTCAACCTTCGCCGACGGCCGAGCCGCATGAGGCGCAGGCCCGCGCAGCCGGCCTGATTTATGTCTCCGATACCGAGCCGGGCATTCGCAGGTCGGCCAAAGGCACGGGATTTTGCTATCACGACGCCAGCGGCAGGCGCATTTCGGTCCAAGGCACCTTGCAGCGCATTCGTGCGCTCGGGGTGCCGCCAGCCTGGATCGAAGTATGGATTTGTCCGGAAGCCAGCGGTCACATTCAGGCCACGGGGCGGGACGCGCGCGGCCGCAAGCAGTATCGCTATCATGACGATTGGCGGGAAGTGCGTGATCAGAATAAATTTGAGCGGATCGTGGACTTTGCCCGCCTATTGCCGGCCATCCGCGCGCGCATTGCAAAGGATATGAGCAAACGCGGGGCACCGCGTGAGAAGGTGCTGGCGACAATTGTCAGTCTGCTCGACAAGACCCTCATACGTGTCGGCAACGGTGAGTATGCCAAAGAGAACGGAACTTACGGTCTGACGACGCTTCGCTCCACCCACCTCGACGTGGAGGGTTCGGAGCTGCGCTTTCACTTCAAGGGCAAGAGCGGGAAAACCTGGCGGTTGCGGGTAAAAGACCGCCGTATCGCCCGCATCGTGCGGGCAATCCAGGATCTTCCCGGGCAACATCTCTTTCAGCATGTAGACGAGGCAGGTGTTTGTCGCTCCGTCGACTCCTCGGATGTGAATGCCTATTTACGCGAGATTGGTGGTTCGGACGTGTCCGCTAAGGATTTTCGCACCTGGGCGGGGACGGTGCTTGCGGCCATGGCCCTTAGCGCCATTGGACCTTTCACGAACAAAACTCAGGCAAAAACGAACTTGCGCCGCGCCTTTGAGGCAGTCGCAAGCCGCCTCCACAACACGACGACCATCTGCCGGAAGTGCTACGTTCACCCTGAAATTGTCGCCTGCTACCTTGAGGGATCATTTCCAGCGATTGAACGCGCAGGCGGCGGATCCGGTGGGTCGGGCCTGCCGAGTGAGGAGCGCGCCGTGCTGCGCTTGCTCGAGCGTCGGCTCGCCCTACGGCGTCGGCGGCGAAAGACGAAAGGCCGGGGCAATGCCCCTGGACGCAGGGCAAATTCTGAGGCGCGCGCCCCTCATTGATCCAAACCTGAGCGGGCCACTTGCGCTCCAGGCCGCAGGCGACTACGAACGTCTTTCATACCAAGGCCGGCTTAGCACAGCGGTAGTGCACCTGATTTGTAATCAGGGGGTCGCAGGTTCAAATCCTGCAGCCGGCACCAATAAACTCAAACACTTATTGGTATCCACGCATTTAGCAATTTTCTTAAAGGTAACGCTAAGGTAACAACCTGACGCTGAGCGTCGTGCTAAAGAAATCGCCGTATTGTGTGGCATGACACGGCGCCGACCTCGTCCTATTCCGTTCGCGCAAGTTAGGCAAAGTAGCGAGGACGGACGTGCCCACCCACACCATCGGTCGCGGTCTACCGCGGATCTCCAAGGACGCCACCGTCACCTATTTGAACGCGGCGCAGGTGCGGACCCGCTACGGCGGCATGTCCGACATGGCCCTGTGGCGCTGGCTCCAGGATGAGACGTTAGGATTCCCGAAGCCGCTCGTTATCAACAACCGGCGTTTTTGGCTGGCAGCCGCGCTGACCGACTGGGAGCGCAAGCGCGGACCCGACGGTAGTGGACCTGCGGCGGCAGACAAAGCCGAGGTCGCGTGATGCGCCCGACGCTCAAACGCCCGGAACAAAAAAAATGCCGCCAGGTCGTGAAACCGGCGGCGAATTTTCTCAACAACGATGATGGCGTGAACTTAATGTGTTTCGCGTCCAACCGCAAGAGTCATGCGGTCGCCATCTGCAACCTCCGCAGGTGTCGAGATGGCCGACATGCACATCAATCCCGTTCGTTTTGACAACGTTGCACACCTAGCTGCCGCGATCCTGGCGCACCCGGCAGTGATCATGTTGCCGGCCGCGGCGGTCGAGCGGATCGAGCGCATCGCCGAACGGGGCAGCGCCCAAATGTGCCTGGGCGAGGCCAGGCTGCTGCACCAGGTCACCCAAATCCTTCGCGCGATCGAGATCGCCCATGGTGATGAGGGGGCCGCATCCCCGTCAAGGAGGATGCGGTGATGCTCAACGGAACTAATCACCCCGCGGCCAGGGAGCTCGCCGAGAAGCTTGCTGCTGCACGCCATCACAACTACTGGATGGCGCGCTGCCCAGCGCACGCCGATGATAAGGCGTCATTGGCGATCAAAGAGGCGGGCGACGGGCGCGTCCTCGTGTACTGCCATGCTGGCTGTTCGCAGGATGCCGTCATTGACGCCCTGCGCGACCGCGGCCTGTGGCCGGACCGGCCAAAGACGAACGGCGACACCAAACCAAGAGCCAAGATCGTCGCAACATACGATTATGTCGACACCGATGGCACGTTGGTGTTCCAGGTGGTGCGCTACGCCCCGAAAGATTTCCGGCAGCGGCGACCTGATGGCAAAGGGGGATGGGTGTGGAAAGCGGCCACGCGCGTCGTGCCGTATCGGCTCCCCGAGATTCAGGAGGCAATCGCCAGCGAACGTCCCGTGTTCATCGTCGAGGGTGAAAAGGATGTCGACAACCTGGCTAGGCTCGGCGTGGTCGCCACGTGCAACGCCGGTGGTGCCGGCAAATGGCGTGTCGAGCACGCGGAATATCTCAAGGGCGCTGATGTCATCATCGTGCCCGACAATGACGATCCGGGCCGGCAGCACGCCAAGAGCGTCGCCGCCTCGCTGACAGGCATCGCGGCGCGCGTGCGCATCCTGACGCTGCCGGAGCTGCCGCCAAAGGGCGACGTCTCGAACTGGATCGAGAATGGCGGCACCGCCGAACAGTTGTGGGCGCTCGCGGAGGAGGCGGCGGAGTGGTGCGAGACTGTCGCTGCGCAGCCTGGTGCGGGCGATCAGCAAGATGAAACAAGCAATGATAGCAAACACAGGAATGATGGCGCGCGCCCGACGCAAGCGCAGACGCTTATCGACATCGCCACAGGCGATGGAGTGGACCTGTATCATTCTCCCGACGGCACGACGTATGCCGATATCATCGTCAACGGGCACCGGGAGACCTGGCCCACTAAGAGCAGCGGTTTTAAGGGTTGGCTGCGGCGCACCTATTACGAACAGACTGGGGGCGCGCCCAACAGCGATGCGATGTCAACCGCAATGGGCGTCATCGATGCGCGCGCCCACTTCGATGGCGTGACGCGCCATGTCTATATCCGCGTTGCATCACGCACGACGCTTCAGGGCGACGAATTCATCTACATCGACCGAGGCGACGACACCTGGGAGGCGATCGAGGTTGATGGTGAGGGCTGGCGCGCCATTAAGGCGCCGCCAGTGCGGTTCCGGCGCGCACCCGGCATGCTGGCACTGCCAAGCCCACTTCTGGGCGGCAACATTAGCGAGCTGCGGAAGCATCTGAATTTGAGCGACGATGCATTTGTGCTGTCGGTTGGCTGGCTACTTTCTGCTTTGCGCGGGCGCGGACCGTATCCAATTCTCCTTCTTAATGGTGAGCAAGGCGCAGGCAAAAGCACCGCGGCCGATAGACTGCGCCGGCTAGTCGATCCGCACGCCGCCCCCCTGCGCGGGTTGCCGCGAGACGTGCGCGACCTCGCTATTGCGGCCAACAATGCGCACATCCTTGCGTTCGACAATCTGTCGGGAATTTCCGCCGACATAGCCGATGCCCTTTGCCGACTGAGCACCGGTGGTGGTTTTGCGACGCGTGCTCTCTACAGTGACGACGAAGAGCGCTTTTTTTGCGGGATGCGGCCAATCGTCATGAACAGCATCGTCGATATCGCAACGCGACCGGACCTGTCGGATCGCGGATTGGTCGCGGTTCTGGAGGCTATTGCCGCAAAGGAGCGCAAGACGGAGCGAGAAGTTCGCGACGCATTTGATAAGGCCGCGCCCCATATTCTGGGCGCTCTACTGACGCGGTCGCACTTGGGCTCAAGCGAGAATCCAGCGTGCGCCTCAATCGGCTGCCGCGAATGGCCGATCATGCGGTATGGGTCCGGGCCTGCGAGCCGCTCGATACCCAAGTTGGCGAGCAGCCCTGGCGCGAAGGGCTGCATTTGGACGTCTACGATAGGAACCGCGATGAGGCGGCGGAGATCGTACTGGAATCTGACCAAGTTGCCATGGCGTTGCGCAAACACATGGACATGCGCCCGGAGTTCGACGACCACGTCCACCGACCTGCTCAAGACGTTGGGTGATCTGGTGCCTGAGCATGTGCGTCGATCCAAGGACTGGCCGCCAAATGCAAGAGCGCTATCGGGGCGGCTGCGGCGGCTGGCACCGGCCCTGAGGGGCATTGGCATAGTGATGTCGTTTGAGCGCGAAGGCCACGACCGCCGCAGGCTGATCACGATCAAGAAGCCGGAGGTGCAAGATGCCTTCCAGGAGTAGGGGGGATTTTGCGTCCGCTGCGTCCGCACCTCTTACTACCTAGTCCAGAATATAGCCTACACTCTCTGCACGAAAAAACGAACGGACTAGGCGGGGGCTGCGCTTGATTTTGGCGAGATCCTTCTCAACGCGGGCCTTGAGCTGCTCGTTCTGCTTGAGTGGCGTCTTGGTGACGCCGCTCTGGCGCAAGTGGTTCCAAACGAACTCGTCGGGGTTCAGGTCCGGAGCGTAGCCAGGCAGGAAGTGCAGTTCGAGCTGGCCCTTGAGCGATTGCACGTAGGCGGCGACGATCTTGGCACGATGGGCAGGATGGCCGTCGAGCACGAGAAACACCGGTCGCCGCCGGCGACGCATGAAGGCTTTGAGCTTGGTAATGAACAGTGCGGCATTGAACTTACCGGTATAGACATCGTACCAGAAGGCGCCACTGGCGTTGACCGCTGAAATGGCGTTGACGCGCTGGCGCTGACCACTAGTTGCCACGATCGGCGTCTCACCTTTGGCGCCCCAAGTGCGCTGCAAGGCCGCATCCGACCGCACGCCGGCCTCATCGATGAAGAAAATGTCCGCGCCCCGCCGCTTGGCGCGGGCCTTCAGCTTCGGATAGTCTTTCTCTTTCCACTTGGCGATCGCTATGGGATCGCGCTCGTAAGCGCGCCGCAACGGTTTTTGCGGCGTGATTTCGAGCGTGGCCAGGAGTCGACCTACAGCCGTTACGCTGAGCCTGTGCTTGAATTTCTCCTCCACCAGCTCGGCGACGATCCTACGCGTCCACAAACCGAAGTCGAACCCGTGTTGGCGTGGATCCTTGCCGCAGATCCAACGGCGCACCTGAAACTGTTGGCGCGCGCTTAAGGTCGGTGGCCGCCCCGTCGACGGGCGCGATTGAAGCGCCGTCTCACCGCCCTCCCCGTGCGCTCGTAGCCAAGGGTAGATTGTCGTGCGGCACAGCCCGTAGCTCTTCATCACCGCGCTTGGTGACTTCTCCCTCGCGCACACGCTTCACCGCCATCCGCCGCATGGCTTCCGAAGTCTCGTGGCTCAATGTGCGTCCGTCGATCTTCACAAATCACACATTAGCACATCAAAAAAGCTTGTGTAGGGTAAATTGTGGACTAGTTAGTATGTGCCTTGTTTTTGAAAGGCTTAGAGGCGGACGCAGGCCCTTTTGCGATCGTCCGCTGACCGTCCGCAAGCTCGCCTTTGTGTCCGCGGACGGAGGCAGCACCGTGAACACCATCCAGCAGGCGGCGGCTCGGGCGGGCAAGCGGACGCTGCGGACGATAGGCGGACGCAGCCATCGCCAACAATCGTCCGCTTGCAACGCCCTGATTTTCCTACGCAAAGGAACAAAATTACGTTCGCGGACGCAGCGGACGCAACTTTCGCCTTCCCTCTTGGAATGGCGGCCGGCAGGTGCTCAAGGACCAGTTCAGGGTGCTGGCCTCCGACATTGCCGAAGGCGCGAAATTTTTCGAATTGGACCGCCTACCCGACGCTTCGGTGCGCGGGGGGGGGTCGTTGCCATGCTGTTGCGCTGCGACTTCGACCACGCCAAGCGGCGCGGTCTCGCGCAACATCAACGGCCCCACCTACCTGCACGGCGACAAGCTCACGGACCACGAAAGCATGGGTCAACCGTTCCTTGCTGAGTGCGCTTAGACCCAGCATGAACCAGTTTCACATCACCAGGATGGGTTTCGACATCCTGCGGGACGAAGAGGACGCGTGAATTGGACGATCTCGAATTCAGCGGGGCGACCTATGACTGAGCAAATGCACTTCATCGTCGAGAACGAGGCGCTAGCCAAGGCGATGACCCACCTCCAGGGCATCGTGCGGACGGTCACCACGATCCCGATTCTGACGCATGTTGCGGTGACGGCGGGCGACAAGGAGATCCTTGTCCGGGCGAACAACCCCGACCGCGAGGCGGAAGCACGGTTGCCGGCCGAGGTCATGCAGGCGGGTGCGGCGGCATTGCCCGGGGAAGTGGTCCAGGCTCTGGCCAAGCGGCTGACCAAAGGCGGGCAATGCGAGGTCAGCCTTGTCGGCGACCGCGCTCATCTCGTCGCCGGCTCGTCGAAATACTACCTGCGCACGTTGCCGATCGCGGACTTCCCGGGGAAGAAATCAGCTTCCGAGCCCGTCGAGTTCTCGCTGAGCGCGGCAGAGCTGCGGGCGATGATCAAGTCGGTGGCCTACGCCGCCGCCCCTCCCCGGAGCGACCGATACCGCCTCCAGGGCGTAAACTTACACATCTCGGGCGAGAAACTGATCGCGGTGGCAACCGACACCGTCCGGCTCGCTGTGAGGGCCACCCCGCTCCCAGACGGTGCCGCGGGGATGCCGCGCGTCACTGTGCCGAGCGAGACCGCGAGCGCCATGGCCGATCTCCTGAAGGATGTCGAGGGTGATGTCGAGCTCGCAGTCTGCCCGCACCTGATCGAGCTACGACTGCCAGACCTGAGGCTGGCGTCGTCCCTCATCGACGGCACCTTCCCCGACTACCAACGCATCATGCCTGCGATCAACGGGGCCGCCGCCAAGTTCCGGGTGTGCACACTGGCCGAGGCTGTCGCCCGGGTGGGCATCGTGCGCCTTACCGACGTGAACAAGCGCGCGCCGATTCTGCGCCTCACGACCAGGGATGCCGCGATCTGCCTCGCGGCTGGCGCCGCCGGCGGCGAGCAGGCGCTCGAGACCGTCGAGGCCCAAACGAACGGGTGTTCCCTCTCGTTCGGCGTCGTCGCCGACTATCTGGCGGAGATGTTGGACGCGTGGCCCAAGGATGCCGAGCTTGGCGTGCAGCAGAGCGCTCCGTCGGAACCGGATCTTGTTCATGGCCGACGAGCGGCCGAGTGAGAGCCACCTGATCATGCCATCAGTCCTGAAATCTTGAACCATCGGCCAGGAGACCATTCAAAACTGGGCGGCTAGGTAACAAGAGGTCAGCGACGTGTCGCAGAGGAATAGTGGCTATATCCGAAAAGAAGGCGACCAGTACGAGACCCCGTCTTGGGTGACGGAGGCCTTGCTTGGCTTCATTTCCACCCGCCCTGGCTCGATTTTGGAGCCCGCAGCGGGGTCCGGCCAAATGGTCCAGGTGCTCCAAGGACCAGTTCAGGGTGCTGGCCTCCGACATTGCCGAAGACGGTGACTTCTCTGAAGCTGGAGCGCCTGCCCGATGCTTCGGTGCGCGGCATCGTCACCAACCCGCCCTATGAGCAGGCCGAGGAGTTCTGCGCGCATGCGCTGAAGCTGACGGCGCCGGTCAGGGGGTTCGTGGCCATGCTGCTGCGCTGCGACTTCGACCATGCCAAGCGGCGCGCCTACCTGTTCGCCGACTGCCCGCAGTTCGCCAAGAAGATCGTGCTGACGCGGCGCATCGTTTGGTTCGTGGAAGCGGACGGCAAGCCGAAGGCGAGCCCCAGTTTCAACCATGCGTGGTTTTTGTGGGACTGGCAGCACCATGGCCAGCCGGTCATTGCCTACGGTCCGAACTAAAGGATCTCCTGTTCAGCGCGCGAAACGATCTTTGAAAAAATAGAAGGGTTTTCGAACGTGCCAGCCGCGGCAAGGGCCAGGATTGGCCGCCAGAAGGGCGGGACGAACAAAGTCACTGCGGACGTTCGCCAGGCGATCATGGAGGCTTTCAGCACGCTCGGTGGTGTTGAGTACCTAGGGTCGCTCATGACGATCCCAAGGCCTTCTGCGCCCTCCTGGGCAGGCTCATCCCCGCCAAGGTCGCGGGCGACGCGGAGATCCGTCGGTGCTCAGGTGACGATCGATCACCCGCCCGACGAAACCAGAGAGCAATGGCTTGCCGAACCGCAAGAGAACGCGGGCTTCCTGCCCCCGCAATTGTGGGTGCCGCAGTCGGGTCCGCTAACGGAGGCGATAGCAAGTAGGTGGTGCCAGGAGCCTTGGCGGCCGGTGGCGGAAGAACGCGAGCAAAGGCAGGCCACCACCAGGATGCTCGGCGAGCTGAACAAGTTGCACCCCAGCCTCGCGAAGCGCATTGCCTCAAGTCCGCATCTCGGAGGTAGCCAAGACCCCCATGAGGCGCGCGCACGGCCGCAGGGGTCTGCCCGAGCATGGGCCGGGCCGAAGACCGCGCCCCAGCCCAGCTTCTTCTCGGTGCCTATGAGACTGATGATCTCCGTAGCCTAACCTCGCCGGGGGCCAGCCTGAGAGCTTTCACCGCTGCTGACGACAGTGCTCCGATGGCATTGATGGAAAGGAGATCGGAGGCCTGAAGGAACTTGCCTACGGCCAACTCAGCCTCTGACGCGCTGGGAACGCCAACGTCGTACAGTTCTTCCTTGCCACCGTAGGTGACGGCAACAACATGGCCTGTCGGGGCTGGGTGACGGTCCTCTGATCCCACGCTCAAGCGTGCCTCCCCCTGACCAGGGCAAGCCGCGCACCCAGCGAAAGGGACACCCTAGGCCGGGCAAAAGCAAGCCCAGAATGGGAAATCCGCCCCCATACGCGGGCGGGCGCGCGACCTACCCGGCCTTGCGCCACAAGTCCTCGAACCGATGCCCGGCAACCCGGCGAGGTAGTAGCCGACAGGGTGTGGATCAGGTTGAATTTGTTAGGCTGCGCGCCCAATGGATTATGCGCCTGACCGCCTGGCAGATCAGGACGCACGCCGCGCCCACCATGAGGAGCATGACGGGGAAAATCCGGAGATATACATAACGTCGTCTTTTGGACCGTACCTTTCATCGTAGGCAATCAGCAGACAGCCAGCGACGATGATTGCAACCGACACCAATGTGGTCTGGTTCATTGGTTGGGCCTTCTAACAGTGCCATACGCGCGCGCGAGGGCAGGGACCGGCATGTGCGGGCGCTTAAGTTGCCAAGGCGTCAAGGATTGGGCAATCCGAGGTGTCGTCCCCTCGACACTGGGTGACCATGGCGCTCAGCGCGCGCTCGAGACGTTTCAGTTCATCGACCTTCCGATGGATGTCAGCAACGTGCTTTTCGGTGATGCGCTTCGCTTGCCCACATGCCATGTGCCGATCTCCACTGAGGCGAAGAAGCGCGCGCACGTCCTCAAGGGGGAAACCCAATTCGCGTGCCCGTCGGACGAAGACCAGGCGCCGCTGATATTCTTCGGCGTAGAGCCTGTGTCCGCCCGCGCTGCGGGGAGGCTTCGGCAAGATACCAATGCGCTCGTAGTAGCGAATGGTCTCAATGTTCACCTCGGTTCGCTCGGACAGCGCACCGATGGTCACTAAACGGTTCGTGTCCATGGTT
>CAVZKV010000019.1:0-279984 GCA_963775835.1 uncultured Alphaproteobacteria bacterium | reverse complement strand
CCAGTCAGCATTGAGAGGTAGCCATGGCCTGCCCGTAGTGAAGCCCGCTTTCTCGCTGCCGTCCCAGGGCATGGGTGTGCGGACCGGATCGCGGCCTAGGGCAAGCTCATGCTGGCGCAGGCCGCGCGGGTCCTGAACATCGGCAGCTGCAATCGCGACATCGGTCAAGCCCAATTCATCACCGTAGTAGAGCGTAGGCGTGCCGCGAAGTGTCAGCAGCAGCATTGCCGCGACGCGCGCTTGAGCCTGCCCACGCTTGGCGGCAACACGCGACCGATCGTGATTGCCAAGAACCCAGTTTGGCCAAGCGCCCGGCGGAAGCGCGACCTCATAATCGGAGATCAGCTTGGCGAGGCAGTGCGCGTCCCACCTGGCATCGATTAGCTGGAAGTTCAAGGGCAGGTGCACCCCCGCCCGCTCGCGGCCGTAGTAGCGCACCAGTCGATCGACCGGCAGGTAGATCTCGCCGATCAGCACGCGCTCGCCGCGTCCAGCGGCGCCATAACTGTCAGCGATGGCACGCATGTCGCCGGCGATCCCATGCACCTCGGGCTGGTCGGTCGAATGCAGCTGCAGCACGCGGTGCATCTCGCCCATCGCTGGCTGATAGTCCGGGTTGGGCGGGTTGTCAGGGAAGTGTGCCGCCTTGACCATGTGCCAGAGCACGTCGATGCGGAAGCCGTCTACGCCACGGTCGAACCAAAAGCGCATTACATCGTACATGGCCGTCTGCACGGCCGGGTTGCGCCAGTTGAGATCCGCCTGCTCCTTCAGGAAGGCATGATAGTAGTATTGTCCGGTGGGCTCGTCCCACTCCCAGGCCGAGCCACCGAAATCGCTGATCCAGTTGTTGGGTGGCCCGCCATCGGGGGCTGGATCACGCCAGATATACCAGTCGCGTTTCAGATTGTCGCGCGAGGAGCGGCTCTCGGCGAACCAGGGATGCTGGTCAGACGTGTGGTTTGGCACAAAGTCGAGCAGGACCTTGAGCCCGCGCGCATGCGCTTGCACAAGCAGTTCATCGAAATCGGCGAGCGCACCGAAGCGCGAATTGATGCCACAATAATCGGCGACGTCGTAGCCGAAATCGGCCATCGGCGAGGGGTAGATGGGCGAGATCCAGATTGCATCGATGCCGAGGTTCGCCAAATAGTCGAGCCGCCGTTCGATCCCCTTGAGGTCGCCCGTGCCGTCGCCGTTCGTGTCCTGAAAGGAGCGTGGGTAAATCTGGTAGATTGCGCCAATCTGCCACCAGAGTGCGGTCATGGAAACAGCCTCCGGCGTGGTCGGGCGCCCAAGATCAGCCTCCCTTGCAGCGAAACGCACACGATTTCTTCCCCTTTCAGCAAAAAGAGTCCTCCGTTGTAGACACCAAGAACCGTAATCCTTCCAACAAATCCGGACTGAGCACCGATTTAGCTATCTATTTGGCAGCAAAGCGAGGCATGATGGCCGGTGACATTCTCATCATCCCCCGATCGGCCTGGTTGCCGGTGTCACCTTTGAACCCCTCACCTCAGGTGAAACGCCATGGCGATCGACCTTGCGCGCGTGCAGGCGCTGCCGACGCTCTTGGGCGTCGCCAATCTGCCGCTCTGGAACCGGCCAGAGGAGATAGGGCAGCGCACTGAGGTAGCGTTCCGCAGGCTCAGTTTCCGCGGCACGCGTGGAACGATGCAATGAAGCCCCTCCAGCGCGTTGCATTCATCGGCAATCATCTTCCGCGCCGCTGCGGTATCGCCACCTTCACCCATGATCTGCATCGAGCGGTCTCGACAGCCCGCCCGGATCTGGAGACCTGCGTGGTGGCTATGAACGATCCCGGTGGCAGTTATGACTACCCGGGGGCTGTGCGCTTCCAGATCGCCGAGGAGACGACCGATGGCTATGCGCGAGCCGCTGACTTTCTGAACGCTGAACGGTTCGACGTTGTTTGCCTTCAGCACGAGTATGGGATTTTCGGCGGCGAGGCTGGTGGACACATCGTCGAGCTGCTGAAACGCCTGACTATGCCGATCGTTACGACGCTTCATACGGTGCTCCCAGCGCCGACGCTGGCACAGTACAACGTCCTTGCTAAGATTATTGCCAGGTCGACAAAGATCGTTGTCATGGCAGAAAAGGGCCGCGAGTTCCTGCGCTCTGTGCACGACGTGTCACAGCAAAAGATTGAGGTGATCCCGCACGGAATCCCGGACTTTCCGTTTCTGGAGACGAAAAACGCGAAGACCAAGTTCGGGTTCAGTGGAAAGACCGTCATTCTCACGTTTGGTCTGCTATCGCCAAGCAAAGGTATCGAGACTGTAATTGATGCCATGCCGGCAATCATTCGCTCCTGCCCGAACGCGGTCTATGTCATCCTCGGCGCGACCCATCCAAACTTGGTTCGCGCTCAAGGTGAGTCCTACAGGGACAGTTTGACGGCGCGGGTGCGGGAACTCGGCATCGACAACCATGTGGCGTTTTTCAACCAGTTCGTGGGTCAAGCCACGCTGCTGGACTTCATCTCGATGTGCGACGTCTACGCGACGCCGTACCTCAATGAAGCCCAGATGACCTCGGGCACGCTCGCCTACAGCTTTGGATTGGGTAAGGCCGTCGTCTCGACGCCCTACTGGCACGCCAGGGAACTGCTGGATGACGGGCGTGGCATATTGGTTCCCTTTGGCGATTCAAAAGCCATTGGCTCGGAGATTGCGGCCCTCTTGAGCAACGACGTCCGCCGGCACGCCATGCGCAAACGCGCGTATGCGGCCAGCCGATCTATGACGTGGGCGCAAGGGGCCACGCGTTATCTGGCGGCCTTCGAGTCCGCACGCGAGATGAGCTGGATCAACAAACGCATTCGTGCTGGGCACGGCGAGGTATGGGGCAAGGATTACACCTTTCCGCAAATTCGGACCGGACATTTGTTGTCGATGTGCGACAGCACCGGATTGCTCCAGCACGCCGTGCACTCGGTTCCCGAGCGTGCTCATGGATACTGCGTCGACGACAACGCTCGTGCCCTCCTGTTATCAAGCGCGCTGACGACCTTGGGCGAAGGCCGCTTGCCTGAGCCGATGACGGCGCGGTTTGCGGCCTTCATCCAGCACGCCTGGAACCCAGACACGCAACGGTTCCGCAACTTCATGAGCTATGATCGGCGATGGCTCGAAACACAGGGCTCCGAGGATAGTCACGCGCGGACGCTATGGGCCTTGGGCGCATGCGCACGCGGCGATAGTGATCCGTCGCGCCGCAGATGGGCAGCAGCCTTGTTCAAGGCTGCCTTGCCCGCCGTCGAGCACTTTCTGTCGCCACGAGCCTGGGCTTTCAGCCTGTTGGGTTTGGACGCCTACTGCGCATTGGTGGTGGGAGATCTGGCAGCGGGCCGTATGCGTGACCTATTGACCGATAGGTTGGCTGCCGCGTTCGAAGCGACCGAAAGCAAGGATTGGTTCTGGTTCGAAGATGTACTCGCCTATGACAACGCACGTCTTGCGCAAGCGCTGCTTGTCACAGGCGCAGCACTCAAGAAGCCGCCGCTGGTCAAGATTGGCTTCGCATCCCTGCGCTGGCTGATGGCATTGCAGACCACCCCGGATGGTTGGTTCAGACCCGTCGGCACAGAGAGCTTCGGCGTCAAGCGAAAGGCTCCACAAGCGTTCGATCAACAGCCCATCGAGGCAGCCGCAGCGATTTCAGCATGCCTTGCGGCATGGAGGCTCGACAACGGCGCCGAGTGGACAGCTGGAGCAATGCGTGCATTCGATTGGTTTCTGGGCGGCAACGACCTTCAGACATCGCTGATCGAGCCCAATGGTGGAGGTTGCCTGGATGGGCTTCACCCCGATCGTCCAAATGAGAATAGAGGTGCGGAATTCGGCAGTTTCCTACCTTCTCGGTCTTGCCGAGATGCGTCAGTTCGCACGCGTTGCCGGGGCGGCAGCACCCGCCAACCTCCTCCAGAATTTGCCTCTGAGCGCCTGAACGCTTGCCAAGCTCGCGCAACAAATGGACGGAGGCTGCTAGTTTGTCTCAAGCTATGTTTTTGAATCGACAGACTTTGTATTTGCGGCCAGATCCCGCCAGGGTCGTTGTGCGCCCCTTCAAACCGGCGATCGAGCCCAAGGACCTCAACCCCGCCGACAAGACCCGCGCCAATCGAATTGTCGGTAGAGTTCTGAGCCTCGAGCCTGATGCCGCTGAACAGCAATTGGCAGAGGTGCTCGAAAACTTCGAAGGTCGCCACAGGAACCTTCTCCATATCTTCGAGGCGCGTGCTGTCGAGATGGAAGAGGCATTGGAGCCACATGCCGCCTTGAGCAAAACGCAGCGGTATCTCGTCGGTGCGTATTTTCTGCACGAGTACTCCTTTGAAGCCTCTGCCTTGTTCAATCCGAGTATCGTCCGGCACCCGGATCAGTCGGATGCCCCCAATGGAGGGTGCCGCTTTATTCTGAGCCTTCGGGCCGTCGGCGAAGGTCACATTTCATCCCTGACCTTCCGATCAGGATCTATTGCCGCGAATGGGAGTGTCGCCATCGACGCAACGGCTCGTCTTGCGTCCATACCCAAAGTAACCAATCGGACGGCAAGGCCCAATGGTGACGATGTCGAGGTGATCTTCGGCCCGGACGAAGACCTGAGTGAACGGGTCATTTTTCCAATCACCGACGCACAGGCCAACGGCATTGAAGACGCCCGCTTCGTTGAATTCGAAGACGAGGGGCGAAGAACATTCTACGCGACCTACACCGCCTACAGCGGTAGAGGGATCAGATCTGAGCTACTCGAAACGACGGACTTCCGATTGTTCCGCCTGACGCCTCTCAGTGGTACAGCCACACGCAATAAGGGAATGAGTTTGTTCCCCCGCAGGATTGACGGGCGCTACGCGATGATAGGGCGGCAAGACAACGAAAATCTGCATTTGATCTACTCCGACGACCTTTACTCATGGGACGGTGGACGCTCGTTCCTGCGGCCGGCGTATCCTTGGGAATTCGTTCAGATTGGAAATTGCGGCTCACCCATCGAACTGGACGAGGGTTGGCTGTTGTTGACGCATGGCGTCGGGCCAGTGCGAAAATATTCCATCGGGGCTGTTCTTCTCGACAAGCACGATCCCTCCAGGGTTCTCGCCCGGGTGCGCGAGCCACTCGTGCGGCCAGAGCCGACAGAGCGTGAAGGATATGTGCCAAACGTCGTCTACACCTGCGGCGCCCTGCGCCACGGCGATCGGATAATTCTGCCGTATGCAGTCTCGGACACATTCTCTAGTTTTGCGACCATAAACATTGCGGCGTTGCTCGAGGCTCTTGCGCGCTAACTGCGCCTCAATTTGAGGCGTCGAATGTTCCATTGCAGACCTCCCATCGCTGCAAGGCCGATGCGGGAAGCCTCGCTGTTGCATCTTGGCGGAAGGTTCTTGCACGCGCGCGCGGCACAAATTTTTGGAAGGTGGCAGCCAAAAGCAACGTCCGGGTGGCGGTCAACATCGAGCACCCCCGGTCGTGACGCCCGCGGTTGCTAACGTCGAGGTAGCACCACGCAACACATGAGTACTTTCCGAGCCTTGTCTGGACCCTGGCCTCGTGTCCCCGTAGCGCGGGCACTTCGGTAGCAGCCAAGGAAGATCATACTATGGAAGAGAAATGGACGCATCGTGCTGTTGGCGCAGGTGTTGGAGCAATCGTCATGTTGTTTGCGCTTCCATTCGGTGCGGGCTGGTATACGGCCGGCGGAGCGAAGTCTCTCGCATCTGAGGCGGTCACGAACGCGCTTTTGCCGCTGTGTGTCGAGGCGGTTCTAGCCAATCCGGCGGCAGTTGCGGAGTTGAAAGTTAAGCGTCTCATAGATTATGACGACGTTGTTCGTGACCACATCAAAACGATTGGAACATACAAGACCGGCCTCGCATTCTGGCGGGCATGCGGAAAGTTGCTTGAAGGCAAAGTAGACAGAACCGCTTCCAAATAAACCTAACGCGAGGCGCCAAGCCATCCATGACGCACAGGACGCTATTATCGCCAAGCAATTCTATTCTTCGCCGGAGCAGCTCACAGCAGCTGATGCGCCCAAGGCCTATCGTCACCGCGGCCGCATGACGGAGCAACCCCATCGAGGCGGCGTGGGATGGC
This sequence comes from uncultured Alphaproteobacteria bacterium, assembly GCA_963775835.1. Classification (GTDB taxonomy): domain Bacteria; phylum Pseudomonadota; class Alphaproteobacteria; order Rhizobiales; family Hyphomicrobiaceae; genus AWTP1-13. Next base: position 273,859 of record CAVZKV010000019.1, on the reverse strand, counting down.
AAAAAAAACGGCCTACCCACCCATCGGGCTGACTGCAGTGTCCAGCAATTTGCTGCCGGAGCGTGGGGTATTGCAACGCGTACACGATGTCTGATGAGCGGGGACATTCACGCTATGTGACCGGTCGCCCGGCAGCATGAATTGGCAGTTCTTCAAGGCAAGAACACAATGGACGCAATGTTCCTATCCGGCGCGTTCGGCACTCTCAAGCGAGAAGCAAACAAAGAGGCCGGGTACCGCGCCCATCCTCTCTAGTCCCTTCGCGTTGGCGGTCAGGTGATCGTCACCGTGAATTCGGTGACGTCTGCGGCGGGGAAGCTCTGCTGAAGGCCGGCGCGTCAGCAAGATTGCCCTGCGACGAAGGTTCACGATTTGCAGCAATGATGAGGGCGGTGACTCCCAATACGGCACAGAGCAGCACTTTCGCCATCGTCGAACCCGTCATCTCACGAAGGCCGCGGAGGGGCTTTGCAGCAAATGGCACCTCAGAACTGCCAGGACTGGGCAAGAGCTCGATCAAGCGATCAGCAATTGCCCTGGCATCCGCCAGCGTCCATCGTGCGCCAGGCAATCGCGCTATCAACGACGCCAATCTCTGCGCGGCAGCGCCCTTCGGCAGCTCGGATAATTCAGCTGCCTCCATCCAAGGATCGACGTCCAGTCGCGCAAGAGCAGAAAGGACGCTGAGCGGCATTTCACCTCCGTCCGCGCCGATCGGGGCGTAGAGAAAATCGCCGAACTCAGGTCTAAAGAAGGAAATCGAAGTAGCAGGCGTCACGATGACCACCAATCGAGTCGCGGTGAAAAAGGAAAAGCGCAGAAGCGTGCGGGGCAGGCGCTCACCTCAAGTCCGTCCATCGCCCTCGACACTTAAGGGCGATCACTTGACACATACATAACGAGAGCCGCCGCCTTTTCGGTGGCCTCCATAAGGGGTCTTTCCAATTGGGTTGGCGTGATGTTCGACACTTTCTCCTCCTTGAGCCTCCGATTTAGAAAAAAGCAATTGAATGTTTATGATGCAGAATAATATAGATATATGAGCAATGATAGTGTGCTAGACAAGTTCTACGCAAATAATCCCGTAATCCAAGCTCAAAGCTTACGCATAGCATCGAAAATTATTGCAAAAGTTTCAGATTTATAGTGAAACGCCGCGTCTCAGGTAACAACCGTGGGAAGTTCCAAGAATATCTTATTTGTTAATTTGCATCGCGGACCAGGGGGCCGGACTGGTTTGTTCATACGCGCAGCGCAAGCACGCACGTTGCTCCGTTTGATCCGCGATGACCACCGCAAGGCGCCGGGCGTTCAGCGTTCGGGAACTCCCCGAAGTCTAGACGACGTTCGTGGAGCAGATGTTGGGTCAGGAAAAGTGCCACGTCGCAAAGCCCGACGAGGAGGCCCCTGTCGGTGCTCTGGGAACCGGGCAAAGTGGGACGGGCCTGGATCGGATCGTTGGCAGCCAATTTGATCTGAGGTTATTCGGCGCTAAGAGTTGGGAGGCAGAAAGTCTTCGCGCTCAATCAGCAGGGCGCTTCGCGCGAATTGCTCGTTCCCTGCTACCTCCAGAGGTGGGGGTAGCCTCCTCTGCACGATACGGTCAAGAAATCCGCATCCACGATCTAAGTTTTCGCTCGCGGCCCGCGTTGACGTTCGTCACTTTAATGGACCGACGCCGTTGGCGTTTCGCCGCAACGGCGGAGGCACGCCCTTGAGGCACGTCGAGTAGCAGCCGGGCTCAAAATCTTTGATCCTCCGCTACCGGAACATTGGGCAAAGAGTTGAACGGACATTTGAAATCATTCATTCGCACCTGAGCCGCTATTCAATCCGAAAACAACGGTTCCGGCGCAGTCAATGTCCATCGCTGAAATCGACAACTTCGCGAAACATGACCTTTAACAGCGTATGCCCTGCTTGATCGTCGACAAGCATTCGGCGCTCTAGGCGGAGTGGGTTTCCCGCCAGGACCGCAGCGCTGATGATCTGTCGGATGCCCTCGATAGCTTCCTCGCGTGCAGCTTCCAGGTCGGGATGGTCAGATCCGTCCTCATCGTAAAGAACCTCACCGCCCTCTTTGATGTGAAAGAAATATAGGGGCATCTCGGGCTGCCTGGCCGATTGGATTAGGCCCGAAGCTCGGGCACCGCCCTGTGCACCACAGGCGCAAGAGCACCATCTTGCAAGTGTCCGCAATAGCCTGCGAACGATGGGCCAGCGTACGCTCATGGTTCTATAAGTCCACGGCGAAGTTGGTTCGTTTCCAGACACTTCGACCGGCCAACAGGACACGGCTTCGTTAGGTAAAAGGCTGCTAAGGGACCGGGCGCCGCTCTTGGCCGCAAATCACTCTGCTTCAGCGACGCGCATGGCTCCACCAATCTGCGTCGTTAGCCCCGCTGCGCGGTAAAGACGCCGCTGCAGCTGCGATCGCGCCGGACGTAGGTCCCCGACCCAGATTTGCCCTGAAGTCTTCCCGACCAATCTACCGGGGCGCCATCGACGAGGGCGGCGGAGGTCCAACGCATGGTGCCGGAAACGTCGATGCGCCCGGTCAACTCCCTCGTGCGCTCGCGCACCGTCACCGTTTTTCCGCGAATGCTGATCTTGAGCACGGCGGACTTGGAGTGGCACGTCTCGCTCGAGATGCGAAGCGACCACGTACCATCGAAATTCTGCTGCGGTGGGTCCAAGGTGGGCAGCGCAGCAACGACAATCCGGTCCCCCTTGCCCTCGCCCGATTTCCCGGCCGAAATCGTAGCCTCGGCCGACTTCGTCGCCTCCTCCGCCGCTTGTTCGGCGGCGAGCCGTTGCTCTTGCGCCACCATCGCCGCCTCACGGGCGAGACGGACCTCTGCCAAAGCTCTTAGCATTCCGTCTGCAGCGGTGACGGCGTCAGGGTCATTGCCCCCGGCTGCTTCCGCATTTGCTCTCTCCGTTTCCCGAGCCCTTAGCTCTTCTACCAGACGCCGCAGATCCGCGGTTCGTCGCGCTTCCTCCTCTTGGCGCTGCTTCGCCACGACACGAGCCTGCTCCTCCCTAATCTGCTGCTCAAGATGTGCCAGCAAAGCCTGGGCGAGGGGCGCAAACCGTCCGTTGGGGTAGCGCGTCAGGTAGGTCGAACGCTCAGCCGGCGTCTTGCTGTCCTTGACCGAGCTACAGAACACAGTCTCGATCTCTTCGGCCGTCTGCTTGCCGGCGAAGTAGATAGCGGGGAGGGTGGGAAGGAGAGCCAGGGATCCTGTCCGATCGCTTGCTTCACTTTGAGCTGGACATTGCGGAACATGGTAACGGCCTCGAGGCCGGGCCTTGGCATCTCCTCGGCGAGTGCGGCGGCGTAGGGTCCTGCTTTCTGGCCGACGTCGGATGCGGTTTGGCCTGGAGCGGTGGCATAAGCGATCATGACGCCGGTGACGGTGCTGACGGGGGTGAAGCCCTTTTTCGCTCCCAGCGCCTTCTTGCCCTGGCGCGTTAGGCGCAATTCATCGCGACAGGCGTTGAAGACGACGTAGTGTGTCGCCTCGGGGGCCTGTTCGCGCAGTTTGCTGACGATGTCATTGAGTTCGAAGGAGTTGGTCCAGAGATTGGCATCGTCGGCGCTATCGACGTCGGTGGGGATCAGATAGTTGATCCGCGTCTCGGGATCGGAGGCGCCGTGGCCGGAGTAGTAGAAAAAACTGATCGTATCCTTGCCGGCGCGGCGCACCTGCTGGATGTGCGTCTTGAGTGCGGTGTCGATCGTCTTGTAGCCGGCATCCTTGACGACGGTGATCTTGAAACCCAGCTTGTCGAGGGCGGCAGCTACCACCGAAACGTCGTTGTGCGGATTGCGCAGCGGACCAACCGTTTCTTTATAACCCTGGTTGCCGATCAGGAGGGCAAATTTTTCTTGCGCCGCCGCACCCGTTGCAAAAGCCAGATGCAACGCCAAGAGCACTACGAGCCGTCGGAGCAAAGCCAAAGTGCCCATCTCCCCCTGTCTACCTCGCGACCATCAGGCCCCAATTCCGACCGAGGAAATGCGATGTCCCTCGGCGGCTTGCGTTAGAGGTCTGGCGAGCGATGGCATGGAGCGGACCCGCGCACCACACCCGATGCAGCCAATTTGCAAGCCGCCATAGCCATCCATGAACAATGGCGGCCCGCCGCGTTTGTGCAGCCGTGCCACAGCAAACCAAAGCCGGCTCGCCCGGTCGGTGCCCGTAGGCCATCTTTCGCTTCCTCTGGGCGGATGCGCTGAAGCAAGACGCTAGGCCGAAGTTTGAATAGACATGCGGCGCCACAAGCTCTCCAACATTGTGGCATGAAGACCATGAGGGAATGACCTCGCTCAAAGTGAGATCCAGACAGCCCGGAATTTATTCCAGCTGAGCTTTAAAATCTGTCGATCGCCTGCTCCTGCCCGGATCGGCACACGCCGCCAGCTGGGTTCTGGGCCCATACAGCGGCATGGAAGAAACGCTATTGAGATGAATGCGCGCCGCTTCACACAACCCCCTTCCAGAAACCCGACGCAACCAGGCTTCCAGCAACCCGACCTTGGAGAAACGTCGGGCGAAGCCCTAAAAATCGCGATGCTGTCGCGAAGGGTTGCCCCGCACATCTTGCTGGCGTTGTGGACCGGCCAGCGCCTGGGTGGTCTCCTTCGGCTGCCATGGCCGGGTTACGACGGGAAATACTTTCGACTGCGCCAGTCCAAGAGTGGCACGCGTGTTGTGATCCCAGTGGGCGCTCCACTCTAGGTCGCCCTGGATGCTGCGTGAAGAAGAGCCGCTAATCCTCGTCAATTCGGAGGGCAAGACTTCGACGGCTGATGGATTTCGATCTTCCTGGCGCAAGACCTGCGTCGCCGCTGGGGTCGTGGGTGACATTCCACGATCTTCGCGGGACCGCGGTCACTCGGCGCGTGGCCGGGTGCACTGAGGCCGAAATCGCCACTCTCACCGCGCATAGCCTGCGGGACGTGCGTGCGATCCTCGATAGCCACGACTTGAACCGCGATCCAGCTCTTGCTGAGAGCGCTATCCGGAAGATCGAAGGGGGAAAAAACGCCCAACTGAGCGTTGATGTTCCAATGATCAAAAGAGAAAAGCCGAGCGAGATCAATTGGCTGGGGAACTAGGATTCGAACCTAGACTAGCGGAGTCAGAAGTCCAATCCCTTGCTTTGATTTCGCTCGGCTTTTCTCCCAACCGAGGAGAAAAGCACCCATGCAGTATCAATCGGTTGCGCCGGTTTTCCCAACCGAATTGGTTAGCTTGGCCCATTTGTGGCCGACGGTCGCGCAATGAGTAACCGTCGTCTGCCCCGGCGCCCGCTGGCCGCGAACGACGGAGCCTGCCGCATCGGCCCGACCGGCCCGGCAAGTAGGTCGTGAGTTGATTCTAACCTGTCTCGCGTTCGGTTAAGCGTCAGTGCGCGTTGAACCCACGAGAGACCCGTCATGAGCACATGTCAGCGCATTTGGATCGAGGCTACAGGCCTCGGCGGGCGCGGTCAGCGCTATCGCGTAACCCACAATGGCGTCACGTTGATCGAAAGCACGAAGAATCCGGAATTTGACTCCGCTCGAGCATTATTAGCCCGTGGCATCGTCGGCCTGGTCGAAGTTTGGTGGCACGGCGCGAGCTTTCCCGCCATGCGGCTCGACATCGAAAAGGCCGCCAAACTGACCATTGAGGATGGCGACAGGTCAGGTCCGCGCTTCACGCGCTGGCAGCCACGTTCTGCGGAGGCCAACGGCAACGCAGTTTCTACGTCGGGCGGGTACGCCAGGACGGCCGCGGACGAAGCCCCCGCTACCTACCCCCCAGAGAAAAAATCGGCCGTCCTTGACCACCCCCTCCAACCAAATTCGAGCTTGCCGCTTGAGCCCGCTCTGATGGTGGAGATCTGAAGATGCGCCCCCGACGCCGTCAACGGCGCTATCATCGTCTTGCGAGGCATGTATCTAAGCAGCTCAATCTCGCTGCCACCAGCACGGACCACCACCAACCTTTCCCCGCAATATGGGCGTACCGAGTGACGGCGACCACCGATTCCGATTGATGACGTCCAGCCGTACCGATTGATGGCGTCCACTCGATTCCGAGCGATGGCGTCCACCTATTCCGAGGGATGGCGTCCACCGGTCCGGGGGCTGTGGATAAGAGTGAGCGTGGCCCCGTTGGGTGATCCTCGAATCGACATGCCCTTGCCCCTCTTTTCAACAGGGGGTGCGAGGGATGCCTCAAGAGAGATTACCCATGCGGAAGATCCGAGAGGTTCTGCGTCTCAAGGCTGGCGGCTTCTCCAAGCGCCGGATCGCGGCAAGCCTTGGCATCAGCGCGACGGCTGCCACGGAGTGCGTGCAGCGCGCGCGGCGTGCGGGGCTGACGTGGCCGCTTCCCGAGGACCTGAGCGATGACGCACTGGAGCAGCGTCTCTATCCGCCGTCAACCATCAAAGATGAGCCACGACCGCTACCGAATTGGGCGGAGATCCATCGCGAGCTGAAGCGTCCCGGCGTCACGCTGCAACTGCTCTGGCAGGAGTATCGCGAGCAGCATCCCAGCGGGTACGCGTATTCGCGCTTTTGCGACCTGAACCGGGACTGGGAGAAGCGGCTCTCGCCGACGATGCGCCAGACGCACATCGCCGGCGAGAAGATGTTCGTCGATTACGCCGGCACGAAGCTGCAGGTCATTGCCCCGACCACCGGCGAGATCCTCACGGCCGAGCTGTTCGTCGCAGTGCTTGGTGCTTCCTCGCTCACATATGCGGAAGCAACCTGGACGCAATCGCTTCCCGATTGGATCGGCTCGCACACGCGCGCCTTCAGCTACTTTGGCGGTGTCACGGTGATAATCGTCAGCGATAATCTTAAATCCGGCATCACCAAAGCCTGCTTCTACGAGCCGAACGTCAATCGCACGTATCAGGAGATGGCGGACCATTACGACACCGCAATAGTCCCAGCCCGCCCCAAAAAACCTAGGGATAAAGCTAAGGTGGAGGTTGGAGTGCAAGTCGCAACCCGATGGGTCATCGCCAAGCTCCGTAAGCGAACGTTCTTCTCGCTCTCAGAGCTCAATGCCGCCATTCGCGACTGTGTCGAGCAGATCAACAACCGCGTCACGCGCCACCTCGGAACGAGCCGCCGTTCGCTGTTTGAGCAAATCGAGCAGACCGCGCTCAAGTCGCTTCCAACTACGGAATATGTGTTCGCTCAGTGGAAGCACTGTCGCGCCGGCATCGACTATCACGTGGAAATCGACAAGCACTACTACTCGGTGCCGTACACGCTCATGCGCCAGGAGCTGTGGGCCAGCTACACCGCCAGCACGGTCGAGGTATTCCATCGCGGCAAGCGCGTCGCTGCGCACCGGCGTGGTCCTCCCAACCGCGGGCACACGACCTTGCCCGAGCACATGCCCTCAAGCCATCGCCGCTATGCCGATTGGACGCTTCCGCGCATCATGCGCGAGGCCGGCGAGATCGGGGCTAACGCCGCCGCACTCGTCGAGGTCATTCTGCGCGAGAAGCGCCACCCCGAGCAGGGCTTCCGCTCCTGCCGCGGTATCGTCAACCTCGTTGCACGCTTTCCTCGCGAGCGGGTGGAGGCAGCCTGTGAGCGAGCACTCGCCATCGGCACTCGCTCCTTCAGCTCCGTCAAATCCATCCTCGATACCAAGCTCGATCGCAAACGGCCCGAGAAAGCCGCGGAGGGGCCGGCGATCGTTCACGACAACATCCGCGGCCCCACCTTCTACCATTGAGGAGACAAGCAGCGATGCTCACCCATCCCACCCTCGACCAGCTTAGAGCGCTGAAGCTCGACGGCATGGCCGACGCTTTCATCGAGCTCGAACAGCAGGACGCAGCCAGAGATCTCACCCACGCCGAATGGCTCGCCCTGTTGCTTGATCGGGAGATCACCAATCGCACCACCCAACGCACGCAGATCCGGCTGCGCGCGGCGCGCCTGCGCTACAGCCAGGCTTCGGTCGAGGACGTCAACTACCGCGCGCAACGCCAGCTCGACAAAGCCCTCTTCCAGCAGCTCGCGACTTGCCGTTGGATTGCCGAGAAACGCAATCTTCTCGTTGGCGGCAAATGTGGCTTGGGCAAAACTTGGCTCGCCTGCGCCCTTGCTCAGAGGGCGTGCCGCGAGGGGTACCGCGCCTATTACGCGCGCATGCCGCGCCTCTTCGCGCAGCTCGAGCTCGCGCATGGGGATGGTAGCTTCGCTCGCCTCTTCCGCTTGCTGACCAAGGTCGATTTGCTCATTTTGGACGATCTCGGTCCCGATCGCCTCAACGCCGGTCAACGAAGCGATCTCATGGAGATCATCGAGGAACGGCATGGCCGTTCCTCGACCCTGATCGCTAGTCAGCTTCCCGTCAAAGCCTGGCACGACCTCATCGGCGAACCAACCTACGCCGATGCTATCCTCGATCGCCTCGTCCACAACGCCTATCGTCTCGAGCTCGAGGGGCCGCGCTCGATGCGCGAGCCCGCGGCGGCCGGCGAATTGCAAACACCAAGCACAGCGACGCCGATGGTGTCGAATGGCAAGGCAGCGAAAGGAGGCCGGAAATGAGTGCGTTGCTCTGTGTCCCGCCCGCCCCCGTGGGTCAACAGGTTCCTCCCGCGCGCGCCGCTGCGTTTGACTCGTGGCGGTCACTCCGCGGCGCGCACGGGCCCCTCCTGTTGACTACGGGGACGGCCTACGCTGCAATTGCCGAAAAGCAGAAAACACTGAAGCTATGAAATGCATCCAACGGGGGCCCCCTTACACCCCCGGACGTCATTGTTCGGAATAGGTGGACGTCATCGGTCGGTACAAGTGGACACCTTCGTCGGTAGCGCCCATCGCAGTGCGATGTCTGGGTTCGGCCTCACAATCTGGAGTCACGATTCGGGATCGTTTTGCTCGCCATTTGTCGAGACGAATTCGGCGGCAACCTTGATAATTTCTCGGGCGCTTCTGTAGTTCTTGTCCAGATCGAAGCGTGTGTTGATGGTTCTCCCGACGGCGTTCACGCCCGCCTCTCTCCATGTAAAAGGGTGTCGGCGGTAGTATGACAGACTGCCATCGCCAACGATCAACAGATCGCCATCATTGGGCTCTTTCAGCGCAAGTTTCGAGCACAGGAACCACTTTTGGAGAAGTCTTGCGCCTCGTCGATGAATACGGCGTCGTACTTGTGAGCGTAGCCATCGCCATGCCGAAGCCGTTGAAGCAGTCGCTCGCCGAACGCTTCTTCGTCCTCGGCTTCGTTAAAGCGGACACCATTTCGCTGACTTCCCCACCGATGAAAGGTCAGGCAAGTCACATTGGTTGTCTGCACAAAAAGTCGTTGGAAATGCTCCGCAAGCGCCCGATTGAAGCACAGCATTAGCACTTGGGCACCTCGAAAAATAGCCCCTAGTCAGCGCCGGGCAAATCAGATTCGCTCGGCGGTAGTGAGGGCGGGCACGAGGGGGTAGGCCATGCGGCGCCCGGGATTTTTCGATCTCGAGCGACGGCTGGAGGCGATCAGCGCCAAGGGCGATCCGCTGGAGACCATCAAGGCGACGGTGCCGTGGGAGGATTTCCGCGCCGACATCGAGGCGGTGACCGAGAGCAAGTCCGAGGAGAGGAAGAGCAACGCCGGACGCAAGCCCTACGATGCGATCCTGAAGTTCAAAATCCTGGTGTTGCAGAGCCTCTACAATCTGTCCGACGAGCAGACCGAGTTCCTGATCCGCGACCGGCTGTCGTTCATGCGCTTCCTCGACCTCGGTGCCGGACGCCACCACGCTGTGGCTGTTTCGGGAGGCGCTGGCGCAAGCTGGGCTGATCGACAAGCTGTTCGAGCGCTTCGGCCAGCACCTGGGGGCCAAAGGCTACATCGCGCGCGGTGGCCAGATCGTCGATGCGAGCATCGTGTCGGCGCCCAAGCAGCCCAACACCAAGGAGGAGAACGAGGCGATCAAGGCCGGCACGACGCCCGAGGATTGGCAGAAGAAACCCGCCAAGAACGCGCAGAAAGACAAGGACGCGCGCTGGACCAAGAAGCACGGCCAGAGCTATTTCGGCTACAAGAACCACGTTGGCGTGGACAAGGCGCACAAGCTGGTCCGCAGGTGGGCTGCCAGTGACGCCTCTCCGCACGACAGCCAGAAACTCGACGACATTCTGGATGCGAGCAACACGGGCAAGCAAATTTGGGCCGACACTGCCTACCGCTTGGCCGAGATCGAGGCGAGGTTGAGGGAGAAGGGCTACAAGAGCCGCATCTGTCGGCGTGCGGCGCGCAATCGTCCTCTGTCGGAGCGCGAGGAGGCCGCCACAAGATGGCCCCGCCGCGGCATGCGGGGCGTCAAAAAGGGCCTGAGTGGCCCTCACCCGTGCACGACACAACCATCAGCCCACGCCCGAGGCGACGGAAAGGGTCATTGTTCGAGGTTCCCACTTGTTTGTCGGGATCTTGTGCGACCAGGCGAGCCCTCGCGATGAGTATGATTGTCTTTCCGGATCCAGCGACGCCGTAAACGATACGATGGCCCTCGCCGAGCGAGTGCGCGTTTCGCTCTTGGCGTAGGTCCAGCACCGATAACGGCTGCTCCGCTTTTGTCGCTTCAGCAAGCGGAGAAATTACGATCTGCGGGTGGATGACCGAGCGAAGGATGGAGATTTGGCGCTCGGACATCTGGCCGAATGGCCACCATGGATCGAAACAGCTCATCAGCCGATTGATAGTCTTGTCCGGTGACAGCGCTTCAAGCTTGTCGCGAGCAAACACCTTTCGAGCGGGAAACACTTCGGACAGCTCGCGCTCGTCCAACTCTTCGCGTGTGCAGTTGTTCAGAACCACAAGGTGACCGAAAGGAAATGCAAATCTGCCGCCGTGCGCCTTGGCTTTGGAGCAATGCAGCCGTCTCCGGGTGTCGACGCGCAGTATCCATCAGATGGTATTGATAATCGCGCGCTTGCCGAACAGGGTGCTTGCAGATCTCTGGCCGACCTCGTGAGCTTACGGTGACATCAACGTTGTTGGCTTTCAAATATGGATGGGATACCAACCCTTTACCTCAATAATCAGCAGCTATGCGGCGACCACCGCCTCGTAGTAGGCAATTACCTCGTCCGGCAGCTGCTGCAGGAACGCAAAGACGCCATCGCAGGAGACCGGTCATGTGATGCCATAATCGCGAGGAGTGCGACCTTATGAGGCCCATTCCAAGCGTCGACCCAATTGAAAAACGTACTCAAGACGCGACCCCCGGTCCCTGTCAGTGAGACCTTGGTATGCGGCCTGGGCGCGAGTCGAGGAGAGGGGCGAGAGCGGGCATCCAACGGGGGGAGGGGGTAGCGCGCTCTCGCCAGGGGCCCACCGCAATCGAGGGGACGAGCTGTGGCCTGGGCGCGAAGCTAGTGGGTGCTGCGGTTGGCGCCTATGCGGAAAAATACCGATTTGCGCCAGGGTTTTCCGTGGGATGTGGCGAATTGGAAAAACACCTCATCGCTTCGCGATCACGTCGGTCGGTGCCAATCCTCCGCTCGTGCATGGAAAGCCAGCGCTATGTCGCTGGATCTTGCGCTCGGATGCTGGAAATCGGCACCCTTGCTGCCGCAGTACGTGCAACGTGCCGACCGCCGAAGAAGGTCACTTGAAGCATCGCCGCCATCATAGCCGCGCAAAGCACGTAGGTCGGCGCACTATCGGCGGCAAACGCGAGGCAGCCATAGACAACGATGAGCAACAGGTTTTGCGGATTGCGGGTCCATCGGTAGATCCCGCTGGTGACAAGCCCGCCCTGTGCGCCGTAGCTGTTGTCCCGACCTAGGACCCAGAACGAATAGATGAAGAGCGCAATCGAAACTGCGAGCAGTGCGACGGCAGCAAGGCGCGACCACGCGGGGAGACCGAGGAAATTCGTGCGGTCAGCTATGGCCATGGCGAAGCAGAGTACATTGAGTGAGCGGAATAGGGGCCAGAACACGTAGCCCTGCCAGGTACCCGAGCCAGGCGTTGGCCAAATACGGAACGGCGGGAAGAGCAGCGTGAGCAGGAGAAGGCCCAGCAGCACTGCCGCCACCGCTGCTCCGATCACGAACAACACGGTGGTCATGCTCGCCTTGTCAGTGTCCGTGTACACTCTAGAACGGAGCGGTGACAGAAACACCACTACGCCGATGGGAAGGCTACCTGTTCCAGATCTCGGGCGCCTTTAGCGAGTTTGAGCGCAGTATGATCCGGCAGCGAATACGGGTTAGGCTGATCGTCATCAAGGAAAAGATCGCCCCCGACGGCAAGTTCGTCAGCAGGACGGGAAGGGTGCGCAGAAAGCTCGGCCGACTGACGTAGAAGTCCCCAAGGTATCGTGCGGGTAATGGTTGAAAGGACGTAAGCGCCATACAAGAAGAAGGCCGCATCTCGACGGCCTTCTTTTGCTTTCCACTCTATCAGGCAACGGCTGCTACTTCAGCGGCGCATAGGCCTCACCGAACTTGTAGCTCACCCCAAGGCGGAAGATCTGATCTGTAAGCTCCGTGCGCACCGTACCGCTCGCGCTCACGTCAATTGGAAACTCTCCGTTAGGGATAGTCGTTGAAACCGGGCCCAGCTTGGTCCTCATGGATCCGAGGTCCATGTAAAGATACTCGGCCCGCAGCATCCAGTTCGTGCCTAACGCCCATTCCAAGCCGCCGCCGATAACCCAGCCGGCTTTGGTTGCGCTGTCACTAACGGATATAGAGCCTAACGACGGCTCGGATGCGGAAAAATCGGCACTGATACGCCCATATGCCAAACCGCCGGTAAGATAGAGGAGAGCACGCGGTTCCAGCAGATACCCTACGCGGCCGCGCAGTGTCCCGAACCAATCAAGGTCATAACTTGCCTTAGCGCAAGCCAGGTCCACGCAAACAGAAATGTCGCCGTTTTGCCCCGTCCCCTGGAAATCGGCTTCGATGCCATAAACCCATCGCTGCGATTGCCAGTTATAGCCAATTTGGCCGCCGCCAAGCCATCCATTGACATCTCCAGAGCGGCTCGCACTCTCTTCAAATGGGATCGCATCAACAGTTCCGGAGACGCTGACATCTGCTGAGGCGCGGCCCCAACTGTAACCAGCATTCACGCCGACGTAGAGCCCCGTCCAGGCAAATGGCCGCTCATAGGCGTTGGCCGGCACAGTAGACAACAGACCCAACGCGAACCCAATTCCAATAGCCAACCGACGCATCGCTTCCCCCCGTATGTACGTTTGCACTGGCCTGAGCCTAAGGCATCACGTTCGAAAAGCATGTATTGCAGCGGCAACAGGCGTCGCCAAAAAGCACGGCCGGTCCCATTGCTTCCAGAAAGTGGGATGGGCGCGCACCAGGCCGATCTGACCGACGGCCACAGCATCAAAGATCTTGGTTTGGTCTACCGCAGCAACACCTACAACGACTGGCGCACGACTGTCGGTTGGGAATTGAAGCTGCCATCCCCCGGCGGCCTCAAGGGCCCAGTCGATTCTTTTACTATTCAGGCCACGGAATCGCGGTTATGGACAAGACCAATGGCGACCAAGTGCCGTGGACCGAGGACGGCATTCAGCGCCGTCAGCGAGTGCTATTCGGCGGCGAAAACAAGGTCACACCAACGCAATCACCCCCATTGGTCTTGCCACCACCGGCGCGCCAGAGCGAGGCCGCGGAGGAATGGGACAGGAGCAAGGGCACAACGAGCTTTGCCGTACTGGAGGCCTTCATCACTCGCTACAAGGACACTTTTTATGCGGACCTAGCGCGGGCACGCATTGAAGATTTGAAGAAGGCACAGGCGGACGCTGCAGCTAGGGCCGGGGAAGCCAGGGAAGTGGAGGCGAAGCGGCGCACGGAAAAAGTAAAGGCCGCGGAAGTTCTATCCTTGGTGGCTTCTTCTTCCTGATGGCAGTCTGCTGGGGGTTCGCGGGAGGAATTGCGGGCGCTGGAAACTAGGTACGCCTTGCCCCCCAACTCCGCTATCTCGCGCTCGAGAATAGCCAACGTGCTTGCGCGGCTCACGGGCAATGCCTGGGGCCTGGGCGCAGCCCCGACGATCGTAGACGCTCCAGAGCCCTGGCGAGCTTCTCGCTCACCGCCGCGGTGCATAGTGCCAAAACTCGAAAAGTGAATTTCACAAATTTCGGGCAACGATTGCATCAGGTAGGCATTGCAATCAGCTATACTTGGAATGGTGCTCGGCCGCAGACCCTCGTGATGCCTCTCGGCTAGATACGGTAGGCTTTGCTGCAACTCTTGCCCGTCTGAAGAGACATCATATGCCGCCCCCCTTCCGCAGCCAGCGCTTCGCGACTGGATGTGGCTCATGGCTAGCAAGCACAAATTCCCCAGAAGGAAACGCCGCGCAAAATGGCGGGCAATGTGGCAGTTCGAGGCAAAGGCCGCCCGGCTCCAGACTGGCGACATCGCCATCGATTGCGGGGCCAGCGATGGACAGTGCACGCGTCGGCTGGCAGCAACTGGCGCCACGGTCTATGCTTTCGAGCCGGACCCGCATGGATTCGCGGGTCTGCAAGCCATGTTCGGCGGGACGGCCAATATTAAGCTTAGGAAGCAGGCGGTTGGGATAGAGCCAGCCCGCGTGCCTTTATTCCGTTCACCGGCTTTTGCCGTCAACCCGGACTGCTACGTTCAGGCGTCGTCGCTCTACGCCTCGAAAGCGGACGTAACATCGACCGATAGCATCATTGTCGAGCAGATTGATTTGCTATCGTTCATTGCTGCACTTCCGCACCGCGTGGCTCTCCTGAAGCTCGATATCGAGGGGTCGGAGGTGCCCATAATCGAGCGCCTGCTCGATACCGATATGGTATCTCGCGTCGACTGCATTTTTGCGGAAACGCACGAGAGAATTGTGCCGGAGCTCTTGACCCGCACGATCGCCTTGCGCCAGCGCATTGCGCGGGAGAACCTGCTTCACATCAATCTGGATTGGATCTGAAGGCCTTCCATTTGGCTGACTTCGCATTCGCGACATGGCGCGTGATCTATTCATTTCTTGACCCTCATTTGCGCAAATTCAGTACCCGCCCCCTTTAGCTTTCGAACCATAGTGTTCCATGCGAGACAGCGCGCCCAATTGCTAAAACCGAGCGAACTAATGTTGTGAGCGATGCGCTGGGCGTGGTTGCGCCATCCACGGGTAAGGTCGGCGCGTCTGATCGCCGTTGTCCCGCCCATGCTGCCGATAATGGAGGCGCCTGCAACGTTGTGCAGGATGGGGTTCGGCTCGACCCCATAGGTTGTGAGCTTTAGCTCCCACGAGCATCTGAGGTCTTGATCAACGGGGCGCCTGACAACGCGTGGCCGTATGAGCTTGCGTGCGCCAGCGCGGCTCACCAATGTCGCGCCAGTATTGGTTGGCTCGTGCGAGTATTTGACAAGAGCACGGCCGCCAATGAGCTGAGCAATTCGTACCATTGCTCGCTTGGGGGTGGAGGACAGCCGCACCACGTCCCAGTTGCCAGGCTCAAGGACGGAGAGAATGTTCTCCAGCAGCCATTCCATATCTTCGGGCAGCGCGATGTCATCCTCGCAAATAAGCGCTTCTGGCCCGCACTCGCCAGAGGCGATCCGGTGCCATAGCGCCAGATGGCTGGCGTAACAGCCGATCTCTCCCGGTAGCAGGGCGCAACCCTGAAAATAGGGCTGGAGGTCCTGTGGAATGCTGTGGCCTTCAATGGCAGGGAAGCGATTGAACCGCAGTCGCGCACGCGCGAACTCTTTCGTGATGTGCTCCAGCCTATCCGTGCTGCGGTCTAGATTGATTACAAATGTCGGAATCATCACCAGCCCCGGCAAGCGATGACAAGCGAGCCAATGACCAGCACGACTATGGCAGACGTGCCAAATCGGCAGGCACGGTGCAGTCGACGTCGAGTCTGATCAGAACCCCTGTCGGGGTGTCGATGCACATGATCGAACCAACCCTCGTAATCGGGCCTGAAGAACCCGCATACAATATATCCGTACACTGAATTTACTCCTGAAAACGCAAGACAGCGGTGATCTGAAAATGCCCGGCGGGTGCGAAAGCGATTGGCCGCAATTCTTTCGTGCCGGCGCTGCCAGCGCCTCTATTACGGCCGCCGTGATCGCGTTGGACGCAGCACACGCACTCCATTGTCGCAGAACGGCTACGCGCCAATCGCGTGCCGGTCCAACTCGCAGCTCCCCACGTTTTATCCCAAGAACGCCAGCAACCAACGTTACCGCCCGCGGTAACGGCACACAAGTCTCATTCTAGCGAGGCAGCGCCGGGGGGCGGGGACGGATAGCCATGCCGAGCTCAAGGTCTGTCACCGATTTCTCTACCTGGCGGTGCCGGTTCTGTGGCGCGCGCCCATACTGCTTTTGTCTCAGCATGGCGCGGGCTTTCAGAGTGGCGTTGGCGATCAGGCAGCGGCACCATCGCCACGGGCCTAATCGGCGCCAGTTGAAGAGGAACCCCTCTGTGTTGCGGATCGGGTTGAAGAAGGCAGCATTCAATCCTCGGCGCGGCGTCCGGCGCTTGCGCCCACGAGCACGGATGGTCGATGGCATGACCCAGTTGTGTTTGATCGGCGGTGCGTCAACGCCGTAAACGTCGAGCCCGAACACCCAAGGGCGCCTGGTGTCCGTATCAATTGGCCAAACTCGCGGTTTTGCCAGAAGCATCTTCTGAGCGCCGGCCCGCGAGAGCAGATAGCCAACCGTTCCGGGCGGAACCCTGGAATACTCGACAAGCTTTCTGCCTGTCAGCTCGGCGATTGGGCACACTATGCGGTCTGGCCTGGTGCCAAGGTGGACCATGTCCCAGCCCTTCGGTAGCGCTTCCAGCACCTCATTCAAGATGTCCGCGAGACTAAGGTCGATGATGGCGTCGTCTTCCAAGACAAGTGCGTAGGGCATGCCATGGAGTATCAGCTGCCGCCACGCCTTGATGTGGCTCGCGTAGCAGCCAAAGGCGCCGGCATCCATTAGGTGCTTGGGGCTGAAATAGGGTTCCAAGTCGGTCGGTAGCGGCTTGCTGCCATCGACGGCCCGGATGCGCTCGCCGGGTATTCCGGCCTCGGACAACTGCGCTTCGATGAAGCGGCGGCGCGCCCTTTCGGGATCCAGATTGATGTAGAATGCTCTCACCAAGTTGACTTACGCAAACGCATGTGCGCCCCACACCACTATGCTACCCCCGGTGACGCTATGGTTCCCTCCTCAGCGGGTCAACAATCCTTCGCCAAAAATGTGTTGCGTAATAGTCACGATCAAGGTGAGTTGCACATATTCTCCACACAAAGTTTCATGCAACAATATCAGCCACTTGCTGGCTCTGAGGGGAGGCAAGTGTGAGAGCCTTTCGATTTCTGAAACACTGATTTCTCAGAGAGCTGAAGCTCTGGACACCTAGTGTTCGCTGTGCGGAGTGGCCGAGCGGACGGTCAAGGAAGGTGGGGCCGCGATTTGCCCCGTGGGCGCCCTGACCTCATCCTCATGGACATCCAGCTTCCCGTCCTCGAGGGCTATGACGCCACTCCGCAGATCAAGGCTGACGCAAACCTCAGGGCGATCCCCCAGCGGTTGACTGTTTCCCCCATGGCGTGGTGTCGTGGGCGCATTGTCAGGGGGCCATCTATGTTTGCTCGCTTGAAGCGCAGCGTGACCAAAAGATTGCGTCGCGTAACACTCCCAATATGGCAGAGGGCGCGCCTCCACGACGGACGATCCTTCGCACGTACCTTGCCGCCCACAGATGGTGGCGCCTCGACCAACGGTGCTTACGCCAACCCGCTGCGCGCCTTCTTCGAGCAAAGGCAGGGGGGCGCTGGCATTTGGAAGTGGACGCACTATTTTGACATCTACCACCGGCATCTGGCGCCATTCCGCGGCCGACCCGTCACAGTGGTCGAGATCGGCGTCTACAGTGGCGGAAGCCTCGATATGTGGTGCGACTACTTCGGTCCCGAAGCCATCATCCATGGGGTAGACATCGCACCACAGTGCCGAGCCTACGCCGGCGGACAGGTAAGGATCAGCATAGGCGACCAAGCCGACCCGGCGTTCTGGCGTGAGTTCAAGAACAGCACCCAATCAATCGACGTTCTGATCGACGACGGAGGCCATGCACCAGACCAGCAGATCGTAACCCTTAAGGAGATGCTGCCGCATCTATCTCCGGGAGGGGTTTACATTTGCGAGGATGTTCACGGCGTCGGCAATGAGTTTTCCGCTTTCGTGTCTGGGTTCATCGATGCTCTGAACTCACAGAAAGGGAAGACCAGCGACCGCGCCAACTTGGCACGCCGCATCGCCATACCAGCTAGCGGAGTACAATCTACCGTCGAAAGTGTATGCTGCTACCCCTTCGTCACAGTCATAACCAAGACGCGGGCGCCCGTCGCGGAGTTCCTGGCACCCAAGCACGGGACGCAGTGGCAACCGTTTCTGAGCTAAGCGACGCATCCCATCAAGCCATGTTGCCGTAGACAGCGAAGCCGAAGCCCCCGTCGGGTTCGGTAGGGGTAGCGGTTTGGTTGACGACGCGCACCACGAACACGGTGGACGAGCTAACTCGATTGCCGTCACGAGAACCCAGTAATTGGTATCTGCCATCGCATTCGTCAGCGTGACCGTGTAGATGCCCGTCGAGTCTTGAACGATGGTTGCGACCCTGTAGGCCGTACCGACGACACCACCGGCTGAGCCGCCACGTCCGGCCGCCTTCGGGTGCCCGGGGTGGAAGCGCTGCCGGCTAGGCGGGCCAAACGTGCTACTATGGCAAGCGAGAACGGTACAAGCCATTGAGCAACGAAGCAGAAAGCAAGAAGGCCACCCCCCGCATCATCAAGCGGCGGCGTGCCCGCTCACCACGCTGTCGGGGCTCGCCCACCTGCTGCACTGGGTTGTCGGCAAAAACGGCCGCCAGGAACGGCACGCGATCACACCAAGCAAGGCCGCCAATGAAGACGCCCAACTTGGGCGTGTGACGTATTGCGCCTTTGAGTGTCACATGTTCGCAGACGTGGCGGGAAAGAAGGAAGAGTCCGAACGCCTCTTCAATGTGGCCATCCGGGCGGGGCGCCAATTTCTAGAAGCATTGACGAGTGGTCGTATCCCGGAAGCAGAAGTGAGATCGCAGGTGCCAATCGGCATAACACTTAAGCTCGGCAGGCCGAGCATCGATTTCATGCTCGGTCGGATTTACGAAGACGCAACGGAGAACGCTTACGACAAGATTGTCAATCAAGACGAGAACGGATTGCCGCAGGCGGAACGCAAGTACGGCGGGAGCAACTGTATTCTGATCCGGTGACGGTCGCCCACCCTATATGCGTTTGACCTTACTGATGCCACCATCACTCGGCCCTTAACTCGTTTCCAACTCGGCAATCTCCCGCTCCAAGATGGATTGCTGCTTTTCAGCTCACGGGCGATGCCCCATGGCTTAGTGGCGTGACCGCAGGCGTTCGATGACCTTGGCTAGCTCCAGGCGCTTCCTGGCGAGCGTCTGCTGCGCTTCCGTCTGCTCTGGCTCGCGCGGTCCCTCGAAAAGCTTATGCCGATCTTCATTGCGGTGAGTTCCCAGACGGTCATGGTCATTGCCGTTCCTACTTCGCCTTTTTCTTGGCTACCAATTGCTGGCGCCGGGTCGGGGTGACCACGCCGCGGCCGCCGCACTGGTCGCAAGGTTTGGTCCGGAATGGAAGGCGGCTCGGGACCGTGCCCTTGCCTTCGCAGAACGGGCGATCATGGAACTCGCTGTGAACTTTACTTTTACTTGGCATGCCACCCAGGGCCCTACGCTGCCACGCGCGTGACGATTTATGCTTACCCCGGCGCGCGGCGCCTTTCTGCTGCGCCGGCGTTGCAAAACATCGACCCACTCATCCATCAACTCGCGCCGCTTTTCGGAATAGGTCGCTGCGCGCGTATGCGGCGCGCACCTTGTCGGCCGAGGCGTGAGCGAGCGCCGCCTCCGAGATGGTGGTCGGGGAAGCTGGTCACCCTCGCTGGCCCAATCCTTGAAGGTCGATCGGAAGCCGTGCTTGTCCGCGTCCCTGAGCTGCCTGGCCTCCTGCGCCTTCTTTCGGGCATCTGCGAGGGACGTGGCGGGGTAGCCCCCGAGCCCCATCTCTCGGGCCTTGCCGTCGCGCTTGTACCGGAACACCCAGGGTTGCTGCCGGCGGGCGACACTCCCGGGTAAGCCCGTCCCCGTCCCCGTAGTACCCCCGCGCCTTCTTTGCCTTAATCGAACGGTCAGTCAGCCTGTCAATGTTGCGAGCCATTCCCATCCTCTAACCCATCCAGAGTGCGTGGCTACCCACACACTGTGGCGGACAGTGGTAGACGTTTTTTTTTTTTTTTTTTTTTTTTTTTTTTTTTTTTTTTTTTTTTTTTTTTTTTTTTTTTTTTTTTTTTTTTTTTTTAAAAAAAAAAAAAAAAAAAAAATAACCAGCGGCAATCGTACCGCCAACATCGCACGCGCACGCCAGCTGCTGGTGCTGCCCCCCCGTCGTTGAGTATGAAGAGCAGAAGGCCGCTGCCTCCCGATGAGCCGCGCGTGAGACCTTGCCCTGCCCTCGCTGCGGCGGCCAAATGATCGTCATCGAGGTTTTCGCACGCGGCTGCGAGCCGACACATCGGCCAACCCCGATCCGGATCGACACGTCATGACCGCTGCTCGCATTGCTCGCCGCAAAGCCACCCGTCGCGCACGTTGGTCATCGGCCAGAAGCGATCCCGCTCGTCTTGTCGCCCTTCACCCCTTCTCCAATGCAACCGCAAACCAATTTGTTCGACCCTCTTTCCGGCCCTCCAACACCCCCGCCTACCCTCCCACTGGTCGGCCCAGCCAATTGCTCCACCCAAAATCGACCATCGTGACCGTGCCCCTTGAGGCTAATTCCCCATAGCCCGCTGCACCGGCGGCGATCCGCCACCCGCGATTTCGTGCCTTGGCGCTTTTCGGACGCCTGCCGTCAGCGCGCGTGGATGATCGTCATGCAGGCATCCGAAAACCTGCACAGAAGCGGTCGTTTTGGGCGGCCGGAAGTGCTGCTCGCCGCGACAACTCGGCGCCTGCGGACAAGCTCGTCGGCCGTTGCCGCCTAGTCCGCCTGTCCAGCGTAACCGTCGCATACCATCCGCCCTCCTGCTTAACGCAGCCCGCCACGAGGCGGCACCACGCACCTCGGTCGAGGTTAGGGCTTGAATTTGATGCAGAGCTCTGCCAGCTCGGCTTCCACGCCGTGGAAGAAGCTCGAAGAACTCAAAACGCAGCATGCCCTGGCGATCGAAGGCCTTCACGTACTCTTCGCCGATAATTTCGGTCAGCTCCAAGTACCGAGCCAAGGCAGCCGGGCGCTTCCCGGCGAGCAACGGCTCCGTGACTCCTCGACCTCCTCGCGTATTTTCAGCAGCCGATCGTCGCCGGTCAAGCGGTGAGATCGACTGGGCGAGGCGGAAGCGGTAAACCACAAGATACCGTTCGAAAAGTTCTACGATCTGCTCGGCAGTGTCGACAAATCGCGCGGGCGCGCTGAGCCTTATAAACTCCGCGACCTCGGGGGCGGACCGCAAACGGGCCATTTCGTCCTTCACGCCAGGACCAGCCCGCGCCTCGAGCGCGGCTTCAAGCTTCTTCAGGTCGACCAAGCCCACGTAAGCCTCGATTATTCGCGCGCCGTATCGGACCAAAAGCTCGCGCGCCTTCTCGTCGAGCTGCGCGGCCTCGAGCCTCTTTCCAGCCATGCACGCACGATCGACACTCGCACGGAATACATTGGCCCGCTTCGGCGACCAAAGCGGCGCCATAGGGCTGCTCGAATGTCGTCCGCGCTGCCTCGGCCGGTGTCATCTCGAACGCGAAGCTGCCGACCTGTGCGTGGGTCGTGGGCGGCGCGATGGTCCAGCAGGCAACGAAGGTGTGGACGAAAGCCAACCCGATTACCAACCGCATCAGTTCCCCCCTCGAACAATAGACGTGCCCGGTTCAGCAGATGAAGCAACGCACGACATCACAAGCGCGTCGACGCCGCGTGGTGTACCGAGCACACTCAGCGAAAGTCTCTTGTGGGTCACACTCGGAAATCTTTCAAGGGAGCACAACAATTTCGTTGTACACCCACCAACAGAAGTGGGCGCCGAGCCTGTCCAAGTGCTGCCAATCGACAACGAAGGGACCGCGCCCACCTCCGATCCACCAGGCCCGGCGAATGGCAGGGAGCCTCTATGAGCCTGCTGGGTCAGCAGTGGACGCGATCAACTCGCGGACGACAATGAAAGCGTCGGTGCGCTCTACCTGTTGCCGGACCTCCGCATCCGTCATGCCGGCACATCCTCTTCCGTGGCGGCTGTAGGCAATGGCTGCTCTGAAGGTGGCCCCTCCAAAAGGGGGCAGCTCCACAGGCGGCTTCCCAGCTGCTTCCTCGGCAAATTTGTTGAAGGTGTTGGCTAGGTTCACCCTGGTCTCATAAACAATTGCATCAACCTCACGGCGCACTGCTACGCTGTTGCCGGCACATCGAACAACACGAGGTGCCATGCCGCTCATTGCCGTCAGCATGGTGCCGATTAATTTTTCCCCAACGTCCATAGCCTCATCGGCCAGTATCAGAACCTTTTGCTTCTCCGCAATTCTAATGCGGATCAGTTCCGCCTTCGCCTGCGTAAATTCCTGATCAACTTTGGACTTGGCAGTGCGCCTCTCGCTATCACGCAACCACCTAATGTATTTCACCCTGGCATCATTCAAATTGAAGCGGCCATCTGGCAGCCGTTCGAGGACATGCTCCTCATCAGCAAGCTGGGCAATTCTAGGGTGACTTAAATCGAGGTGCCGAGCCAATGCCTTGGCACCGACAATAACAACAGCAGGTTGGGCAGCTGTTTCCACGCACCTGGCTTCACCGGCGACGGCCGCTGTAACTGCGGCAGCTCACGCGCGGGTTTTGCCATGGCCAAGCAGCATACAACACAGAAGAAAAGGGGCAAGAGCTGGTCAGGAAAGCCGCGAAATTCTCTACTCTGAATATCCACAATAGGTGCCGTCGCGCGGACCCGGCAGGTTGAGCGTGCTCCACGGGACCCGCGCGACGATGAGCACGCACGTCGCATGGCCGGGCGTTACGAGGCCTTGCCGGGTTGCTGAACGTGCGCATCGTTGACTGTTTCGGGGTTTCACCCGAGTGCTTTGCGACTGGGTAGCTGGCATGGGTGTCACTCCTGCCAACATCCGAACGGAGTGACCAGATGCGAACACAAGCAATTGCCGCCGTCATGGTGGTCGCAGCGCCGCTATTGGTCCTGGGAAGCCCGCAGGCGGCAGCCTGCTGTACCCCAGCAGGCTACGGGTATCAGACCGCCGTCGTCGTTACGCCCGTCGCCGTGCGTCGTCCCGTCGCCGCTGCCGCCGTAGTGCGCCGGGGAGCTGTCGTGCCACGCGTGGGGTCGGGCGCCCGCATTGGCCGCACGGGCCCGGGCAACAGAGGTCTAGGGAGGTAAACTAAACGAGTGGCAGCCCTGTGTACGTGTGTATGCCTCACACAAAGAAGAGGGGTGAGACAGCTGTCCATCTCACCCCTGCATCAGCCCAGCACTAGAGCCAGCACTACAGCAGCTTGCGTGCACGCTGTATCTCAGCCGACATCTGCTTCCACTTCTTGGCATCGAGCTAACCCTGGATGTAGCTGTCGAGCGCAGCCCCGATGACAGCAACAGACAGCACGTCAGCTTGGTCTGGGCGGTTTAGCGCCAAGTCCCACCCCGCGCACCACCCCAAACCGAGACGATCTCATGAAATGCCGGTCAAACAAGGCTTTCTGCGGTGTCTGAGGTTTCCACCGCATCCGCCACTACGGGCTCCTCGCACTGAGAACGTGGCCAAGGCGAGAGAGCTGCTGGCCTTGCATGCTCCCTCATGCGAGTCCAAGCCCGCCGACCCACCACCCCCTCATCCGCGTGCTTGCCCATGCTGCGGCGGCCGCATGCGCGTCATCGAAGTGTTCACGCGCGGCCAGGCGCCACGACATTGGGTCACGCCAACCCCGATCAGCATTGACACTCTCATGAGCGAGCACCACACGAGCACCAGCGTTTGCGAAGATTTGAGCCGCTGGCCCGCCGCCGGCGACGATCACCCTCGGCCGCCGCTAGGCTATGTTCCACTGCCGAGCCAGCAAACCCGAGCGCTCCGCCGCCCTTTCGCCCCTCTCCACTACCATCCGCGGCGGTGCTTGGCCCGCTCCAGAGCCCTCCACGGCCGGACGTGCGTCGCCACCAACTCTCGAACCAGCCTCAATTCCCCATAGCGTGCCTGTTGGCACCGGCCCCCTTCACCACGACTTCGTGCCTGGGCGCTTCTCGGACGTCGAGGAACCCAGCGCACCCAAGCGTCGCCGACGTCGGAGAAACCTTGCAGACGTAAAGCCGGCCACGTGGACGGCGGCGAACCTCCCTTTGGGTGTCCGCGATGACTGGCCCGCTACCTTACCCGTAGCGGGCCTTTTTTTCGCAAATCTGGCGGACTTCTCAATGCCTCAATCCAGCCGACACCAAGCCGGTCGCCCCCCTTTGACCGAGCATCTCTCCCATTTGTCGCCATAGCGATCAGTAACGACGCGATCATCAGAGGTGGCGCAGCCCGCACAGACCGCCACCACCACCAGCAACGCGCACAAAACTCTCATTTTGCCCCTCCATCGTTGAACCCGTGAGAGGCCGTCACGGGTCGCTCGCTATTGACAGTTGAATTCTGCAAATCCGCAAGCGCCTTCGGGTGACACGGCAGGGGAAATCGAAGCCATCAAATTGCACCTGAACATAGTGCCCGGCGCCTGCCGCGTTCTGCGTCACAAATATAATTGAGACGAGGTGAAGAAGCGTTCGAAGTGCGGCTCGCTTTCTTGATGGCATCGCAAAATCATAAGCATGAGAAAGCGGATTGGAACGGACTAATCACCACCGTCTACGTGATTCCGTTCCATGACCGCAAAATTTGGGGAGCAACAATCTACAATGCCTGAAAGGTAGAAGAAGTAGATGATCTAATCCACCTCAACCTCGACAAGCACAGCGATGCAGCCGCGCTCATCGATCGCCTCTTCTTGTCATCGGTCTGAGCGTAAGGACCTGAGGGTTTCGCCGTCGTGGCTCACATTGTCATCCTGAGACGAGCAGGGGCTCCGCAAAGGGGGGAAACCGACACAACGGCCACCTTGTTAAGTTCGCGTTCAAATGACGGTTTCGGGGCCTAATGGCACAATTCCTGTCGGATTGATGGTCCGGTGGCTCTCGTAATAGTGGCCCTTAATATGCTGAAAATTCACGGTGGGAGCGATGCCGGGTAAGGCATACAGTTCGCGCCTGAACCTTAGCAGGTTCGGGTAATCCAGAATCCGCCGAAGGTTGCACTTGAAGTTGCCGACGTAGACGGCGTCGAAGCGCAGGAGCGTAGTAAGAAGTCGGATGTCGGCCTCGGTCAAGCTGTCGCCGGTTAGGAAGCGTCGCGTCGCAAGCCGGTCATCCAGCCAGTTGAGCGTATCAAAGAGCGGGCCGATGGCTTCGGCGTAAGCCTCCTGAGTTGTCGCAAAGCCAGCACGATAAACACCATTGTTGACAGTGTCGTAGATGCGGGAATTCAGGGCATCAATTTCGTCCCGCAATGGCGCGGGATAGTAGTCGCCAGGGTTGGCGCCCAGCTGGTCGAACGCGCTGCCGAACATGCGGATGATTTCGGAGCTTTCGTTATTGACGATGGTACCAGTCTGTCGGTCCCATAAAACTGGAACGGTTACACGTCCGGTGTAGTCAGGGTCGGCGGCTACGTAGACCTCATGCAGATAGCGAGCATGATGTATTGGATCCGGCACAACCCCGGGCCCGTCGTCGAAGGTCCAACCATGTTCGCGCATCCGCCAATGGACGACCGAAATCGGTATCATTTCCTCAAGGCCCTTAAGCGCTCGCATAATCAGCGTGCGGTGCGCCCAAGGACAAGCGAGACTGACGTAAAGGTGGTAACGGTTGCGGTCGGCTGGGACCTCGCCGGGGCCGTCTCCCTTGGGCGTCACCCACCGTCGAAATGCGCTATCCGTGCGCACAAATTGGCCGCCAGTGGACGCCGTGTCATACCATTCATCATACCATACGCCGTCGACGAGCAGGCCCATGAGCAAGCCTCATTTGTTGACGCGGGTTCTGGAATCTGACGCATCCTCGCAGTCAGCGCTAGTTTTGTTCATGCTCACACGGCCCAGCACGCACAGCCAAGCGCTGCCCAGAAAGACTTGAGATCGGCGATGGGTAGCCTCGCCGACCCCTTCCCATCGGTACAAGACCCTAGCCGCCGTGATCGAAGTTGCTAATCCAGCACCTTCTGTACTTGGCACTCCACCGACCCGGCCGGCCAACTGCCATTGTGGCCGTTTATGCGAGCATGGCCAACACCCCTCGCCCAATACACGCCAAGCCCCAATCTGGACCGCTCGTCAGCCAGCAGGCTCGGAGGTTGCCACCAGGAAGGCCGGGGGCGGCCACATCGCCGCGGGGAGTGGCGACGATCGGACCTTGCTCGCACCCAATCTACAACGCGTTTGCCCTAACGAGTGCAATGTCCCGTGACGCCGCCCAGTCCCAGATATCGCCCCGCTTGAGCGCCGTCGCCATCAGCTCGGGGAACTGATCGGGTGTGCAGGCGAACACCGGGCAGCCCATGGCAGCAAACGCCGCGGCATGGTTGGCGTCGTAGGCCGATCGGCCGTCATCGTTCAGTGCCAGCAACACGATAGTGTTCACGCCGCTGGCGACCAGGGCCTTTGCGCGCGCCAGCATCTCGTCGGCGTTGCCGCCCTCGTAGAGGTCGGAAATCAACACCAGGTGCGTCTTGGCCGGCTCGACCACCAGGCGCTCGCAGTAGGCCAGCGCCTGGTTGATGTCGGTGCCGCCACCCAGCTGGATGCCGAAAAGGACGTCGACGGGATCCTTCAAGTCCTCGGTGAGGTCGACGATGGCCGTGTCGAATACCACCAGCTTGGTGGCGATGGCCGGGATCGAGGCAAGCACGGCAGCGAAGATCGACGAATAGACCACGGAGGTCCCCATCGAGCCCGATTGATCGACGCACAGGATCAAGTTTTCCAGGTTCGAGCGCCGGGCATGGCGGCCATAACCGACGAGGCGCTCGGGAACGATCGTCTTGTGCTCTTGCTGCCAGTGCTGGAGGTTCTTGCGAATCGTGCGCGGCCAGTCGATGTCGGAGAAGCGGGGGCGGCTGGTGCGCTTCTGCTTGTTGAGTGCGCCGCGGATCGCCTCAACCGTCCGGCTTTCGAGCCTTTCCATCACTTCTTTGACGACCTTGGCCACCACCTGGCGTGCCGTATCCTTGGTCTTGTCCGGCATCGCCGATCTGAGCGCAATGAGGTCGGCGATGAGATGGACGTCGGCCTCGAGGGCGGCGAGGAATTCCGGCTCCAGTAGCATTTGCTTCAAGCCGAGCCTCTCGAAGGCATCTTTCTGGATCACCTGGACGACGGGTGAGGGGAAGAACTCTCGAATATCGCCGAGCCAGCGCGCGACGGACGGTGCGGAGGAACCGAGGCCGCCACGCCGACCGGCGCCCGCACCCTTCGCCTGACCAGCGCCGCCTCCGGTCGCGTCATAAAGACCAGCGAGCGCCCGATCGAGACGCCGGTCCCGATCGCTCAGACCGCCATCGTCGTCGCCGCCAAGCGCGAGCCGCCAGCGACGCTGCCTTTCCTCGGGAGTGATCACCACATCGTTCACGGTGATTGTTCCCTTACCTCGACACCAAGGATGGTCAACAGCAGCGGTAGAGCTGCCTCGAAGCCGGGTGCATCGGATTGGGACGATGCCGCAGTGGCGGGCTGACCAACGTCGCTTTGAGCAACCGTTGGCATGGGCTGCCGCAAGCCGTCCAGAAGGCGCCGCCGCTCGGATCGGTCAAAGCCGGAGAATGCCCGGCGCAGCATCGGTAGCAGCGTGATGAAGTCCTCGTCCCCAAGCGCACAGAGCCAGGCATCGATGAGTCCGACGAGCACGGTGTCGTAGAGGAGGATCTGTCCGACCTCGCCGAGGAAGCCGTCGAGCCAATGACCGGCCTCGATTGGGGGAACGGCACGCGACAAAGCACGAGAAAGATGGAGACCCGCTCCCGCGGTTGGAATCTCACCCTGGTCATAGAGCTTGCGAACGGCGAAACCGCGCAAGATGGCATGCGTCTCGCGGTCGTCAGCAAGGCGTTTCAGGGCTCTGCGCCAGTCCGTGGTGATCGGCTCGCTCTCGATCAGCAGAATGGCGCGGTCGAGATCGGTGAGCTTGCTGCGGAGTGCCGCGGCCTCCTCGACCTGCAGGCTGCGGCACGCGTAGACGAGACCCGAGCACACCGCCTCGGCGAGGCTGGTGACCAGCAGCCGCAGCTCATTTGCCGGCATCTCGCGAGCGGTGCCGTAGCGCAGGATCGTCGCCAGGGGCGGGACCGCACTAGCGAGCGCACCAATGTCACTGGTGGTGGCCGCCGCGCTTTGCAGCATGGATATGGTGACCCGCGCCGCTTCCGTGAGCCCGGCGAGGAGGCAGCCCTTGACGGCTTCGGACACCTGGCCCAGCGACTGCGCCTTGCGCGCAGCGGCAATGGCGGCGTTACCGGCGGCCTGCTCGATGGTCGTCCCATGCACTAAGGCTTCGGCGAGGTTGACGGCGAACTCTGGCTCCCAGCGCAGCTTCCAGTTCTCGCGGAAGGTGCCACGGCTCGAGCCCGCGTCGAGTAGACGGCCCCAAGGGACGTTGATAAGCGCGAGGCGGTGGAGGAGCAGGGATCTCGTTAAACCCGACTCCGATCTGAGGTCGAGCGAGAGATCACGATCGAGCGCCTCTGGCTTGAGCTTCAGCTTCTTCTGCCAGCGCACCAGATCCGCCTGCAGCGGCATCTGCGGAACGCCCTCGTCGATCTCGCCAACGGCGCCACCGATGACGAGGTTGGCCTCGATGATCCGCCAGGGTGCGACCTCGCCCTGGCACAGCGTCGCGAGGGTGGCCTCGCGCATCTCGTCGAGCCCAGGCAGCGCCAGATCGCGCAGCGCCGCCAGCGACTCGGCGAGCCGCGCCGCCTCAATCACCGAGGCGGTAGAGGACTGACTGCCATTTTCGCGCAAGAGCCCCGCGACACGCGTCTGCCAGCGCGCCGTGAAGACGCGCGGTGACAGATCGCCGCCCGCGTCGTGATGCTTGAACTCCTTCCAGAGGTGGGCATACCAACCCGGGGACGCCACACCAGCGCCATAGCCACTAGCAGAAGCAAGCCGCGTGTCTGTCCACGGCACCCACGTGGACGTCACCTTGATTTTGGCCAGCCCCTTCAGCAGCGTGCGATCCTTGCTAGCGGCAACCTTGCGGCGCAGAGCCGGGACGTGCCAGGCGCCGGTTACGACCGCGACTGCGCCGTCCGTCTCCTTGAGGGTGGCGGCAATAGCTAGCCGCATGTGCGCTTCGCGCTGCTCCTCGAGCCGCTGTTCGGCCTCCGACAGGGCGGGCAGCGTGTCTACGTGGGCGCGCAGCTCGGTCATGGCCGATTCGATGGCGGCGAAGATCGAGGGAGCATTGGCGCCTTGCTCGATCAAGGCGTTCCACCACGCCTCGCTATCTTCGTAGCCGGCAATCTCGGCGAGATAGGCAAGGGGATCGCGGCGGATGGCAGCGAGCTCCGGCTGCTCTTGTCGCACAGCACCGCCTGCCCCGTCGGCGGTAGAGACAGTCTCTCGTTCTCCCTTCTCCGATGCACCATCGGGTGTATCTTTGTCCTCACCTCGACCTCGACCCGGTTCCTCTGACGCGCTCTCGCGCCGCAGCGCCAATCGGGTGGCGGCAGGCAGATCGATGAAGCGCACGAGGCGACCCTTTGCCAGGGCCCAGCGCATCGCCTGCCACTCGGGGGAATAGACGGCGAACGGATAGAAGCTGGCATTGGCCGGGTCGTCCTGCCCGTGCACGAGGATGGCAAGGGGCGGCGCCATGGCCGGCGAGGCGGCGAAGGCGATGATCTCATCTGCATCCGGCGGACCCTCGATGAGCACGACGGCCGGATCGAGCCGATTGAGTGCCGCCAGCAGACTGCGCGCAGAGCCCGGCCCATGATGCCTGATGCCGAAGATGTGCAGCCGCTCGGGCGCCTCATCTGCCGCCATTTTCACATCACCTCGCGGATGGCGCCGTAGAGGTCGCCCCACTCCTTGCGCTCGCGCACCACCGTCTCGAGGTACTCCTGTAGGACGACCTTGTCCTGTACGGGGTCCTTGACGATGGCACCGACGAGATTGGCCGCAAGGCTCGGCGCGTCGATGGCGCCCGAGCCGAAATGGCCGGCCTCGGCCCAAGCGCCGATGGTGACCGCGATGGCTTCCGCCGTCGACAGCGAGCCCGACGGCGTTTTGAGCTTGAGCTTGCCGTCGAGCGTCTGGCCGTCGCGCAACTCGCGGAAGATGGCGACGATGCGGGCAATCTCCTTGTCTGCCGGCTCGATCTTCGGCAGCTCCAGGCTGCTACCGATCTCCGCAACGCGCTTGACAACGATCTGGGCCTCCTCCTCGAGATCCGACGGCAGCGGCAGCACCACCACGTTGAAGCGCCGCTTTAATGCGGAGGACAGCTCGTTCACTCCCTTGTCGCGGTTGTTGGCGGTGGCGATCAGATTGAACCCGCGCCGGGCATTGACTGCACTGTTGAGCTCGGGGATTGGCAGGGTCTTCTCGGACAGCACTGTGATGAGCGTGTCCTGCACGTCCGAGCCCATGCGGGTCAGCTCTTCGAAGCGGACGATGCGGCCATCTTCCATGGCGCGCATCAGGGGTGTCGCCACCAGCGCGTCGCGCGACGGGCCTTTGGCGAGCAGCTGGGCATAGTTCCAGCCGTAGCGGATCTGGTTCTCGTCGGTACCGGCCGTGCACTGGACAAGGAGCACTGAGGAGCCGGTGATGGCGGCGGCGAGGTGTTCCGACACCCACGACTTGGCGGTGCCGGGCACGCCGAGCAGGAGTAGCGCGCGGTCGGTGGCCAGAGTTGCCACCGCGGTCTCGATCAGGCGGCGATTGCCGATATACTTCGGCGTGATCTCGGCGCCGGATTTGGTCTTACCGCCCATCAGATAGGTGACGACGGCACGTGGCGAGAGCCGCCAGTTGGCCGGCCGCAGTCGGTCGTCCTCGCGAGCTAGCGTCTCCAGCTCCTCTGTGTAGATGTCCTCGGCAGCCCGACGTAGCTGAGTGTCAGCGCCATTCGATGAAGTCTTCTTTGCCATCAGCGTCACCTTCAGCGGGGTTTTAATGTGTCGAGCGTGAGCACGAGATCAGTGAAATCGCGGGCGGACCTGGTGGTAACAGGCAGAAGGCCGGAAATGGCTTCCTGAAAAGTCGCCAACAACCCTGACGAAAGGACGGCGGCTGTCCAAATCAGTGTGCCGTCGTCTTTCATGGCGGCCGGCGTCGTGGCCTCCTGGAGGCGCTCCACGACGGCCTGCCATGCGGCCGAGCCCAGCAGGGTCTTGCCGAACTCCGCCGGCGCCGAGCCGGTCAGATTCTCCGCGAGCCATTGCAAATGTGGCGCCACTGGAAACCGCTGCCCGTCGATGCTCGAAAGCCGATGCGCGATGAGCCGTACCATCGTCTTTTCGTCGCCGTCGCGCACGGCACGGTTGGACAAAGCCGTCAGAACCGTGTCCGCGTCGGTCGGCAGAGCCGCCACGACCTCCTCGGCAGTGAGCGCGGCTGCTCCGGCGATTTCTGTTACGGAGAAGCCGTCGAACAGGTTGGTGAGCGCCGCACGCTGCTCCATCTGGTTTGCCCGCTTCGGTGGCGTAAAGACGACGCTGGCAGTGTTCACCAGACCCACGCGCTTGAGAATGCCGCTGACAGCAGAGGTATGACGTGCAAAGCAATGCGCCGCCTCGGCGAGACGCCCAGCGAAGGCGGCAGTGCCAGGGACGCTGGCGGTAAGGCGGGAAGCGGCGCTGCGCACGGTCTCTGCCCGGTCCGCCGTCAGGCTCTCCAGGAACGGCAGGTCATCCGCGCCGAGACCGACGTCCAGGGCTGCGAGCAGATCGGCCCGCACGGCGGCCGGTTCTGACTTGAATACGCTCTCGAGCAGATCTCGGGCGCGCGTCGGATCCTTCCGGCGCTCCTCGCGCAGGAACGCGACGCGGTGTCCTCTGGGAAACCCAGTCCAGTTCTCCGCGGTGATCTCAGCATGCAGCAGGCTTGCGACATCCGTCTTGCTCGAGACGTCAGCGAGCGAGATATAAGCCCTCTCGGCGAGACCAAGGTATTTGGCATCGCCCTTGATGTGGCTGATGAGCCGGGGCAGATCGAAGGGGTGCAGGCGAAAGCCGGCACGCATCACACGGCGTACGGCAGCGCACACCACTGCGTCGGCGAGAGCCTTCTCGACCCCATTGCCCAATCTCAATAGCAGCCGGCGCGCTGGCTCTGGGATGATGGGCCGCTGGTCCTGGTGCAGGCGCCGGGCAGCCTCTGGAATGCCATCCGCGGCGCGCTCGATACTGGGACGCTCAAAGCGCTGCCGCTGCCCGGCGAGTGCCAAGAGCGTCAGCGCCGGCTCGCGTTGGGAAGGCGCCGGAGCTAAGGATTGAAGCCGCTCGGCAATGCGGAGCGGTTGCCGTGCCAGGCCAAGAAACATCGCCTGCTTGAGCTGGGAGAGGTCCTGGGCGGAGATTGGCCCGCTCATCTTCGTCCCTCGTGCCAGCGCCCGATCGCGGTATCTGCCGCGAGCAACCTGGCGAACCGCCCATCCCACGTGCAAAGGGCCGATATCGGGCCGATACCCACGAGCGGCAGGAGGTCGTCGGTCTGTGTCCGTTCGATCGGCAGGGCAAGCGTGTTCTCTCCGGCGAGCACAAGCTGCTGGGGCGCAACACGCTCGACAGCAAGCTGGGAAGCCGCCAGCGGCCACCGCTCGAGCCACGGCTGCCGTGCGAGCGCGGTCTGGTATGCGCAGAACGCGGCATCGAGGCCCTGAGGCAGTACCGGCCAGGCAATGTTCGCGCTCGCCGCTTCGCGTGTCGCAAGCTGCCCGCGCAGCGGCGTCGCCGATGGGTAGAACACAACCTCACCTTTGAGCGTTTCGCCCGCCGTGTACGGTGAGGCAGACGGCCCGACCGACACGGGTACGAAGTCGATCAGGAGAGCAACATTCGGGCCATCCGGCGTCGGCGCTGCGTTGAGCAGCCACGTTTCGAGCCGACGCAGCTTGTCGGGCTGCACCTCGCTCTGTGTTGCCGCCACGATCCAATCCGTCGACACCCGCGGTGCCTCGGCATCTGCCAGCAAATCCTCGCGTTTCACCGTCCAGCCAGCAGCGCGCCGGGCGTCGGCTTTCAGCGCCGGCGGCAATCGTTCCTGGTTGCGGTAGGCGGCGCCAATCAGAACGAGGGCGGTGAGCCGCTCCAGCACCAGGTCGCCGCGCATCTGCTCCGGCACGCGGAACACCTCAGCGCTCAGCATCTCCAGCCGGCTGGCGAGACCCGGCGCCTTAGCGTCGACGAGACGGGTCGAGAGCGTCTTGGTGGCTTGCACCGCCCGCTGCGCAAAGGCGGCCAGTCCCAGATTGAGCTGGTCGAGGATCCAGCGGTCGAGCTCGTCGAGACCGGCCAACACCGTGGCCTCTCGTTCTTCATTCAGGCGTTGGCGCTGCGCTTCGGCACGGGCGATCGCCTTGGGATCCGCGGGCTTGGCCTCATCGGGCTCCTGTAGCGCCACAGCCATGGACGCGGCCGCCTTACGGGCTCCCACCTCCGCCTTGTCAGCCTGCGGCAGTGACCCGCTCGCTTTGGGGCGGCGACGAGACAACCAGTCCTGGACCCAATCCGGCGCAGCATTGGGTTCGAATCGCTCCGGCTTGTCGCAGTGCATCCACATGACGGCGAGCACGTGCTTGCACGGAAACTTGCGGCTCGGGCAGGTGCACTTGTAGCCGACGTCGCCAGGAGACACGATTACCCGGTAGGGAACCGCACCCGATCCCTGGCATTCGCCCCACAGCAGAGAGGCGTCAGCCTCGCGCGCGAGCATCGGCCAGCTCGCGGGCTTCATGAGCTTCAACGCCGCCCCGAGCGACGCCTGGTCCGGGGCCAGCTGCTCGATCTTGTCCTTCGTCAGTGTTTCGGCCATGCGTGGCCAATACTGTTGGAGACGACTCTAGGCGGTGTGCATATCCCGGTGCTTCGACGGTGGCTTCTACAACCCGTTCGGCTGTTGGAACTGTAGTCGGTGAGCGCCCTGCCGACCAGCGCTGCGCCAATATGAAGCCATCAATGTGGCGGCGAGACAACGGAGCGTCCGAGGTCCTTCGCAATCGCCCTCTTGCATGCGCAGGCCGGAAGACCGAGTGCACAAGAGACCTCAAATAGTCTAGCGAGACGCACGTACTTTTTCTCACGACGGGGGCCTCGATCCACCCAATATTCTCGGGCAGGAGGCGCTGCAGCACTTCGCGTCTTGCGAGCCGCTCCGTCGCGTCCACGCCGTAGTGTCCGCAGTTCTGGGGTGGAGAGCGAGCCAGTTGATCCAAGGCCCTGATCATGGACGGAAACGGCTGCGTTCTCCAGAATGTGCCGCATCGCTTGAATGGGGGCAGAGAACATCCCTGCCCCCACGTTGGCGTGCAACCGTCAGGCGATAATGCGCGTGACGATGCCGGCGCCGACGTCTTGTCGCCTTCGCGGATGGCGAAGCGGGACTTCTCCTCCATCGCGATCGGCTTGTGCAACTCAACGGTCAGCTCGGCGTTGTCGCCTGGCATCACCATCTCGGCTCCCTTCTTGAGGGCGACGGTGCCGGTGACGTCCGTGGTCCGGAAGTAGAACTGTGGACGGTAGTTCTCGAAGAAGGGCGTATGCCGGCCACCCTCTTCCTTGGTCAGCACATAGACCTCCGCCGCAAACCTCCGGTGCGGGCTGACCGAGCCAGGCCGCGCTAGCACCTGGCCACGCTCCACCGCATCTCTCTCGATGCCGCGTAGCAGGCAGCCGATGTTGTCGCCCGCCGCACCGACGTCGAGGATCTTCTGGTACGTCTCGACGCTGACCACGACCGTGCTCCGCAATCGCCGAGGCCGACGATTTCGACAGCATCGCCCACCTTGACAGTGCCGCGCTCGATCAGGCCGGTGACAACCGTGCCGCGGCCGGAGATCGAGTGCACGCCCTCGATCGGCATCAGGAACGGCTTGTCCTTCGCACGCTCGGGCAGCGGGATATAGCTGTCGAGGGCCGTGAAGAGCTGTAGGATCGCCTCGTCCGCCAGCGGACCCTTGTCGCCGTTGAGCGCCCTAATCGCCGCACCGCGTACGATGGGAGCGTTGTCGCCATCAAACTGGTACTTCGCCAGGAGCTCGCGCACCTCGAGTTCGACGAGGTCGATCAGCCCCGTGTCCTCAACGACGTCGCACTTGTTGAGGAACACGACGATCTTCGGCACGCCAACCTGACGGGCGAGCAGGATGTGCTCCCGCGTCTGCGGCATCGGGCCGTCGGTGGCCGAAACGACCAGGATGGCACCATCCATCTGGGCAGCGCCCGTGATCATGTTCTTCACGTAGTCCGCGTGCCCAGGACAGTCGACATGCGAGTAGTGCCGCTCCGCCGTCGAATACTCGACGTGACTCGCAGCGATCGTCAGGATCTTGGTCGCGTCACGTGTCCCCTGCGCCGCCGACGCCTTGGCGACATCGTGATACGAGACGAATGCACCCCAGCCGTTGTCGGCCGAGACCTTCGTCATCGCTGCCGTCAGCGTCGTCTTGCCATGGTCCACGTGGCCGATCGTGCCCACGTTGCAGTGGGGCTTGGTGCGGATGAACTTCTCCTTGGCCATGGGACTAGCCGTAAGCTCGGCGTAGGACGCCTGGCACTGCTCGTGGCCCAGACTAGGCACCCACCTGCCTTAGCCGAGGGGGGACCCTTGGCCCACTCCCATTTGTTCGGCACGCCTTCGGAGTGACGCACTAGCAAAGCAACAGGGAAAGGCGACGAGCAAAATTGCGTTCGCGCCATCGCGTGCATGCGCTGGCGATCGCAGGCTCAGGGCATCCCGCGACCCTCGTCCCCGACATTTGACAGCCGTTCCCCATCTGCCATCTACTGCTGCAATCACCATTGCGCTTGGCGGGCGCACGAGACGCATGAGGAGAGCTGGTTCAATGTATAGAAATCGGCAATTCATTGCCGGATTCGCGCTGTCAGTCAGTCTCTGGGCTGGCCCAACGCACGCAGCGACCTATGTCTATGTCTCCAATGCAGAGGACGGCACCATCGGCATGTACACGATGGAGAACGACGGCACGTTGAAACCCGGAGCTGCCATCGAAGCTGGCAAGCTTGTCATGCCGATGAACGTGAGCCCCGACAAGCGCTTCCTCTTCGCCGCAGTCCGCTCGCAGCCCTTCTCCGCGGTTTCCTACACGATCGATCGCGCGACGGGCGCACTGAAACTCGTCGCCAAAGCGCCGCTCGCCGAAAGCCTGCCTTATATATCCACCGACAAATCCGGAAGATGGCTGCTCGGCGCGTCCTATGGCGGCCATAAGGTCACGGTCAATCCGATCGGCAGGGATGGTAAGGTCGGCAAGGAGTTGCAGGTGATCCCGACGGCACTCAACGCGCACGCGATCCTGACCGACAAGTCGAACCAGTATGCGTTCGTACCCCATCTCGGCACCGATCAGGTGTTCCAGTTTCGCTTCGACGCGAGGACGGGCAAGCTCTCATCGAATACGCCAGCGACCGTCCAGATGAAATCCAAAACCGGTCCGCGCCACCTCGTCGTCTCCAACGACAACAAGTTCGTCTATCTGTTGAATGAGCTAACCGCGGTCGTGACAACCCTCGCACTCGATCAGAAAACTGGCCTGCTCACACAGGTGAGCGAGGCATCGGCGCTGCCGGGCGACAGCAAGCTGCAGCCAGGCGCACCGCGCGTGCCGGCCGGCACCAGCGGCGGCCCCGCACGTGACGTGTCGAACGACATCTGGGCGTCCGATCTGCACCTGACGCCCGACGGAAAGTTTCTCTACGCGGCGGAGCGCACGGGCAGCTCGATCGGCGCCTTTAGCGTCGACGCGGCGACTGGCAAGCTAACGTTCCTCTCGAGCACGCCGGTCGAAAAGCAGCCGCGCGGCTTCCGCATCCACCCGGACGGAAAGTTCATGGTGGTGAGCGGCCAGCAGTCGAGCACGATTTCGGTCTATGCCATCGATGCGAACGGCGACCTAAAGCTGCTACAAAAATATCCGACCGGCAAGGACACGAATTGGGTCGAGATCGTCGACATCAAATGATGCCTGAAAACTCGGGTCGAGCAGTGGTAATCAGCGGCAGCGGATGAATGCGCAGCTGGGCCCTCGCGAAAGATTTAAGTAGTCGTTGAGCTTAAACGGTTGCTCGCCATGTACAGTGATTGCTGTGCGGGCAGGTCCGACTCGCGCAGAACTCTATGGGCAGCTATTGGCACTCTTTCACTCGGCTCAGCGGTCTGATTTCGAGCTTCTGTGGCGCAGCGCGAGCGACGGACACCCGAAGGGGTGGTCAATTAGGCTAGCCTTCGATGACAGCGGACTTTCATTTGATTGACCTTGTGTCCCAATGCGCGGCGGTAGAGCGCATGCTCGCGAGCATGTCCGAGCCTCAAAAGATTGATTGGCTATCAGCGCGTGGCCGCCTCGAGCTTGTCCCCATGCATAATGGTCCGCAGGTCTTCGAGTTTACATCGACGGTCGGCCGAGAAGCACGCGTCTTCTTTCGCGACGGGTTTTTTGTATTCTGGGAGACCACACGACTTCTCGCCCAGATGAGGTCGGGTGCCACAAGAAATTGGCACGGGACGCGACGGCGCGGCCGACACCCTCCACCCAGATCGAACCCCGTCACCGCTGGCGAAGCCGTCGTCGATAATCGAGGAGGCGAGCACTTCTGAAATGGCACACAGCAGAAAGTTGGCCGGAGCGCCAGGGCGGGTCCGCACCTGGGGGTTGACCGGACGCGACGTTGC
The DNA here is from genome assembly GCA_963775835.1 of uncultured Alphaproteobacteria bacterium. GTDB lineage: Bacteria > Pseudomonadota > Alphaproteobacteria > Rhizobiales > Hyphomicrobiaceae > AWTP1-13. Next base: position 235,792 of record CAVZKV010000019.1, on the reverse strand, counting down.
CGTGTCGACCGGCCTCTTCTCCGTCCTTCCATGACCCTGAACCGAAGATCAGCAAACGCTTATTCGCCATAGCACCGAATAGATCGCGTTCCATGACGCGTGCTTTGGTGACGGCCAACGTCGATGTCAAGGAGTGCGCATGACCAGGCGAATTATGTGGCAGAGCTTGCTACTGGGGGCCGCGGCATTGGCAGTGCCGACCTGGCAGGCATGGCGATGGTGGCTCGTGCTCAACCTCTATCGCAACGCCGTCCTACCAGTCGGGATGGTAATAACGCCGGAGCATGTGAAGGCGCTACGAAAGCTGCGCTTTGCCTGGCACCCGCTGATCGAGGCTGGCGGTCCCGTTGTCGACCCGGTAACGCCATACGGCAGCGCGCAATTGGTGGACGATCTCGGTCCAATCGCAGGCACACGCGATCCGGTAGTACTTGCTCGATTTCACATTGAGGTTTCTGCTGTGCTGATTTCGGTTTTGAAGGACTGCAACCTTCCAGCAGGACGCTATCGGCTCGCCCATCTGGACAATGCGACTATGGAGCGGCTGGCATTACGCGAAGCTTCCGGACGACTGCCACGCGAGCGGACCGCGGTGATGCTCGCCCAATTGCCGCGCCTAGAGCCGGACGGCCATTTCAACTTTACCGTCCAGCATTGCCGGCTGTTGCGAAAACTCAGGCTCGAGTGGCCAGACGGCTTTACGAACTCGGCATTCGTGGAGTGGAATTATCCGGCCCCGGTCGTGCATTTCAAACGCCCGTTCGGCGACATGACCACGTTCGAGATTGACATGGCCGACATTCTCGATCTTCCGATACCTGAGGCTTACCGGCCCGATCCGTTGCTGTGGCGACTTTACTGGGAGATGTGGCCGGCGCTGCAGACCTTCGTGGAGCACGCGGACATCCGCGCGGAACTTCCACCAGTGTAGGTCGGCCTGCCGCACTTCCGCTAGTGCACTTTGCGCCCATCGTGGCGTGACGCAATGTCGGACCTACTTCAAAACCGGACAACCACGTCACAGCCCTTTTTGATCCGAAGCGGCCATCGAAGTAATTGCCATCTGTCTGCCTACGTCCAATGTTCGCAGGTGCACGATGATGCACTGGCGGCAGCGGATCATTCCCGGACGACGAAGTTCACCAACCGTCCCGGAACGACGATTTCCCTCTCGATCTCCTTGCCCGCCAGCAGCTCCTTCACCCGCCGATCCGCCTTCGTCAGCGCCAGCAGCGTGTCGGCGGCCATATCGGCGTCGGCAACGATCTTGTGTCGGATCCGCCCGTTCAGCTGAACGACATATTCTCTCTGATCGTCACTCGCGAGATCGGGATCGAAAATCGGCCAAGGCGCGTAGGCCAGCGATTCGCCATAGCCGAGGACGCGCCACAACTCCTCGCAGAGATGGGGCGCAAAGGGGGCCAGCAGCAACACTAGGCTTTGCACGACGCTACGCGGCCGTTGCTCCAACGGTGTCAAGGCGTTCACCAACTCCATGAGTTGGGCAATGCTGGTGTTGAAGCGGAGGTTCTCGATGCCCTCGGTCACCGCGCGAATGGTCTTGTGCTGAAGACGCAATAGTAGAGGATCTGGCGCGACGTTGACCAGCCGCGGACTGATGGGGGCGCCGTCGTCGCAGACCAGGCGCCAAGCGCGTTCCAGAAAATGGCGCATACCATGCACCGCTGAGGTCTGCCATGCCTTTGTCATCTCCAGCGGCCCCAAGAACATCTCGTAGAGCCTGAGCGAGTTGGCGCCATATGCCTCAACGATGTCGTCGGGGTCGACGACGTTGAAGCGCGACTTCGACATCTTCTCGGTCTTCTGGGTTACCAGCACATCGCCGACGAAGTGGTGTCCCTCCCGCTCGGTCACCTTCTCCGGCTCGTAGTATTTGCCGGCGGCGTCGCGATAGGAGTAGGCCAGAATCATCCCCTGATTGAACAGCTTTCGGAACGGCTCCTTCGTCGAGACGATGCCGATGTCGTAGAGCACCTTGTGCCAGAAGCGCGCATACAGCAGGTGGAGCACCGCATGCTCGGCGCCGCCGACATAGAGATCGACTGGCATCCAATAGCGCTCCTTCGCGGGATCGACAATCGTCCGGTCGTTGTGCGGATCTAGGAAGCGCAGATAGTACCAGCAGGATCCCGCCCACTGCGGCATGGTGTTGGTTTCGCGCAGAGCTGGGGCGCCGGTCGCCGGATCAGTTGAGCGCAGCCATTGCGGTGCCCGAGCCAGCGGCGGCTCGCCGGTGGGCGTAGGCTTGTAATCTTCGAGCTCCGGCGGCAACAAGGGCAGCGCATCGTCGGGCAGGGCAACCACCGAGCCATCGGCACGATGCAGGATCGGCAGCGGCTCCCCCCAATAGCGCTGGCGCGAGAACAGCCAGTCGCGCAAATGGTACTGGACCTGGGCGTGCCCGGCACCGCGGGCCTCCAGCCAGGCGATCGAGGCCGTTTTGGCTGCTGCCGACGACAGGCCGTCGAGGGGCGGCGAATTGACGATCGTGCCGCCGCCCTCCCATGCCTCGTCGTGTATGTCGCCGCCACCAGTCACCACGCGGACGATCGGCAGGTCGAACGCGCGCGCAAAGGCGTGATCGCGGCTGTCATGTCCGGGCACGGCCATGATGGCCCCCTTGCCGTACCCCATAAGCACATAGTCGGCTACCCAGAGCGGCAGCTTGGCCCCATTAGCCGGATTGATCGCGTAACTGCCGGTGAATACACCTGACCTGCGGCCGGCCCGGTCGGAGCGTTCGCGCTCGCTTTTGTGGGCACTCGCTTCGACAAAGGCCATCACAGCGGAGCGCCGGTCGTGCGCGGCGATCTTCGGCAGCAGCGGATGCTCGGGAGCGAGCACGCAGTAGGTCGCCCCCCACAAGGTTTCCGGTCGCGTTGTGAAGACCTGCAATGCTACATCGGCGCCATCGATGGTGAATGCGATTTCCGCTCCCTCCGAGCGGCCGATCCAGTCGCGCTGCATCGCCTTGATGCCGTCCGGCCAGTCGAGCTCCTCCAGATCTTCCAGCAAGCGGTCGGCATATGCCGTTATCTTCAGCATCCATTGCCGCATCAGCCGTTTTTCCACGGGATCTCCGGTCTCGACGTACTTTCCGTCCTTCACCTCCTCGTTGGCGAGCACGGTTCCCTGGGCCGGGCACCAGTTCACCGGCACTTTCGCCTGATAGGCCAGTCCGCGCTCGAACAGTTTCAGGAAGATCCATTGTGTCCAACGAACATACCGGGGATCGGTCGTCGACAGCTCCCGGTTCCAGTCGTAGGAGAAGCCCAGCCGCTTCACCTGCGCGCGAAAGGTCTCGATGTTGCGCTTCGTGGTGATGGCCGGATGCACGCCAGTGCGGACCGCATAGCGCTCGGCCGGCAGGCCGTAAGCGTCCCAGCCCATGGGGTGCAGGACATTGAAGCCGCGCATGCGCTTGTAGCGCGCGACGATGTCGGTCGCCGTGTATCCCTCGGGATGCCCAACATGCAGCCCTTCGCCTGAAGGATAGGGAAACATGTCCAGGACATAGAATTTCGGCCTTGTGGGATCGACCTCCGCTGCAAAGGTCCCGTTCACCTCCCAGTATTGCTGCCACTTCGGCTCGATATGCTTGGGGTCGTAGGGCATTCTGTCACTCGATTGTAGCGGCGGAGGATACCGCCTCGTTCATCCGCGGCAACTGAGAGGAAAGAGGGGGCGGCCGGCCCCTACACAGCCGTTGCTTGGCTTCACCCCTGAGCGATCGTCCCGGAAAAACGCCGAGGAGGAGTTGCTCAGGGGCTGGTAAGGAGGAGGGTAAAAAGGCGGAGCGACGATGCTGCCGAAATCGGCACCGCCCTCGTCTCGTCGATGATGGAGCCAATCGCGCTCACGAAGTCTTCTCCGGATGCCGCGGGCGCCGGGCGCACCGAAGTCGGGTTGCGGCTACTTAAACCGAAACGCGCGAGGGCTGGCAAGGAGGAATTGCGCCGCTCCCCTCGCACAGCTTTCATTGGTTCTTACATCTTGGTCGGCTTCTGATGGCTTCTGATTGGGACCCGATCCGCGGATCACATCATGGCCAGCGGCCAAAGTGGCTGCAACAGCAGGCCGAATACATGACCGCACCCGACATTTGCGAGATTGCTCTTGCCTCGCGGGCGCCGTCCAAGCCTCAGTCAATTTACCTGGATGGCCGGAATTGGGGTATTGCAGACAGGGATTTGAGACCGCAGAAGCTGGGCTCGAACAGCAGCAGTTGACCCGAAGCGGAAGTCAAACCAAACAACATGTACTCGTTTGCCTTCGGCCGCTATGTTCGGGTTATGACTTGCTCCGTCCTTCTAGACCTCGACGGCACCTTGATTGATTTCGCAGCCCGGCATTCTTGCAAGCTGCCTTGCTGCATTGCGCGCTCTTGGACATGAACCGGATGAAACCCTCGACATTCGACGTGCTATCGGGCCACCGCTCGAAGACCTGATGCAGGCCCTGCTGCAGCCATATGGAGACGGCAGAGTTGGCGAAGCAGTAGCGGCCTATCGTCAACACTATGGTGAAAGTGGGCTTTTCGGAAGCGAGCCTTATCCGGGAATTGGCAGGTCCCTTGAAGAGATGAAGCGGGCCGGATTGCGAATTTATCTAGCCACGTCGAAGCGGGCGACTTTCGCGAGCCGCATTCTGGAGCATCTGGAGTTCGCCACATACTTCGATGGCATCTATGGCTCAGTGCCGGGCGGCGAGCTGGATCACAAGCCTGAACTGCTCGCCTATATTTTGTCTAAGCATGATATCTCGCCTTCCCGCGGTCTGATGGTCGGGGACCGTCGGCATGACATTTCCGGGGCCCATGCTGTCGGAATGCGCGGCCTTGGTGTGCTGTGGGGTTATGGCATCCGAGACGAACTTGAAACTGCTGGCGCAGATCAGCTGGTGGAATCCGCTGCTGATCTCGCCCGGACGGTTCTCTCGATGATCAGAGGGAAATCCGCGTGCTAGACCGGCCCTGCGGCTCCATTCAAGCAAGCAACCTGATATCGGCTATTGGCACTTCTCGTCATGCAACCAATGGAAGGTTTCGGACCACGCCGTCCGTCCATACCCGGTTAGGCATGTCCTGAGCGTCCAAAGGCGCCGCTATACAGAAGCGGTCCTCGGCATAGTCGTGATCGGCGACGCTGGGGCCGCCGCCGACCACGTCTGCTTGTTGAGGTATCGCGTCAGCCTTCAGATGTCGATCTTCTCGGCGATCTCAATGGCATCATCGACCTCGATGCCGAGATAACGAACATTGCGCTCGGGTACAGCGACTGTCGACGGCCGTGGACACCGCTCTCTGCGCATCGACAGGTCTATGCAAACCGGACAGCCTACCCAGACAAAGCGCTGCCGATGAGGCGCTAGTGCGACGGGAACGTTGACGCCGACGCGGTATGGCCCGACCTTACTGCCACCAGCGCAAGGTTTAGTGCTTCACGCCCGTCCGGTCCGATGTCAGCTTCTGCTTCCTCACACCAACGCCGCGCTATCATCATCGGTGGTTCGATGTCCGGCCTGTTCGCAGCCGCATTCCTGCGGCAGATCGGCTGGGATGCGGACATCTACGAGCGTTCAGCGGTCGAGCTGGTTGGGCGTGGCGCCGGCATCACCACGCACCCGGAGCTGCTGCAAGCACTTGAACGCAGCGGCGCCACCACCAACCATCTCGGCGTCAAGGTCGAGCTGCGTATAGCGCTGGACCGTACCGGACGCGTGATTGCAGAGAAACGCCTGCCGCAGATCATGACCTCATGGGACCGGCTGCAGCGACTGCTGCGGGAGACCATCGACTCCGCGCACTACCACCTCGGCTGGAATTTCGAGCGCGTCGAGCAGAACGGCTCGGGCGTGCGCGTGCATTTCTCCGGCGGGCGGGTCGAACATGGCGACATCCTGGTCGGCGGCGATGGCGTCCGCTCCGGAGTGCGCGCCGCGATCCTGCCCGACGTGCAGCCGATCTATGCCGGCTACTACATCTGGCGCGGCGCACCCAACGAGGCCGATCTGTCGCCGCGCGCGTTGGCGGAGGTATTTCCCTACTTCTCCTTCTTCCTGCCGCCGCAGCAAGAGGTGATCTGCTATCCAATCGCGGGCTTCAACGATGACCTGCGACCGGGGCGCCGACGCTTCAATTTTATCTGGTATCGCGTGGCGGACGCGGACCTGCTGAAGGAGATGTGCGTCGACGACCACGGCCACCAGCACGACTATTCGGTACCGCCGCCGTTGATCCGCAAGGATCTGATTGCCGCCTTGCGGGACGAAGGCCAGGACGCGCTGCCGCCCGCCGTCAACGATTGCCTACGGGTGATCGAGCAGCCTTTCTTCACGCCGATCTACGATTTCATCGCACCGCGTATCGCGTCGGGCCGCGTGGCGCTGCTCGGTGACGCGGCATCCAACGCCCGCCCGCACATGGGGTTCGGCGTATCCAAGGCGGGCTGCGACGCGCAGGCACTGGCGGATGCGCTCCGTGACCACGACAATATCGATACCGCGCTCGCCGCATACAACCGGGTTCGCCAGCCGATAGGCGAGACCATCGTCAAACACAGCCGCAAGCTCGGCACCTACATGGGTGTCGACCTCCAGACCGAGGAGGACCGAACCATGCACGCACTGCTGCAGGATCCGCGCGCTATGATCGACTGGATCGCTGTGCCGAACTTCCTCGACACCCATCGATGAGCGCCGACCTGCCGAAGCCCCCGCCAATCCTCGCGAGGCCGGTCGTTGGCGGATCCCCCGCATAAACCAGGCCGGCGGCGAGATGCCGTCATGGCCGACAACCAGCCGGTACGGCCTGCACCATGCGATCGTGCACGGCGACACAGATATCGCGTCGAAGCTCTCATTGTGTGCTTGACGCGGGTTCCAGGCTTCTGCTCTGCTGGCTGGATCATGCAGTTAACGCTCACGTGCATGCGCAGGGTGAGCTGCTGCGCTTTTCCCTGCGAACAGCCGCATCAGCCGGCCGGAGCGCGTCGTAGGGAGGAAAACGCGTGCGCAAATTGTCAAGGAAAATGGTCCCGCTGGCGCTCGCCGGCTTGACAAGCCTTGCGACCCCCACCTCGGTCGTGGCTCAGGCCGCCGAGTTCCCAAACAAGCCCGTCACGCTAATCGTGCCATTCCAGGCCGGCATCAGCGTTGACATCCTGCTTCGCGGCATCGCCGAAGTCGCCGGCCAGCATCTCGGCCAGCCGGTCGTGATCGACAACAAGGCGGGCGGCAGCGCTACGCTTGGTCCCGCCCACATGGCGAGCAACGCGAAGCCCGACGGGTACACTATTGCCCAGATCCCGATGCCGGTGCTGCGCGTGCCACAGCTGCAGAAGGTGACCTATGACCCGCTCAAGGACTTCACCTGGATTATCCAACTCGGCGGCTATACGATCGGCGTGGTGGTGCCGACGGCAAGTGAGTTCAAGACCTTCAAGGATGTAATTGCCTTCGCCAAGGCCAGTCCGGGCAAGCTCACCTACACGACGCCCGGGCCGTCGACGCTCAACTCCATCGCAATGGAGCTGGTTGCTCGCAAAGAAGGCACCACGCTCGCGCATGTGCCGGGCAAGGGCGGCGGCGAGGCTATGGCTGCGATTCTTGGTGGACACGTCATGGTGAATGTGGAGTTGACGGCCTGGGCACCAATGGTGGCATCGGGCGACCTACGCCTGCTTGTGCTCCTGAACAACAAGCGAAGCACGAAGTGGCCCGACGTGCCAACGCTTGCCGAGCACGGCTACGACTGGGACTTTAACGCGCCCTTCGGCCTCGCAGGGCCGAAGGGCATGGATCCGGCAGTGGTCAAGAAGCTGCACGATGCCTTCAAGAAGGCCTACGATGACCCCAAGGTGATCGAGCTGTTCGAGCGCTTCGACTTCTCGCGCCTGTATCTTTCGACCGAGGACTACGCCAGAGAGATCCCGAAGCAGTACGATTACGAGCGCCAGAATTTGGAGCGTGTCGGCCTGATCAAGAACTGATGGCAGCTGCGAGGCCACGACGGTGCGTGGTCGTCGCCTGCCTAAGGCGATGGGCCGGCTATACGCTTCCGGACATCGATGTACGTGGCTCCGAACTCATCGGACGCGGCTGCGCGCGTGTCAGCAATCGAATGAATTTCTGCCGTGCTCGTGGGGTCCTTCTTGGCCCGAGCAACGGTGACCTGCCCGCACTAAGCCCACACCGGTCTAACCGCTTCGCCTATCGTCAGGTTTGGGACCACTTCGTCCGGCGAATGGTTAGCGTACGACGCGTCTGACCCGTTTCCGACTCCAATACTGCGTCGCGTGCACCCGATTGCCGCGGAGACCGAAGGCGCGCTGCCGAGTGGCCATTTAACGGGACCGATTTGTCGACGCCTGTGCGGGGGGCGAGGAGTAATCCTCGTCCCTACCGCGACCCTCTGGGATCACTGGTGTGGCGCAATGCCTCGAACGAAAGAGATCATGCCAAAAGATGAATACCGCGAACGGCGGATAAGCTCTAGTTTGGCGAGGAGCGCCAGTTGCGGTGGTATAGCTGGTGTTTGGTGACAGTCGAGACGCTACGGACAACTTGTTGAGTCAGCCAATGGTGCATAGTGGGCAGTGCGGACAAGACTTCGTTCAGCACTTTCGAGCTGACGCAGTTTCTCAGGTTGTGACAACTGGCGTGAAGCATGCGCCTCTCATTGTGTCGCGTGTGCGACGTAACTCGCCCGGACATGGATTTGCTGCACCGGTCAGCGTGAGACCGATTTTTAGCGTTCTGCTCCAGCTCCGCCCACAAGCCAAACGCGAGCTGTTTCTCGGCGAGCGGTGCGTCCACCGTGGCTCCTACCCCTCACGCACAATCAGCATCGTCGATCATCTCGACCGACCCCGTGCGAATCTTCTTAGCCCGTTTGACTGTCTGATATTTATTGTGTCCCGGGCCGCGCTTCATGAAATCGCAGACGACCACGCCGTTCCCAGGATCGACAATCTCGCTTGCGAACGCGGCATCGAGGACGGGACCGTTTGGCACCTTGGTCAAGCCCTTCTCCCTGCGCTTGAACGTCCCCACGAAGTCGCGTCGATGTACGCAGGGCATATACTGCTCGCGGTGAATACCTATTTTGCCCACGTATTTGGCGGCATGCAGATGCGACCACGCCCCAAGCGTGGCGCTCTTGCCACCTGGCAACTCCGGCGGGCGCAGGAGGCGATGATGACAAATCTGGGCGGGGACATCACGCTTTCCGAGGTCGCGAATGAATGTGGGCTGTCGCTCAGCTATTTCATGCGTGCCTTCAAGCGAAGCACGGGTGATGCGCCGCACCGGTGGCTGCTCCGCCAACGTGTCCAGCATGCCAAGACATTGCTGCGCGAAACGCAGATGAGCCTCGCCGAGATCGCCATCGTCTGCGGTTTTGCCGACCAAAGCCACTTCACGCGCGTGTTCGGCGTCCACACAGGACGGGCTCCCGGCGTCTGGCGGCGCAACTTGTGAGTTGAGCCGAGAACGGCCCGACACATTTAGTAAAAAGGCGGCTCAAATCTACAAGATTCCAGCCGCACCAGGCGCTATCGAGCCCTTTGGCGCAGCTGCAGCCTGAGCCGGAGGAAGCATGAATCGGTCCCGCTTTTCGCATTTCGCTGGCCTAGCCTTGCTCCTCGTGATGGCCCTCGTCACCGGTGCGGCGGCCCAAGGAGCGATCACAACGATCGACAGCCGCTTTGCGGAGGTCAACGAGATCAAGCTGCACTATCTGATCGCCGGTAAGGGCCCGCCAGTGCTGCTCCTGCACGGCTATGCCCAAAATAGCCACATGTGGCGGCCTCTCATGGCGGAGCTTGCCAAGACGCATACAGTGATTGCCCCTGACCTGCGCGGATTTGGGCAATCGGACAAGCCAGAGAGCGGCTACGACAAACCGAACATGGCTCAGGACGTGCACGCCCTCTGTGCCTCGCTGGGGCACATGCGCGTCGGGGTTGTCGGCCATGATATCGGGCTCATGGTGGCCTACGCTTACGCCGCCCAGTATCCGACGGAAGTGGACCGCATCGTCTTGATGGACGCCTTTCTTCCTGGCGTGGGCGATTGGACGGGCGTCTGGCTCCTAAGGGATCTGTGGCATTTTCACTTCTACGGTAAGACGCCCCTGGCGCTTGTCGAGGGTCGGGAGCGCATCTACTTCGAGCACTTCTGGAACGACTTCGCAGCCGATCCCGCACGCTCGGTTTCCGAGGCTGATCGGCAGTTTTATGCGGCAGCCTATGCGCAGCCCGGTGCCATGCGGGCAGGCTTCGAGGTGTTTCGCGCCTTCGAGCAGGACGCCAAGCACTTCACCAGCTTCGCAAGGATCAAACTGAAGATGCCGATGTTGGTGCTGACTGGAGAAAAGGCCTCAGGTGAATTCCTGATTACCCAGGGGCGCCTGGTCGCTGAAAACGTCGAGGGCGCGGTTATCAAGGGTTCCGGACATTGGCTCGTGGATGAGGCGCCTGAACAAGTGACTCCGAAACTTGTGAACTTCCTTGCGCGCTGAGGTGAACGTTGCGCACAACTATGAACGTCGCGCGAGAGGCGAGGAATATCTGACGTTTGGGATCGCCATTCTACGGCGCCGCAGCACGTCTGCGCTTTCACGCAGCCAAAACCCTTGGCTGCTCTCTAATTCCGGGTGTTGGGAACCCCGCGATGGGGTGCTGCCGTGCTGCGTTCCTTCCTCCACCGAGCAAGTCTGATCTTGATCTAACCACTTGTGGCCGGCCGCCACATCATCGTGCGAATCTCCCCGAACTCCCGCTTCAGCTTTTCCCACGTCTCACCGCCATCGGTCGTTCGGAACATTTGGCCGAGGTTGGTGCAGCAAAAAAGAAGCATGGGATCGGCCGCGTTGGTGGCCACCCACCAAACCGTGCTGTTGACCGGCCCGGGCAGCCGCGCATCCTCCCAGGTCTTCCCACTATCTCGGCTACGCCACAGGCGCCCGTCGGAACCTGGCGGTCCACTCCCGTTGGTGATGAAGATAACGCCCTTGTTGTCGGGGCGAGGAATGACGGCCCGAGTGTACTGCCAGGCCGATGCGAGCTCGAAGTGCTCCCAACTTTCACCATTGTCGCGGCTTCTATGCGGGCCGCGGTCGGTGGTCACGTAGATCGTGCGGTCCTGGGAACCATGCGGCCCGCCAATCACGGCCACTCCGTGGATATCGATTGACGCCATGCCCTTGTCGTGCCGTGTCCACGAAGCGCCGTCGTCGGTGCTGCGGTAGAGTGCGTCCACTTCGACACCCGCCCATATCGTGTCCTTGTCGTACGGATCGAAAAGGATTTGCGTTGGGCGCGGGGAGAGCACCTGGGCGCACGACTGTGCAAACGGGATCGTGATCTGCCGCCACGTGTTGCCCGCATCGTCCGAGCGATAGAGCGCCGTAGGACGACAGCCCGCCAGCAGCACGCGTGCGTTGTGTGGTGATTGCGCGATGGCCCATACCGGTCGGCCATCCATGGGCGAGCGCAAATGTGTCCAACGCTGCTCCGTCTCATCCCAGCGGTGAACGCCCTCATCACCGCCCGCATAGAGATAGCGAGGCGTGGCTGGGCTGCTGGTCAGTGTCCAGACGCGGCACTCCGCATTGAGGCCCGCCGAACTGGATGCCCGTCTCCAATTCTCACCAAGGTCCTTGCTGAACCATACCGACATTCCCACCGTGCCAACGCATAGATCAACGTTCATTGGGTTCCTCCCGGTGTGGTGTGTATCTCGGTCCTTTTATTCTGGTGTTCGCCGCTAACGATCAGCCATCACACGACTCTTTTGCTAGATTGTTTCGCGTCTCGGTCCGGAAAGCAATCCACAGCATCAGGAGCCAGAGGGCGACGGTGAACGCTCCGAGCCCGCACCTGTATCTTTCCGAGGCATGCGAGCGCGTTCTTGGGCGACCCGCCGCAAAGCTTCCTTAGCGCAAGCGTGCACGCGCCCAGCCACGCGAACGCGTGCCCAAGAGTGCGCGGCGCCCGGTCTTGAGGCTATCGACATGGGACCGTAGGCTCGGGCCATGTCCCGAGAGCCATTGCCTCCCCCGCGAGCTCCCAAAGCGCAGAGCAACTCTGATCTTCTATCTGCTTGCGCGCGCCTGTATGGCTGAGAGCAGCCAGATATCTTCGCACAGTCGTTGAGTGTTTTTAGTAATCCACATTACCTACGGCGATTTGCTTGGTGCGAGCGCCCAGCCGATCTCAATCCTTTGCCTCGAGCAAGTCCCGAAGACGAAATCTCGCCCGGCCTTCGCCAGGGTGCGTAGAAGTACCTCGTCTGCATTGAGTTCTTTACTCGCAAAAGGCGCTGCTGCGCCGCTGGGCCAAGTCCAAGTGCAAATGGTTGCGGTGAGCCTCGTTTGCTTCGGGGCCGAGCACTGTCGTAAAGATGCCGCAGGCGCTCTCGTGCACCTTGCGCAAGAAGAGGCTCTTTTGCGCTATGCCTTCCTCCCCAGCGTCGGTGAGAGGCCGCGCATCGCCACCCGCTATGTCGGCATGAGCCGGCTCTTGCGCCTGCGCCCGCAAATCGCGGGCGGTTGGACCCCAGGCCGAGAGGAAATCGATTGTGCGATCATCCCTGGTCGTAAACGCAGCAACATCGAATGCATTTGCGTACGAATGTTCGCTTTGCTTGCCGCTTGTGCTGCCGAACCGTTGCCGACAGGAGTAGCCTGACGCGCTGACAATGCGAATAATGCCTCCGCCGAGAACGCTCTCGGCAAGCGGCTGCAGCTTAGTTTCGATCCACTCGTGGAGTTTTGCTGCCACGCGGCAGTTCACAAGAGTGGGCGGGGCTATTTCAACACCTGCTACGCGACGCAGGAGAATGGGTGCCGGTGCCCCACATTGGGCGGTACGAATAGGTTTTGAGATGTCGAATGCGGCGCCAAGCGGTGCAAGCAGCAGGTTGCACTCCTCGAGCGCGCCGACGATCTCCGCCGCCGACCACACCCCTGCCGGCGATGCAGATTGATCAACGGGGGGATGGTCAGCTGCTCCTGGTCTTCTTTCGGGGTGAGGTGTGCGGGCGGCGTTGCGTGTTCTCTCGCCAGATAGCTTTCTTTGTTCCTGCGACGTAACCGCCTCGGCAGTTGTCGGCGAGATCGTTCGGCCGGCATAAGCGAGCAGCACCAATGCCGCTGCTCCCGAAACCACAATTCCTGTCGACCGCACAGACACTGACTAAACCTCCGTAACCCAAACCGCAGTCGGGGAGCCAGGTTCCCGCGCTGCAGTGCACAGCGCAAAGGAACAGCTTTGTTCCCGGTTCGTTATTGCTGCGCACTTTCATGGGACAACGCTCATGCGCGCATTCCTTCTCTTGACGTTAACGGTCGCCGCCTTCGCTGGGTTAATGAGCGACCATGCGTCCTCCGCCCCTCGGAATGCTCCTGCGCCGCGGAGCCTATCGATGGAAGCCGTCAACAACGCCGAGTGGCGCGGCAAGTCGAACAGCACCTCGACGGCCCTCCTCGTCAAACTGCAGATCCTCCTCGATCGCGCCCATGCCTCGCCCGGTCAGATCGATGCCACGCGCGGCGAGAACACGAGAAAAGCCGTAGTTGCGTATCGAGAGATGCGGGGACTACCCGGTTCAGAGAAAATTGACGAGCAGCTGTGGCGGACACTGACCAAAAATGATCAGCAGCCGGCACTCGTCACATACACGATTACGGAGACGGACACAGGGGGGCCGTTCATCGAAAAAGTGCCAACCGACTTTCGTGAGAAAGCGAGCCTTGTGCGCTGAGCTACACGAGCGTGCAGGAAGCGCTCGCGGAAAAATTCCATATGAGCGAGAAGCTGCTGCGCCAGCTCAATCCGAAGGCAACGTTTGAGAGTGCCGGGACTGAAATCGTCGTACCGAACGTGCAGCGGCAGGAGCTGCCGCGCAAGATCGCTCGCGTTGAAGTCAGCGCCAGTGAGCACCGCGTGCTGGCCTACGACAAGGAAAACAGCGTCGTCGCGGTGTATCCGGCGACCGTAGGAAGCAGCGAACGTCCTTCGCCGCAAGGGGAGCTCAAAGTCACTGCAATAGCCGAGAATCCGACGTATCACTACGATCCGGCCTTGAATTTGAAGGGGGTGGATGTGCAGGAGAAGCTTGAGCTTCCACCCGGGCCTAACAACCCGGTAGGCGTGGTTTGGATCGCCCTGTCGGCCAAAGGCTACGGAATCCATGGCACGCCCGACCCGGAGGCGGTCAGCAAGCGCGCATCGCACGGGTGCATCCGTCTCACCAACTGGGATGCGCTAGAGCTCGCCAAGCACGTCAGCAAGGGTACGCGCGTCTCAATCGAAAGGGGTGCGAGCCACGACCGCCGAGCCGGACGGTCGTAACTCAGACGCGCATGCTTTCGTTGAATTTCGTCCGCGGTGTACCCTAGCTGGTTCCCGGGATAGTCAAGGACTGCCTTGGGCTAGCGTTACGGCTTTGTGGCTGGCGGCAGCGCCGTTTGAGTAGTTGCGCCAGGTCGGGCGCTTTTCGCGGCGGAACGCTCTGCTTCGGCGTTAAAACCTGGCGTCAGGAAGAAGTACAGTAGAAGGCACGCCGCTGCTGCGCCGAGGATGACCGGCAAGAAGCTCCACCTCTGATCGTGAGCTTCGATTTCTTTTGGGCTTTGCAATCTGCCGGCTACCGGCTTCTGGCCGAGCGTGCCGAGCAACGCAGTGAACGATTGGCTGCGTGCGCAGCCGCTGTAAAACGAGGCCCTTGCTGACCCATGCGGTCGATTAATCAGGAAGAGCTGGTTTCAGATGCTGAGGTGAGCCTGCGCTCGCTTTCAGCGAATAAAGCCGCGAAGCGTTCAGCTGCGCCTGGACTGAGGGCGTCATCGGGATAGCAGGCGCCAATGGGCAGGGTGTCCAATTGTGCTGCTTCCTCAAGGCCAGCAAGGAGGTCACGACGCATCCGCAGAGCAGAGATCTTCGCCTCGAACTTCCTTAGAAATGCAGTCCACTTGGCGCAGGTCTCAGTACCCGGCCGCAGTCGCAACTCGACATGGAGCCGACAAAATTCAAGCCGCTGCTCCCAATGCTGGATTAGGCTCGAGGCGCGCTCAATCGCCGTACCCGCCATCGTACTTATCCACAGAATATCCACAGGCAACATCCCACAGTCGGGCTCAGGGAAACCAGAGTGGAGTCAGTACGATATCGGACTAAACGGGCCGATGTAGCAACATCGTCGCCTCCGGATGGTGTGAGCTTGGGCGTTGCCGCATGAACGCTACGAGGCCAGCGCATCGGGGCGGATCATTTCAGCAGAACGGTTGCCGCGCCTGGCCGTGCCCGCGCCCCAGAGGCCGACAACCGGGCGCTAATCACGTACCAGGCGGCCATCCTTCAGGGGGGTACGCGATGCGGATGCAGCGGCTGTTGGTGATCTGTACTTGTCGCTCTTTCGCCACGGCGCTGCCCTCTCAACGCCGGAACCCATTTGCTCCATGCGCGTTTTCGCGTTGAGGGGAGGGACTTTAGCAGATGCAGAAGCGAGTGGATGACGTTGCCGGCGATGCGGAGCGCTGGCGTCGACTGGAAGCCAAAGCTCTCACTGTCGCCGCCAGCATGGCCGACCTGGAGCCCAGACGTGTCATGCATTCCATTGCAGAAGCCTACCGCCGGCTTGCCGAGCGGGCAGAGTTGCGCAAAACTGACAAGTAATCAGGCAGCGACGCCTTCGCGAACACAACGTCGACGGAGGACGGGTGTTTGCGTGGTGCGGGGATGCGCCGTCGTGGGTACGCCGACATCGGTCGAGAAACATCC
Organism: uncultured Alphaproteobacteria bacterium; assembly: GCA_963775835.1. GTDB lineage: Bacteria > Pseudomonadota > Alphaproteobacteria > Rhizobiales > Hyphomicrobiaceae > AWTP1-13. The sequence goes on along the minus strand of CAVZKV010000019.1, from coordinate 219,989 downwards.
CGCGCATTGGCGTCAGTGTGCTGACCAAGCACGTCGAGCTGCCGATCAAGAGACCCGATCCCACGGCAAGCGAAACGCTGCTTGAATTCGCCGAAGCGTACGAGAAACTCGCCGTGCTCGCAGAGGGCGAAGCTCACTCCCACACTTCTGGAAGCCGGTTCTTGGTCAGCGCAAATCGGTCGCTCGATTCTGCAATTCCGAACTGTCTTCTCGTTGCGTTCAGGTCATAGTGAAGAGCGCCGCAACCGCTGCGCGGCCACCCGCGTTTCGCACGAATTCCCATCATTTTCGTTTCCGCGGTTGCACAGTCCGAACTGAACCAACTGCAGGGTTACGAGACCGGTGCCATTGATTATTTGAGTGTGCCGATTTCGGCGCCCGTTTTTCGAGCGAAGGTCAGGGTTCTTTTGGATCTCTTCAGCCAGCGCCGCGAACTTGAGATGCTCAAGGAGAAACTTGAGGATCGGGTCGCTGAACGACCTGCGGAGCTTGAGGCCTCCAGGGAACAACTAAAGATCCTCGTCCGCGAAATGCAGCATCGCAGCAAGAACCTGATAGCCGTCGTCCAGTGCCTCGCCACCAATACCCTTTCGCGAACTGCGAATGTGGAAGTTGCATCGAAAGCTCTCCTTGGCCGGCTGCACGCCCTGGCAAATGCTCAGGAACTCGCGGCGGACGAGCGAAACTCCAGCGTGCCACTGAGCGCTCTGGCATATGCACAGCTTGCTCCCTTCGGCAGCCAAATCTCGATCGATGGCGAACCTTTGCTGGTGGGAAATAACTTCGCACAGGCCTTTGCCTTGATCGTCCATGAATTGGCGACCAACGCCGCAAAATACGGATCTTTGTCGGCGCAACAGGGGTCCGTTTCTCTGGCGTGGTCTATGGTGCCCACCGCTGAGGGCCGGAAACTCAAACTCAGCTGGATCGAGCGGGGCGGGCCGCCCCCTCCCACCAAAGTCACGACGGGCTTTGGGTCCACGCTATTGACGGAAAACGTGCGAAATTCTGAAAGGCCAATGCGTCAAGAAAACCTGAACCGTAATGTGCGACGGGCCGCCGGGCACATCACCGCCTGGCAGCCGCACGTGCACATTCGATGCGGCGTTCACCGTTTGCGGGATAGTCCACCCGTGTGGGCGCCGCCCGCTCCATGTAGCCTTCAAGGTCCGGGCGCTCGAAGGATCTATTGAACGCCGCGTGGACAGGCCATCGGTACGGACTATGCTTGGCTTCCCATTCCCGCTCGGCCTGCCGGAACTCGCCCTTGACCTTCTCCCGGAATTCAAGAGCGACGCTCTCGATGCAGCTTGCATAGGCGCGCTCGAAGGAGGCGCTGTCGAACGGTCGAGGATTTGACGACAGGCGGCCGGCAACGAACGCGGCCACGGCTACGGCCGCCACGAGGATGATCGCGCCTATCGTCCGCATCGGTCATCTCCATGGGCATTGGCCACGAGGTCTTAAGCAATTTTACGGCAATTTCACGCGCATTGATGGACTGCGCCAATGGCCGGTCGTTGGTGGCGTAACCGCAGATGCGGCGCAATGACTCGGAACGGCACGCCTTGCCGGGCCGCCGGCAGGCTCCATGGCGGCGAAAGCACGGGCCCGAGGACCGAGGCTGGCAAGGGCCGATCAGCGGCCCGCCTACTGGAAGGTGGCAAATCCTAAATGGTCAGTCGGCCTTCGGTAAACTGACCGTTTGGGCGGATGGGATTGCCGGTTCAATCAGCAAGGCGAGCACCATGAGAACCATGGCCATCCCCAATAGCACCTGCCAAGAGGTGAGGAACTGTAACATAGTTGCGCGCCGTCGTTTTCTGGGAAATTCGTAGGTTTTGGAACAGCTACGGTGCAACGCCTGAAAGTGGCCTCGACCTGGCACTGCAGGATGCCAGCCAGGGTAGAGGCCAAATCTTAGCAGTACACCCGATTGATACCATGCTGTGGAGCAACCCGACATCGAGAAGATGGACGTAGGAGCCGGTGGTCGGGCACTGCAATGAGCGGTTTGTTGGAGTCAGCTACGGCCGCTGCGGCCTGCTCATTGACGAATCCGGGGGGATGGCGCGCCGATGGTCATTAAACGGTTCGTCTCCATGGTTCTCATCCTACCCTGCCAGCCAGGCGATCGTGGCGTGGTGGGCCCCATGGTCCTGCCGATCGCGCGGACGGCGAGCTTGATGACTGGTGCGGGTAGGACCCCTCCACGAGTTCCGCAACCCGACGCGACAAAAATTAACCCCAAGGCGGGGCCGAACCGCACTTGGGGCCAGGGATTTGCGCAAGTACATGGCACGCAAGCACAAGGCCTGCACTTAGAGCGCGCCTAGTAGTGGTGATGATGCCGCCTGTGATGGTGGTGGTGTCGGCGGTGATGATGGTGCCGCCAGTGATGATGATGGAAGAAGTGATGGTGGTGGCGGCGATAGTGATGATGATGGTGATGGCGCCGATGGTGATGATAGTACTGGGCTGACTGTACTAATCCTGCCTCCGACTTGACATCCCGCGTCGGATCCGCAGGAGCGGCCTGGGCCGCAAATGTCGACACAGCAAGAGACATCACCCCGCTGATAAAAGCCGCAATGAGAGAGCGCTTCATGGATTTTACTCCTTGGTTAGTCTTCGCGCCCGGCGCGGCATCCATGGATTGTCAACACCTTGCGATGAATAGGTTCTGAACAAATCGCGCCATCTGGCGAGAAAAAACCGGCCGCGCGAGCGACCGGTAGTCTTGGAGCTTAATCAGCGCCCGGCTGTCCAGCGCGCGCTAATGGCAGAAGATGTAATCAGGCACAGCCTTTTCAAGACGTGATCGCACGCGGAACTGGCCCTCTGATCCTGCGTTCATCAACGGCGGCGCTTACGCTGCCGCTCAACCCAGGGAGAAATCTCGCATGAAAAGCATTGCGTTCGCGATCGTCACAGCTACGGCCTTGGCTTGCGGAGTGTCCGTTCAGGCAGCGCCAAATGCTACTGCAGGCTATTGAAGAGCGCTGGGGGACAATCGTTCACTCATCTCGTGCAACATCGGCACATCGCCATTGCCGTCGCATGTGCCATTGGCGCGGGGGACATCGGCATTGCCACCGGGTGTGTGGGCGTGGACATGGCTAGCCTCCGACGCAGCCCAAATCGAAGGGACGGGAAGCGGGTTCCCTCTCTTTTCATTTCCTTTTTCAAACAGTGCCGTACGCGCGCGCACGCGCGAGGACCGGCTAGCCCGCCAACCTCGCGACCGTAGCGTGGTGCACGGCCATCGTTTTGGCGATCGATCGGCAGCATTCGCCGGCGGCTAGGCGCTTGAAGGCTTCGGTCTGTTGATGATCGGATGAGCTTCGGCTTGCGCCCGAACCGAGTGCCTTTGGCCTTGGCGGCTGTGCGGCCGTCGTTGGCACGCTTGAGGATGCGGCCACGCTCGTCCTCGGCCATTGCGGATAGGAAGGCGATGAAGCCCGACCGCGGTGCCCTCAGGCCGGCGGGAAGCTGCGTCGAGCTGGCGGCAAGCGAGTATCAGCCGCGGGCCTCGCCCTCGCTGCTCGATGCTGTTGGCCACGGCGTGGCGCTGCTCGACAAGCGCAAGGAGCCAGGCGAGCACTGCATCCTGGCCGTCATGACGGACGGCCTCGAGAACGCCTCTCGCGAGTACAGCAAGGAAACCATCAAGGCGCTGCTCGACCGCAAGCAGAAGGAGGAAGGCTGGCTGGTGCTTTACCCGGGCGCGGGGCACGACGCCTGGACACAGGCGAGGGCTATGGGGTTGCACGCCGGCAATGTTGCTGCGTTCGACAAGCAGGCGATCGGTGTCAGCATGGCGGCAATCGGCGCTCGTTCCAAGCGCTATGCCATGGCGGCCGACGAGGCATCGGGTGGCTTCACCGATGGGGAGCGCGCCGGCATGCACCCAACACGAAAGCGCTGACTGGCGAAATGAGGGCGGATGTGCTGCCGGTCCGCCCTTTGCTTGCCACTGGCTCCGCGGCGTCGCCCCGCGCACGTCGAAGTCCCTTAAGAGCTGACGCAAGCACTGCGCCGCCAGATACTCCCGGGCTGTGCTCGACTTTTCAGGATTGACGAGGCGAGCGTCGCGCGGGCAGGCTTGGGCGATGCGATGTGAGCAAGGATGGTGTGATGGGCACGATCAGCTACGAACAGTCCGCCTACGAGGTCCGCGGTGATCTGGCCGCGGCACACGCTCGCGCCTGGGAGCGTCTGTCACAGCCGGGCACGTGGCTCAATGCCGCCGAGCGCATCTCCATCGCTGGCGAGGCGCGGGCTGCCAAACGATGTGCGCTCTGCGCCGAGCGCAAAAAAGCCCGATCGCCGTTCGCGGTTGACGGCCGGCACGATTCCGCCACCTCATTGCCTGAGGCGTGGATCGACATCATCCACCGCATCATCAGCGATCCGGGACGGTTGACGCAGGGCTGGTACGGGCGAACCATAGGGCGCCAGATCTCGGACGGTGAGTACGTCGAACTGGTCTCCGTCGTGGCACATCTTACGGCAATCGACACTTTTGTGCGGGGCTTAGGTTGCGATCTATCGCCGTTGCCAGACGCGAAGTCCGGCGCGCCGTCGCGTTATCGCCCCGCCGAAGCGCGCCGCAATGGCGCCTGGGTACCCACCATCGCCTGGGACGAGCACGGTCCCGACGAGGCCGATTTCTTCCAAGGCTTTCCGGCCAACATCAAGATGGCACTGACGCTGGTGCCGGACGAGGCCCGTAGCTTCTTTGACATCGTCGCGCACCAGTACTTGCCTGGTCCTGCAATGCGCGATTTCGAAAATGAGTACCGGGCAATTAACCACGCCCAGATCGAGCTGTTGGCCGGCCGGGTCTCGGCCATCAACCAGTGTACTTATTGAACCACCAGCCACTTACAGCTGCTCCGTGCGAGCGCGAAACACAAAGGCGAAAACTACAGTCTCTCGGTCGTCACCACCGGTATTGGTGACGGCGGCGTGCCGCATGGTGAGCTCCTGATGCGCTTCGGCGAGACCGTTCTCGGTAGCGAGGACGATCGCCTCATCGAGGCCCGGCAAGCCCTTCTGGACGCCATAGGGCCCGAGGGGCTGGTCGATGCCGCAGGTGTTGCGGGACTTTTCAATGCCATCGATCGCGTGGCTGACTCCACGGGGACGCCGCTGGAGGACTGGAAGGCAAGCTCGACGGCAGATTTCCGGGCGGAAATTGGCATCGATGCCTTCGCGAGCCAGCGCGCCCTGCTCGACGAGGAGTGAGGTCGGGCCGGACCAGTGAGGTCGGGCCGGACCAAAGTAAATCGTGGCTATGACGAAACTAAACCCGAATTCGGGCGAAAAGGCATCGCAGGCGCAGCCGGGAATAATAGTTAAACGCGCTTATCGTGCTTGGAAGCATAGTGCGCGTCCGTGACCACGGCGACCACGCTCGGATAGCGGACCTGCCTGGCGTTCGTCGAGGAGAGCCTCGACTACTACGAGCGCAACCTGTTCGGCCGACCGGTGCTCGATGGCGTCGACCACCTCGGTCTTGGACCAGTCCCAGATCGGGTGCCATTTCTTCTTCGACAGCGTGCTGGGCTCGTACTTGCGCAGCGCCATCATGCGGATGGGACCATCTTCGGCAAGCACGTCCGCCAAGGCCGGTCTCAAGCTCTCGGAAGAGTATGCCTGCATGAAGCGCTGGGGGCCTTCGACGGCATCCACGTCGGCTATCTGGCGCCGATCAAGCAGACAGACTATCAGAGGATCCTCGACTGGTTTCCGTTCGTCGAGGCGGTGGCTTGTTGGCTGGGCAGGATTGTTATGACCTGGAGGGAGATTGTTGGCTGGGGACTGGTGGCGCTTGGCGATGCCGCGGGCGTGCTGGCCGCGGCGGTCAAGGGCGGCACGTTCGAAGCGCTCACCGCAGCGAGTGCAGCATTTACGGGAGCTGCGGCGATGTGGGGCTACACCAACAAGTCGAAGGCCTGAAACGCGACGGCCCCAGTGCTTTCGCTACTAGGGCCGTTAGAGGGGGATCTTTGTTGGTACTTGTTACTTGAGACGCCTACGCAACTACCCTTCGACGCCACGCACTTACTCAACCAACGCGGAACATCCTACAGATGTTTCGCGGAGAGAATTGGGCGGAGCTGTGACGATGAACAGGCAAGTGGAGCGCATCGTGCGCACGCTCGATTTGAAGGCGGCGCAGGTGCATATGCGACGAACCACCGACACGTCATCGTCGCTGCGCTTAACGGCCGGATGTACTCGGGCGATGAAAACGCGCTTATCGCGCTGCACAAGATGCGCACGCGTATGGGCTCGCCGGCCGAGATCGAGGCCGGCAAGGCCTGGCTGCGGGCGCAGGGATTGAACGGGCTCTTTGAGGAGCCGCTGCTATAGGAGGGGGAACCGTGTACGCTTTCATCGTCGGCTTCAACGAGTGGGTGCTGAAGGGCTGGGTTGCCGGCCAGGGTTGGAAGCGCAACAAGAGCAAGGATGCCAACGGTTGGGAACATGACGGTCAGATCATCCGCGAGTTGAAAGCTCCGGAGGCCCTGGCCGGCATGAGCGGGCGGAACTGCAAGCTGATCGTGGTCAAGCCCGAGAAGCGCGGCGGCTACATGCCCTCACCGGTGATGACCAGCGCCCTCAAGGAAGCGAAGCGGCGCGGCATTCCGATCGACGAGCAGATCCACTCACCGTGAAAGCGATGCGGGCCTAGGCAGGGGATACCTAGACCCGCTGGGGGGCATGCGTCTTTGGGGTGCCAGAAAAAGAAACAGCAGGGTTCCATGGCCAAGCGCTTGAAAGTCACGGTGACGGTCGAGGGCGACATTCTCGTGCGCCAGAGAGACCTGCACCGGCAGGCGACCCAGGAGCGCAGCCACTACTACGTCGGCCGGTGCGTGGGCGACGCGATCAACGAGATTACGGCGTTGCGCAAGAAGCTGGGGGTGTCCGTCTAACCGCCGGAACCAGCGCCCACCAATAGCGTTCATGTGGTGGGGGAGAACAATTTAGGCGCGGGACCTTGGCGAGGGGGACTGCGCCATGTCGAGGGACTTCAAACAAATTGAACGCGAGATCGTGCAGGCTGCGCGATGGTCCGTAAAGTGGCGGATGTTTCAAAATGAGGCCCTAGAGATCGCCGGCGCAATGCGCGATTTAGAAGCCCGGCGGCACATGCTGTTCATTGCGGAAGCTTATAGGCACCTCGCCGAGCGGGCCAAGGAGCGCAGCGAGCGGCTGGCTAGGCTCGCAAGTCACATGAAGAAGCAGTAGACGACACCGATCATTCGGCCGCGCCTTATGCCGTTTCACGGGCTGGCTTCAAATCGACGGGCGCAGCAAGCGGTTCATAGGACCGGGCTAACCTGTGCATGAGCCGCTTTGTTTCTTGAGTATTCAGATCATGTGCAATAGCGCGCGCCAGGTTCGCCCGTCGGCGGAACCGCTCCGGCTGGTCGATGCCGCCAATGTCGCCTCGATTTAGGTCTTCCAGGATTAGAGTGCGACCTCGGAGCATCCCCTCTAACGTTTTCTCCGAATTCGCCAGTTCGGCCTTGCTTTGCGCGCCCGCTCATCAGTATTCGACTTCTCCAGAAGCAAGCGCAGCCGTTCTATGCGCGCGCGGGCTTGGACAATGAGCAAGTTGGCTTCAGCAAGATGCCGCCGGTGCGGATCTAATTCCTGAGCTCGCATACTGGCGCCGGTCTTTGCTCATGCAGTTCCCGGTTACGATACTGCCTCTTCTTCCGGGACACTGTACGTTTTCATACCAAACGCGGAAAACGTACGCTGGGAGACAGCTTCTAGCTTCTACTGCGCCGCAGTATGGTCGGGTCCACAAACCAGATGGCAGCCCAGCTAATAAGCTTGCGCCTGTAGCAGCTCCGGGTTTTACAAGAGAGTCGCGGGAAGACCATGGACCGGACGATCAGGGCGATCCTGGAGTATCCGGACGCCTGAGAGGGAAACCGGCATGGCTACCGCTGGCACGATCGTGTTTGAGATCAAGATAGCGGTCGACATCGTGCTGGCCGAGGACGGCAAGTATTACATCGATGCGAGCACCACAAAGGGGGACGTGATGCATAGCTGGACCGAAGGGCCATTTGATACTGAGCGGAAGGCGCGCGAGAACCTGCAGTGGCAGTTTGTCGTGCCGGTGATCGAGAAGCTTTAAGCGCATAGACAGGCCGGACAGACGGCCGCAATCCCAAATCCTGCTCGACAGGTCCGCCCACGCATGACGCGGGGCGGAATACAAGGCGTGGCATGCGGGTTCGGCCAACTCCTAAAAGGTCAGCTCGGCAACTTCGATAAACTGACCGTCTGGGAGAACTGGGATTGCCGGTTCAATCAGCAAGGCGATCGCCATGAGAAGGGTGGCGATAGCCAACAGCACCTGCCACGAGGTGAGGAACTGCAGCATGCAGCGTCCCTCCAAGAATCACGTGAACGAAGCCGTAGACGATACCAGCGGCTAGGACTCCAGCAATGATCAGTTGGTCGAATAACTCGGCCACGCAAGTGCCGAGAAGCCTGCCCACGAGATTGAGGCCGAGCCACAGGTGCTCAGGCAAAGAACGTCTTGACGATACCGAAGGCGAGAACGCCGGCAATCACCAGCTGATCCAAGAACCAGGCCACCTCACCACCGGCAAACGCGTGCACGAGCAACAAGACGATCACCAGGGCGATCGGTAGAGCGAATATCCAGCTCACTAGCGTCCCTTCCCCAAATCCCGCATCCACGGGTCCGGCCACGCATGACGCGGGTCGGAATACTCCGCATTTTGGCCGGACGCCGTCCAGCGGAATCATCATAGGCAAATAAACGGAAATGGCTAAGAAAAAGGGGAACGCTGGTAGCAAGAAAAGCGCCGCAGCGATGAAGGCCAAGCGGTCAGCCGCGAAGGCCCAAAAGACACGGGCCGCCAAGGACGTCGCCGCCGTTAAGGCGGTGCTCGACGCCAGGCGGTGCGCGTAGCCGAGGTGGACGAGAACGAGGCCCCCGTCGAGGACATTAGTCCACCTGAGCAGGAAGTGGCCGAAAACGACGCTCCCGAGGTGAACGAGTTGGCGCCGAAGAAGCGCCGCAAGCCCGGCCGGCAGAAGGGCGACGCCAGCCCGCAGGCCGAGGTCTGAGCAGGAGCACATCAAGGAGGCGATGGAATATCGCCTGCTGGGCTACACACCTACCGGCAGATCGCCGAGCAGATGGATGCGGCGCCCTCGACTGTCTACAAGCGGATTCTCGGCCGGCCTGGCCGCGATCACGCAGGAGACCGCCGAGGAGCTTGCCGGGTGATGATGGAACAGTGCCATCAGATCATCCAGAAGCTCATGCCGCTGATGGACGAGACGGCGCCGAAGGATATTCTCGACGGCATCCTGAGGGTGCAGCAGCAGCAGATGAAGCTTGCCGACTTGCTGCAGGGTAACGGCGGCACCTCCTTCAGCATCGGCAAGCCCGGCGAGGGCAGCACCGACGAGAATATTGTATTGCGCATCAAAGCGGACGCGCCGGCGCTCAAACCAGACGAGCCGGTACCGGCCAACCCGGTGCTTTGACCATCGCACGCCCGCGCGTGAACCGAAAGGCCCAGCAAATGAAGCTGGGCCTTAACGTTGGCTGGGACACTTGGCGGACACAAACTCTATGCCGAAGAACATCGAGGCGCTTAGTCTTCGTTCGACGCGCGAGATTTGGGTTTCTCCATCGACGATGTGCGCGCGCTTCTTGAGCTCGCTGGGGCCCGGCGAATGGCATGCGCGAAGGTGAAGAGTATCACTGAAAAGCACATCGCCGACATTCGGCAGAAGGTCAATGAACTCAAACGGCTCGAGCGTACGCTCAGCGCCATGGTCACGCAATGCCAAGGCGATAACACCTCGGACTGCCCATCCTTGATGCCTTGGCGTGCGCCAACACGTGCCAGGCGGCCCGATAGTGGCGAGCGAAGAGGACATCGTAGTGCGCATCAAGGCCGATGCGCCGGTGCTCAAGCCCGATGAGCCGATTCCTGTGCGGCCCGTGCTCTAGATCGCGTCATTTGATTGATCATTTGATTGTCGGAGTGATGCGCATATAATCTGAGCGCGAGCGGGGCTGTAAGTCGGACGACGATCATGCGCGCTCGACAGCTTATAGACGGCGCTTCGTTCGGTCCTGAGGCGTTAAAGGCAATTGGAGAAGCCTTTGATGCGGCCTGGGCTGAAATTGCGGGCAACTTCGGCGATGTACCGGTCGATATCGACAATGCACGATATCGGCTCGCAAACGCACTTTTGTCGCTCGCCAGCGAGGACAGCCGGGACGTGGAAGTCCTGAAGCGCGCTGCGCTGCAAAGAATGGCGCTCGATTACCGCCGGTCCCGCTAGTTGTCAGTGCGCTCCCGCGCGACGAGAGCATTGTCGTGCGCATCAAATCCGATGCGCCGGTGCTCAGGTCCGATGAGCCAGTTCCTGCGCGGCCAGTGCTTTAGAGTGCAATAGGCGGGCGAGCGTCTCGACCAGTGCAGCCTGAGTCGCCGGTTTGCGCAAGGTCACGCCCCGTGCAGCCGCGTTCTCATAGCCGCTGTAAAGCACGAAGGGGATACCGCGCCTATTGAGCCGCTCGCATACTGGACCCGCATCGCCATCACGGAGACCAAAGTCCAGTATCGCGGCCGATAGATCGGGATGGTCAGCGAGGGCAAGGGCATCGCGCAAACAATTTGCCGCGAAGACGGACGCTCCCGCGCTTTTCAACGCTTCCACGATGTCAAGTGCAACGAGAGGCTCGTCCTCTAAGACGAGAACTGAAAGTCCCACAAGATCGGCGCAGTTCACGGGACACCAGCCAGTCGGTGGGAGGCGAGCCAACCACCCCAGCCGCGTCTTGGTCGGCCCGGCCCCACGCCTAAATAATACTGCTCGCTAAATGAGTGCAGCAATTGCAAACTTGGTACGAAAGTGAACCCATCTTAGGTCGTTAAACCCGATGAGCCGGTGCCGACGGGGCCGGTGCTTTTAGAAAGGCACCTACCCCGCCGGAACAAGCGCCCCCCAAGGGGCTACGCGCCGCTGCAGGCGACGCGCGTTCGAGAGCCCCCGACCTAAGCTCAATGCACATCGTCTGGTTCCCGAATTGACGACCACACCCGAGACAGCGCTAGGGCTGGTCCCCTCCACTACTGCTCCAGCGCCATTCGATCACGCTCATCAGGTCGCCAACTGCCAGCATGACGAGGAAGCCGTAGGTCGCGATGCCGGCCATCTTTCGCCATGCGCCGACTGTCAGCACGAGGCAAACAAACGACAGAATATAAAGGCCGGTAACGACCCTTGATACTACGCGAAACACTCTCATCGTTTTCGCTCCGGTTCGTCGTTTGACGCCGGCACGCGAGACGGTTCAACTTGACTTGCGGGGATAATCGGGTGGGTCGAGATACCAAAGTGCGACAACTACCGCTTGGAATTCTTTGTGGTCCCCGCCGTTCGCGATGGCGCAGGTTGCCGTCTGACTGTTGACTGGTAGGATACTGTCGCCCTTAGCAGTGAGCCAATCGTTCACCTCTTTTTCGAGTTTAGAAAAGTTCTCAAACCCATTCGCGGAAAACAACCTAAGTTGCGTCGGCATAGCATGCTCCTGCGATGTTCGTCGGGCTAACGCCCGCCTAGTTGCAGCAGTTCCAGACAGCGGAGCGAGGAGCTGGATAACTATCGGTGCGCCGCTCCTGGCCTTCATATTCTTGCGAGCCAAGCCGTTTTTCCAAAATTATTCTCGCGGCCTCTCCGGAGTGTTGGCAAGTTACGGTTGGGGGGCATCTGCGCGCCAACATCCCGCACCATGTTGTGCGCCGTATCCCAGCAAGGGCGCTCTCGCACGGGCGCCCTCGCTTTTTAGTCGCCCGCCCGCAAAGCGGCCGACGGTAATGTTCCGTAGACATGAGGCCTTTACAAGTTATTCCGTCGGGCGCAGCCTCCTGGTTCGGCGTCGCCTTGGGGTCTCTCTCCAGTTGTTGCTGGGGCTCACAGGTTGCTGGATGGCCTGGGCGCCTCTCCGATTGATTTCGACGTTTTGGCGATACGGGTTGTTACCCTCAATCCCCCTGGACGAGCCTACGCACCCGTCAGAAACTGGCCTCGACCTCACGAAGACATCTCCCGCAGATGCCGACGGTCGTGTCGGGGGCCTTTTTGTTTTCTGATGGGTCAGCTCTCGCAAACCCAACACACCATTTTTTTGTGATGTTCATGACGCCCAACCATACTTAGTCATCTTCCATACCGATGTGATGATCCAATGGTCCGTCATCTCCCTCAGTAGCCAAAAAAATCGCGCTATGTCTGAAAGCGCACCAACTCGATCGTCGATTTCTCGCACGGATTTTTTAGTCTGGGGAAAGCGTGCTTGGAGCGCAGCACGCAGCGGGGTTGCTGCAGGTTCGCTGAGCGAACCGAAGCGAGGGCGGCACATGATTACTCTTCCCGCCGCTCTCGCCTTTCGCATGTCTTGGGGGTGTTTCGCAGTGCTCATCTATCTATTTCGCGACGATGGGACGGAAAACCTCGCGCTTACGATTGACGTGACCGGCGGCAACCTTCCTCCCATCACCACTTCGACTGATTGGATTTTCTTAGAGGCGATCGACACGCTCAGATCCCCGCCACCGTGGGATGTCGCCGATTTCCAACGCCTGCTCCGCTGGTTGAATGAGGAGGGCTTCTATCTCTTCGAGGAGCACGTTGAAGACCCGAAGAAATTACCCGCTCAATGGGCACGCCTGAGGCCTCAAATGAGGCAACGCACAGCACCAAGCCCGTCCTCGCTACGCGCGCTTGGCCTCAAACTTAGCCGATCATCACGCTTGCTGCGCCCCTTTGGGGATTGATCGACGGCTCAAGTCATCTCGGCCAACATCAAATAGGCCGTCTACCTTGGTGGTTCGCGCTTAGCCGCGCCAAGGAATGGCCCGTGTCACCGAACCGTATTCTGTCGCGGCTATCGCCAGCCGATTTGGGTTTGCTCGAGCCTCACCTGGAGCCTGCCAACCTTCCAGTGCATCGCTCCCTGGAGTCGCGCAATAAACGCATCGATTATGTCTATTTCATTGAGGCAGGATTTGCCTCCGTTGTCGCCAACGGGTCTGGCAAGCCGAGCATCGAGGTTGGCATCATTGGTCGCGAAGGCATGACCGGCTTGGCGATTGTGATGGGGTATCAGCGCCCGTCTCATGATACTTACGTCCAGGCCGGCGGCAAGGGTCAACGGATCAGAGCAGCCAAGTTGCGCGAGGCCGACGAGCGCAGCAACACGCTTCACCGGGCCATGCTGCGCTACGCTCATGCATACCTTCTGCAGACCACCGCAACGGCCCTGGCAAACGGACGGAGCAACGAGGAGCGGTTGGCGCGTTGGTTACTGATGGCGCGTGACCGCGTCGGCGACGACCGGTTGCCGCTGACACACGAATTCTTGTCTTTGATGTTGGGCGTGCGCCGCGCCGGCGTCACGGCGGCCCTGCAGGTGCTGGAGAAAAAGGGGCTCACTCCAGGAGTAGGGCAAATATCTTGACCCTCGATCGCAAAGGACTGGAGAACCAGTCGAATGGTACGTACGTGCCATCCGAGCTTTAGTCTTGCGTCCATTGCACCCATCTCTGGGCAAGGTGCCCCTCCAAAATTCTAACTTTGGCCACGGATGTACAACGCCGCCTCGATTGTAGTCTTCATGACCGACATGGAACGTACGAAAGCGTACATTTCCCTTTTCCATCCGCGCGCGAAGCGGTCATTTGGGGGCAAAATATCCGCAAGCGCTGTGCTCCTGCCCGCCGCCGGAGCCAACTCGGCGAGGGGCGCTACACGCCGCCTGACGCCCTCGCCCACCTTTCTCCTCTCGCACTGCCGCCAATCTTCCGTTTGCTGGCAGCGGCCCGGTGCAGGGTTAGTGCTTCGAACCTTTCGTGGGAGACTTCGCACTGAACTATAAGACCTTCGATGGGCCCTTGGTCCGGGTCGGCATTGGGCTGCGGAGCTCGCCCCTCCTGTCGACCCAGGCGGTTGATCAGATCAACCCAACGTGTCGGTAGCGGCTCAGTTAGAACCGCATCGTATTGATCGCGGAGACCACGCCGGATCATTTCGGTAATGGAGGCTTGCCGGATGGGGTGACCTCCCATGATTGGAAATCTTTTGGCGTAGGGGTAACGACTCCCCGTTTTGAGCGGTTCCGTACAAACCGGCGCTTCGTGATCAAATTCGCTTTGGCGAGCGCACTGTCGCTCAGGTGGGTTGCTAAGTCGCTGGAGCCTGATCTTCGATTTCGGGTAGACGCTGGAGGTCTAAGACCACACGGCTGCGCCGACATTTCATGCCCACGTTCCCGCTTGCGTTCCTCCCAAGTGGCATCTGGGTGAGCGTTCTTGCGTCCCGACCGCATGCTCTGAGGTGTCCACTGATTTGCTTCACCCCGGAGATTGTCGATGAATGAGCAGGGCTTTCTCCCAAACGCTCTCGTCGAGCATCGCGGCCAGCCTTCCTGGACCACTGCATTGAGAAATTCGGGCCGTCCTTGCATCTCACCGCCGCTCCGTGTTGAACTTCAGAAATGATGGCCGGGCGAGGCAGCTCTTTCCGGATGATGTGTCTTTTGAGGAAAAGTGCTGATTGCGGGACCGACAAGGCGGGCCTCGTGTTGGCGAAGCGGACCTCGAACTGGGCCGCGAGAGCCGCTCGCAGCCCAAGCTGCAAAAGACCGGCTGGCAATCAGCGCTGACCAGGCGACTGTGCGTCAGTCTCGGCGACCAGCTTGCGAACGAGAGGGATCAGCTCAGCGCCGTATTGCTCAGCGTCATCGAGCGGCTCGTAGCCTCGGATGAGAAGACTGCTGGCACCGAGCTTGTAGTACGCCAGGAGTGCCTTGGCGACCGTATCGGGAGCTCCAACAAGTGCAGTTGAGTTGCCTCGCGCGCCCGTCGCCTCGGCGAGCTTCATCCACAAGCAGGTATCATGCACCTCGGCCGCGGCGGCCGCCGATAGCAAGCGCTGCGAGGCAAGGTTCTCGGGCCTTGGTGGGGGCGCTCCGCCACGCTGGTCCTGGACGCGGCGAAGAATGTCGCGCGCCCGGTCCCAAGCTTTGTCATCGGTTGCGGCGAGAATTGGACGCGTCGACAGGCTGAAGCGCGGCGGAGATTTGCCGGCAGCCGTCGCCGCCTGGCGGACCTGCGCCATGAATGCCGCTGTCTCGCGCAACGGCTCCCCCCACAGCATGTAGTGGCCGACATATGGCGCGAGCGCCTGGATCGCATCATTCGATCCGCCCCCACCATAGATTGGGATGTGTGGGCTTTGCCCGCAACGGATGTCGGAATAGGCGCCCGATACATGGTAGAACTCGCCAGCATGGTCAAAAGGCGCCATTGACGTCCAGGTGCGTTGTAGGAGTGCGATGTACTCGCTCACGCGGCGGTAGCGGCCCGCACGGTCGGTAAAATCACCATCCTTTGCCTGGTCCGAGTCGCTACCCCCCGCGATAATGTGCACGGCAAGGCGGCCTCCGCTCAAATGGTCGAGCGTTGCAAGCTTACGCGCAGCAAGGGTCGGGGAGACGAAACCCGGTCGATGCGCCAGCAGCAATCCCAGCCGCTTGGTGACGGTCGCGGCATGGGCGCCGATGAGGAAGCCATCTGGCGCATCGGAGAAGTAGCCAATCAGGACGCGATCGAAATCCGCCTTCTCGTGGGTGCGGGCCGTTGCCGCGATGACGTCAGCATTGAACGGCGGTCCGCTGGGTGCCAGCACCTCGGACGATACGCGCGGCGCGATCCAGCCAATCATCTCGACAGGCAAAGCAGCCTCCAGGTCATCCTGCGCACGGCCGAGATGCTAGCCGAGGGTTAGGACGATGCCTACAGCGACCCGCGGTACCTTGTATCTCTCACGCGGCGCACCTTCTCGGATAGCGACGGCAGCTCTTGCGCGTCGTGCCTACACGTTGCCATGACCGGTTCGCTTTCGTAGCGAACTCAGGCACTTCGACGCGAATGACCCGTCCTGCGCGAGATTCTCGACGACGTAAATGTGATCAAGTACCCGCTTCACACTTTTTCATGAAGCTCGTCTTCGCGGCACCCGCAAGCTTCTTGCCGTCTTTTCCTACCGCGCCCGCTTCGCAGCATTTTTTCATGGAGCTGGCCTTAGCTGCTCCCGCGAGCGCTTTTCCATCTTTGCCGACTGCTTTAGCGGCGCACGCAGGTCCCTCCTGAGCCATGACCGGGGCAGCAGCAAACAGGGATAACGATACAGCGAGGCAAAGACGGATCATGGGCTATCTCCCAAGGTGGTGCTCCGTTGTGGAGTGCGGCCATGCTGCCACTCCGCGTGCGATACTGACAAGCCTTCACGTGCCGGTGAAGTAATCGAATGAAGGACTTTTGCTGCGGTGCACGAGTTGGGAAGTGGCAGATTGTGCAAAAGTATTCTGGCTCGCCCACGCGAGCGAGGGTAGCAAATGATTTCCGCCAGGCTCAGATAGTGAGCTGGGATTCTCCTGGGGATCAACGACGAAGAATGAAATTCTATCAGTCGTGCCATCTATCAGACCACGGAGCGACTTTTACAACAAAATCGGCACGATGCGGCGTCGCAGCGAGCCGGTCCGATTACTGCGCGGACATATCCTGCGACAACGGCTGTTCCCCAACCTTTGGGACAATGTGGTTCTCTTCGAGAACTTTCACTGGTCCCAGTTGCGGGACAAGGTGTCGTCGGACCCTTCGCGAGAGGCTTCGGGAAGCTGTAGGCAAACCTCAGCGCGAAGTCGATGCCAGGACGTCAGTGAGCAAGAAAGAGGCGCGCGGGGCTTACGAGGAAATCCTCCAGGTTGTCGAGCAGCTCTATGCCGAAAACGGCCTCTGATCTTTCATCGCCAGGGCACGAGAGGCCGGCCGAGCCTCGCTTCGCCCCCTTGGCGGTCTGCCCGTCTAGGGGTGACTTGTCATTCGTTGCCCCACGACTAAGCCGCGGCAGCGCACGAAAAGGCGAGCGAGGCAGAGCCCCTCCCAAGGCATGGCTGACAGATCCAGGGCACGGCCCGGTTGCGGAACGGATTGTCGATGGGTCGCAGATATTTGTGCTTCAGTCCAGGATCGAAAATCAAACAGCTCCGGTCCGAGATGCCTTCGGCTTACGCAGAAACCGCCGCGAAGGGGGACCGCTGCGTGGCAGCATCCTGGACTGAAGAGGGTTGATGGCGTGGCGACCGCAATGCCCACCACATCAACTATCGGAAGGTCGCGACATTGGTCGGTAGGGTCAGCCATACCGCAGTTTACAGGGACAGCTCAGGCACTTGCATCCAGCGCCCTTCGGCGTTGCTGCGATACGCGAGATCGGCGAGTTGCACGGCCTTCGCGCCTTCGAGCAGTGTCGGCACATAGGCCGCGCCGTCGGCAACGTGGTGCAGAAACGTTTCCCAGCACTGCCGGAACGGATTCTTAACGGGCAAGGTGTCCGGCACTTCCTGCCATTGCGCAAAGAAGTCCATGTTGGCGGGTCGGCCACCGCCGAAGAAGGCCTCGGGCGTATTGACCGCGCTCTGGGTGAAACAACGCATGCGGCCGGCAACTGCCGAGCCGGCCGAGCCGTCGATCTGTACCACCATCGTGTCGTCACGGCGAACGCGTGTGGCCCAGCTATTGGTGATGACGCCAACTGCGCCACCGGCAAGCTTGAGGAGTGCATGGGACGTATCCTCGACATCGACTGTGTAGAGCCGACCATGCTCGTCCACGCGTTCAGGAACGGCGGTCGACATCAACGCGCTCACGGCGATGACGGGCGCAACCAACCGGTCGATCATGTAGCGCCAGTGCGCCATCATATCGAGCGCAAGGCCACCGCCCTCGGCACGCTTGTAGTTCCAGCTGGGGCGCTGGCAGTCCTGGCGCATGCCGTCGAAGATCCAGGACCCCGCATCGATTCTTATTGAGAGGATACGGCCGAAGAAGCCGGCATTCTTCACGAACAGCAGCTTTGCGAAGCCAGGAAGGAACAACTTGTCCTGAACAACGCCGTGCTTGACGCCGGCTTTGTGCGCTAGCCGCGCCAGCTCCAATGCTTCCTCGACGGTGGGCGCCGTCGGCTTTTCGATATGAATATGCTTGCCGGCCGCGATAGCCTGGCGCACTCGGGCAGGGCGATCGCCGGTTGCGGCGCAATCCATAAAGATGTGGTCAGAGCCGGCCAAGGCCTCAGCCAAGTTTGTGGTCCACCGCAGGCCACCGTGTGCTGTAGCAAGGGTCGACAGCCGATCGACATCTCTGCCCACAAGTAACAGGTCGGGCACTAGTCGGTCGCCATTTCGCAACTTGAGACCGCCCTCGGCGGCGATCGCCAGGAGGTTCGCCATGTGTTGCGTTGTGCCCATGCGACCGGTGGCCCCATTTACGATGACACCGATGCGACGGTCGCCCATTTCTGTCTCACTCTCTCGGCCACGGTATGCGGAAAGCATCTTCGTCCAATAGACAATATCAGCACGGGTTGCGCACTGGAAAAGAAACCCCTTTTGGCCTCCCTGACGGGGCCGCCTGGAAGGTTCATCTTTTGGTTGCGACCGGCAGCAGTGCTCACACAAGGACGAATCCGGAAACGAGGCTTAGAATTATACATTCGGCGCCAACGACGTGCGCGAGCGTGAGATGACGGCTTTGGATAATCAGGGAACTGCGAAGACGGGCGCGCTCCGAAGAGGTAGCGTTTTCGCGTGCTCGAAGAAGGCGGTCGAGTAAGCCGGGCGTAACGGGGCCGGCAATAACACCACGCTCCTCCGCATCAATGTTGATGGTGCAGAGTAGGATAAGAAGTCCGACGAGTCCGAGACCAATAAAGGTCGCAAAGCGAAAGGTGAAAAATGCGGCGAAGATAACCGCGAGAACTGGGAAGATCAAAAAAAAGAATTCCGGCCAGGATGGTCGTAGCATGACGATAACCCCCAAAGCCGGAGCGAGCAGAAGCAAGAATACGGATAGGTCCATCACCGTCGCCCCCGTGAGTAGTAACCTCGCGTGTCACATAGTAGGACTCCAAATAAGTGTTTGTGTAACACGGTTAGGAGTTATCGGAACCGCCATTTTTGCGGGGTTTCTTCAATCGATTTTCCAATAGGTTTTTGTATCGGGGGCGCTTGGAATAAACGCCCATCACCGTTCCTCTCGTCCTTCCCGACGGGTTGGAAATGGGGGTGAAATCAAAGGCAAAGCGGCCAGATCACGGGACTAGGACTGGTCCTGAGCCTGCGCACGCTTGAGCAACGACTAAGCGTCGGAGGGCGGGAACCTCGCCGGTACCACCGCAATCGGGACAAAGCCGGTTGCGGCCCGGCAAACGAGAGTCGACCCGGCCAGTCGCCTTGCAAACCGGGCAATCCGTGCTGATTGTCTTAGCTTTTATGAGCTTCGCTCTGAATATATGACACAAAAGGATAATCCACGAGGGGTTCGCCTGTGCATTACGGGTGGGTTTGGGCGGAAAGTTGCCGGCACAGACGGACCGGGAAGAGGGCGTACGTTGCGCCGTGAGGCGCTCCCCGCCGCGCACCATCACATCAGATGCTTCGTAACTATGGGAGACAGCCGCGCGGCAGCGAAACCAGCCGAGCCTGCTGCCACTTCCCGGCCCTGTAAAACGGGAAAGGCGCGGTCGTCTTGGCCTTAGCCATGGACCCTATCCTTTCCGACATCGAGGTGGTGAACGGGTCGGTGCGACGGGCGGGGTCAAGAGCCATGGACCTACTGGCTCATGAGGGGCGCGGACCGCGGCATTCGCTCGAAGCTTCCGGTCTGTGACCTACGGCACAGCGCCCGAGCAATTTATCTACTTCAATATTCGACATCACCGCCCCCCAAGGGGGCCTGACGGAGCACGTGACACACATGCCGTAGACGTGCCTAGCCTCGAAATCGCCCCCAGAGCCGATGACGGACAAGATTAAGCTGATGCAGATACCGCGATTTGCCTGCTTGAACGTTGCGTCAACTGCCCCTTAAAGCGACGCTAATTCGTGTTGCCGTCACCGGGGTGCGGGCGCACATTACACGCGACGCCGTGAGACAAGGAGTCGGCCATGAGGCGCACATTATGCATGCTGGCAGCTAGTCTCATATTGCCGGCGTGGACGTTTGCTCAAAGCGCCTTGGCACAAAGCGACGTCGATCAACAGCTCGGCAGCGTTCACTTCAAGACCTCATGCAACGAGGTGGCGCAGCGGCGCTTTGACCGTGCTATGCGCTATCAGCACTCGTATTGGTATCTCCCAGCTAAGGAGGTCTTTGAAGAGGTACTCAAGGCCGATCCGACCTGCGCCATGGCCGAATGGGGCATCGCCTTGACCCTCCTCGATAACCCGCACAACGCGATCCCCCAGTCCAACCTCGCGCCAGGTCTCGCTGCGATCCAGAAGGCCAAGGCGATGAATGCCAAGACCGAGCGCGAGCGGGACTACATCGATGCACTGATGCTGATGTACGCCGATTACGACAAGCTCAGCCACGTCCAGCGCATCCGCGCGTTTCGCGATGCGGAGGAGAAGATCGCTGCGAAGTATCCAGACGACGATGAGGCGCAGATCGCCTACGCGATCACGCTCAATACCTCGGCTGACTTGAACGACAAGACCTACGCCCAGCAGACGAAGGGCGCCGCGATCCTAGAGCCGATCTCCAAGCGGCTGCCACGACACCCGGGAGTAACACACTACCTGATCCACCTTTACGACTATCCGGAGACTGCCGCGAAGGGACTCGAAGCGGCCAACCGCTACGCCAAAGTGGCACCGTCCGCGCCGCACGCTCAGCACATGCCATCACACATCTACACCCGTGTCGGTTTTTGGAGAGAGTTGATCGATTCGAACATCGCCTCGGTTAAGGCCGCGAAGGCGGAGAAGTCAGTCGGAAATTATCTGCACGCTCAAGATTACATGGTCTACGCCCATCTCCAACTCGGCCAGGACAAACAGGCCCGCGCCGTCATGGATGAGATGATGAAGGAGACCGATTTCAAGTCGACGGTTCTGGGCGCTCACTATGCGTTGGCCGCCTCACCGGCGCGCTACGCCGTAGAGCGCGGAGATTGGGCCGGTGCATCGCAACTGCCAATCCGGCCGAGCCCTTTCAGTTTTGCAATGGCGATCTCGCACTTTGCCCGGGCGCTGGGAGCCGCTCGTTCCGGCAAGCCGGATGCCGCCACGGCCGACATCGCCAACCTTGCCGAGCTGCGCGACAAGCTTCGCGAGGGCAAGGACAGCTATTGGGCCGAAATCGTCGACATCCAACGACAGGTCGCCGGGGCATGGGTACTGCACGCGGAAGGCAAATACGACGAAGCGTTGAAGGCCATGAGCGCGGCAGCAGATGCCGAGGACAAGACCGAGAAGCATGCGGTGACGCCCGGGCCACTCGCACCGGCACGAGAGCTTTACGGCTTTATGCTGCTCGAACGCGGCACGGCCAAAGAGGCGCTCATCGCGTTCGAAGCGACAATTAAGAAGGAGCCAAACCGCTTCAACGCCATCGTCGGAGCCGCGAAGGCATCTGAAAGCCTCGGCGACAAGGTAAAGGCCAAAGGCTACTACCAAAATCTCGCGACCCTTGGAAGCGACGCTGACCCTATCCGCCCCGAGCTCGCAGCTGCGCGGAAGTTCCTCGCTACCAACTGAAGTAGCCTGGGATGCACCAAGTCATGGTGACGAAACCACGTACGTTCGCAATTGCCGGCACCGCTGCGATCCTTGTAACGCTCGGTGGCTACGCGGCGTTTTTCGATCCGCACGCGCCGCAGGCGCAGCCTGTCGGCGCGAGTCCCCGGCCGATCTGGACCAAAGTTAGTTGGCCGTTCCCCCTCGACCTGTGGGGACCCGGCCAGGCATTCCGCTGCAAAGCCGCCGATTGCGGGAGTGAGGTCTACCTATATCTGCGGGCAAAGATTGGTTTTTGCAACTGCACGAGCGCCGTCGACGACGAGATGGTTGATAGGGTCGGTGACGTCGATCTCCTCGCCGGCGAGCGCAGTGCATTGGGCCCCGGCCGGGTGATCGACGTGCACTCGATGAAAGGCCGCAGCCGCACCTACGCGGTAGGCGGCCGCCATGCAACGGCGAAATCAGCGCTTTCGATCGCCTTTCACAACCGTTGCGACCTGATCGTCGCCACGGCAGCTATTGGGGATGATCAACCGGGTGTATACGAAGATCCAGTGCTCGAATTTCTCAATAGTGAGATGGTTCTGCGCTGGGCCGAAGTGACGCTCGGGCTCTAGGTCGCGCGCCCGCAAGTCCCGAGCCGTTTTTTGGTCAAGCTCCCTTTGTGTCCCCTACCTATAAAACCGGACTGCCGACGCCGGCGGGCTCACGGCCTGCGATAGCCGAACGCCATTCTTTGCAAGGCATCCTTCTTTAGGGGCGTACACCTCGCGGCTCTCTTCAGACGCGATTGACAAATAAGAAGTGTCACAACCGGCGAGGATAGCCTCGCGCACGCGCGCGCATCGGTCCGAAATCGGAGCCAGAACAGCAAGGAGCCAGACCGGATGGAAGTCGCCGACCTGGTATTTCCCGTCTTTGCGGTCATCGTCACCGGCTGGCTGGCCGGGTGGCTGGGCTACATTTCACGCTCGCTGGCCGACGGGCTCGTGCATTTCGCCTATAACGTCGCGATGCCGGCGCTGCTGTTCATCACCGTCGCACAGGAGCCGGCGCGCAATCTCCTGGAATGGCGCTTCCTGATGGCCTTCGGAGGCGGGTCGGTCCTATGCTTCGCGCTGGTATTCCTGGCGGCTCGAATCGCTTGGGGATGCGATCTCGCCGGCAGCACGATCCAAGGAATGACGGCGGCGATGACCAATACCGGATTTGTGGCGCTGCCGATCCTGCACTCCATCTACGGTCAGCCGGCCGTTCTGCCCGCCGCCATCGCGACCGTGTTCGTGGCGGCGGTGATGTACCCCGCGAGCGTCATCCTGCTGGAAAGCAAGGGACGCGGCCGGCACGGGTCGTCGGCGCGCCCCCTCCTCCTGATGAAGCAGATCGCGCTCAATCCGATGGTGCTATCAACCCTGGTGGGTCTCGCGTGGGCGATTGCAGGCTGGCCCATTCCGGTGCCGATCGCGGCCTATCTCAACATCTTCGCGGGTGCGCTCACCCCGTGCGCGCTCTTCGCCATCGGGCTCGGCCTGTCGGTCGAAGGCATGCGTTCGAAGCTCGCGGCGTCTATCGCATTGACGGTCGTCAAGCTCGTGATCATGCCGCTGGTCGTGTACGGCCTGTGCGTGGCCTCGGGCCTCAATCCGCTCTACACCATTGCCGCCGTTGTCTGTGCCGCCGTGCCGACGGCTAAGACGGTGTTCATCCTCGCCAGCGAGTACAAGGTCGAGGAGGAGCTGGTCACCGCCACAGTCTCGATCACAACGCTGCTGTCGGTCGTCACGCTGCTCGGCTGGCTCTACGCCCTTTCGGGCCTCTCGGCACAGGTCCAGCGAACCGCCCAAGTCGGAACCGGGCGAAACCTCACGGGCGACAAGGCGGCGAACCTGCCTATCCCGCTGTCGACACCGATGCTGCTGCGCGCCGAAGAGGTGATCGAATCCATCAATTGAACTCGTGCACGGAATTTGTCACATCATCGCCCGATCATATCCGCTTTGCTTTGAGAGCCGACATCGCGCAGGCGGCGCAATTGAAGGTCTAGCTTAGCTATCAGGGCTGTTGAGCTTTGGGCTTGATGACCGCGTGCGGCGATTATAATTCCACTCTATTTCGAGCGGCAAAGGGGGGATCGATGCGCGGCTCGGATCGGACGAGGTGGTCGCTGTTCTATTGCGCTGAGATCAACTTGCCGCCTTCGCTACTCGCCGGCCCGGATGGGATGATCGAGCATGGGGTCCCTGTGCATGCACCTAGTTGCACCGGTTCACACCCACTTTTGGCACAACACCGACGGGCGCCACATACCAACTATGTAGCTGACCCGGCGGTGACGTCCGCAACCGCAGAATACTGGGGCGGGGCCTGCACAATCGGTGCTGCCGCGGCGAGAGTATCCTCGCGTGTGCCCCTTCGCGGCGGATAGATTTGTTTGTGATTGATCGTCTGTTTGATCACCTTCGTGTTCTGGCCACTTGAGAGCAGCTGGCGATCCCAGCCCACGGTGTACAGAGCACCCCAGGTGCCGAGGTCGAGCACGGTTACATACCAGTCGATTCGCAGCGGAATCATGGGCCGGCCAAACAGGTCGGCCACTACGTTGTGGCCGGCGAACCGTCCCATGGGGCGCGCAAACTGACACGACATTACGGTGGGATGAACGCCGTCAACCAGGCTGCAAGCCACGTCGCCTGCAGCAAACACGTTCGCCAAGCCCGCGACACGCATGAATGGATCCGCGTCAACACGGCCATACCGGTCCAATGTCCCTGGCAACATTGCTGCAAGCGGACTTGCTCGCATGCCGATGCACCAAACGATCGTCTGCGCGGGGATGATCTCACCGGAAGCAAGCGCGACACCGGTAGCATCGACCGCGGTGACTTTGGTCCCCAGTCGTGTCTCGATGCGTAGGGTGGCAAGCGCCTCGCAAATTACAGGGCGTGCGTGAGCCCCGATTGTGGCTCCGACGACCGGACTGTGATCGACGAGGATCACCCGGTTCTCCCCGGCCCGAATGGCGCGCCCAAGCTTGCTCGGCATCTCGGTCGCAACCTCGATGCCGGTGAAGCCCGCACCCACGACCACCACAGTTGAGCGCCCTTGAGACATCGGGCTCGTGCTTAGCGCCGCAATATGCGCGTTAAGTCGGACCGCCGCAGAATAGGTGTCCACGTCAAAGGCATTGGCCGCGAGTCCGGGAATATCTGGGCGGACCAGTTCACTGCCAAGCGCCAGCACGAGGCGATCGTAGGCCAACATCTCCCGTCCGCCACGTGTCGCGACGGCTACTTGCTGTTTTGCGACGTCGATCGTCTTAACTTCGGCGGTCAGATAGCTTATACCTATCGGATCGAGCACCTCGCCGAGCGGGACCGCGACGTTGCCGAGATCGATCTCGTAATTCCGAACACGAATGTTGTGATAGGGGTTGCGGTCGACGACCACTATCTCAACGTCGCCGTTGAGAACGCCGATCTCGTCGAGCTTCCGAGCAGCGCCGACAGCGGCCCACAGACCCGCGAATCCGGCACCGAGTACGAGGATGCGTGCCATCTTGTTCACCCTCCCTGGTCTGCTCGGCAAGTGTCTGAGTTGTCATACCCGCGATGGCAGAAACGAGATGGCAGAACCGGCACCAATGCGCTGAGCTTCATCTTCGCATTCTCCCAAGAAGATCCCCTCGCCGTATTTCCGCCGCCGCGCTCAAAGCCCGCTTTGGCAACGCCGAGATTGACGTGGAACGACGGCCCCCGACATGCGGACTTTTGCTGAGGACAAAGGGCGTGAAACACTACCACTGGCCCAGGTCAGGCTTCTGGCGGCTGTGGGCACTGAAGTACTGGAAACAAACTCTGCTAAAACGTTAGGCGGCCCGGTTCGAATGGGTGTCGTGCACGCGTCGAACTGTTGCCTTCAGAAGTTGCTTGTATCCCCGAGGCACCAATGAGATGTGCAGGTTCAATGCATGATCCGCCAAGCCCTTGCAGCGGATATTTCCGATGTGGCGTTGCTTTACCACGCTGTTTGGCACGAAACCCAAGCCCCGTTCAGCCTGCTGAAGAATGCGAGCTCCGGTCTATGCCATTCCTTGTCGAGAGGATGACCGCACTTCTCCCAACCACCCTAGTGGCGGAACGGCACGGAGCCATAGTGGCTTTCTCGGCATGGAAGTCAGGGCTCCTTGGCCAGATTTTTGTTGCGCCCGCTCATCGAGGATCCCGAGTCGCCGCAACGCTGCTGATTGCGACTGAGATTGCGATGGCCAAAGAGGGCACGCTTGAAGCCGAACTACACTGTGTCATTGGTAATGAGCGGGCACGCCGATTTTACGAGCGTATGGGGTGGCTCCGCCGCGGTGAGATAGCCGAGAAAGTTGCAGGAACACACGGGCCGGTTGATGTGCCTTTCTGGTGTATGACCAAAGCCCTCAGCGTCACGGGCGCATAACGGCGAGGTCTGAAAATCGGGCGCGCAAAGGATGGCCCCGTCGCCGGCTAGCCTTTCGCTTTGATAGCGATGCCCCGACCGGCAAAGAATTTGTTGAAGATCGGCACCGCAACGGACGCATATTCCTGAGAGCTCAAATTGTGGCCCTGAAGGATTGTGGAAAATGACATCGTTTGCGGCGTCAAGCACTAGAACGAGGTGCCCCCCTTTGCTCGCCGGTTCCCTATCTGGCCATCGAATTGAGTGGTGAACGGAAGCAATGAGGAATTTGGCTTCTTGGAACACACGCGCAATGCCATCGGCGGTGATGCCTGTCACAACCTCCGCGTCGAGGGAGTATTCCTCCCGCATGAACCTCACGACGGGCGCGTAGATGAGGCCCTTGATCTGACCCGTTGGACTGACGGTGTAGCCACCGTACTCCGTACACTTTCGGGACAATTCCAACAGCGGTATCGCGCGGCCCGTGCGGGCGGCAAGGATCATCTTCAGGCAAGCCATGCCGCAAAGATAGCCCGCCCACTGGACATATTCCTCTATCGTTTTGGCTCCAGAGGACGCCCATTTTGGGTCCTCGGCAAGCGCGACCGCAACTCCACGCGCGAGAACATCGCTCGTGATATCGCGACTACTCCCATTGGCTGATGTAGGGCACCGTCTTGGTCCGAGCCTTCACCTGCCGTCCCAACCGATGATCCACAGGATCACTCAAAGCTTAGAGCGCGCCGCCGTTCATGGCGTGCGAGCGCGTGACCAATCAGCTTGTCCATGAGATCGGACTGAGACAATCCGCTTGCCTCCCAGAGCTTGGGGTACATGCTGATCGAGGTGAAGCCCGGCAGTGTGTTCGCTTCGTTGACGAATATGTTCTCGCCACTGAGGAAGAAGTCGACCCTGGCCATGCCTTCGCAGCCGAGAAGCCGAAACACCTCGATCGCAAGCTCGCGCAAACGGACAGTCTGCTGTGGAGAAACATCGGCGGGAACGCGCAAATCCGCTCCGTCGGCGTCAATGTATTTCGCCTGATAGGAATAGAACCCGTGTCTGCTCGCCGGCACGATCTCGCCGAGTTGCGATGCAAGGACGTGGCCTTCTGCGTCCTCCAAGACAGAACACTCGATCTCCCGCACTTCTGCCACGCGCCGCTCGATAAGCAGTTTGTTGTCGTAGCGCAGTGCGTGCATGCACGCCGTGGCAAACTCTGCTTCTGACCTCGCGCGAGAGACACCGACTGATGAGCCCATGTTGGCGGGCTTCACGAACAGGTCAGCCGTGCCCAGTGCCGCAACGGCTGCCGAGTATTCGATCCGCGACCCGGCTGTCATCGTGATGAAGGGCACCACCGGAAGGCCGGCGTCGCGCATCAGGCGCTTGGCGACATCCTTGTCCATCGCCGCGGCTGAGCCGGTCACTGCCGAGCCGACGTAAGGCACATCAGCGAGCGTGAGCGCTCCTTGTACCGTCCCGTCCTCCCCGTTCGGCCCGTGCAAGACGGGAAATACGACATCGACACGCGGGGCCGCCTCATCTCGTGCGTCACCCTCATCACAAAACAGGAAGCGGCCCCGTCCTCCAGGAATCAATGTCAGCTGGCGTGACTTGTCGGGAATTGTGAGCACTGCAGCACCAGTTCCCGCGCCATTGCCGGCATCGCAAAGGAGCCAGCGACCATCCCTGGTAATGCCGATAAGGGAGATGTCATACCGATCTGGGTCGAGTGCGCGAAGGATATTCGCAGCCGACGCTCTGGAGATTTCGTGCTCAGCGGAACGGCCCCCGAACAGTAGTCCAATAGTGATCTTGCGACGTCCCTCAGCCATGTTCCCCACCGTGAGCCCTGCGAGTTGTGGGATCAGCCCTTAACCCCGCCCCCTGACACCCAACTTTACTCCACATTTATGTGGCTGGCCGATGTCTGAACTTGGCAAGAGGCGGGCGTATTCGGCGCTGCGGCGAGCCAGCCCGTTTACCGAGGCCCACCCGATCAGCAACCCCGATTGCGTTACCGTTCGTGAACCCGAAACGGTCCAAATCGGCGTACAGCGTCGCGGTTGGTTTCGCCGGCCGGTTCCGCTCGTTTCCGAGGCTCGTGGCCACACTGCGGCTGGGTAGCCAATCGGCCGGGTCACGCAGGGTTTGTCCCAGATACGCGGATAGGCATAGCTTGGATGCATTGGGGGGAGAACGAAGATGAAGATGCGCGGTCTCGCAGTAGTCGCTTGCGTGGTCGCTGTGGCGACAGCCTCACACGGTACGCACGCCGAACGGATCAATATGTCAAAGTTGACCTGCATAGGCTACTTGCAAGCGAGTGACCCTGGCGGGGCCAATTTGATGTGGATGGCGGATACTTCGTAGCCCAAGCCGGAGAGATCGTCTTTGACACGGATAGACACATCGCGGCCGCCCGGCAACGGGCTATCTGTGTCGGAATAATCCCAACGCATTTGTCATCGAGATATATCGTCGCGCCCTGACCGATAATTCGGGCAATATTTGAATTCGGGTGAGAGTACCGAGTGGCGTTTTGACTCCACGGAGGCGAGACACTCGGTCCCCTGGAGCTCACACGCTCCCTTACCCCAAAACGGCTCTAAATCGCGACATTGTGTATTGTGAATGCTTCGGAAGATGAACATGGCTGCAGAGCAAATGGCGGCTCGTTTCCCAACTTCGTCCCGGCGCTAAAGGCGGCGCTAAAACCAACGCCGCACGCGCGAGAGATAGCCGCGGTAGACGTCACCGAACTTGCGTTCGAGATAGGCTTCCTCGCGAGCAACTACGCCGTAGCGGATGACGATTGCGAAGGGCACCAGCATCACCAATAGCCAAAGATTATCGAGCGCGATAGTTAAGCCTATCAGACCGAGAAACATGCCTAGGTAGATCGGGTTGCGCGTGAAGCGATAGGGTCCACTCCCGACGATGGTGGTGGTCGGCAGGTTGGTGGGGACGTTCGAACCGGCTCTGGCCATGGTGGTGATTGCCCAGGCAACAAGCGCCAGTGCGAGGACAAACACTGCCGCGCCGAGCCAGGCCGCAGCTAGCTTGGGCAGCAGGAACGGCAAGGGCATGAGCCAGTTGAGCACAAGCCCCGCAATGATTGCGAGCCCCCACGCAAGCGGCGGCCGAATGATTACCCTGGCGGTATCTGCTCTCTTTTCCATGGCGCGATCTTAGATCCAAGCTTCTTTGTGTCCCCGCGCAGACTATTAGATTTCGCCCTATCGGACCGGGGGCTCGCCACGACTTCGGCATCATACCTTCTGGTCGCGTTGACGGCTCAAATGGCACGCAAACGCGACTACTTTTGCAGTAGGAGATCGCTATAGGAAGAGGGTACCTAATCTGATTCATTTATGCCGAACAGTACTAAGTATTGACCGCATTGGTCGAGAAGCTGCTGCTTCCCGATGGTCGCGTTCGTATCGATGGATTCGATCTCGATGAACGACCCGATCCCTTCCACGACATCGATGTGGAACTTCACGTTGTCGATGAAGTAAATCTCACGAATCTTATCGACGACCACGAGGACCCCAACACCCAAGCCGAGATGCCGCTCGGGAGTTCGTGAAGCCGCTGCACTGGCGTTCATAGAGCTCGCCGGCCCACCAGTAGCGGGCTGCGACCAGCTCGCTCACCGTCAATGGTTCCGTCTAGAAGAAGACAGGTCAAGATATCGTTCATCGTGTGCCCGTTCGAATATCGGGTCGCGGCACCTCTTTGACCGACTTGGCTCAGCAGTTTGCGCGTCCGGTTACAGAGTTACATTCAGTGCGCCGGTAAACCGGCAAGGAGTAGAGAGTGAGAGTCCCTTACGATGAAAGTGTAGCGAACCGCATCGGCCCCGAGCCGTGCGCCGGTGCCCGCGAGGGTGCGGCCGAAGCGTCGGCAGAGGACTGGGTAGGCAGGCCATTGAGCTGCGCAAGACGTGACGACGCTGTTGAATGGGCGGAAGGCGACACGCACGGGCGCGATAGTGCGAGCGTCCGTATGACCCGGCGTGGTCTTCGACCCTGGTATGTGCAGACGCTCCTTGTCTCTGGGAGCAAAGGGCGGGGGCCAAGGGGAACGCGAGCGACAACGCACTCGGCGCGCGCAGGTCAGGAGAACATGCGGAACGTCGCGCTCGCCCGGGCAATGGTATCGCCGTCGGCGGTGATCAGCGCATCGGCAAAGCCCAGCGTGCCCCCGGCCTTGATCACGCGCGGCTCGATCTTGAGCCACTGCCCGAGCTTGGCGGTCGCCACGTAGTCGACATTGAGGCTCACCGTCAGCGCGCCCTTCACGCCCGAGTGACAGGCGACGCACGAGAGCCCCATGGCGTTGTCGGCAAGCGCGGCGATGACGCCCCCGTGCAGGAAGTGACGCGAGTTGCAATGCGCCTCGCGCAGCCACAGGCCAATCTCCACGCTCCTCTCGCCGCGGCGCGAGAACAGCGGCTCCCACGGCGCCGTGACCGGGCTCGTCTTGAAGTGCGGCATGAACCCTTCTGGCGCCTGCGAGTTCATGTCGCCCTCCGCTTCAACAAGGTCATCACGGCTAAGCGATCGACACGACATACGCCTGCTCGGGCGGCGTGCGACCGTCGAGCACCTGCCGGTACGTTCGCTCCACGCCTGCCCTGCCGATCGTATGCTCGGTGACGAGCCGGCTTGACGTAGCCGAGGAAACCGCGCCACGCCTCCAATAGGCGGGCCGCCAGTAACTCGGCTCCGCATTCCTGGCGACGCTCCAGGATGTGGTCCGTCGCGAAGAACAGCCGCGGCGCCGGACCCGGCAGCCCCGTTTCCACGGGCGCAAGCGCATCCCAATGCGTGAAACCCACGCGCGCGCTGTGCTTCAGGTCGTCGCCCAGATGCCTGTGCACCGCCGCCCGCACCGCGCCATTGCCCGCGATGTCCACGAACACGGCGGGCATGGACGATATGGCCTCGTAGCTGAGCACGCGGTCGTACACCCCGCGCTTCCCCACGAATCCGGCATTGGCTGCCGAGGTGAGGGCGACGATCCCCTCGGGACGCCCCTGCGCCAGCAGAAAGGCATGCCCGAGCGCCGTCTTGCTCGACGCGCTCGAGATGATCACCTGCCGCGCATCAAAGAACTGCTCATCCTTCAGGAACTCGGCGCAGAAGAACGACAGGTTGAAAAGCGGCCGCAGCATCAGGTGCTCGTTCTCGTGCGCCCGGTCGTAGCCGG
The DNA here is from genome assembly GCA_963775835.1 of uncultured Alphaproteobacteria bacterium. Classification (GTDB taxonomy): domain Bacteria; phylum Pseudomonadota; class Alphaproteobacteria; order Rhizobiales; family Hyphomicrobiaceae; genus AWTP1-13. The sequence goes on along the minus strand of CAVZKV010000019.1, from coordinate 188,662 downwards.
GGTCGCGGTCGACTAGCCCGTACTCGTTGTAGGTCCGCGGCAACTCCTGGCGATGCGCCGTACCGTCGACGAACCGGGCTCCCCGCAGCCCGCCCGGTTGCAGGACGAGATGCGTCGTCATGGGAAAATAGCCATAGACGCGCTCGCCCTCGCGCACCTCGGGATGGCGCGAGCAAACGACGTTGCCGAGGCCCCACACCGGGATGTAGTGCCAGCCCTCGGGCGCCGGGAAGAAGCGCCAGTACGCGATCTGATCGCCGAGCCGTGCGTATGTCATGTTGTTGGCGGTGAAGGCGAATTTGTCTACGCCGACGAGGACCTGACCGGGCGCGAGGTCCCCCCACCAGCCGCATCACGCTCCTCCCAGCGCCAGCGGCGCAGCTCGTCCTTGGCCACGCAAAAGCCGCTGAACATCTTCACGCCACCGTCGAGCGACTTGGCGGTCCTCCCTGAGCTGGCAATCCTCAGCCCTGCTTCCTGAGCTCCATGCGGCCGATCTGGTTGCGGTGCACCTCGTCGGGCCCATCGAAGATGCGCATGGTGCGGGCGTGCGCGTAGGCTTCGGCGAGGCCGAAATCCTCGGTCACGCCGGCGCCGCCGTGCGCCTGGATCGCCCAGTCGAGCACCTGGCACAGCATCGCCGGCGCCGCCACCTTGATCATGGCGATTTCGGCGAGGGCCCCCTTGTTGCCCACCTTGTCCATCTTGTCGGCCGTCTTCAGCACCAGCAGCCGCGCCTGCTCGATGGCGATGCGCGCCTCCGCGATGCGTTCCAACGTCACCGTCTGCTCGGCGAGCGGCTTGCCGAAGGCCACGCGCGACTGCACGCGTGCACGCATCTTTTCAAGCGCCACCTCGGCCTGGCCGATCGCCCGCATGCAGTGATGAATGCGGCCCGGCCCCAGCCGGCCCTGCGCGATCTCGAAGCCGCGGCCCTCGCCCAGCAGCATGTTGGTGAGCGGCACCTCTACGTCCTCGAACAGCACCTCGCCGTGGCCGTGCGGGGCGTGGTCGTAGCCGAACACGGGCAGCGCGCGCACGCACCTTCACGCCCTTGGCGTCGCGCGGCACGATGATCATCGACTGCTGCTTGTGCCGGTCCGGATTGTTGGGATCGGTCTTGCCCATGAAGATGAAGAGCTTGCAGCGCGGGTCGGGCGCGCACGACGACCACCACTTGCGGCCGTTGATGACGTAGCGGTCGCCGCGCCGCTCGATGCGGGCCTCGATATTGGTGGCGTCCGAGGAGGCGACGGCGGGCTCGGTCATGGCGAAGCAGGAGCGGATCTTGCCCTCCAGCAGCGGGTCGAGCCACGCGCGCTTCTGCTCCTCGGTGCCGTAACGGTCGAGCACCTCCATGTTGCCGGTGTCGGGCGCCGAGCAGTTGAACACCTCGGAAGCCCAGTGCACCCGCCCCATGATCTCGCACAGCGGCGCGTATTCGAGGTTGGTGAGCCCGGCGCCGTGCTTGGAGTGCGGCAGGAACAGGTTCCACAGCTCCTGCGCGCGGGCCTTCTGCTTTAGCTCCTCGATCAGCGCCGGCGCCTGCCAACGGTTACCGGCGTTGACTTCTTCCTTGTAGCGCTCCTCGTTGGGGTAGACGTGCTGCTCCATAAATTGGGTGATCTTCTTCTGCAGGGCCTGCACCTTGGGGGAATGATCGAAATCCATGGGTGTTTCTCGCGCTCGGGCAATTACGGTTGAGCGAGGTTAGGGGGCCGGCCTATCATCCGGCAAATGAATTGATCGAATTGCGGTCCATAAATGCCATGCATCTTGCCAAGGTCGACCTCAACCTGTTCGTGGTGTTCGATACTATCTATGCGGAGGGCGGCATCACCCGCGCCAGCCGGCGGCTAAACCTGTCGCAGCCCGCCATCAGCCACGCGCTTGCGCGGCTCAGGGAGATGTTCGACGACCCGCTTTTCACGCGCAACGGCCACACGATGACGCCGACGCCGCTGGCGCGCCGTCTCATCGAGCCCGTCCGCGAGGCGCTCCGCGGGCTAGAGGTGACGTTGACCAAGGTCGACCGCTTCGACCCGGTCAGCGCGACCAAGCGCTTCATCATTGGCATGCGCGACGCGCTGGAGTCCGCCGTTCTCGCGCAGTTCATGCGTGGCATCGCCAGCAGCGCCCCGCGCGTCGACATAAGCGTCGTCAGAACCGAGCGCCGCGACCTCGAGCGCGAGCTCTCCGCCGGCACCGTCGATGTGGCGCTGGATATTCTGCTGCCGCTGCCTGAGGAAATATGCCGGCAGCGGCTCGGGGTGGAATGGTTGGTTGTTGTGGCGCGACGGCGCCATCCGAAAGTGCGCGCAAAGCTCGGTCTCGACACCTATCTGGCGCAGGAGCACATCGCCGTTTCATCGCGTCGCCGTGGCTTGAGCCCGGAGGACTTCGAGTTGGGCCGGCACAACCTGCGCCGTCGCATCCGCCTGCGCTGCCAGAATTATTTCGCCGCCTGCCGCGTGGTGAGCGAGACCGATCTCATTTTGACGATGCCCACGCGCTACGCCCGCATCCTCAACACCCAATTTGGTAACCGGTTTCTGCCATTTCCGCTCAAAGTCCCGGCGTTCGACAGCTATCTCTACTGGCACGCCAACGCTGACGCCGATCCGGCCAATGCGTGGCTCAGGCAGCAACTGCTCCAGAGCTTTCGGGACGGCACATCCTCCGCACGTCAACCACGGTAACGCGCCGCAAGCCAAGCACTTGGGCTTATGGCACAGGCCTGCCGATCGGCACCGCGCGTGTCCGGTCGGCAGGCGATGGGGTATAGCGGAGCAAGGAGAGATGCCATCGAATGCATTCTTGGCGCACCGGCCCATGCCCCATCAGTACCGGGCGAACCGGGTCAAGATGCCTAAGGCCCACCGATTTTCCAGATCGTCGTACTGCGCCTCGAGAGGATTGTACGCGGCCCAGCGCATGCGCGGCGGTCGAGGATGGGCGCTCTCTGATGTAGGACGCCGCTCCAACAGCGCCACCGCGTTGTTGCGCTCGGAACCGCTTGCGCCTCCGCTGCTGGCGCTCGGTGCCCTCATCGCACCTTTCTTCCGGATTGGCTTTACGTCCCATCAACCCCCTAAATTTTGTGACGCGACCATGTCAGGAAATTAGCCATACCAAAAGTTCGGCTTGGCGTGGGCGAGCACCTGCGGGGGTGGTCGTGCTAGCAAATATGCTTGGGAGTAGCTGAATGGTCTGGAGGTGATCGATGTTGTGGATAGTTGGCGCGTGCTGTCTGATCTTTTTCGGCGCTGGGATCGGTGTCATCGGCTTGTCCCTCGGCATGTTAGGCTATGCAATAGTGGGTGGGATCATGGCGCTGGCTGGTATATTTATGCTGGTGTCCATTCGTCGGCATGGTCGCTATTGGGGGGCAAAGCGGCCGTGAGCAAGGCGCGTTCAACAAGCCCGATTTATGAGTGCACGGCCTATTGACAGACGGCCCAGCGACCCGCTGGCTGCGTGCGCAGAACGCCTTTACTTGTGCGCATATCATTTTTGTTGCTCGTGTACACGACAGTTGGTGCTTCCTCTTTACACTTTATAAAGAGCGCTAAACGCGCATCCGCGACCAGGCGCTCCTGCTAATGATCTATCGGCCCGGGCTGCGCATCTCCGCGGCGATCCAGAGGCGGGGCGACCAACTCGATTTCAAGCGCTTCCGCCTATGGGTAGCACGCCTCAGGGGCGGTCGGTCGAGCAGCCAATCGCCGGCGATGAGCTCGGAGCCATCAAGCGCTACTTCGCCACCGGGGAAGACAACCTGCCTTGGTTGTTTGTTTCCGAGCGCGGCCAGCCGATGACCCGCCCGCCAGGCCGTCAACTACATCGTGCGTCTGGCCGGTGACAAGGCGAAGCTCGGCAAAGTCTGGCCCCACATGCTCCGCCACTCCTGCGGCTATTACCTTGCCGACCAGGGCACCGCCTGCGCGCCATGCAGATATCTGACACCGCGACCGCAAGCATACCGCGCACTACACCCGTGTCGCCGGGCATCGGTTCGAAGCCTTGTTGAAATAAGCGCTTCAGCGTGCTGCAAACAGCATGGTACCAGGGCGGCACTTTGACGTTCCACCGTCTGGTCTGGGCGCGTACCTACTTCAACAGCGTGTGGTCCGCTACAGGTTGAACTGATAGCTGGCCGGCACCCATCGGTAGCTGGTGCCCGACTTCTCCACGAAGCCGACCGAGGGGAACGGCATGTGGAAGCCGGCAACCGCGATCTTGTCGTTCGCCACCATGTCGAGGATACGCTTGCGGCTCGTAATCGCCATGTCCTTCACGTCATCGAACGCGGTCGCCCAATCGGGCTGTTGGATCGATACGACATAGTGGTTGGCGACATCGCCCCAAATGAGCAGACGCTGGTTGTCGCTTTCCACGTGGAAGGCGAGCATGCCCGGTGAGTGGCCATAGGCATTGACGGCGCGGATGCCCGAGACAATCTCACCTTCGGGCTTGAGGAACGTCGCCTTTTCCCCGAACGGTATGGCGATCTCCTGAAACAGCTGGAGATTCTGTTTGCGAGCCTCCCGCACGTGGCCTTTTTTCCAAAAGTCGAACTCCGCCTCGCCGAAGGCGACACGTGCATTTGGATAGGCTGGCTTACCGTCATGCATCAGGCCGCCGATGTGGTCGGGATGACCGTGGGTGATGACGACCACGTCCACTTGTTGAGGCGTATATCCTGCAGTCACGATAAGATCCCGAAGGTGGCCTGCAGTGGCCATGCGCCCCTTTCCGTTACCCGTATCGAACAAGACCAACTCCTTGCCAGTGTTCACGAGCGTGGGAACAAAATGGTGATCGAAATTGGTTGACGGCAGGCCATTCACCTTCAAGAGGTTGTGCACGTTTTCCGCTGATTGATCTTGTCCAAAGGTCGGATGTGGGCCTGGACCTATTCGGAAACCGTCGAGGATCTGGGTCACCTCGAAGCTGCCGAGCTTAAAGCGATAGATCTGCGGGCGCAGCACGCCCAGCAATGGTGCCGAGCCTCCCCGCGTGGTCGAGTTCTGTGACATAACTTTCTCCTTTCGAAACGCCGCCGTGGTCCTGCTCGCATGCCTTGCGGCTGTCGATGCCACAGGCTCGGGCTGCTTGTCATGCGGCTCGCGGCCGTCGCTCGGAACCCGCTGCCACTTGCCGGCAGCCGTCCAACAGGTCCGTAAGCTGCCTCGGCCCCGCACTTTGTAAGCGCATCCTTTTGCAGTTGCTCACGGCAGAAAATGGGCGCACTCCTTCCATACCGAGTTGAAGGATGGCGTGTCCGTCTAAGTGAGGTGCAAATTTTCCCGAACGGCACACTGCTATTCGATCACTGCAGCAAATTTGGGTTCGAGGGCGTCGTGTCCAAGCGCCTATCCTCACGCTATTCGAGCGGGCCGAGCCGCAATTGGATTAAGACGAAGTGCCCCGGCTGGAAGCGCATCAATGCCGAGCGGCATAAGCTGTTCGAGGGATCGCCGAAGCGCTAATGCCCACGAGTGTCGGAACGCAATGCTGTTAGTCGCCTTTTGGCGATCTCCATCTGTTCGGCAACAGCGCGCTCCCGCTGGGCAGCGATTAGCCTGGGTGCGGAACCATCCTGAGCCCGTGCTTGAGCGGCTAGCTCTGCCCAGTTATTGTCGGCCTCTTCGCACTTGATGCTCCCCACATTCAACACGGAACGTGGAAGCACTCATAGGGGTTCCCTGTCGCTTTCTCTTCCCAGCGAACTAGTGGCTATCGCGCGACTAGGCCTGCAGAAGGGAATGGGTTTTTTTACCTCGCGGTACACTGCCGACGATCTTCCCCGCCGGGCACTGCGCTCATCACCGACAATCTCGCTGGGCGGCAAGACCGGCAAGGTTGTAGTCCAACCTCTCCGTCCGTCATAGGTCGTTTGGCCACGATACTGTTTGTCTACGAACTATTGCATCAGGGATGCATCGCACCGCAACAATCGAGACCAGATCAAAGTTTTGGAAAAGATGGATCGAATACCGCCCCATTGGGTTTCCTGCGCAAAGTACTCGTGCCTGCGGGAGGCTTCGAGATGCCGCAATATTTCTTCCACGTTAAACGTGGTCAAGTGACCGTACTGGACCAGGAAGGTATCGAACTCGCAAACTCTGCTCAGGCTGAAGAAGAGGCAGTGCGCCGCGCGCAACAGTGTTTGACGGATCACGCTGGGAACGGAAGGCCTGTCAGCCGCGGAATAGTTATCGTCGCTGACGATAACTGGCACCGGCTTTTTGAATTGCCGTTCTAGCGTCGACCGGGTTCGACCCACGCTGTTGGCACGCGCGGGGAGCGGTTAGCAGTCCACGGCTAACGCCCGCCAGCCTGACGCACCGCCTCCAACGCACTCAGCAGCTCTGCTTCCACCCGCTTCAGGAAGACCGCGTCATCCATCGCCTTAAGCGCATCTGGAGTGACCGCACTCGCCACGAGTGCGCTGATCTTTGCGTCCGTCAAAGAGCGTTTGCCGCTGCTTTCGGCATGAACGACGAGACATCCATCCGGCGTCAGCTGCAGGGTAATTTCTGCCGCAGCGAATACGGCATCCTCGATGGTTCGCCGCGGGAGACTAAAAACCAGCCCGGTTGATCTGAGCGAAGCCACGTACACTTCGGCCGCCGCGTCGAGCCGGATCTGCCACTCGTTGCCTGGACCTGAAGCCATCACCGTCCTCGCTTTCAGCGACGGTTAGAAGGCTGAGTATACTCGCTGTGAGCGGACTTCATAGCTCTTCAGGGCGGCGACACGCGCGTCGCCACAAACGTCGGCGCTCGCGTCCGCAATGAGTGCGCCAGGCGCGAAGCTAGCGTAGGTATCGTTCAAGGAGAGAGCTCTGGGTAATTTAGCGTCAACGAAGAAGGCTATTTTTGTTTTTGCTGCGGTGCACGACGGGCAACCAGTCACGAGGCTACGGGTTTGACCTGATTGCGATGCCGCGAGCCTTGCGTTTCAGTTTGAGCACAGAGGCCGGAACCGTGAGTTCGTCGGCGGATCCGACGCTGAAGGCAATCAGGGATTCGGGGGGTTGAATACACCGCTATCGCGGCGAATTTGCAATGTCCGCTCGTCCCTACCTGCCTTACCGCACCGCAACTCAGGGTTTGCTTGCATGCATGTCATCAGGAGCGCGTGCGACCAGTCCCACTGTTGACCACGTACGCTCCGAGCAAACTCACACAATTCTTGCAAACGACCGTACGGTCCGGCGGACGCGGGGCTCTCAGGATCAACACAATACCGGGAGGTCGCCATGACCTCTTACGATCTCGGGCGCATTGCGCTGGCGCTGGTGGCCAACGGAAAGGGGATCTTGGCGGCCGATGAGACCGTTCCCACTCTGACAAAGCGATTCGATACGCTGAAAATCCAGTCGACGGCGCAGAGCAGATGCGCCTACCGGGAAATGCTCTTTACCTCTCCTGGCGCCGCTGAGTTCATCAGCGGGGTCATTATGTACGACGAAACCATTCGCCAAAAGAATACCGGTGGTACCCCGCTCGCCGAAGTCTTAAGGGCTCAAAGCATCTTTCCTGGCATTAAAGTCGACACTGGCGCAAAGCCGCTCGCCGGCTCCCCTGACGAGACCGTCACGGAGGGACTCGACGGCCTGCGGGACCGGCTCTCGGAGTACCGAGCCATGGGTGCCTGCTTCGCGAAGTGGCGAGCAGTCATCCGCCCAACAGATACGCTGCCAAGTGCGGCCTGCGTGAGCGCAAATGCCCACGCCCTTGCCCGCTATGCTGCCCTATGCCAGGAGCAGGGACTCGTGCCGATCGTTGAGCCGGAAGTGCTCATGGATGGGTCGCACACGATCGAACGCTGTGACGACGTCACTAGCGTTGTTCTTTCCTCGGTGTTCGAGGCTCTCCGCGAGCAGGGGGTCGCGCTCGAAGGGATCCTTCTCAAACCCAACATGGTCGTTGCCGGCAAAGCCTGTAGTCGCCAGGCCTCCATCGAGGAGGTTGCGGCCGCGACGTTACGCTGTTTGCGCCGACATGTGCCTGTCGCAGTACCTGGGATCGTGTTCCTGTCAGGCGGCCAAAGTCCACGGCTCGCGACCGCTCATCTCGACGCAATTAACCGACTGCCCGGCCCGAAACCGTGGAGGGTCAGTTTCTCCTATGGGCGAGCGCTGCAAGATCCCGCCCTGGAGGCGTGGCATGGGCAGGAGGACAATTTGTTGGCGGGACAGCAAGCCCTCTACCGCCGGGCCAGCCTCAACGCCGCAGCGAGTATGGGGAAGTACGTGGATGAGATGGAGACGGCGTAGCCATTGTCTGAACGCCACACCGTCGCGACTGGTGCGAGGACTAATGCGCAAAACGATAACACGTGATCAGGAGGTAAGGATGCCCAAGGCGCTGTCTGACAAAGAACGCGCATTGATGGATGCGTACTGGCGAGCCGCCAACTACCTGTCCGTCGGCCAGATCTATCTCTATGACAACCCCCTGCTCAAGCAGCCCCTTAAAAAGGAACACATCAAGCCGCGGCTGCTCGGTCACTGGGGAACGACGCCAGGATTAAACTTCATCTACGTTCATCTCAATCGGCTGATCAAGAAGCATGACTTGGACATGATCTACATCACCGGTCCCGGTCATGGCGGTCCCGGCTTGGTCGCGAATGCCTACCTTGAAGAGACCTACAGTGAGGTCTATCCGAACATTTCTACCGACGAAGAGGGCATGAAGCGGCTGTTCACGCAATTCTCCTTCCCTGGCGGCATCCCGAGCCACGTGGCACCGGAGACACCAGGTTCCCTCCATGAAGGCGGCGAACTCGGTTACGCTCTGTCGCATGCCTACGGAGCCGCGTTCGATAACCCGAACTTAATCGTTGCCTGCGTTGTGGGCGATGGCGAGGCGGAGACTGGACCCCTGGCTACCAGTTGGCATTCCAACAAGTTTCTCAATCCTGCGGCCGATGGGGTGGTCCTGCCGATCCTGCACCTCAATGGCTATAAAATTGCCAACCCCTGCGTTCTCGCTCGCATCAGTCATGAGGAGCTTGATCACCTCTTCCGCGGTTACGGTTACACGCCCCACTTCGTCGAGGGGCATGAGCCGGCGGCGATGCACGAGCTGATGGCGGCCACGCTCGACAAGGTCGCCGCCGAAATTCAGCGCATCAAGGCCGACGCGCGCGCCAATGGTTTCAAGAAACGGCCTCGCTGGCCAATGATCGTCCTTCGCACCCCAAAAGGCTGGACGTGCCCCAAAGAAATCGATGGTAAGCGGACCGAAGACTACTGGCGCGCGCATCAAGTGCCGATGGGCGAGATGCACGAGAAGCCCGCTCACGTCGCCATCCTCGAAGACTGGATGAAGAGCTACAGGCCAACGGAACTCTTTGATCCCAACGGTCGCCTCCGTCCCGAGTTGGCTGAGCTTGCCCCTCGTGGGAGCCGCCGCATGAGCGCCAACCCCCACACCAATGGTGGTTTGCTCCTACGCGAGCTGCGCCTCCCAAATTTCCGGGAATACGCGGTCGAGGTCACGAAACCCGGCGCTGTCACGGCCGAATCTACGCGGGTGATGGGCCGCTTCCTACGTGATGTAATGAAATTGAATATGGAGGCACGAAATTTCCGGCTCTTCAGTCCGGATGAGAACAACTCGAACCGCTGGCAGGACGCCCTCGAAGTCACCAATCGCGCCTGGGTCGCGGAAACCCAACCGTGGGACGATCATCTGGCGCCCGACGGACGGGTCATGGAGATGCTGAGCGAGCATCAATGCCAGGGTTGGTTGGAGGGCTATCTGCTGACCGGTCGACACGGCTTCTTCTCTTGCTATGAGGCGTTCATCCATATCATCGACTCGATGTTCAACCAGCACGCCAAGTGGCTGAAGATATGCAACCACATTCCCTGGCGGCGGCCAGTAGCGATCTTTGAACTACCTCTTGTCGAGCCACGTCTGGCGGCAGGACCATAATGGCTTCAGCCATCAAGACCCGGGTTTTCTCGATCACGTTATTAATAAGAAGGCCGAAGTCGTCCGTGTCTACCTGCCACCCGACGCCAACTGCCTGCTGTCGGTCACCGATCACTGCCTGCGCAGCCGGAACTACGTCAACGTGGTTGTCGCCGGCAAGCAGCCTGCTCCGCAGTGGCTGACGATGGACGAAGCGGTCAAGCACTGCGAGGCCGGCTTAGGTATCTGGGAATGGGCGAGCAACGACCGAACTGGCGAACCCGACGTCGTTATGGCCTGCTGCGGTGACGTGCCGACGCTCGAGACGCTAGCTGCCGTTGACCTGCTTCGCAGGCATGCGCCCGAGCTGAAGGTTCGCGTGATCAACGTCGTCAATTTAATGAAGCTGCAGCCGCCAAGCGAGCATCCGCACGGGCTCTCGGATCACGATTTCGATGCGCTGTTCACCACCAATAAGCCGGTCATCTTTGCCTTCCACGGCTACCCGTCACTTATTCACCGGCTGACCTACCGTCGAAAGGGGCACTCGAACATCCATGTGCGCGGTTACAAGGAAGAGGGCACCACGACCACACCATTCGACATGTGTGTGCTGAACGATCTCGATCGCTTCCACTTGGTCAGCGATGTCATCGACCGCGTGCCGCAGCTTGGGGCGCGGGCCGCGTACGCCAAGCAAGCGATTCGCGACAAGCTCATCAACCACAAGGAGTACATCTCCCGGTACGGCGACGACATGCCCGAGATCACGGGCTGGAGGTGGGGGCAGGAAGCCAAGTCCGCAGGCATTCGCTCGACAGAGAGCGACAACGTCTGATGCGGCGGAGGCGAATGTGCAGGTGTTCGCGATCAGGCACGGCGAGACGGTGTGGAGCCTTACCGGGCAGCATACAGGGACGACAGACATCCCGTTGACCGACAACGGCCGCCGGCTTGCGGAGCGGATGCGACCAGTACTCGCCAAGACGGCGTTTGCACTCGTTCTTTGCAGCCCTCTGCAGCGCGCACGAGAGACCTGCGAACTGGCGGGCCTCGCCGATCAGGCGGTCGTCAACTCCGACTTGGTTGAGTGGAACTACGGTGAATACGAGGGACTGACGCCCGATGAGATTCACAAGGTCGCGCCGGGCTGGCTGATCTTCCGCGATGGATGCCCGGGTGGCGAGACGCCCGAACAAGTGAGTGAGCGAATTGACCGGGTGATAGCCCGTTCCCGCGCGGTCGGCGGCGACGTTGCGATATTCGCGCATGGACACGTGCTGCGCGTGCTCGGAGCGCGCTGGATCGGGTTGCCCTCGAGCGGTGGTGAGCATTTCCTGCTGGACACAGGAACCCTGTGCGTCCTCGCCTACTACCGCGATGTGCCCGCGGTGCGGATCTGGAACGGGCCTCTCATCGAACGAGGACGCGGCGCGCGGCACACGAGGAAGCGGGAGGAGCGCCTACCCCACGCAGTGAAACCGGGAAGACCGTCCCCATGCGGCGATTCGATGCAGTTCTGGGACCAATGACGAGCCTTGTGAAACGCCAACCACTCTTTGAAGTCGTCGTTGCGGCCGCGGCCATGCCCTGACGAGCGGTCCGATGCGATGCCCGCTCAACAAGGGATGCCCTTTGGTAGAGGAGAGCGATTGATGAGGCGGCCCGAGAGCGGGCGTGCGATCACCCGCGATCAGTGCGATGTTGTCCTTTTTGACCTCGACGGCGTGAGACCCGACACCGCCAGTCTCCACGCGGCCTGCCGCTCGATCAGGGAAGTCTTTTTGCAAACAGGAGAGTGATCAATGCGGCAGCAGCCCAACAGCAAGGGTGTGATCACCCGCGACCAATTCGACGCCGTCCTTTTTGATCTTGATGGCGTGATAACGGACACCGCCAACCTGCATGCTGCTTGTTGGAAGGAAATGTTCGACGAGTACCTCGAAAAGCGCGCGGTCGAAAACGGCGAGGCATTTCGGCCCTTCGACCTCGCCACCGACTATCTGCTCTACGTCGATGGCAAGCCGCGCTTCGACGGTGTTCGCGACTTCCTCAGGTCACGCGGCATCCAACTCGCCGACGGAGACCCGAAAGATCCGCCCGGACGCGAAACCGTGTGCGGCCTTGGCAATCGCAAAAACGATCTTGTCAATGAGGTTATTGCAGCTAAGGGTGTGGCGCCTTACGAGGGAAGCGTTCGACTCATCCATCAACTTCGCCATCAGGGCTTCAAAACCGCCGTCGTAACCTCAAGTCAAAACTGCACAGCCGTGTTGAAGGCCGCCAAGCTGGACTCGTTGTTCGAGGTTCAAGTCGACGGCAACACGATCCAGGCGCAGCATCTGGCCGGGAAACCTGCCCCCGATACCTTTCTGATGGCGGCAAAGCTACTTGCGGTGGCGCCGATCCGCGCAGTTGTCATCGAGGACGCCATATCCGGAGTGGAGGCCGGATCTAGTGGGAACTTCGGACTAGTAATCGGCGTCGCACGCAAGGCGAATGCCGAAGAGCTAGAGCAGCGTGGCGCGCATCTGGTGATCAATGATCTGGGCGAACTCGCTAATTGACCTGCGCCAATGCTGTGAGGAACGGCTCCATGCTGCATCATGAACGTCTTAGGCCGCCACCCCACGGCTATCCTGCCGACGAGTGGAACGTCATCGAAACGGCATTTCACCCGGAATTCCTGCCACAACTGGAAACCATGCTTGCGCTCGGTAATGGTTACCTCGGCATGCGCGGATGCCCCGAGGAAGGCGGTCCAAATGCCGAGAACGGCACCTTTATCAACGGCTTTTATGAGACGCGACCGATTGTATATGGGGAAGATGCCTACGGCTTCGCCAAGACTGGCCAGACCATCTGCAATGTGATCGACAGCAAGATCATCAAGCTATTTGTTGATGACGAGCCGTTCTGGCTGCCGGATGCGAAGCTCTTAAGCTACGATCGGCGGCTTAACATGAAGTCGGGAACGCTCGATCGCGAGATCCTCTGGGAAACACCCGCGGGCAAACAGGTATCGATCAAGTCTCGGCGGTTGATCTCGTTTACCGAGAGGCACGTGGCCGCCATCTCCTATTCGGTAACACTGCTTAATGCCGAGGCTTTCGTCGTGCTCTCTTCCGAGATGCGGGTGAATGCACAGAACGCTCGCGGCAATTCTGATGATCCGCGACAGACACGAGCTTTTTCTGGTCGCGTGCTGCATCCGCAGACAAACTATTCTAAGGATCGTCGCATCGTGCTCTGCCATGCGACCCGTAAGAGCCGCCTGATGCTGGCGTGCGTCACAGAGAGTGCGCTAGAGACGGCGTGCTCGCATAATTACAAAGTCGTTGACGCCGAGGACTTTGGCCAGGTCGCCTTCACAATCGATGCCCGTGCCGGCTGTCCAATCCAACTCAACAAATATATGGTCTACCACACCTCGCATACGGCTTCGGCTGAAGAACTTTGCGGCCGTGCTGAGTGGACCATGGACCGCGTGACAGCCCAGGGGTTTTCACAGCTGCTCTCCTCGCAGGAGCAGTACATGCAGGATTTCTGGGGGCGAAGCGACGTCAGGGTCAAGGATATCCGGCAAGACCGCACGAAGCGCACGACGGTTGAGATCCAACAAGCGATCCGTTTCAACCTCTTTCACATCCTGCAGGCCTCGGCGCGGGCCGATGAAGTGGGCGTGCCTGCAAAAGGTCTCACCGGACAAGCGTATGAGGGGCACTATTTCTGGGACACCGAAATCTACCTGCTCCCCTTTTTGACCTACACCTCTCCCCGCATCGCCAGGAACCTGTTGAGCTTCCGCTACAAGACGCTATCGCAAGCGCGCGCACGCGCCCGAGAGTTGGGACATCGAGGGGCGATATTCCCCTGGCGCACCATCAGTGGGGAAGAAGCGTCGGCCTACTACGCCGCCGGCACCGCGCAATACCACATCAACGCGGACATCATGTATGCGCTACGAAAGTATGTGCTGGCAACGGGCGACGAGGCCTTTCTGCGGGACTGCGGAGCCGAAATGCTCGTCGAGACCGCACGCCTATGGCTGGATCTGGGCTTCTATTCGCAGGCCAAGGGAGGAAAATTCTGCATCAACGCCGTCACCGGGCCGGATGAGTACAACACGGTGGTGAACAACAACGCCTACACCAACCTCATGGCCCGCGAAAACCTGCGCTACGCAGCGGAAACTGTCGACAGCTTGCGGGAAACGGCAAGGGATGCGTATGCGGCGCTGGAGCACAAAACGGCGCTCGAAGCCTGCGAGAGTGAGGCGTGGCGCCGCGCGGCCGACAACATGTACGTGCCGTTTGATGAAAAGCTCAAAATCATCCCGCAAGATGACAGCTTTCTCGACCGAGAACCCTGGGACTTCGAGAACACACCAAGCGACCACTATCCCCTCCTACTTTTTTTTCATCCGCTCAACATCTACCGCAAACAGGTGATCAAGCAGGCGGACGTGGTGTTGGCCATGTTCCTGTTGGGCGATGCCTTTTCTGCAGAAACAAAGAAACGCAACTTTGACTTCTATGATCCGCTGACCACAGGTGATTCATCGTTGTCGTCCTGCGTCGAAGCGATCATCGCTGCACAGACGGGTGATATGGAGAAGGCGATCAAATACGCGATGGCTGCCCTGCTGATGGACCTGGCCGATGTCGGCGGCAACGTAAAAGACGGCTGCCATATCGCCTCGATGGGCGGCACCTGGATGATGCTCGCTTATGGGTTCGGCGGCATGCGGGACAATGACGGGGCGCTGTCATTCTGGCCACGTCGAGCGCCCCAGGACAACGCCGTACTCCAATTTCCCGTGACGTACCGTGGCCAGATACTGGAGATCGATATTGGCCTCGAGAAGGTGGAATATAAGCTGCGACAAGGCGAACGTCTTTTAATCCGTCATGAAACCCAAGACCTTGAGCTAACCAGGGAACGCCCAGTAGCGGTTCGGCCCGTCAGCCGGAGGTGAGGCAGCTATCAGATGCGTGAGCGAGTGTCGCCATTGTGCGCCTGCCGGGCTCCACTGATCGACTTACGCACGGCGCAATCCTGCGCCACCGCAACCATATTGGCAAAAGCGCGCGGGTGTGTGATGCGTCACCGAAAGTGCACCCCTCCTCCAGTGAACGGGTTATCGCGATGAGAGTGGAGTCATCGGTCGTTGTTAAGCGCGATGCGCATGATGCGCAGCCATCGGGCGCTTACGCCGGGGAGGACTTCCGGCAAGGCGCTGGCGGCAAGCGCCTGTTCGGCCAAGAGGGTTCTGGTCATCGACGTGGGCGGCACCTCGGTGAAAATCCTTGCCACCGGCCACAGCCAAAGTCGCTCGTTTCGCTCCGGACCGACGCTCACTCCCACGCAGATGGTATCGAGGAGTGAAAAAACTTGCCGCCGATTGGATCTATGAGGTGGTGTCGATTGGCTATCCCGGTCCTGTGCTGGGGGGCCGGCCCGTTGCCGAACCCCGCAACCTCGGACGCGGCTGGGTCGGATTCGATTTTGCACGCGCCTTCGGGCGTCCGGTCAAGGTGGTCAACGATGCCGCTATGCAGGCCTTGGGCAGCTACAAGGGTGGCAAGATGCTATTTTTGGGGTTGGGGACAGGACTGGGCACTGCCATGATCGTCGAGGGCATTGTGGCACCGATGGAGCTCGGCCACTTGCCCTACAAGAAAGGCACCTACGAATACTACATCGGACGCGCCGGCCTAGAACGCGACGGCGAGAAAAAATGGCAGCGGCATGTGGCTGATGTGGTGGGGCGTCTCATCGCCGCGCTGCAACCCGATATCACGGTGATCGGAGGGGGCAACGTTACCAAGCTTCGAGTCCTTCCGGCGCATTGTTGCCAAGGTGAGAATGCCAACGCCTTCAGCGGTGGTTTTCGCTTGTGGGCGAAAGATAGCGTTGTGCCAGCCGACCTACCGTCCGGCCGCGCTCGCGCCAAGCGAAAGACTTAAGCGAGCCAATGAGGATAAATTGGGCGCTGACGAGGCGGGGGCTGTGCCGGCAAGCTAACTAGGCCCCGCAAGATCCGGTGCGCCGGTGGGCATGCAAGGCCGGCTGACTTGCGCTCCCGACCAGTCCGCCCGACAACCGTAGAGACTGGCGTCCGTTGGCGTGGGTCTCAGACGATCGCAATCGTACCTTCCAAAGCTTGCAGGAGCGCGGTCCGAAGCGTGGCCAAACCACTCGTCACGTCGGGACCAAGATGCGCACGTAGCGCGCGGCGATCGCGCCGCGCCAGCACCTGAAAATCACCCCGGGCTTGCGCAGCCTTGACCACACCAAAAGTGTACCTCCGTCCCGGCACTGGCAAGTCGACGGCGTCATCGCAGGTGATCTGTAGGAACACACCCGTGTTTGGACCACCTTTGTAGGCCTGACCCGTTGAGTGCAGGAAACGAGGCCCGAATTCGAGACAGGTGGCAACCCCTTTGTTATCGCGGATGCGGTGACGGATCTCCTGCAATACCCGCTCGTGCGCTTCGCTCATCTCAATGTAGGCCAGAAGCGCAAAATAGTCGCCGTCGTTGAGCCTATTGAGATGTGCCTCAAGGATCGCCGCCAGCGTCAGCGTGCCGTTGGCGATGTTTCGTAAGCTGAGCTGCGTTCTTCTCGTCCGTGAAGAGCTCGATCCCTTGCCCTGTGAAAATGGGCGCCTCGGCTGGCAGAGCCCCGCTTTTTTCGTAGGCGTCGGTCAGCTTTCGCGTTGCGATCTTGCTTGCTTCCACATCCGGTTGATCGAACGGATGGATACCAAGAATCGAGCCGGCCACCGCAGTGGCGAACTCCCAGCGGAAAAACTCTTGTCCGAGATCGTAGGGATCGTTCAAGGCAATACGAACCAGCGGATGTCCGGCGCGTTCGAGCGCGTCCACCGGCGCATCCTGCTCGGCTGTCTTCTGTTGACGATGATCTCAGATAGATAAACAGGCGATCGCGGCCATAGACATCGGGCTTGCCAAGCGCTTCGCGATCGATTGGGATCAAACCCTTGCCGTCCTTGCCCGTGGACTCCGCCAGCAACTGCTCCAACCAAGCCCCAAGATTGGCAATCCTCGGCGAGGCCACGATCGTAATCTTGTCGCGACCAAACGTCTTGGCGGCCACGCCGAGGATTGTGCCGAGCACGACACCGGGGTTTTCGGCAACCGGGACGGACGGCATGCAGGCGCACACCATTTCCTCGGTTCGGTCAAGGAGCTTTGCCACATCCACGCCCATAATGGCCGCGGGGACCAGGCCGAAATCGGATAGAACGGAATAGCGTCCGCCGATGTTCGGCCATCCAAGGAAGACGCGCCGAAAGCCGTCCCCTTCGGCAATTTGCTGCATCTTCGAGCCCGGGTCCGTAATGGCGATGAAGCGCTTGCCCGCTTCCTTAGCGCCGACCCGTCGGGAGATAAGTTCGAAGAAGTACTGCTTGAAAACGTTGGGCTCGAGCGTCGACCCCGACTTGCTCGAGACAATGAAAAGTGTGTTTTTCAGATCGACCCTGTTCTCGAAGGCCTTCACCTGCGCCGGATCGGTCGAATCAAGCACAAAGAGCTCGGGGAAGCCGCTGATTGCACCGAATGTCGTCTTGATGACCTCGGGACCGAGGCTCGATCCGCCCATGCCCAGCAACAGCGCATGCGTAAAGCCGGCGCTCTTGGCGGCTTGTCTGATGCTCCGCAGGCGCTCGATGTGGGCCAGCTGGCCGTTGGTAATGCCGAGCCATCCGAGCCACTGGCCTTCATCTTTCCCGCTCCACAGCGAGGCATCTCGGGCCCAGAGGCTTCTAACCTTGCCCTGGGCCCCCCATTCCCCCAACGATTCATTGACGGCTGCGGCGAGTGGTGCAGGCAGAGTGTAGGTCAGGCGATCGAGCCTTGCATTCCCTGCCGAGTTTGGTTGGCCTTTCCAGGGCCTTGAGCAGCTTGCCAAAGGCGTCTTTAAATAGCTCAACGCCGTCGCTCAAGAGCCGATCGGTGACATCCTTCAAAGAGATCCCGACTTCGGCAAGCGTGGCCATCGTATCGGCGGCCGAACTCTAGTTCCTCCGTTAGTCTTGCGTGGGGATGCCCGTGGTCGCGAAACGCGTCTAACGTCGCTGGCGGGACCGTGTTGACAGTGTCGGGTCCAACCAGCTCCTCGATGTAGACCACGTCGCGGTAGTTGGGGTTCTTGGTCCCTGTGCTAGCCCAGAGCAACCGTTGGGTCTGGGCGCCTTTGTGCGCGAGTGCCTGCCAGCGCTGCCCGCTGAAGAGCTCCTGGTAGCGCTGGTAAGTAAGCTTGGCATTTGCGATTGCGACCTTGCCCAGCAAACCGCGCAATAGGCTTGCCTCGTTCGCGCTCGGCTCTGGCCTCTAGCCGGGCCGCGACCAGCGCATCGATGGCACTATCGATGCGGCTGATAAAAAAACTGGCGACGCTGGCAACTCGCCGCAGGTCGCCGTGGCGGTCAGCATAGGTCTCAAGCCCTGAAATGTAGGCGTCTGCCACGCGCTCGTAGGCGTCCTGTGCAAACAGCAGGGTGACATTGACGTTAATTCCCTCCCCGATCAGCGCATGAATGGCAGCAATCCCTGGCGGCGTTGCCGGGACTTTGATCATCAAGTTTTCGCGTCCGACGGTGCGCCACAACCGGCGCGCTTCGTCGAGTGTGGCCGCCGTATCGTAGGCGAGCAACGGCGATACCTCCAAACTGACATAGCCGTCACGCCTCGATGTCTCCTGGTAAACAGCGCGCAGGGCATCGGCGGCGTCACGAATATCATCGATCGCCAGTCGCTCGTAGCGGGCATTGCTATCCAATTTCTGGACGTCAGGTTGCTCGAGGATTGTCATGTACTCGGAGCTTCCCGTGATAGCCTTCTCGAAAATCGCCGGATTTGAAGTCAACCCCCGCAAGCCGTCCTCGTCGATCAGACGGCGCAACTCTCCGCTGGTGATCAAGCTGCGGCGGATGTAGTCGAGCCAGACTGACTGGCCAAGGACCTGCAGCGCACGCAACGGGTTTTCCAGCGCCGTCATCTTGGCGAGGCGCTGTCGATGACGCGGTTCGTCGCTGAAGTGAGCGTTCAGGAACGCACCAATAAGTTCGCGTGCGAGCTCGACGCCGACGATGCGACCACCAAGGACCAACACGTTCATGTTGTCGTGCTCGACGCCCTGGTGCGCCGAATAGGTGTCATGACACAGTCCGGCGCGTATTCCCGGAATTCTGTTCGCGGCCATCGATGCGCCAACGCCGCTGCCACACAGCAGGATGCCGCGCTCAACTCGGTTCTCGCGCAGCGCGCGTCCAACCGCCTCTGCATAGTCAGAATAGTCCACTGGGTCGCTGCTGTGGGTACCGAGGTCGAGGACCTCGCGATGCTCTTCAGTCAGGTAGGCTTTCACCGCCTCCTTCAGCGCGAAGCCAGCATGATCCGAACCGATTGCGACGCGCATCACTTACCTCATCTCGCCTCTGCAATCTGCTGCTTGGCCGCCGCGATGACGTTTGCCGGAGTGAAGCCAAACTTCTTTTGCAACTCTTTGAGCGGCGCGGAGGCGCCGAACGTTTCCATGCCGATGCTATGACCGTCGGCGCCGACATAGCGGGCCCACCCGAGGGTGGACCCTTTTTCCACCGAGACGCGCGCGCTGACCGCCTTCGGCAACACCTCATGACGATACTCGGGATGGTGGCGGCAGTAGTGCTCGAACATCTCCCAGGACGGCATGCTTACTACGCGCGCCTTGATCCCCTCGGCCTTGAGCGCTTCGTACGCTTCGACGCAGAGCACCACCTCACTGCCGGTCGCCAGCAGCAGCACCTGAGGTTGGCCATCATCGGCATCGGCGAGAATATAGGCGCCGCGCCGGAGGCCCTCCGCGGCGGCGTATTTCGTTCGGTCCAGTGTCGGCACGGCTTGCCGCGTCAAAATCAGCGCCACCGGTTCGTGCCGGAAACTTGCAATGACGCGCCAGGCTTCCACCGTTTCGTTCGCATCCGCCGGTCGCAGAGTGATCAGCCCGGGGATCGCGCGCAGGGACGCCAGATGCTCTACGGGTTGGTGTGTTGGCCCGTCCTCACCGACTCCGATAAAATCGTGGGTAAAGATGTGGATCACCGGAATTTCCATCAAGGCGCTCAATCGGATTGCGGCACGCGCGTAATCGCTGAAAACCAGGAAGCCGGAGCCGAACGGACGGATCTTCGACAGGGACAGGCCATTGAGGATGGCGCCCATGGCGTGCTCACGAATACCGAAATGGAGATTACGCCCGCCGGGGTTCTCGGCGCCGAAATCCCCGCTGCCTGCAAAGGTCAATCGCGTCTTGCATGAGGGTCCAAGATCCGCCGAACCGCCGAGCAACCATGGTATGTGCCCGGCGAGCGCGTTGAGCGCCTGGCCGGAGGCGTCTCGCGTAGCGACGCCTTTGTTGTCCGGGGCAAATACCGGCAATCCGGTGTCCCAACCCTCCGGCAGCTCGCGCCGCAGCATCCGATAGCCTTGCTCGGCGAGCTGGGGGTACTGCCGCCGATATTCTTCAAATTCGTCCCACCAGGCCCGATGCAAAGCCGCCCCGCGTGCCGCGACGCCTTGCTCGAAATGGTCACGCACGCCATCCGGAATGAGGAAATTCGCTTCAGGCGGCCAGCCGTAATGATGCTTGGCCAGCTTGATCTCCTCTGCACCCAAAGGTTCACCGTGCGCGGCGCTCGTATCCTGCTTGTTCGGTGCGCCATAGGCGATGTGGCTGTCGACGATGATCAGGGTCGGTCGATCTTTTGTGCGCTTGAACGTCTGGAACGCACGCTCCAGCATCTCCAAGTCGTTGGCATCGCCGACGCGCGTCACATGCCAGCCGTATCCGATAAAGCGTGTGGCCACGTCATCGCTGTAGGCCAGTGCCGTGTTGCCCTCGATGGTGATGTTGTTGTTGTCGTAGATCCAACAGAGATTGCCGAGCTTGAGGTGTCCCGCCAGGGAGGCCGCTTCGCCGGAAATACCTTCCATCATGCAGCCGTCACCGCACAAGGCGTAGACGTCATAATCGAAGAGCTCGAACGTCGGGCGATTAAAGTAATTAGCCAGCCAGCGCTCTGCGATCGCCATGCCGACGCTCGTCGCTAGCCCCTGTCCCAGTGGACCCGTCGTGGTTTCGACGCCCGACGTCCAACGGTATTCCGGATGGCCCGGACATTTGCTCTCAAGCTGACGGAAATGCTTGATATCATCCAAAGTTACCGACAATTGTCCGAGCGTTTCGTACTTGGGGTTGACCGCCTTCAGGCCGGTGAGATGCAGCATGGCATAAAGCAACATGGACGCGTGACCGACCGACAACACAAAGCGATCACGATTAGGCCAAATCGGATGGTTCGGGTCGAAGCGCATCACGCGTTGCACAAGGCAATAGAGCACCGGCGCCAGCGCCATCGGCGTACCAGGATGACCAGAGTTGGCGGCTTGTACGGCATCCATGGCGAGTGTGCGCATCGTGTTGATGCACAACTGGTCCATCGCGTTGCTTGTCGATTTGGCAACGCTCGGTACGGCGCATGCCGTGGACTCAATGGAAGCCATGGCTTGCTAATCAACTTGGACAAAGTGCAGCAGTATTCTGCTGCAATAAACCTGCGCGACCATCTGGGAATACCCTGAGGCGAAATCCCGAAGATCCGCAGGGCACTTGGGAATCCCTACCGCGTGGCCTCAGGGTTTGCCCTACTTCTTTTGCGCCAGACTAGCCGCGAGTATTGGTCGGTTGGGCACTAGGTTTGGAGCGCCCTTCCGAGGCGGGAGCGGCCAGTCAGCCTGCGCGCACCGTACCGTTGTCTCTCGGGTTTTGCCCAACTGAACGAACAACGACGCTCCACTCTGGGCCGCAGCAGGTCAGTGTTGTTGACCGACCCAGACCGGCTCAAGAAGCCGCGCTGGCCGAAATTGCGTTGAGCGTGGGCATATGGAGATCGATCCGAATGCTCGAGGCGCTTAAATCGACGAAAGACCCTGGCTGGGTCCTAAGCTACGATGGCTACAATGTGCTGAACGAGACTGCCGTTAAATCCCGATTTGCGTTCGGAAACGGCTTCTTAGGCATGCGTGCTTCTCGCTCGGTCAGCCGGGGCCCAACGTGGGTTGCGTGGCTAGGTTATAGTCGATGGGCATCTTGGCCGCGCTGCTATGTAGCCGGCTTGTTCGACGTTCCCAACACCGAACCCCCGGTGCCTGCGCTGGTGCCCGTCGCCGACTGGTCCCGCGTGCGCATCGTCCTGGACGGAGAGCCTCTGCTGGCACGCGAGGGCGAAGTGCTCCTCGGAACTCGCAAGCTCGATATGCGTCGCGGCCTGCTGCTGTCGGCTTGGACCCATCGCACCCCCGCCGGCATTACCGCAAGAGGGCATGAGCTACGACTGTTGTCGCTGTCGGACCGTGCAGCAGGACTGCAGCTTCTATCCCTATCCCTCGACCGCGAGGGCGTCGATGTCAGGATCGAGGCGAGCTTTGCCATGGCCGGTCTCGGTATGGAGCCGATGCGGTTGGAGCCGGATCTTGGTGCCTGGCGCACCGAGGGCACGGGCAAGGGTGTGGCGATGGCAGGAGGAGCAAGGCTGCGTCTGAACGGCGAGACGCTAGCTCCCAGTCGTCCGTTTCCGCTGCGCTGGGCCTGGCGTTGGCGCTCCGTAGCCGGCCAGGTGGCCGAATTTGATCGGCTTGTCGCGGTGGCACGGGCCGATGCAGCCGGGGAGGCCCCCGGCCCGACTGCCGAAGCCGCGTTGGCGCGCAATCGCGCGCTCGGTTGGCGCGCCGTACTGGCCGCGCATGAAACCGCCTGGAATGCACGCTGGAGCGCGAGCGCAATTGTCATAGAGGGTGATGAGGAAGCGCAACAAGCGATGCGCTTCGCCGTCTACCATTTGACCAGCGCCGCCAATCCCGAGGACGACCGCGTCTCAATAGGAGCGCGGGCCCTTACCGGTGACGTATATCTCGGCCACGTCTTTTGGGATACGGAAATCTACCTGCTGCCCTTCTACACCCTCGTTTGGCCAGAGGCAGCACGGGCGCTCCTGATGTACCGTTTTCATACACTGCCTGGAGCCCGCGCAAAAGCAAAGCATTTCGGTTTCAGGGGAGCGCTCTATGCCTGGGAATCAGCAGATACCGGCATGGAGACCACGCTTGAGCGCGTGGTTTTATCCGACGGCAGCGTGGTAGAGATTTTGACCGGCAGGATGGAACACCACATCAGCGCCGATATCGCCTACGCAGTGTGGCGATACTGGCGCGCGACCGGCGATGACGACTTCTTCCTTCGTGCGGGTGCGGAGATCCTACTCGATACCGCCCGGTTCTGGGCATCGCGAGCGGTGCCAGAAGCAGACGGTAAGCGACATATCCGCCACGTTATTGGGCCGGACGAATACCACGACGATGTGGACGATAATGCTTTTACGAATGTCATGGCGCGCTGGAACATCGCTCGCGCACTCGAGACAATTGAATTCATGCGCACGCGTTGGCCCGAGCAGGGCGCAGTCCTTCGAGAGAAATTGGCGCTTGGCGACGATGAACTCGTGGACTGGCGCGATGCGATCGCGCGCACCGTAACCGGCCTCGATGCGGAAACCGGCCTCTATGAGCAGTTTGCCGGCTTCCACGCCCTCGAAACGCTCGACCTTGCCCAATATGCCGACCGTACAGTGCCCATAGACGTAGTGATCGGCCGCGAACGCACGCAGCGTTCGCAAGTTCTGAAGCAGGCTGATGTGGTGGCGTTGATGGCTCTGCTACCCGAGGAATTCTCCGGTGCAATGGCGGAGGCAAATTTCCGCCACTATGAGCCATTGTGCGCGCACGGCAGCTCGCTGAGCGCGGGGCTGCACGCGCTGGTCGCGGCGCGCATGGGCAATGCCGAGATGGGGCTCGATTACCTGCGTGAGGCTGCGGCCACCGACCTCGACCTTGATCCGAATAGCGCCGGTGGTGTGCGTATTGCTGGGCTAGGTGGGTTGTGGCAGGCGGTAGTGCTCGGCTTCGGCGGCATAGATCATATGGGTGACACGCTCGGTATCGACCCGAGGCTCCCATCGCACTGGCGACGTCTGTCATTGCGCGTGTGCTGGAGAGGCCGATCCTTGTTGATCTCAATCGCTGGCAAGGCTGTGCATGTAACGCTGACTGAGGGCGAAACCATGGAGGTGCGAATTGCAGCCGCTCGGCGGAAACTAACGCCGGGCACAATGGTTGAGGTGTCGGTTTAAATCATTGTCCCGCAAAGCGCTAGGTTCGCGTAGCCTTCTCCGCTCAATGGCGAGCGGTTGACACCTATCATCCTCGAGGAGTTCGTGATGGCTCAAAAGAATGCGTTTTACGCCCAGTCGGGCGGGGTCACCGCGGTGATCAACGCCTCTGCCTGTGGGGTGTTGCAGACGGCGCGCGAACATTCGGAGAAAATTGGCAAGGTCTATGCTGGGCGCAACGGCATTGTTGGCGCTCTGACCGAAGATCTAATCGATACGAGCGTCGAGTCCGAGGCTGCGCTTGCCGCCCTCAAATACACGCCAGGCGCCGCCTTCGGGTCGTGTCGCTACAAGCTGACTTCAACTCATGAGCAGCGTGCGCAGTATGAACGTTTGATCGAAGTGTTTGCCGCACATGACATCGGCTTCTTTTTCTACAATGGTGGCGGTGACTCGCAAGACACCACTTACAAAGTCAGCCAGATGAGCGTCGCACTGTCGTATCCGATCGTGTGCGTCGGCATTCCAAAGACGGTGGACAATGACCTACCGATAACCGACTGCTCACCGGGCTTCGGTTCGGTGGCGAAATACCTGGCTACCTCACTGCGCGAGGCCGCATTCGATTTGGCATCGATGTACCGTACCTCGACCAAGGTATTCGTGCTGGAAGTGATGGGCCGGCATGCCGGGTGGGCTACAGCCGCTTGTGCGCTTGCCGCTGAAGAGGTGGGCGATGCTCCACACGTCTTGTTGCTGCCCGAGGTCGTGTTCAATGAGGAGCAATTCCTGGCGAAGGTCGAGGAAGCAGTTAAGCGGTACGGCCATTGCGTCATTGCCGCGTCGGAAGGGGTCAAAGGGCCAGACGGTCAGTTTCTGTCGGCGTCGGGTAAGGCGGACGCATTCGGCCATGCGCAATTGGGTGGAGTCGCACCACGCCTTACTGGCCTGATCAGCGCGAAGCTCAGCTGCAAGTGTCATTGGGCGATGCCCGATTATCTGCAGCGATCGGCGCGCCATATTGCGTCCGAGACCGATATGAATCAGGCCTACGCAGTCGGTCGTGCGGCCGTGGAATTTGCACTTGCCGGGCGGAGCGGGGTGATGCCAGCGATCCGACGGCTAAGCGATGCGCCATATCGCTGGGATATCATCGAGGCGCAGCTCTCAGAAGTTGCCAACCGGGAGAAGCTGGTGCCTCGCGACTTTATCAGCTCGGATGGCTTCGGCATCACCGACGCCGCTCGCCGTTATTTGGCGCCGCTTATCGTCGGTGAGGCCTATCCGCCGTTCAGGAATGGTCTACCCGAGTACGTGAAACTGCAAAATCCTCCGACGCGGAAGAAACTGAGCAAGGAGTTCAGCATCTAAAGCTCTAATGCTTGCATGGCTCGGTCGGCCAACCAGGCCGGCTTGCTTGACGCGATCAGCCTTAACAACCCCATTCCTGCGCGCACCGACGCGCCGTAGCATGCGATGGGGACTACTCCCCTAGCGAGAAATTTTAAGCGTGGAATGTCGCCATTCTTTTGAACCGCCAAGGACGGGGGGATAACGTGCAAAAGGCACTCACCCCTCGTGTTTTTCTCCACATTCAACGATATGTTTGATTTTAGTGCTCGTCAGGACCCTCGCGCTGCTTCTGTTCCCACCAAGCTCGGCTACCCACTGCTGGTTAGAGCGCGAACCCACAGCATCGCTCTGTGAATGCAACCTCGTCCTTGGGTTCCCTGCGCTTTAGCCAAATAGTTTACTTTGCGCGCATCATCCTTTTTGTCTCTCCGTCGAGAAACTTGACACGCTCACGTGCCATTTGGAGACAGGTGCGTTCGTAGTCTCTTTCGCTCATGTGCGACGTGGCATTCCATAGGGAAGAGCTTGCACCCTAGATTGATTTCGACCTATCGGGGCGACTACTGAGATCTGCGCCTTTACTGGTTAATTTGAGCCATAACCGATGAGCGACGACCGGGTCAGCTGCTGCCGGCATGAGCGCTGATGCCCTGCAGCGAATTTGTGTGGCCCTGCCTCTTGATCTGCCCTTCGGTACGGCACAGAGATCACCACAATGACCAAACTAATGACAGGCGTAACGTCTAAATTGGTGGCGGCCTCGCCAACTGAAACTGGTGAGGCGACGTAGCACAAGCCTGTACCCCTGGCAGAGGGCCGCAGCTTAAACAAACTCAACTTTGTCTCCCGCCCGCTGCAAAGCCGCACCGGGCCGCATATCCCTCAGGGAATACCGCGTAGGATCGTAGCCGCGATCAAATCTACAGGGAATGCGATGTGGCTGAGCAGGTTCACCCAGCAGCTTCACACGATCCGCCATCATTCATCAGTGCTCCTGGTGAAACAGACGTGCTTATGGTCGTCATGGGCCTAAGGCTAGCGCTGGTGATTGTGATGGTCGTCCTCCTCTTCTTTTGGCTGAGCGCCCTGCCCCAGCGACTGGTGCAAAATCTCAGAAAATACCGTTCGCCGCCGGATCAGAGCGCTCATGATAAAAATCGGTCGACACATGGCTAATGAGGCTCAAGAGAGCCGCAATGCATGGCCCCTTGGCCCCTCGCAACCAGCAAAAAAATCTCCGTAGTCAACGGGAGGACGCCCTCGCCCAGCCCCAGCGAGTCCACAGCTCCCTTAATTGTGAGGGCGGTCCTAAATGCAGGGGGCGAAGTGCTAGCCTGATGAGTGCGATCCGGTACCCGGCGGGAGGTAGGCGAGGACGAAGCCTATGACAGGGCCGATCATGTCCGCCAATCCGCGCGTTTTAAGCGTCACCTCGCAAGTGACGCAGAACGACAAGCCTCGCCAGAGAGCCATCGACGCCCGCGCCACGCGGCACGAAGGCTACGCTATGTCCCAATAGCGGCGGCCATGATCGAATGCATATTTGGCTGGGGCAAGCAGCATGGACGATGCGCAGGACCAAACATCCCGGCATTTCCAGCGTTGCCGCCCATTTCATGCGCAATGCCCGCTTTGCCTGACTACTACTTTGAACGAGTCCGGCCTTTTCCTTGTCAATCAGAAACTTGATCCGCTCATGTGCCATGCGTCGGCACGTGCTTTCGTAGTCTCTCTTGCTCATGTGAGTCTCCGCATCCCAGTGCTTGCGGCAATCCTCGTACCACGCGTTCATGCGTGCATGCATTTCTTTTGGATATTGGCCCAGAGCCCTGGTACCTACCCCTTTCGATGGCCGGCGCGATATGCCCATCTTATGCGCGATGGCACTCGGCGACGTTGGACTCATGGCATCGACGCCCCGGAGCACTTCTCTTGTACCCCCGATAACTGTCGGAATCGCTGCGGTGCCGAAGTGTTCGGCCTTGTGCCAAAAACGGCTGTTACTTGGGGCAGTGTTCGTGCCTTCCAACTGGTCCGCTCGACCCCGATGAACGGACTAGAGATGTCGCTGGCGCCATTCAAAATCTGGTTGTGCGCCACGGAGGGTTGGCCTGGCGCATGTGGGCTGAGCATCGGGCTCAGGAGGCGGAGTGACGGCGCTCAAGGCTACTTCTACAAGCTTTCGAACCGATGCCCGGCAACACGGGTGTAATGGGCGGATCTCGGTGGCCGACCAAAGTCCTCGCATCTCTCACCCCATAACGGCACCGCCGGGGGGCGGTGCCTATGGGGAAACCTTAGGGAGCCAGCTTTTCTGCATTTCCAGGGGCGGTCTTGGTGATCTTGCAGCGAGCTTGGTTAGTCGCGACGTTGATCAGGCTAATTGTGTCGCCCTGCTTGTCGTACCGGCTGCACGGATTGTTGGGCACCTCTTTCCAATCGGTGCACGCCGTGTTGCCTTTTACGGCCCACGTTCCATGTAACATTCCGCGGCCCGCGGACTTGTAAAGGGCGGTGCCATCGGCAGCGTAGTAGATTATGCCTTGCCCCTGCCCTCCTGTTGATGTTGCCCCGCATTCCAAGTAGACGGTCTTGCCAGAAATGGTCCCCTTGATCTCGTCTCCGGTCATGTCAGCGGCGATCGCCGTCCCGACGACAGCGACTAATCCCACCGCAGCGAGCGCGGCTCTCACGGACGTTTTCATGGGCTATCCTCCATGTCGCAGGTTGTGGCTTCACATTGCGCACTTGGGGCCGGTCCGCACCAAGCCGCGTCACGTGATGGCGCTGTCACTGGAAGTGAGGCAGACGCACAGCGAAGCTAACGCACAGGAGCCTGCAGACGCTGTGATCTAAAGCACCGTAGAGCCGGCATGAAGCGCTGATGTGCAATCTCTACAGCATCAAGACACACCGCGCGGATCTCGCGCGCAAGTTCCGCCTTCGATAACCGGATGGCAGTTACGCCAGCGCGCTTGCCATCGAGGCGCCAAGATTGAAGGCTTCGCGCGCTCCTCGGGAGGCTTTTCATGTTACCAAACGGATATACTATCCGCCGAGAGACGTGAGAAAGAGCCCAAGATTATTGGCTTTCTGCGGATCTCTCTAAACCGTACCCATCCCGACACCCATCCAAGCCACCGTTGTTGCTGGTTTTCAGGTCTGCCTTTTAGTCATCAAGCAGGCTCACGCGCGGCAGCGTGATCGGCCACCGGGGCTTGCGTTTTCTTCCGGCTCGAGAGCGTCGCTTGTCTGCGCGCCTGCTGCGTCCCGGTCCCGACGGATGATAGGCGCGACATCTGTAGTCGCTCGTGCCAGCCATGGTCTTTACTCAGGTCGCGGAATGCGTACAAACTTCTCGGCACCAGTGCCGAAGCGAAGAACAACCCCCTCGTGACGACGACCACGCTGGTCAGGGTAGCGTTGATAGTACGTCTCGTCGTCCTCGCCGAAATCCAAATACACCGTGTACATCTGTTTTACCGTCGCGCCCAACCGATCCGCGATCTCGTCAATGCGCTTCGATAGCTGGGCGATCTGTGATTTCGTGACCATCGTAGTAGAGCCACGTCGCCTGTCCGCCGCCGAGCCGCTCTAGCTGGGCTTCGATCTTCTCCAGCGCCATGTCGGCAACAGCGGCGCGCATCCTGTCGAGAACCCAAATCTGTTTCTGGGCTGTGGTCTCATCGATCCTTCCAGCTCGCATGCCGCGATAGGTCTTGCCCATTTCCCGTAAGATGCCAGGCAAACTCACCAACGGGTCTTTGCGCCGTCTGAAGAGTTTGGGTTTGTGCGGGGTGGCCTCCGGGCCTTCGGTCTTTTCTTCCAACGCGTTAGCGCCTTACACTGCCGTTATTGTAGGGGGGCCATCACCGGCCTTCGACATACTTGGTGGCCGCCTCGTAGGGGGACGAGCGGGCTATCCGGCCGCGTGGGATTTGGCGGCTCAAGCATGCGCGCGAGGGGATCCGCTACGGCCGCGAGCGGTGTGCCCGCGTCCTGATCTGCAAAATGTTCTCGGTCAGGAAGAAATGCGCCCCCGTAAGCGCGTCCACTGCGTACAGATGGACAGCTACGTCTATCTCGATCTGGGCGAGTTTCGCTTCAATGAGCGCGATCACCGCGGCGTCGTGCGCCGAGGCTTGATGGCCATGGGAAAATGCTAATGGTACTAGCCATACCGCTTATTCCTTGCCTTTCTCGCGCCGTGTCCCATCCCCCGGGACGCGGCGCTTCCTCGTTCATCTCCTCTTGTGGCTGATATTCTCGTGCCCTCAGCAGCCGGCCCGGGCTTTTGCTGTGCCCAGTCTGTCTCTGCATTCCGCGTTCATTCCCCACGGGCGAGGTGCTGCAGCTTAAGGCGCGCAGCGGCCTATTCGTTATTCGGCAGCCATTGCGTTCCGAGGTTTTATCGCCGGCAACGAAGCCACCCAGGCGTCGAGATCGCGGGCGAGGATCACCGTGAAGCGCCCGCGTTTGGTCGCTCTCAGCCGGCCAGCGTTTATCTCGCCGTAAATATAGGCCCGGCAGCCGAAGCCCAGCTCCTGCACATCGTTGATTGAGTAGCCAATCCTATCGAGCTTGTTGTCGGCTTTCGCAGCCGGCGGGCGAGGTCTGCAGGCTCGGGGGGTGGTGGCGGTTGCAGGTTTCATGTGGGACGCCTCACGCAAACTGTTATGGGTCCCGATAAACATCGGCATCGACAATTCGGACGCAGTGCCCCTAGCCCGAAGACCGGACCTTCTCCTCTCGCGAGTATCGTCGTCGGCATGGTGCGTGCGCCAGTTGTAAGCCCACGTCGTATTGTTGAGTTTCCCGCGTGTTGACGGTCTTCACCGTCCCCGAAGCGCGACGGAAGGCCACGGATATGCGTTGGGAGCTACCGATAGCCGCGCGCAAGTGGTGCCGCTTTTCCTACGCCGGGCGCTGGGATGGGTAGAAGAGTGGGTAGCCGAGAGATCTTGCAAAGAAGGCCAGCAAAATAAGGGGTTTCTGTTTCTGCGGGCATATCTCACGGATGGCGTGTCCGTAGCAAAATGCGGATCGGCCATCGGCTCGGTCCCGATCGAGTGCGCTTATCGCAACGCAACATTGTGCTTTTGCATGCGTTGGCCGTCGTGCTCTGAATTTCACAGCTTCGAATTCTCTGCTGGGCACGCGGAAGCCCGCGGGCTAAACTGGAAGATCTGAAAGGCAGGGCCTTATTGTTGAGGTCGCTCGCCTTCGGCAAGAAAGATAGTTGTCCGTGCGCATGGATGCTGCCCCAGCGCCAAGCCGCTAGAAGGGCTGCCGATAACCTGGCTTTCTCCATGCGTTAGCGAAGGGGAGACGCCATGAGGACTAGCCAAACCGGGTCCATCCCGGTTCTCGCGCAATTTGTACGTGGCCTGACAGAGCACTGCTCACGCCGACATGTTATCGCTCTTCTCGCGCTCGCGCTGACGGTCAGTAGCCCGGGCTCGAGTAGCGCTGCCAAGCCGGAAGGGCAACTTACCTGGGGCGTGCACATTTCCTTGGCGCCGACGTGGTTCGACCCGGCGGAGACGCCGGGGATGATTACGCCCTTCATGGTGATGTATGCTTTGCACGATGCCATGGTAAAGCCGATGCCCGGCAACCCGCTGGCACCAAGCCTTGCCGAATCGTGGACCGGATCCGAGGACGGCCTGACCTATGATTTCGTGATACGCAAGAACGCAAAATTCCACAACGGTGAGCCTGTCACGGCCGAGGACGTGAAGTTCTCCTTCGAGCGTTATCGCGGTAGCTCGTCCAAGGCCATCAAGGACCGAGTGGCCGCGGTGGAGACCCTCGATCCCCAGCGGATCCGGTTCAAGTTGAAACAGCCGTGGCCCGACTTCCTCACGTTCTACGCGAGCGCTACCGGAGCAGGCTGGATCGTGCCCAAGAACTACGTGGAGAAGGTGGGCGAGGAGGGATACAAGAAGGCGCCGGTGGGTGCGGGGCCTTACAAATTCGTCTCTTTCACGCCGGGCGTTGAGCTGACCTTCGAGGCATTCGATCAGTATTGGCGCAAGACTCCCAACGTCAAGCGCTTGGTGTTCAAGGTGATCCCCGAAGAGTCCACGCGGCTGGCCGCGCTCAAGCGGGGCGAAGTCGACATCGTCTACTCAATCCGCGGCGAGCTCGCCGAAGAACTCCATCGCACGAAGGGGCTTACACTCAAACCGGCCGTCATCCAGGGCACGTTCTGGATTTACTTCCCCGACCAATGGGACCCTAAGTCGCCTTGGGCAGACAAGCGCGTGCGGCTGGCGGCGAGCCTCGCCCTCGATCGCGTGACCATCAATCAAGCTCTGACGCTCGGCCACTCCAAACTCACCGGGAGTATCATCCCCGACAGCTTCGAGTACTACTGGCAGCCTCCAGCTCCCGTCCATGATCGGGTTAAGGCCACGCAGCTGCTGGCCGAAGCGGGTTATCCCCAAGGCTTCGACGCCGGCGACTACTACTGCGACGCCACCTACGCCAACCTTGGCGAAGCCGTGCTCAACGACCTTCAGGCGGTGGGCATTCGCGCCAAGCTGCGGCCGCTGGAGCGGGCGGCGTTCTTCAAGGGCTACTCAGAGAAGAGCTACAAGAACATCATTCAGGGTGCTAGCGGCGCCTTTGGCAACACCGCCACGCGTCTCGAGAACTTTGTGGTGAAAAGAGGCGCCTATGTTTACGGCAACTACCCCGACATCGACGCGCTGTTTGAGCAGCAGGCGGTCGAACTCGACACCAAGAAACGGGAAGCAACGCTCCACAAGATCCAACAGCTCGTGCACGAGCGCACCATCTACGCGCATATTTGGCAGTTGGCCTTCATCAACGGCGCTGGTCCTCGGGTCGGCAAGTCAGGGCTCGGCCTGATCGAAGGCCACGCTTATTCAGCGCCCTATGAGGACGTGACGCTGGCGAGCAAGTAGTCGTCGCTGGGACTTGGCCTCTGATCATCTGCTTTCGCCAAACGCATGATTTTTCTGACAAACAACGTACAAATCGTGGAGGAAACAAAATGGCTCGTGTTACTCGCCGCAAGTTCCTGAAGGCGTCAGGTGCCGGCGCACTGGCTGCAAAGACTGGCGGTATGGCAGGCATTCTGGCAGCTAGCAAAGCGCCAGCTTACGCGCAGGCTACAAGCGTGCACTGGTTGAAGTGGAACGATTTCGTCCCGGCTGGCGACCAGATTTTGCGCCAATCGATGCTGGCGGAAGCCGAGAAAGCACTTGGGTTCAAGATCAACCTCGAGACCATCGGTCTCAATGACCTGCAGCCGCGCGCGACGGCAGCGATCCAGGTTCAAGCTGGGCCTGACATCATCATGATCTTTGACAACAAGGCCCAACTCTATGCCGACAGCTGCGCCGACGTGTCGGTTGTGTGTGAGGCGATAGGCTCCTCGCAGGGCGGTTACTACGACATCGCCAAGGCGAACACACACGATGGCAAGAAATGGATTGCTGTACCCTATTGTATCATCGGCGCCATGATCGCTTACCGCAAATCCTGGTTCGACGAGATTGGCGTCACCAAGTTCCCGGAGACCTGGGAAGAGTATCGAGAAGCCGGCAAGAAGCTCAAGGCCGCGGGCCATCCTCTCGGACAGAGCCTCGGTCACACGGTTGGCGACGCGCCTGCGTTCGCCTATCCCTACTTGTGGTCCTGGGGCGGTCGCGAAGTCGAGGCTGACGGCAAGACTGTCAACCTCAACTCGAAAGAGACAGTCGAGTCAGTCAAGTTCATGACTGCGTTCTGGAAAGAAGCCCACGACGAAAGCGGCCTTGCTTGGGACGATTCGAACAACAACCGCGCCTTTCTGTCTGGCACGATCGGCGCAACGCTGAACGGCGCATCCATCTACATCGAATCGTTGCGCAAGCCCGACCAATACCGGACCGACAAGGGAGCGCAGATGAAGACCGACATCCTGCATGCACCCCTGCCTAGAGGTCCTGCCGGACAGTTCGGTGTGCACCCCTTTCAGTGCATGATGGTGATGGGCTATTCCAAGAACCAGAAGCAGGCGATGGAGTTCTTGAAGTGGTTCCACTCGACCGAGGTTTATGACAAATGGTTCAACGTGCAGAAGGGATTTGCCACCGGTCCCACTAAGCAGTGGGAAAACCACAAGATGTGGGGGGAGGATCCGGTAATGGCCCCTTACCGTGTTGCGCCCCGGCTCGGCCGTGTCTATGGCCATGCCGGACCGGCGGGACCAAAGGCTGCCGAAGTGCTCTCCAAGTACATCATCGTCGACATGTACGCCAAGGCCGTCCAGGGCATGTCCGCCGAGGACGCGGTGAAGTGGGCCGACGGCGAGGTGCGCAAGGTCTACGGCTGATTCAGCTGGCGTCGCTTTCTCTCTGCGGTCGAGGTGCGGAGACGCGCTCAGGATCTAGGGCGCAAAGTGAGGCAAGTGGGTCTGTTCCCCTGACCTCATTTCGTCCTGTTGTGCCCTCCATATCTGCATTGCGCAGCCGGCAAGATCGAGCGGGATGGTGTCGTCTATATATGCAGTGGGCGGTGCATGAGCCGGTAGCTGGCAAAGGCCCGACGTCGTCGGAAGCGTAGGGCTTCGGCAGCAATCGGAGGACAAGAGACGTGCTTAGCGCGTCGATAGCATGCCTGCCTTGACCATAGGCGACATTTGCTTCCGAACTTCTGACGAGATCTCCACGGGGGTCTTTAGAGTATGCGCCTGCCAATGACCATCCCGGCCGAACTCTATCTCGAGCAAGCCCCTCAATGGCCATCGGAGGGTAAGCATATCTTAGCGCACTATGACGCGGACACGATCGTTGTCTATCAGGCCTATCGGCCCTCGATCGCCGAATATGCAATCAAAAACGGTGCTTTTGGTTCTCCTACTCCCGCATGAGTTGGATTAAGCCGAATTTCTTGTGGATGATGTTCCGATCCGGTTGGGGCACAAAAGAGGGCCAAGAGATCATCCTCGGCCTACGCATGCGTCGTCAGTTCTTCGACGGCCTACTGGCTCGCGCGGTTACCTCAAGCTGGGATTCGTCCGATCGAACCACCCACGACAAGTGGAAAGCCGCTGTCGCCAGTTCCGACGTACGTCTGCAGTGGGATCCCGATCATGACCCTCATGGTAAACCACTTTCGCGGCGTGCAATTCAATTGGGATTAAGGGGCGCTGCACTCGATGCGTTTGGCAGGCATGAGCTGCTCGAGGTCGTCGATATGACGAATTTTGTCGCCGAGCAGAGATCCCACCTCCGACAAGCTGAATTGGCGCAGCTGAAGACACCCACGCAACGAATCTATCTTCCGGACGATGTTTCAATTGCACGCCACTTGAAGCTTGATTGAATATCCTTTTAAGGCACGGAAGAGGAGTCGCAAGCACAGCCTGCTGCGGCAGATCATTGAGATTTGAGACCCGCCAAGCTTGCTGCTGGCATGGCTGTTCGTAACTCGTTGCCCGGGCTTGCCCAATGACTAGCGCAGGTGAGCCATGCAGCGTTTGAGGCACCGCGCCGCTGACGAAGGGCTCGGCAACTTGAAGCCCTAGCGGGAGGATAGCCCAACTTGAGCTTTACAACAGGTGCGCTTTACGCCGCGGTGCTGCGACGGCCGGGTCCATCGAGCGGGAACCAAGGAGCCTCGGCGCGGTTCGCTCGGGCGAGGGGAACCAATGACCGCTGACATTGCTATCTGTCTGGCCATTCTGGGCATTACCGTCCTGCTGTTCGCGTGGGACCGTATAGCCGCCGACGTCATCGCACTCGGCGTCATGCTGGCCGTGATCGCAGCCGGACTGCTGCCGGCCGACAAGGCCTTCGCCGGATTCGGCAGCGACACCGTGATGATGATCCTTGGCTTGCTCGTGATGACCGCGGGCCTCGTCCAGACCGGGGTGGTGGAGATTTCCGGCCGCTACGTATTCGATCTGGCTGGCCGCAACCCGGCGATCTTCTTGCCCGTCATCATGCTGTTAGTGGCCACTGTCTCCGCCTTCATGAGCAATACGGCCGCCACAGCGTTCTTCGTGCCGCTGGTGCTCGGCTATGCCAGTAAGGTCGGCGAGAGCCCGTCGAAGTTTCTGTTGCCTCTGGCGTTCGCGTCGATTCTGACGAGTTCCGTCACTCCTCATCAGCACCTCGACCAACCTGGTGGTGAGCGAACTGCTGACCCGCTACCGGCAACCGCCGATGGGAATGTTCGAGATGGCGCCCGTTGGCATCCCTATCGCGGTGCTCGGCATCCTTTACATTTGGACGATAGGGGTGCGCCTCCTCCCGCAACGCGAGGACCAGAAACCGGAAGAGAAAATTGGCGAACGCAAGTATCAGGCCGATATCGTTGTCGACGCCGACGGGCCGCTGTTGGCAAATCGCCGACGGCCGCCAAGATCACCGGTGGCACGGGGCTGTCGGTCGTCAAGCTAACCCGCGGTGCTGAAACGCTGCGCGGCGAGAAGCGGCTGGCAGATCTCGAGCTGCAGGCAGGTGACGAGCTGCTGATCGAGGGATTGCGCTCAAATCTCCTGAAGATTAAGGACATCGAGGGCCTCGACTTCAAGGCCGACGTGCATTTGGCCGATCCTGAGGGCGAGAAGGACAAGAGCACCATCGTGGAAGGCGTGCTGCTGCCGCGCTCCCCGCTGATCGGTTACAGTCTGAGGCGCCTGGACTTCAAGGAGCGGTACGGGCTGCAGGTGCTGGCCCTGCACCGGGCGGGGCGCGTGCCCGAGACCATCAGCTCAGCGCGGCTACGCATGGGCGACGTGCTGCTCCTGCAGGGAACGCCCGAGGACGTGAGTGCGCTGGAGCGCGGCAACCTGTTCAATATCTTCGGCGGCATTGAGCAGGGGCGGCTCAATCCTTCACGTGCGCCGCTTGCCACTGCCATCTTCGCCCTAGCGATCCTGGCCGCGACCTTCAAGCTCGCAGCGTTGCCCGTCGCCATGCTCGGCGGCGCTTTCCTGATGCTTGCGACGCGCTGCCTTTCGCCGGACGAAGCCTACCGGCAAGTGGAATGGAAGGCGCTGGTCCTGATCGGCGCACTGTTGTCGCTCGGCGCTGCCATGGAGGCGAGCGGAGCAGGCAGGTATCTCGCGCAGCAGCTCATCGCCATCATCGGCGCCGAGAGCCGGTACGCTTTGCTCAGCTGTTTCTTCGTCCTCACCGTCGCCCTGACGCAACCCATGTCCAACCAAGCCGCCGCCCTGGTGGTGTTGCCAATCGCCATGCAAACCGGCATTCAGCTCGGCGTCGATCCCCGCGCCTTCGGCATGATGGTGGCGGTGGCGGCAAGCTGTTCTTATCTGACACCGCTGGAGCCCTCGTGCCTTATGGTGTACGGGCCCGGTAAATACAAGTTTTCCGACTTCTTCAAGGTCGGCTTGCCGCTGACGCTCCTGATCTATTGCATTGCCATCATGCTTGTGCCCTGGCTCTGGCCGATCTGAGGACGGGGGCCACGAGCTCGGAAAATGCGCAGGCCTCCGGCGTGGGCTTCGTGGAGGGGCGCCGCCGGACAACAGCTTCCAGACGGTAGCGATAAGGCCAACGAACCACCCGCCAAGCCAGGCCAGCGGGAACATGCCAACAAAATGGCGCATCACACCGCTTCCGTGGGGAACCACGGTCAAGGGATGGGCGCCATCTGTCATTACGGAAATCCTGGATCCGTTTGGCGGTTCAAGATTCACTTGTCCCTTCGGAGGTGAACTCGCGCCTCCACACAATGAGATCGAATGGTATCTTCTTGTGGCCCCTGGGCGGCAGGCGTCCAGCTCAGCTCAGGGTCAACGGTTCGCATGTCGGGCAGCTTGTCGCCACGGAAAAAGTACCTCCAATCTGTTCCGGACCGGGGGCCTGTCGCTGACGCTGCGTTTGTGCCATGCCCAGAGCGGTCGCAGCACATCCTATCGACGATTTGTTGCCCGTTTGCCGGCGAATGCACATCACCTTCCATAACAGTCGGTGTCTCTGGATTGGACGCCGTGGATGGTCACTCAGTGCCAAGGTTCGGGGATTAAACACATGCGACCTCGCGAATTCATCACCTTCATTGGCCGGGCGACGGGAGCGTGGTCGCTCGCCGCGAGGGCACAGCAGCCGGTTTTGCCGGTGATCGGGTTTCTTGGGAGTGCGACGCCCCAGAATGCCCACCCACGCGGCATGGGCGCCAGGAGGATAGCCATAAGGACCGTCCGTTTGGTTTTGGCGGGAACGGCCGCCGCACTGGCCCTTATCTTGGGTTCGCACGGTGCCCCGGCACAGCCGGATCTGGAACCGATGATCTTCTTCGTCGCCAAGGGGGAGCGCAACGCTTGCGGTCCAGGTTGCAGCGAATGGATCGCGGCCGAAGGAATGTTCGAGGGGCCGCAGGTCGAACAACGCTTTCGCGATCTGCTGGCCACCTTGAAGGGCCGCAACCTGCCGATCGTTTTCAATTCGCTTGGTGGCGTAATCGGCGAGGCGCTCGTCCTGGGCCGGATATTGCGCGAGCGCAGGATGGCCGCCAGCGTGGGCGAATCTTATCCGGAAGGATGCAAAGCACGCATTGCAGCCGACGAATCCTGCCGCCGGATCATGGAGGCGAACCGCGAATTAAAAGCGCAGCTCCGCACGGCGGGCGCGACCTGTTCCTCCGCCTGCGTCTTTGCTCTTCTCGGAGCGTCAGAGCGTCATGTGCCGGCGGATGCACGCGTCGGGATCCACGCCGCAACGCCGACGGCTATATCGTCCCAGCCCGGCTGGCTGACCGTCGAGCAAATGCACAACAACAGAAAACGTTATATCCTGGAGATGGGCGCCAATCCCGACCTGCAAGATGCGGCCATTAAGACTCCGCCGCCAGGCGTGCACGTCCTGAGTCGGGAGGAGCTTGTCCGATATCGCGTCGAGACAAGTGCCCCCTACGAATCCGATTGGATGAAGTATCAGGAACCGAGAGGCCCCATGCGATCGTACATGCTGAAGGCGGTTACCGCGGCCAGGGGCGCCGACGCCGCGGAATTGCGCACCACCAATCTGCGCATGACTTGCGCTGAGGGCCGACCTGCGACGTCGATTGAGTATCAGCGGGAACCGAGATCGAACGAGATCGGTATTTCGACGGTCATCCGCATCGCTGCTGGCAGCGAGGTGAAGACGCTGCAACGGACGACGCCATTGCGTGGGGACGACAGGTACCAGACGATTGCAGATCGGCAATTCGTTCAGAAGGCGCTTACGGCCGGCGGTATCGTCGTGACTGAGACATTCTCCCCGCGCAATGCCCGTCCCTGGTCACGCGAGATCAAGTTTTCGGCTGCAGGTCTGGAGCAGGCACTGCGCACGCCCCTGAAGAACTGCGGCGCGAGCTAGTGCAAAGCGTTTCCGGGAGTTACGGATCGCAGGTAGGTTTTTTGATCGCTGACCGCACTGCACAACGTGCCCGGCTTGCGCTATGTCGCGGGGGGATCACGAACGCGATTGCGAAGGAGATGCCGAGCGAGGGCCCGACGACCTGGCCGGCTGTACTGAAGGCTCGCCCGAAGCAGCCAAGCTGGCGGCAATCACCGAGGGGCTGGCAATGCGTACCTGGCGAAAGGTGATTTCGATCGGGCTATCGATGATTACACTAGCAAATTGCGATCAGTCCGCAGCATTCATATGCTACAGCGGACGAGGAGATGCCTACGTGAAATCAGTCATTTTGAGCGCTCCGTTGAAGACTATAACAGGCAAATTGCCGATAGCCCCGAGCACGCGTATGCGTTCGGGGGGCGCGGTGCGACCTATGAACAAGCGGGCCAATTCGAGCAAGCGATCCAGGACTATGAAAAGCAGATCGAAATCAATCCTACGCATCATCATGCCCTGCTCGGGCGCGCCCGGGTCAACATGAGCCTGGGCAATACTGAGCGAGCCTTGCACGAGGTCGACATTTGCCTGGCTCAGGCGCCAGATGATCCAGAAGCTTTGTATGCCAGAGCGCAGATCCTTCAGGCGTTGGGAAGATACGAGGAGAGCGCCGCCGACCTAGAGCGGGCACTTTCTGAACACTCGGATGAACCGTCAAAGCAAGAAGCAGTATCCCGTTGATTTCCACCCTCAATCGCCGGATCAGGAAAGAAAGCGCTTTCGACGGACGTCGATGAATTCTCGTGCGGATCCACTCGTATCGGCTTGTCGGCAAGTCACCGCTTGGCTGCTTGCCGCGCTCATCAACATGATGAGCGGTGCTCCCGCGCTGGCATCCGAGGACGCCGTCATTCTCAATCCAAACCGGTACGATGTGTACGTTGGCCGCTATTCTGTGTTCGCAAAATTTCAGGTCCATCTCCAACGTGTTTTGGAGGAGTGCGGTAAGCCTGCGCCGGCCGTCGTACCGCCGGGTGAACAGCCCAACGGAAAAGTTGGCCGCGAGACACGGCAAGGCATCAGGCGGGCGCTTGCGTGCCCGACCCTCCGCCAGGTGCCCGAGAGCTCACCGGCAAGAGAGGGCATTCTGACGGAGTCGGTCTGGCGCGCGGTCATGGGTGATGAACCGCTACCAACCGTGAGAGATCGGGCTGATGCTCTGGTGCTGTCGTTCGAGAGCACTGAATTCGGCGAGCTGCCGGAATGGAATTTCTGCCAGGACAATATCCCATCGCTTCCCCGTCAATCCGATCGGTGGGCGTCGGACTTTGTCTGCTACAATGCCGGCGATCCTTGTGCTTTTCTTACCTGAGGGCCACGCGGGGCTACCGCAGGCCTGGGCAGGGAAATCCAGCTCATTCTCTGGATGATCTGGAAGGAAAATCCGGCTTTGATCGAGAGGGCGTTTGGCGCCGAGGCCGGCAACCTGCAGCGCTTTTTCCGCCTCAAAGGGGGTGGCAACACGGGATGTTACACAGAAACACCGCTTAAGCGGTTTCTGTGCGCGATCTGGATGGACCCGGCGCGAAGCACGCGCTGGGAGAATGCGCTACTTGATCCAGGAAGAATCTGACGGTGACCGAGGAGACGAAATGGTCTGCGTCAGGGCCTAAACAAAGGGGAGAGCGCAGGTATCCGGCTTACAAAGTGGCTGGGTACAAAACGTCAGATGATAGGCGATGTCGCAGTTCTCTTTAGTGAGTATTATCGAACCTCAATCGAGAATGACGATGCTAAGACCGATCACTGATCGCATTGCGTACAGTTTGCGGTTTCAATAGCGGTGTGGGGCAACCGTGCAAGATCAGGTGGGTTCTTGGTACGTTGCGCGTGGCGATCAACACGCTTACCAACGATGAGTTTCTGACGTTTGTGAAACAGGGGAACTGAAAGCGGACGACCAAGTCTGGCGACCAGGTTTCGAGGTTTGACACAGGGCAGGCGATGTCCCTGGGTTGCTCCGACTGCCCAAGATCGTAAACGTTCCTCCCCCGATACTTCCGAGGCCACCTTCTATACCAACTTCTGAACCGCACGAGCCTAGCCCAACTTTTTACTTCGCTAACGCGCAAGTACTTAATCCGACTCATCTTCTTTTTATCGGAGATGGTCAGTTACTGGACACGGGGTAGGGCACGCCCGATAGCGCGAACACCTGCTCCTGCAAGGCGGTCGGACGAGCGAGCTTAGAAAAGTCTGGCCCGGCGCCATCGGGAGCCCAACCTCGTTGAGCGTCAGGGTTCCGAGATTGGCGATGAGGTCGTGCCAAGCCATGATCGGTGTTCCATCGACGCTCTGTCGCCGCGCGATCTTGCTCTTGGCCGCCTGCGACGGCTCGGCCGGCCGCGCGATCGATGACCGCTCGCGTTGTTTGGCTCATGATCGGCGAACAGGAGCGGCGCCAATGCGACGCGCATGTGGTGCTCGATGTAGTATGCCAGCATGCACAGGAACACGTGGGCTTTCACGCGTGTCGAGAGCCAGTGTAGATGGGCGCACCTGCATATCCACGCCCTTCAGCGTCCGAAACGCCCGCTCAACGAGGGCGAGGCTCTTGTAGGCGGCGACAGCCTGCTCCGTTCCGATCTTTCGGCTGGAAAGCTGGTTCGCACAATGTAGATACCGTCGAGGCGTGCCTCGGCTACGATTTCGTCCTCGCACCGCCGGAAGGCGAACCGACCGTCAACGATATCGAGCGCGAAGTGTTTCTTCATCTTGTGCTTGTCGATGACCGCGCCGACCGCGAGCCCGATCGCGGCGCATCATACTTGGCCGACTTCCTGGCGACCGCAGCGGCGATACGTTCGAGCTTACGCTCTGTGGCCTGCAGCAGCGCCTCCCGCTTCCTTGCTCGCTCCGCGGCCAGCGTCGGATTGCGACAGGCAATGAGGCGCTCGCCGGGGAAGTCGGGCGAGGTGATCTCGGCGAGATCTCGCTCGTCGAACAGGCACATTTGCAACGGCCCTTGGTCCTCGGCGAGCACGGCGATCTGCGGCGCCCTGAGCAGCTGATCCAGTCGAGCCCAGCCAGCTTCAGCTCTTCTGCGATGCGCGCCGACGTGACCATGCCGCGGTCTCCGACGATAGCAACGTGCGACAGCCTGAACCGCCGCCTCAACTTGTCGACTTGCTCTCGGATCGTCTGCGGGTCGGCGGTATCGCCTTCGAACACTTCTATCGCTACGGGCGTGCCATCCGTTGCACATAGCAATCCGTACACGATTTGGGGTCGGTCAGCGCGATGGTCCCGGCTGTCGCCGTACCTCGCGAGCGGACAGCGACGTCCCTCCATGTAGCTCGACGAGACGTCGTAGAGTACCAGCGTGCCGTCGACGAGATGCTTCCTGGCCAGCGCCGCCTCGATCCGTAGCTGCTGCTCGATGAGCCAGTCGAGCGCTGCGTACACCTCGCGCTCGGCGACGTCTGTGAGGCCCACCGACTGTGCCAGGCTCGATGTTGCCGTCTCTGCGGCAAGCGCTCGGTGGAAGGCGAGCTTCGATCCCGGCGCAATGATCCGCTGGATGATCATGGCCTCGATCAGGTTGCGCACGCGGCGCTCCACCTGCGTGCGCCCCTGCAGCATCCGATCGAGGCCGAGCTTGCGCATCATGCCCCCTACCGCGGCCACGTGGCCGTGCGCTAGCGCGCGAACGATCTTAAAGCCATGGTCCTCTTGCTTGCCCGCTTCCGGCGCGGCCACCGTGCCCCGGCGATGAGCTTGCGGATGCCGTCGATCAGCCGTTGCGGCAGCTGCGATAAATTGGCAAGCGTGCGTTTCTTGACCCTGCCGCCCTCACGATAGCTCTCGCGCAAAAGGATCGCCGGTAGCAACTTCCGGTTCGGGATGGTGTCGATGAACATGTCCGCCAGGAATCACTGTTCGTGGCGATTGGCAAGTGCCTTACATGGACACATCGTTGCAGAAAAATCACAGAGAACCGGCACAAAAAAACAGAACCTAGCCCCAAGCTCGTCGGGGTCCGGGATGGCTCTTACTTCTCTGCATTGGCCTCACGATATGGGGCCGCTCATCACCATGGGCCGTTAACCCGGCCTTTTAGACCGGAACCCTCTAGCAATCCGAACAACTCCGTAGGTGCCATTGGTCCAGACTATGTCGCCACAAACCGCCACCCGTGTCAGGGTGGCTACGTTTAAAGTGACGAGATAGTCGGCCGGGTGTTCCGAGATTTTGCCGCAGTCGCCTTCGAAGACCGCCTTCCGCCAGCGCACCAAACGATACCAGCGTGCAATATCAGCCTTCTGTGTAGGAACAAACTTGAAGCTGACGAGCGTCGGGCGGGCGATAAGCCGTTCAAAGGCTAGCCAGGGTACCGTCCAATCAGTTTGTGCTGTCGGTTCGATCACCACAGTCGCATCAGACGGAGTATTACCTCGCAGCCAGCCAACGAGCTCGCGTTCATTTGGCGTCAGCATTCGTGTAAGAGGAAGTTGGGGAGACAATAGTGTATCGGCAAAGGACGCTGCGCGTGGCACGGCGAATCCGATCCCGACTGCTAGCGTGATGATTACCAGCGTGCGAGCACCATCCCCCCTGAGCGCTTGGCGCAGCCAAAGCACGCCGAGCATTATCGTGAGCAGCAGAATCAAGGAGTTGGGACGAAACAGGATGAGCGGTCCTAGGAGATACGTACGACGATCGAAATAGGACAGTACGAATGACAGTATCAAATACGTATACATAACGAGCAGCCAACGTGCGAGCACGCGCCGCTCGGAATGTTCCTGCCACGCCAGGATCGCCATCAAGCAAGTCGCCGCTGCCATGCAACTGATCCCGGGTAACCATGCGCGCAGCTGGCCCGAGAAAGGAGCGACATGATGAGGATTGCGAAACGCCGAATAGATCTGGGTGATGGTCAAATCCAGGTCCGAGATGTCCGGCATTGGGGCAAAGAACCACTCATAGAGGAGGATCGCGAGAATCGGCAGACAGAGTACCGTGTACGCTAAGAGCGAGCCGCCCATGCGAAGGACGTTTCCGGTCTTGAGTTCGATGAGCCCGATCACGGCGACAGCCCAGAAGCCGCCAACCAGGAAATGAAGGTAGGTAGCGAGGGCGGCGACGCCGACGGCGGCCAGAACTTTGTCACGCCAGGCCAAGCCGATTGATGCGAAGATCGCCGCATAGGCAAAGACCTTGCCCTCAACGCCAGCGAACATCCATTCTACGGCGAAATAGCTTTGC
The DNA here is from genome assembly GCA_963775835.1 of uncultured Alphaproteobacteria bacterium. Lineage (GTDB taxonomy): Bacteria > Pseudomonadota > Alphaproteobacteria > Rhizobiales > Hyphomicrobiaceae > AWTP1-13. The sequence continues at coordinate 144,548 of CAVZKV010000019.1, read as the reverse complement.
CCAACCAAGATGAACAGCATTAGTGCAATGAGGGTCTCGGCCCGCGACAGTTTCAAGCATCGCGCCAAATATGCAAACGCAATTGCGTAGGCAACAATCGCGACGAACCGCAGGGTGATCAACGCAACGTCATAGCCGAAAAAAGCGACCGTGCCGCCAAGAATGGCGAAACTGGCAAAGCGGGCCACGCTGTGATCGAAGGCGGCGTGATTTGGACCGAATTGCTCAGGACGGACCGAGCGCAATGCCAAATCAAAATAGTGGATTTCGTTCCCGCCCCAAGCACGAAACGGTTCGATTTGCAATGTTAGCACGATCGCGACCGCCAGCGCGGTCCATACCAAAGCATTTGCTCGCTCAAGCGGAGCCAACGATCCCTCGAGCATCTGTTTGTCCGGACTCCCCGAATGAAATCTGAGCCGGGGCAAATTGTAGCGATTTCCGGACTGCCTGGAAATCCCGACCCGAGCATTCCACCGCTGCCTTGGGCTCAACGTGTGGCGCCGGCCCACACCGAATGACCAGCTCGCAGTTCTTTCGAGCCGCGACCACGAGCTTTTTGCGCTCATAGCGTCGATTAAATCTGAAGAACTTTCTCATCTGGATCATGCCGAGAAGAACCTCTCACCGCGCGGACCAATTGTCGGCATGTTGCGCCGCCTGATCGATGCGGTCACTGAGGTCCTGATTTTCATGTCTACGTCGGGCGACCCCGTGCGGATGGCGTACGCGTTGGCGGCAAATAGGAAAGTGCAGGAGCACCGACTGTCCACTGCTCAGCAGCCGTCCGGCAAGCAGTTGGATGGGATGTCCGTGCTATGGTACTCTCAGAGCACGCTCGGCTCCCATCATCGTGACTGCGGTAGGGCCGACATCGGCGTGCTGCGCGTGGTACGCCGCTTTGTTAGGTACTTTCGCCGCAGCCGTGGGAGCACCATGCCGAGCTTGCGCATCATCGCGTCAGATTGCATCGACGGGTGGATCGCTGGAGATGCGCTGAGGAGCGATTGTCCACAGGGTGCAGCGACGTCATCTACTACGGCGCATTGCACGGAGGTAATATCCGCGAGGATCAAACGGCCCCGATGGGCCTCCCCGGACCGAACATGACGTCGAGTGCAGGATGAGCTTTGATGAGCTTTGCAGAGTATGACGCACGCGATGTGCTCGATAGCTATCTTGGCGCGCTCAACAAGCTCGATCAGAGCAGCGTTTGTGATGCAGCAGAGCTTGGTTACCCCAAAGACCTGATCAAATTCGTCCTTCGTCACTGCATCAAGACGATAGAACAGGAAGACCAACGGACCTTTCTGAGAAATGCTTACCTTTCACTCGCCAACTTCCATGAGCTGACCGATGAAGAACGGGTGGCTGCGACGCTAATCCGCGAAATTGGAGGTCAATCGGAAGAGGAGAAGGAGGCTCGCATTCGTGATGCGGCGACATCCCTCCGAGCCGCGATAGAGAGGCACAAAGCGGAGTTGGCAATACTGGGACAGGAACTAAAGATTCTGCAAGCTGACGACCCGACAAGTGCACCTGCAGTTTAGAGTGTGGCTTTTTTCCAGACTTGGCCCTCGAAGGTTTTTTGAGACTCGCCGAAAGAGCGAGGAGATGCATCGAGCAAAGGCTATGGACCGGCTGGAGAGCCGACCAGTCCGGTCAGTCTCGAGTGTCTAAAAGGTTAGCACGACCTGTTTGACCTCGCAGGGTGCCGCGATCAACCAGCGCGAGCTGGAAGCATCGGCTTTCGGCCGGACCGCCGAGGGGGGCACTGATCTGTCCACGCACCTTTCTGCACTTACTCAGGTCTCGAATTCGGCTCCGGGCGGAAACTTTCGACGGCGCAACAATTCCGTCAGCTCTTTGAGGTGCATGAGACGCGCTCAGCGCGTCGGCGCGGGGCAGCGTTGACCCGATTCGGGCTCGCCGCATCAGGCATGAACACCACGCCGCAATTTTAACGTTCGTATAGCTCGCGACAGAAATAGACCACTGCTGAAGCCGAGGATACCACTCACGGACCCGATGAAGGTCGCTGCGCTAACGATTGACGGGTTCAAAGCCTTCATAACTGCGAAGGCGAACCTCGTGCTGAAGATCGTAAGCATGAGCACGAGGGGTACCCAGCTGCCAGGAACCTCGAACCTTCCGTCGACGGCATCGTAGCGCACGCCCCTCGGCCCAAAGAATACGCGCCCATTGAGCGTGAGGGCCGCGCCGAGACCGATTGCCCACGCGCTCAGAGCGGCAAGGCTGGCGCCAAATGATGCCGCGACACCGTAAAGCGAAAGCGGGATCATGGTTGCAGGCAACAGAAGGATGAGTAGGCCGGAAACCTTGCGGTTACGCGCCTGCACCAGCCCAAGCGCGAGCAGCACAGCCAGGACGCCCCATACCCAAAGCGGGGTATTCCTCAGAACCGCCCAAGCCATGGATGTCTCCGTCAGGCGGCTGCCGCCACGGCGCCTCGACCAATCCGCCGCAACTGCCGCAGCGAGAGAACATGCAGCAGGATCGAGCTCGGAACGGCGAAGGCCGGAATCATGACTGTGGGGAAGGAGCCGAGTTGTGCATTCGGTCGGTCGGGGATGATGACCTGCAGAGGTCCCGGCGCGCTCAGAATGCCAATCCCGATGGCGATCGCGAAATCGACGAGACCTAGGACGTTCCAGGCCATGGCAATCTGTCTTGCGGCCGGAGCACCGGTGTGCAGGAGATTGGCGACCGGCAATGCTAGAACACCAATGAGGACATCTCCCGTCCCGGCAGGAAGGGCGAAGGTGCCCGATATTCCACCTCTGCCCCACGCCACCAAGAAGATGCCACCAAATATACGATAGACCTGGAGGCCGACGAGCCAGGACGCCGGGATCGCATCAAGAAGCGCGCCGATGCGCCGGGAACGCAGAAGGAACGGGAGTCCGATCAGAACCGGAAGGAAAATGGCGATCGGGAGCGTCGGTACGCCCGGGCGCGGGCGAAACGTCCCGTCAACAGCCAGCCACCACACGACGGCCAGCCAGGCCGTGAACGGAAGGGCGAGTGCGAGCCAAACCATGACGCGCGTATCGGCGTCGAAGTCCGTCCGTGCCAAACCGAGCCAGAGCCCGGTCAGCATAGTGGTGTGGATGGCCAAGCGGATGAAGACCGACGGAATGCCGGTGGCCTGCAGGCTCGGCAGCATGACGTTGAGCCCGAGCCAGAAGGCCGTGAAGGCGACCGCCAGCACAAACAGCCCAAGCAGGTTCCTCGACATTGACGGTTGGTCCCGGAGCAACCGTGTTCATCGGCAGACCTCCCTCCAATGTTAAGATACATTATCTGTATTTATTCCACAGATTGGAGTCACTTCACAAAATTGCGAAATGCGCTAGAGTTGGCGGCTTGGTCTGCGCTGGCTTCGGGATTGCTTAGCCGCGCATGAGCATCCGACCGAGAGGTCCAAGAATGTCGTCGAGCTACAATCTCAAGTGCCCGATCGCGCGCACCCTCGACATCATTGGCGAACGCTGGACCATATTGATCTTGCGCGACCTGTTCCTGGACGGGCCGCGCAGGTTCCAGGATTTCGAGCAATCACTGCCAAGCGCAAGCGCCACAACGCTTTCTGCTCGTCTCAAGAAACTGGAGGACAACGGGATCGTTGTGCGGAGGTTCTATATGGACCACCCACCGCGAGCCGAATACATCTTGACCGACAAGGGTCGCACGTTGGGACCGCTCCTGAAAATGCTGCTGCAATGGGGCACCAAGCACTCATGATGACTGCAGAACCGGCATTGGTCCGCGTCGCCTTTTTGGCATGAGACCGAAAACTTTGGAACCGCAGCAATTGCGTCAGCTCCCGGAAATTCTACGGACGCGCTCAGCGGGTGCCGACGACGGGGGCTAGCGCACCATCGAGGATTCCAGGGCGCTGCATCTAGTCAGAACACGCGTTCCGGCGATGGCGCGCGGTTTCCGATGGGCTCTCCCCAAAACGCTTTCGGTATTCGATCGCGAAACGGCCGAGGTGGGAGAACCCCCATTTCCTTGCTACTTGCGCGACACCCTCTTCCGGTTTGGCAATCCGCAGAGCTTGCCTAACTTTTTCGAAGCGGGCATCGCGCAAGTAGCGCATGGGGGAGGTGCCCCGGAAGTCGCGAAAATATTGGAATAAGGTTCGCCCAGCAATGCCGGATGCATCCGAGATATCCGCAACAGTAATCGGCGCGGCGAGATTGGCATGCATGTAGTCGAGCGCGCGACGCAAGTCACGCGGCGTGAGCGATCGCTCCCGCCGTCCCAGAAGCTTGATGTAGTTGTTCGGATGGTCGAGAAGCAGCCTGTACATAATGAACTGCTCGAATTGGCTGGTCGTGATTGCATCCCACGGCATCTTGCCCGCCCGTTCGAAGTCCATCACGGCGAGGCACACGTATTGGGACAGGCTGCGACCGTAGCCTGCGCTCAGGTTCATCGACGGCGCAAACTCGAGCGGCTTGGTGGGCGGTGCGCCCAAGAGCCCGGCAAGCTGCCGGGTCAGCGCTGACGCGGTGAGCGAGATGTTGAACCGAGCCCCGCGCGCGTTCGTCCGTATCAGGAGCCCATTTGTTGGCGACGAGACAGCGGCGCGGTGGGGACCGCAGGAGATGCACTGGTGTGCAACCGTGAATTCAATATGTTCCCAAATTGGCAGCTGCAACCAATAGTCGTCACGCTCGGGGTTGGTCTGGATTGTAGCCGGCGAGCCGTATTGGATGTAGCCGACATAAAGGCTGGGCAGATAAATGCCGTTGATCCGCAGATCGAGTTGCTTGGCCGCTCGGCGCGAAAGATCGAAACGGAATTGCTTCCCGTGCAGGAAGGCAACCGCCTCATCCGGGTTGCGGCTGCGAAAGATGCGCTGCTTTTCCAATAGTGGCGTGAGGTGAACGTTCGCCATCTGACCTCCGCAGGCAAGAAGTGAAATCGTAATAGTAGCACTCGTTACAGAGGTCGAGAAACTTTGCTGCAGTTTTTGGACATTGATCAAGCGCATCGCCTGTTAGTGTCCGAAGTAGGAGCCGGCCTCCTTATGTCGGCTGCAAAGGAGAGCATCAATGACGCTTCGCATCGGAGACGTTGCGCCTAATTTCGAGGCGCAGACCACAGCCGGACCCATCAACTTCCACGATTGGCTCGGGGACGGCTGGGGGTGCTTTTCTCGCACCCGAAGGACTTCACCCCTGTGTGCACTACGGAGCTCGGCTACATGGCAAAGATCAAACCCGAGTTCGACAAGCGCAACGTCAAGATTATCGGCATTTCTGTGGACTCCGTCGATCGTCACTCGAAATGGGCCGACGATATCAAGGAGACACAGGGTTACGCGCCGAACTACCCCATGATCGGCGATCCTGAGCTCAAGGTCTCAAAACTCTACGGCATGCTACCGGCGGAAAGCGGCAGTTCCAGCGATGGGCGTACCGCAGCCGACAACCAGACCGTGCGCAACGTGTTCGTGATCGGGCGGGATAAGAGGATCAAGCTGGTCCTTGTCTACCCAATGACGACGGGGCGCAACTTCGACGAGGTCCTGCGCGTGATCGACTCGCTCCAGCTCACCGCCAAGCACATGGTGGCGACGCCCGTGAACTGGAAGCACGGCGAGGACGTGATCATCGCAGGCTCGGTGTCAGACGAGGACGCGAAAAAGGCCTACCCTCAAGGTTGGAAAGCGCCCAAGCCCTACATCCGCATCGTCCCACAACCCAGGACATGATTGAGATTTCGAGGGTATGGTATCCCGCTGGGATTCATCGTGCGGCAAGCTTGGGCCCGTCGGGAGCCGCGCCTTGTCTGTCGCCACGACGTCCGGCCCAAACCACGACCTTTTTTGCCGTCCTGCCATGGCTGGTCTCGAACTTATGAGCGATCTGGGCCCGCGCTCATCCACTGCGAAGTCGCCATGGACAGTCTTCGTCTTGAAAGTGAGCAGCGCTTCCCGCAGCGTTTCGGAGTAGAGACCACCAGTCCGCCCTATGGCGTCTACCGAGAGCTGGCACCCGGCATAGTGTCCTGCAGATTGATTTGATGGAGCGTGGTTGAACCCCTTCTCTTACGCTGCGACAAGCGCCTGATTTCCGGGATAGGCAAGCCCCGGCTCCCAAAACGAACCGCTGTAGACGAACTCGGCATTTTTCCCGAGTTGCGCGTAATGGTCGGCGCGTGTGTGTCAGCAATCGAAGCAAAATTGGCCGCGCCCAAATGGTTGCCGCACTCTCGCGGCCAATATGCGCATACATCACAGAAACGGTCGCGTGATCAGGGGAATAATGTACAGGTTGGCGGCCGCAGCGAGGATCACCGCGGCGACAAGGAGTGCGGTGCTTAGCCAAACTCTTGTGCCGTAGGCCGTGGCCCACCAATAGCTCGCAAGCGCAAAGAAGAAGGGATAACCCGCAAGGAGGAGCACTTGTGCTGATAGCACCAGGGGGTGTTCCAGCGCGGAGACCTGAGCGGGTGTGAGTTGTCCTAGCGGCTCGAAATAGTATCTAGGACCGATCGCAAGGTAGCCTGGAAGCATGGTGGCCATGAAGAACGGAAAATAGACCCCGTTGATGTACGAGGAAAGGATCAGGCTTTTCGTGATTGGGCGCCGATAGCCGACGACAAAGAAGGCGGCATGATAGATGGCAGTAACCAGCAGGAGCCGAAGCAAGACCACGATGCCGAACCGAAACTCGCTAACCTCAAAGTTGTGCTTGCTCAGTGCAGGCGAGAAGATCAGGTAGGCAAATGCAATGCCCGCACCGATGAATTTGAACGCGCGTCTCGGTGCCAGTGGATCATCGAAGGAGATCGCGTGCACGAAGCCGAACGGATGCCGGCCGATGCGGATCAGCGTAGTAGCAAAGATAACTGCCGCATCTATTAGATCGCCGAGAACGGGAACATCGCGTGCGTGCATCTCCCCCTCGACCATTCTTTGTGAGGCTGCCAGCGGCACATCCGCGAGCCTCTGAGAAAATCGCTTCAACTCTTAGAGACGAACATTGTACCTGTGATTTCCGACAACCAGCAAGACCGGCCTGTGTTTTTGCGAGTGATGTCCGAATTCAAGTGGGATAGGTGCCCACGGTCCGCCATATCGGTTCAATGGCACGAACTCCCCGTTAGAGCCGGTGATTGGAGACGTCGGCTCCGTTGACCTCATAAAACACCGCCGAGACCGCACCCTGCAGCAGTGCATAACTCGGTGCAGGGCTTCTCCTTTCATGCGTTCACGGGCCTAGCTCTCAACGAAGCGGGTCGGCTCTTTGCACTTGCAAACCAGCGAGAAGATAGACGATGAGTTCGAGTCTAGAGTGGTCGTAACGAGCGACGGGGTTAGCCACGACCCGGGACGTGATCGCCGAAGATATTCGCTGCGCCAACGGGCGCCGCGATGAACCCATGCCCAGGAGCTCACTTTGACGCTGCAGCGCGTGATGATTGAGGATCTTCTCGCGGTCCGAGTTCTGCTGGAGGCAGGGGCAGTCCATTCTTGGCTGTGGGTCTGCGATACCGCTTAGCTGCGTCGCGCGTCATCAAATTGTGACAGCTGCAGCGTACCCTAGTACCATGTTGGATCGTGTCGGTTCGACAGTGAGAGCCCGCGAGAGCGAAAAGCAGGCACGGAGCAAGCGCTCGACGCGGCAAGGACGCCGGCCCACTTCGAAGGTGGGCGCTGGGCGTATTGATTTCCTTAATCGCCCTTATGCTTTCAGTCTTCAGCCTTTACGAAACCATCCTCAAGCAGGCGCGCCCCGCTGTCTACGTGGGGGGGCATGCACTATGCCCGCGATCCGGTGGGAGGCGTCGAGGTCTTCGCCATACCCCTGACGATCACCAATCACGGAGCGCGGGACGCGATCATCATCAGTCTCGACCTGGGTGTCGCACCGGACAAGTCGGGTAGGCCGGCCTCGCTCACGTTCGCCAGCGCCTATGTCGGCAGCAACCCCGCAAGAGAGAAACAACCGTTCACGCCACTTTCCATCCCGGGCCGGGGCTCTTTCACTGGCATCGTCCTTTTCTATCCGAACGATCCAGGGACGGCGCGGCGAACGCGGTGGTCATCGGCAAGGAGACTTACCGCGGGCACTGTTCTTTCTGGTCAACGTCACGACAGCCGGAGCCGTCTGCCGGGCGGCCAACGATTCTGCGCGATGGCGTATGGTGCTCGCCACTTCCGGTTGGGAAGGCGGACGCCGGCATGAACCCTGAGCACATATCTCCGAGGTCTTGGCCTGTCGGGGTCGACTATCTCTGTCGGTCTGGATCCTCAGTTACATCGAGACCGCCTGAACTCCCGCACCATTCTGCCAACGCTGCTTGCGCGCGCAAATGAGGTTGTTTGCTGCAGCCATGAGTCCGTGGCTGGCAAGAAGCAGGAAACTTCGGCAGCGCAACAACTTCAGCAGCTTTCTGGGGTACAAGAGACGTACCCCTTGCGTGCGCGCACGTGCAAGAACAGAGGCGCGACGCGAGTATCCGCGACAGTGGGAAACGCGACCGCGGTAGCTTCGTCCGCCATTGGTTCACCAAGTTGCTCGATCATGAACCCCGTGGCGACCAAGAGATTTAGCCAGCTGCTCAATGTCCGGTGAAAGCGCGGGACGCGGAAGGGTGCATTGGTCGCCCGCTCATCGGCGGGTGCGTTTCCGAAATGCCATTCCTCGACGCGGCCGTCGCTGCTCGCAAAGTAGTCCGCTACTTGCACGGCAACCGCAATGCCTTCGGAGTTTCTGATGCTCCGACGAGTTGGTGGGCAAAAGCACGGGTGCAAGATCGAAAATTGCAGAAAACCATCGGGGCGGAGGACGCGATGCGTTTCACGCAAGGCAAGGTCGTGGTCGGGCATATCCATCAGGGACATGAAGGCAGTGGCGAAATCAAAGCTGGCATCGCGAAACGGAAGGTTGGTGCCACTTGCCACTTGATATGTGATGCCACCGCCCGCTGCTTGTGCGTGCTTGATGAATGTTGGCGCGATGTCGATCGCATGCATCCGAGCGCCGCGTGCAGCAAGCAGGCGTGTGTTGCTGCCTTCGCCACAGCCGAGGTCAATGCCATCCAAGCCGGCAATCCGAGGCAGCATGGCAAGGAAGGCAGGGGTGTTGTTTTGGTCGCGGTAAACATCGTAGCCCGCACGCGATTGGCGGGTCCAGGTTTCGGCATTGCCTTCCCAGCAGGCAGCGACGTGGTCGAGGCTTGATCCGGTCATGTGGCATGATTTAGCCGCTGAAGCGACACTTGTCATCGCGGAGAGGTTGTCGAGGGCTTACCGATGCAGCCCTCCTGTGGCTTAGATCCTTCACTGCGGCCTCTGGCAACCCCGAAGCGTTCAGCGGCGCAAATGAGTCCGTCGGCTTTCTGAGGAGCTTCGGCCGTGCAGGCGAGCTAGCCAGCATGGCTCTTCGTGACCGGAGCGGTCACGGCAGACTATTGACTGTCGAGGTTACTACGCGCGCCCGGTTGCGATCGCCTGCAGCAGCGCGGCAAGTGCGTCGGGCGCGGTGATGTGCGGCGAATGGCTCGCGTCGATCTCGTGGTAGCGCCATCCAGGCTCGCTCTTGGCACGCTCGGCGAACGGGCGAAAGACATCCACGGGTCCGATGCGTTTGCAGTAAACGTAGCTTCGCGGCAACGTGACATCCGCGTCGCGCAATTGTAACGGCATCTCAAAGCTCTTGAACGATTGCGGCAGGCGTCGCTCAGCGATCCATTTCACGTCCGTTTCCGACGTATCCGGCGGAGTTGGATTGGGTGGCACTCGCCAACCGTCGCCCGCCTTCACTCTCTCTTGCATCCTCTGCCGCCCCTCCGGGGGAAGCAGATCGACCAACGCCTGCCCGTTTCTCGGCACAAAGGCATCAAGGTAGATGAGCTGCGCGATCCGATTGCCCGCGCGGTCGACCACGCCGGTCGCGACCATGCCGCCGTAGCTGTGGCCGACCAACACGACATCGCGTAGGTCTTCGTACTTGATAACAGCCAACACATCCTGGATATGCGTCTCAAGATCGTTCGAAGGACTTGCCAGATGCTCACGTTCCCCCAGGCCAGTGTAGGTCGGGGTAAACAAGCGGTGCCCCGCGGTGCTCATGAGCGGATGCATCTTCTTCCACGCCCAGCCCGCTGACCAAGCACCGTGGGCAACGAGGAATGTTGCCCCTTGTGACTGGGCAACCGCCGGAGCCGAAACGGTAGAGGCGGCGAGGCCGATGCTTGATACTTTCAAGAAATCTCGACGCTTCATGGCGGTACTCCCTCCTTAGCACACGTTCCACAGACGTCTGGTCGAATGGTCAATAGATAGACCTTCTGCGGCGGCAGCGAAATACATCTATCGAATTGGGCCGACGGGCCATGACAAGCTCTTCGTGGGTCCGCTTATAGCGTTTTCTCCGTCGGCGCTTCGAGGGACGTCAGAAACTCTCCGAAAGCAGACGAAGTGGACAGCGGCAAAATGGACCCGGAGGAACCCAAGCGGCGAAGATTGATCAAGCTGCAAGCTGGCCTCATGTAACATCAAAAGCCGACACGGTGAGGATCAAAGATGAGACAGCTGTGGGTCGGCTGTTCGCGAGTGCTTCATGCGCAGGAGTTGGTCCGTCGCTACATCGATCCGTTCTACAAGGTGCCCGCGGCGTTCCTCGACCCCGAAAAGCATGCAGGGGAAGTCCCTGAACTTGTGCGCTCGTTCGGCGCGGGCGTGATCGATCTTGGCGGTTTCGAGGTCCTCGGCCGCGAGGATGCAGGCGAGGCGGCGTTCGACTACGCATTTTATGAGAAGTACAGACCGTTTCGTGAGCATCCACCAAACCTGCGTGCCACGAACTTTGGAGATTTGAAGAGCGTATTCTTCATTGTCTGCAGCAGTGAGCCATCACGCCGGTCCGATGGCTTCATTGTCATTACTGACGTTATGAGCGTGACTTTCGACTGGGAGGCTTGATGGGAGAGCGGATCGGCGAGTGAGCGCTTATCAACGAACAAAGGGGACTAACAAGACCTTTCCGGCGTGTCGCAACGTGACCCTTCACGGTCATCCGCGGTAGAATGTCCCGCCCTTGGGAGGCAATGTCCGCAGCGAACCGGCCGGTCCGACGATGCTCCGACGCACCAGAAAACCAAAGGCCGACATGCTTTGGCATTGGTTGTCTGTCAGCAAACGCATTGATGGGCTATTGGTTGGGACTTGGGAATCCGACGCTAACGCAGAGGCGGTGTTTCGCCGAGTTGAGGGGGCGCTCTGTCTGATAAAAGCACACGATCGACTTCGCTACAAACGCCTCCTTCGCGACCTTGAACGCGTGCGAGTGTGGCTGCTTCCAGGCGGCTCCGGAAGCTACAAGGAGGCAGTTCGCTCCTGTGAGCTCGATAGCCGGTTTGTCCTCGCCGAAACGTCATCCCCAGCAATGATTGCCTCAACAATCGTGCATGAAGCCACTCACGCGAGACTGATGCGCTGTGGCATTGGGTACGAGACCGAGATTCGGGCGCGGGTGGAAGCGGTTTGCGCGCGTAGGGAGCTCGCTTTTGCAAATAAGTTGCCAAATGGGGCTCAAGTGCGTGAGTCCGCGGAGCGCATCTTAGAATTATGCGCTGCTGACGACGGTTATTGGAGCAACACCGCGTTCGAAGCGCGGCATGTCGAGGGCAGTATCGAGGCTATGCGTCATCTCGGGGTGCCAGATTGGTTGGTGCGCGTCTTTCTGATTTTTCGTTCCCTGAACCTGAGCATACGTCGCGGCATACGTGCCATGACACGACGTTCAGGCAAGCCGTCTTAACGACGACTCCCGGCACCTTTTTAACCTTTGGCAGGCCCGCCCTACTCCGATAACCGATGAACCGTCTTTCACTACTGAATCGGCCAAGAGCCGCATTTCCTGAATAAATGCCGGACAATCCGCTTATGGATGGCTAAGGCCCCAGGGGAGCCTGGGCGCATTTTCCACCCAATCCACAACGCGGTGGTGGCAGCGTGTCCCGCTTGGAACGAATCGCTTACCGTCGGTTGCCAGTGGACACGACAGCCAGGAGTTCTGACCATGGCCTCGGTTGCGAGAAAGGCGAAGCAAACCAGCTCCAGCAAACCTACCGAACCCGTAGCGTATCTCACCGAAGTCACCGATCAGATGCACGCGCTGCTAGTGCAACGAGCTGACGAGCTCATGGGCTGCACAGAAAACTCCCCCGAGGCGGGCGAATTGGAAGCGCTCACCGTCACTATCGAAGCATACGAGCGACAAAGGTGGCCGCTTGGAAGAATCCCGGGTGGTAAGGGATAGTTTCGGTCATCCCTCGAGGGGCGGAATATGGATCGCGCGGTGTGCTGGAACCGCAATTCAGTTTATCCAAAGCTCGTCGAGACGGGGGCAAATCATGCATATCCGACTTGGGGCAATGATGGTGTGCGCATGTGTGGCTTTGACGGGGTGTGCTGAGTATCCGACGCCGAAGCCGAAGCGAACGCTCGTGCACCAGGCGGCCCCTGTTGCCGAATACAAGAAACCCGTGCCAGTGACAACGCAGTCAATTACGCCGCTCGCGGCTCCAACACCGGCATTGGATCCGACACCGGAACTAGATCCGATACCGGCATTGGAGCCGACACCGGCATTAGAGATGTCAGTAGAGGAACAGCTCAAGGCCGCCTGGAAGCACATCTGCGGCCTACGAAACGTCGAGCATGTCGAGAAGGGCAGGGTCAACGAGACGGAAGCGCAGAAACACTTCATTGACGAGAAATGTGCTGACGTTCGCCGGGACAGCCACATGCAGTAAACGCCCGGAAGGCAGCGGCTTTATCTGTATGGTGGGCTACTGGCACGGCGGTGTAGTCGCTCTCGCAAACGACGAGATTCACGTGCAAAATTGTCGGAGGAGATCAAGCAGTCGCTGATCGGGCTGGCCGAGTTGTTTCGCCGCCAGCAAAGGGGGACGGATTCGTCAGGTATGCCCAGAAGCTACGTACGCCAACCGTCGACGATGCCATTAAGGAGGCAAAGCCCCCTGATAAGATAGCTCAATTTGGTTTACCCGAGAACGTTTGGCGACATTTTGAGCAACTAGCGGGCCTCCCAACGGGATTGCTTCCCATGGCCGATGCAGTGTGCCGATTCAATCCCGTATATGGCCAGGGCATGTCGGCAGCCACTCGGGAGGCGGCCATCTTTCACCGGCTGCTCGGCGCGCGCAGTGCGCTCCCAGATCCCCTGGTGGGACTAAGCATCGCTTTCTTTCAAGAGGCAGTCCCTTTGATTGATGCGCCCTGGACAATTGCGGCCAACCTTGGTTTTGTCTATCCCGAGACGCGGGGAGAACGCCCGCCTGATTTCAGAGGGCACGATTAAATTTGGCCTCGCTCTGAACCGCATCGCGGCCCGAGATCCAACCGTTCACAAGCTCACTTTGGAAGTCCAACCCTTGCTCAAGCCTCGAAGCGCTCTTTTCACACCAAAGCTTGTGGACCGCGTGCAGGGCGGAAATGGCTGTCCTGATGATCGGAGCATTCGCAATGTTAGCCAAATCCCAGGTAGCCATTCACGCCTGCGGGCGTCGCAACAACTCCTGGATGGCCAAAGCGACGGCCACGGTAGCGCTTATTGGCGTGCGTCGATCGGCTTTGGCGCGCCAAGCCGTATCGTGAGCAGCTCCGGTACCACAATCGCGCACGCCGACAGAGCACTGCAATGGTAGAACCGACCTTTAAGATCGTTGAGACAAATGGCATTCGGCTCCGCGTAGCCCTGGACGGCAAGGGGCCACTTATCGTGCTTGTCCACGGCTGGCCAGAGAGCTGGTACTCCTGGCGCCACCAGATTCCAGCATTGGTCGCGGCCGGCTATCGCGTGGCGACGCCAGACGTTCGCGGCTACGGTGGCAGCGACAAGCCACATGCAGTTGACGCCTATGCGCTTAAAGAGATGTGTGCCGATATTGCCGGTCTTGTTACGGCGCTAGGGGAAACGCGAGCGATCTTGATCGGTCACGATTGGGGTGCTCCCATCGTCTGGAATACCGCACTGTTGCATCCGGAGAAAGTGAGTGCCGTGGCCGGTCTTAGCGTGCCACACACAGGTCGCGGGCCAGCGCCTCGCATCGAGCTTTTACGGAGGATTTACAAGGACCGCTTTTTCTATCAGCTCTATTTCCAAACCCCGGGGGTTGCCGAGGCGGAGCTGGAAGCGGACGTGCGCATTAGCTTGCGCAAGATCTACTACGCGGCCTCCGGCGAGGGAATAAAAGCCCAACCCAGATTCGACAAGCCGGCGGACGCGCGGCTGCTTGACGGCCTGGTCGATCCCGAGCCCCTGCCGGGCTGGCTAACGGCCGCCGACCTCGACTATTACGTCCAAGAGTTTCAACGGAGTGGCTTCCGCGGCCCGCTCAACCGCTACCGCACTTCGGAGCTCGATTTCGCGCAGCAGTCGGCGGTGGCTGACCAGCGCATCGAGCAGCCTGCAGCCTTCATTGCGGGCAGTCTCGATCCCGTGCTGCGTTTTGTCCCGGGCGTTGACCTGATCGAAATGATGCGCGATCGGATCAGCGATCTGCGGCTCCTCAAGCTGGTCGATGGTGCAGGCCATTGGGTACAGCAGGAACGTCCGGCCGAGGTCAACATCGCCTTGCTTGAATTTCTGGCCGGACTTTGAGGTTGCCAGCTGCTACTGACGAGCATTTGGCCTGCCGCGGTCCTTCACGTCAGGAATGTGATGGTCACCTGACGCGCCGGGAAGGCCCTCGGGTCCGCCCGAGACGACCGAACCTGACCGATTCCAGGCTGGGGCTCACACGATCATTGCGACGCAACATTTGGCTGGTAACGTGACTGGCTCGAGCATTCCTGTTCGGGTTTATTGCGCCGCGCAAGTGTGCTTTTGTGCATAGTCAAAACACTACCGTGGAAATAGCAGATCGCCCGCTGGGGGCAAGTTCACCGCTGCCTTGAATTTTCAGTCCCAAACCCTGTTCCGATATTGGCGTAGGTGTGGCAGGCTAGACTGCCAAACGACGGGGACGAAAACTGGCTACCTTCTTGCAACTGAGCCTGAACGGGCTTGCGGTCGGCTGCATCTACGGCTTGGTCGCGCTCGGCTTCGTGCTGATCTACAAAGCAACCGAGCTGGTCAATTTTGCCCAGGGCGACCTGTTGATGCTGGGCGCATTCGTCGCCTACATGGCGATAGTCTTGTGGGGTCTCGACTATTGGGCCGGTTTCCTGATCGCGATAGTGGTGATCGCGGTCTTCGGCGCGGTACTGGACATGACCATTCTGCGTCGCGTGATCGGCCAGCCGCAGTTTGCAGTCGTCATGCTGACGATCGGTCTCGGCGCCATGTTTCGTACTTTCGCTAGCGTTACCTGGGGTTCCGAAATCTACACGTTGCCTACGCCCTTCTCCGGTGTGACCAATATCGCCGGCGTGACCCTCAGCCACCAGTACCTGTCGATCATCGCTGGCACGTTGATCCTGTGTGGTGTGCTCTTTGGTTTCTTCAATTACACACGCATTGGCATCGCAATGCAGGCGACATCACAGAACCAGCTCGCCGCTTACTATGTGGGGATTCCGGTCAAACTGATATTCTCGCTGGTGTGGGCGATCTCAGCGGCGGTGGCGACGGCCGCTGGTATCCTGCTGGCGCCGGTAACGCTGATCGACATCAACATGGGACTGGCGGTAGCGCTCAAGGCGTTCGCCGCTGCCGTGCTAGGCGGCTTCGGCTCGATCCCCGGCGCGCTGGTGGGCGGAATCACAATTGGCCTGATCGAGCTTTACGCCGGCGCGACGCTGCCCGAGGGCTTCAAGGATACGGCGCCGTACATCGTGTTGTTGGTCATGCTCGCCGTGCGGCCGCAAGGGCTGTTCGGAACGCTTGGAGGTAAGAAAGTGTAGAGGCGGCCTCATGCGTTTCATGTTCAAGACCTCTTACGAGCAGGATATCCGTCTCTTCCGCGACGGTGTTACTGCCATGTGGTACGGATTGCTGGCAGTCGTGATGCTGCTGCTGCCAAGCCTGTTGTCGAGCTACTATGTTGGCGAGATTACTTGGGTCTTTATCTACGGCATTTGCGGCGTCTCGCTTATGGTGCTGGTGGGTTATACGGGGCTGCTCTCGCTGGGCCACGCCGCCTTTCTCGGTATTGGGGCGTATGCGCACGCTTACTTTCTCCAGCACGGCGTACCTTGGGTTGCGTCTGTCGCGCTCGCCACCCTAATCACGATGGCATCCGGCATCGTGGTCGGGCTGCCAGCCTTACGCATGACGGGCATTTACCTAGCTATCGCCACGCTGGCCTTCGCCGTGATCATCCAGGAAGTGTTCACACGTTGGGAGGCAGTGACGAAGGGATTTGCTGGGATGGCGGTCGAGAAACCCGTAATCTTCGGTGTCCACTTTAATGACGCTGCCACGTTCTATTACCTCTGCGCGGCCATCCTGGCGCTGACGCTGTGGATGACTCGCAACCTGCTGCGATCTCCTACCGGCCGCGCTTGGATTGCCATTCGCGACAGTGAGATCGCCGCCCGGTCGATGGGGGTCAACCTGGCGGTCTACAAGTCGATCGCCTTCGCCTACTCTGCTGCGCTGATGGGGCTGGCAGGCGCACTCTTCGCCCACAAGATCGCCTATCTTGCGCCGGATATCTTCACCATCCTGCTGTCGATACAATTGCTGCTGCTGGTCATCGTGGGGGGGCTCGGCTCGCTGCACGGCGCTGTCTTCGGTGCGATCTTCGTTGCGCTGCTTCCGCCGACCATCGCGATCCTTCGGGACTCCATTCCGGCAACGCTCTCCGACGTGGCGAGCACCACAGGGATCGGCCTGGTTGGTGCTGTCGGAAAGGCGATCGGAGACTTCCTAAAGAAGCCCGGGGTCGAAGCTGGCTTTTTCGGCCTAATCCTGGTGTTGGTCATCCTGTTGGAGCCGTTGGGCATGTATGGTCGGTGGATGAAGATCAAGCTCTTCTTCTCCACGTTTCCCATGTACAAGCGCCGCACGTTCACGCGGCAGAAGAGCTACATGAAGTCGGAGCGACTGCGGTGACGTTCTTCCAGGCCGACAATCTAATCATCAACTTCGGCGGTATCCGCGCGGTCGATGACGTCAGCTTCGCGGTGAGCAAGGGCGAAGTATTTACCATTATTGGCCCCAATGGCGCCGGCAAGACAACCATCTTCAACCTAGTCAGCCGCATCTACGAGCCAACGGCTGGCCGCCTCGTTTTCGAAGACCGCGACATCACCAACGTACCTCCACACCGGATCGCGGCGCTCGGCATTGCCCGGACCTTCCAGAACATCGAGCTGTTTGAGCACGCCACCCTGCTGGAAAATTTGCTGCTGGCGCGCCATGTCCACAAAAAGTCGACCTTCTTCGGCGAGCTGCTCTTCCTTCCTGCGGTGCGTCAGATGGAGGTCGAGCACCGCGAGGCGGTCGAACGGGTGATCGATTTCCTGAACCTGCAGGAGTACCGCGATGCGCTGATCGTGAACCTACCTTATGGGGTTCGCAAGGTCACCGAACTGGCGCGCGCCCTGTGTACCGGTCCCAAGCTTCTGCTGCTCGACGAGCCCTCGTCCGGCCTCAACGTCGAAGAAACGGAAGATATGGCGTTCTGGATCGAGGACATCAAGAATCTGTTGGGTATCACCGTACTAATGGTCGAGCACGACATGAACCTGGTGTCGGCCGTGTCGGACAGGGTCCTGGCATTGAACTACGGTCGGCCGATCGCCACCGGCACCCCGCATGAGATTAAGAGCCATCCCGAGGTCGTCCGCGCCTATCTCGGAGGCTGAACGGTCATGTCGGAGCCGATCCTAAAGGTCAGCAATGTTGAGACCTGTTACGGCCCTGTCGTGGCCATCCGCGGCGTGTCCTTTGACGTGCCGCAGGGCGGCATCATCACAATCCTCGGTGCCAACGGCGCTGGCAAGACCACCGTGCTGAAAACGATTTCCGGCGTCATGAACCCACAAAAGGGTAGCGTCATATACCAAGGCCGCGAAATCCGGCGCATGGATCCGGACAAGGTCATGCGCCTAGGCATCAGCCACGTGCCGGAGGGGCGCGAGGTCTTTCCGTTCCTGAGCGTGCGCCAGAACCTGCGCATGGGCTCGTTCACGCGCCGCGACGTCGACGGGGTCGCCGAGGACCTGGCGACCGTGTTCGATTACTTCCCAGTGCTGCGAGAGAGGGCTGAACAGCGCGCAGGCTCTCTGTCCGGGGGCGAACAGCAGATGCTGGCGATTAGCCGGGCGCTGATGGCCCGGCCTCGCCTGATGCTCATGGACGAGCCTTCGCTCGGCCTGTCGCCACGGCTCGTGAAGGAGATCTTCGACATCATCGTGCGCATAAACCGCGAGCGCGGCGTCACCATCGTGCTCGTGGAGCAGAATGCCAACATGGCGCTGCAGGTCGGCGACTATGGGTACGTGCTGGAGGTCGGCCGCATTGTCATGGCCGACACCTGTGCGCGTCTGATGGCCAAGGACGACATTAGGGAGTTCTATCTGGGGGTTAAGGAGCACGGCGCCCGCGGGCAACGCCGCTGGAAGAAGCGCAAGACATGGCGCTAGCCGGACAGCCGGCAAGTGACCTACAATTGCACGCGGCTAACGAGGAGGTGGCTGCATGGATATCGACGTGCGAGCAATCTCGGACAGCAGCGTTGAGGTCGAGGGATGCGACACCATCCCCAAGCTGTTCGATCATCAGACGCGCGCGCGCGGTACCAAGACGGCGTTTCGCGAGAAGCGCCTGGGCATCTGGCGCGCCACCTCGTGGCGCGACTACGGTGAGGCGGCCAAATGGACGGGGCTTGGTCTCGTCAGCCTTGGTCTGCAGCAGGGCGAGGTCGTCTCGATCCTCGCCGAGACCAATCCGATGTGGCTCTACGCCGACATGGGCGTCATGGGCGCTGGCGGCGTCTCGAACGGCATCTACCCCACAGATGCGGCCAAGCAGGTCGAGTACATCCTTAACGACAGCCGTTCGCGCTTCCTGTTCGTCGAGAGCGACGAGCAGCTCGACAAGTACCTAGAGGTGCGCGAGCGGTGTCCCCACATCTGCAAGGTGATCGTCTTCGACGTCGAAGGGCTGTCGACCTTCAGCGACCCGCAGGTACTGTCGTTCGACTCGCTCTTGGCGCTCGGCCGCGTCTACGACGAGGCCAATCCCGGCTTATGGGCGAAACTGATCGGCAGCTCCAAGGCCGATGAGCTGGCGCTGCTCGTTTATACCTCCGGCACAACGGGGCCGCCCAAGGGCGCGATGCTGTCGCATCGCAACGTCCTTTTCCAGATCAGCAATTCCGACTCTTTCATCCCGCTCCAGCACGGCGGGGAGCAGCTGGCGTTCCTGCCGCTTTGCCATGTCGCGGAACGCACCTTCACCGTATTCCTGCCGTTGCGTTCGGGCGCAGTCGCCAATTTCGCCGAACGCATCGAGACGGTGCCAGACAACGTGCGCGAGGTCGCCCCAACACTGTTCTTCGCCGTGCCGCGCATTTGGGAGCGCTTCTATTCCGGCATTGCCATCCGCATGAAGGAGGCGACTTGGATCGGCCGCGTTGCATACGCCTGGGCGCTGCGCATCGGCCTCAAGGTCGCCGAGCGCAGGCTCGAGGCGCGCAAGCCATCGGCCGGCCTGGCGCTGATGTACGCCATCGCTGACTTTCTCGTCCTCGACAACATCAAACGCGCCATCGGCATGCACCGCGCCCGCTACGCCTACACTGGTGCCGCACCAATCGCGCCCGAGCTCATAAAGTGGTACCGCGCGCTGGGCATCGACATGCGCGAGGTCTACGGGCAGACTGAGAATTGCGGGTTGGCCACCGGTATGCCCGAACGCATCAAGCTCGGTACCGTGGGTGTGGTTGCCCCCGGCACCGAACTCAAGATCTCACCGGAAGGCGAGATCCTCCTGCGCGGCCCGCACGTCTTCATGGGCTACTACAATCAGCCGGGGAAAACCGCGGAGACACTTCGCGACGGTTGGCTGCATACTGGAGACGTCGGGTTCGTCGACAACGAGGGTTACCTGAAGATCACTGACCGCATGAAGGACATCATCATCACGGCCGGCGGCAAGAACATCACGCCGTCCGAGCTGGAGAACCAGCTGAAGTTCTCGCCCTACGTCTCGGATGCGGTCGTGATCGGGGAGAAGCGCAAGTATCTGACGTGTGTGCTGATGATCGACTACGACAACGTGGCCAAGTATGCTCAGGATGCGAATGTGCCATTCACCGACTTCGCATCGCTATGCCGTGCGCGCGAGGTGCAGGGCCTGATCTGGTCGGAGATCGATAAGGTCAATCAGGGCTTCGCCAGGGTCGAAACGATCAAGAAGTTCCGATTGATCGAGCACCAGCTGACGGCAGAGGACGACGAGCTGACGCCAACAATGAAGCTGAAGCGCAAGTTCGTGAACGAGAAGTACAAGGCACTGATCGACAGCATGTACGAAGACGCTGGATAGACGCAGACACGCGAACCAGAAGACCTTTCAGCCGCCCGCAACGGGCCGCGTTCCATGGAGGAGGAAAACGATGCTGCGGAAATTGACGATGATAGTGGCGGTCGCCGCGCTCGCGGCTGTCGCAACGCAAGCGTCGGCGCAGACGCGCGGCGTGACCAAGACCGAGATCGTGCTCGGCATGCACACCGATCTGTCGGGCGTAGCGGCGACGTACGGCGTGTCTTCCTCCAACGCCGTGAAGATGCGCTTCGAGGAGATCAACGCGACCGGCGGCATCCACGGCCGTAAGATCCAGCTGATCATCGAGGACCAGGCCTACCAGGTGCCGAAAGCCGTGCAGGCCTGTGCCAAGCTGATCAACCGCGACAACGTGTTCGCGTTCGTGGCGCCGCTCGGTACGCCTATGAACAACGCCTGCTTCAAGGACCAGCTGGCGGCCGGCGTACCGAATCTGTTCCCGCTCTCGGCGGCACGCTCGATGTACGAGCCCTACGAACGCCTCAAATTCTACGGCGCAGCCTCCTACGTCGACCAAATACGCTCGGCTGTTAACTACTTCGTCAAGGAGAAGGGCAAGAAAGCGCCCTGCGTCATGTACCAGGACACGGACTTCGGTAAGGAGATCGTGATCGGAGCCGAATTGCAGGCCAAGCAGCTCGGCATCAAAATCGTCGAGATGGCGTCGCACAAGCCGACCGATCAGGATTTCACGGCATCCATCACCAAGCTCAAAGGCGCAGGCTGCGACCTAGTCCTGATGGGCACCATTGTGCGCGATTCGATCGTTCCCTACGTCACAGCGCGCAAGATGGGCTGGAACGATGTTGACTTCGTTGGCTCGGCAGCCGTCTACGACTTAGTAGTCGGTAATGCGCAGGGCATGGACGGCTTCCACGGTATGGGACTGACAGAAATGCCGTATGGTGACAGCGAGGTCCAGACGGTTAAAACGTTTGTTGCGGCATACAAGGCCAAATACAATGCCGACCCCAACATCGGCGCTGTCTATGGTTACGTCGCTGCAGACATCACGGCCACCGGCCTGAAGAATGCCGGTCCCGATCTGACACTCGATAACTTTGTGAAGGGTCTAGAGTCTATTCAAAAGTACAGGGACATCTTCAACGGCCCCGAGGTCAGCTTTGGAGCCAACATTCGACAAGGCGCCAACTCTTCGTTTCTAGCGATGGTGAAGGGTGGACGCTGGACACGAGTGACCAACCCTCTGAGCTTCTAAACCGCCTGTTTCCCACTTGGAAGTCCTGAAGTAGGCTCAGCCGATCGGCGGCTGAGCCAGGCCGCCGCATTGGCAGCAGTCACCGGGTAGACCTCGCGCGCGGGCGCGCATAGATTTGCCGAGCTCACAAATTGGTCCTGTAAGCTCCTCCCGCCCGCGTCCAGTCGCCGCCCTCGTAGGTATTCGAGTTCCAGGAACCGTCGCGTATTTCGGCATAATGTGTCGCTGTCGACGAATCACCCCGCGGCGCATGCGCCCTGTCTTGGGCGAATGCCAGGGAGGTTGAGACGAGAGCTATTTTGGTTTGCGTGATCATCTTGGGTCTCCTTACGCTAGGAGTGGTAGTGGAGTACCAGCCTCAAGGGCTGAGTAAGTCCGGCAATTAGGCGATTACCATGATAATGATGCGCGCGGCGCTGCAGACCAGTCGGCTGTACGGTTATGCGTGCGATACCTTGGTATGTGGGTGGCTAGCTGAAAGCCGCCCACCTGCGCCGTCACTCAGCCTGTTCTTTAGTCCCGGCGCTTGGACCCACCACCGCAACATCCCCTCGCGCGTGGCTCTGGCTATTTGAACGGCCACCGCTTTTTTTAGCCGGTTGCCATGCCACCCTAATCCTTAATTGCGGCACCGGTCATCTTCATCGCCTGGGCAACGCACGGCGTACCCTTGCGCGTCTTCGCCCCAAACCTCCGGGCCCACCACCTTCGCTACGCCTGCGGGTCCATCGTCCTGCCATCAGTGCTATTCACCCCATGACGCGCGCGTACGCATGCGGGTTGCCACGGCCTAGGGCACTACTTGGATATCGTATCTGATCGTATGAGATTTGTTTACGTTCCAAATAATCTGAAGCGTGAAGGAGTTCTCGACCAAAGAAGTTCGCATTGGGTTGATACGCGAAGTTGCCCAGGTTCGCGGGTCGTCCGGAATCTGAGGCCTGCTGACGCGGTTGGCGTGCCCGCCGCACTCCCGGTTATGTTCCCTGGCCCGTTGCAAACCCGGGTCAGGCCACAGCTCATCGCCGACTTTCCCGGGATTTGTGCAGCATCCAGGACCGCTTTACGACCCCATGCCTTTTCGCCTTGCACTCGCAATCGCAATTTGTTGGATGTGAACGAGGCTGTGCGCCGATACGCTCAACTCAACTCTTACGACCTGCGTTTGATCGCTTGCTCATCTTGCGTTCGAATCCGGCGAAGTTCGATTGCATCGCGCAGCTGGGTAAGGGCCGTTTTTAAATCCCGATCGGTCGTTACGGAAATCTGCTGCGTAAGCCTTTGGACAAGATTCTGCCTATCCTGGTTCGTGAAGATTGGCTGATAGGACGCCAGTCCGTCGAGAGCGACCCTGATCATCTTAAGAATGTCAGACTTGGAGTAAAGGCGCGTTTCACTTATGCCCTGCAGGAGACCGAAATAAAGCTGACGGGCGCCGCTTTTAACCTGATCAAGATAAGCGACATGGACATGATATCTCGCGTCCTTTGGAAGGGTAGAAAGATATGGCTCACTAAGGTCAAGTAACGCCGCGGAGACCTTGGACTCATAGACCATGAGCCTGGCAAGTTCCTGGGCATATGGTTTCCCCTTCCGCGTCTCATTCAAATAAAGAATTACAAGCTCATGAATTGGTTGCAGTGCGCTGTTCAACCTCTGAAAGCGTATGGTAGTGGAGAGATCCTGATTCAGTCCCATACGCAGTGGGATATTATCGACATCGATCATCCGCTCGAAGACCGGCTTCGTCGCTGAATTCGATAGCGTTGGCAGCGGCAAACTTTCGGTCTCAACCCGCTGAAGCAGGGCCCTGTAGGAGGTTCCATCCCACGCTTCATCGGCAGGGGGATAGCGTCCGTTTTGAGCGTTGGCAGATTGGACCGCTAGGCCTCCCCATAAGAGCAGCCAAACCGATGACGTGAATATCTTGAACAGTTGTCCCATAAGAACTCTCTCTCCTAGGCAGACCGTTCAACGCGCTTGGTGGCATGGGTCCACGTTTCCGTGGTGAAAATTTGTTGCAACTTGTGCCACACAATGAGGTTCTTAGGCTCTTCACGGCGCTTGCTCTGCTACGACCGCTTTTATGCAGGTTTTTCGGACGCCTGGAAGACGACGCTGGCACAGACCGATCATCCGGGCTGCCGCGGCGCGGCGTCGGGAATCGGAGGGTCACCGGAAGCGCCGGAAAGTCCTCAGGATCCGGCCGCGGCGACCGAATCTGATGACCCAAAGCGTGGGCGGCACACCGCCGCCGTCGGTGGTGCGCATTACCGCCGCACCTTGCGGTCGCGGATCCTGTCGAAGCCGCGTTTGATCTCGGTAAAGCGAGCTTCGATCATCGGCTCGAACTCGCAGTCGGTGAAAATGTAGGGCCAGTCGTTCTCGATACCTTCGCGCACGAGCTCGCCCACGTAGAGTGGGTCAATGCCGCGACTGACGCGCTCGGCTAGCTGCTTCACCCGGTCCCGTCGCGCGTCGTCCAAGGGCGGCGCCCCGGTCACGCCGGCGAAGCGCTCGGGCAAATTGCGCTGCGAGTTCATGATGTTGGTGCGGATGAAACCGGGACAGAGAACCGACACCCCGATGCCGCGAGGGCCGAGTTCATTGCGCAACCCTTCCGACAGCGCAACCACCCCGTATTTGCTCACATTGTACGGAAAGCTGCTGGGCGAGATCAGGCCAGCGATGGAGGCCGTGGACACGATGTGTCCGCCGCCCTGGTTCTCGATCATCGGCGCAAAAATCTCGATGCCCCAGACCACGGCCATGAAATTGACGCCAAGTGTCCAGCTCCAGCCGGCGTCGTTCCACGTGCCGTAAGACCCAGCGCCACCCACGCCGGCATTGTTGATCAGAATATGAACATTGCCGTACCTAGCGCGGGTTTCTTCTGCGGCTGCCTGGAGCTCGGCTTTGAGCGACACGTCCGCTCTTACCGACGCGACGTCCGCGTTAGTGCGCTTCAACCCTTCGACCGCCGAGGCGAGCGCGTCTTCCTCAATATCGCAGAGCATCACCTTGACCCCGGCTTGTGCAAGCCCGGTGGCGATGCCGAGCCCGATGCCCGACGCGGCCCCGGTGACGAACGCGATCTTCCCGGCCAGGTCTTTCAATCGCTTCCCCCCTATGGATCTTTCTGGTTACCATCCAACTTTAGACTGCGTCATTGCTCAAGCTCCGACAAGGTCGAACAAACAACTGCCAGGATCCGCTTAGCACAAAGGTTGAGTGGGTCGGTGCTGTGGGCGCTGGTCCGAAGGTGGGGGTCAAACGGAGGCTCGACCAGGCTTCTTGCTAGCGTGGTTTTTCGTCGGTCCCTGATCCGGAGCGGCCCTCGGCAACTTCTGGCCGCATGCAGGATTCACTGTAGAGCGCGTCCGATGGACCCCTCCGGCTCGCGCTCGACGTTCGGCAGCTTATAGCTGCCGTCGAGCAATGGCTGGGTCGGCACATAAGCTCGCACGATCAGCGCTACCTGTTCCTCCGGCAAAGGTAGCAATTAGCCCGCGCGTCGGCCTCGGCCGTCGGCTCGTGCGACATATGGATGGTGAGCGAGCCGTCAGGGTTGAATTTCGGTTCGTTGGCGTCCAGCGAGACCGTACCGACATTGCCCCAAATCAAGCCATGTCCCGATGGATGATATGTTGGACGCAAAAGTGAGGGGCCGAATTGACGAATAAGAGCCGCAAAGTCGGCTACGCACGGGTCAGCGCCAAGCACCAGAACCTGAAGCGGCGACCCGCAGGTCTGGTAGGACATCAATGCGTGCTATGATGATCCCTCACGGCCGTGCCTGAAATGCCGCCATACAGCGGTGTGGATCGGATCGCCGCGGCGATGTTTTTGAACTGCCAGCTTATGCCAATCAGGGTCAAAACGAATGTCACTATTGCTGGCACCAAGCCGCCGGCGGCTCGGTCAAACATCCTCACACCCGGGAAAAGTGAATGAGCCCCGGCCATTAGCATGGCGGCGCCGCCGAACGCGGATGCGACAATGACGAACGCATCGAAGTACCTCGGTACAATGCTGGCGCCGATGATGGCACCGATCACTGCCAGGACGATACCAAGGACACCGCCCATGAAGTGGTCCAATCCAAATACCGCCGCGAACCCGAGCCCGACCGCGGCGCCCGCAGAAAGACCGAGCAGAATCCGCCGATATGGCTCGAGAAAATATGACGCGCCGAACATGATAACCGCACCGACGGCGCCAAGAATGATTGCCAAGACCCCCGTGTCGCCGGTCAGCGATCGGCCAAGCAGCAGGCCTATCTCGAGTCCAAACAGGCCGTAAAGCAACGGCAGCCACGCGTAGAATATGAAAATGCCATAGGCCATGATCGCGAGGCCAGCCAGAATGAGCAAGATGGCACCGAGCATCGACATGTTCCGCCCTTCATACAGAGTGTTTTCTCTCGTCATTCTACACCCGGCCAGTCGTTGCAACGATGCCGGCGCCAAACATAGTGAACGCGGTAAGCAGGATCAGGCCGGAGACATAACCGCGACTTCTGCAATCCGGGCACGTCCTAAATTGCGAATATCAGCCGGTCCATACATCCGGGTCAGGAGCACGCGTACTAGGTGTCCCACCGCTACGGCGGTTGTACCGAAGGTGCCAGTATCGCTGGCGCAGTCCAACTGGTGTGCGCCGCCGATCAATCCTCCAATTGGCGCATTGACAGATGGTTGCATGTCCCTAACAAATTTGGCGCAGCAGTAGCACACTGGGCTGTGCCCCTTCGTCGCCATGACCGATTGGCCTCCGTTAGCGGTCCAAGCCCCTGCTTCGCTGGAAGAAACTTCCGCACCCGCCCCATTCAGTACTCGCTGTTGTGCGGACGGGTCAGGGTTTGTTCTGATGGGGAATTAGGTGACGGCAGAATACGATTGCTCGTCGACTACCCCCGTGGCCATTCAGACCGGTATTAGCGCTTTGGCCCTGGTCGACACCGATAAGCGATCTGGATTGGAGGCTGTCAAATGTCGATATCCTGCAAGTCTGAACGCAGTGTGCTCAGCCAGGGGGAGCTCGAGATGGTTCTTGGTACGCATCATCCTGCAATCTACGCGCTCGATGGCAAGGAGCTGCGTGCGCTGCGGGTGCGATTGCGGGAGCAGCGCAGCAAGACGCGGACGCTGGCGAGACAAAAGCAACGGGAGATACGAGGCAAGGCTGAACAGCGCGGCAAGAGCTTTCCGGGCACCGCCGAACAGTCGCTGAGACGGAAGCAGGTCTTTGCCAACGCTCTCAAGCGGGTCAACAAGGAAATTAATCGCTTGCGCAAGTTCGAAGCGCGCACGGCACACGTGGAGGCCGCTCGCAGGGCATTTGCCTTGTCTAGGTCCGAGAAGTTCATCGAATACCCTGCAGCCCGCAAGACCGCACGCGAAGGCATGCAGCCGCAGGTGATCATGCGCAGGCGTACCGCTGTTCCACGCAGCAAGATCGGCAGCGTCATAAAGGCAACCAAGGTTGCCCAGGCGAGACACGAACTCAAGGGACTGAACGGTATAGAAGGCAGCAAGAGCGGCCTCAGGCGTGGCATAACGACTCCGAACGAAAGCCCAAAAGATTAAGGCCGCTAGGCTTAGTATCACCAGCGTGCGGATGGATGGTCGCCTGGCCAACATACAAATAGGTTAGCTGCAAATTCGTCGTATTGAGGACAAGTCGAGGTGTGGGAATGTCCTGGATCGGTCATAACCGGGAGTGCAGCAAGCACACCAACCGCGTCAGCAGGGGCCCCAAATTCCGGACGATCCGCGTGCGCTGCACCGAACTGACGGCGAACACGGTCCGGTGACTGAGTGCGAGCAAGCGGCTCCTCTGCGGTCGGCCCGGCGGTTGCGTCACGCATCAGCTAGCTCGGCGAAAGCGGGGCCGCCGTCGCATTCAAAGAGCGAAGAAAATCGTGCATCCTCGTTTTGGGGGACACCTCGCTAACCGTTGGAAACAGAAAACCAATAGTAATCAGCTTTTTTGGGGAGACTTGGTGGGACATGACATAGGTGCGGGAATAACTGCTTCTTGGGCTGAATCACTTTGATTAGCGCGCATGGTCGCGCCTCGCCACCGTAACGCGCTGACGGGGCGACATGACCGGCAACGACGCCTTACGGCTCGGTGGCATCCCAGCCTGGCATTCCTACCACGGGGCTGGGCAACCGGGGAAGGATAAGCCGGGCGGAGTGGAAGCCATGAACGAACTCGCTGAGACTGGCGTCTCTGGCATCATCGTCCCAGACGACCACGAGCTTGAAAAGTGGAGGGTTTACTTTCAAGGCCGACTAACGGCTCCCAGGTTCTCAAGCCGCACGGACGCCATGGGATATCTGGGTGTGCTGAGGTCAGGCAACAGAAAGCCCGAATTCGCTCTGGCGTATGAGGGGAAGGAGATTAGGTGAACTGGGGTCGCAGTACAACAGCATCATACCTTAGTGCGGGCATGGAGTTTCAGAACGGAAACGCTCTCAGCGTCGCCGGCCTTCAAACAGGGAAAATCGCTCCTGGTTGTCGTGCTTCCAATCGGGGCATTTTATCTTCACCCAGAGGACTTGGACGGACCGCTGACATAGGCCGGTCGAGCCGCTTGGAGACCACTCCCTCAAACCGGAATTTGTCGCAGTGCTCGAGCAAAAAGAGCCCCGTTCGGGAAGGTCTGCGCCTCCCTAAGGAAGCGCAGGCGCGACTTGGCGCAGAGACGGTGCAGGTCCCGTTTACGCTCAGATAGCGCCAGCTTCTGCAGGTTGACACCATCCTGATGCAGCAGGTCGAACGCCATGAACACCAGGTTCTCCTCGCCGGGCCATCGCGTGCGCATCTGCGCATGGAGCTTCGGGAATTTGGATCCACCCGTAGCGTCGATCAGGCGTAGCCGCCATCGAGAACGGCCGCACGAGCCGCCAGCGAGGCGAACGCGGCGACCATGTAGGGCAGCCGCTGCGTGTACTCGGCGCCACTCTTCGAGTACAGCCGCACCTTGAGACCATTTTTGACGACTTGAAAGCGGTAACCATCCCACTTGGGCTCATGCAGCCAATCGTCGTAATTGGGCGGACGTGCGGCCGAGTAGGGGATGAGGGGAGGGATTAGCGCGAGATCGCACCGCTCCGGTGTCACGTGCTGGATCGTGGCTGCGCTCGGTCACGGCACCTCTGGTCGGCACGCCGCGGGGTCGCCGAAGTGACCGATTTATGGGGGTTTTCGTGCTGTTAGCACAGCGGCGGCCTATGCCCCCCTAAGCTTCCGCAGCTGAGGGGCAAGCTGTCGTAACCCAAGCTGTGCCGGCTCGGTCTCAGGCTGATTCCAAACGTCATTGACTTGTTGGTGCGCAGCTCCAAACTCGGCGCAGAAATTGGCAAATGCTGGTCGAATGATGTCCTGAAATGGTGGGAGACCGAGACGGTCATGATCGATTTGTATGGGTACAAGTACAGCGTTTATGCGTGGATTGCACGATTTACGCTCCACGAGAAGGGCATCAACTATAACTGGATCGAGGTCAATCCATTCTCGGACAATGTCGATGCCGGCTATCTTAGGAAGCACCCCTTCGGTCGCGTCCCCACACTGGTCCATGGTAACTTCGTTCTCTACGAGACTGGTGCCATTACACGCTACACAGACGAGGCATTCGAGGGTCCCAAACTACAGCCTGATGACTTGAAGGAGCGAGCACGCGCCAACCAAGTCATGTCCATCGTCGACAGCTACACCTACTGGCCGCTTGTCCGACAGGTTTTCGCTCACGGCGTCATGGGGCCAAGGGTCGACAGACCGTTCGATTCTGAGGAGGTCGTGCGCGGACTTAAGGCCTCTGAGCGTACGCTCGACGCGCTCGAGGAACTCATTGGTGACAACCGATTCTTTGCTGGATCGTCACTTTCGCTCGCCGACATCCATCTTGCTCCAATGCTGTCGTATTTCAGCGAAGCGGATGCCGGCGAATCCGCAATCAATCGGCGAGTGAGACTAAAACGGTGGTTTCCGGAAATCTGCCGGCGGAAGGCTTTCTTAGAGACCAAGCCTATGCTTCCAAATCCCACAGTAAGATGACTGTGGAGAATCCGATGAGGCGGCCGCCGTCAAGCCAGCTTACAATGAAGACGGCCCTGCGCTCGATCGGCAGCGCGTATTCGCGCTCTTACCTTTCGCGCCACGTGGCTGCAGGAGGCAGTCGTGTTGGGTCCACGCGCAACATTTCCAAGTGCTCCGGCGCAGCGTCGTGGAAGTATTCAATGATGGCGCCTGTCTCCTCAAGAGCCATTGGCCTGACATCGATGCCCATCTCGCTCTCCCATAGCGCAAGCCCGACAAATCTCAACCCTCAGCTGTGTTACCGATACCAGGGCCAAACCTCCGATAGCGATCCCTGCAACCCGATAGCCCGTTATCAGAAATGCCGGAAGGCATCGGTGCCCCCAACAGCACCGCTCGAGCGGACACAATGCGCGCCGCGCAACGTCACGAGGATTAGCGATCGTCCGCTTGGGCTCATAGGCAGGTGCGTAGGCTGAAATCAGCGATTGAACAAAGGAGTCCGGATGTGGCCGGAGGTCGCGTAAGACAATGCGGGTTCAAGGTTAGCTAGCGGCACGCCACGTGTGAGCAGATGGTCGACTCCAATTTCCGCGATTAGCGGCGCAAATTTGTCCGCCGGACAAGCATGCCGCCCGGTTCCGAATTCAAGATACTTTCGGTCGATGCGCGTCGCGTCGAAGCGATCCGGCTCATTGTTAAGTGCGGGATCGCGGTTCGCAGCTGCGATCAGCACGATGATCATGTCGCCCTGACGCAACGAGTTGCCGAATATGGTGCCATCGCGAGCCATGAAGCGGAACGTGCTGTTGGTGGTCGGGTCGTAGCGCACCACCTCCTGAATCACACTGCGCAGCAATTTGCGATCGCCGTTGACCTGGGCAAGCAGCGCCGGGCGCCTTGCAAGCCCAAGAAGCGTCAGGCCAATCAGGGAGGCTGTCGCAGCGAAGCCTTGGATCATGTAGCCGATGCCGTTGGCGACAATGTCCCCGTCGTCATCGCAACCCGCACGATGGGCTTCGTTAATCAGCGCAGTCAACAACGGTCCGCATGCAGCCTCATCGTTCTTGAGACCGCCGACGAGGTCGAGTAGCGCCTGCGCACTGCGATGGCCCTTTTCGAACAGCACCGCCGTCGGCAAGGGAATACCGGTTGCTGCTGCCGCGGCGGCAGCACCATAGTCTGTCAGCCAACCCATCACATCGCTGAAACGTTCGCGCGGAATACCAAGCAATTGCGCGGTGACCTGCACCGGCAAAGCAAACATGAACAGCGTCGTCTTCGCCGCGTCGAGCGGCATGCCGATCTCAAAATCAAGCGCAGCAGCGCGCTTGCGCGTAAGATCGGCGACCTGATCGAGATCAACTCCTCTCAGTGCGGCGGTTACTGCGCGCTTCAACGCGTCTTGCCGTTCGTCATCACGCAAGCGCACCAGCCGGCTGAAGATTTCCGACATTGCGCCGTCGCGCAGTGCAGTGGGAACCGGCTCGTTCAATGGACGAGTCAGGCATAACTCGCTGGTCAAAACGGCGTTGACTGCAGCGGCGCTGGCGGCCACCCACCATCCGTTGACCTCATCGCGGAAGAATTTCCGCTCCCGGGCAAGGCGGCCGTAATATGGATAGGGATCTGAATGGGGCGGCGCTGCGCGCACATGTTGGGGCTCGGCGACCATCGTTGGAATGTCACTCATTCTGAAGCTTCCTTCATCAACCGCAGGCTTTTTGGACGGCCGTGACCGCAAACGCTCCTCTTCATGCCGGCTGCACCGCAATCTGTCCAAGCGCTATCCGTGGCGCGCGCTATTTTTTTGTGACTTCAGACCAGGTAATGCGAACCGTTGTACAGTATCCGCGGTTTCCCCGGGTCAAGGTCTTTTTGGAATTTCTAGCCGATCGTCTCAATCGGGCGCCATGGCGAGCCAATTTACGAACGCAAAGCCACGCTGATCCCTTTCATAGGGCAGGGCAAAAGTTGCTGACCGAGTCACAAGTTGGCTCCTAGCACGCTTCAATCAAGCGAGCCTGCCACTGGCCCACCGAAAATAGAGTGTACAGCTGCCGTCGACGTCGTGTCGATGGAGGAGCGGGCCCGTGTGCGCGCGCCGCGTCGGTGCTCCCGATATCGAACCCTGGTAAGGCGCGATCTCGTGAACGCATCCCACGTTTTCCGGCCGCGCGGCGTCACGCGCAGCCACTTGTCAGCACTGGGCGACAACTCGAGCAGACCGAGGCGGATCAGCGGCTTGATCGTGCGGTCCACGATGCTGCCGTGATCTGTACGGGTGTGGGCGCCACGACCAAGTTTGACCCGAATCCGCCTTCGTCGAGCCTGAGAAAGTCTGCGTCGAATTACCCCCGCTTTGCGCAGACAGCGTGTGCGCATGGATCGGCAAGGCGGGACCCTCTAGACGCGAACGCCCCCCATCAAGAGGGTCGCGAGTCGGTGCAGGTTTGAAACGCTTCGTCGCATGGATCGCGCATTTGCCAGAACAATTTCCGGATACGGCCGGTAGCAAACAAACCGTTGCCAAACGCGTCTGATCCCCGGGGGCGCTGCAGGCGGGCGGATGCCACCGATCGGGTGCCCGCCCAAGCAAGCAGTCGCTCTTCGTTTGGTGCGGACATTGTTGGCGCCAAGGCGCCAACTTCCGCGTTGCCAGCGATCAACTGAACCGCGCCGAAACGCCGAGTTTAGCATGGATAGCGTTTGCCTCACGGGACCCGATGCCTAGTGCCGAGCCAAGTGCGGCGAGATATTCCGCCTCCTTTTGGCTGTCGAGGTCAATGCCCAGGACCGAGATCGCATAGATCTGGTTCTCCAGCCCCTTCGGCACCTGATCGACGAGGGCCTGCACATCGACGGGGGAAGAAAGCTCCCGGTTGACGAATGCTATGTCCTCGCGCGAAGCGTCCCCGAGCGCCTCAAGGATTTTCTTTCTCTCGGCCTCGTCGATCCTCCCATCACATTTTGCGGCTTGCAGCATGGCGCTGAGCATCAGGCCTGCGACCGCGTCCTGCTGCGGCGTCGGTGAGATTTTCGGCTCGCCGGATCTCTGAAATGATTGGTCAGTCACTTCGGCAAATGAGCCCTCGACGGGCGCCTTGTTGATGGTTCCCTTCGTGGCGGCTCCCGGCCCTTTGATTAGAGCGTCGAGACCCTCAGTCGGCGCTGACGCTGTTGCGCCGGAGCCGGAACTGCCTCCCGCACCTGCAGCCATAGCGAGCTGTTCGAGCAGGCTGCCGAGCCCCCCACCCGCTTGGCCTTTGCCGCCGACAACGGAGCTGAGCGTGTCGCCTTGTCTTGGCTGGGAGTCCGGCTCCTTCATCGACGTTGGCTGGGCAGCCTGAGCAACGACCATACTAACGCCCTTGGCAGCAGCGACGCCGAGGGCAACCTTTGCCAGGGTTCCGACGAGACTCATGTGATCTTCCTTGAGCGATTTACACGGTTCGAAGCTGGTGATGGGATTTGGCGTCAGGGGCGCACACTGATCAGCTCTATCGTCTCCCATGCAAACCGTGCATCGGGTCAACTACCGGGAAGGGCAAGATATTTGCGGTACACACAGGTGCTGTGCACCGCGTTGGAGCGCGCACTGATACTGCAGTTGGGTGCGTTGTTGGCAGCGGGCCCAGGAAAATCGGCAGTTCAGCAGGTGCGGCAGCTATCAAGACTACAAGAGACGTGCGCGGCGAATGTCAAGGCCATGCCTGTCTTTCGTCCCAATTGGGACATCGGGTTTCGGCGGCTGCACGCGAACTGTTGAGCCGGTTCGTCGCCGCCAACCTGTGCATGGTCAAAGTATTGGTGATCACCGTCGCACCAGTACATAGTCCTGAGCGTCGCGACCCTTGAAGTACTGTGGCTCCTGCTCGGCCCGCATCGCCCTTGCCAGTGCGCCAACCCGGCCGACGACGTATTCGGCCAAGTCCTTAGTGGACAACTGGTTTTTGCTTGCCATCGCGCCCTTGCCTTCGAGGCCTTCGACCAAGGCATAGGTGAAGAGACCGTGCCCCAGCACGGGGTCTTCCAGCGCCTCCTGGTCGAAGCGGGCTGACGTGTAGGCGATGATGTTGGCGTGATAGGCGGCGTTGCCAAGTCGCTGGTTGTAGGCGTTGCCAGAGTGGCAGGTGTCGACGAACAGGAGCCGCCTTCCCTTGGCCGCCTCCACCGCCTCCTGCAGGACCTGCCATGGCACAACGGTGGAGCCCCGCAGGGCGCCGTCCATCCAGGCCGCATCGGTTGGCAGGAAGCGGTAGCTTGGGCCCTCGTTGACTCCGTGTCCGGCGACGAAGAGGACGACGGTATCGGTCTCACGCGCCTGGCGCAGCAGCTCTACCGCATCGATGATGTTGCTGGCGGTCGGCGCGTCCTTAGCATCCCCGCCGTTGACCAGTACACGCTTCACGATGCGCAGGTGATCAGGGCCTAAGCGCTTCTCCACGGCCTCGGCGAACGTGCGCGCGTCGGCACCCGGTGCACGCAAATCGCAACCGGAATTGCCGCAGAGGTTGCCGAGGCCTTTATAGTCATTGACGCCGATGGCGAGGATATGGAGCGTGCCGCGCCGGTCGAGGTCGCCTTCGCCCTCGTGGGTGAGCGTCAGGGTCTCGGCCCTCTCGCCCATGGCGTTGGTCAGCGTCACGCGAATTTCGTTGGACCCCTTGGCAAGCGGCACTATCAGGATGCGCTCGCCGGCTGCCAAGCCGCCGGAGCCAGTGTCCGGCGTCTCCTCGGCCACCTGCCGTCCGTTGACCTGCACCCGGATCAGCCGCACAGGATCCGGAATTTCTTCGAGGGCGATCTTCACGATCGAACGTCCCCTGCGCTCCACCGATCCGGCTGGCGGCGAGACGATTGCGAACCTCGGCACGGGACGTGCCAGCAGATCGGTGATCTTGAACGATGTGCCCGGCGCCTCGCGCACGGCTTGTTTGGCGGAGGCGAGCAGGATTGCTTTCTCGACGATGTCGGGGCGGTTGAGGTGTTGGCGGAGCTGCTCGGCGCCGACGTACTCGGCGGTGCTTTCGGGGCCCTTGTTGGCCTGCCAGCCGACGATCTTGTCCGCGCCGGGAGATCCCGTGTAGTAGCCCTGCGGCGTCCACATCACCCATTCGCCGTCGCTGCCGTGGAACAAGGTGACGATCAGCTCGCGCGTCTTCAGGTTCCAAAGGCGCACGGTCTGGTCCGAGCCGCCAGAGAGCAGCAAGCGGCCATCGGGCGAGGGTGCAAGGTCGCGCACTTGTCCGTCGTGGCCGACGAAGTCGCCGAGAAAGCGGCCGCTAACGTCATAGGCCTGTATACCTGGCGTCAGGCCAATGAGAATGGACTGACCGTCGGGCGCAAAGGTCATGTGGTCATCGTTGAAGCCAGCGTTGCGCTCGAGTTTAATCTCTGTTTGAAGCTTGCCCTCCTTTGTCACCTCAAGCACGCGCGGGTCGATCAGGAACGGCTGCGGACGCCTGAAGCCAACCGACAATGCACCGTGCTTGCGATTGCCGCGAGTATAGCCGTCATCGCCCGCGCCCCGCGGGTCACCGGCTGCAGTACCCGCGGCGATTTCCTCGCTGCCGCCCAACGGCTTGCCGTCGCGCGGCAATCGCATCCGGCGCGTCAGCTTGTGCTTGAATGTGCCGTCCACCGCTTGCTTTGGCTCTTTGTCCCGAGCGTCTGTCCAGGCTATCGAGCTGCCGTCCGGCGCAAAACCAACTCCCCACACGGTTCGTCCCGAACCCTGCAGCGTTTTGCCAACCGAGCCCGTACGCGGGTCCAAGACCCGGATCGCGTTGTTGTTGCTGGCTACCGCCAGGCGCCCATCGCGACTGAAGGCCGTCTTCCCTCTGCAGTCGATGTGGCCACTATCGAAAAAGCTCCGTTTTTTGTCGTGCACGTCGCCGTCGTAGAGGCTGCGGCCGGTGGCAACCTCGGTGAGCAGACAACCGCCCTCGACGCTGGTGGAAAGGAGCCAACGGCCGTCGGGGCTAAAGCTCACCGAATAGATGTTGGCGGCACCCTTCATGCCGCCGATCCAAAGCAGCTCGCGCACGAACGCGCCGGTGCCTGCGTCCCACAACAGCACGCGACCGTCGGCGCTGCCCGAGGCGACCAATTGTTCCATCGGCGAGGCAGCAAGGGACACGACGCCCGCGTGCCACGGGTCGGACTTCTTGTTGTCGTCCCGGTTAGGCTCGGCATCATGCTTTATCGCTTGCCGCATCGCCGCCGCCTTGTGCTCCGTCATCTCGGCAATCAGCTTGCCGTCCGGGAGGCTCCAGAGCCGCAGGGACTCGTCCTCGCTGCCGGTGACCGCGCGCTCGCCGTCACTGGTGAAGGCTACAGCTTTGATGCGCTTGGCATGCCCGGAAAGCCGAATTGTTTGGCGCAGCTTGGTCATGTCCCAGACGATGGCGGTGTTGTCGGCGCCGCCGGATATCAGCCGCCTGCCGTCGGGAGAGAAGGCGAGCGCGTCGACGACATTGTCATGACCCTTGAGCAGCGCCGTCATCTTCCCGGTCGCGAAGTCGTAGAGGCGGATGGCGGAGGCAATCGAGTTGTCCAAACCGTGAAGATATCCTCCGATGGCCAGCTGGCGGCCGTCAGGTGACAACGCCAGGGCGTAGATCGTCCCCCAATCACCGGGAGCGATCTCGCCCCGGATTACGCGCACGGTCTTGCCCGTCTCGATGTCCCAAACCCTGATGGTCTTGTCCTGCGAGGCCGACACGATCTGTTTGCCGTCTGGCGTGACGGCCAACCCCCGGACGATTGTGGAGTGCCCGCCGGTGTCGAGCATCAGCTGCAGTGCGTCGGCGTGGGTAACTGGATCCGGGGGAGGGGTCGTGCCAAGCGTCACCGACACGGTTTTTTCCCGGCCGGCGCGCAGCACACGCAGCTTCACCACCGCGCCACTACCTTTGGCCAACAAGCCGGCGTGGAGGTCTCGACCGTCCTTCACCTCGACCCCGTCGAGCATGGCGATCACATCCCCGGGCTCCAGGCCCGCTGCGGCAGCGGGCGAGCCCTCGATGGTACGTAGAACCTTGACGCCGCGTGCTGCTTCCCAGCCGAGCTTGTCGGCCTCCTCCCTGGTCACGTCCTGGGCGTTGATCCCGAACCAGATCTGACCTCGGTCTTGCGCCAAGGCCGCGCCAGCGATTAGCAGGACAAGCAACGCAAGCAATGAACTGAAATGTGCACGCATGCTCCGCAACTCCCTCTTGAGCGCGCCGAAGCTACGGCATCAATTGGTTGGGACTGTGATGGTGGTTGCGGGATGGCGCGCGGGCGCAGTGGAGCGGGATTGACACGGGCGAGGGAAGCCTGCCGCGCAGCATCCTAGCTGAGACGCCATCTCCTGGAGGACAGCGGAACCGCAGCGCGGTCTTCGTCTATCAATGCCTACCGTATTTCTTCCTAAGCGTCGCAATCGATCAATCTTCGCCATAACCGCAAGAAGCGCGGAAGATATCGGTTACCCTGCCGACCAGAAAAAATTCAATGTAGGTACTGTTCCCCTACATGTCTCTCATGTCTGGAACGCGTATTACATCGGCCGACTGGCACTTTTGCACCCTCCCTGAATTCGTAACAGTCCAATCCTCCGCCACTACGAATTTTTCGCAGTTTGGCACCTCGCCGTCGCCAATAGCTCCTTCCTGACCACGGGACGGCCGAATGCAGATCTTAAATCGCCATGTTCGCATGTCAGTCGTTGGCATCGAGCGACGCAGTGAAGACCAGCCGGCCCCTCTCGCCGCTGGGTACAGTCGGCGTTCGATAGGTCGGCATAGCGCGGAGGTGGACCGTGGCAGGCGCTTCTGGACTTCGGCTGACCTATACGCCCGACTACGCAGCGACATTTGCCGTGCAGCGACAAGCGCACCGCTACCACTTCTCCGCCGCGCAAAGATACGTCTGGTGGTTGTTACCGATCCTGCAACTTTCGGTGCTGCTTGCCGTCATCGTGTGGGACGAGAACATTAGGAGCGTGCTGCCGCCCTTTCTGCATCCAATGATTGTTTTCTGGAGTCCGCTCATCGTGTTTGTCGTTACGTCGGTGGCGATGTGGTTGTTCGTCTGCCGCTGGCTCGCCCGAAGGCTCACAGCGCGTTGGCTGACACAGCGCAAACCACCGGTGCCGCTTACATTCGAGGTCTTTCCCGATCGGATGCACTGGGAAAGCCAAGATGGTGGCGGATGGGTCATGTGGCAAGCGATCGAGCGGATGTTTGTGACTCCTACGGCAGTCTGCTTTCTGGTCGGGGGCATGACACACTTTGTGCCAACCAGCGCCTTCATCGGTACAGTCGAACTCAGAGACTTCGTCGAAATGGTGCTACCGCGCCTGTCCGAGGCGGCGCGGCAAGCAAGCCTCGTCGATAGAAGCGTCGTCGCGGTACGAGCCACACGCGTCTGAACGCGGCTACCCCACGTTGTTACGTATGCTCGCAGCCGTTCCTAGTACAGAGCACCAATGCGCTGCAGCGCATCAGCGCTTCCGCAGCTGGGGGAAAGCTGGCGTACCCAGCGGGTAGCGGCTTGGTCTCAGGCTGACATTAGGAGACCGCGCAGGCCTTTTTACACTAGGAGTGCCTGCAACCTATCCGACGCTCCAAGCGCGCAGAAGGAAGTAGCAAGGGTATACGATTGGGCGGTCCAACTTACGTAGCCCCGATCTCCAAAAGTATCTCCGCACCGGCACGGACCTCGTGGCTGGAGCCCTCGAAATCGCGACCGACCGGCTCGCACGCGCCGCCAAGATGGCGCGCGAAGAACGCCTCGGCGATGGCGATGTACGACAGCCGGTTCGGCGGCTTGTGGAAGCCGTGACCTTCGTCAGGATAGACGACATAGATGACGGGTATGTTTTTCGCCTGCATGGCCGCGACGATCGTGTCGCTCTCGGCGACCTTGCAGCGCACATCGTTGGCGCCATGGAAGATTAGCATCGGCTTCTTGATGCAATCGACCTTATGGATGGGTGAGCGCTCGGCTAGCAGTGCGCGCCCCTCCGGCGTGCGCGGATCGCCGTAGCTGCGATACATGAACTCGGCAAAACCCGCCCAATAGGGTGGCATAGACTCCAGCAGAGTCTGCAGGTTCGTAATTCCAACGACCGGCACACTGCAGCAGAACACATCCGGCGTGAACGTGGCGCCGATGAACGCGGCAAGGCCACCGTAGGACGCGCCGAAGATTGCGACTTTGTCGCGCTCAGCGATGCCTTCGCTGATCGCCCATTCAACCATGTCGATCAGGTCATCGTGCATCTTGGCCGCATGCTGCTTCTCGCCCGCAGCGATGAAGGCTTTGCCGAAACCGGTGGAACCACGATAGTTAACCGACAGGACGGCATAGCCACGGTCGGCGAGCCACTGGTGGTCGGCGCGATAGCCGTAGACGTCGCGAGACCAGGGACCGCCGTGGACGACCAGCACCATCGGCAGTGGCTTAGGTGGCCGGTCCCCTTGAATGTCCGCCGGCAATGTCAAGTAGGAGGCGAGATCAAGCCCGTCGCGCGATCTTGTCTGGACCGTACTCATCGGCGCAAGCTGGTAGGGCACAAGTGCCGGGCGCGCGCGGAACAATTCCGTCAACGACTGCTTGTCGCGGTCGAGCAGATAGTAGGTAGCGGGTTGCTCTGCCTTGTGGGCCATGACGATCCAGCGGCGATTGTCGTCCGTCTGGCTCTGAATGCTGAACTCGAAACCCTTGAGCCGCCTCTGCAGCAGAGCGAAATCGGTAGCGATGCCAGGAGCAATGTGGACCCACTCCTGTCGGGTAGCGGTAACACCAACTGCGTCGACCTCATACGTCGTGGGGTGCAGAACGAGATACGAGCAATCCGCCCTGGGATGCTCGGCGATGAGAGTATCGCGACCGGTTGCCCAGTCGTGCCAGGAATACGCAGCAGTCTCGCGACCCATACTCGTCAGCAGGAGCACACGTTCGTTACTCCGATTGAAGATCCCAGCCCAGGTCGTTACGCTGTCTTCGTAGGGCACATCGCGCCAAGGCCGCAGCTCCGTACCCTCGATGCGCCACAACCTAGAGCCTCCGTCGGGGGCATTGCTGCGCGCGTGCCGGGGTCGCAGATGCCAATCTAGGTGAACATTGAGCAACTCATCCGTGTTCTCCCAGATCAGCGCGCGCCGACCCGTCGCAAGTTCGATGCGATAGAGATCGTGCCAGCGCGCATCGCGGTCGTTGATCTTGACGGCGACATCGCCCGGAGCTTCCAGCGACCAAAGGCTGAGCTGGACGCTGATGTTCGCAAGTGGCGTGACATCTCGTGTGGCGTGCGTCATGGGATCGACAACGAACAGGTGATAGTTCTCATCGCCCGTCTCGTCGTTGAGAAACATCAGGAAGCGGCCGTCCGCGGACCAATCCTGCCAGTTGATTGGCCGGCCCGTCGTGCGCGTCACTGGCTCTCCAGCCTTCATGTCGGTGGCCGGCGCTATCCAGACGTTGAGCACGCCGTCCACGGGCGCGAGCCAGGAAATCCAACGGCCATCGGGCGAGATTTTCGCGCCGAAGAATGTCGGGTTGTCAAACAATGTACGGCGGGGAATGAGTGAACGCGCGGTGCCGATCAAGTGCGGTCCCCCTCTGGCATCTGGCTGATCAAACGCACCGCTGGAGGCACGATGCGATTTGCCCACAGTCTTGTTGTTTGAGGCTAGTTGCTGAGGGGTCGAGCTGACGCCCTCACGCGGCGATGTAGATCACAATCGAGCTTTGGCGTGCGCGCATAATTGGCTAACATTCCGTCGGCCTACCCTGACCCTATCAAACCCTGCCCAGGTGGGTTGCTGCACCAATGCCTGCCGCTCAACTTGTCGCAAGCGCCACACTAATGATGTGCCTGGGGATCGCGAGTGTATCAGCCGGTACGTTGGTCAGTTTCCCCAACCTCCTGGACATCCGTTTCCGTCGCACCTTCTCGGCTACCTTGCGCGCCCTGATGCCCCGGGCCCGCTTCCTGCCGTTGTCGTTCTGCACGGTTGCAACGGTTTCTCACCGGCATCCGCGGCAATTTCCGACGACCTAAAATCCTTGGGATACGTCGCGCTGACGGTCGACAGCCTTGGGCCGCGTAACAGCACCGGCGAATGTGGCCAATTCTTCGTCGGTCAGGAGGTAGACGCGTACGCTGCTCTCGCGTACCTGTCACAGCAGCCTTTCGTCGACCCGAGCCGCGTCGCCGTACTCGGCAACTCCATGGGCGGCTACTCGGCATTGCTTGCCGTACAGCGTGGCGCGTTGGAGAAGAAATTTGACCGCAAGTTCCGAGCGGCAATAGCCTGCTACCCCTCCTGCCAAGGCTTCTCCGC
This sequence comes from uncultured Alphaproteobacteria bacterium, assembly GCA_963775835.1. Taxonomy (GTDB): domain Bacteria; phylum Pseudomonadota; class Alphaproteobacteria; order Rhizobiales; family Hyphomicrobiaceae; genus AWTP1-13. Next base: position 103,413 of record CAVZKV010000019.1, on the reverse strand, counting down.
GATCATGACCGTGGCGACGATGATCTTGATCGGTGATGCCGACGATTGGACGCCTGCAGAGGCCTGTCGCAAGATGGTTGCACAGCCGCGCACAGATGGAGCCAAGATTGATCTTGTAATTATCCCGGTGCCTACCACGGATTTGACTTCCCTCAGCTTCACCCCGGAATCAGGATTCTCGGTCACTGGCTAGAATATGACAAGCTTGCCGCCACTGACGCATGGGACAAGGTGAGCACCTTCCTCGCGACTAATCTGGCAACGTCACCTTGAGAAGACCAAGCTCACGGCCTGGCGATATGCTTCGCATGCTCCTCGACCATAAATAGCGACACGAACGGTCGACTAAAGAAGGCCTCTCCGCTTATCAAAACACCTTCTGGGTCTTGGAAGCGCCCGCCCACAAAGCACCCACCATTGGCAAGTGCACATTGCAATGCTTCCTTCGGTCATCTTCCAGGGTTGCGTATCCACATCCAAAGAACCGTTTCACTGGGCCTTGGCTTGGTCAATTCGGCCATTGGTGAGTTTGTCGAGGCGAGCGACCGCGTCTGGCGCTTGCCGGACCTCCAGGCAGGTGCCGATCATCTTGCCCGCTTACTGGGTAAGGCCGACATCCTGAGCTCGCGCAATCGGTTGAGGACGACGGTGGATAGACGTCGGCGAACTGCGCTAATGCCTCGCGCACGCGCGCGCGGAATTGCGCAGAATTTTCGGCGCTTTCTCGGTAAACCAAAGATTAACTCGCCCCCGTCAAACTATGAAGGGCGGGGTCCATCATAGGGTGGCTTCGATGTCGATCTGCAAAAAATCATTCGCGATAGGTGCCTTGATAGGCTTGCTCGCGCTGGGTCTGCTTCGGGAATCTACTGAAGCTGAGCACACTACATCGAGAGCTGAACAACAGGGAGCGGAGCTCGCGCGCATTTGTCCGAACGGCGCCCGCATCTACCTCTACCGAAATCCCCTTGATCAATTGCAGCTTGTGACGGAGGACTTTGCTGCTTTCAATGAGGATGTCGCTATCGATGATGCCTGCTAAGCTTTTAATGATTCGCTAGACTACCCTCCCATCTCGTCCGATCTTGCCGATTTTGAGCCGAGGAGATCGAGCGCTGCCCCCGCGGATCTCGGCCCGCAGCCGCGCCGAGAGCCCGGCGTCTTCATCGGCGATCAGCCGGACGTCGCGCTGCGGGGACCACCATCAGCGGTACGCGGATGTCGGCGTCCCCCTGTCCTCCGCAGCCGCACCGGGTCGAGCTCGGGAAGGGTCCGATCAGCGCAGTAGGGTGGCTCACGGCGCGGCAGAGCTTTCGGGCGACCGGCCGGGCCTTTTGCAGACGTCCTCACACCTTCTACTCTGCTTTGCCCAGGTCCGCGAACTGCGACCGGGCTGCCGCGGCGAGCGGACGGTCGCATATACGCTTCCCATTCTGCCCGCGCGCGGCGCGATCGATCAACGTCGGACCCGGCATTTGGGGGTGAGAAGACCTGCCGTGGCCCCAGGTTTGGGAGCCCTTCCATCAGGCCGCCAGCTCCAGGATTTCGCGCACCTCCGTGGGCCCCTTGATGGGACGCGGATTGCGCGGCACCCAGGGCGTCGCCATGGCCTGCTCGGCAATGCGCGGAAAGTGCTCGCGCCCAATGTTCACGGCGGCAAGGCTCCTCGGCATGCCGAGGCCGCCGATAAAGGCATCAAGCACGGCGGCGGCGGCGTCGCCGGGCCGCCCCATGGCGATGGAGATCAGGGCCTGGCGGTCAGCGTTGACGGGCTCGTTCCAGCGCATGACGGCCGGCAGCATGATGCACGACGTGTGCCCGTGCGGCACGTCGAAGACGGCGCCGAGCACGTAGCCGATGCCGTGGCTCGCGCCCATCGGCACGCCCGATGAAAGCGGGCCCATGGACAGCCATGTGCCGAGCTGGCAGTCGAGGCGGGCGTCGCGGTCGGCCGGATTGTTCTTGACGCGCGGCAGCCCGCTGGCGAGCAGGGACAGGCCTTTGAGCGCCTGCGCATCGCCATAGGCATGCGCCTCGCCCGAGCAGATGCCCTCGACGCAATGGTCGACGGCGCGCACACCGGTCGAGAGCCAGAGCCATTCGGGCGTGTGGCGGGTGACGGCCGGGTCGAGGATCACCGTCGCGGGCATGATGCGCGGATGTCGCAGGAGCTCCTTTACTTTCGTGCGTTCGTCGGTGACGCCCGAGATGGCGCTGAACTCGCCACCGGAGATGGTCGTCGGCACGCTGATCTGACGCACGGTCGGCGCCTTCATGGTGGCGGGCGGGCTGACGGTGCCGTCAGCGCCCTTGACGGGGCGTAGCGCGTCAATTGCATCGGCGGTGCGGATGCCGTTGGCAAGGCACATCTGCACGGCCTTGGCGCCGTCCGTGATCGAACCGCCGCCGATAGTGACGATGAGATCGGCCTCGACGGCCCGCGCCTGTTCCGTCGCCCTCAGCACCGCCGAGCGGGGCGTGTGCGGCGGCATGCCATCCCAGACGGCGGCGCAGCGGTTGCCGAGGGCCGCCTTCACCCTGGCAATCTCGTCGGTGTTGCGGTTGAGAGAGCTCGACACCATCAGGAACACGCGCGTGGCGCTGAGCCGTCGCGCCTCCTCTGCGACGGCCTCAGCGGCGGGCTTGCCGAAGACCACCGAGTCCATGGTCCCGAAATTGACGCGTCCCGATGCCGCCATGTGACTTAACCCTCCATGTTGCGGTCCATGACAAGTCGCCTTCAATCATTCGTCGATTGATTGCGGATGGCAAGGGTGGCCCCGCTCATTGGACAGGCCAGCTGCGGCGAGCTGGTCGCTGATTTGCCACAGCAAAAGGTGCAACACGGCAGGGGTTAGCCAATTTGCAGGGAATGCTCTGCGCGGACCAACCATGATCGCTTCTGGCACGACCCAGACTGGTGCGGCGATAAAGGACCCAGGTCGGCTTACAGAGGTATCTGAGACCGGCTCAAACCGCGTCGTGACACTCCCGTCATTGACCCTGAATTGTGGCATTCCGGTTGGCGTCTACCGCATGCACGCGCGAACGCTTTCGATAAACACTCCGACGACCGCACTCAGTGTGCGATTTCTCAATGTGATGATCGCGATTGGCCACGGGCGTGTGGGCATTTCTACCGGCAGCGCCTTAAGAGAGAAGCGCTTCTCGCAGGACCGAATTGGCAAAGGCGGTTATGTACCGACCCGTGGTCGAGAGGTGAGTGCGAAGGTGAAGCGAAAACGTCACAATGCTCATCTTTGGGATCGGCGGTCCGCCGGCACAATGCCTCTTCGAGGAGAAAACTATTCCAGGTGTCTGGTGGCGTCTGGGCCGACCTGTGGGAGGATAGGCGGGGTTTTTGGAGGGGCCGCAAAGAGGGTCGAGCCATTGCTTGGTGGTTGCTTTGGGGGAGGGGTGAAGTTGACAATCCCTTCAATAGTTGTTTCTCACTGTCAGGTGCTTTCGTAGCGCACGGCAACAAGTGGGTTCGCAGAGGGCATGAGGCGCAGTAGCGTCATCGCAGCGCTTATCGCCACGGCGCTCTTGACTTTCGCGCCAGGCGCCGGCCGCGTCCACGCTTTTGAGATCACCTACCTCGCGCCGCCTGGCGAACCGGCGCGCGCGTTTCCCAAGCCGGAACGCCCCGTTGCGGAAATCGTAAGCCCAAGCCGCTCCACGGAGCGGCAACGCGATGCCTTTGATGAATCCGGCCAGCTCGCGAGGCTTCTTGCAATAAGGCCTGGCATGACCGTTGGCGACATCGGCGCCGGCAGCGGGTACCATACGGTGCGCCTCTCGCGACTACTAGGGCGAGGTGGGCGTATGATCGCCCAGGATGTCACCCAGGATTATCTGAACCAACTCGCCGAGCGCATCAAACGTCTGAAGTTGTCCAATGTTGGCTTAGCGCTTGGCGAACCGCACGATCCGCGCCTCCCTGCCGCTTCGCTCGACGTAGCCATCCTCGTACATATGTACCACGAGGTGGCTCAGCCCTACGCGTTTCTCTACAACCTCGCCCCAGCCCTGAAATCCGGCGCTCGGGTCGGGATTGTTGACCTCGACCGCCCCACCTCACAACATGGCACGCCGCTTGAACTCTTGCGCTGTGAGCTCGCAGCGGTTGGATATCGGCAAATAGCGCTGCACCAGCTCGCGGGTGATGCCGGCTATCTCGCGGTGTTCTCACCACCTACTCAAGCCGAGCGCAAGCGGCCGCGAGACATCGTCGCTTGTAGATCTGCGGGCCGTTAAGTTGGCGTCAGACAGCGGGCGTGAAGCTGGAAAGGTTCCAATCGCGTCGAAGTTGGCAATCATTCGGAACGATTGAGGCCATGCCGGTGCCGTTATCAGCTGTCGCAACCGCATGTTCGGGCCAACCCGGCCAATCGCGCATCATGCGGGTCTCGCGTAAGGTATCGTTACAGGAGCGCGATAGACGCTTGCGATCAGAATTGTCCAAAATGGGATGCAGGTTCCAGACATCATCGTAGGCGGCACCTCTCCGCCATTGCTCGCCATCATGGCTTGCCGATAGGAATGCGGTAGTGGCGCCCATTCCTCTGCCGCGCTGATGAACCGTTCCGCGAGATTAAACGGCATCCCTTGCGCCCAGCATATTTTGGTCGTCATTAGCTCTGCAACCGTTAAGGAAAAACCCACCAATCATTGCGCATTGGGAATGGCGGTGTCGATGTACTGTGCTGGCACCAAGAATAATTGTGCCAATCGACCTGGTCTCGTACCCGGAATTTAGGGAGCTGCGACGCAGAATGAAGGTCTCAGGAACCCTGATGCGAGGCTGCCTTTGACCCCACAGCCGACCTTCGGGTCTATCTGAGCGCCTTTTTGGGCGACAGCAACGGCGGTGCGCGGCGAGTGAACTTACCGCCAGGATGGCAGCGTCTGGTGTGCGCCACGAGCTCGTCCACGAATCCTTGAGCGTAGGGAGGCAGGAGCCTTTGCGGATCCCACCCCACCATAGACCATCGCCCAAGTGAGGCCTTACCTTGCACTAGGGGCACGGCCCGGAGATTGTTTCCGCGAATAACGACGGTTGAGGGAACAACTGCGATTCCGTATCCGACCGTCGCCAACTCGATTAGCGTCTGAGGTGCCGCGCTTTCCAACCGAATGCGCGGTCTGAGATGAGCCCTCTCGCAGGCCGCATCAAACCATCTACGCGAGCCAAAATCGCGGTGCAGCACCAAGATTGGTTCGTCCACAAGATCAGCGACGTCTAGCACCGCGCGGGATCTGAGGCGGTGCGTGTCAGACAGCACGGCCAGAGCGTAGACCGGGTACAACAACCGTCCATCCAAACGCTCGTCGCCCGCCGGCATGATCGCTAAGTGAACTTCACCGCGTGCGAGGCGGTCTGGCTGCACGGCTGCTCCCCCTTCGACCAGTTGAACTTCCACACCAGCGTGCCGTCCTTGATAGCGGTGCAGGAACGGTGCAAGCACGCCTTCAATCACGTGCGGCGTCGCTGCGACCTTGAGTATTCCCGTTTGTCCTTTTTTGAGAGCAAGCGCCCGATCCACGAGCAGATCGGCGGCAGTCAACAACTGGCGGCTTTGCCGAAGCAGATCCTCGCCTTCGACCGTCAATTGCAAACGGCGGCCAATGAGCTGAAAGAGTGGCACGCCGAGTTCTTGTTCCAATGCGTGTATCTGACGCGATGCGGCCGGCTGGCTGAGATGCAGCTGTGCAGATGCACGACCAAGACCCCCAGCATCGGCTGTGGCGACGAACGTGCGCAAGGAGCGAAGGTTCATTGTGTTCGTTCCGATTTTTGCATGCGTTACCTTTCGATAAATGCATTGGACACATGGTAGATCACATCTCACAGTCCGCACAACGTTCAATCTTTGCTAGCGAGGGTGTCCACCATGAACCCAAAGCGCCTGATCCTGACCGCTAGCCTCGCCGTGGGCGCCCTGACTGCCAACGCCTTTGCCCAGCACGACGAGAAGCTTGGAAAACTGAGCTTTCCCACCTCATGCGATGCGAACGTGCAAGCCGAGTTCGACCGCGGTGTAGCGATGATTTATTCGTACTGGTTCACCATCGCGCGGAGAACGTTCGAGGGAGTGCTGCGCCAGGATCCCAACTGCGCTATGGCCCATTGGGGTGTCGCGCTGGACATCCTCGGCAATGTTTTCGTCGGGCCACCGACGCGGGAGAACGCTAGCGCCGCATGGGCAGAACTCGAAAAGGCGCGCGAGATCGGCGCGAAAACTGAGCGCGAGCGCGACTGGATTGAGGCGCTAACCGCCTATTTTCGCGACCACGAAAAAACTCCTGTCAACGCCCGGTTGTCTGCCTATAGGGCCGCGATGGAGCGCATGGTGCAGCGCTACCCCAACGACTTCGAGGCGCAGGTCTTCTACGCGCTTACGTTGCAGGCAGCGGCATCTCCGGCCGACACGACCTATGTCGACCAGCTAAAGTCGGCGGCGATTTTGCAGAAGCTGTACGATCAAAACCCGGAACACCCCGGTGTGACCCATTTTATCATACACGCCTATGACTTTGCCCCGCTCGCCGACAGAGGCATTCCGGCCGCTGACCGCTATGCCAGGATCGCGCCGGCAGTGCCGCACGCACGTCACATGCCCTCGCACATCTATTCGATGGTTGGCCAATGGGAAAAGTTCGATTGCGTCTAATGCTTCGGCTCTCGAGATCCAACCGGACTATTATCACGCGGCTGATTTCTCTGTGTACGCACACCTGCAACTTGCGCAGGACGCCAAGGCCAAGGCGCTGACTGATAAGTCAATGGCCACCGCCGATCGTGGCGACCGCCCCATCGTCCTCGCCAATTTCACGGCTAAGTGTGCTATGCCAGCACGTTACATGCTCGAACGAGCTGATTGGGCGGGTGCCGCAGGGCTCCCGCTCAAGCCGAGCCAGTACCCCCAAGCCGACTCGCTAACCCATTTCGCACGCGGTCTTGGAATGGCGCGCAGCGGCGATCTCGCCGGCGCGAAAGTAGAGATCGAGGCCATCAAGGCATTGCGTGCTGCGCTCGAAAGAGCCAATCAGTCCTATTGGTCTGACCGGTCGGAAGAACAGATGCTCGCGATCTCGGCATGGGTCGTGCTGAAAGAGGGTGCCCGCGACCAAGCCTTGAAGTTCTTGCGCGCGGCCGCTGACCTAGAGGATGGCAGCGTCAAGCACGTCGCGATGGAAAACCGCCTTTACCCGTTCCGCGAGCTCTTGGGTGAGCTTCTGCTTGAGATGGGTCAACCGGGGCAGCTCTGAGCGAATTCGAGACGGCGCTGAAGCAAACCCCTAACCGTTTCCGCTCGTTGTTGGGCGTCGCTCGCGCTGCCAAGGGAGCGGGCGATGGGGGGAAGGCATCCGAGTACTACGGCAAGCTGGTGGAGTTGGCCAAGAACGCCGATACCGAGCGCCAGGAAATCCGGGAGGCCAAAAAATTCTTGGCACAAGGGGGATGACGGGGCGGGGCGCGGGGGCAGCGGCAATCAACCTTTGCTCGATCACATTGGCCTTCGTGCTAGCCGCACTAGCTGTTGGGGTCGACTTTTTCGCGGTCAGCCGCCCGGTATGGCGGCTCTGGGTCACGTCGTGGCGTGATGCACATGTTCCGACCGCAGATAGCACGTTCGCCCTGGAAAGCTTGGCGGTTTGCACGTCCATGGGGCAGATGGGTTTAGAAGCCGATTGGGGTCAGCTGGACCCAGACTTCGCGGCGGGAAAGAAGGCGCTTGCGGCGCAAGACTGGAATGAGGCGATCGCTGCGTTCAAGCTGGCCTCGCTACGCGACCCGCAGAACGCCGGCATTGAGAACTACGTGGGATATGCATATTACCGGCTGCGCCAAATGGGGCCGGCGATGCACTATTACCAGAAGGCGCTGACGCACAATCACCGCCACCGCGGTGTGCATGAACATCTCGGAAAGCTCTATCTCGCTCTGGGCGAATCCGCCAAAGCTGAGCGGCAGCTCGCAATCCTTGCAGAAATTTGCCTCATCCCCTGCGAGGAATACGGCAATCTCGAGCGAATGATCGCCATCTACAAGAAGCAATTGACGCGTTGAGATCCTGACACGTCCGAATTTGGCGCGCTGCGGAAAACTTTGGCAGCGCAACCGATGCCCTTCAGGGCAAAAACCTTAGGCTGAATTGATCGTCGGACGAGGTTGAAAGACCGCCGTAGGGCGATGCAGCGCGTCCACGAGCCACTATTCACGCGTGTTATTTGCCCACGGGCTTTGGGCTTTCTGGCGGCAGCCAGTCTTGACGCAATGCCTGCTTCACAAAGTCCTGGTCGAGATGCGGGCCTATCAGGTTTTTGAATGCAAATGCGACTTCGTCATACTCGCGCTTGCAATCACGAGCTCGACTCTCGGGGAGGTATTTCTCATCGACAACATGCGCGAATGTGATTGGATCGGCTCCGTAGGCGATGCACAGCAGGTTGAAAAATCGCTGCGCGGGCATGCTGTGCATATCCGAGAACGCCTGCAGGGCTACAATTGATGCCGAATCCTGCACAGTGTTCCGGTACGAATACGCGGCCCCCGAAATGAGCCGCCGTGCGTCATCCTTGCCCAAGTGCAGCATCATGAAGGTCGAGAATTCATCGGCGGCATCCTCGGCGGAGCCGAAGCTGGGCACCTGGAGCACATCGAACATCGCGTGCCCGAACTCGTGGGCAACAACGTAAAAAAACTGCCCAACGACAGCATCGACGGGTGTGACCCCCGCCGGGCCTGGTTGTTTCGGTGCGCTGCGCCAAATCTCGTCCAAGTACTCATAGCAAAGAGTTACCGTCGGACGCTGGTACCAGGCATTCGATCTGCCGCATTCGACGGTCTTCACGGTGAGGTCGATTGGTATCCGAAACGGACTGAAAAGCTGCTGGATCTTTTCCAGGGCGTGTCCCTGCTTCAACTGCGTATAGACAACTTCAAGTTGGGGATTTTGCGGGGGTACGTATTCGAACTGGATGCGATTGGGTCTCGCCTCCTGCGCCTCGTCCGCAAGACTTGCCGCGCTCGCCTGCTTTGCGGTTGACTGGGCAATTGTCTGTTGGCACACGAGCAGCGCTGGGCCCGTGAGTGCCGCGGCTATGATCAGCAACAAGCAAGATCGTGAGAGGGCCATTACCAGCTCCAAAGAGGAACGCGCCTTGTTACTTGTTGATGGCCTCAATGCCGTGATCCGGCTATGCGGACTCTTGCTGAGATTAAAAGGGGCGAACCCCTGCGCTTGCGCATCGCTGCCTAAGCGTGCGGAAAACCTTGGGGTTGTCTTTTAGGGCAATGGTCGTAGGGACCTATTGAGAGGGAATTTCCCGGCATCCCACGGGACAAAACGGATGCCCGTTTGCCGGGCGTCCGCCTAGTGCATTTCATCGGCCTTTCATCATGTGGAAAGGCCAATCGGTCAAGGTCCGCGCCTGACCGGCGAACAGCCCTTTGCCTCCCGTTACCTGAGCGAGGTTGTGGCTTTCCGGTGCTCGCAGCGCTGGGAAATTTTTGCAAGAGCTAGAGTGCGCGATGGTAGGGCCGGTGGCACGTGATTGCCGAACGGTTTGGCGCTAAGGGAAGCTGAGGTCGACGGTCCGTCTCGGCAAACCGGCGGCGACAGAATTGGACGCAGTTGAGACCTGATTAGGAAGCAGGTGCCACTGGGCGGTTATCGCGGCGCGAGTGCCGGGCCATGTGTCGTCCGGCATCGCCGAATTCCAACCAACGCGCTTTTGGCCAACCCTGACGTTCTCTGGTCTGAAAGTGGGGACTGAGCCAGTGTGTCCAAAGGCCTCTCGTCCAGGCGTACGTGTAGAGCCCGCAGAGGGCGAAAATGCCCCATTGTTGGGCCTTCCATGCCGCGTAGAACCAAAACGGCTGGCCAAGCATTCCGAATATACACGCCCAGTGTCGCCAGCTTTCACGCTTGTCTTGCGTCAGCCAGACCGCGATCACGCCGCAAAAGGCAATAGCGATTTGCTCAAGGCCCAAAAAGCCCTCCCATACCCCGCACCATAGCGGAAACGCGCTCGCGCGGTCTGTGGTTCCCTAGACGGTTATGAGCCATACCGAGGGTGTGGGTTTGGGGTGACACCGGGGGCAGGATTGGGCTGCCGCGGACCCGGTTCCGTGCTTGTTAAGCTCCCCCGATCGGTCGGCTTCTTGCGTTCTAAGTGGGGAATTTGGAACGCTCCAGGTCGCTTCCTGACGGCAGACGGGTCCAAGCTTTGACGGCGCCATTGACCATCGGTCTTCGGCGCTGTGCACGGGCACGGATTGCTGCCGCGAAGGCTACTTGCCTCTTGCAATTCTTCGTCGCAACTGAGAACGCTCCTGATAGAGACCCCGTAGGATGTCTCTAATGACCTCCAAGGATTTCCTGAGCTGACGTTGTGTCCCTGGATGATGCATGCAGTCGTGCGATGAAGGTGTGCTGGTGCCCCAAACGTCTTTCATCGTTGAGGTGTAATTGCTCGCCCAGTTTCGACATCTCGCCCCCAAGCGCTGCCGCAGCATCAACGGCGAACCAACCGGCAGGTTCCATGTGCATCCCTGGTGTCGACCCGCATGCAGCAATGCTCATAGACACTTGTCCATATCTCCCTTGGCCATCAACCTCTTTATCCATTTTGGTTCGCGGTGCGGGCCTTTGATCGTTTGCCCGCCGGATCCAAGTTTACGCAATCACTTAAGCCAGTTCGGCCGCACGTCTGCTTACAGTCTTAACGCTTTAGCGCACCCGGCCACGGGTACACATTGATAAGCCCTGTGCCGGCGTCGCCACGCCATTGGGAGCGGGTAGCTCCCCTAAGGTGCGCTTCGTCCCCACCTTGGGTTTTTTCGGTTACGCGCGGAAGCAACGCGTAGTTATTGGGCCGCGAGCCGCACTGCATTGTGCACGTGCCTTCGCGACGGTCATTGCTGGTCAACGAGTAAGGCCTCTCGGAAAGCGTGTTATGTCTCGACTGCCTTAGTCGCAAGGGCGGTCCATTCGCTCCGATCATGACCTGAAAATCCTGCATTTCGCGGCTCTAGCCGCCGAGAGGTGGACCCTATTGAACCATTGGGTCGAAGCGGAAAGAGCGAGGCGCTTGCCTCGCGACTATTTCCTTGGCACCCCAATCCGCATTCATTTCACGACGAGACCGGCGAGTGCTGTGCGTCAGTGAAATTGGTGCGGTAGCCTCCGGAGCGATAGGCCAGGGCAGCCCGCGGGATAGGCGGCCCGTCTCATTATTTGCGTCGCGACGGTCGTCGAAAGCTCCTGGCAAAAGGGCGGTCGCAAGTTTCAACCAGGTAGCCTCGATCTCGCTCGGATCGTTGCTCCCGCATGCCGGCGGAACCGGTTCCTGTGGTACTTGAGGCCCCGGGCGCGGCGCGGGCGGAGAATTTCATGGGCTTGGAGAATTTCATGGGCTTAGAGGAGGCCACACACGAGGCTCGAAAGGCCCCAAGGGCAGATCTCGCCGCGGTGCAATTCGTTCGTTGTGCTGGCGCAAGAGATTGTCGGCTTGGTCTCCGGTCGCCTAAGATGCGCCTACCCTGAGAAGTAGAACTCGATCGTTCCGCGGCGTTCGCCCAGGTGGGGCGGCTTGAGGACGCGAGATTGACCACGCGCCATGCGAAGATACGTCGTTGCCCCCGTTGCAGAGATCCCACCTGGCACCCGCAAAGTGTTCACTGTCGGCGGGCGGCCGATCGGCATCTTCAATCTCGACGGTGAGTTCTACGGCCTGCTTAACCGGTGTCCGCACCAGGGCGGCAGCTTGTGCGATGGCTTGATCACGGGCCTTGCGGTCGGCGACCGGCCCGGTGAGTTCCGCATGATCCGGAAGGGCGAGATGGTACGCTGCCCTTGGCACGGGTGGGAGTTCGACATCCGGACCGGCCAGTCCTGGTGCGAGCCGGCCAAGGTGCGGGCGCGGGCCTATCCGACGGAGATCGCCTCTGGCGCCGAGGTGGTCAAGGGCCCCTATATCGCCGAGACGGTGCCGGTGACCGTCGAGGGGCAGTACGTCGTGGTCGAGTTCTAGACGTTACGCTAGGCCGCGGGCCCGCGCCGGATGCGCATGGGACCGACCTGGCAGAGGAGAGCGAACGCGATGAGCCGCTATCCGGGTGCCATCGACTGCGACATCCACCCGACGGTGCCGGGCATCGGGGTGCTGCTGCCTTATATGGACGATTACTGGCAGGAGGCATTCGTTTCGCGCGGCATCGATGGGCTGGAGATGGCGAGCTATCCGCCCGGCGCGCCGATCTCGTGCCGCGCCGACTGGCGACCCGCAAATGGTCGGCCGGCCGCCGATCCCGCGACGATCGCGCGCCAGTCGCTCGACGTGATGGGCACGGCGCTCGCCATTTGCAATCCGCTCACCGGTGGGCAGGTGGCGGTCAGCGAGTCCATGGGCGCAGCCGTCTGCCGGGCCGTGAACGATTGGATCACCAAGGAGTTCCTCGACAAGGACTCGCGCTTTCGCGCCTCCATCATCGTGCCGTCGCAGAGCCCGGAGCTCGCCGTCGAGGAGATTGAGCAACGCGCCCCCGACCGCCGCTTCGTGCAAGTGATGATCCCTGTCGCCGTCGAGATGATGCTCGGGCGGCGCTATTACTGGCCGCTGCTTGCGGCCTGCGAGAGGCACGGCCTGCCGCTCGGCCTTCATGCCGGCAGCCTGCACCGCTATCCCACCACGTCCAACGGCTGGTCGTCACACTATATCCAGGACTATGTCAGCCATTCGCAGACCTTCGAGGACCAGCTGCTGAGCCTCATCCACGAGGGCGCCTTCGTGAAGTTTCCGGGCCTGCGCGTCGTGCTGATCGAGAGCGGTGTGTCGTGGCTGCCGGGCTTCATTTGGCGCGCGATCAAGACGTGGCGCGGTGTGCGGGCGGAGGTGCCGTATGTCAAACGCTCCCCGGCCGAGATCGTGCGCGAGCATGTACGGCTTACCGCCCAGCCGTTCGATGCGCCAAATGCAGAGGCGGTGACGCGCATCGTCGAGATGATAGACTCCGACGAGATGCTCTTGTTCGCGACCGACTATCCGCACTGGCAGTTCGAGGGCGACCGAGCCGTGCCGGACGGACTGCCCGCGCCGTTCCTCGCCAAGATGCTTATCGACAATCCGATCGCAACCTATCCGCGGCTCAAGGAGAACCCGACATGAGCCTAATGCTCGAACGTAACGTTGACACCCACGGCAGCGCACCTGGTGAGGCCAAGACGCGCCTGCGCATCATCGACTGCGACATCCACCCCTACCTGCGCACGCCGCGCGACCTCGACCAATTCCTGTCGGCGCGCTGGCGCCAGCATCTGGCCGAATACGGCAAGGGGACCCGCGGCATTTACGCGGCGCGCGGCACCTATCCACGCTTCATGCCGAACACGTGCCGGCGTGATGCATGGCCGGCGGGTGGCGGCTTGCCTGGCTCCGACGTCGATTTCATCCGCACCCAGCATCTCGACGCCAACGACGTCGAGTTCGGCGTGCTCGAGCCGTTGCTGGAAGGCAACGCGCCGCGCAACGTCGAGCTGCAGGCGGCACTCTGCTCGGCCTTCAACGACTGGCAGGTGACGCATTTCACCGACATCGAGCCCCGCCTACGCGCCTCCATCCTGGTGCCCCAGGACGACGCCGAGGCAGCCGTCGCCGAGATCGAAAAGCGCGCGGTCGATCCCCGCTTTGCCCAGATCCAGCTGTCCTCGCGTACGCCCGAGCCGCTTGGCCGCAAGCGCTACTGGCCAATCTTCGCCACCGCCGAACGCGCGAACCTGCCGATCGGACTACACGTGGGCGGCCCGTCGGCTGCCGCACCCTCGGCCTCGGGCTGGCCCTCGTTCTACGTCGAGGAGCATCAGGTTTTGAGCCACTCGATGCCGACTCAGGCCGCGAGCCTGATCCTCGAAGGCGTATTCGACCTCTATCCAAACCTAAAGATCATCCTGATCGAGGGCGGCATGGCCTGGGTTCCCACCCTCGGTTGGCGGCTCGACGCCAATGTCGCAAAGATGCGGAGCGAGGTTCCAAACCTCAAGCTCAAGCCGTCGGAGTACCTGCGCCGCAATCTCTGGTACGCGACACAACCAATTGAAGAGCCGGAGTACCCGCAACACCTGCGCACCATCTTCGATTGGATCGGCTGGGATCGTATCGTCTACTCGAGCGACTATCCGCACTGGGACTACGATGACCCGCGGCTCGCCATCAAGATCGCCATGAGTGAAGCCGAGCGCCGCGCGATCTTCCGCAACAATGCGGAGCAAATCTACCGCTTCGAATGAGCGGTCGCGTTGACGCGAGCCGAGGTCGTGTTCAGCGGTGTGTGAGATGGCGGGCTGTGGTCGTGCGCGCGCCCGGAAGTCCGCGACCGCGGCTTGGCAAAAGACGGGTCACCGCCAACGCGCATGGGATCGGCGGCGCCGCTGCCAGGGGCGTTGGTTTTTTTATAGTTGGACCGATGGACAGGTGATCGGGCTAGAAGGGAGGTTCAATGGCTTTTGACGCTCGGAATGATCCGAAACTTTCGTGCCCCGCTCGCGGCTAACTGGCCAATCGTCGTGACTGGCGATAACCTGTCGCGGGCCTACTCCCTGATGGCAGATAAGACTACTGCTCAGTATTGCCGCATCGATGGTCAGGACACGGCGCTCGGCCCGCAAGCAGGAGGCAGCGGCATGACAACCTACGCTAAGACGGCTGGTGACGTGATCGGCCTCAAAGGACTGACCACCCACGGTAACGTGGTGACCGGCACGCGCCACATGGTATCGGCCGGCCATCATGCGGCGGCGCATGCGGGTTTTCTGATCTTAGAGGCGGGCGGAAATGCGATCGACGCGGGCGTGGCAGCCGGTCTCGCCCTGGGCGTCACCTGTGCCGATCTCGTCAACGTGGCGGGCGTTGCGCCAATCATGATCCGCCTTGCAGCTACGGGCGAGGTCGTCACCATCGATGGCCTCGGCGTTTGGCCGGCCATGGCGGCATCCGCGTGGTTTCGCGAGCACCACGGCGGGCGGATCCCGGAAGGGCTCATGCGGGCGGTGGTCCCGGGCGCGCCTTCGGGCTGGATCACCGCACTTGAGCGTTACGGTACGATGAGTTTCGGTGATGTGGCGCAGGCAGCTATCCGACTGGCCCGTGACGGCTTTCCCGCCGATCCGCGTTTTTGCGACACCTTTGTTGCCAACGAAGCCAAGTACCGGCGCTTCACCGGAAATGCGCAGGTGTTCCTTCCCGGCGGCCGTCCGCCGCGCCCTGGCCAGATCTTTCGCCAAACCGATCTGGCCCGCTCGCTGCAGTTTATGGTCGATGCGGAGAAGGCGGCGGCTGCCAAGGGCCGCGCGGCGGGCCTGGCTGCGGCGCACGCCGCCTTTTACCAGGGTGAGATCGCGGCAGCCATTTGCGACTATCATGCCGCCAATGGCGGCTGGCTCACGCGCGCGGACATGGCCGCGTTCCGCGCCCGACTCGAGCCGCCGTCGTACATCCGCCAAGGCCAGCTTGAGCTTTACACCTGTGGACCATGGTGCCAGGGACCCCTGTTGGGCATGCTGCTGCGCATGCTCGAGAAGGATGACGTTGCCGCCCTCGGGCACAATTCGCCGGCCTACGTTCATCTCGTGACGGAGGCGGTGAAGCTCGCCTGTGCCGACCGCGAGGCGTATTTTGGCGATCCACGCTGCATCGATGTGCCGCTGGCAGAGCTGCTATCACCGCTATTCCAATCGAGCCGCCGCAGACTTATCGATCCCACTCGGGCGTTCCCGGAGCTGCGCGCGCCAGCGACAATCGACGGCTACCCGCGTCCCAGGCCTTCACATGTCGAACGTGCGCGCGAGCCGGCGCTTTCACCCGACACGACCTACTGCGCCGTGATCGACGGTGCCGGCAACGTGTTCTCGGCCACCCCGAGCGATGCCTCCTACGATGCAGAGCTCATTCCGGGCACCGGCCTTGTACCCTCGGGGCGCGGCAGCCAGTCTTGGACGCTTGCCGGGCACCCCTCGGAACTCATGCCATTCAAACGGCCTCGACTAACGCCAAATCCCGCCATCGCCGTTCTCGAGAACGGTCGGGCGCTCATGCCATTCGGGACGCCCGGTGGCGACGTGCAGACCCAGGCTATGCTGCAGGTGTTGCTGAATTTGA
The DNA here is from genome assembly GCA_963775835.1 of uncultured Alphaproteobacteria bacterium. Classification (GTDB taxonomy): domain Bacteria; phylum Pseudomonadota; class Alphaproteobacteria; order Rhizobiales; family Hyphomicrobiaceae; genus AWTP1-13. The sequence goes on along the minus strand of CAVZKV010000019.1, from coordinate 87,252 downwards.
CCGCGTTCGGCATGGATTTGCGCACCGCCATTGAGGCGCCACGTTTCGCCAGCTACGCCTTTCCGTCGAGCTTCGAGCCACACGAGGCCTATCCAAACCGTCTCGCCGTCGAAGCACGCATGGAGCCAGCCACCGGCGATGGCTTGCGAGCGCTTGGCCATGACGTCCTGGATTGGCCCGATTGGACGCGCCTCGCCGGCGCCGTATGCGCCGTCATCATGGATCGCAAGGCTGGCGTGCTGACCGCCGCCGCCGACCCACGCCGTGCGGCCTATGCGGTGGGATGGTGATCAGGTAGAAGCCTGCTTGCGTACACCAATGGCCATGTGCACCACATTGAAACGTCCAGGCAAGACGCGTGCGCCGGGCAAGGCATCGCCGATGCGGTGAGCCAGACAGGTTCTCGCCGTAAACGTCAGCCGCTCCTGTTGCCAGCGCCTCGCGGGCTGGCTCGAAGCCGCCGGGTACCGGAACGATCTCTGCATTCTTTATCGCTCGAGCAGCACGGGTCGCTCAAGATCCAGACCGATAATGCCGCCAGGCGAAGGGACAGCCCTTGCGTCGTGCCTTCCGCTGGACCGGGAATGGGCCAACGTTCGGTGAAAGCTGTTGGGTGTCAATGCGATGTGCAAGCCATCGAACAGCTCGTTCATTCCGGCGATGCAGGCCTCGGCACGTTCGACGATGCGTTGCAGGTCCGCGGCATCGCGCGGCGTGTTGAGCTGTCCGATGAACATGCCGAGCGCGTGCAGGGGCTGGCGCAGATCGTGACTTGCGACCGCGAGAAAGCGCGTCTTGGCAAGGTTCGCTTCCTCCAGTTCCCGTGTGCGCTCCGCGACCTTGCGCTCGAGGTCGGCATGAGGCCTGCAGGCGCGCTGCCATGGCGTTGAACTGTTCCCGGAGATCCTGCAGTTCATCGCCCGTGCGGATAGAAATGCGACGGCCAAGGTCACCCGTTGCCAGGCCGGCTGTGCCGGAGTGCAAGGCCTTGATCGGGGTGAAAAAGAGCTGGGCGAGATGCAGGGCTATGCCGACGGCCGCGACGAGCCCGAACCGCCAGGAGGAGAAAAGAGCGCCAGAGGGAGGCGGTGATCGGTGCGTACGCTTCGGCAAGCGGCACCTCGACAAATACGTGCCAACCGAGTGGTGCGATAGCCGAATGAGTCGACATGACAGGTTCACCCATCAGACTTGAGCGGGCCGTTGCAGCCAGTGGTTCACCGGCCCCTGCGCTGCGAACCGCATGCACGTGTGGCAGAGGGCTCAAGTCGGGGACGCGGAGAACCAGGCTCATGTCGGGATGCGCGATCAGCCGGCCGTCAGCATCGACGACGAACGCAACTCCCCGGGAACCGATCCTTATTTCACGGACGACATCCCATACGAACTTGAGATCGACCTCGGCGATCACGACGCCGGCGGCCCGGCGCTCGCCGGCAAGCGCGATCGTGAGGTGAGGTTCCGATCCGTTGCGGAAACGAACGCTGCCATAGTGGACCTTGCGGGCCAGCACCGCGAGATATGCCGCATCCTGCCATCTGTTGATGCCGCCGCCGACCTCGTCCTTCAGCAGTCGGCTGACTTTGACCTGCTCGCGGCCGCTATCGTCGATCAGCGCCAGCTCGGAGATCGGCGGTACCTGTCGAAGAAGCCGCAGGGCTTCCAGCTGGCGCGACCCGGGGCTACTGCCACTCCAGGCGCGATGGGTCATCCAGTTCAACTGAGCCTCGATGCCACGCACGAAATCGGCGATGCGCGCCGCTGCCGCATCGGCATGGACGCGCTGAATTCGGATGAGCAGCGCTTCCTGATCACGGTAGGACCACCAGATGTCGATGGCGCTGCTGACCGCAAGCAGCAGGGCCATGGCGCTAGCGGTCAGCGCCAGGTGCTTGCGAAAAAGCCGTCCGCCGGGGATCCGTACGAGGGACACGGGTGGATACATCAAGCCGCAACGCGAGCCACGCTATCGCGGCCCCCGAGGATCGCAATGAGGCGAGAGCCACATGCAGGATGCAAAAACACGCCTCAGGTGACAGCATCGCTGCAGCGTTGCGAGTTCGGGTTTCGATACCGCATATATTATCCAACAATATTAATGCGTTAACCGGCAAGTTGCGGGCCTCCGTTGAGATCTCGCACCCCGAGCGGATCGAGGGAGCCAAGCGCGAGGGATAGAGCAGACGCCATTGCCACGGTTGCGTTGGGGCTTGAGATCCTTGATCGCGCCGAGGAAACAGCTGGCGCGCCATGTTCGTTGGGCGAAGCTATAAAGGCGCGCGTTGGGCCGTGAATTGCCACACCATCCGGCGTCTCGCGCTCGCGGCTCGAACTGTTGGCGCGACGCCTGCCGAGACACTCCGCCTCTAGCGCTGCGTGGGCAGATTAGGTCCTGAAGCTCTCGGTGAAGCCAACGGGACTGTCGACGCGAAGTCGGCGACACGCAGGAGTAATGGTCGATCCGGCGCCACCCTTTTCACCCAATTGGGTGCTTCAAGAAACGGCGGCGCGACCCGCCCTCGTTGACTTGCGTGATCGCGGCGATGGGGCTCGCCGCTGACTGAAGCGGAGGTAAGCCGGTTGGGTTATTGCCATTACTGGGGAAGGCCGGCGGAGCTATCCCTTTCCGGATTCCGCACGTTTGCGCAGGCGTGCGTGAGGCGCCGCCGCGCGCTCGGCGTACCTTGGCTAGGGCTGTTGGGAGGCGTGAAGATCGGCAACGCCTTCGGCCAGGGTCGGCCAATGTTTCGCCAAGGCGTCATCTCGTTCGATGGGCGACCCAGCGATGAGCCGCTCAGCATCCACCGCCTCTTCCACAAGCCGCAACAGGAATCCGACAGGTTTAACCTGTATTGGGACTTCGTGAAGACGAACCAGAAGCCCTACGACGACCTCGTGGTGGCCGCGCTCGTGTCCTTCGAGATGCATTTTGCAGGCGCGGCCCTCTCCTCCGAGGGGGCCAGAGGGACTGGGCGCGCGGTATTGCCCTCTACGAGCGCGCCGCTGGTCGGCAGGCGCCCGGGTTCGATGTCTTGGGCGCGCCACGGGAGGCCGCGGTGCCCTAAGCCGCAATCCGCCGGCAGGCAGTTGAGGATCCATTATGGATGACCTGATCCGACGCGCGAATGCCTGGCTCAAGGCCAACCGGCCTGACTACTACGCGACGCTGCGGCCGGGCGTTGACGATGCCGCGTTCGAGGCCTACCAGGTGCGTTTCGGCTTGGTGCTGCCAACCGAGCTGAAACAGCTTTATCGCTGGCGCGACGGGCAGGACCTCGACATTGGTGCTGAGGCGCTCGTCTACAACCACATGTTCCTACCGTTGTCCGACAGCGCTGCCTCCAAGGAGCTGCTCGACGGCTTGATCGGCGCCGATTTCGACGATCCGGCGTGGTGGCGGCGTGGCTGGGTGCCGTTCACGCTAAGCTTTGGCGGCGACCACTATTGCCTTGACCTCGACGCGGAAGGCGGCGGCACTCCCGGGCAGGTGATCGACTTCTGGCACGATGAGCCCACCCGCAACGTGCTTGCCCCGTCGTTGGCCGACTGGTTCCGCGCGCTGGTGGTTGCCATGGAGGAGGGCCAACTCGAGCTTGCCTAAGCTGTGACAACGCCTGCCATGCGTTTGCGGCTCGGCGGTCCGGTGTTTTGCCCGAAGGGATGCTGCACGTCTTTCTATCGACGTTTGCGGGTTTGTCCTGATGGTGCGTCCCACCGGAGTGAGCGCAGGACGACCCGAAGGATTGTTCAACGGCTCGGAACGTTGACCTCGATCGGCGTTCATTTTTGACCCACGACGGTGTGCGAGACGGTCAGCGGTCAGAGCCTGCATGCATTTGTGAGGTTTTCAGTTAACGCCGTCGTGTGTGAGCCGCAGCGCTCAAGTGGTGGGTCGGTCACGGGCACCGAAGCACGGCTGCACTATTGACAGTTCGCTTCGCTGCTCTCGGACCGAGAGTGTGCCTCATCGTGCATGATAGGAAACGGCACGCCGCGGTCTTGGAGGCACTCGGTGACGTCGCCCCGAGCCGCGAGGATCGCAGGGCAAGGGACGTGAGAACGCGAAATGCCTCGGTGCCCCGGTGCAACGAGGTATGGTCATGCCTGCAGCCGCGGGAGCTTCAGGCGCCGGATTGCGGATGCATCCATTGCGTTGCGGCTTGGGGTGGATGCAAGACGCGAAACCTCGATGGCTGGGGTGACTGGGTGCCCGTGGGGCACTGGCTTTGCTCCGAGTGGCTTTCAGATCGCCTCGCGCAGGTTAACGAACCCATAAGGCGCTTGCCGCCGGCAGCATTGGTCCGAGGTAGTAGGGCGGCACCCCTGCCAACCAGCTGCCCATTGGAATTCACCAGAGTGGCGTTTTCCCTAGCCAACTCAGTAATTTGCGGTTCATCATCGGTTGCATTGGTGCTGCCCAGGAGCGCGTCATGATGGGTAAGAAGTTCACAACGCTGATCTTGATCGGCATGATATTGGGCATCGTCGTCGGCTGGGCCTGCAATGCCGCCTTCCCCGATCCCAAGACAGCGGCGCAGGTCGCCGGCTACATCTCCATCATTACAGATGTGTTCCTGCGTCTGATCAAGATGATCATTGCGCCGCTGGTGTTCTCCACGCTGGTCGTCGGTATCGCGCACATGGGCGATTCCACTTCGGTCGGTCGCATCGGCGGCAAGACCATGTTGTGGTTCGTCGGCGCGTCGCTCGCCTCCCTGCTGCTCGGCATGATCATGGTCAATCTCCTGCAGCCCGGCGTCGGCCTGAACTTGCCGCTGCCTGACGCCGGCACGTCTACCAATCTCAAGGTCTCCTCCCTCACCTTGAAGGAGTTCGTCTCTCACCTGGTGCCGAAATCGATCATCGAGGCGATGGCGCAGAACGAGATCCTGCAGATCGTCGTGTTCTCGATCTTCACCGGCGTCGCCGTCGCATCCCTCGGCGAGCGCGCCAAGGTCGTGGCGGACTTCGCTGATCAGGTCGCGCACGTCATGCTGGAGATCACGGGTTATGTGATGAAGGCCGCGCCGCTCGCAGTGTTCGCCGCCATTGCCTCCACCGTCACCACGCAGGGTCTCGGTGTACTTGTTACCTACGGCAAGTTCATCATCCAATTCTACGTCTCGCTCGGCATCCTGTGGCTGCTGCTAGGCCTGGCTGGTTTCCTGGTGCTTGGCCCGCGGGTGCAAAGCCTCGTGCGCCGCATGCGTGAACCTTTCCTGCTGGCCTTCTCCACCGCGAGTTCGGAGGCGGCCTATCCCAAGATCCTCGACCAGATGCAGCGGTTCGGTGTGTCCAAACGCATAGCCAGCTTCGTGCTGCCGATGGGCTACTCGTTCAACCTCGATGGCTCAATGATGTACTGCACCTTCGCGACGCTGTTCATCGCCCAGGCCTACGGCATTGAACTGTCGTTCGCCCAGCAGATCACCATGCTGCTGCTGCTGATGGTGACGAGCAAGGGCATGGCGGGCGTGCCGCGCGCCTCCCTGGTTGTGATTGCCGCGACGCTGGCGACCTTCAACATTCCCGAGGCCGGCCTGCTGCTTATCATGGGCATCGACCAGTTCCTCGATATGGGTCGCAGCGCCACCAACGTGGTGGGCAACTCCATCGCCACTGCCGTGGTGGCAAAATGGGAGGGCGAGCTTGGTGACGAGCTCGACCTGCCGGACGCGCCGATCACCGAAGTGCTGCCGCAACTCGCAACCAAGCCCGCGTAGGCGCCATGCCGAGCCGCGCGGACGCGCGTTTCGGGAATTGAGATCCGTTCTGGAGGGTGCCGTGGAGCGTATCGCCCCTGTGCTGTTTGCCCTAGCGCTGCTGATCGGGGCCGCCGCCCATGCCCAGGAGCAGGAGACCAAGGCCAGCAAGCTTGAAGGTACGCTGGCCAAGGTCGATCGCACGGGTGCCATCACGCTCGGCTATCGCGAGGCCTCCTTTCCGCTGTCTTACATGTCCACGGCGGGGCCGATCGGCTACTCGATCGACTTGTGCCTCGCCGTGGTCGACGAGATCAAGCGCGAGATCGATAGGACCGACGTCAAGATCCAGTTCAAGCTCGTTACCCCCGAGACACGCATCCCGGCGGTGAAATCGGGTGAGGTCGACATCGAGTGCGGCTCCACGACCGCCAACAAAGAGCGGGGCAAGGCGGTGGCATTCTCGCCGATCATGTACGTCACCGGCACCAAGCTGCTCGTGAAGCGCAAGTCGGGCTACCGCTCCTATCGCAACCTCGCCGGCAAGGTCGTCGTGGTGACCGCTGGCACGACCAACGAGGCGGTCCTCAAGGCCCTCAACGAGAAGAATAAGCTCGCCATGAACATCATCAACGCCCAGGACCATGAGGAGAGCTACAAACTGGTGGCTTCCGGCGAGGCCGACGCATTCGCCACCGACGACGTGTTGCTCTATGGCCTGATCGCGCGCCACAGGGCGGACGCCGACCTGATGGTCGTCGGTGAGTTTCTGTCCTTCGAGCCCTACGGATTGATGTTCCGCAGGGACGACCCGCAGATGGCGGAAGCTGTGCGCCGCGCCTTCGAGGTGATTGCTAAGAACCGCGACCTGATCGAGCTCTACCACAAGTGGTTCGTGCGTCAGACGCCCACGGGTGAACGCATCGGGCTCGCCATGAACGCACAGCTGAGCGAAATCTTCCGCGCGCTTGGCGTGGAAGATTGATGATGCTTGCCGATGGCCGACCTTGCCGCCGCGGATCTCAGCGTGACGCAACGCGCCGATTTGATGCTGTGCGTGCGACCCGCTGCCGTTTGCCAGCTATTGACCATGCGGGTCACCGGCAGCGTGGTGCGGCGGTTCAGACGCACGGCCCTTCCGTCGCGCTTGTCACGGCGTGACCGCGAGCGGTCATCGCGACGCCCCCGCGGACACGGGAGATGGCTATGCAGCGCCATCACCGTTTGCGCTGCGCTGCCGTGCGAGGAGATGCCCAGGCTTCGAAAATTTGCGTGGTCTTCGCGTCCATCGGAAAGAAGCACTCGATGCGCAGCTCCTGGAGCGTGATGTCCTGCGGCGTGCCAAGCGTTGCGATCGTCGTGAAGAGTTTGAGCGCAGTTTTCCCTTTCTCGAAGTGCATGGCCAGGACCGGCGCGCCGGATGCTTGGGATGAAGCCCCCGCCATGGTCTCGCGAACCCCCGGGTAGCCCAGCAGGCGATCGCGTAGCGCGGCAGTCTCGGTTGTGCCGTCGGCCGCAGCATCGGCCTCGACACTCCGCACGAAGTAGCCGACGACCTCGGTCCAGTTTTTGAGGTGCGGGCGAAGCACGTTTGGTGCCACCAGCGCATCGGCAAGATTGACCGCCGCGCCGGGTACGAGCGGGCCAACCAAGAATGCCACCATGGCGGCGGCCCCTTTGTTCGCCTGAATGAGGTTCCAACGGCGATCGACGACAACACCCGGGTAGGGCTCTTGCTGCGTCAGCATGAAGCCGAGGCCCTCCCGGATCGGCGCCAGGGATTCAGCATCGTAGGCGCTTTCGGTCCAAATCGGCGCAAAGCCTGCCGCTAACAGCAGTTCGTTTGACTGCCGCAGAGAGAGGCCAAGCGCTAGCGACAGGCGTTGCACCATATCCCGGCTCGGGCGCGTACGGCCGAGCTCGAGAAAGCTGATATGTCGCTGCGAGCAGTCTGCTGTTGTCGCTAGTCGCAGCTGGGACAAACCATGCTGCTTTCGAAAAGCGGTCAGTCGTAGCGGGAAGCGCGAATTCGTGGCCATGAGTACCTGGCAGGTAGTTGATGGCTGACCTTGGCGCCGCGATATTCGCGCGCGAGGCACTGTTCTACAAGCGCCGGAACGCCGAAGGGACGGAGCTCATGAAAGCTGCTTTTGCGGGATCGTTTGCCGTGCGGCTGGCCGAGCCGGTCAGTCGCCGCCTCAGCGTCCGCTGCGAGATCGTCACGGGCGACGAGACTGCTATCCTGCATCACCTTGGGGATGCCGACGTTCTGGTCTCCATGGGGTTCAGCAAGGAGATGGCTGCGGCCGGCTCTCGCTTGCGCCTTGTGCAGGTGCCGGGTGCTGGTTTGGATCGCGTCGATCGCACTCAGTTTTGGCCCGGGCTCGCGCTCGCCAACGCCTTTGGCCACGAGGCCGGGATCGCCGAGTATATTATCGGCGCAATGATTGCACTCACGCGCTCATTTCGGCGCCTCGATCAAAAGCTGCGAGCTGGAGAATGGGAAAGCCAATGGGCTGTCGGAGCGCCGGCGCCTGCACTGTGGCCGGAGCTCACCGGCAAGACGGTCGGCATTCTAGGCTTTGGCCATATCGGCGAGGCGCTTGCGCATCGTGCGCGAGCCTTTGGCATGACGGTATGTGCCGTCCGTCGGCGGGCGCAGCCCGATGCGCCGGAGGGTGTCGCCTTCATCGGCGGGCCCGAGCGGCTCGACGAGCTGCTAGGCCTATCGGACTATCTCGCCATCACGCTTTCACTGTCACCTGAAACGCGGGGCCTTCTCGATGCGCGCCGGCTCGACCTCATGAAACCGTCGGCCTGTCTCATCAACGTGGCGCGTGCGGAAATCGTCGAACAGCGTGCGTTATATGCCGCGCTTGCCGAGGGCCGCCTAGCGGGTGCCGCACTCGACGTCTGGTATCGATACCCCACGACCTGCGGACATGCTCTGCCATCTGCAGCGCCCTTCAACGAACTCGACAACGTGATCATGACGCCGCATGTCTCCGGTTGGACGCAAGGCATGCTTGAGGCACGCGCCGCCGTCATCGCCGAGAATATTGCGCGGATAGCCCGGCGAGAGCCGCCTCTGCATGCCATCGCGAGCGGTTGAGGCGGGATATGGTGCTACCCTCACAGCATTGGTCATCGCGGCTGCCGTTCTACTACGGTTGGCTGATCGTCGGCGTCGCGTTTGTGACAATGGCAATCGGCGTCACCGGTCGGACGGCTTTCTCGCTGCTGATGCCGCCCCTGATCGACGAGTTCAGCTGGGACCGTGGTCTCGTGGCGGGTGCGTTCTCCTTTGGCTTCCTCGTTTCTGCGGTGTTGAGCCCGATCGTCGGCCGCGTCATGGATACACGCGGGCCTCGCATGGTGATCATGACTGGGGTCGCCCTGATGTCGGCTGGCTTGCTGCTCGCGTCATGGGTGGCCAGCCCGTGGCAACTCTACGCCACGCTCGGCGTTGCCGTTGGCGGGGGAGCCAACATGATGACCTACACCACCCACTCGCAGTTCCTACCGAACTGGTTCGTGCGCCGCCGCGGCTTTGCCATCAGCATCGCGTTCGCAGGTGCAGGTGTCGGTGCTATTCTGCTCTTGCCGTGGTTGCAAAGCATCATTCTTTCCCAAGGCTGGCGCGCATCGTGTGTCGCCATGGGATTGCTCGTTCTCTTTGTGATCGCGCCACTCACGTTGCTGGTGCGCAAGAGCCCCGCCGAAGTCGGCCAGAACCCCGATGGCGATATCGGGTCGGCGGATACGGCGGCGATCGGCAAAGCCGTGACGGTCGTCGATCAGGCTTGGGCTGCGATCGATTGGACGCTCGCCCGCGCGGCTCGGACCGGTCGCTTCTGGTGGATCGTGCTCGGCTATTTCCTGGCCCTGATCGCTTGGTACGCGGTTCAGGTGCACCAGACGAAGTATCTGGTCGAGGTGGGATTTACGCCGGTGGTCGCAGCGTGGGCGCTGGGCGGCGTGAGCATCATCGCCATACCCGGTCAGATTCTGCTGGGCGCGCTGTCGGACCGCATCGGCCGCGAGTGGGTATGGACTGCGGGCTGTGTTGGCTTCGCCGGCTCATATGCGGCCCTACTGGCGCTAGAGCATGTTCCATCAAATTTGCTGCTGTACGCGATGGTGTTCGCGCAAGGCTTTTTCGGTTATGGCTTGACCTCGGTGATGGGACCGATTGTCGCCGAGATCTTCGAAGGCCCGCACTTTGGTTCGATCTTCGGCACGATCACCATTGCACTGATCGGCGGCGGTGCGGCCGGCCCGTGGCTGGCAGGTGTTATCCAGGATGCCTTCGGCAGCTATAGGCCGGCCTTTGTGCTGATCATCGGATGCTGCATCGTGTCCGCGATTGCGATCTGGATCGCCGCGCCGCGTCGCGTGCGCCGCGTGCCCGGTCGGGCCGCGAAAATTTAGGGCCAACGGGATCGCCTGCAAGCGTATGCGGCCCCCCAAAGTGGGGAGTGGCATCATCGTGACACAGCGACTGCGTTCGTACCGCAAGTGCCAGGATTGGCGCGACTTTTAGGTTTGACGTATGCCAAGTTCCTCCGTCGGCTGCTTTCGCAAACCTTACTTGCACTTGCAGCCATTCGGGGGGACGGTCGGTCCCAGAGTATTATTTTGCTGCGCTGGGACCGATCCCCCCTATTAGCGCGTTGGCGTGCCGCGAGCATTGTGGAAACGCCTATTGGGAATTGCCACAGGGCAGGCGTCTTCGGCGCTGCAGCGAGTGCCTGTCGACAGAGCTCTTACAGACGCGCTCGGCAACTCGGTAGCGATGCCGTTCGTGATCGATTAGGCAACAGAGGGCGACGACCTCAACCAGCGAGATCGCCGCCTCCTGCCGAAAGAAATGCGGGATGGCACGCCTAAATGAGCTTGGCGTCCAGCGTGATCTCGGCGTTGAGAACCTTAGAGACCGGGCAGTTCTTCTCGGCGTCTTTCGCCAAATTGGCGAATTTTGCCTCATCTAGGTTAGGCACCTTTGCGCGCAGCGTCAGAGCCGAACGGCTGATGCGAAACCCTTTGCCCTCCGGTTCGAGCGTGACGGCGGCCTCGGTGGTAAGCTCGGTCGGGGTAAAGCCCGCCCCTTGCAGGCCAAAGGCGAGCGCCATGGTGAAGCACCCGGCGTGCGCTGCGGCAATCAGCTCCTCGGGATTTGTCCCCTTCTCGGTCTCAAAGCGAGTTTTGAAGGAATAAGGTGTGCTGGCGAGCACTCCGGAGTTGGTGGACAGATTGCCGGTGCCATCGCGGCCCGTGCCGCGCCACATCGCTTTCGCCTTGCGGATCATCGAAGCCTCCTGCGAGAAAATGGTGTGACGCCTGTGTAAGCGATGTCACGCTGACGGCGCAATCCGCACAATACGCTATCGAAATTGCGGCTTTGCGCCATGCCGAGCAGGGCGACCGAGGCATGTTCAAGGGCGTCGGTTTTATGCCCTCGCCCAAGCCAAAGGTTGGGCCGCTCCGTGGGCCAGGGCCGGGTCCGCCACCTGCGGCGCGGTCTGGTCGGGCAAAGGGCCGCGGCGCCTTGGGAGCGATGGGCCGCCACCGCCTTTTAGGAAAGGCACGACCTTGCCGGCGCCACGGTAAGGAACGTGACGCAATGCAATGCGCCCGCGGGCGTAAGGACGCTGCGGCCCTACATGAAAGGAACAAAATCGCACTGGCATCTTGAGTGGCGGGTTTTGTCTATTGGGGGTTAGCACGATGTTGCGATTTGTTGCGACTGCGGGCCTGGCGCTCCTGTCAACGTCCGCTTGGGGAGATAACAAGAGCGATTGCCTCGACAATAAGATCCATGAACTGCGCATCAATGGCTGCACGGCGATCATCCAGGTCAATCCTAAAGACCCCATCGCCTACCACAACCGTGGAGAGGCTTATTCGCTCAAGGGTGAAGTCGACCGGGCAATTTCGGACTACAACAAAGCCATCGAGCTAAATCCCAACTTTGCGCCCGCCTACAATAGCCGAGGTCGCGCTTTCACGAGCAAGGGTGACTACGTCCACGCGGTGGCAGACGTTACCAAAGCCCGGGAACTCATCCCGCAGCAGGGGGCATTGCCGGTAACCGTCAAGGCGATCCCACCGAAGCCAAATGGATCTGCCAAGCCTCGGCTGGCTGCGCCGAGCAAAGGGCCCGTTGCCGAATATTCGGTCGGTGGGTCATGGCCGGCCTGGGCTCGCAGTACGCTTGGTCGGTGAAGTGCGTCCGCCGATTTTGCGACCATCGCGGCCGGTCGCATGCAGCCGCTGTCCGCGTTCGACGACGAGGGCTCTTTCAAATTGACCGGCAACGCCACGTCACGGGTCCCGCCGTAGCGGCCAAAATAGACGGTGCTTAAGTGCCGTTGCGATGGAACGCCGCTGTTCTTAGTTGAGTTATTTTGGCATATCTCTCTCCTACCCCAGCAGGGCCTTGGTGCCTTCCCCCACTTAGGCCCTCTTCTTTCGTCAGCTGACGAACGTTCATCGCGCGAGCGAGCAATCTGGGTGGGCTGTGGGCGGCAGATTACCCTTTCACCTTGGCGTCCCCTCACTGCGCTTCGAAGCGTGGATCGCACAGTGCGCGTCGTCGCCGCTGCGCTTTGGTATCCCCCAACCGCTTGGACCCAATCGGCCCGTAGGTTGTGCGCAAGGCACACAGGAACACCGGACAGCCAAGCGCGTTTCCGATCCCTCTCGATAAACGGTGCAACCACAATGAAAAAACTCATTACCATCGCCGTCGGAGCGATCCTGCTAGGCGGTGCGGCTCTAGCGCAAGGGTCCACACAGATCATGACGTCCGTGCCGGCCCAAAGCGTGACGGTAAACGACTGGTACAAGCAAAGCGTCTATGCTCCGTCCAATAACAAGATTGGCGAGATTAAAGACGTTCTGCTGTCGCCGGACGGCAAGATCAACGCACTCATTGTCGGCGTCGGCGGCTTCCTCGGCATGGGCGAAAAGGATGTGGCGGTGCCCTTCACGGCCGTGAAGCACACCACGCAAGACGGCAAGGTCTATCTCACCTTAGACACCACGAAGGATGCGCTGGATGCCGCCCCGGGGCCTGAATTACGATCGGTCCTCGACGACCTGGGTGCCCGAGAAGACGTAAACCGGGCGCGTTCACGTAACCCAACTGTGGTGGGGGCGATCGATCGCCCCCACTTCAGCGTTGGGGGGAGCAGAGCCGTGCTTGCCAAGGCGAGCGTTGCGCGAAGGCCGCAGCAGCGCCACGTGCCGGCCGGTGTTGGTGAATGGTGATGGGACGATCTTCCACGCGTGGGCAAGCTATCTCTGCCCAAGGCAGCTTGGATATGGCGCGGCCTCGTTCGGCACGATCGGGCAGATCTTGATCGGGCTCAACGTTTTGAACCGCTTTGCCCACTCGGCGTGATCCAGCGGCAGCGACTTGCGCGACGGCGGCCCGCGCTCGGCCCATTGGATCGTGTAATAATCAGTGGAACCCTTGATAGCGATGAGGAGTGCCGACGCCGCATGCTTGTCGGTACCGGACTGTACCGTTTCGCAACTTGCCACCGCCGCAAATCCGTCATGCCCGCCGAGCTTCAAGGGACCAAGCGCCGCCACGACAAATGAATCCGGGCAAGCTCTTTTGAACCCGCCGGACACGCGTTCGACAAGCCAGTGCGGGCTCGCATTAGGATTTGATGCAAGATCCTTTGCACCGGTCACGGTGATCATTTGCGACCAGCGCTCTACGGTCTCCCCTTCCAGAACCGCCTCCCGTACGTAGGTCTTCCCGGTCGTGCGTTCGGAGAACGTGCGAATCCCTTCGGAAACGAATACATTACCAGCTCGCTAAAGATCGGCGAGATCACCGCGATGGTCGTGGCCTGGTTCCCGGTTTCTTGCGTCATCACGGGCGAGACCCAGGTCGCCAAAACGACCAGAATCAAAATCGATCTATGCACGATCATGATGACCCCGGTGTTCTCCGGCTTTGCAAACCGACTTAAAAAAACCGCGTCACATCCGCGCTTACCGCCACGGTTTCGGCGAGCTCGGACGCCATTCAACCGGCTCACCAATGAGCGCGCAACCAACTTGGACCGATATGCGTCGGCCCAAATCGCAATTGCTTCGAAACTCTGTTTTGCAGTAGCTGGGGTGAGCCGCGCCCCAATGTCCCATCACCGGGGTTTTCCCCCTGGTATCGCCGTCTAGCAACGCGCAGCCGGGAGCGCCGTGGCCATTGTGGTGCCGCTGGGTCAATTGGCATGGGCCTGCCGCAAACTCAAAATGGCAGTTCCATCAGCGTGCGCCATTGCTCATCGGCAATGGCGATCACCCTGCTGTTTGCCACGGCACCATGCAGGGCATCCTTTGATGCAATCTCTTGCGCGCGATTGCCTGCCTCTTTGGCTGCGTCCTCGATACTAGCGAGTTCAACGCCTTCTTGACCGAGCAACGGTCACCTGACCGCGCCGCAAATGAAAAAAATAGCGCGACATTCGGGCCCTCCTGGGTAAGCAACGCTGCAGGGAAAGGCCTGATCCCGCCAATTGCGAACTTCGGGTCATCTATGGTGTCCGAGTCACTCTATGCGCTCGAGGTCCGGGCAAGGCGGCATGGCGCGACGCGCCTTGCCTTCAGGACCCCCTCCGCCGCCTTCCGAGTTGTCATGGCGATGATCTCGCCGTGGAAGTGGTTGTTTGCGAGCCTGGCGGGCGTGCTGGTTGCCGCGGTCATGCGAATGGCGATGCGCCTCGGCCCCAAGCCAGCCGGTTCATGGCGCCATACCTCGGCCTCGACGAACGGGAGCGTCGAGCGCCTAACACGGGGTGGCGGCGGTCTCGTTACGGTGAGGGAACGCGACAGGAGTGGCGATTTTATCGTCTGATCCAGCGTCGGGTGCCGCAACCGAATTTAGAGGCTTGGCGTTGGTTGGTAACGGAGCCTTGATGGAGGTCGAAATGAGGTCATTCATTATTGGCGCGTTGTTCGTAGTGGTGGGAGTGCTGGGCTATCTGTATTGGGATAGTGAGCACAACACGCTCTTCAAGGCGCCCGGCATCGAAATCAAAAACAAGTAACAAGCGGGGCCGTGTCCCCCCGGCATGGAATTGAGGCGTACCTCAGACTTGGTGTCTTGGCATAAGAGGGCTGCCGCGCACGACCTCACGAGCGTTTGTCACCTGCGGTGCGGCAGCCGCGACCATGCGGGCAACCTGGACCGAAGAGCTTTTCGAACTTTATCGGCGGTGAGCTTGCTCTGGCGGCAGGGCGCGCTTATGGTTTCAGGCACATCTCTAAGTGGATGTCGTCGCTGCGGTCGCTGAGTTGCGCCCAAGTAGCCTACCAAGTAGCCTACCCATGAATTTCCGGGCCGACTTTCTGTGACCCGCGATCGGCGGGGCTCACCGCGGTCGCTCGCGTCAGGGGACGGTCGCTATTGTCGACATCGTCGTCGAGCTCATGAAGAAACGGGTCGGGCTCGGTCGCGCAGCCTGTGCGAGCAGCGCGGACTGAGGCAGCGCGTTCAAGGGATTGTATGTATGGATCATCTGGTTTTCGGAGTGCCGGATCTCGCCCGCGGAATTGAACTGGTGGAGCACAAGACCGGCGTACGCGCCCGCTTCGGTGGTCAACATCCTGGCCGTGGGACCCACAACGCGCTGCTGTCGCTCGGCGGCCGGCAGTATCTCGAGATCATTGCCATTGATCCCGCGCAGAGGGAGGCACCAGGTCTCCTTTTTCCGGAGCTCGAATCTCTGTCGCAGCCACAACTTATTGCCTGGGCTGTTGCAGTCGAAAGCGTTGTCGACACCGCCAAGCGCGCCAAAGCGGAGAACATCGAAACCGTTGGCCCGCTCGCGGGTTCGCGCGCGCAAGCCGACGGCAGTTTGCTCACCTGGAAGACGTTGCGGCTTGGCGGCCCGCGTGTTGCGGGGCTGCCGTTCTTCATCGAGTGGCAGCATGGCACTGCCCATCCTTCTCAGCAGTCGCCTTCGGGCTGCACGCTGGCGTCATTCGAGGTCGAGCACCCAGAAGCTGAATGGATGCGGCGCACGCTCAAGAGCCTTGGCGCCGACGCCCACGTCGTTCCAGGCTCGCGTATACGGCTAAAAGCGCGACTATCGACACCGCAAGGCAACGTCGAACTCAGCTGATGGCTCAAAGCATTTTCTGCACCGAAAGGATGGGTGTCGACATTGCTGAGCGCAATTGATGTAGCCAGCGATTGTCACTTACGGCCGATCCGGCGGCGCGCGCGTGGGTCGTGAAAGGCTCGTCGTGCTACGGCTTGGAAATCTGTTGCCTGACTTGCTCGGCTGTCATCGCAAGTTCAAGTCGGTCGCCTTGTTGAGTTATCATTGTCGCCGGAATAATTACCTTTGCGCCCATGAGAGACGGCTCCAACTGAGCCGATATTGCTTGCTGTCCTTCGTGCATTCCGACTTGCGTGGCTTGGCCAATCTTTGACCCCTCAGAATCATAGATCGGCAGCCCGATGACTGAAGTCTCTGGCTGAGCTGTATCGGGTTGCTTGTGCTGTGCCGTTGACTTTGCCATGGTGATCTCCTGCTTGAGGACTCTGGGCGTAACGTCCCCTCAGGGACAACGTTCCCGACGCGGCGGGCGCGTTGGCTCACCGAAGCCAGCCTGGGCCTTGGTGCAGAATTTTTTCGCGGACGCATGCGTGCGGTGCCGCCATGCTCATCATCTACCTCCTTGTGGTTCGGTAGCTATTGCCGGAATTGAGTTCGCGCCGAAGTCACACGCCGTCTTGACGCTGGCGTCTGAGCGTGCCCGCTGCGCTCGCGCTTCCCGCGGTCAAGATGGAATGTTTTCGCAGCGAACAGCCGTCCGCAAGCACGGCAGATTATTGCGGTGCTGGGTTTGCGTGCGAGAGCCTTTCAGAGGAGAACCACATCTCATCGTAGATAGCGGTGGCGGTGGCGTCGGGCTCTCGCTCCGCTTTCAGGTAGAGAGCCCGACTGGCCCAGGCACCATCGAGCCCAGGGTGCTTGTCGCTCGGCGAGCTGCTGGAGGCGCCGACGCAAGGAATGAACCAAGCAGGCATGGCGGGATCGACAGCGAAGCCGCTGGCGGTGCGCCGGATGAATAGGGCGATGCCGATATCAACCGTCGGCCGCCACGGCACGAACATTCGGCCGCCGCAACGCAGGGCCAGCAACCAATTGAGCGGCGGCCTGATGACGCCGGCATTCACGTAGATCACATCGGCTTCGGGCAACCGCAGCCCAGTGGCGTCGCCCGTCGTTATGGAAATGTTGTCGAAGGTTTGCAGATTGTGGCGTGCCCGCGCCGCCAAATCCTCGTGCAACTCGAAGGCAGAAACCCGCCCGCCAGGTGTCACAAGCACCGACAGGATGGCGGTGTAATATCCTGTACCCGCGCCGATGTGGACGACCGTCTCGCCCGGCCTCGGTTCGAGTTGGCCCATGAAGCGGGCGTGACCGCTCGGTTGGCCGTTGTTGATCCCTCGCTCCTTGTCGATCGCCACCAGGACATCCTGATAGAGGAACCTGCTATCCGCATTGGGTGTCTCGACATAGCGACCCGGCGCCGCTTCAATGTGCCAAGGGCCAGGTGGAAGGAACATTTCTCTCGGCACAGCCTCGAAAGCCCCCTCGAGCCGGGTTTGCCAGGCATAGCCTGGCGGCCAGGCCGGCTGGCGAGCGGCGGCTGCCATGCAACTGGCGTAAAAACTTCGGAATTGGTCTGCGGTGGCGTCGATCGACGGCATGGTTGTTCCCTGTCTTTATCTGCGTTCCATGAGGGTGTGTCGGCGCTCGAAGATACATGCGCCAATCGGCCTTGCACCCAGACATTGATCGCCTATGTCCGTACCGGGCTTCGGTTGGCGCATAGGTAGAAAAAGGGAGGCTCTCGACTTTGCAACCGAGGCACTCTGGGGCGTCACTGTTGACGCAGGTGGAGGTCAAACGATCTATTTCCGTTTTGACCGCGGCCGATTGGCTTCGGCTTCATAAGGTGGCACGAGCATTGTGCCGGGACGCCACCTTCGCAGCGGATGACCTGCTGCAAGAGGCATTTCAGCGTGCGCTCGACGGGACGCGACAATGCACGCGCACGCTCGACATCGTCCATTTCCTGGCCGGCGTCATGCGCAGCATCGCCTCTGACTGGCGCAAAGCCCGAAAACGACGGCCGGAGATTTGTCTGGTTACAGAAACGGGTAGCTTGCAGGACGTCGTCCTTCAGGTCCGCGACAGCGCTCCCGTCGCCGATGAGGTGCTGGCGGTCAATGAGGAGGCAGCGCGCCTGAAGGCGGCCATTTTTGCCCTCTTCGTCGATGACTGTCTCGCGCAACGCCTGCTCGAAGGCATCATGGATGGTCTTGCGGGGGCACAGTTGCGTTCCCTTACTGGACTGAGCGAGACTGAGTTCGCCAGCAAAAGACGGCTCATACGCCGCCGGATCGACAAAGCCTACCCAAAGGATTGGACGCCATGAGCCAAAAGAACAAAGGCCAATCGTCTCGTCTCGACCGGTTGACCGACATGCTCGTGGAGGACATTTTGGCCAGTTCGGATGCCGATCTGCTCGCCGAGGCCGCGGCCGACAATGACGATGGTGGCACTCTCGCCCGGCGAGCCTTCGAACGGGCGAGCAGGACCGTCGCCGTCCGCCACATCGCGCAAAACAAGAGCCCGCCGGGGCGCCGTCTGGCGCCCGCCAACATCCGTGCCCTTGATCCGAAAACTGCGCGGGGCTGGCTCGACGCGTATTTGGCTTCCAACCCAGAGACGGCGGGCCAGCTGCCCCGAGCCGTCAGAAGGGGCAAAAAGCTCTCCGATGAGGACGTCTATGGAATGCTAGAAGCGCTGCAACAACGCGGCGTTCTCACAGAAAGACCCATCGAGCAGAGCCGCCGTTAGCAGGTACAAAGAAAGCGCCGTCATCGCGTGCCTGCCGCACGGGCTCGCTCGGCGCAATGCGCACGGGCGGTCTGTCGCTGGCCAAGTTGGCTTGGTCAATGCATACCCGCCACATCATTGCGGCGTCGCGCGAGGAGTCGCTGCCCCGCAATTAGCGGCGCTGGAGCTTGTGTGCTTTTGGCGATGCAGGCGCCTCGGACTGGACCAGCCATGCAGACGATCCGAGGCCGTAGCATCACAGCGCGATCGTGAGCCGAGGTTGCTCGGTCGCATGTTCCGGGCAACTATTCGCCGGACGATGGCTAGCACAAGGGGAGGGCAATGGGGCCTCTGTTAATTTATGACTTCGACGGGGTGATCGCCGACAGTGAGGTCGTAGCCAATGCCGTGCTTGCGGAGATGGTGACGGAGCTCGGCGTGCCGACCAGTTTGCAGGACGCTTACGGTTTGTACATGGGCAAGCGGTTCACCGAAGTCATGAGCGCCGTGGAAGGGTCACTGGGTCGGGCGCCCCCGCCGACCTTTGCCTCGGCCTATCAGGCACGAACGCTGGGGCGCTTTCGGGAAGAATTGCGCCTGGTAGATGGCGTACGCAGCTATATCGATGCGTTTGCTCATGTACCGAGGTGCATCGCCTCATCATCGTCACATGATCGCCTAGCCTTGTGTCTCGAACTGCTTGGACTCCAATCCGAGTTCGGCAGTAACGTCTTCAGTGCGTCAGCTGTCGCACGCGGCAAACCGCATCCAGATATTTTCTTTTACGCTGCCCAACAGATGGGAATTCCACCCTCCAGGAGCGTGGTTCTTGAGGACAGCCCATCAGGTGTTGCGGCGGCAATCGCGGCCGGGATGACGGTCATTGGGATATTGGCCGCCTCCCATATCCAACGCGATCAGCGAGAACGGCTGTGCTCGGCTGGGGCTCAGCATGTGGCGCAGTCGTTCGAAGAAGCGGAAGGGATCACGCGTCGGCTGTTTGCGGCTATGCGATGATCATGCGCACGAGACAAAATTCGCAAATGTTCAGGAACGCCAGCCGTACGCCACGCCGGACAATCCCGTGCGGTCCCCCAAATTGGGTCGAGCCCTGCTGAGCGACGTGCCGAGCTTGGCCTCGGTCGGATGGCATTGTCGTCGTTCGATTGAGGTGCCGTGAGCCGTCGCGGTCGTCAGCGCCTTCGACGAAAAGACGGATCGCGCGTCGCAAACCGGAGCAGCCCATCCCCTCCAGCACAGTCGACAAAAAGGGGAAGGGTTGAGGGTGTTGTCTGGGCGCTGACCGCACCTGGGTATGAATAGCGCGAGTGCGAACTGGGGAGAGGCAATGCCGATGGGCAACTGGTCACTTGAGCTACCTGCTGGGAGCGTCGATACGCGAGACCGAGGCTCGCAGGGCGCGGCGGTCAGAGAAACCGACCTCGCCAGCCTCCGCATGGCCTGAGCGGCGCTGGTTTTGTGGCACCAATCGATCGTCGCTATCGCTCCCAGACGCCATATCGTGGCCCCACGAAAATGTCAGAAGCGGCTGGGCACCTTTCGACATGGGGCAAGATTGCAATGCGGTGCAGCTACCAATGCTTCGTTGTCCGACTGCTCATTGCCCTTGTGTTGCAGGGGTTTTTTGCAGCGGTGACGGCGAGAGCTCAGCCAGCCGATCCCTTGCAGTTGCTGCGGCGCATAACGGAGCTGTCGAAGGCCGGCCGCTACGCCGAGGCCATTCCGCTCGGCCGGGAATTGGTCACCGAGACGGAGAGAATGCTTGGCAATGAGCATCCGATGGCAGCGATGGCCATTGTCACGCTTGCCGACCTGCATCGCCTGCAAGGACAGCTCGACGAGGCGGAGCCGATGTTGCGGCGTGCGCTCGCCATTTATGAGAAGGCACACGGCACTGTGCACCCAACGGTGGCGCAGGTGCTGGCGAGCCTATCGTACATTGCGATCGATCGGGCACAATATCGGGAAGCCGAGCAACTCCTGACGCGCACCTTGGCGATCCGCGACAGGGAGTTGGGAAATAATCATCCTGATACGCTTATGACGTTGGTCAGCATCGCTCGGGTGCGGCACCGCGAGGCGCGTTATGCCGAAGCCGAAGCGCTTTTTCAACGTGCGCTTGCTGGCTTTCGTAAGTCTCTGGGGGCGGAGCATGCATATGTTTCGGTGACGCTCAACAATCTGGCCGTCGTTTATAAGGAGCAGGGCAAATTGGCCGCCGCTGAGGCGCAGCTCAGGGAGAGCCTTAGGATCCAGGAAGCCGTGTTCGGAGTGGAAAGCGTTGCCGCCGCGACGGTTGCGAACAATCTCGGCGAGCTCCATGTCCGCCAGGGGCGCTATGCGGAGGCCGAAATACTCTATCGCCAATGCCTTGACCGCATGGAACGGGCGCTCGGCCCGGATCATCCCGACGTTGCCAACCAACTCGCCAACCTCGCATCACTGTTTACCTATCAAGGTCGGGCAAGTGAGGCAGAAGGCCTGCTGCGGCGGGCCCTCACAATCACGGAGACGGCGTTCGGGCCGGATCATCCCGACATTGCTACGCGGGTAAACAATCTGGCGCACGCCATCAGCGCTCAGCATCGCTTGCAAGAGGCCGAGATCTTGTATCGGCGCTCGCTGGCCATCCGCGAAGCGCATTTCGGTGCAGACCATCCGGCGGTCGCGATTGTCCTAGACAACGTTGGCGCGATCCTACACCAAAGCAACCGGTTCGCAGAGGCCGAGCCTTTTGCACGCCGCTCGCTATTGATTCGCGAGCGATCCTTGGGCCCCACCCATCCACTGACGGGCAATAGTCTCAACAACCTTGCAAGTATTCTCGACAACGTGGGGCGGCACGAAGAGGCGGGTCCGCTGCTTGAGAGAGCGCTCAAGTTGCGCGAGGACGTTTTGGGTTCAGCTCATCCCGACGTTGCCGTCAGCCTGCACAACTTAGCCTCGCACTATCTCGATCTTCACCAATGGGATGCGGCTTTTACTGCCTTCAGGCGGGCCAGCGCAATCTGGATTACGCGCCGAGCCATGGGATCTGTTGCTTCCGAGGAGGGTCGACAGCTTGAAATTAGAAACAACACCGACCCATTCCTGGGGCTCGTCGTGGCGGCCTATCACGCGGCAGAAGGAAGTCAAACAGAAGCCGCGCTGCGATTGCGCGCCGAGGCCTTCGAGCGCGCACAATGGGTCACGGGAATGGGCGCCAGTTCGGCCATTGCGCGAATGTCGGCGCGCATGGCTGCCGCCGACGGTCGCCTTGCAGAGCTCATACGTGAGAGCCAGGACCTCGCTGAGGAGGTCCGAGCGGCCGATCGCGCGCTGATCGCGGCCGTGTCGCAGCCCGCGCAGGCGCGAAATTCCGCTTCGGAGGAGGTGCTGGTAACGAAATCCCAGGCAAGCAGCATGCGTCTCAAGGCGATAGGCGACACCTTGGCGGAGCATTTTCCCGAATACGCCACTTTAACCGGAACGACGCCACTGCCGCTCAACGAAGTCGTCAAATTGCTTGGCAGCGATGAGGCACTGGTTTTTTTTGTGCCAACCCGAAACGACACCTACCTTTGGGCGGTGACACGATCCGAAATCCGGTGGATCAAAATTGCCCTCGGCTCAAGGTCGCTCGCCGATCATGTCAAGGCACTGCGCTGCGGGCTCGACGCCGTCGGTGAGTGGCAGGACGACGGCGGCCGGCGCTGTCTTGAACTTCTGCGCTCGTTCGCGTTGCCCGGCGATGGCGCTGGCTTGCCTTTCGATCTCGTGCGGGCGCACGAGCTTTACCGGGTCCTGTTCGGCCAGATTGCGGACCTGGTCGCGGGAAAGCACATCCTGGTCGTCGCCTCAGGCCCGCTTACCACTCTACCGTTCCACGTCCTAGTCGTCAGCGATCCTGCCGCAGAACTGCTCGTGGAACCGGTCAAATATGCCCAGGCCGATTGGTTGGCACGGCACGCCGCAGTCAGTGTGCTGCCCTCGGTCGCGAGCCTTGGCACACTGCGCAGACTTCCCCGGCAAACTCAAGCCAGCTTGGCATTCATCGGTTTCGGCAACCCACTGTTATCTGGACCGGACGGTAGCGATCGGCGGGCTTGGGCGAAACAGAACTGCCTGGGAGCATCCAGCGGCGGTGCCACGGCCAGCCCTCGCGCGATCGCGCGCCCGCTGCTGGCAGCCCGCCGCGGCCCGCTCGCCGATGTCGATGAGCTTCGCCACCAAGTACCCCTTCCCGAAACAACAGACGAGCTCTGCATGGTGGCGCAGCTATTGGGTGCGTCGCAAACTTCGGTCTATCTCGGCGAGCGGGCCACCGAGCGCGTGCTCAAGGCGCTATCCGCAGACGGTGAACTGAAACGCGCCCGCGTCTTGCACTTTGCTACGCACGGGCTTTTGCCAGGGGAGGCAGAAGGCAATGCGCAATTGCGCGCCGAGCCGGCACTCATACTAACGCCTCCGCAGCTGGCAAGCGAAGAAGATGATGGGCTGTTGACAGCCTCGGAGGTGGCTCAACTCAAGATTGACGCCGACTGGGTGGTGATGTCCGCCTGCAACACCGCCGGCGGCGACAAGCTCGACACTGAGGCATTGTCGGGCCTGGCACGGGCGTTCTTCTACGCGGGCTCGCGAGCTCTGCTCGTCTCCCACTGGTACGTCGACTCCCAGTCTGCCGTTGCCGTCACCAGTGGGGCTTTTGCTGAGCTCAAGGACAATCCGGCGATTGGGCGCGCCGAGGCGCTGCGCCGATCGATGCTCCGGCTCATGGCTAGCGGTGATCGGAACGCACATCCCGCCAATTGGGCGCCATTCGTCGTGGTCGGTGAGGGCGCCGCGTTAATGCCGGCAGCGAGCCGGCCACTTGTTGCGCCCAGCGTAGCGGTACCCGGCAGCGTCAAATCGCTGCATCGAAAAGCCCAAAAGGATGTGCGCGGCAAGCAAACGGGCGACGTCGACTGGCGCCGGGACGTTTGGCGGGACTAACATGGCCTCACGCCGTGGCCTCTGGCGAGGAACGCAAAAGCAGCAACCGAGTACGTCTTTGTGCGAGGGCAATACCCGTCGGCACGATCCCGAGCACCAAGCCCACCACGACCCACGCCGCCAGGCGCGGCGCCGTACGTCGCCCGCCATGACAAACCCCTCCGCAATGGCGTCGCCAGACCCCCGACTGTGGACCGAGATGTGACGACAGTAAGGTGGGGGTGCTGTGGGGAGAAGGGTCAGGTCTGGCAGAGCCGGTGCGTGCGCCCGCGCCGCACCCATCTTCGCCACGCGCATGGGAGTGCATCCGTTGCTAAAGTGCTCCCCTCGCTCCGGCGGACTTTGCCCGCAAACAGTCCTGGGGGCCGTTCCTGGCATTCGCCGGCACCGGCGATGCCGAACACCCCGCCACCGTTGCCTGAAACTGCATTGCTATATTTTTCTCAGGGGCTGCTTCCGCGGCCCCTCCCTATGCTCCGACTTGTAGCGGTGCGCCATGACTTGCGCCGTTGACTGGCGCCGTTGACTGGCGCGCGCAGGCGAAGCTTTGTGCGTTGTCCGCATCGCCGGCCTTGTACTTGGGCCAGGCGGGCCACGGGCAGAGGGGCCGTGCCCGCACGACCTTGGGAGAAGCCTCCAAGCTCTGCTCGGTTACCGTGAGCTCGCCGGGGGCATTGCCCTTTTCGACCCAAGTGACGAGCACTGACAGCATGTCGACGTTCGCAGGCGCACCCGAGCCAACGTGATCGACGCCGGGAGCCGTGTAGAGGCGCATAAATTCAGCTACGCGGTCGACCGCCATCTTGCTCTGCACAGCCTGGAAATAACGAATGCCAGCATAGGGGCTCTGCGCGTAATCGGCCATATGCTCGAGCACGATCAGCTTGCCGCCATGTCCCGCAAACGTGGACAGATCCGGATTGGTTAAATCCATCAGCATCGAAGCCTCGCGAATGCGGGGCATGTGTTTGTCCGGGTCATAGGTCGCAATGTCGGCGTTGGGATCGCGCGCGAAAACGTGCCGGATACCGCCGCTACCATAGATCCAGGCGATGCCGTTGCTGGTTGCGGGGGGATGCGCCGGCGGCGTCGAGCCAAGCCACCACGAACGCCAGCCACCCGTTGCCGCAAAGCCAGGCTTGGCCTCGCCAGAGACGCCCCAGCCGGGATAGTCGTCGAGGCCGTTCGCAAGGGGGGCCGAAAACGTGAACGAGGCATGCAACGTCTCAACCGCCCTCAGCTGGGCGGGGGTCAGGCATGTGTCGCCGCGCTGTCCTGCGGCACAGGCGAGGCTATTGAGGTCGAAAGCCCTTTTGCAGGCGACGGGATTGGAAACAATGCCATCCGCGGTGCCATCGGCGTCGTCACGCGTCCTCAGCACTGCCGCATGTACGAGCTTGACGTGGGCGTCCGACCATGGTCGCTAGACCGCTGCGCCAACCCGCGTGTTGCAGGCCTGCCCAGTTAATAACCGGCACGCGCGAAAAAATGCCGTCAAAGTCCGCGGGATAGCGTTGCGCCATGGTGAGGCCTTCGCGCCCGCCTTCCGAAGAGCCCACAAAGTAGAGCTTCTCCGGCCTGCTGCCGTAGGCGCGCTGCATGATCGCTACGGCCACATCGCGCACTTTCTTGTAGGCGCGATGCGCGAAGTTTGCGAAGGCCTCGTCGTTGGCGGCGAAGGTCGGCGGCTCCTCGCCCGACTTTGCCTGGTGGCCAGAATCGGTTCCATAGGTGACGAAACCCTGCGCCAATGGCGAGGGCTTGTCGAAAGGATGCGCTGGCGGCAGGCCCAACCCTGTGATGAGCACCCCATTGAAACCGCCGCCGCCATATTGGACCGATCGGCCGTTCCAGTCGAGCGGAAGGTTGATCTGGAAATTGATGTTAGGCGCCTTGGGGTCGATCGGTTTGATGTGGCCAAGAACCTTGCAGAAGGACGGGGTTGCGGGTGTCATGCGCGCCCCCGGCGTGGCTCCCCGCTCGGCGACGGCAAAGGGCACCGCCGCAACGATTGCCGCGCTTTCGATCGCAGCGGTGCCGCTTGGTAGGCCGATAGCCGAAGGCGGGAGATCCTGCTTGAGGAGTGCCGCGCAAGCCTCCTCTGTGTTGTTGCCCAACGGGATGGCCTGGGCGGGATATCCAACCACCCCTACCATGCCCACAACCCATGTCGCGATCACCCATCGTGATGCTGCGATGCCCGAGGTGCGGTTGCCGTTTCGTGCGGTTTGGCTCATGGCCTGCTATTCCCGAATTGAGCTCACTATTTTCCGCCCCCAGCCGCGCAAAAGAAGGTTTTGAGGATCATAACTATCTTTCCTGCCTAGCGTCTTGTCTGCAGCCTGGAGGCCTATCGACCGCCCGAGGGGGCCCTGGCCCGCCTGGGAGACCCCGACCCGACGTGGTCCTGGGGCTTGTGGGCATGGCAGCTTTGGCTCTTCCTTGCGTTTGGCCTGACAAAATATAAAGATAGTGCGAGGGCCATAGCCTCATCCACCACCTCAAAGGCCGCCATCAATGGGCGGTGTCTTGGCCCGTTCCCCTGTTCGATCAACGAGGATCGACCTTCGCGCGCAGCCTCGATGCGCCCATTTCCTTGTCGCCGCCATCCTCCTGCCGCATCGCCTCGATGGCGTTCCCGAGCGCAAAGAAACGCTTTCGTTTGCCAACCCCCTTTCGCGGCCCGGCCTTTAATGCGTAGTCTCGCAACTGAAGTCTTTCGGTCAGGAGGAAAGCATGAGCGAAGTCGACGGCGCTACCTTGCTAGCAAGGAGCCTCAAACAGCAGGGCATCGATCACCTGTTCGGGGTCGTCGGGTTTCCGGTTACGCCGATTGCCGCGGCCGCGCAGAAGGAAGGCGTCGCCTATATCGGCATGCGCAACGAGCAGGCTGCCTCCTACGCGGCGCAGGCCTACGGTTATCTGACCGGCCGCCCCGGTGCCTGCATCGTCGTAACCGGCCCGGGCGTGGTGCACGGTCTCGCCGGCCTCGCCAATGCCCAGCAGAATTGCTGGCCGATGCTGCTGTTGGGCGGCGCCTCGGAGACCTATCGTGGCGGCATGGGCGCATTCCAGGAAGAGCGCCAGGTGCTCATCGCCTCGCCGTTCTGCAAATTCGCGCACGGCATCGAAAGCGTCCAACGCATCCCCTATTATGTCGAGATGGCAACCCGGCACGCGACCTATGGCCGCCCCGGCGCCACCTATCTCGACGTGCCCGACGACATCATCACCGGCAAATGTGACGAAGAGAAAGTCGTCCAGGTCGAGCGCGCGCCCGACCCTCCGCGGATGGTGGCGCCAGCGGAGAACATCGAGGCGGCGCTGAACCTGCTCGAACGAGCCGAGCGCCCGCTCGTTCTGATCGGCAAGGGCATGGCCTGGGCGCGGGCCGAGGACGAAGTCCGCGCTTTCATCGAGCGCACGCAACTGCCGTTCCTGCGCTCGCCGATGGGCAAGGGCGTGATGCCCGATGAGCATCCGCTATCGGTGGCGGCGGCCCGGACGCTGGCACTGCAGAAGGCCGACGTCGTGTTTCTGATGGGGGCGCGATTCAACTGGATCTTTCATTTCGGACAACCACCGCGCTTCGCCAAGGACGTCAAGGTCATCCAGCTCGACATCGCGCCGGAGGAGATCGGTCACAACAAGGCGACGGAAGTGGCGCTGGTTGGTGACGGCAAGGCGATCGTCGGCCAGCTCAACAAGGCGCTCACCGGCCGCCAGTGGTTCCATCCGAAGGACACGCCGTGGCGGCAGATGATTACTGAGAAGGCAACCGAAAACGCGGCGCAGATCCGGCCGCAGCTCAACGACGACGAGGCGCCCGCCAACTATTTCCGGGCATTGCGCGACGTCGCCGCTTGGATGCCGAAGAACGCGATCCTCAGCGCCGAGGGTGCCGGCACCATGGATATTGGTCTCACTCAACTACCGAGCTTCGATGCGCGTTCCTGTCTCAATGCCGGCACCTACGGCACGATGGGCGTTGGGCTCGGCCATGCCATTGCTGCCTGCGTTGTGCATCCCGATCGACCGGTCATCCACCTCTCGGGCAACTCGGCGATCGGCTTCTCCGGCATGGAGATGGAGACGCTGGTTCGCTACAACCTGCCGGCCAAGATCGTGGTTTTGAACAATGGCGGCATCGGCCCCGGTATGCCCGACATCCCGGAAAACCCGATGTTCAACTTGAAGCCCAACGCCCTGATCTACGGTGCCCGCTATGACAGGATCATGGAGGCGTTCGGCGGCAGGGGCTTCTTCGTCGAGGACCCGAAGAACCTGCGCGGCGTGCTCGACGAGGCAATGAACTTCCGCGGCCCCGCCCTCGTCAACGTCGTGATCTCGCAAGGCTCCGCTCGCAAGCCCCAGCAGTTCCGCTGGCACAACTAAACGTGGAGATCGAAGGGCCGCACCACTTGCCGGTGCGGCCCTGCCCCGGCGCGCCAATTGACACCGCCCTGAAGCTTACCCGACGAGTTGCGACACCAAACTCGCAGAGCATAGAGGAGCTTCCCCGATGCCGATCATCGATTCCCAGGTCCACGCCTATGAGGCCAACACGCCGAAGCGGCCCTGGCACAGTGTGCCGAACTGGCCCGATCACGTCACGGGGGACGAGATGGTGGCGGCGATGGACAAGGTCGGCGTCGACGGAGCGATCTTCATCTCCGCCTTTTCCATGTATCGCTACGACGCCAGCTATGCGGTGGAAGTGCAACGGGCCCATCCCGGCCGGTTCGGCCTCGTCAAGCCGGTCGACCCCGATGATCCGGCGGTGGCCGATGTTATCGCCGAATGGAAGAGGACGCCGGGCACGGTTGGCATCCGCATTATGCTGCCGAAGGAGGCAAAGCGTGGGCCGGACGACCCGGGTCTCGACCGGATCCTGCGCGCCGCCGTTCGCCACGACTTCCCTGTCAACATGCTGTGCTGGGGCAACCTGGACGACGGCGCGGCTCTGATCGATCGTCATCCCGACACGCGGTTCATCATCGACCATCTGGGCATCATGCAGCCGCGCACGCCGCCCGCGCCGCCGCAGCCGTGGGCCGACCTGCCGAAGGTGCTGGAACTCGCCCGGCGCCGGAACGCGGTGATCAAAGTCAGCGGTGCGTGCACGCTGTCCCAGCAACCCTATCCCTTCCCGGACATCTGGGACCCGCTCGCCCGGGTGTTCGACGCCTGGGGGTTCGAGCGCTGCTTGTGGGGCACGGACTGGACGCGCGCGTTCGCCGTCGTCAACTACGAGCAGGCCGTCGAGCCCTTCCTTAAGGCTGACCGGTTGAGCGACAGTGAGCGGGCGATGCTGATGGGCGGCGCCTGCGCCAAGGCCTATGGTTGGTCGCCGAAGAAAGGCTTAGCTGTTCACCCCCCGGCGGGACTGTGGGGGCTCTGAAGATCAAGCGCCCACCGGGCGAAACACCCGCCGCGGGCCTCGGTGATGCCTCGCCGTCGCGGGAGAGCCGGGATTTCCGTGTGCGCTCCGCTGGCATTTGTCTCAATGGCTCGTGCCGAGGCCAAGGAGCTGCATAAAGAGCTGCGCGTCCGCATTGCGACTTGGCGCGGTTCGCGAACGTCAATTGGCTGAAGGTGCAATCCTCAGCTTCGCGTTTGCTCAACCGTATCCATTGCCGCCACGCTCGCAATTTCGATTGCAAGGTAAGAACCGGAGTTTGGTCCTCTCAGGTCAAGCCTAATTTTCGCATGGATCATCGGCCGGCGTCGGTGATCGTCACGAGGCAAATCATGAGGAATCATTCCGATGAGTAAGGAAGCAGACAACAAGGCCGTTGTCGGTCGCTGGTTTACCGAATTCTGGGGCAAGAATCGTCAATCTCGCAGTTATCGATGAGATCGCCGCACCGAACATGCTGCTCAAATACTCGCTGCATGAACCGCGGCGCGGCCGCGACGACATCAAGGCGTTCATGACCGCCTTCCGTGAGGCATTCCCCGATCTCAATTTCTGGGGTACGGCGGATCTGATCGCTGAGGATGACTACGTCGTCGGTCAATGGGAAGGTGGTGGCACCCATACAGGTCCGGCCTTCAATGATTTCCTGATCGGCGGCCTTCCTGCCGCAACTGGCCGCAGGATGCACTTTAGCGGCACCACGGTGCTGAAGGTCATCAACGGCAAGATCGTCGAGGAGATCGGCCTCGACGACGGCGTGACCGCGCTGACCCAACTTGGCCTGATCAAAGCTGCCTGATCGAAGCAGCCCTCCGCTTGCCGCCCCGCAAAAAGGGGCAGTTCATCGCTGGATGCGGTCCGCACGGTCCCGCGCGGGCCGCATCTGCTCTAAGTAATCTTGACCGCCGCCTCGATAACGGAGTTTAAAAAATTGTGAACGTCGCCTCGTCGACGCCCCGATGGTTCCCATCATAAAAGCGGATTTGCCGCCGGCCGCAGCCGAAATCGGGTGGCGTTGGCCCGATATCGTCGTTGATCGTGGGACAGCGTGATGCCTCATGCCCGTCTCGGCTAAGGGCAAATCGAACCTGAAAGCAAGGATCGGAGTGTGTTCGGCAGGAATTGGCCGGCATTGTCTCGCCGACACCAAAATAGGGAATGTAAGAAGATGACGGTGACGCCCACCAAGCGCCTGAACTCATGGCCCCCGCCAGTGGCAGATGATCCTCGTTGGGTACGAATTGTCGCGCGCGACAAGTCAGCCGACGGCCACCTCTGGTACTCGGTGGCAACCACGGGCGTCTATTGTCGGCCGTCGTGCCCCTCGCGTACCGCCAACCCCGGCAACGTTCAGCTGCACGACACCTTGCAAAGCGCCAGGGCGACCGGCTTCCGACCGTGCAGGCGTTGCAACCCGGACGGACTTTCGCTCGAATCGGAAAATGCGGTCCTGATCGCGAAGGCGTGCCGGATCATCGAGGAGAGCGAAGAAGAGCCCTTGCTGGAGACATTGGCAGACGCCATCGGCCGCAGCCCGAGCCATTTCCATCGCCTGTTCAAGGCCGCCACCGGCCTGACACCGAAGCAATATGCCGCCGCCAACCGGGCGAAGAAGATCCGGCAAGGACTGGTTGCGGGCAACAGCGTCACCGAGGTGATCTATGATGCCGGCTTCAATTCCAGCGGACGTTTCTATGAGAACGCAACGGACATGCTCGGCATGACTCCCTCGCAATACCGTGCCGGGGGCACGAACGAGGAGATCAAATTTGCCGTCGGACAGACCTCTCTCGGCGCCATCCTGGTCGCCTCGAGCACAAAGGGCGTCGCCTCGATCCTGTTGGGAGACGACCCGGACGAGCTCGTTCGCAATCTTCAGGATCGTTTCCCGAAGGCGCATCTCATTGGCGCCAATCGCGACTATGAAGCTCTGGTCGCGGGCGTTGTCGGCTTCGTCGAGGCACCCAATATCGGCCTGGACCTTCCGCTCGACGTCCGCGGCACCGCCTTCCAGCATCGTGTGTGGCGGGCGCTGCAGCAGATTACCGTGGGCGAGACCGTTTCTTATGCCGTGATCGCGCGGCGTATCGGATCCCCGCAGGCGGCACGCGCGGTCGCCGATGCCTGCGCCGCGAACAATTTTGCCGTCGCCATTCCCTGCCACCGGATGCTGCGCAATGACGGTTCGCTGTCGGGTTATGCTTGGGGCGTCGAACGCAGGCGCCTTTTGCTCGGCCGGGAAGCCTGTCGGAAGGCAGGCCTGCAGCCGCAGCGCCTAGCAACCCCCGGGTCGGAGCGGAATGAGCATTTTCGCGGGCTACGAGGCGACCATAGCCGTCCTGAAGACCACCGATGAGGATTGGGCGTGGGTCATGCTTGCACCCGAGCGACTTTACCACGCGAGGCATCGCCGATATCGCCTCGACGTCGACGGCGCTTGGCTGCGACTATCGGCCAGCGCTCGGTTTATCGCGCACGACGACTTTATGACTGGGTGCAGCATGTACGATCTGTTTGAATTCATTGCGCCGCCGGAGCCGCGGAAAGAGATCATGGCGCAAGGAGCCGTGCTCCTGCGCGGCGCGGCATTTCCGGTTGAAACGGAGCTCTTGGCGGCGCTGAACGATATCACCGCGACTTCGCCGTTCCGGCATATGGTCACCCCGGGCGGCTACACGATGTCCGTTGCCATGAGCAATTGCGGCGCGGCCGGATGGGTCACCGATCGCACGGGATATCGCTATGATCGTATAGATCCTACGACGGGCAATCCTTGGCCGCCCATGCCGGATTGTTTCCTCGATTTAGCGGTCAGCGCGGCCATAACAGCCGGCTATCCGGAGTTCCGCCCCGACGCATGTCTGATCAATCGCTATGAGCCTGGTGCGCGCCTGTCGCTTCATCAGGACAAGAACGAACGCAATTTTGCGCATCCGATTGTCTCCGTGTCGCTGGGTTTGCCGGCGATCTTCCAGTTCGGCGGCCTGAAGCGCAACGACCCGGTGAAGACATTCGCCCTTAGGCACGGCGATGTTGCCGTTTGGGGCGGTCCGTCGCGCCTTTGCTACCACGGCATATCCGGGCTGAAGGAGGGTTATCACGCGACCGTTGGGCGCTCGCGCATCAACCTGACGTTCCGGGGTGCGCTCTAGCGGCTGGGCTTTTCTCGGTGACACTCGTCAGAAGCGCCCAACGCACAGGCGCATGACCAAACTGATTGAGGCACAAATTCGGCGGGCCGTTGATAGACGTGGCCGAGGGGTTGCGCACGCGAAAGGACCAGGATCGCTTCCTCTGCGTTCGCTCGACGGAGGCGAGGCAAAGACGAGACAGCTCAGCTCGCCCCGACCCGTTTGGCCCGACACGTTTGGCCCGACACGTTTGGCCCGACACGTTTGGTATGCATACCGAACGTCAGGCATAGTTGAACATGGACATAAACCCGAAATCCATGTGCAATTGCTGGTGGCAGTGGAACAGGGTGGGTCCGGGGTTGTCGGCAACAAAGTCGAACTCCAGCTCTTGGAAGCCGGCCAACATCACCACGTCTTTGATCACGCCCGCGCTCGGCTTGCCGCCGACGCGCACGAGCTCGAAGCTGTGGCGGTGGAGATGGAGTGGATGAATGTCGTCGCTGGCGTTGCGAAATTTCAGCCGGTAGCGGCAACCTTGCTTGACCGTGTAGGCTGGTTGCATGGTCTCCATCGAAAATGCCACTCCGTTGAGGAGCCACTGATTGAAGCCATCGAGCTCGCCATTGTGCTCGAGGATCGTGATTTCGATCGTCTCATCGGCTGCAGCGGGGTGTGCATCAGGCTTGCCGAACAGGGTGTAGTCCCACAGGTAAGGCGCCGGCGTCACCCACGTTGGCTCCCCCTTTTCTCCTGCATACTCAACGACAATGCCCATGCCGTGACCTCGATCGTCATCGGCGAGATCGCCCATCACCCAGATGCCCGGATGGTCCATGGTGACGAGAGCAGAAATTCGCTCGGCCGTGCCGAGCCAGAGCAACGGCACGTCCGCTTGCGTCGGAACCGGATTGCCGTCCAGCGCAACGATAGTGAATTTGTGTCCGGGTAACGCGAGGCTGCGAGTTTCCCCGGCGCTGGCATTGAGAACATGAAACAGCACGCGTTCGCCATGCTTCACCCGGATCGGCTCGCCCTGGCCCAACATCTTACCGTTGATGGAAAACAGCTCGTAGCCGACCTCGTAGCCCTTGGGGCCGTTGAACGTCTCGTCCGCACGTTCCCC
Organism: uncultured Alphaproteobacteria bacterium; assembly: GCA_963775835.1. Lineage (GTDB taxonomy): Bacteria > Pseudomonadota > Alphaproteobacteria > Rhizobiales > Hyphomicrobiaceae > AWTP1-13. The sequence goes on along the minus strand of CAVZKV010000019.1, from coordinate 54,004 downwards.
TAGCTGCTTGAGCTCCGCGACCGGCGATCCGACGAGGACGTGCATCGGCATGTCACCGCCGCGGTTGAACGATGGCTGGAATTCCTTGAGCACGAGAAATACTTCCCGGTCGTAGGCGCCTGCGTTGCTGGCGGGCTCGATATAGAGCGGGCCGGCCTGACCGGAGTAGGTCCCGCGCGCAAGATCGTGCCGCGGCGTTATGTGGGAATGGTAAAAGCGGAAGCCCGACGGCCTCGGCACGAACGTGATCCGTTGCATGTCGTGAGGCAGAATATAGGGGCTACCTTCTTCGGCCGTTCCATCCGCCTCGCTCGGGAGCATGAGGCCGTGCCAATGCACAAGCTCTGGTGTGTCGGTGTCGTTGTGGACATCAACGGTGACGGGCTTGCCTTCCTTGAAGTGCAGCAGAGGGCCTGGAAACTGACCATTGTAGAGGGTGGTCGAGACGATCTGTTGCGGTCCTAGCTCGACAAGGCCTGTCGCAATGCGCAACGTATAGTCAGCAGGCTCGCGGCTTTGTGCCACGGTTGGCCATGACATGCGCGGCGCAGCGGCAATGATGCAGCTAGCCCCGGCAGCCTTTAGGAACCCGCGACGATGTGGGGTCATTTGACGCGCCTCTCCTTTATACAGTTAGGCTTGAATGGGACGACTCGAACGCTGGTTCCAGATCCTATGCCCGACGAGAGGTGTCACAAATGGTAAGGGTAGCCGGATTTCGCAATTGCCGACGCCCCCGGGGGGCCGCGGCGCTGGGCGAGAAACCCGCGCTCAAGCTATTGGCCGAGCGCTCTTGATTGTCCCCCCAACGCTGGCACGTTGAGCTCAAGAGCGAAGTGATGCAGGAGGACCAGGTCATGTCGAACGTCAGCGTGCGCTACTTCGTCGATGCAATGGATGTGGCCGTCGACTTCTATACGCGGCGTCTGGGTTTCAGCGTGGTGGCGCGACCGGCACCCACGTTCGCCATCCTCACCAAGGGCAATCTGCGGCTTCTGCTCAATGCAACGGGCGGACCGGGCGGCGCCACTCAGCCAATGCCAGACGGACGCAAGCCGAAGCCGGGCGGATGGAACCGCATTCAGCTCGAGGTCGAGGACCTCGAACGCGAGGTCGACACGCTCCGCAAAGCCGGCGCGCAATTTCGTAACGATATCGTCACCGGTTTCGGCGGCAAGCAGATCCTACTCGACGATCCGGCCGGCAATCCCATCGAGCTGTTCGAACCGCCGCGCGGGTGACTGCGGGTTTAGCCTTCTTGCGGAACAGCTGGACCGCCAGGCCTTCTCGTTCTTTGCGCTGGTGGTCGCTGAAGGCTTTCTTGAGCCCGCCTCGGAGCTTGCGGCAGTTTCAAACATGGCCTTGAGCTGAGGCTCATCGACCTTTTCTTGCAGGCGCCGTTGCATCTTGCGCGTATGAAGACGAGGGGTCGCAGTCTGCAGGGGTTGTCGCCGTGGGAGATCTCAAGACGCTTTGGCTTGGATTTCGGACAAAACCCGATCGGGAAACAACCCGGCGCCACGTAAAGGGTCCCGTCATCAAAACTATCGTTAGGCCGAGGTGGCGCGATGGCGCTTTGGCGGCCTTAGCGCCGCATAGCCGTGGTTGCCGTCGGGACAGCGATGGAGAGGCGCTGACGCACGCGGGGTGGGGCGATGGACGCGGAAGGCGGTGCAAAGCGGATGCGCGCGACGTTCTTCGTATTCACAAAGCCGGGGCTGACCTCGTTCGGCGGGCCGTGGTGGCCCAGGAGACGTTGCGGCCAGCCCGCGTGGTGATGTCCACTTGCAGCGCATGGTCTCAATCTGTGCGCCGGCAGCGTTACTGCCGCGCCACGACCGGCCACGGTTCGCGCCTAGACCTCAAACAATCCCAAGCCTTCGTGGTGGCAGCAGCGGTGCCACTGCCAGCAACGCAGTGCTAGAGTTGCTGTCGATAGTTTGGGAGAGAGCAATGGCTGTCTTGGTCATCGGCGGCACCGGCTTCATCGGCTATCGCCTGGTCGGGCTCCTTGTCGCACGTGGGGAGACCGTGACCTGCATGGATTCCAACCCAGACGCGCACTCTTTTGCCGACCTCGGCGCCAAGGTTTCCTGCGTTCGCGGCGATGTCGCCCAGTTCCAAGACGTGATATCCGCGATGGCCGCGGCCGAGGCAGACCGCGTGGTCAATCTTGCCTACCTGATCGGCAGTCATCATCCCCCGCACCTGGCGATGAGGATCAACATCCTCGGCACGGACAATTGCTTCGAAGCCGCTCGCCTGCTGGGCGTTAAGCACACAGTTTATGCCGGCTCGTTTGCGCCGAACGGCAAGCAGTCCAACTATGGCGATCGCGACGTAACAGAAGATGATCCGGTATACGGCGATTATCAGTATGCCCGGCACAAAATCATGAATGAGTGGCAGGCGCTGGACTACATCGAAAAATTCGGAATGTGCATCACGGGGATCCGGGCAGCCTACGTTACCGGTCCAGACAAGGCACGTGGCACGGTCGACCACGTGAAGTGTATTACAGAACCGGCGCGCGGTAACGCGGTCACATTACCCTTCAAAGATGCCATGGTCTGCGCAATCCATGTGGACGATATGGCCGAGGTTTTTGCGCGCGTGACGATGACCGACAAGCCGGCACATCGCGTTTACAATTCCGGAGGCACACCTATCAGCCTGGGTGAGATCGCTGACATTGTACGTTCCTACCTGCCTGACGCCAAAATCAGCTTTCAAAATGAGCATGGAGCCAAGGCGTCCAACCCTACCTACCGACTTGACAACAGTCGTCTCCTCTCCGAGTTCGCCATCGCATACCCTCCATTTCGCCAGCGCGTGCTGCAGATCATCAACGACACCCGTGGCAAGATTGGGCTGCCCGCGGTGGTCGAGCCCCTTTGAAGAAGGGCTGGTAGCAAATCCACCCGCATAGCTTGCTGCGGTACGGGTCTCACCCCCCGTACCGAGCAGGAGTTCCAAGCTGGAGGCGCGCTGCGGTTGCGCCGGGGGTGGTGACACTCGTGCTCCTGACCCTTCTCCTGACCCAGAGCAAGTCGAAACAGCTTCGACAGCATCGATCGATAACGCGCCGGAGACGGCATATACCAAGTAACGCAGCAAGAGGTTTACCTTGAGCCGTGGCACCGGAGCGGGAGGATCGGCTGAGCGGCGAGCGCCAGGAGAGGGGACCTATTAGGGCGTGTCGTCATTTAGCGGATTCGCAGGCCTGGCTCGAGTTGCTCCATGATGCGGCCGACTCGGGCTAACAAGCCCGATGGCTACCTTCTAGGCTCATACCGCATCGCCACCGCCCCCGAGCCGAACTCCAGCCGGCTCACGAGCTTCAAGTCGACATGCTTCGATAGCCCCGCGAACAACGTCGGCCCGTGGCCCGCCAGCCTGGGCTGCACCACGAACTCGTACTCATCGATCAATCCCAGCTCCGCCAACGCCAGCGGGAGCTTCACGCCTCCCACGAACAGTCCCTTGCCCGACTCCCGCTTCAGCTGCTGAACGGCCTTCCCCAGATGATCCCCGCGCACGAGCTCCGCGTTCCAATCGACCCGATCCAGGGTGCTCGACACGACGTACTTCTTTGCCGCGTCGATCGTCCGGGCGAAGGGTTCCATCCAATCGGCCATCCAATCAGGCCTCACTCCCGTCCGCGCCGGCGGCCGCCACGCTGCCTCCATCATTTCGTAGGTTACCCGGCCAAAGAGGAGGGCATCGGCCTGCGCGATGTTCTCGGCCGCGTGACGATGCAAGTCTTCGTCCGTGGGACATTGCACGATGATCGCAGCACCCGTCCAATGTGACGTTGATGGAATACCGAAGGGGTCGCATTGCGTAAGCGTACCACCGATCAAGGTTAGATTGGAAGTTTTCTCATAAACGGTTACGGTCGACCCGTCGTACCGGACGGGCATGGACCTGACCGACTAGTGGACGATCATCGAGCTGTTGTTCGAAGAGAAGCGGCGGCCTGACGGCCGCGGCCGCCCGTGGCGCGACGCGCGTGCGGTAATCGCGCGAAGCGTGATTCATGGGAGCCTTCTTGATGGAGGCCGCCTTTGAGACGCTATGCATTGAGCGACGATCAATTTGCACGAATTGAACATTTGCTTCCAGGCCGCCCCGGCCATGTCGGGCGCAACAGCGACAAGGGCAACCGGCTGTTCGTGGAGGCGGTCATCTGGAAGTTCCGCACCGGCGCGCCCCTGGCGCGATCTTCCCGAACGTTTTGGCGATTGGAAGAACACTCATAAACGATTTTCCCGATGGGCCGAAAGCGGCGTTTGGGAGAGTCTATTCAAGACCTTAGCGGACGATCCGGACAACGAGTACGCCATGATCGATGCAACCATCGTCAGAGCCCACCAGCACAGCGCCGGGGCTCGAAAAAGGGGATTCGAACGAAGCGATCGGCCGCTCGCGCGGAGGATTGACGACCAAGATTCACGCCATCGTCGATGCGCTGGGCAATCCGCTGGCGGTGAGCCTCACCGGCGGACACGTTCACGACGTAACGCAGGCCCAAGTCTTGACCCAGGAAATCGAACCCGCAGCCCTCCTCGCCGACAAAGGCTATGATAGCGACGGCTTCATCGAGCATCTCGAAGTCCGCCGCATCAAGCCCGTCATTCCGCCGAGGGCAAATCGCAAGACGCCGCGCGAGTGCGACTTCGCGCTCTATTGCGAGCGCAACCTCGTCGAACGTTTCTTCAACATCATCAAGCACTTTCGCGCCATCGCAACCCGCTACGAAAAGACCGCCAGAAACTTCCTCGCAGGCGTCCACCTCGTCTGCGCCCTGGCTTGGCTCAAATGACGACAGGCCCTAGTTCGAGCCGGGTGTTCGGTGTTTTCAGGTATGGACAGCCTACCTGCCCGAGCCTGCAATGAAAAAGGCCTGGAGGACATTTTTCTCAGTCGCTAATACAAACATAAGAATGCGGCAATAACCGCAAGAGAGCTCGACAAGCGCTTCCGTCAATCGCGCTATTCGGGCCTACAAGGGTCCCGCGGTGATCCTGGTTGATGAGCTTAACAAGATCCACTTTGACGCCGACCTTGAAATCGTCGAATCCTCGGTTTTATTCGGTCGCATGATCAAGAAGAACTACGCCGCTGCCGTCGACAACCCGGACTCGATGCTGCGGGAAAACTACAAATGCCAATCTGAGAATAACTTTACCAAGTACTGCAACCCGGAGGTCGAAGCGCTGCTCGACGCTCAATCATAGAAGGCAGAGATCGCAAAGCGCAAGCAGCTTGTGTGGGCGATCGAGCGAAAGCTGGCCGAGGATGTCGCCAACCCCATTATCTCCCACAACGTTGTCAACACCTCTTGGCATCCGCACGTCAAAGGCCACGTGCAGCACGAAAAACAGCATTTATAACAACTGGCGATTTGAAAACGTCGGGCTCGACAAATAGGGCGCTATAGAAGGTCTGGTTGGCCGATTTCGCCGACTCGAGCGCGACGGGTCCAGGTGATTTGCCCTTGCAACGGTGAGTGGTCGCGACCTGTTGGCCCAACCGAGGCCCAAGTTGCCCTCACGGTTGCGGCGCACGGTGTCGCCGCACCCAGCCTCCTGGCCGATGAACATTCGTCTAGAATGCAAATCGCCAACCGCAACGCCGCAGCGGCCTGACGGGTGTCTTTCGCAGAAAGCGCGATTGCTAGCAAGGTTCGTTATTGCTACGCGCTGATGTATGGGAGGCGCTCTAGCAGGTGGGCCAGTTGACCGCGTCGGCCGGCTTCGTAATCATGCGCAATGGGAGTGCTGCAGTGATTGTCACGACCTTTCCGAACGCCGTGCGTGTTATCGAGCATACGTTGATACCGTTGAAGGACGGTACCACGCTCGCGGCCCGCATCTGGTTGCCGGACGATGCCGAACAGAGACCAGTTCCCGCCATCCTGGAATATCTCCCCTACCGCAAGCGCGACGGGACTTACCAACGTGACGCGCTGACCCATCCGTATCTAGCCGGCCATGGTTATGCGGGCGTTCGCGTCGACCTTCGAGGCAGCGGCGAGTTGGGCGGTTTGTTGTTCGACGAGTACGCAAAGCAGGAGCAGGACGATGGCGTTGAGGTGATAGAGTGGTTGGCGGCGCAGCCCTGGTGCAATGGCGTCGTCGGAATGATGGGAATCTCCTGGGGTGGGTTCAATGCACTTCAGATTGCGGCACGCCGCCCGCCGGCACTCAAGGCAATCGTCAGCCTTTGTTCGACCGATGATCGGTACGCCGACGATGCACACTACATGGGCGGCACGCTGCTTACGGCGGGACTTGAGTGGGCCTCGTTCTTTTTTGGTTCAATGTGCCTACCACCCGACCCGCTGCTTGTCGGTGAGCGTTGGCGGGCGATGTGGTTGGAGCGCCTGGAGAACGTTCCGCTCTTCTTCGATCGTTGGCTGCAGCACCAGCGACGCGATGACTATTGGAAGCATGGCTCGGTATGCGAAGATTACGAGGCAATTCAATGTCCTGTGTATGCCGTCGGTGGCTGGACCGACGCCTATAAGAACGCAATTCCACGTCTCCTCGCGCGACTAAAGGTGCCCCGCAAGGGTCTCATCGGTCCATGGGCGCATGGCTATCCGCACTTTGCCCTTCCCGGACCGCAAATCGGTTTTCTGCAAGAGACGCTGCGTTGGTGGGACTATTGGCTAAAGCGTGTCGATACCGGCGTGATGGCTGAACCCATGCTGCGCGCCTGGATGACGGAAAGCGTGAAACCTGCCTCGCATCACGAGGCGCTGCCGGGCCGGTGGGTCGCAGAACCGTCATGGCCAGCACCGGGAGTAACACCCCAGCGCCTGTTCCTAACCGATGCGGGGCTGCGAACCGAGGTGGCGCCCTTGACGGCTCGCGCACTGTGCTCGCCGCAAACCGTTGGTAAGTGTTCCGGAAATTGGGTTCCATTTGGTCGTGGGCACGACCAGGCAGGCGACCAGCAAGAGGACGACCTGCGCTCGCTGGTTTTCGAGACGCCGCCACTTGCTACGTCGATCGAGATCCTTGGCGCCGCAATCGTTACGCTCGACGTCACATCCGACAGGCCGATCGCGAACCTGGCGGTCCGGCTATCTGATGTGCATCCGAGCGGTGAATTGCTGCGTGTCAGCTATGGCGTCCTCAACCTTGCGCATCGCGACGGACACGAAGCGCCTGCACCCCTGGTGATAGGGCACCGCTACCGGGTGCGCGTCCAGCTCAACGATGCGGGCTCGGTGGTCCCAGCCGGTCACAGGATGAGGCTTGCCCTTTCCACAGCCTACTGGCCGATGATCTGGCCGAGCCTCGAGCAGGCGACGCTGGTGATTTTAGGCGGCACGCTCGATTTGCCCGTGCGCGCCCGCCAAGCCACCGACGCGCTGCTGACGCCGTTGCCCGGGCCAGAGTTGGCGCTGCCAGAGACGCCGACGATCCTCCGACGCGGTGACATGCGCATTGAGCGTATCGATCGCATTGGTCTGGAATTGGGCAGCGAGGGTAAAACCGAGTATCACGTCGAGGAGGATGACCCCCTGAGCGCCGTCGCTGATCTGCGACGGACCCAAACGATGGCGCGGGACGCATGGCAAATCCGTATCGAGACGCGGATGCGCTTGTCATGCGTGCGCAGCGCCTTCCGGCTAGAGGGAAGTTTGCGCGCCGTGGAAGGCGCGAAGGAAGTCTGTCGTCGCGACTGGGATTGCTCAATTCCTCGAGATTTTTTGTGACGATCCGAACCATGACGGTCCCGACCGACGAGCTCGACAGCCCTCGATTACCGCGAAAATCAGGGTAATGCCCGATTTATCAGGGCGCAGACCGGCTCAGACTGCCAGGCGGTGGCGAGTTTGCCGCATCGTGCGCGACAGCAAGCTGCGAGCGCAAACCGTACGGGTTGGAGGCGCATGGCCAAAGTTAGCTATGACAAGGCGCTCACGGCGCTTCTGGTGGTCGACCCCTATAACGACTTCATTTCCGAGGGCGGCAAGTTATGGGGCCGCATTCGGGCCGTTGCTGAAGCGAATAACTGCGTTCCTCACATGCTGCAGGTCCTAAATGCCGCGCGCAAGGCGAAGCTTCGGGTGTTTTATGCCCTGCATCATCGCTACCGCCCAGGCGACTATGAGACCTGGAAGTACGTCGCCCCCGTTCAGAAGGCGGCGTGGATGCACAAGAGCTTCGAATACGGCACCTGGGGTGGCGAGGTCCGGGCCGAGTTCGCGCCGCAGCCAGGCGAGATTGTCGCCACGGAGCATTGGTGTTCTAGCGGCTTTGCCAACACGGATTTGGATTTACAACTCAAGAAACACGGCATTCAACAGCTCATCGTCATCGGGCTGATCGCACATACCTGCATCGAAGCGACCGTCCGCTTTGCCGCTGAGCTCGGCTACGAGGTCACGGTGGTAAAAGATGCGACGGCGGATTACTCGGACGCGGAGATGCATGCCGCTTTCGACATCAATATTCCGAACTACGCCAGCGCCGTTGTGACCACGAATGCAATCGTCGACTTGATCTCTTCGCTTTAAAGCTGAGGCAGCCCAGTCGTCCTTTGGCCTGCGATTTGAGAGCTCGGACCTGCGTCGGCAATCTCAATGCACCCAAACCTAAGGAGCTAGACATGAGCCGTGCGACGGTGCGCAGCGAAACTGCCACGAAGCCCCCGAGAGCGCGCAGGGTCGACATGAAGCTCGAGGTCATCGTCATCCCGGTCTCGGATGTCGATCGCGCCAAGTGCTTTTACGGCGGCTTAGGTTGGAGGCTCGACGCCGACGTCGTCACGGGCGATGACTTTCGCGTCGTACAGTTCACACCTCCAGGTTCGCCGTGTTCGATCATCTTCGGCACGGGAGTAACGTCGGCCCCGCCTGGTTCGGCGCAGGGGCTTCATCTCATCGTGTCCGACATCGAAGCGGCGCGCGCCGAGCTCGTGGATCGCGGCGTCGACGTGAGCGAACTGTTCCACGACGTCGGCGGTGTGTTCCACCATGCCGGCCGGGAAGGCCGCATCAGCGGCCCGGATGCGACGCGACGCAGTTATGCCTCCTTCGCCTCCTTCAGCGATCCGGACAGCAACGGCTGGCTGTTTCAGGAGGTCACCGTGCGATTGCCCGGACGCCTAGAGGCGGACGACACGACATTCAGCTCGTCGACGGTGCTCGCGACCGCGCTTCGACGTGCGGCGGCGGCGCACGGTGAGCACGAGAAGCGGACCGGCCAGCACGATGCGAACTGGCCGGACTGGTATGCCGAGTACATCGTCAGCGAGCAAGCCGGCAAGCAGCTGCCGTCATAAGCCGCGGCTAGGACGTCAGCGTCATCGGCGCTGGCGCGCCGCCCAAGCACGGAGCCGGCGCGCGCAAAAAAGCGAATCTCCTGCCATACCGGCCGACTACCGCATCGGCGGGCGTTTAGTTCTTTGGCAGCATGAACCGAGCGAAAAAAGCGGAAAGGTCCGAATAGGCATCGAGCGGGAGGATGTGCGCAACGTACTGGTCAGGTCGCACGACGACCACGCAGCCCCGGCTCCGATCGATGCCCCGCATGTCGAAGACGTCCTTGCCGCTTTTCAGGTTCGGGCAGAATAGCTTCTCGTAGTCGCGAAGCCCGAAGCGGCCCTTCTGGGGCAGAAGCAAGGCCGGCATGGTTTGCACGGTGAGCTGGCGATGGCCCTCCTGAAAAATGGCACGTAGATCGATCACCGAGTTGATATCTGCACCCGCCGGGGTGTACTTTCGAAGCGGAGAGGCAGGCGAGGCGACGAGAAAGTCGCACAGGGCTCTTATGCGCGAGGAGGGTGCAGCCGGATCTGCCCGGTCGGAAAAGGCGAAAAGCCGCCAGCGGCCGTCCGCCTTAATCGTCTGCCCGAGGGAAACCGGCTTGGCGTCCGCCAGGCGAATGACCGGCGCCGAATGGAAACGCATGCCAATCACCAGGCCTTTGGCCAAATGCTGATGGGCCGGTGCGGCAGAGATCATTGAGGGTTTATACTTGGTCGCCGTTCCCGCGGTATAGCGCGCGTGCTTGACGAAATAGGTCTGGACCTCGCCGGGATCGATGCTTTCGTTCGTCACATCGGCGGCTGCTTTTAGGGGCGCGCTCAGCATTTTCGCCCACTCACGATCGAAGTCGATCAGTTCCTTGGCGACGGCGTGGCGTTCCGCCGAGTAGGTATGCAAAATTTGCGGCGCGCACCTCCCCTGTAGCACGGACGCCAGTTTCCACCCCAGATTAAAGGCATCCTGCATGGAAACGTTCATGCCCTGACCCGCTTTCGGACTGTGGGTATGGCAGGCGTCACCGGCGATGAAGACGTGGGGCAAGCGTGTCGCGACATCCCCTTCGGCGACGTCGTCGAACTTGTCGCAAAGGCGCTGGCCGATGTCGTAGACCGACCACCATGCAACTTCCTTCACCTCGAGCATATAAGGATGCAAGATCCGCTGCGCTGCCGCGACCAAACGGTCTAAGGTAATATTCCGGCTCGAGACCCGTTCGTTTTCATTGAGCTTGTCGAGTTCGACATAGATGCGGACCAGATAGCCGCCTTCCCGAGGGATGAGGACGATGTTGCCCTCGTTGGCGGACTGTATCAATGACTTCAGGCGAATATCGGGGAAGTCCGTGACGGCCAGGACATCCATCACACCCCAGGCATGATTGGCCGAATCTCCAGCGAGCGTCCGCCCGAGGGATCGGCGGACGGCGCTGCGCGCCCCGTCGCAACCGATCACGTAGCGGGCCCCTATCGTCTCTGTCTGTCCTTGGTGGTCGGGATCAATGCGCTCGAGCCTGACGGTCACCGGATATGGTGGAGGGCTGTCTCCTGTCGCGGTGTCGATGCTCAGATCGAGGAGGCGGCGGGAGTAATTCGGCTCCAGCCGGTTCGGGGAATTCCGCATGACGTCCAAATAGAAATCATGCACGCGCGCCTGGTTGAGCACGACATGCGGGAATTCGGAGAGCCCGTCTTCGACATCCTGAACCCGGCCGTGCCGGACGATTGCTTGTCTCGAAACATCGTCCGGTTTCCAGAAGGTTGTCTCGTTAACCCAATAGGCCTCCTTTGCGACGCGCTCGCTGAAGCCGAAGGCTTCAAACATCTCCATCGTCCGGCAGGCAATGCCGTCGGCCTGGCCGAGAAGCAGGGGGCCCGGTTTCTGATCGACGATCCGGGTGCTAATGTCGCGAAAGGCTGCCAGTTGCGCCGCCAGGGTCAAACCGGCCGGCCCGCAGCCGACGATAAGGACATCAACGTGCTCGGGAAGAGGGGCCGAGTTGGGAGAGGGCTTGTGGGTCTCGGACGGATCAGAGATTTCCGGATTGCCGGGTCTGACGCCGTTGAGATGGAATTGCATGACGCCACGTTCCCCGAGCTTTTTGGTCAAGGATTTCCAGACCCGCCGAGCTGTCGTTGCTGCGGACGGCTCCTTTTAGAGCATTTGCCGGCTTTGCTGAGGCACGCAACCCCTATCGTTGCTGAGTTACACCCTCCAACCTCACGAGGCCCCGGAGCTCGCCGGGACCGCTTGGCGTTGAGATAACCGCGCGGCTCCAACGCCGGCGACGTGTGACCGGGCCTCAAGGCGGCCCCGCCCCAGGGCGTGGCGCCCCCCAGTTACGTCATGTCAGCGTCGCTTTGGCGACGGCACCATCGTTCGGCGGGCCTGCGAGCTCGTCCCGGAGGAGGGGGTATGCAGCGGGAGCGGGGCCCCCTTGTCGTGGAGGCGGCTTGCGCGCCAAACTCGCACACCCGTGTGCTGGCAGGTGTCGCAGGGCGCCACCTGCGCGGCCGGGGGGCGATTGACCGGTGATGCCTCATGCTCAACCCGGATGGGCCGGACGCAGGTAAAGAATTGGTTAACAAAACTCAGCTATCGTCCTTCGACGCTCGACGCTAACCTGGTTGCAGCGCCTTAGCTTGCTGTGATCAGCAAAATATGCTGGAGCAGGGACCTTCGTCGCATTGTTCGGTCCCTGTGTTAGCCGCTAACAATTCTGCCGAATGCAATCCTTGCCAACGGGTGGGAGTTCAGCACTGAGTGGGGTCGGGGCAAAGCCGTGGAAAACGTCCGCGGCAGCCGGCGAGTCACACCCCGACAACGCGGGTGATGTCATCGCTCTGTCTCGAGCGGCCATGGAGGCCCTTCCCGCCGCCGTCTACATGACCAATGCGCAGGGGCGCATCACCTTCTACAACGAGGCTGCGGCGCGGGTTTGGGGCTACCGCCCCGAGTTGCGGCAAAGCATATTCTGCGGGTCTTGCAAGCTTTACCGGCCGGACGGCACGCCGCTGCCGCACGAGGCGTCCCCGCTGGCCATGGCGCTCAAAACAAATCGACCAATCCGCGACGTGGAAGCGGTCACTGAGCGCCCGGACGGCACGCGCGTTGCCTACATTTCCCATGCGACGCCGCTTTTCGACGCGGCCGGAAGGCTGACCGGTGCCGTCAACATGCTTGTTGATATCGGCGAACGCCAGCCGGCCGAGAAGGTCCTCGCCGGCCGCGAGGCGCAGCTGGCTGTGTTTGTCGAACACGCCCCGACGGCGATCGCCATGTTTGACCGGCAGATGCGCTACCTTGCGGTCTCCCGGCGATTTGTTGTTAACCACCGTCTTCCTGCCGGCCCACAGCTCATTGGCCGTTCGCACTTCGACTTCTTTCCCGACACCTCGCGGCGCTGGCGCGACATTCATGCACGCGTGCTGGCCGGCGAGGAGTTGTCGCATGAAGAGGAGCCATTCGAGCATCCGGACGGTGGTACCGATTGGGTGCGCTGGTCCATGGCGCCTTGGCACGAAGCCAGCGGCGAAGTTGGTGGTGCGCTTTTGTTTGCCGAAGTCAGGACGGAGCAGGTTGAGGCGCGTCGGGCGCTAGCCGAGAGCGAGGCACGCTTTCGCGCGACGTTCGAAAATGCGGCGGTGGGCGTCGTCCTGGTCGATCCCAACGGATCTCTGTTGCGGGTCAACGGCAGTTTCGCCCGCATGCTCGGGTATTCGTGCGAGGAACTCAAGACCAAGACCTTTCAGGACATTACACACCCGGACGATCTTGCAACCAATCTCTCGATGTTGAAGAGGACGCTCGCCGGCGAGGCCAGCAGCTATTGCATCGAGAAGCGCTACCTCCGCAAGGATGGCGGCATCGTCTGGGCTAATCTCACGGTCGGCTGCGTGCGCAAGGTTGACGGTAGCGTCGACTATTTCCTCTCCGTCGTTGAGGACATTAGCGTGCGCAAGCGTGCCGAGGCCCGCCTCGCGGAACGCAACGCGCAGCTCGACCTTGCCCATAGGGCGGCGCGCGTGGGCTCTTATACTTACAATATTCCGACAAGAAGCATGCGGATCGCGCGCGCCAGTGCAGCAATCTACGGTCTGTCGCACAGCACCATGGAAATTGGCGCCGAACAGTGGTTCGCGCGTGTGCACAGAGACGATATGCAGCGCGTGCGCGCCGAGCACATAAGCGCGTTCAAGGAACGGCGGCGCGAGCTCGTCAACGAGTTTCGCTTTGTCCGACCCGGTGGCGAAGTCAGGTGGATTGAAGCGCGAAGCCTCATTGACTATGACCGCACCGGCTTGGCCAAGCGCATGACGGGGGTCTACATCGATGTGACCGAACGTCGAAAGGCCGAGGATCACAAGAGCCTGTTGGTCGCCGAGCTCGACCATCGGGTGAAGAATATCCTGGCGTGCGTGGCGGCGGTTGCCCAACATTCTCGCGAGCGCAGCACGTCGACGGAAGAGTTCCTCGAGGTGCTCAATGGCCGCATTAATGCCTTGGCAAATACGCACGCTTTGCTGAGCAGGAGCCGTTGGGAGGGTGTCGGCCTGGATGAGCTTGTGCGTACCGAGCTGGCCTTCTGCAGCAAGGAGGAGAGCACGCTCATTGAAGGCCCGAAAGTCGAACTTGCCGCAGAGGCCACGCAGCCGGTGGCGATGGTTCTGCATGAGCTGGCGACGAACGCAGCCAAATACGGTGCCTTGTCCAATGGCCATGGACGGCTTTCGGTACGCTGGCGCATGCCGTCGCGCGGCCGCGCGAGAGGCAACCTCGTGCTCGAGTGGCGTGAGACCGGCGGTCCAAGCGTCGTGGCGCCCAAGGCCAGCGGCTATGGCACGTCCGTGATCCGAGATCTCATTCCCTATGAGCTCGGCGGCAAAGTGGACTATCAACTTGCCGGCGACGGCGCCCGGTGCAGGTTGGAGATACCTGCCAAATGGTTGACCCCTTAGCTTAGGTCTCACCCCCGCGCCAGATTGACGATCGGGCCGATCGCGCGCCGCGGGAATCCCCGGTTCGTCCGGGCGTCCCTCAGGCCGCATCGCCTCCCTTGACGGCTCATAGCCGCGTCGTAAAGCATCCGGCTGAGGCTGAAAGGAGAGGTTAAAGCTTCCGGCTCAGGCCGAAAGGAGAGGCCTGCTGTTGCCTTGCCGCGGCCTGACGGCGCGCTTGGATCAGCGTCGCTGGGTAGGGTGTATTCATGGGACGGTTTGCCACCCCCGGCTGCAAGCAACTTTCGTTGCTGGGAGCGCGTTCCTTCTCCGTGTCCCCGAAAACCGTTCCCTTCGGTGTCCCCGAAAAGAGGGACCGCTTGGCGGTCAAGGCCCATGGCGCATCCATCCCCGGCGGCAAAGCCGAGCCCTGCTCTTTCATCACTACAAATTGATGCGCGGTGCATCGATACCATTCGCACCCTGGCGATGGATGCAGTCGAGCAAGCAAAGTCGGGACATCCCGGGACGCCGATGGCCCTGGCGCCCCTCATTTACACCCTATGGCAGCGCATTCTTCGCTTCGACCCCGACACTCCGCTGTGGCCCAATCGCAACCGCTTTGTGCTCTCAAACGGTCACGCCTCGATGCTGCTTTATGCCGTGCTGTACCTTGCCGGGGTGAAGGCGGCAAAGCTTGCGAATGGGCGGCAACCCGCAGGTGTCTCTCTCGACGACATCAAACGCTTCCGCCAAAGTGGAAGCGCTTGTCCCGGCCACCCCGAATATGGTCTGACGGCGGGGCTCGAGATCACGACCGGCCCCTTGGGCCAGGGCTGCGGCAACAGTGTTGGCATGGCCTTAGCGGGGCGCTGGCTGGCGCAGCGCTACAACCGACCGGCCGGCGCCATTTTCGACTACCGGGTGTATGCGATCTGCAGCGATGGCGACATAATGGAAGGTGTGGCGAGCGAAGCTGCGTCCTTGGCCGGGCACCAAAGGCTCGGCAACCTGTGCTGGATCTATGATAACAACCGCATCTCGATCGAAGGCCACACGGACCTCGCCCTCAGTGAGGACGTAGCCGGTCGCTTCCGCGCCTATGGATGGCGGATCGCGCGCGTCGCCGACGTGAACGATATCGACGCCCTCGCGCAGGCGCTGGACCGCGCGAAAGCCGACCCCAGTGCGCCGAGCCTGATCATCGTCAACAGCCACATCGGCTTTGGCGCGCCGCACAAGCAGGATACGAGTGCCGCACACGGCGAGCCGCTTGGCGAGGGGGAAGTCCGGCTTGCCAAGCGCAGCTATGGTTGGCCCGAAGATGCCAAGTTCCTGGTGCCGGATGGGGTGCGCAAGAACTTCGAGGCCGGTGGCGGGGCGCGCGGCCGGCGGCAGCGCCAAGACTGGGACAGGCTATGGGCGAACTATCGCCGCCAGTATCCCGATCGCCGGGCTAGGGCCCTCAGGCCAAAGGCCATCGACTACATCGATTGCGGCACCAGCGGCGGCGTCTGGGGCCTCGAACGCGGCTATTCGCTGATGATCGGCGGGGCGAAGGACGCCGTCGAGCGGCTCGATCCGATCTTCAGCGCCTTGGCGCCGGGTAAAGGCGCCATTGCGGCCACCCCTGGCCGCGGCGACCGTGACCCACGCGTCGAGCGTGGTTATATGCACTGCGGGCCGAGCGGCGCCGGACGTTGCGTCAAGATGATCCACAACGGCATCGAGTACGGCTTGATGCAAGCCTACGCGGAAGGCTTCAATATTCTGCGCGGCGCGGCTTCCGATCACCTGCCCAAAGAGCAGCGCTTTCACCTCGATCTTGCGGACATCGCCGAGGCCTGGCGGCGCGGCAGCGTGATTTCCTCTTGGCTGCTCGATTTGACCGCCATGGCGCTGGCGGAAGATCCAGGGCTTACGCGCTGCATCGGTAACGTGGAGGATTCCGGCGAAGGGCGCTGGACCGTGCACACCGTGCCGGCCGAGGTGCTGTCGGCCGCCCTCTACGCCCGCTTCCCCTCGTGCGAACAGGCGGATTTTGCCGACAAGATCTTGTCGGCCATGCGCAATAAGTTCGGCGGCCATCTCGAGCGGGGTGGCGCGCCATGATCCCGTCGGCGCCCCCACCACCTCCCTGTGCGCTGGTGATTTTCGGCGCGGCCGGTGACCTGACGCAGCGCCTGCTGCTGCCGGCGTTGTCGAACCTGAAGCGGGCGGGCTTGCTGCCAGCCAATTTCGCGATCGTCGGCATTGCCCGCAGGCCGAAGACGGACGACGCCTTCCGCAACGAACTGGTGGAAAGCCTCATTAGAAACGGCGATAGCGCCAGTCCCACCGCCGAGGCCGAGTGGCTCGCCAGCCGCATGTGCTATCTTGCCGGTGATTTCGACGTCCCCGCGACCTATCAGAAGCTGGCAGCGCTGCTCGCCCAGACCGATGCGGCGCAGCACACGGGCGGCAACTATCTCTTCTATCTGGCAACGCCGCCGCAGGCCTTTGCCACGATCCCCAAGCGACTGGCGGATGCCGGACTGCTCCAGCAACAAGAGGGTCACTGGCGGCGCGTCATTATCGAGAAGCCGTTCGGTACCGATCTTTGCTCCGCGCACGCGCTCAATTGCGCCCTGCTCGAGGTCCTGGCCGAGGAACAGATCTATCGGATCGATCACTACCTCGGCAAGGAGACGGTGCAGAACATCATGGTGCTGCGCTTTGCCAATGGCTTGTTCGAGCCGCTCTGGTCGCGCCATCACATCGATCACGTGCAGATCACCGTCGCCGAGACGGTGGGCGTGGAGCAGCGGGGGCGGTTCTACGATAAGACCGGCGCCTTGCGCGACATGGTGCCGAACCATCTCTTCCAGCTCTTGACCCTGATCGCGATGGAGCCGCCCACCTGCTTTGGCGCCGACGCCGTCCGCACCGAGAAGGGCAAGGTTCTGGAAGCCGCCCATATCTTCGGTCGAGAGGATGCCAGGCGCAACGTGGTGCGTGCTCAGTACGGGGCAGGGACCATTGCGGGCACGGCCGTGGCGCCCTATCGCGGCTCCGACGGCGTTTCGCCGCGCTCGACCACCGAGACCTATGTCGCCTTGAAGATCATGATCGACAACTGGCGCTGGGCCGGCGTGCCTTTTTATCTGCGTACCGGCAAGGCCCTCGGCGCCCGGCGCAGCGAAGTGGTGATCCAGTTCAAGCAGGCGCCGTTCGCGCTTTTTCGCGACACACCGGTGGACCGTCTGACGCCGAACGACTTGTCGATCCTGATCCAGCCGGAGGAGGGCGTGACCTTGCGGTTCGGGGCCAAGATCCCCGGGCCAAGCGTGCGCATGGAAGGCGTCGCCATGAAGTTCAACTACCGGGAGCATTTCCGTGCTGCTCCCAATACCGGCTATGAGACGCTGATCTACGACTGCATGCGAGGTGATGCCACGCTTTTTCAGCGCGCCGACAATATCGAGGCCGGTTGGCGTGTGGTTGCCCCCATCTTGGAGGCCTGGGCGCAAGAGGGGTTGCAGACCATGCCGCAGTATCCGGCTGGCAGCACCGGCCCCGCCGAAGCCGACGAACTGCTTGCGCGCGACCACCGTCATTGGCGCGCCATCGCCAGGGAGGACGGCTCGCCATGAGGGCGATGCCAACCACCATTCGCGCGGTTATTTCCGATGTCGACGGCACCCTGGTCACCGCCGACAAGACCCTGAGCGGGCGGGCGCAGGCCGCCGTCGCCGAGCTGCGCGCCCGCGGCATCGGCTTTACGATCATAAGTAGTCGGCCGCCGCGTGGGCTCGGCATGCTGCTGGCGCCGTTGCGGCTGACAACCCCCTTTGCGGCATGCAATGGCGGCATCATCGCCGCCCCCGATTTAAGCGTCATCGCCGAGCATGACATCCCCAGCCGCATCGCACGGCGCGCCATTGCCCAGATGGAAGGCGACGACATCGAGAGCTGGGTTTTTGCCGGAGAGCACTGGCTGGTGAAGGAGGATCGCAGCCCGCTCGTCGAACTGGAGCGGCGCACCGTCCAGTTTGCACCGAAGCTGGTCGAAGACTTCACGCCCTACCTGGCAAGCGCGGTCAAGATCGTTGGCGCCAGCACCGACCATCGACGCGTCGCCTGCTGCGAAGCCAAGCTCAGTATCGCATTGGCCGGAGCCGCGACCGTGGCGCGCTCGCAGGCCTACTATCTCGACATCACGCACCCCCTGGCCAACAAGGGCGCGGCGCTGGCCGTGCTGGCCGAGCTTATGGGCGTGCCAACAAGCGAGATCGCCGTGCTGGGTGATGGCCGTAACGATCTGCCGATGTTCGCGGCGGCGGGCCTCAGCATTGCCATGGGCAACGCCGGCGAGGAGGTCAAGGCCAAGGCCGACCTGGTGACGGCCGCCAATGACGAGGAGGGCTTCGCCCAGGCGGTCGAGCAATTCGTCTTGCCGCGCCTGAACGCGGGCCCCACTTTGCAGGGGCCGAGGCCATGACCGTCCAGGCGCCGCCGGGAACCGCGATCTATGAGAGTGCCGAAGCGCTTGCCCAATCGGTTGCTGCTTGGGTTTGTCGGCAGGCATAGGCAAGCGCGGGCCCCGTTTGCTCTATGTCTCTCCGGCGGCTCGACGCCACGCCAGCTTTACGCGGCCCTTGCCGCAGCGGGTGCCCGGCATGGCTTTCCCTGGGGCGAGGCGCACTGGTTTTGGGGTGATGAACGCTTTGTGCCTCACGATCATATCGACAGCAACTTTCGAATGGCGCACGAAGCCATGTTTTCGCAGGTCGCGATCCCCCCAGCTAACATTCATCCGATCCCGACGGTGGGCCTCTCCGCGCGCGAGGCGGCCACCGCCTATGAAGCGACGCTCAGGCATTTCTACGGCGGCGGGCAGCTAAACGCCCGGCGACCGCTGTTCGATCTCACGCTCTTGGGTATCGGCGCGGTCGGGCACACCGCCCCGCTGTTCCCAAACCAACGCTCCCTCGACGAGCGCAGGCGTTGGGTGCTGGACGTGACGAGTCCGACGGGCGATCCGCGCATCCCCTTGACCTTTCCACCGCTAGAGAGCAGTCGCGAAATCGTGTTCCTGGCGACCGGAGTACGCAAGCAACGCATCCTTGCCCGCGTCTGGTCGGGCGATCGTTCGCTGCCGGCGACGCGGGTGCACACCGGCGGCAGCGTGCACTGGATTCTCGATCGCGCGGCCGATCCCGCCGAAGGTGTAGCAGATGGAAAAAGACCCAAGCGCGATTGAGCGCGTCGCCTTCAAGGTGCCGCCGCAGCGCGGCGCCCACAGCAAGCAGCGCTTGCTGGAGCCGTCAGGCGCAGCGACGCCGCGCACACTCGCCGTCGACATCGGCGCCCACGTCAAGGCAACCGTGCTGTCGGCCGACGGCACCGGTCTCACCGACGAGGTGCAAATCGCCACGCCGCATCCCTGCCCACCGGCGGCGCTCCTCAAGATCATCGACGAAGTGATCACGTCATTGCCGGACTTCGACCGCGTCTCGGTCGGGTTCCCAGGTTTTGTTCGGCGCGGCACCATCGTCACGGCACCGCACTTGGGCACGCGGTATTGGGAGAATTTCGATCTCGAGAAGGGGCTCGCACGCGCGATGTACTCGTCCTAGGTGCCCCTTCTGGATCGGATGCTGGGCCAATTCCAGATGAGGCATGAGATCGCCGTCCCGGAACAGCGCGGTGCCAACCCCGGCGCCGAGCGGCGACGCCGCGCTGCATCGCAAGGGCGTTAAAAAATGGAGCCGGCGTGTGCACAAGGCGATCGCCATCCTGCGCTCGCTGATCCACTACGACGTCCTCCATATCGGCGGCGGCAATGCGCCAAGGCTCATCGACCCGCCGCGGGATGTGCGGATTGGCGCCAACACGGCGGGTCTTACCGGTGGCATCCGGCTTTGGGAGATCCCGGCTCGCGCCGTGCCGATCTAGCGCCAGTTGGGTCTTGCAGGCCAAGCGCCGTGGCTGACCCTGGAGAGGGCATGGGCGTGCCCCGCTCAAGCCGCAGGGCGCTTGCAAGCTGGCCCGGCTCTATCCTCCCAACCCCCGCCACTGTTAGTGGTCTGCCTCGTAGGCTTTTCGCCAACGTGCCGAAGACGCCGCGTAGTGGCGTTTTACCAGCTTTGCCGCTTTCGCCGCGTCGCCTTGCGCAACGGCCTTGAAGATTTTTACGTGGTCCTTGATGGATTGCGCACCGCTTCCGGGGGCCTCGAAGTAGGCGCGGCGGATGGAGCGGGTCATCAAATACAGAGACTTGCCTATGCGCAAAAGGATGGGATTTTTCGACGCCGCGATCAGGGCCAGATGAAAGGCCTCATCGTCGTCGGCGAGATTGCGCCTTGCCCGAAGATTCGCGCGCGAGCGCGCGATGATCGACTGCAAGGCAGCGAGGTCATCGGGCGAGCGCCGCACAGCCGCCAGCCGCACGGCCTCTACCTCATGGATGATGCGTGCCTCCTGCGCCTGCTCATAGTCGAGGGTGGACGATCTCAGATCCAACAATTCCTGCAGGACAAAGGCCTCGAGGCTCGGCTCCGAGTAGGCAGCTCGCAGGTAAATGCCCGATTGTGGCCGACGCTCGATCAGGCGTAGGGCTTCGAGCACACCGAGGGCCTCGCGCACGGAGGACCGGCTCGCACCGAAGGACTGCGCCAGCTCGCGTTCTCCAGGCAGTCGCGTTTGTGGCGCCAGTCGCGCTTGGTCGATCTTGCTGAGCAGGGCCTTCAGGAGTTGTTGGCGGTCGTTCATCGTCAGGTGGCTAGCTGGCTGCCATGCACGGGAAGTGGCTTGACGCCCATCTGGTAGGACCAGTTAGATTAGCAGGTACCAATCTGGTCCGACCAGTTGTCAACTCGCCTCGTTGCGCATTGCGGAAGGAATTGACCGATGCCTCCGATGCCGAACTCAGCCGCGGCCCGTGATATCGCCTACTACGTACATCCCCAGACGAGCCTGCGGCGCCACTGTGAGAGTGGCCCCGTCATCATCGATCACGGTGAGGGCGCCGTCGTCTACGACAATTCGGGTAGGCGCTACATCGAAACGGTTGCTGGCTTGTGGTGCGCCTCCCTCGGGTTTTCGGCGAGCGAGCGGATCGCGCAGGTCGCCTACGACCAGCTTCGCAAGCTCGGCTACTACCACACCTACCGGCATCGGGCGCACGAGGCGAGCATCGACCTTGCGGAGAAGCTGATCGAGATCGCGCCGGTGCCGATGTCCAAGGTCCTATTCCAATGCTCGGGCTCGGAGGCCAACGACACCGCCATCAAGCTGGCGTGGTACTACCAGGCGGCAATGGGGCGGCCGCAGAAGCACAAGATCATCGGTCGCCGTAACGGTTATCACGGCAACACTGTCGCTGCCGTCAGTGTCTCTGGCAAGCCCGATATGCATGCCGACTTCAACCTTCCCTTGCCGATGATGCGGCACACCGAGTTTCCCCACTACTACCGTCAACACCAGGAGGGGGAAAGCGAAGAGGCGTTCGCGACCCGCATGGCGGATGCGCTCGATAGCCTGATCATTGGCGAGGGTCCGGACACCGTTGCCGCATTCTTTGCCGAACCGGTTATGGGCGCGGGTGGCGCAATCATTCCGCCCAAGACCTACTTTGCGAAGGTGCAGGCCGTGCTGCGCAAACACGATGTCCTCTTCGTTGCCGACGAGGTGATCTGCGGTTTCGGCCGCACCGGCAACTGGTGGGGCTCCAACACTTTCAAGCTGGAGCCCGACATGTTGACTTGCGCCAAAGCGCTGTCCGCTGCCTTTCAGCCGATTTCCGCTGTCCTCATCAGCGAGAAGCTGCATCAGGCGATGCTCGCTCAGAGCGACAAGCTCGGCAGCTTTGCGCACGGCTACACCCATAGCGGCCATCCCGTGGCGACCGCCGTCGCCCTGGAGGTGCTGAAGATTTACGAGGAGATGGATATTAACGGCCGCGCCCGGGAACTCGGCCGCCGCATGCTCGGCGGTCTCAAGCGGTTCTCGGCTCATCCCCTGGTCGGGGACGTCGCCGGCGTAGGGTTGATCGCTGGCATCGAGCTCGTCCAGGACAAGCGGACGCGGGCCGGCTATGAGCCCGTTGGCCGCGCGGGGAAGGTCATCGATCGCATCGGAAACGCGCACGGTCTCGTGCTGCGCGTCATCGGCGACCGGATTGCCTTTGCTCCACCCTTCGTCATCTCGGAAGGCGAGATCGACGAGATGCTGACCGGGCTCGGCCGTACTCTCGATGCTGCCCATCGCGAGCTGGCGGCGTAGCCCTTGCCAGCCATCGATCGGCAAAAAGCGAGGAACCGCGAGGCATGATCCGGGTGGCGTTCGATATCGGCGGCACTTTCACGGATTTCGTACTGTGTGACGATGTCACGGGCTCAACGCATGCCTTGAAGGTCCCAACCAGCTCGGCCAACCCTGGCGAGGCGGT
Organism: uncultured Alphaproteobacteria bacterium; assembly: GCA_963775835.1. Lineage (GTDB taxonomy): Bacteria > Pseudomonadota > Alphaproteobacteria > Rhizobiales > Hyphomicrobiaceae > AWTP1-13. The sequence continues at coordinate 31,350 of CAVZKV010000019.1, read as the reverse complement.
GATCGAGGGCCTGGAGAAGCTATTGGCTGAGACTGGCGCGTGCGGCAGCGCGGTGGACGTTGTCCTGCATGCCACGACGGTCGCCACCAACGCCGTGCTGGAGCGAAAGGGGGCAAAGACCGGTCTCATTACGACGCAGGGCTTTCGCGACGTTCTCATCATCGGCCGACAGAAACGCTACGAAACCTATGACATGTATATCGACAAGTCGGAGCCGCTGGTGGCGCGGCGCCATATTGTCGAAGTGGTCGAGCGCGTTGCGCCCGACGGCACGGTGGTGACCTCACTCGACAAGGACTCCGTGCAACGCGCCATCGACGCGATGCTGACGGCCCGCCGCGAGACCGTGGCGGTGTCGTTGTTGCACGCCTACGCGAATCCGGAGCACGAGCGCCAGATCCGCGATCAGTTTGCCGCGCGCGCACCGGAGCTGTTGATCTCCATCTCTTCGGAGATTTCGCCAAAATTTCGCGAGTATGAGCGCACCAATACAACGGTGACCAATGCCTACGTCAAACCCATTGTCGATCGCTACTTGCGGCATCTCGACGAAGCGCTGAAAGCCCGTGGTATCCGCAATGATCTGTTCGTGATGCAGTCGAACGGCGGCTTGATATCTCCAAACCTGGCGCGCGATTTTCCCGTGCGCATCATCGAGTCTGGGCCGGCGGCGGGGGTCTTGATGTGCGCAATCGTGGGGCGGGAAGAGGGCCGCGATCAAATCATCACCTTCGACATGGGCGGTACCACCGCCAAGCTCGGCGCTATCGACGACGGCGCGCCCGCGATCATGCCGACGTTCGAGGTGGATCTCGTGCGCTACAAAAAAGGCAGCGGCTTGCCGATCAACGTACCGGCCGTCGAAATGGTCGAGATCGGTGCCGGTGGCGGCAGCATTGCCCGCGACAACAAGGGCATGATCGTCGTCGGGCCCGACAGCGCCGGCGCCGATCCGGGCCCCCTCTGCTACGGGCGCGGCGCTGGCGAGCCGACCATAACCGACGCCAACGTCGTGCTGGGCTACATCTCGCCGGAGTGGTTCAATGGCGGAGCCATGCGTCTCGATAGGGACGCGGCCGCGCGCGGCATCAGGCGCGCGCTCGCAACCCCGCTCGGCGTGTCGACCGAAGAGGCTGCCTGGGGCATCCACCTGGTCGCCACTTCCAACATGGAAAATGCACTGCGCATTGTTTCCGTCGAGCGAGGGCGCGACCCTCGCCGCTACGCCATGGTGGCCTTCGGCGGTGCCGGACCGCTGCATGCGGCGCGGCTGGCGCGCTCGGTTGGCATTCCGACGGTGATTGTGCCCTACGGCGCCGGTGTTGGCTCGGCCATGGGCCTGCTGCAGGCTGAACCGCGGCTCGACGTCAGCCTTACCAGGGTCATGCAACTGGATGGGAAGCAATCCAGCCAGCAGATTGCGGCGGTCTACAAGGAGCTCGAGGCGCTGGCGAGAGGAGACGTGCAACGGATCTCGCGGGCGGGTGCACCGCAGTGGTCCCGTTACGCGCAGATGCGCTATGCCGGGCAGGGCTTCGAGATCCACGTCGACCTGCCGCCAGGTCGGATTGACGACGACTACGGGCAGAAGGCGGTCGATGCCTTCAAGCAAGCCTACCTGCGCCGGCGCAAGTTTCTCGATCCGGAAGGCTGCGTCGAGGTTGTGGATTGGACGCTGGTGGCGACGATGCCATCGCACGGCGGTGGCACGACGCTCGGTCGGCTTAACCTGGCTGCGAAGGCGAGACGGGAAACGCGCTTGGCCTGGTTTCCCGAAACGGGCGGCTATACCGATACCGCGATCGTGGACCGGGCGGCGCTAGCCGACGGATCCACAATCGTGGGACCAGCGATTATCGAGGATCCCGACTGCACCGCGCTGGTGCTGCCTGGCGATACGGCACGCATGAGCAAGCAGGGTCATATCATCATCGCGATCAAAAGCGAGGCTTCCCCATGAAACCTGGCGGCGTCGATCCCATTACGCTGACCGTGATCTGGAACTCCCTGATCTCGATCGCCGATGAGCTCGGTGTCACCTTGAGGCACACCGCCTTCTCAGAAGGCGTGCGCGAAGGCGACGACTTCTCGACGGCGATCTTCGATCGCAACGCCGTCATGATCGCACAGGGCAATTTCAGCCCCGGACACCTCGGCTCAATGCCCGCGGTGGCCAAAACGGTTCTGCAATATTTTCCGCTCGCCACGCTGAAGCCCGGCGACTCCATTCTGGTCAACGACAGCTTTATCGGCGCCGGCCACTTTCCCGATACCTACGAGATCATGCCGGTCTTCCTCGACGATCGGGTGATCGGCTTCGTTGCCTGCTCGGCCCACCAGGTCGACATGGGCGGAGCAGCCCCGGGCTCGCAGAAGGTGCATGGCGTCACCGAAGCGTTCCAGGAAGGCTTACGCATCCTACCGGTACGTTTCGTGCGCGAGGGCAAGATCGACGAGGACATTCTGCGCATCGTGCTGGGCAACGTACGAATGCCCGACAAGGTGCGCGGCGACCTCATCGCCCAGCATACGGCCAACCTCACCGCCGCCGCACGCCTGGTGAAGCTGTTCGGCAGCTACGGCGTCGGCCTGGTCGAGCGGGCGTATGAGGCGATCCTCGATCGTTCGGAGGCCAACATGCGCGCCGCCCTCGCAAAGGTGCCGGCTGGCATCTATAGCTTCGAGGATCATCTCGACGACTATGGTCCCGCTACGCCTCCAATCCGTATGGCGGTCGATATCACCTTCGACGGCAAGGGCGAGGTGGAGTTCGACTTTTCCCGTTCCTCCGATACGGTGCCTGCGGCGCTCAATTCCTACATCAACTATACGCGTGCGTATGCCGTGTTTGCGATCAAGGCGTTCTGCAATGCTCTGGAGCCGCAAACCGAAGGCACCATGCGGCCGATCAAGCTCAAGGTCCGCGAAGGCTGCTTCTTCAATCCCAGGTTTCCGGCGCCCTCGGGGGGGCGACCGATTCTGCAGATCCGCATCTTCGACACCATCAACGGCGCGCTCGCGCAGGCCCTTCCGCATCGAGCGATGGGTGCCTTTTCGCACTGGTCAAACCCCAACATCGGCGGCATCGACGATCGCACCGGCCGTCCCTTCGTCATGTACGATGTCTCCCTAGCCGGCTATGGCGGACGCTACGGCAAGGACGGCCTGGAGGGCATGACGCCCGTGATGAATTGCTCCAACATTCCCATTGAGGTGCACGAGACCTTCAATCCCGTGCGCATTCGCCATTTCGGCTTTATTCCGGACACGGGCGGCGCCGGCCGTTGGCGTGGCGGCTGTGGTATCCGCAAGGACATCGAGTTGCTGAACTCGACCGCCGTGCTCTCGCATCTGGGCGACCGCCACGTCTTTCAGCCCTATGGCATCTTTGGCGGTAAACCTGGGGCGCTGGCGCAAAGCGTGCTCAATCCCCAGGGTAATGGCGAGCGGCTGCATTCAAAGGAGACGCGTCAGATCAAGCGCGGCGACATCCTCAGTTTCCGACTGTCGGGTGCTGGCGGCTATGGCGCGCCCGCGGAGCGTGATCCCACAGCCATCGCCCGGGACGTCGCCGAGGGTTATGTCAGCAAGCAGGCGGCACTGCGCGATTACGGCTGGTCTGCGGCCGGTGAGGACTGATTGGCTTAACCGGCTTGCCCTCCGAAGGTCGCCTCGGCCGCTGCGAAGGATTATCAGGCTTGAGGGTGTGGTTGCGGCCAGAGGGGCGCGCGCCAAGCGCGGGGAGCCAAGCTTGGCAAGGTGATCAGCGGAGGCGGGCTCAGCCGCTGCGAGGGAGAAGATCCTGACGGCAACCCATTTTCGAGTTCGAACCGACCCTGACGGTTGCGCCTGCCGCGTCGCCAGGTCGCGATGCACGATTGAACGAGCACGGCACGCTTAGGGCTCATAACACCATGATTCCGAAGCGCCCTTTCTATTTCCTCCGACACGGCCAGACGGACTGGAACCTTGAAGGGCGCTATCAGGGGCATGCCGACACCCCGCTTAACCGCACCGGAATTGCTCAGGCGCATGCGGCGGCGGAGTGCCTCGCCGAGGTGGCGATTGACAGGATTGTGGTGAGCCCGCTGATCCGAGCGGTTGCGACGGCCGCCATTGTCGCCGAACGGCTCGGCAAGCCGATCCAGATCGAGCGCGGGCTGGTGGAAAGGAACTTCGGAAGCTTCAATGGGCTCGTTATTCGCGAGGTCAAAGCGCTCCACGGCTTGAGAGCCGACCAATCCTCCCGCGACATCCTCCCCCCTGACGCTGATCCCTTTCACGAGATCTTCGAGCGCATCCCTCCCGTCCTTGCCAGCTGGATGAGCGCGCACCCGCACGAGCTGTTGCTCTTCGTCGGCCACAGTGGCGTGTTCGATGCCCTACACTTGCATCTGCTTGGGCCGCGTTCAGGGCGCGAGTCGGACCACGCCGTTCCCTATCTTGCCAATCCACTCGCCGACGGATGGGACTTGCGAGCGCTGCCTAGGCCGTCACTTACGCGGTCGTGAGCAAGATTTCGGCGAGTTCCTGCGGGCGATCCAGCATGATGAGGTGGCCGCAGTCGACGCGCTTGACCTGCCAGGCCGGATCTTGCTCGAAGCGCTTGGCGAATGTCTCAAAGGGCGAGGCCCATCCTGTTGCCACGATGTAGGTGCGCCGAGCAACTCGCTCGCGGGCGCCGGAAAGTGCAACTTTTTGCTCGAAGCAAGCAAGGGGATGCTTGCCGCACAGGGCATTCGCCCACGCAACATCCGCGGCATTGAGGTTGACGCGCTCCGCGGTGGGGGGTGTGAGCATATAGCCGTCGCCATTTTGCCGCGCATCCTGGCGCATCAGCTGCGCGTGCTCGGCTGGAAACAACGCCATGTGCGACTGACCATCCTCCGGCACGAAGGCATCGAGAAAGACAAGCGAGCGAATCTGATCGACGGCCTGCTCGGCGACCCCGGAAATCACGGTGCCGCCATAGGAGTGACCGCACAGCACGATATCGGACAGCTCTTCCCATTGGATGACGCCGAGCACATCATCGATGTGAGTCTTGAGCGAGATGGAGGGGCTCATGAGATGGGCGCGTTCGCCAAGGCCGGTCAGTGTCGGGGTATAGACGTCGTGGCCCGCGCGTCGCAGGTGCCGGGCCACGTGCTTGTAGCACCAGCCGCCAAGCCAGGCCCCGTGCACCAATACGAATGCTGCCATCGCTTCCCTCCATGGCTAGGGAAAGTTGGGCTAGCTCTGTGCCCGCTGACGCCGGCGGAATTGAGCTTGCGATCACGGCGTCGTCAACGCGCCATCAATTCGCTTGACATGAGCATCGGCATCGCACGGGCCTGTTCAGGTCTTTGGCGATCTTTAGAGGCATTGCTGTGACGGTTGGATCCACCCCAGCCTGAAAACGAGTTGCGCCGCAACAATTCCGACAGCTTTCGGCGCTATGGTGAGGCGTTTGCTGCCTTAGGCCCGTGTTGGGCCGCCCAATGCAAGACGGGCTCGGACCATGCTCATCGTATCGGGACGACTCTACGTACGACCAGAACGGCGTGACGCCTTCCTGGCCGCCTCGAGTGAGGCGGTCAAACAGGCTCGCCGCACCGCCGGCTGCCTCGACTTCGTCGTGGCAGCGGACCCTCTCGAACCCGACCGGGTCAACGTCTATGAGCAGTGGGCCTCGGAGGCTGCGCTAACGGTCTTTCGCGGGGAGGGACCAAGCTCTGAGCTTAGCTCGGAGATCCTGCGCGCGGATGTGCAAAGACATCACGTTTCCACCTCGGGGCCGCCATAGCCAGCAACGCAAGCGTTGTCCGCCGCCGTGCCGTCACCCCAGTTTCATGGGGGTATCTCTGGCGCCAAGGCGCTTCTTTGGACAGCGGGGGCTCCCCTGCGCTTGGGATTGGGGGCGCTATTGTCCGCCTGCGGCCGCAATCAGGCGCGCCATCTCGCCGTACCCGCGCGCTCCTGCGAGCGCGAGCGGTGAGCGGCCAGTTGCATCAGGCAAATTCGGGTTGGCGCCGGCCTCGAGGAGGGTCTTGACGCATTGCGTATGACGCGCGCCACCGTCACCGAGAACGATCGCTTCGATCAGAGCCGTCCAGCCGAGATTGTTGATATGGTCTAATGGCGCCCCGGCGCGGATCAATTCGCGCACCACGGGGCCGTGTCCAAGATGCGCCGCGGCAATGAGCGCTGTCCCCTGGTATGGGCTCGTTATCGCCTTGGCATCGGCGCCCGATTGGAGCGCAAGGCGCACAAAGGCAAGGTCATTACGCACGGCGGCGATCGTCAGAATGTCGTACTTCTGGGCATCGAGCGCGCGCGGATCGGCACCGGCCTCCAGCAAAATGCGGGCGATCTCGCCATGGCCGAAGTGCGCGGCGACGTGAAGTGGGCTGCGCTGGTGAGCATCGGTCACGTTTGGCTTAGCGCCCGCCGCGAGTGCTTGCCGCATTGCGGCGACGTCCCCCCTCGCCGCTAGCAGGTGCAGGCCCTGGTAGGCGGCTATTTCGGCGGCGCTTGGCGGCGTTTGCGCCCCCGCCGGGGCAATGAGGACGCCCAGGATCACCAGGCTGTGCACCAGACGGATCACGTCCATCTTCCTCCCCTTCCACTTGGTGGTGGTTAGTGTAGCTTTGTTTGCATGGCCGTGGACGCTGGATTGCTCGTTTGCATTGGCCCGGGTCAGGTGAATGTGCGTTGAAAGCCGCCGACGCGGCGGTGACGTGGTCAGGCTAGCCTGCGTCTATCCAGCTTTCGAAGCGTCGCGCCGAGGGCATCGCTCAGCGCACCCAGGGCGACACCGCCAATGCGCTAGGCTAAGGTCAACGGGTGATCATCATCAATGGGAGCGCGATCATGCAGCTCAATGCCATGTTCCCGACGCGCGATATCGGCAACGATCCGGCCAAAATACGGGACTGGGCGCAAGCCGCCGAAGACCTGGGGTTTGCCTATATCGAAGTCCCCGATCATGTGTTCGGCGCGAGCGCCCGTGACGGTTGGACGCCGCTCTACAACGAGACGGACCCTTTTCACGAGACCTTCGTGCTGCTCGGCTTTCTTGCGGCAGTGACCAAGCGCATTCGACTATCGAGTGGGGTGCTGATCGCTCCGCAGCGTCAAACCGGCTTGATCGCCAAACAGGCCGCCGAGGCCGATCTGCTGAGCGCTGGCCGGCTGCGGCTTGGCATCGGCGTGGGTTGGAACCATGTGGAGTACCAAGCGCTGGGGGAAGACTGGAAGACGCGCGGCGCCCGCCAGGCCGAGCAGGTGGAGGTGTTGCGGCGGCTATGGTCGGAAGATTTGGTGACGTTCAAAGGCCGCTTCCACGCATTGCAGGACGTCAACATCGTGCCCCCTCCGGTGCAGCGCCCAATTCCGATCTGGTTTGGCGGTGTGTCCGATGCCGTGGTGATGCGGGCGGCACGCCTGGGCGACGGCTGGATGCCGATCATCGCCCCCGATGAAAAGGCCGAGCAGAAGCTGGCGCTGTTGCGCGCGGAGCTGAAGAAGCACGGGCGCGAGGCCCGTCATTTTGGGATCGAGGGTTGGCTGCGGATGCATGAGGCGGACCCGCAGCGCTGGGCGGCTGCGGCCGACGGCTGGCGCAAACTTGGCGCTGACATGGTGATGCTTTATCCCATGTATCGCATGCCGGCATTCGACGATCAGATCGAGACCCTGCGCCGCTTCAAGGAGGTGGCGAGCGGTTAGCCAGCGCGCGGGCTCGCCCGGGGATCCCGGCAAACCGACCTGCAGCAGCCGCGGCCTTGAGAGCCGATCCGCTGAATTGTCGGGTTCGGAAAGCCGCGGGCCCGCGACGGCGAGCCAAGGCTCGCCCACTCTACCGGTTGAGCTTTATCAATCGCACCTCGCTCTTGGCGAGATCGGGCACGACGACCATCAGGCCCTTGCCGTTGCGATAAGCGCAAAGGTCGGCGGGGCCCTTGAAGTTCGACGCCAGGGTTTTCATGCCGTCCCTCGCCGTCCAGCTGAAGAGCGATCCTGAGTTCCAGTCGGTTGCCAGGATGGTCCCGTCGCTCATCTGATAGAGACCGTCCAAACGTCCGATCGGTTTGGCCAACTCCGTTACGTCGCCCTTCTTGTTCACCGAGTAGATGCCACGCGCCTCCTCGGCAGCTTTGAAGCCGACCATGAGCATCGAACCGTCGCGAGCCGGATAGATACCGTTGGGGTTCACGCCTTTGCCCGATACCACCACGCTGATCTTGGGCTCGGCTTTGCTGTTCAGAAAATCGGCGGGCTCGATGCGATAGAGGCGATCGGCGCGATTGTCGCTGCCATAAAGGGCGTTGCCCTGGAGCACAACGTCGTTGGCGAACTGAATATCGGGTAGGGCCAGCTTTTTGCCTTTGCGGGTCTTGAGATCGAACAGCCACACAACATCGATATCCGCAACCCACAGCCGGTTGCCTTTGACCAAGGATCCTTTGGGTTTGTTGAGGGCTCGCCGCCGGCCGCCGGCAAGAATTGGTCTTCAAGCACCTTGCCCGTCAGCGACAGCTTGGTGATCTTGCCCTTGCCATCCTTCTCCGCTGGCTTGAGCGCAAAGACAAAAAGGTTCGCATATAGGGCCTTGCCGTTGGCGTCGCAGGCGAAGATGGCCTTGAGGTCCTTGGCGACGGCGCAGGTGAACGCAACTGGCGAAGCGACGAGCAAGGCTGCGAGCGTCACCCTGCCCAATGTGGCCTTTGGCCACCCTGCCCAATGTGGCCTTTGGTATGCTTGTCCTCCCATGGCGTGGTCTGGCATTTTTTGCATGTTGAACGCCTTGCGCGTTCCTGCCAAGGGAGGCTCTGGACGATTGCGCGTCATGGGGATCGGCGTCCTGCAAAAGGGTGGCGCCTCTCCAAAAGTCTTGTGGACGGCGGGCGGCAGATTGGCAAAGCCAACCCAATCCTGGCGAACACGCGCTCGCGGGTTTTGCCAACATCCGCTTTGAGAAATCAGCGGCGCCCGATACCCCTGCCAGGGCCGAGGAATGCCGCGGTTTGCGCGCTGGTCAGCAACAGCCTGATGTAATCTTCCTCTTTATCCGCCCAATTGAGGGGGATCCAAACGCTGCGGGGTCCAAACCCCAGCAAGCCTCCCACGGCGCCGACAATGGACCGGGTCGAGCCATAGGTTTCGACGCCGGTGACCTGGCCAATGTGCAGCCCGTCGGAGGTGTAGATCGGCATCCCGACCAGTCTTGCATCGGCGAGCGAGGAGTCGATGTCGGCGGCAGCGGGAGGTGCAGTGGCTATGGCAACGGCCAAGAGAGCAGCATGGAGCAATTTCATGGCCAGCCTCGTCGTGCCGTGTGCAAGTGCCGCGCGTCCCAGCGTTGCCAGTTTCGCCACCCAATGCCGGCTTAGGGGGCGTGCTGCGGCTCGCTGCTCGCTCGCATGCCGGGCAGGAACGCTGGGGTTAGTGTGTTCGCCGAAGGAAGCGTCCCGCCATCGGGGAGAAACCTTAGAACGGAGCGGGCGGCCATTGACGCCGGCCCCCGATCAACGTCAGCGAGGCGACGGGGTGATTGCCAACGATCAGATTGGCATGCCGCCGGCATTTTAGGCCGGTTGGCGCCTGCCCGGCCCGCCGAGCCAAGCCGCGGGATCCCACCTTGCCGAGGGGTGCCCGCCCAGGCCCCCAAAGCCAATCGTTGTCCCACTGATGGACCGGCCACTCATCTTTGGGGGTGGGCGGGTCGAGCAGCCGCGCCTTTTAAGAACCTCGGGTTGGCCTAAAGCTCCGATCACGCGCCTCCAACCCTAGAGGCGCTCGAATGCCTTGCCCTTATTGGCGGCGACAAAACCGTTGAACACTTCGTTGATCTGGTTCCAGGATTTGAGCGTCTTCATGGTGTCGAGCCAGCGCGTAATGTTGGGGTAAGCGGAAAGGTCGCAGCCGATCAGCTCGCCGATCGAGACCAAGGAGGCGCCGAAATAGTCCGCGATGGTGAGTTGGTCGCCGCAGAGGTATTGGCCGTGTGGCCCGATCCAATGGTCGTTGAGGACCTGGAGCCAATTCTTGGCGCCTTGCTGCCCCCAGGCGATGCTGCCGGCATGCGCCTCGTCGCTGCGCCGCTTGTGGTGCGCAAAGAGCTGCGGATACACCAGGCCGTAGCCAAAATCCCGATAGAACTGGGTATTTAGCCAGTCCATGGCCTCGTTGACCTTGGCGCGTTTCTTCAGGTCCTTCGGGTAGGACGGCAGATCATATTTTTCGGCGAGATACTTCAGAATTGCCGAACTCTCGGTAAGACGAAGATCGCCATCCTCGAGCATCGGGACCATCCGGTTGGGATTACGCGAGGCGTAGGGCTCCTGGTAGTGAGCACCTTGGAGAATATCGACCACCTCCTCTTCGCAGGCGATGCCGTTTTCGGCAATCAGCAGCCGAACCGGGCGAGCCGCGGTCGAAACCGGATGCATGTAGAGCTTCATTGACAACCTCTCTTGCCTGGCCTCGCCGCGCAGGCCCCGCAATGGCCTGGGGAGGAGGATAGCGGAGGCGACGGTTGGCGGCAACGAAACGAGACCCTTCGCCGATCGCCATTACGCTGATGGCGGCGCTGCGATTGCGCTTGGCATTTCCGCCTCGCAGCAAAGCTTTGCAGGGTGGCCAGGTCCCCGCTGGTCGCGCACGGCGTGGCCCCGGCATGCCGGGCCGCGCGCCCCGTGGCTTGGGACAGGTTTTGGCGGTCTTGATCCGTCACGTCGGCGGGGGACGGCCCGTGTTAGGCTGCTAGCTGATCATCCTGTTATGGGAGGCAAAGCAATGTCCTAGCATCGGCTGCTGCTGGCGCGGATCGGGCCGACGCTTGTGACCATCGGCTATAGCGTGCTCACCGGTAAGGCCGACTTCAACAAAACGCACGCGATCAACCGCTATGGACCGGGCACGCGCGCTTTCATGTGGTGTGGCAGATAACGAGCTATGTGGGCTTTGCCCTGATCGCGCTTTTCCTTATCTGGTCACCGGCACCCCACGCCCAGGAACACCTCTATCTCGCCTCGTGCCTTCGCGGCCGGTGTCTACGGCGCCTTTTTCATCACGCTCTTTAACATGCCGCTCTACGGCGGCCGTGCCTACGATGACAACGGTTACCTTCCATTCGCCGTCGCCGGCATGAAGTGGGACGCCAATGTGACGGCATTTTCGGTGCTGACGGTGTTTCTCCTCGTGAGTGTCGCGCTGGTGCTCGTGGGCTAGGCCGCGGATCGGCCAGCCCGCCCGATCGGTCAAGGCGCGTGGGTTTCCGGCTTTGCTCGGGCTTTCGCATGGTCTATCAACCCCTGCGGTCGTCGAAAGAGCATGAGAGCGTTCACACCGATGAAGCAGGAAGCTTTCCATAGCCCGAAGTCACGGCGACAACGCGTCAATGACCCCGACGGGACCAAGCGCGACATCATCGATGTTGCCACGGAGGAGTTCTCCGGCAAGGGCTTCAGCGGTGCGCGGGTCGACAATATTGCCGCCCGCACCAAGACCAGCAAGCGCATGATCTATTACTACTTCGGAGGCAAGGAAGGCCTCTACATTGCCGTGTTAGAGGCGGCCTACCGGCGTATCCGCACCGTCGAAGCAACGCTGGATCTCGAGAAGCAAAGGCCCGAACAAGCCCTGCGGACCCTTATTGCCTTCACCTTCGACTACCAGAACGCCCATCCCGAATTCGTGCGCCTCGTCATGAACGAGAACATTTTGAACGGCGCCTATCTCTCGCGTTCCAATGCAATCCAGCGGCTTAATGTTACGGCCATCGATACCCTACGCGACCTGCTGGCGCGCGGGCAGCGGGAGCGCCTGTTCCGGCACGATGTCGACCCTGTCGATCTGCATATGTCGATCAGCGCCTTGTGCATTTTCAACGTCGCCAACCGCGCGACTTTCTCCACCATCTTCAAGCGGGACATGGCGTCGGCGAAGGCGTTGGCCGCGCGCCGCGGCCAGGTCGTCGATACGATCTTGCGCTACGTAAAACGCTGATCCCGGGCGTTCGTCCGGCGCCGGTCCGTCCGCGTTTGACAATACGAACCAGTTCGTACATTTTTGTGCCAAGGCGCGGCGCCATGGCCGGGCTCGGTCAGACGCAAAAACAAAGCTTAACGGAGGACACCAGGATGGATGTCATCGATCGCCGATCGTTCGTCGTCGGTGGGGCATCGATGCTTGCGCTCGCCGCCTTGCACCACGGCGCGCAGGCACAAACCAAGCCGAAACTGCGGCTTTCCGTGGCTTTTCCCGAAACCGATCTTCGCGCCGAAGCCTACAAGGCGTTTGCGGCGGCGATGCAGGACGAGTTCGAACTCGAGCCCTACTGGAGCAACACACTCTTTAAGCAGGGTACCGAGCTGGTCGCGCTGCAACGCGACAATCTCGAGGTTTGTAATCTGGCACCCGCCGACATCTCCAAGCAAATTCCGGCGTGGTCGCTGCTGACGTCTGCCTACCTGTTCCGCGACTACGACCATCTGAAGAAGACGTTCGCCAGCGATGTCGGTCAGGACTTCGTGAAAATGGCGCGTGAGCAGGTGGGCATCGAAGTGATCCGTCCGGTCTACTTTGGTGCGCGCCAGGTCAACCTAAAGCCGACGAAGAAGATCAGCACGCCCGCCGACTTGGCCGGCAGCAAACTGCGGATGCCGCCCGGCGAGTTCTGGCAGTTCCTCGGGGAATCGATCGGCGCCAACCCGACGCCGGTGGCCTTCGCGGAGCTCTATACCGCGCTGCAATCGGGCGCGGTCGACGGCCAGGACAATCCGCTGGTGACGGCTCGGAGCATGAAGTTCTATGAGGTGACGACGCAGTTCGTACTCACCAGTCATGTGATCGGCTACGACGTATTATCCGTGTCGAAGAAGGCATGGGCAAACTTGAACGCGGCGCAGCAAGCCAAGTTTCGCGCCGAGGCCGACAAAATCTTTGATGCCAATGCGGCCAAGTACGACGCGCAGGAGAAAGACGCCATCGAATTCTTCAAGAAGGAAGGCAAGCAGGTCTATGCCCCCGACCAGGAGGCCTTCCGCGCCTTCGCGCAGAAGAAGTATCTCGACAAGTACGCCAACGATTGGCCGAAGGGCGCAATCGAGAAGATCAACGCCATAAAATAGCAGCACACCGAGTTGAGCCAACAATCTCCCGAGACGCCGGCCGATTGTCGTCCGAGCCTCGGCCGCTTTTTTCCAATACGGAGACAACGGTGACGCGGGAGACCACCGCCCGAATGCTTGCAGGCGCACGCTGGTTGCGTCGGCGGGCAGAAAATGTTGCCGCACTGCTGCTGTTGGCAATGTTCCTGTGCTTTATTCTGCAGATCGTCAGCCGCTACGTCTTCAACTATCCGCTGGGTTGGACCGACGAAGCCAGCGTGGTGTGCTGGATTTGGTGCACCTTGTGGGGTGCCGTCTTCATCTTGCGCGAAAGGGATGAGGTCCGTTTCGACATTATTTACAGCACGGCGAGCGACAAGACGCGTTGCGTCTTCACCGTCATCACCGGCATTGCGACAATTGTGCTGTTTGGCATCGCGCTACCGGCCGTTGTCGCCTATGTAACGTTTCTCAAGGTCGAGCGAACGGCCTACCTTGGTATTCGGCTCGACTACGTCTACTCCATCTATGTGCTGTTTTCGATCGGGGTGATCGTTCGCTACGCCGGTTTGACCTGGCGCGCCATGCGCGGCCGACCGCCGGATATCCAGATCGGCAGTGGATCGGCCCTGTGAACAGTCCCTTTGCGATCGCAATTTACGCCATCCTTGCCCTTGGCCTGCTGGGATTGCCGATCGGCTATGCCATGATTGCCGGCTCGATCCTCTATCTCACGCTCGCACACCTCGATCTTGGAACCTCTGCTGAGCAAATACTCAACGGTCTCTACAACAGCTACGTACTGCTGGCGGTGCCGCTCTTTCTGTTTTCCGCCGAGCTGATGAACGTCAGTAAGATGACGGACCAGCTTCTGCGCTTTTGCGACATGCTGGTGGGCCGGTTCCGCGGCGGTCTCGGTCATATCAACATCGTCCAGAGCATTATCTTTGCCGGCATGTCGGGCTCGGCGATTGCCGATCTGGCGGCGACCGGCCGCATCAGCATCGACATGATGACGCGCAATAACCGCTATCCGCTGAGTTATGCGGCTGCCATCACCGCAGCTTCCGCCGTCATTGGGCCGATCATTCCCCCGTCGATCCCCATGGTGCTCTACGCGCTGATCTCGGATGCGTCCGTTGGCTACCTCTTTCTCGGCGGCGTCGTTCCCGGACTGCTGATGGCGATTGCGCAAATGGTGATCAACACACTGATGGCGCATCGTCACAACTTCCCGGTGGAGGAGCCGATCCCGTTGCGCCAATGGCCCAGTATCACGGCAACGGCCATGCCCGCGCTGTTGATGCCCGTTATCCTCCTGGGCGGTATCTATAGCGGCGTCATGACGCCGACCGAGGCGGCCGCGGTGGCCGCGGCCTACGCATTCCTGGTGGCCGTGCTCTGGTATCGCAATATCACCGCACGCGACACGTATCTGGCGGTGCTCAACAGCGCACGCTCAACGGCGTCCATCGGCATGCTGATCGCCGGTGCCCTCGTATTCAACTACGTGGTGACGATTGAGCAAATACCCCTGACCGTTAAAGGGTTATTGGCCGGCTACGATCTTTCCGCAACCATGTTTCTGGTTTGGGTGAATGTCATTCTTCTGGTGCTGGGCTGCTTGCTCGAGGGTAGCACCATCATTCTGGTGATGCTGCCGATCTTCATTCCGACCGCCAAGGCACTGGGGATCGATCTTGTGCATTTCGGCGTGGTTGCCGTGTTTAACATTATGATCGGTCTGGTCACCCCGCCCTATGGCTTGCTCCTCTTCATCATCACGGCGATCTCGGGTGCACCGCTGCGCACGATCATCCGTGATACCATGCCCTTTGTCTGGGCGATGCTGATTGCGCTGGCGATCATCACGTTCGTGCCGGATGTCGTGCTCTGGCTGCCGCGGCTACTGGGCTACAAGGGTTAGCGCGAGGATAAGCTCGCATGCAGGTTGGTTCGGGGCGCGGACGTCAAGGATGGTCACCGCTTTGACCGCCGGCCTGCTGTGGACGCAAGGCACGGTTGTCGATGCCGCATTAGGTCTTAAGGGGAATGCGTTGCGCGAGCTAGCCACCAGGAGGTGGACCCATGAAAACCTCAATCGCCACGGTGTCTTTGAGTGGAAGTCTGAGCGAAAAACTGGAAGCGATTGCGGCCGCTAAATTCGACGCGGTTGAAATTTTCGAAAACGACCTCATCACCTTTAACGGTACGCCCGCCGATGTCCGCGCCGCCGTCAGGGACCTCGGCCTCGGCATCGTTACGCTACAGCCCTTCCGCGACTTTGAAGGTGCGCCCGAGTCCCAGCGGGCCCGGGTGTTTGCCCGTGCCGAGCGCAAGTTCGATGTGATGGGAGAGCTTGGCTGCGACCTGTTGATGATTTGCAGTAACGTCGCTGCCGATAGCCTTGGCGGTATCGATCGCGCGGCTGCCGACCTCTATGAGCTCGGCGAGAGGGCGGCCAAACGCGGGTTGCGCGTGGCTTTCGAGGCCCTGGCCTGGGGCAAGCACATCAATGACTACCGCGACGCCTGGGAAGCCGTTCGCCGCGCCAATCATCCGGCCGTCGGCGTGGTGCTCGATACCTTTCACATCTTGGTGCGCAAGACGGATTTGAGCGCCATCCGCTCGATCCCCCGCGACCGGATTTTCCTGGTGCAAATGGCAGACGCGCCGCTATTGCAGATGGACTATCTCTCCTGGAGCCGGCACTACCGAAACTTTCCAGGTCAGGGTGACCTGCCTCTGATCGACTTCATGGAGGCTTTGGCCGCCACTGGCTATGATGGTCCCTTATCCCTGGAGATTTTCAACGATCAGTTTCGCGCGGGCTCCGCCCGTAGCGTTGCCGTCGACGGGCATCGTTCGCTGCTGTTTCTCCTCGACCAGTTGGCCAACAAGAATAGTACGCTCTTTCCCGCAACCAGGAAGCTGCCTTCCCGATCAAATGCGCTCGGCGCCGAGTTCGTGGAGTTTGCCGTCGACGAGGCAAGTGCCCCGAAGCTTGAAGGCGTGCTGTCGACCCTTGGTTTTCGCCGCGCCGGCCGCCACAAGTCGAAAGCGGTGACGAGGTGGCAGCAAGGCGGGATCAATCTCGTTGTCAACACCGACAAGGAAGGGTTTGCCCATTCCTTCAACCTAACCCATGGCTCCGCCGTTTGTGCCCTTGGCCTGAAGGTCGACAACGCGGCCGCCACGCTCGAGCGCGCCAAGCTGTTGCTCGATGAACCGTTTCGCCAGCCGGTCGGCACCGGCGAACTCGATATCCCAGCGGTGCGAGGTGTCGGCGGCAGTCTGGTCTACTTCCTCGATGCCACGAGCGAACTCGGACGCGTTTGGGACATTGAATTCGATGCGACGGGTGAGGCGGGCTCGAACGCTGCGGGTCTGATCGCTGTCGATCATATCTCGCAGTCCATGCACTACGAAGAGATGCTGACCTGGCTGCTGTTTTACACCTCGCTGCTGGACCTGCAAAAGATCCCGCCACAGGATGTCGCCGACCCCGGTGGCCTGGTGCGGAGCCAGGTGATCGAGTCGCCCGACGGCCGCCTGCGCGTCATTCTCAATGCCTCGCAAAGCCAACGCACGCAGTCATCGCGCTTCCTAACCGAGCTTTTCGGCTCCGGCGTCCAGCACCTTGCGTTTGCGACGGCCGACATGTTTGCCACGGCGGCGCAGCTGAAGCGCAATGGCGTGGCGCTGCTGCAGATCCCCGAGAACTACTACGACGACCTGGATGCCAAAATGGATCTTGCGCCCGAGCAGCTTGCGGCCTTGCGGGCCCATAATATTCTCTACGACCGCGATGGCGACGGCGAGTACCTGCAAGTCTACACGCAAACCTTCGAGCAGCGGTTCTTTTTTGAGATTGTGGAGCGACGCCACTATGCGGGCTACGGTGCGGCGAATGCGCCGGTCCGGCTCGCCGCTCAGGCGAGGCTCGCCGGCGACTGACGGGTGCGCTTGTCTCTCGTTTGAAAAGCTCAAAGGAGCCGCCGATGGCAGCACGTCTGATGATCCTCAACGGGCCCAATCTCAATCTGCTGGGCGTGCGTGAACCACACATCTACGGCGCCACCACGCTAGCGGCGATTGAAGCAAGCTGCCGCGAATTTGCGCAGTGGCTGGGCGTCACGCTCGAGTTCCATCAGTCCAACCACGAGGGTGTGCTGGTTGATTTGATCCAATCGGCCCGCGCCAAGGCTGACGCCCTCATTGTGAATCCCGCCGCTTACTCCTTCACCTCCGTTGCCCTCGTCGATGCGCTCAAGACGTTCGAAGGTCCCTTCATCGAAGTGCACATCTCCAATATTCATGCCCGCGATGAACTGCATCGCCATTCAATCCTTTCCAGCACGGCGAAGGCGGTGATCTGCGGTCTCGGCCCCTACGGCTATATCGTTGCCATGCAGGCCGCGCTCCAGATCCTTGGGCAGCTCCCCGAGACGTTGCCGCCCTCGATCCGGGTCGGACCTGGCTGAGGCAGCCGGCGCCGCGGCGGCGCACCGGGATCGACGATAGGGGCCGGAATCGACGATAGGGGCCGGAATCGACGATCGGCGCTTTGCGCACCGAGCATCGACCATCCCGCCTTCCAATCGGCCGCCTGCGCACGGCAAAGGCGTTCGCGCGGGTCGCTCGTGATTTTTCGAGCCGTCACCGGCGAGCGGCAGTGAGTTTGGGTTTGCTCATGGCTTTGGCGCGACGAGGATCACCGCCGGGTAGGAAAAGCAAACCGTGTCACCCTCCCGGCGGGACCCGAGGCCCATGCTATCGCCGTCGACGGATGCGTCGATCATGTGACGCAGTTGCTCACGATCGTCGTCGACCGGGAACGACATGGCGATCAGCCGTTCACGCTCGGCCGGGACTTGGTAGGTCTTGGTGCTTGGCGCGGGCAACCCCGCGTCCGCGAACAACTGGTAGAGAAAGGCCAACGGGCGAAAGGTTGCGGTCGACGGATCGCGGTGCCTTTCCATGCGATTGAACGCCGCGGCCTTGGCGGGATCGTCGGACGCGATGGCATCACAAAGGACGATTCGGCCCCAGGGCCGGCAAACCCGCACCATTTCGGCAAGGGCGCGCTCGGGCGCCTCAAAATGATGAAAGGCAAAGCGACAACTGACAATGTCGAAGGACGCTGCGTCGAACGGCAGGCGATAGATATCGCCCTGGTACCATTCCGTATTTTTCAGATCGCGTGCAGCCGCCAGACTGCGGGCCTGAGCCAGCATGGCCTCGGTGGCGTCAAGCCCAACGCTTCGGCGCACGCGGCTGGCAAACGCAACCACGACGCTACCGGGTCCACAGGCAACATCGAGAACGTCATCATTTGGCTGCGGCGCTCCGGCTTCGACCAGCAGGTCGAGGGCGGCCGCATTGTGAAGGGTCGGCGACTTCGCGAAGAGTTCCGCCTGCCGACTGAATTGATCAGCGATGGTGGATGCGTGCGATGGCGTCGCAAATTGAGGTGGGGCGACCATGATCCGGCTCCGAGAGCAAACAGGAAAATGCAGACAGCGTTAGCCCGATCCCGCGAAAGGGACCGGTCAGGTAAGTCGCAACCTCGGCGCCAGCAGCAACGTGGCGGGTTCCTAAGAGCGCCGGGGCGGGCTGTCAACAGCCGGTCTGGGTCTGGGTTGCCGACTGGGACTTGCCGCGACGCCAGCCCAGGGGCGCATCCACCACAAGAGAATGATCGGATCGAGCTCATTTGCGCGTGGGGGACCGCAGGCCCAGCGTGCGCCCCACTCACCGAAAAGGTCGATGATGGGCTGAAGTTTCCGTCCGGCTCGGGTCAGGCGATATTCGCTCCGCTTGCCACGCGATCCGCTGCGCCGTTCGAGGACGCCCGTTTGCTCCGGTCGCCTTACCTTTCGGCCAGCAGGGTCCTCGACATATGCGGCAGACCGCGCTCAAGTCCATTGAAGTGATTGACGTCGGCGAGGAGCTCGTCGGACGATCAGCATCGTCCAGCAACCGGCAAAAATCTCAGCCGCGCGGGCGACCCGACAATACTGGCCGTATAGGTGCATAGCCTTGGCCGTAATGAGCACTGGCTAAAACTGCAGGGCGCAGCCTAGCATGGGTCGGGCCAGCCCAAGTAGTCCAGTTCTGGCACTAGTCGCGTGGGCCGGGACCGCCATATTCAGACCACCGCCGTCGATGGGTGCGGGCAAGAGGAGGTCTGAATGTCCAGCGATCTCAAGATCAGGCGCACTCTGCTTCAGGGCCTTGCCGCCCTGCCGTTCTTGCCGCTGGTGGCGCCGCCGGGCGAAGCGCTGGCGCAAGCGGGCGGTCCGGTCAAGGTGAACACCCAAGGCTTGGTGGCGAAGATAAAATTCGAAGCGCCGCTCGGGGGTTTTCTGACCGAGATCAACGGCAAATACAAGTTGCGCATAACCGAGCTGATGCTCGCTCCCGGCGGTCATGTCGGTGAGCATAACCAAGTCGGTCCCGGCATTCGGCAGGTGACGTCGGGGGATATGACGTACGTGCTGCCGAAAGAGACGATTGTCTACGGACCGGGCGATTTCTTTTTTGAAACCGGCGATATTAACCACACCGTTTATAATAAGACCGACGCGCCGATGGTGCACATTTTGGTTGAAATATTGCCGGCGGATCTCAATGGACCGTCGCTGATTCCTGTCAAGCACCATTAGCAGCCGAACACGCGCGCCAGGCGCCGGGTCGGGTTGTCCACGCCGGTGAGGGGCGGTGGATGCCGGCCGGCGCCGCCGTCTCCGGTCGGCAAGGCGAATCGCCGTGGGGCGGAGCCGTTGCCGCATGGCCCACACTTTGCTGTTGGTTGGGTGCTGTTTGTTGGGTGCTGTCTGTTGGGATCGCGTTTTTGCTTGGCCGCGGTGCGCCGGGCGAATTCGACTTGAGGTCCGCGCTTGAGGTCCTAGTATGTGGCCTTGAGCCAACGCGATATTCGATCGGAGAGACTTCCATGCTCGCGCCCCAGTCTATCCTTGCCTGGATCGTCATCGGTGCCATTGCTGGCTGGTTAGCTGGTGTTTTGGTCAAGGGCTACGGTTACGGCGTCTTCGGCAACATTGTGATCGGTATTTTGGGAGCTGGCATTGCCGGACTTCTGGCGCCGAGTCTTGGCGTGCACACCGAATCCGTGGGTGGCAATATCGTGGCCTCGCTGCTCGGCGCGCTGGTTTTGCTGTTTTTGGTTGGCTTGGTGCGCAAGTCGTGAAAGCAAAGAAGCCCGTGCGCGCTCCGACTGGAGCTGAACGCCTCCTAAAGCGAAGCTCTTCCGCCCCGGCGGGAGGGCTTTTCAATTCTCGGGGCAGCTCAATCGAGGGCGGCTCGCGATCGCGTTGGCGGCCGGTGCGGCCTTATTGTGCATGAGCGGTCCGTCATGGGAACCCATTGCCGATCGGAGCCTCGCGAGGGCACCTCGTTCTACTCGCGTCGAGCAAGGTGGCCGCCGGTTCACGCAACGTTGAATTGTTCGCACCCGAACGGCAGCTAAGGATTGGGGTGTTGCGGGGCTACCCGATGAGGGAAGCTGATGGAAGCAAGCAAGCTGCTGGATGCAGCGCCCTTTGAACCTGAGACCGTCAAGGTGCTGAAGCAGGCCTTCGATGAAGCTTGGGCGCGCATCGCCCCCAGCATTGTGCCAGACAGGGTTGATGATACGCGATTGAGCTTGGCGCATGCCATCGTGGCGCATGCCGGCACGGGCGATTGCGAGACCCTAAAGGCCGCCGCCCTGGACGCCGTGCAAAAACATCCGCCGCGGCTGCCGACCTCACCGTCCTGAGGTGCCTGCCGCTGGGCCGCAGGGCCCGCGCTTGCCGCGGGGGCCGAGACCACCCACCCTTGAGGCAAGAGCGACGAGTTTCGGCGCAATGGGCAGGTGCCGAGCATGGCGATGCGGGGCGCAGCGCAGCGTGACCGGCGCGGGGCGTCGGACACCCCCTTGCGGGGCTCGGGAGGGGAAGGGTCGACACCCGCCGCAGCAGCGCTCAATGCTGGCACCCGGTAGGGCGGCGGAGTACCGGGGTGGCACTTTCCTTGGCTAGGGTGTTAACGTGCGTTCTCAGCGCTCCGCCACCTCGGGTAGCCTAACCTGCCATTGCCCCTGAGAGCTGTGGCTATTCGCGTCTATCCCCGATATCCCCAGCTTGACCCTGGGGTGCGCCGATGCCCCCCGTGTCTCGGCGGTTGGCCAAAGCCGACCCAAGGGGAGACGAGGGCATGCTAACCTAAAGTTTGCTTCGCCGGGATTATGCGAGCAATTGGCGAGGAAACGCCGGGAAACCAGGCATGGACTTCAATATACCCCAGGATATCGCCGAGTATTTGCGCGAGCTCGATCGGTTTATCGAACGCGAGATCAAACCGCTCGAGAATAGGGACGACAATATTCGCTTTTTCGATCACCGACGGGAAGCGGCGCGCACGGATTGGGATCGCGGCGGTTTGCCGAACGAGACCTGGGAGGCACTGCTGCGCGAGGCGCGCCGCGCCGCCGATAAAGCCGGCCACTATCGCTATCCGCTCCCCAAGCGGTATGGCGGCAAGGACGGCACCAATCTCGGAATGGCGATTATCCGGGAGCATCTGGCGGTCAAGGGCCTTGGTCTGCACAACGATCTTCAGACCGAGCACTCGATTGTCGCCAACAATGTCGGCGTGCTGCTGATGCTCGCCTACGGCACCGAGGAACAAAAGCAGCAGTGGGTCGATGGGCTCCTCGAGGGCAGCATGGGCTTTGCCTTCGGCATCACCGAGCCCGAGCACGGTTCCGACGCTACCCACATGGAGACGACCGGCGTGCGCGACGGCAATGGCTGGCGCATCGATGGCTCCAAAACCTGGAATACCGGCATTCACAAGGCGAAGCACGATTTGATTTTTGCGCGCACCAGCGGCAAGGCCGGCGACGGACACGGCATCACCGCCTTCCTGGTGCCAACCAACGCGCAAGGCTTCAAGATCGAAGAGATGCTATGGACGTTCAATATGCCGACCGATCACGGCCGCATCTCGCTCAGCGATGTGTGGGTGCCCGATGCGGCGATGTTCGGCGGTGAAGGCCGCGGTCTGCAGGTCGTGCAGCACTTCTTCAATGAGAACCGCATTCGCCAGGCCGCCTCGAGTTCTTGGCGCCGCACAGTTCTGCATCAACGAATCTGTGACCTACGCCAATCACCGCAAACCCTTTGGCAAGCCGCTGTCGAGCAATCAGGGTATCCAGTTTCCCTTGGTCGAACTGCAGACCCAGTGCGAGATGGTGCGCGCGCTCATTCACAAGACCGCGTGGGGCATGGACACGAGCGGAAACTTCTCGGTCTCCGACAAAGTCTCGATGTGCAACTACTGGGCCAATCGCCTGTGCTGCGAGGCGGCGGACCGAGCCATGCAGGTGCACGGCGGATTGGGCTATTCGCGCCACAAGCCATTCGAACATATCTATCGGCACCACCGCCGCTACCGCATTACCGAGGGCGCCGAGGAAATCCAGATGCGCCGCATCGCCGGTTACATGTTTGGCTTTATGAAGCAGCGGGCACCGAAGGGCGTCGAGGATCATTGATTTGGCCGGCATCGACGAGCAACTTGCCGCCGTCCTCGATCGCCGCATTGCCGGCTGTCGGGGTCTCATCGCCTGCGAGCGCTTGTCGGCGGGCGCCAGTCAGGAGACCTATCGTATCGTTATTCGCACCGACGCCGGCGAGCGCAAGCTCGCCATGCGACGCGCGCCCGGGGCGACGACGCCAGCCCACGGCGGCTATCCCGGCCTCGCGACCGAAGCACTGCTGATGTCCGCCGCGCGCCGCGCCGGCGTCCCCGAGCCGGAAATCCTTTGGGTGCTGCGGCCCGAGGACGGCCTTGGCGATGGCTTTATCATGGACTGGCTCGAGGGTGAGACGCTCGGCGCGCGCATCGTGCGCGATGCCTCGCTCGCTGCCATCAGACCAAAATTGGCCGAGCAGTGCGGTGAGATCTTGGCCCGTATCCACGCCATCGACTTGGAGGCATCCGGCCTCGCCGCGCGCCTGGAACGCTTGAGCCCCGAGCAATCCGTGCGCGCGACCTGGCAGCGCTATCAGGCGCTGGACACGCCGCAACCGATGATCGATTTTACGGCGCGCTGGCTGCTCGAACATTTGCCGGCCAGGTTCGAGCCGACCTTGGTCCACAACGACTTTCGTAACGGCAACCTCATGGTGTCGGCTGACGGTGTCGTTGCCGTGCTCGATTGGGAGATCACCCATATCGGCGATCCCATGCGCGATCTCGGCTGGATTTGTACGAACTCCTGGCGCTTTGGCCGCAGCGAGCTACCGGTTGGTGGTTTTGGCACCTACGCCGACCTGGTGCGCGGCTACGAGCGGGTGTCGGGCAAACGGGTTGCGGCCGAGCACGTGAGATTCTGGGAGATTTTCGGCTCGTTCTGGTGGGCGTGCTCCAGCCTCAGCATGGCCCAGCACTACCGCACCGGACCCGACCGGACGGTGGAACGGCCGGCGATCGGTCGGCGCTCCTCGGAGTGCCAGGTCGACTGCGTCAACCTCTTGCTTCCCGGACCCGTCGTGGTGCTTGCGCCGGATCCCGTGCAGTCGAGCGTCGACATGCCTCGGATCGATGAGATCGTGACCAGCGTGCGCGACTATTTGCGCAACGACGTCATGGCTGCCACCAATGGGCGCACGCAGTTTCTCGCCCGCGTTGCTGGCAATGCGCTCGATATCGTCCTGCGCGATCTCGCGGTCGGTCGTGAACATCGCCAGCGCCAGGTTGCACATTTGCGCGCCTTGCTGGGAGAGGATGGCGATCTTGAAGCCTTGCGCCGCGCCTTGGTGCGGTGCTTGCGCGATAACCGCATGGCGCTCGATCATCCCGGTCTTGCCGACTACTTGCGCGAAGCCGTGGTCAACCAGGTCGCGATCGACCAGCCGACCTACAGCGGGTTCAAGACGGCGCTCGCCAATGCTGCATTCCCCTCCCCATGAGGCGTCCGAGAGTGGCGGGCACTCTGTTTGGGCCGGACCCGATCGCGAATGGAACGCGAGCTGAAAGCAGCGGGCGAGGTCCCCTGGCCCGCCCGGCAAACGGGTCGATTAAAATCATCCCCATAACTCCTTATGATTGCCGGATGCTGGCCAAGCGGCGTGCGCATGCTGAATGAGGCTTGCTCGACGCGTTTCGCAGCGCCGTTGCCAGCGCCAGCGTTCTTGCCGTCCTGCGGCGGCCGACCTGAGCCAGGGCCGACGGTCGGGCGCGCTCGAGGCGTTGTTTCACCTCGTTCGACAGACCCGCAATGCCATCAGTGTCGATATCGAGCGGCAACCGTATGGTCGGTTTGCAAAGACGTCGATGAGATAGTTGAGCCCAACCCAAACTGGACGGGCTTATTGGTCTTTGCTGTCCAGGCCGATGAGGGATCTGACGGCAACGTCAAGCGACGTAATTGGAGATGAACACGTGGGGGTTCGTGGGGGATCGACTATACCGTGGCGCCAGCCAGAATTGGGCTTGCAACAAGCGGTGGCCTGACGCTGCCGAGAACTGCGAGCAACAGGATTGCAGCGAGTATCAGCGCTAGACCGAAAATCGTTTTCACTTGGTGATCTTCCGAAAAAGCGGTGCTGCCCACAAACGCCGCGCCGTTGCCTTTGCGGCGTCAGTGTGTCGGGGGGGTATCCCGTCTCAACACCCTCAGCTGATGAGGCGTCACCGGCATACCATCCAGCGTGAACGACAAAGTGGGTGCCTGCTCTTGAACGCCGTAAGGCCCCATGACCCGAAGCTGGTGCGGTGTGATCGGAAAACCGTCGCGCTCGAATGTAGGCAGCTTGGCCGCTATCGACGGTTCGGCTCCGCCGAGCATGAGAGCCGCGATCGCTGAGATCGGCAGCAGAGTTTTCACGGTGATCTCCAATCGGCCACGGCAGCGCGGCCGCGTAGGATGGCTTGGGGCTTGAGGTGGGCTGCCGCATGATCAGGTGCAAAGCAATACCGTGTGAGAGATTGGTGAGCCGGCGTGATCGCCAGGCCGCCGCCCCTGCCTCGGCCAGGCCTGGCTCGGTGGAAGGGTGGATCGAACGGCACGGAGCGTGGATCGACGAGGTCTTGATGGAGAGGGCGGACGCCCCCGGCTCGACCGCAAGGACAGCTAGCTGCCCGGCCTGATACGCGGAGCGTTCGGGGAACCTCCGGGATGTCGAGGTCGGATAGGACCATCGTTTGCACGTCGGCCTCGGCCACCATCGGCGGGCGGCTCCTTATCAGATCGCCACGGTTTTCCAGCTTTCGCCCTAGCCTACGGGCGTCAGCTCCTTGGCTCGATGGGCGCTCCAGCGGGACCTTTTTTTTGATGCTATCGCCGAAGATCCACCGTCGATTAGGAGCTTCCAGGGCAAGCGGCGGCATCGTCCGATGGGTCCGTCCTGGCGCTTGTAGTTCAAGTGAAACATTGCTGCGATTCTCTGTCACTGCGCGCAATTGCCCACCTGAGTTGACAGAGCCAAAGCTGGCAAGATGATCAAGCGAGGCGTGAGACAAGCGAGGTTTCAGCATGGGCAGGATCATGCTTGTCGGCCTGATAGCGATCGTGGCGCTTGGGCTGATGGGGTACCTTGTCAAGCCGCCGATCGAGTATCCGTTGCCGTGACAAGCGGCTGTCGGCCGTGTTGATCTAAGTAACCCGAAGGATCTCATCGACTGTCGCATCGACCGGTCTTGTCGTGTCAATCTCATGATCGGCGCAATCTCGTAGAAGCGGCTCGATTGTCGAGATGAGCCCGCTTACCTTCTGTCGTTCCTGATAGGTGTTAGCGTACTCGTCAGGCGAACGTGCTTCGAGCCGCTTCATGATCACTTCCATGGGAGCAGAAAGGAGAACGATCAATTCGATCAAGGGGAAACAATCTTCCTGATTGATGCTCCGACGGAAGCTTACGATCGGGATCTTCTCGCCACAGCCAATCTTTTCCAACTTGCGGCGTGAGCGCGTCGGCGGGATCGGCATCCACCCATTCGGACCACTCAGGAGTATCAAGGTCGAGGGCAGGATAGCCCCCTTGCGGCGCGTTCCCGAACTACAGCGGATTTTCCGGTCCCGGACATGCCCGTAATCAAGACGCGCTTCATGTTTGTTTCCTGCCAAGGCGACGCACGGCTGGTATCCGCTCCTCGCCCCGGGCGGACGAGTTCTCCTTCGCGTTCCGAATGAGGCACGCGGGTAGCAAGCTTTGCGAGTCTGATTGCGCCAATGATCTGTCCCAGCGGGCTTGCGGCCGGACTCCTCTTAATGAGTGCCACCGATTATCAGTGGGAGCGGTCTCGGTTTGTGCAAGGAAACTATTCGGGGGAAACTCGCGCGCTCATAGAGCCTGCGCCCAAGCGCCTTCGACAGCTTAACCTCAAATATTTCCTCAACCTCGATGCTGTCCTGCGACTCGGACCCCAGCAAGAGGCACGCGGGCTGTCGCGCCGGCATGTGGAAGTAACTCTAAGCGGGCTGAGGTATGCCAGGAGCGGGCCCTTTCGCAGTGTCCTAGACCGCAGCCGCTCGGCAAGCGGGACCTCAATCCAACTTTCGCTAATCCCTTGTAGCTAAGCTGCCGTGGCCGGCGGCGCCGCTCACCACCTCCAGAAGCCGCCGCTGCCGAAGGGCGACCTGCCATAGCCGCCGTAGGGGCCGCCCCAGCTGTCGACGCGAGGGGGCTCGCGTTGCCGCACCTTGAGGGCGCCTTGCGGTTCGCCGCTCATGACGATCACAAAATCGGTGTCCTTGCCGGTCTCGATGCTGGGGCCCTCGTCTGAGACGATGAGGGAGGAGCCTGGCAGCACCACGTCGGAGATGCGCTGGATCGCCTCCTGCGGGATGGCGATGCGGTCGAGGGCGGATTTGGCCCCCACGATGTCAGCCGGAGTTGCCTCGATACTGCGGCGAGCCTCTCCCTTGCGCGCGGCGACAGGTTCGGCGGCAACCTTGCTGTTGCCGTCGGGGTACATGGACACGACGCCCCACCGCACGCGCTCGTTGGCGTTGCCGAACGCGGTGAAAACGTAGGTGCCTACAGGCTTCTCGGGGTCCTGGATGGTAATCGGCCCCTCAAACACCGGCACGTAGCCCTGGCGCACGTAGAAGCGTTGCGTCTTGCGGCTGACGAACACGGAAATCGGCAGAGTCCTGCGTTTGGCCTCGGTAGCGGCGTCCTGCGCAGCATCGCTGGCGTCTTCTGCCGCCTTTGCCTCCTCCTCGGCGGCTGCCGCGGCGTCGGTCTTTGCCTGCGCCTGGGCTTTTGCGGTCTGCAATTGCGTGTCGGCCTCGGCGAGCCGGACCGCGGCTTTCTCCTTCGCGGTCTCGGCCCGCTTGATGGCTTCCGGCGTGCTGGACGTGGCGGTCGTGTTGACGGCCTCGAGTGCCTTCGCGGCGTCCTTCAACTGCGCGTCGGCGCGGGCGTGGCTGACCTCTGCGGCCTGCAGCGTCTTGGCGGCAGCGGCGGCGTCGGCGGACTTGCGCATGGCGCCGCGCCTGACCTCGCTGGCCTTGCGTTGGACAACTTCCGCTTCGGAGGCCTTGGAAGAGGCGATCGACCTGAGGATCTGCAGCGGGTCGGCAGCTGTGCGTGAGGACGTGTTGGTCGGCCGCGCCGACAGCTCGGCGCGGGCCGCATTCGATTTAAGGAGGTGCGGATGATCGAATTCGGCAAGCGTGATGTCATTGCGCACGATCATCACTCGCATGCCGACGTCGGTCAGATCGAACAGCCGCTGGGCGATGTCCATGGGTAGGCGCACGCAGCCGTGCGAGGCCGGATGGCCGGGCAGCACGCCGGCGTGCATAGCAATTCCGCTCCAGGTAATGCGCTGCATGAACGGCATGTTGCCGTCTTCGTACAGGTTGGAATTGTGGTCCGCCTTCTTCTGCACGACGCTGAATATGCCGGCTGGCGTTTCATAGCCGGTCGTTCCGGTTGAAACCGGAGACTGCAGGATCATCCGGCCGCCACTGTCGTAGATCCTGACGCGCTGTGTATCGAGCCCGACCACCGCCAGCAGCGGCACGCCGCTGCGTTTGAACGGCACCATATCGCCGCGATCCTCGCTGGCAGAAGGCTTACCGTAATCGTCGTACGGATCGTATTGTTTGTATTGCTTGTATGGGCTGCCGTAGGAGCCATAGGAGTTACCGTACTTGCTGAATTGCGCGCTAAGCGGCTGGCTATGGGTCGAGGCTATGCCAAGGGCGATGGCAGCGATGGCCAGTTTGGCGCTGCTCGACCGCGGAGCAATCCTGAAGGCCATGCGGTTCATCTCCAAGGGCTCGGCCTGTTACATCGACCGGGCGACGCGAAAGCCAGCATTCTCCATGCGTACGCTGGGCGCGGAGGCATAGCGATAAGCAGAACGAAGCAGCTGTGGATAATAGTTCCACGCGCCGCCGCGCAGGATGTTGAGCTTGCAGCTCGATGCCTTGACGGCCGCGCCGTCCGTGGGCGCGCCGGCGTAGCTGTCCTTGTAGCAGTCCTCGACCCACTCCCAGACGTTGCCGTGCATGTCGTTCAGACCGAAGGCGTTAGCCTTGAAGGAGCCGACGTCGAGGGTCTTTTGGCGGTAGATGCCCATCTTGGCACCTGCCCCGTAGATGAAATTGCCGTCGTAGTTGGCCTGATTGGGGTTAATGGTCGGGCCCGTCGAGAATGGTGGTAGCCGATCGATCGCCTTAGTGGTGCCGCGCGCGGCGTACTCCCATTCGGCCTCCGTTAACAGGCGGTAGGGTTTACCGGTCTTCTTGGCGAGCCAGCCGGCGAACTGCTGGGCGTCGTTCCACGATACGTTGATGACGGGGCGCTTGCCACGGCCCCAATTGTTGTCGTCCGGCTTGTGCGTGCAGCCGGCCCCGGCCATGCACGCATCCCATTGCGCAAAGGTCACCTCATATTTTCCGGCCGCAAAAGGCCGCGCGATGGTCACCTTGCGCTGCGGGCCTTCGTCCGGGTTGCGGCCCCGCTCGCTTGGCGGCGATCCCATCATGAACTCGCCTGCCGGCACCACGACCATCTCGGGACAGTCTGCGCAGTCGCGAAACGCATCCTTGGGGCCGGCGGCATCGCCGGCGCGGCTGCCCTTCTGCTGGGCCTCCGCCACAGACAGCTGGAACAGGATCAGAAGCAGAAAGGCAATCGCCATCCGCAATGTCGGCTCCACAGTTTTCAGCACTGCCTTTGCTAACATCCTGGAAGGGACACGAATTTGGCCGAATGTTGGTCTCGACGCACGCAAAATCATATTAGCCCGAGGATGTTCCGCTACCCGAGAGGTTAAGGTGCTGCAGTTCGTGAATTCTAAGCTAGCAAGGCGGCCAGCACGCGGCGGAACCCCTGGCCAGCGGGGGCCCCGGTGAAGAAGCGGCCATTTTCTACCTGATCCCCAAAAGGCCACCGCTGGGCTCACGGGGGGAGGATTTCGTGTTGGCAGGGCTGCAGTAAGCGAGGTGGTAGCTTGCGAAACGGGGTCAATTTTTCGCATCCTCGGCACCAGCTCAACGTGTCCATACGACCTCCGGCGCTGACTGAATTGCCGCGCCAGCGAACTTGCCGGCTTCGTGCCAGTTGCCGACGTTCGGCGCCCTAATTGCTCTGGTTGCGGGTTGCTGAAAAGCAATGGGAACATGGTGACGTTGACCTCAGGTGGCCTCTCCACGAAGAGCGTCATAGGCAACGTTCACACGCCTAAGTGCCATCTCTCGCGCCGTACGCTGCTTCAGGCCACCGTTATGCCATCTGCCGGAACGTAGTTGCTTAATGAGTTTCCGCCGTGCCAGATCCAATTCCTTCCGAGTGAACGTCACTCCAAGACCAAAGACTTCACCGGGCGTTAGCCCATCGAGATCGAAATTGCTTTTGGAGATGTCCCTGAAGACCTCTAGCGACTGCTTTCCTGAAAGTATTACTGTCAGCCGCTCACCACAGTTCTGGGGCACCCACGGGTTTGACCACGCCTCGAAATAACCGATCAACGGGTACAGCGGCGCTGTCAAGCTTATTGCGGTCGCGACCCATAGCTCCTGCAGAAGTTTTTCCGGCGCGATTAGCTTTCCAGTCCATCCATAATGGATGAGACATATTCCCCCGAAAGGCAAAACGACAACGATGATGCAAGCCCAGAGGATTGCCCATGCTGCAATGCTCACCTTGAAGAAGGTGGAGTCACCCAGACGCCAGTGCGCCTCCAATCTGCGGATGGTTTGCAGCGCCCTTTTTGCCGATACATGATCACCTGTCTCGAAGGCTCCAACTCCAACCATGAGCAGAGCACGGCAGCGTTCCAGCAGGTGGTTCTGCTCCCGCAGATGACGCTGACGAAACCAGACCGGAATGAACCAGGCGAGAATATAACCGGTTGCGAACAACCCACCGGCACCAATGCGCACGTGCAGAGGTACGTTGGTCTGAATAACGGTGTTGGTGGCCCACAGTGCGGCTATAAAGAAAGCAGCCCACATCCTCGCCCCCATCACATACTGTTCGCCGTCGCGGTCTCGCCAGCAGAGTATCAATTTGGCTGTCGGCTGTGGGGCCGGTTCGACGTGACAAGAGGGCCCAAGAGCAGGTATGGACGTAGGTGTGACGCTTAAGCCAACACGTAATCGCGAAAAGTATGAACAGGTAGCTCGCGCGCCTCATCGGGCGATGGGTAAATTGAGACCAGCGCCGTGCCGAGATCGGGTCTCCGAGCCCGCCTGCACAGGCACCAAAACGGCGCCCGCACCAAGCGGATGGAGATCCGATACGCGCCCTCGATCCGTCAGTAATCGCAAAGACGCCGCATCGAGCCCGCTCAATGCTTAGCCCTCCTTTACCCGGCGATGCGGAGACGAAGTCGGCACATAGGAAGGCAAGACATTTGAAATGCTCTGACTGGTGATTTCGGCGCTATCGATCGCACCCGGCACCCGATCGCGGTACGCAAGCCTGCGCAAATTACCCCATGCTTCGATGCCTCGGGGCGCCGTTCCTCGATGACAAGCTGGTCTTTTGCAGCGTGCATTGGCGCCCATCAATTACGGGGTGAGCAAAGCGGGTTGGCTCCAGCTTCGCGCGGACCTTCTCGATTGGCCGGCTCACCGGGGCGCTCGGGACAGGGAGACTTTCGTCGCGCTCGCCAGAGTCAAAATGACCAACGAAAAAGCAAAAGAGCATGCGGATCTTTGTCCGCACACCTCTCGATTTCCGCCATGGTTTCGAGGAGAGAAGGCACGCACCCTATGTAGCAT
>CAVZKV010000018.1:0-152601 GCA_963775835.1 uncultured Alphaproteobacteria bacterium | reverse complement strand
GATGGAAGGTCGGTTTCGAGCTGCGCGACCAAAGCCGGCATGGCTTCGATCGCCCGCACGCCCTCGGGAGAACTCATCGGTCACGGCATCCGCGTCATTTCGGTCAGCCCCGGGACCATCGCGACGCCGCTGCATGACGGCGAGACCGAAGACCAGCGCAGACAGCTCCTCGGCCCGGGATTCCGGCAGGCCGTCGCCCAGTCCGAGCGAGGTTGCCGGAGCGGTGGTCTTCCTCGCCTCGGACAAATCGGCGTTCACTGTCGGCGGCGAGATCGTCATTGACGGCGGCATGACCAATGTCTGCCGAAGCTGACCCAACGTATGGACCGGCGGTGCGTTGCAAGAGGGATCGGTGAGGCAGGAGTGTTCGGGTCTTGCACCAATGTATCCGGCCCTTACCCTCAACGTTCAGCCTCACGAGGTGCTTGCGCAGCACCCTATCGACGGCATCGTGTCCGGTTGGCAAAGACGCCTCGTCCACTTGAGCACCCGCGCCAAGGAGCAGGTGTGCGCACTCCTTGTGTTGTCCGGTCGAAGCCCCCAGGGTTGCGCGCCCCATGGATCAGCCAACCCATCGCGGTCCCGTGGAATTGGCGGTCCTGCGCGTCGATCGGCGGATTGTAGCGCAAGACTTCTTCCATCATGTCCGCGTTGCCGTGATACGCCGCCCAATGCAACGGCATGGCGCCGTGCTGCGACAGCGCCGTCACCGGAAATCCGCGGCGGAGCATGGCGTTGACCGCGTCAAGGTTGTTGTTCCGGGCGGCGTCGGAGACCTGACGTAAAGCCTTTTCCGGCGCATGCGCAACGAGCTGTGGATCGCCCGCAAGGACAGCGTCGGCGCGCATATCGTCGCCGCACCAGAGCGCATCCAGTAGTCTATCGAGCAGACGCGCGCGCTTGAGCAACAGGTCGAGGACGTCGGCATGACCACGCTTGCGCGCAACGTCGAAGGCAGAGACATGGAAGCCGAGGGTCCATTGGTAGATATGCCCACCGTTCGGGGCAGTATCGACCATCGGAAACGAGTCTCTGATCGACCCGCATGGCAATGGCGTCTGGATCGGCGTCGAGATGGCGCCGGACTAGCGCGACATCGCCAAGCGCTGCTGCGAGGAGCAGGTCGGATCGTGCGCCCTGTGCGACGAGGAATCGAGCAACCTCGGGGTGATCGCCGATGAGATGCTGCGCCGGGGTCGAATTCGTGATCTTCATCGAGAGCGTCGATCTCGGCGCCATGTTCGAGCAGAAAGCGGGCGATCTCAATCGTGCGGGCGAAATGCAGCGGCCGCTTGCCGTCGCCGCCCTTGGCATGGACGAGAGATGGATCGCCTGTGATTAAGGCCGCGAGCTCCGTCATCATACCAAGATTGGCCGCCGCCCAAATGTCGATCCTGGCGCCGCGGGCGATGAGGGGAGTGGCCTCGTCCGGGCTCACCTGCTCCAGCACGCCGAAGCTGCCCTTGTCCCAGCTGGTCCGAGTATTGAGATCGGCGCCATGGGCAAGCAGGAGATCGAGCAGCTCGAGATTGGTGCGCGCAACATGCACCGCCGGGCTTTTGAAGCTGAACATCGGCTCGTTGATCTTGGAGCCGAGATCAGGATGGGATTGCAGCAGCTGCTGCACGCGATCGACGTCGCCCGCTTCGACTGCCGCCTTGAACAGCTCGGCTGGCGATTTGGTCAATGCCTCGATTTTTCGCTTCATCTGCGGCCAGCCATCGAAGCCGTATCCCCGCGCAATCACGAGCTGAGCGTCGCTCAAGACAAAGTCTTCCGGGGTCGGCGGTTTCGGGTGCAGCGCGCGGACGCGCTCTATCGCTTCAGATTTGCCGCGCCAATAGGCGCGCGCGAGGGTCTTGGCGAGCTTTCGCTGTTTGTCCAGGTTCGGGTTGGGGGGAAGCGGGCGAACGAACGCTTGGGGCCGCGCTCCGACGGTTCACGGGACATGATGCACCTCTTTCTCAAAGCCCGGCGTCCACGATACGGGCGGAAAGAGGGTCGTCATTCGACATCAGGCTTTTGGTCAGGTGGGAGGTTCCCTTTCCGTGGACGGGGCGCGCCCTGATCGCGCTCGCCTCAGATAGCATGCCGCACCTGCCTTTCCAACCGGTCAAACTGGATGGGCCGAGCAGCATGTCTCCTCATGACCCCGAAATGGAAGTTGCAAGTCGTGGCCGAAACCTGGTGCCCGCCGAATTGATCAGCCACACTCCGCCGGGTTTCGGAAGCCGGCAGCGGTAGCAATCCCCTGCACACGCTTGCGCAGACCTCCTAATGATCGCAGCGACCGCCTCGGGCTGCGAAACGTAGATTGCATGGCTTCCCGCGCATTCGACCACTGTCGCGCC
This sequence comes from uncultured Alphaproteobacteria bacterium, assembly GCA_963775835.1. Lineage (GTDB taxonomy): Bacteria > Pseudomonadota > Alphaproteobacteria > Rhizobiales > Hyphomicrobiaceae > AWTP1-13. The sequence continues at coordinate 150,250 of CAVZKV010000018.1, read as the reverse complement.
GGCGCGTTGGGACATGATGCGCCGCACTGCAGGCGCGATCATCCTGCCGTCAGTCGCGACCAGATACCAGCTCGGCTGCTTATTCCAGGCAGCCTCGCTCACCGCGGCTCTCGAGCGCACCAACGCCCCATGGAACCTGCGAGTCGGCCATGAACGCGGCCTTCTCGGTTCTCAACGCCGGCCGCAAACGAAGCGAATTTCGCCTTGTCGAGGATCAGGAAACCGTTCCGCGACGGCAGTATGGGCGGCACGGGTGCTCCCGGCGCTCCGGGCCATCAAAGAGGTGACGGACTCGCCCTTGTCCGGCGCAAAGGCTGCGATGTAGACCCGCGGAGGCGCCACCGATTCCCATGATATCCGACAGGTCATCGCTGCCGCCCGCTTGGAGCAGAAGAACGCTGATATCGGCATTTTCCGCTAAGCACTGGGCCACGACCCTTCGACCGGCACTACAGACATCACGTCCTGAGCAGCTTGAGCAGCCGGGGTGTGAACATCGTCACCTTGGCAGGTTGGGATTGAATGGTCCTGTCGACGGTTCCTTGCCCCACTCATTGGTCAAAAGGGCAACCCTCTCGAATAGACCCAAGGCCGTTTGCTCGTCGCCCGCCTGACAGGCATCGTAGGCGCGCAGAGCCAGGCAATTCACATCTGCGAGTTGTTGATCCGAGATTTTTGCATTCTCCTCGCGCTTGAGCTTGTCCCAAACACTCTTGTACGCCTTACCGCAATCCATCTTGCTCTGGGCAGAAACCCCGCCGACTATTAGGCCGAGCGCCGCAAAGCCGATGAGAGTAAACCTCAACATGCAAATTCCTCCGCTTAAGTAGTATCTACCCACGCCCGCCAACGGTCCGCCATAGTACGCCAATACCCACACATGGGTAGGGGGATGGGTTGATGGCACGCAAAATCGACCGGCTGACCGACAGAACTATCAAGGAAGGGGTATTACGCGGACGGCAATGGGCTACCTGCAGGTGTCCGCAACCGGCAGCAAGTCGTGGGTCTTCCGGTTCAAGCGTGACGGCAAGGCCCACGACATGGGGCTCGGCAGCTTCCCCAGCGTGTCGCTCGCAGAAGCCCGCCAGAAGGCCAAGGAAGCGCGCCAAAAGACCCCATCGCAGAAAGAGACGCCGCAGCGGCCCAGGAACGGCTCGCAGACGCACGCACGACAACTTTCGAGGAATGCGCCGAGCAGCTGATCGAGCCAAGAGGGCCGGCTGGAAGAACGCCAAGCACGAGCAGCAGTGGCGCAACACTTTGGCCACCTACGCATATCCTATCCTCGGCGACGTGCCCGTGGCTAATGTCAATACCGAGCTCGTGTTGAAGGTGCTGCAGCAATCGGTACAACACGACGGTAAAGTCGGTTTCACTCTGGAATGCCCGGACACAGACTGCGAGCCGGGTCCGCGGTCGCATCGAGCGCGTGCTGTCACTTGCCCTACGAACACGTGCCGGCCTTCATTGCTCGGTTGCGAGCCAAGAAAGGTATCAGCGCGCTCGCCCTCGAGTTCACCATACTGACGGCAGTGAGCACGAGCGAGGCGATCGGAGCCGCGTTCAACGAATTCGACCTGGCCGCCAAGATGTGGACCATTCCTGCCGAGCGCATGAAGACGGAGAAGGAACATCGGGTGCCGCTGGCGCCACGTGGCGTCGCCATCGTCAAGGAACTGGTCGCAACCCGGCTCAACGAATTCGTGTTTCCCGGCCTCAAGCGCGGCAAACCGCTTTCCAGTCTGGCCATGCTGATGATGTTACGAGACATGCACCCGGGCATCACCGTGCATGGCTTCCGCCGCGCTGGCGCACACCCATGGGAAAACGCATGCCGCCTACCAGCGGGGTGATCTGCTCAAGAAACGGGACACACTGATGCAGGCATGGGCCGAGTATTGCAAGCCGCCAATCAGAGCGAAAAGGAGGCGGGCGGCCTAGTCGTGCCACGTCTTACCTTCATCCGCCCTCCCCGTCCGCACGTCCGCCCAAGGGCGACGATTGGCTGCACGAGCCCAAATGGGACGGCTTCCGGTTTCAGATCATCAAGCACGGCAGCGACGTGAGGCACCCAACGTGGTGCGGAGGTCGAAGGTCGCTCATTACCTCCCAGCCGTAGCTTGCCAAAAGAATTTGAAGGGACGCGATACCCAAACTTTTGGAGCGATAATTCTGAACCAACACTGGCTGCGCCGCTACTCAAAGCAGCGCATCGAGTGGCAAGAAGCAGCGCGTATTTGCGGGGTCAAGACCAAGGCTGGGCAAACCCGGATGACGAAACGCGGTGCTCAGGCGGCTCTTTTGAAGGGCTGGGTCCGTTGCGTTTCCTTTGCCCCCCAGTAAGGCGGCGAACGATCACGTTAGAGCCTGGGGTGGCTTGTGCTGTGTCGAACTCTTTGCATTCGGTGCATGGCCGACTGCCTTTGTGCTAATCCATTCGGCCGGAATCTCCATTCGGCATCTGACACCATCGCGTGCAAAAGCGAGATCGCTCTTTCCGTTGAGCTCGAACGGAATAATTTCACCGATTACTGCTGCTCCATACCCACGTTGACTTGGAGGCAGCACTTGAGGACCGCCAATCTCTTGCCATTCGATGGCTAGTCGACCACTCGATCCGTTTCGCAACCACCGCCATCGCAGCGACACGCGGCCGTTTCGGTCGGAGAATGCCCCGTACTTTGCGGCGTTCGTTGTAAGCTCGTGAAGTACCATAGCCATGACCTGAGCGGCTTCCGCTCTCAGCGTGACGCTCGGACCGCCGATCTGAACATTGTCCGCTGCATACGGCGCCAATTCACGTCGAGCGATTTCTGCCAGCGATACGCCGCTCCAGCGGCTCTGGCTCAATAATTCATGCGTTCTCGCCAACGACTTTATGCGGCGATCGAGCGCAGTCACGAAATCGGCAACCGAACTCCCAGTGTCCAGTGTCTGGGCGACAATAGCGCTGACGGTCGCAAGCACGTTCTTTACGCGATGGTCGAGTTCCGCAACAAGTATGCGCTGCTGTTCCTCCCCCCGTTTTCGCTCGGTTATATCAATGCTGACGCCGACAACTCGGTGGGGATCTCCACTGCCATTGTAAGTAATGAAACAGCGCGTCTCGACCCATCGCAGCTCGCCACCAGGACGAATGATACGGTACTCTACGTTATATTCGCATCGGCGCTCACGGAACGCCTCACTGCGGAACTGGTCCACCCTCCCTATGTCGTCGGGGTGCACGCTAGCCAGGCATTCGCTGCGTCCTACCTCGGTAGTACCCTCAGGAAAACCATGGAGGGCCGCATAGCCTTCAGAAACCTGCATGATTTCCGTGTCGCTGTCATACGCGTAACTGCCCACGAGAGCCGCCTTTCCCGCGAGCGCGAGCTGCACGGTGCGCTCAGCCAAGGCCAACTCGGCTTTTCTGCGCTCGGTAATGTCTCGCGTCAGGCCCTTGATACGCAACAACATGCCCGTGCCGTTGAACTCGGCTCTCGCCGTCTCCTCTAGCCAGACTTGGCGTCCATCCCGACAGCCAAATTGGAAGGTCAGGGCATATGAAGGGTTGCGAGGGCTCAGTTCGCGTATCTGCGATTTGAAAGTCTCGCGATCATCGGGGTGGATCCGCCCGAGGAATTCGTTGCTCGGACCGATCGGTCCACCCCCGTCATCTCCAAGAATGCGAGCCGCATTGTCGCTCCGCCGCGTTTGACGCGTGGCGGCATCCCATTCGAAAGCCATTACCTTGCCGGCCAGCAAAGCATCCGCCAAGCTGGCCTTGTGCTCCTTGAGCGCAGCCTCCGTCGCCTTGCGCTGCGTGACGTCGATGTTCGCACCGACGAGGCGTGGCGCTGATCCATCGTGGTCATAGGATACGAAGTTGCGCGAATTGATCCATCGAACCTTGCCATCGGGACGGACAAAACGATACTCGCAATAGTATTCGCGCCGCCGATCAGCGACGGCCTGCTCAAAGCCAGCCTCTACGGCAGGCAAATCACTTGGGTGCACTCTGGTTCGCCATTCGGCGCGGCTAGTCTCCTCAGTCCCCTCCGGTAAGCCGTGGATCGCTGCATAGCCAGGCGAAACCTGATACCTTTCCGAGCCAACGTCGTACGCGTAGGTTCCAACAAGAGCGAACTGGCCAGCGAGGCCAAGCTGGAAGTTGCGCTCAGCCAACGCCCGCTCCGCCTGCTTGCGCTGACTAATATCGACGGTCATGTTGACAACGCCGACGACAGCACCTGTACGATCACGAAGCGGTGTTGGATAAGGAACGATGGGCACGCGAGTACCGTCTCCGCGCTCGAGGATCGCCTCCCGTCCTCGCACGGCCCGACCCTGCGTTAATGCAATCTCGGTGGGACAATCCTCTAGCGCCATCGGCGTGCCACCGACGTGATAGAAGCGCGAGACGTCAGACCATCTATGCTCTCCCAGCTTGGGACTTGCTCCCCAAAGATTGATTGCTGCATCATTACAATACGTGATGCGACCGGTTGCGTCCGTTACATAGATAGCGGCAGGGAGCGCCCCCAAGAGGTCACGCAACGCCCGCTCGCTTTCCTGTAATTGCGCCTCGACATGCTTACCCTCCGTGATATCGCGGGTAACTCCAAGCAGTTGCACGGGTCGGCCAGCGGCATCGCAGACGACCGCACCCTCCATCACAACCCAGCTCTCCTGACCGGCCTGCTCCTGATCCGTGCGCGGAGCGAGGCGGTATTCTGTCCTACGGCGGCCGCCAGAACGTTCCCCGCCCGCGAAGGCACCATCCAGATTGGAAAGATCCTCGGAATGGACCTGCGACCGCATCTGCGCAAGGTTCTGTGGCGGTGCGTCCGGACCATGCCCGTGAATATGCCGATCGCGCGCGTCATTTTCGAACCGACCGCTCTTTAGGTGAAGGCTCCAGGTCCCAAGCTCGGCACAATCGAGGGCCAGTTGTAGCCGGTGATTCCTGTTCGTCAGCAACTCCACGTGGTCGCGCCGTTCAGAGAACAGGGCAGCAAGCACCAACGTACACACGGCAACAGCTAGCAATCCTGCTTGGCCGGCATACACGCGGTTGACTAGGGGTATGCTGAGATCAGCCAAACGACCGACACCAAACGTGATCGTACAGACTATAGCCAAGGCCAGGATGAATGTAGCAGCGGCCGCGAACACCGGGCGACAGCGGGCCACCAAGCAAAGCAGAATTGGTGCAAACAAGGCGCTGGGGAGAATCGTAAACCAGTAGTCTCGAGGCGAGGCGAAGCAGGCAGCACTCATCGACGCAAGTACGGCCAGTAAGAGCAGCCCTTCAGCGACTTCCAATTTCGTCGGCCTATCGTGTCGGATATTGGCGAGCTCAATTATCAGCGGCGAAACGGTGACGAGACCGAGAGCGGCAGAAGCGAACCAACTCAGCCAGATGGTCAGGAATGGCGTTCCCGAGTGGTGAAAGAGGAGGAACCCCATCGTCCCTGCAATTCCCGAGACTGCACTCGCGACGGCCGCCGCCCCGAAGAGGCCGACCACATTGCGGACGCTGTCGAGGCTAAAACGTGAGCCAAAATGCTGATTGATAAGCCACGCAAAAAGGATGGCTTCACCGGCATTGCACAGGACGAAGACCAAAGTAGCCCCGAGGTTCCGGTCACTCAACAGATTGGCCAGAACGGTTGCAACCATCACCCCGACTGCGACTGGCCACCGCGCCTGGGGCCCAAAGGCGACAAGCATTCCGGCTGAGATACCCGCGGCTGGCCAAAAGACGGCCACGCCGTCAGGTTGGGTCAGGAGGGCAAGGCCGAGATGTGCGCCAAGGAAGTATAAAAAGCTGACTGCCAGCGCGAGCCCAAGAGGGCTCATCCCTGGCGGGAACCTGCAACGCAGAAGAGAACCGCCGCGTTGAATACGATGCACTATCTGCATTCCCCTCGTCTCTCAAGGTAGTGGAGGCCGATCGACCTTGACAGCAAGCGCGCTTTGTAAGGGAGCCCCGGAGCATCGTTAGGCATTTTAGCCAGTGGCCTGAATATCGGAAGTTATACTGATATTGAGTGGCGCAAAGTCTGTATGTGGGACCGAGATTAACCTCCACGGCTGAAAGTGCGGCCCAAACGAGTGCAATAGGAGAAACCGGCGCGGCTCAGCGTGGGCCGTATCATGCGCGGTAAGAAAAATCAGGAGAGTCCCCGCCACACATGTTCTGGCAACCCAACACTTGCCCCGACAATCCCTCACAGAACTCATGAGGGTATCATCCGGCATTGCATAGGCGCATCAGGATAAACCCCAAGAGGTAGACTCCAGTCCGGGTCAACCTCTCTTCGTCCGCTGCTCTGGTGCATTACGCTATACGAGATACTCTGGTCGAAACCTGATTTGACCAATCGAGTAGTTCCTGAAAACAATCTGCGGGTTTCTCCCGATGGGTTGGGCAGCTCAATTGCGCGTATACCTTTCGTAGCGCAGGGCCACACTCGATCTCTTGGCTTCTCCCCCGTCGCCCCAGATCGGAGAGGTTGCGACACCCCCAATCCCCTCAGTCGCAACCGATTTGTGTGGCCCTGCTTTTCCACTTCCCTCTAGTCTCAGACGCCTTCGGTCAGAGCTATATGGTTAACGCACCGGGGGTTTCTTGTATTTCCACTTCGGGGAGATCAGATATAGGCACGCGTACGTACAATCGGCATATGGCCATGAGGGACTTCCTAAGGACGCGGGGGGATTCTGCGGATGAAGTGGTCTTACCGAATTGGGTTGGCGGCGATCGCTCTTCTTTTACTCGCGGCGCTGGAGCCGGCTGCGGCCGACGCCAAGAGGGTCCTGCTCCTGCATTCTTTTGGTCAGGACTTCAAGCCCTGGAGCGAATATGCCAGATCCATTCGAAGCGAGCTGCAGCGGCAGTCGCCTTGGCAGCTCGACATCACTGATCATTCGCTTGTGACGGCCCGTTCCAGCGATGAAGACCCTGAGGTTCCTTTCGTCGCGTATCTCAGCGCGCTGTTCGCTAAACAGCAGCCTGACCTCATTGTAAGCATCGGTGCGCCTGCGGCCGCCTTTGTCCAACGTCACCGAGCTCACCTCTTTGCCAACACTCCCATGGTGTTCACGGCGGTGGACGAACGTCGCGTTCAATTCTCCGCGCTCTCCAAGAATGACGCCGTTGTCCCGGTCCGAATAGATTATCTCGCCGCCATCAAGAACATCCTGCAGGTGTTGCCGGACACAGAAAATGTGACGGTGGTGGTCGGCGCTTCTCCCATTGAACAGTTTTGGATGGAGGAGATTGGCAAAGCGGTAAAGCCTCTGACAAACCGGGTTTCATTTACGTGGACCAACAATTTGTCGTTCGATGATTTGCTCAAACACGCCGCGGCGCTCCCGCCTCGCTCCGCGATCTTCTGGGAGCTGATGAGCGTCGATGCGGCGGGTGTTGTACACGAAGGGAACACCGCGTTGGCAAGGCTTCATGCAGTCAGCAACGCGCCCATTTTTTCTTATGACAAATCCTTCTTTGGCCGCGAGATAGTCGGCGGTCCGCTTCTCGCGGTGCTCGACAGCAGCCGGCAGACAGCGGCCGTTGCGGTTCGCATCCTGGGGGGCGAGAAGGCAAGTGACATCAAAATCCCATCCGTCAAATTTTCAAGGCCGAAATACGACTGGCGGGAAATGCAACGTTGGGGAATCAGCGAAAGCCGCCTGCCGCTGGGAAGCGAGATCCTGTTTCGTGAACTGACGGCGTGGGAGCGCTACCGTTGGCAGATAACAAGCATCCTGCTGGCGCTGCTCGTGCAGTCTGCAATGATTACATGGATGCTGGTGGAGCGATTCTGGCGGCGCAGGGCCGAGACAAGATCCCGCAAGCTCTCGCTGGATGCCATACATCTCAATCGCGCAGCCGAAGCAGGGGTGCTATCGGCATCCTTCGCGCACGACCTCGGCCAGCCAACGTTAGCCATTGCGCTCAATGCCCAAATGGCGGAAAACTTACTCAGCAAGGACCGGCCAGAACTTGGGAAGATAAAGGAAGCCGTGGTCGACATTAGCCGCGCCAATGACCACGCCGTGGCGATCATCAAGCAGTTTCGAAAATTACTCAAGCGCAGGAGCGATCCCGAGATTCAACAAGAGACCGACCTGAATGCGGTGATTGCGGATGCCTTGAGCATTCTTTCGACTGAAGCCAATCACAGACAGGTTGTCCTGGTTGCTGAAAGCCACAAAGGGCCATTGTTGGTTCGCGCCGATCCCATTCATGTGCTGCAGGTCCTGTTGAATTTGGCAACGAACGCAATGGACATGATGGTCGACAACCCCTCGGATACGCGCCGAGTCACCATCCGGACAGCAATGCACGCGGATTGCAAAGTCGAGGTAGTGGTGAGCGATTCTGGTCCCGGCATCCCGGAGCAGGTGATCGACGAGATTTTCGACACATTCTACACGACCAAGCCGCATGGAACCGGCCTCGGATTGTCTATCGCGCGCACCATCGTCGAGATGTATGGGGGGAAGATCTGGGCCGAAAACTGCGCACAAGGGGGAGCGGCATTTCATTTCACAATTCCCTTAAGCACTGACACGCCAGCGCAGCCGAAGAACATCCGGCAATGTTCTGCGCGAGCCTACGCGGAAGCCTAGATCGTCAAAAGAAGCCCTATTGGGACCAACGAGATCGCGCGCTGCAGTAGCCTCGTTGCGATGGCTGGTTGGGGTCAATTTGCTCCGTACCGACGAGGTTTGGCGCGGATCCGGCGACCAAGTCGCGTCTCTGCCAGTTAACCACGAACAGCTACGGACAACACCCGATAGATATCAGTAGATATTTAGATGACGTATTGAATTGCGTCAGCACTGCTTGAGGGGAGTTTTGCAGCCAACGGGCACACCTTATGCGGCCCAGCGATACGTTAGGGCCGCCGCCAGCGCAGCAAGGATCCTGCGCGAGGCGGGCGTTCTTGCTACTGTCTATTTCCTGACCGCCCAGCTCGGACTCTTGTTGCTGGCGCAGCCCTCAGACGTGGCTGTGTTTTGGCCCGCATCTGGCTTCGCTGCTGGCTTCCTAATCGTGTCAGGCCGGCGCGCATATTCAGCGCTAGTGGTTGGCGTAGTGATCGGCACCGCCGCTGCCAATCTTTTAGGTGACAGGAGCCTTATCACCTCGATACTTAAGGGCTTTTGCAATGCTGGCGAGGCACTCCTGGTAGCTTGGCTGCTCGACCGTTGGTTTGGGCCGGCATTCGGGTTTGGTGACCTGCGTCGGGTTTTAGGTTTTTGCGCTGCTGCTGGTCTCGCAGCCTCGGCCTCCGCGCTTGGAGGCGCTGCAACTCTGACCATGTTCCACACCTCTGCGCCATTCTGGGAGGTTTGGCGAACGTGGTTTCTATCGGACGGAGTAGGCATAGTGGTGGTCGCGCCATTCGTGGTGGGCCTAGCCCAGTTGTGGCGCGAGTTGCCGCGCCGCGACGAGTTGATCGAGGGCGGAGCGGCACTGGGGCTTCTAGTCGTGACCAGTGTGTATATCCTGAGCCATCCCACCACATCCTGGGTTTCATTTAGTCCTGGGGCGCTCGTCCTGCCGATACTATTGTGGCTGGCTGCGCGCTGTCACCCGACCTTGACGATCGCTGGTGCCTTCGTCGTTTCCAGTGCGGCAATCTGCGCGACAATCTTTGGCCTAGGCCGCTTTGGCGACGCGGCCATACCGGTCCTCGAACGTGTGGGGGGTGCCCAAGTCGCAGCGACGATGGTGACCGTCTACACTCTGGTTCTCAGTGCGTTGTTCACCGAGCGGCGGCAACGCGAAATGGCGCTCAAGACGGCACTTGATGGGGCGAAGCTGGGTGCGTTCAGCGCGGATCTTGCCAATGGGCACTTCGAATGCGATCTGCGCACTGCCAGGATGCACGGATACAACGTACCGCCAGCTACGATCAAAGAGTTCAGGCGCTTCGTCCACCGAGACGACCTGACCCGCATAGATGGTGCCCTAGCGAACGCACGGGGCACTGGCGGCGTCTGGAACGCTGAATACCGGGTGATGCACCCGGCAGTTCACCACCCCCATGCTGGCGAGACGCGCTGGGTCGCGGTTGAAAGCTCGGTTGTTTGCGATTCGCAAGGCAATTCCCAAGCGACTGCTTGGCGTCACTCGCGACATCACTCACCAGAAGCAGGCAGAGCAAGCTCTGGCCGAGCGGAACATGCAGCTCTCCCTGGCAGCAAAGGCTGCCCGTGTCGGTAGCTATCACCTATGACCCTGACACTGATGCGATGCAGATCGATGCAGGGTATGCAGCACTGCATGGCTTGCCGCAGGGGACTGTGGAAACGACACGCAGGGAATGGCGGACAAGGGCCCATCCAGAGGATCTCGTTCGGATCGAGGAGATGCAGAAGTCAAGCGTTCCGTGAACGGTGGGACGGATATGACATAGAGTATCGCATCGTTCGATCAGGCGGCGAAGTTCGCTGGATCGAGTTCGCGAAGCTTCATTTCCTATGCCACGGATGGGCGCCCCAATAGGGTAGTCGGCGTCAACATTGATGTCACTGAGCGTAAGTTGGCAGAGGATCAGCAACGGATATTGGTCTCTGAGCTCGACCACAGGGTCAAGAACGTGCTCGCGACCGTCAGCGCCGTCGCCGCCCAAACATTGGACGCCAGCCCGTCGATGGAACACTTCGTTGCCGCACTCGATGGTCGCATCAGATCGATGGCGGCGACGCACGAGCTATTGAGCAAGCGCCATTGGCAGGGCATACCGCTGGCTGAGTTGATACGGCGAGAATTCTCGCCCTACGCTAACGGAAGCAATACCAAGGTTGATGGCCCTGAAGTCATGCTGACCGCGGATGCTGGTCAAGCGATGGCGGTGGTGTTCCATGAGCTAGTTACCAACGCCGCGAAACATGGCGCGCTTTCGGCGCGGAATGGCAGCGTCTCGGTTGGATGGCATTGGCTACCTAACGGCAAAGCACATGATCGGCTGGTCATCGAATGGCAGGAAACGGGCGGACCCGTCGTGGAAGCTCCGAGCAAATTTGGCTATGGGACAAGCGTAATAGGCGAACTTATCCCTCATGAACTTGGCGGTACGGTTGACTTTGAGCTCACGACCGACGGAGCCCGCTGCAAATTTGAAATACCAGTCAAGTGGCTGAACAGCGGTGTTGTTCACCATTGATGCAGAGGCAACCGGACTGACGAAGGTGACGAGCGGCGCTCCTGACGCAGCCGACGAAGTTTTAGCTACTTGCTCTCCGCGAGCTTATGCAAGGCCTACGATCTGCCTTGTTCGTAATTTCGTTGCCGATGTCGAGCGGGCTTGCGCGGAGTTTCGTCGTGTCTGCAATCAGGAATACTCCCGGTGCAGCAATGTTGGTCGGCACGGCGTGGAGGGCGAACCGCGCGACGTAGGAACGGTGCCGGGTGGGCTGACTCATACGCTCCGCCTGAGGATCTGATCGGATACTCGGGGACCACACTTTCCGGATCAATCACAATCGAACAAAGGAACTGGACCAGATGAGGAGCTGAGCATGATCTGCTAGCGACTTTCCCGCCGCCGAGGACGCGGGCAACGGTAAGCTCTATCCGCACATACATGGGCCTCTGAATGTCAAAGCCGTTGGTCGGTGTTGAGGCTTTCAAGCCAAGCGCTGACGGAACATTCGAGCTGCCGGCTCGCCTCACGATGGTCGAGACCGGCCAAATGAGAAATCCATGACCGAGCGTTGGAACTGGGATAGACGCCCAGGTGACGAGGCACGGCTACCGCACTACGATTGGGCATCGGCTAAGGGACTCGTTAACCTTGTGCTCTCGCAAGATGGGCGTGAGACCTCTGTTGTGGATGCCACCCAATGAACGCGGCCGTGAACATACCTCGTAACCCGCCTGCGCCCATTATTGTCGGCGGCGCGAGCGTGGCGCCTGGCATTAAGGCAGTTCTCGATCTGCCTCTGACCGAGTTGTCGGACGGCACAATCATCCGTCTTCCCGTCGTGGTCATCAATGGAGCAAAACCTGGTCCGCGCCTATATGTCGGTGCCGCTATCCACGGTGACGAGGTTACCGGCGTATCGATCATCACAGGCGTTCTCAAAAATATGGACGCGCATGCGCTCAGCGGCTCCATCATTGCCGTGCCCGTGCAGCATCCTCTGGCCTTCCACGCCGACCATCGCATTCCAGTATCACAATTCATCAAGTCGCCGCTGGACCAAGCACCCATTGACACTTGGACATGCTTTCCCGGTGACGCGGAAGGAAATCTCTCTCAACAGTTGGCGGCTAAGCTGTTCGAGCTGATCAGGATGTGCAGCTTTGCCTTCGACATCCATACGCCCACACGCGGTGGGCGGTATGTGCCGATCTCAATCCTTCCAGGACCTGCCCTTGGCGATAACAGCAAGAAAGCACTTTGGCTCGCTGAGCAATGTGACTCCGGATTCATCGTACTGGGTGGGAAGGGCATGTACGTCAGCCGCGGCATCCTCTGTGTCGAAGCAACTGCGGCCGGCGTGCCTTCATTTACGTTTGAAATCGGCGAAGGGGGCCGCCTTGAGCCAGAGGTAATCGCCGAAGGCGTGCGCTGCATTCGCAACGGTCTGATCGGACTAGGCATGATCGACGGAGCACGTGTCGCGCCCAAAGCAAATTACGTGATGCGGGATTTCCTCGGCATCCGCGCCAAACGCGGCGGTCTTCTCTTCACATTGGCGAAGCTCGGCGAGCGAGTTGAAAAGGGTCAGCTCCTGGCCCGTACCGTCGATATCCATGGCCAGGACGTCGAAATGTTTACGGCACCGCAGGCGGGCGTGTTCGTTCGCTCCACGACGCTCTCCACGGTCTCGACGGGCGAACGAGTGGCAACCCTGGGTGTGTTCTAGAAAGAGGCTATCCTGCAGATCGGCACTCGAAGAGGCGCCGGTGAGAAGTTTGTGGAAGGCAAGGACCGCGCGATTGCGGATCCTCTATTGGTCTACGCGCCTTACGATCTGCATGACGGTGTTCTTGGAAAGCCCGACATTGCGGCCAATCAGCCGGTAGGACAGGCCTTCTTTGTGCATGGCCAGCACCCGCTTCGCCTTCTTGTCTGATGGGCGCTGACCATGTTGCCGGCCGAGCTTGACGCCGCGGGCGCGCGCGGCTGCCAGGCCGGACTTAACCCGATCGCGGATCAGGTCCCGCTCGAACTCGGCCAAGCCCGCCATGATGGTGCGCATCAGCTTGCCAGTCGAGGTCGACAGGTCGAAGCTGAGGCCGTTTTGGGCTAGCACGCTGACCTTCCAGCCGTGCAGGTCGTCGAGCGTCTGCACCAGGTCCTGCGTTGAGCGACCCCAGCGGGAAAGCTCGGTGACCAGGATGGCGCCGATCTCGCGCGCCCTGGCCAGCTCCATCACCTTTTTGCGTTCGGGGTGGTCGTCAACGGCACCGGAGGCCGTTTCCTTGAACACGGCAACGATCTTGTGACCTGCGCGCCTGGCGAAGGCCTTCAAGTCGCGCTCTTGGCGCTCACAGCATTGGTCATCGCTCGAAACCCGGCAGTAGATGGCAACCTGTCCCAATTGAACCCCCTCGAAAGTCGCGCGGCGAAATGCCAGGAAAATCGGCCTTTCTGCGCCTCAAATTCTAGTATCATATAAGCTTTTGTCTAACAAGGACAACCACTGAGCACAACACCAATGAAATGAGAGTTGTGAAACAGACATTTCCGGGCGGATGTGGCTCCTACTAAGGCGTAGTCAATACTTGAAGGCGAATGATCATGAGAACGATTATGAGTGCCTTGCTGGGCCTCTCCGCGCTGGCTGGGGTGTCGGCCTCTGCCAGCGCTGCGGACTGCAAGGTCACGGGTTGGAGCGAGAGCGAGCCAGGCCAACGCCCGATCTTCACCTGTCCCGATGGCAAAACCGTAGGCTGAGAAATCCGACCGCTCAGGCTGGAGCTTGCCGGGGCCGCCACAGAATCCAGATTCTACGATAGGCGACGGGTACAACTGCAACCTGGGCGAGCGATCGGGGCTTTTGCTACGGATCCGCCTTTTTCACTGGGCCGTTACCCCGTCGGCAGTGCGGCTGCTAACCGATGGGAGCCGGCAGCGCACGGCGTGCAATCTCCGCACCCAGCGCCCCGAACGGAGCCGCATCGGCATCTTCAACCGCTCGTGCTACGAAGAGGTTCTGGTGGTACGCGTCCACCCAGAGGCGCTCGCTCGCGAGAAGATACCGGACAAGCTCGTGGGCAAGCACATTTGGAAGGAGCGCTTCAAGGACATTCGATCCTTTGAGCGCTATCTTGCGCGCAACGGTACGCGCATCCTCAAGTTTCATTTGCGCCATTCAAGACACGCTTGACGCCAAAGGGTCAGTCAGGATTTACCTGACTGTCAGGATCGTCCTGGCAGCATGAAGGAGCATGACCAATGGCAGAGACGGAGGGGAGAAACGACACGGCGATAGCGACACCATCAGCCTCAACCGGAGGCGACTTGGCAAAGAAAAAACCCTCTATTGCTCCTTTTGCTTCAAAGGAGGCTCATTGCCGGTCCCGCGGCAGTCTACATCTGTGATCAATGTGTCGAGCAATGAGATCATTGCTCGGGGCTCCGCGCGCAGCGCATCGAAGACCGCTACATCCGAGGGGTTGCCGACTGATCGCTTGCTCGAGCGCCTTCAACCGGATCGAGGATACCATCCAAGGGAGGGCAACCAGCTGCAACAGGTGTAGACATTTTCGACGTGAGCCGGGCGCAAATCGGTGCAGCGTTGGGTATGTCGCGCCAATCAGCGTGGGAGCGGTTTAACTGAGACCTCCGGCGACGGCCTCGCGGCCGTTAGCCGGATGGTCCGACATCGTCAGCCGCTCTGACTGAACGGTAGCAGCCGCGAGGCATCAGCATGAGCTCAAGAGGCTCGGGGTCGACGCGGCTGAGTGTCGATGGGGCTACGCCTTCTGACGGCCGAAAGCGATTGTTGGTATCCATACAGAGCCGCGAGAAACTCGTTGATGTCTGGTTGAGTGATCAGCAATTTTTGACTGAGGTCTCGTCTGTTTGAACTCGACACGGTTCTCAGCGTCGTCAACCTAGGGCGGCTCGATGGCGCGTGGGCTGTGCTCTAGACACGTGCCAGCGGCTTAGCCAGGCAGATAGCCTGATGTTCTGGCTCCAATTGCTCGCTTGAGCACTAACCACAAGACGGAAGAATAGATCGTGAGCTACTCGACCAAATATCGTCAGGCTATCGAAACATTGGCCGGGCCGGTAGCCTTTGAGGATGGCGTGCCGAACGGGGAAATCCTCGCTAGCGAGCATCGCCTCAACATTGAGCTGCCACGTGCACTTCGGGAGTACTATCTGATTGTGGGGCGACTTGAACGGCTGAACCACGCACACAATCGGTTGTATTCCCCGCATGACTGGTTTGTGGATGCGGACAAACTCGTATTCATGGAGGAGAACCAATCGGTTGTCTTCTGGGGTATCCCGATCAGTGAGGGTTCTAGCAATGACCCGCCCGTTCTACAGGGGGTCAATGTCAAAGACCAGCCGATTGAATGGCATCCCGAGCACGGCAGCTGCTCCGAGTTCCTGCTCATCATGCTGCATTGGCAGGCAGTCTGTGGCGGTATGGCGTTCACTGCTGGCGCGGACATTCCGCCAATGACGCTGTCGCGCATTCGGGCGAGCTGGCCGCTCGTCGGCGAAATGGGAGGAATGTTGGCCTTTGCGCGCGATGGCGGCGCAGCCTGTGTCATCGGTGAGGGGGAGGCACTGCAACTGTTCGTTGCTGGCCGCACAGAACACGACTTCAATCTCATTGATGGTGAGTTGGCACGCATGGATGTGAAGTTGGAGCGGGCGTAGGCTGTACTGCTCGCCGGCTGGCCCGACGTGTGCCGCAAGACCGATGCTATCGCGCTTCCCCAGGCATCCTTCCGTAAACACACCTTGCTACCTTGCTCACGGCAGAAAGTGACGCAATTGCACCACTCCGTCGGCCCCATGCTACGGAATCGCGGGAGCTACGGACCCTGTTCGCGACCGCCACCAACATGTTGTTCATGTTGGGCGTTTCTGCAGCGGTGGCGTTTGGGATGACTCCGGCGTTCGTGGGTTTCATTGTCGTGGCGCTGTGGGGGTGCGGCGGAGATGTTCTCAACGTTTTCAGCCGCGCAAGGATCGGCTGGACCCGAGCGTAGGCATCGCGCTGGGGAGCGCATTGCAAATCGCGCTCTTCGTCGCTCCGATTGTGGTTCTGTTCAGTTACGTCATCGGCACGGTCCCGACGGACCTGCAATTCTGGTCGGGTACCGTGGTAATGATGCTCTTCGCACCACCATGACCGCGTCGCTCGTGACCAACAGCGGGCGGTCGGCGTGGTTTGTAAGAGTGCTCATACTGATGGTGTACCTGATTTTCGCCATGACCCTTTGCTTGTTGCCGCCCCGGCTACAATGAAAGGCCTCCTCCCTCGAAACACAGCTGAGCGGTTCCGCATGCTGCGCCAACTTCTCCTAGGCACTACCGTCAGTGTTTGCAACATTGCGATCCATGCAATTGTGATGTTAGCAGTAATACAGGTAGCGCGCATCGCGAGTGAAAGCGCAACGTCGCGTCAATCTCTTCGATTGACAGCCGTTATGAGCGCCACCGCTTCGGTCTTGATGGCCGCACATCTTGCCGAAGTGCTAGTTTGGTCATTTGCTTACTCGTTCATCAGTGTTGCACCTCCTGGCACTGATCTCGTTTATTTTGCCTTCGTAAACTACACAACGCTTGGTTACGGCGACGTGACTCCGTTGGTGCACTGGCACTTGCTCGGGCCAATGACGGCGATGAACGGCGTGCTGTTGTTTGGTTGGTCGACCGCTGTCATTTTTGAAGTGCTCCGGAGGACAATGGCGACCCCTCGCGGCGAACAGGTACAGCAATAGTCGGGCCATGCTGCCGTGCTGCACGATAGTGTAAAGGATGTGAAGGTCGAGCAGCTTCGGCCGACGACCGACGCGATTCTCCCAATCGACGCACGCCTAGCCATCGAATGTTCCCATAATCTCATAAGCATTTTCGACATTCCACTTATGGCAGGTTGGGGTGAAGGTGAGGCAGCCGCATTGTCTCATGGGAGGAACATTTTATGCAGCGACCCCTAAGAAGCGCTTCCGATTTAGGCTCTTAGCGCGCCCCTCCTCACGCTCAGCCCCGTCAGCATCGGGAGGACGCCAAGCCAGTCTGTCGAGCTGAGATGCTCGCCAAGAAAAGCAACGCCAAACATGGCCTCGTCCACGCGCTATTCGACAGCTGCTCTGAGCCGCAGCACCTGTTTGCCGATGTTGCCGCCCGACAGCATGTTGACGAGGGCGGCGGGAGCCTGCTCGAAGCCTTCGGCGACCGTCTCGCGCCATTTGAGGCGGCCGGTGCGATACCATGCCATCAGCTCGCCGAGCGCCTGGTCGCGGCGCGCCAGGTGATTTCCGATGCGGAACCCCTGCAATCTGACGCACTTGTCGAGGATGACACCGATGTTGCGCAGGCCCTGCCGCTCGCGGGAGTTGTACTGCGAGATCTGACCGCAGATAGGTACGCCGTGCGTTGGCGTTGAGGTGGGGCATCACGGCATCGAGGATATCTCCGCCGACGTTGTCGAAATAGATGTCGACGCCTTGCGGCGCTGCATTGGCTAGTGCGGACCCGATCGCGCCCGCCTTGTAGTCAATGCAGTCGTCGAAGCCTAAGTCGGCGACGACGTGGCGGCATTTCTCGGAACCGCCGGCAATGCCGATTGCGCGGCACCCCATGATCATCGCGATCTGGCCGACGGCGCTGCCGACTGCACCGGCTGCCGCCGAGACGACTACCGTCTCGCCCGCCTTGATGCCCGCGATGTCGACGAGGCCGACCATGGCCGTCGCACCCGACTGGCCGATGAGACCAAGACTGAGCGAGAGCGGCCTCAAGTCGGGCGGCAGCTTGCGCAGTCCTTTACCGTCGAGGACGACATGCTCACGCCAGCCGAACTCGCCCTGCACGGCGTCACCCACCTTGAAATCCGAATGGCGGGTCTCGATCACGACGCCGGCGCCGCGCCCAATCATCACATCGCCGACTTTGAGGGAATTGGCGTATTGGCCGTGCCCACCGCCCATTTGCCGGCGCATGTAGGGATCGATCGACAGGAAATGCGTGCGCGCCAGGACCTGGCCGTCGGCGGGCTTCGGCATAGGAGTTTCGATGAGGCGGAAGCAACCCACATCCGGCATGCCGTCGGGCACCTTGACGTAGATGAACTCGCGATGTGTCGCCACGGCGGACGCTCTCCAGGCTTCTTTCGATCGATTTCGGACGATGACACTGTGCGGCGGCCGTGGGAAGATGCGAGCGAACAAGGCGTTTTGAAACCGAGAAACACAGAGGAAGGCATCGGAACCGACCACCAG
Organism: uncultured Alphaproteobacteria bacterium; assembly: GCA_963775835.1. Classification (GTDB taxonomy): domain Bacteria; phylum Pseudomonadota; class Alphaproteobacteria; order Rhizobiales; family Hyphomicrobiaceae; genus AWTP1-13. The sequence goes on along the minus strand of CAVZKV010000018.1, from coordinate 131,820 downwards.
CGTAGAAAGCGCCACGTAGCCATCCCGTGGGTGCCCGCACAATCGTTTACTTACATATCTTCTCCTCTCTCCCCTCCTCCTTTTTTCTCTTCTCCCCTTCTCTCTTCTCTTTCTCTTTACCCCTCCCTTTCCACAACTCTCTTCTCCGCTGCCACAAATGCGTTTAGCTCCCTTCAGCATTACACTTAACGCACATCTTACACATAACAATACCTCAGCACAAAACACCTCCCACCGCACACATAAAACTTTGAGCTTTTAATAAACAGTGCACATTGAACTTACCATATAGACATCTTACCAGAAACGCCACTACGTTACCGCTGAAATAACGTTACACGCTACGCTACCACTAGTTACCACTATCTACTCTCACCTTTACACCCCAAGTGCGCTACAAACCACATCCACCACACACCACCTCATCTATAAAGAAAATATCCACCCCCACCACTTAACACTAACCTTCAGCTTCTCATATCTTTCTCTTTCCACTTAGGTCCCACTGAGCGTGTCCAGTTGTGCTCTGAGCTGTGCGAGCATCTCCTTCTCTTCTCACCCTCGATCTCAAAGTCGGGCGCGAGCTTCGCCTCGATCTTGCGTGCTAGCCCCCCGACCTTGTGCGCTTCGATGGGGTACTTCTCGCGCGGACGATGTAATCGATGGGCGCTGCCAGGGGGCCACCGCAGACAGCGCCTCAACTCGACTCTCTTGGAACGCTCAGACCATCTTGCCGAGAATCTTCTTCATTTCATCGAAGGAGAAGGCTCGCAGCGTCTCGGAGCGTACGTTGCCGCGCGAAGCCACGCTCAGCGACAGCACTGTCACGGTCTCATCGTCAGGTGCTTCGCAAATAGCAACGATATCGCGCGACCCAAGTGTCCAATAGATCTCTTTGACAGTCGCACCGGCCTTCGTGGCCATTTGCTTAAAGGCGTCAGCACGTTCGATGGTTTGCTTGACGTTCTTAATGCCCTGATCGCTGAAAGATGCGAGCACAACGAATGTGGCCATAGGAACCTCCGTTGGTTGGCCCCCAGCCGATAGCTAACCTTACCCCAAGGCGGCGCCTCCGTCGCGCATTTTGCTTCCACGCAGGCTCGTGGCGTCATCCTGGCTCGAAGCCCTTGGCCTTAAAGTGCCCTGCAGCTTCCGGTCCTGTGAGGAACTTGATGAGTTCCTTGGCCGGCTCGGGTGATTTATTGCCCGCACCGATCCCGGCGGCAAATACGGTCATGCTTGCGAATTCTCCCGGCAGCGGTCCGACGAGTTGTGCGCCTGCGACTGGAACGATTTCCGAGGCTTGCATGACGCCGAGCTCGACCTTGGCGTACGACTTCGGCTGCTTGCGCCCCGGGCACCAGTATGGTCTTCGCCTTCATCTGCTCGGCTATGCCGAGACGATCTAGGACACGTGCGAAATAGACACCGCTCGCGCCACCTCTTGCGGGATCCGCATAGACAATAGAGCGAGCGTTAAGAAGGGTCTGCTTGAACGCGTCGGCCGTGCTGATATCTGGCTTTGGCGCTCCCGCACGAGCCGCCACCGAAACGGGGGTGCCTGCCACGTTCGCCAGGGCGCTTGCCGCGATCTTGTCTTGCTTTTGCAGCTCGTCCATCACGCCATCACTGATCTTCGCTGCGATGCTCATGCTGGTGTTTCTTCGCAACGCAAATGATCAGGAACTCAGGAACGGACATAGCAGTATTTGAATCCGATGTCGTAGGCTGCTTCCGACGGACTGGAAGGGGCGCGACCGGACGACAATGTCCGCCTCATTCCCACAACGTCGTCGTGCAGGAAGGCGAGCCGAAAGGTGGATGCATGCGACCGCAATGGCGCTGGCGGTTTCATCAATCGCAGCATTCCCAGCCCTTCCGGTGTGCGAGCTTTACGAGCGCAGCAACCCAAGGGGCGGATGAATTTGGTGGGCAGGGTCGGCACGCTGAAACCGCTCGCGCGTGAAGTTGGGCAACGTCATGCCGGCACTGCACGCGGCGGCGGCGCGCTCTAATTGAGCACCCCAAGGACACGATGCTGAATGGGGTCTACTAGGACGATTTTTTCTCCAACCTTGGCAAAAAACAGAGACTTGAGCTCTGGCAATTCAGAGACAAATTGCTCGGGCAGCGGCTCAAGGCCCCTCAAAGTAATGCTCGCGGGAACCTCTGCACCAACTTCGGATAGGCCGCCCAGCTGTTTATCAGACAGCGCCATTGGCTTGTTAAGGGCGCTATAAATTCGATCCCTTTGCTGTGTGCTCAGCTGAATCAGGGCGTAGGCTGCGATGGGGAGTTTATCTGCCTCATCCGTGCGTTTGGAGAATTTTGCCGGCGCGGTTTGACTATCCTGCAGCGCTCCCGGAACCGTCAAAACACCGTTGTTTAGAATGGAAGCGTTGCTTTCGGTGCCTTCAGTCTTCGAGGACGGTTCTTGTTTCCCACCGCGTGTCGGGAGCGATGAGTCAGTTGCCGGGGGAACAGGATCTTTGCTGCTTTGGTTCGGGGCTGGAGGAGGCGGATCGTTACGACTAGGCTGTGCGGTGTCCGTCTGGGCGCTAGCGATACCGAGCGTAATGGCAAGGCTGATCGCAATCGTGCCAATGCCAGCGAACATCTTGAACATGGTGTCGCTTCCTCGCTGCCTAGAACTCGAACTACAACGTCGTACGGACCCAATAGTTCAGTTTGAGGTTTTGGGGCTCCCGCCAGCCCGGACAGCTCATTACGGCGATTTGTTATCGAAAGCCGAGAGCGAGGCTGTGCGCGTGGCCGCCATCAAAAGACGTTCGACCGTGGCTTCGGCAAAGCAACGCAGCCCGTCGAGGGCTCGCTGACCTACGGCATCAGCGAGCAGCTGGCAGATCTGTTCAGGGACAACGAGGGCAATTCTGGGTGCGGAGATTGCGCGTCGTGCGCTGCCGGCTCCCAACGGCCAGCAGCCGCACTGACATCGCCACGGTTCCCCACATACGCAACGAGGGGAGACCACGGGTCCAAAGCCTCGTTACCGATTATCAGACGAGGAGCGCAGCCGGCAATTTGACGAGGTCGCCACTAAGTTGCTTGCGACCGAGAGGGTCACCTGTACGCTGATTATCCGCGCAAGGGCTGAGTGGTTGCCGGTGACCTTCACTGCCGAACTGAACCCGCTTGCGATCCTTAGCGTCGTGCAAGCCGGTAAGCCGTCGCGGCCGAACCGGGGCTGCGTTGTTCAGCCGAGACCATCGGCCCACTGCCTCCGCGCCAAAGAGCTACGGCCTTGAGTAACCTCCCGCGCGCGTCCAGCCGTCGCCCTCCCCGGGCGTCCTCGCCTGGTCACTCTCAGGGGAATACATGCGTGCATATTCGAAGCGCGGCATGGCGCGTAGTTGATCCTTCGTTGCGCCGGGCAGTACCAGGCGATCATTTTTCAACTGGAACTGGCCAGCCGGGATGGCAGCATCGTGCGAGCCCAGACCGAGAAAGCCTCCAATGCTGACGATAGCGTAAGAGGCAGTCCGTTCCTTGTTGAGAATGATGTCCTCGATCTTGCCGATCTTTTCGTCCTGGTCGTTGTAGACGGGCTGCCAGAGCAATTGCCGCTGCACGCTCCATCCGCTTATAATGTCCTTCAGCTCGACACCTGCCGTTTGCGCGCGAGCGTCAGTCACAGAGGGCGTCAAAAGCAATGCCACCAATCCGGCGTAGAATGCTACTCGCATTGTAAATACCTCTTGCCAGGTTGTTGTGGAGAGACTGCAGACTAGGCTCCGCGCGATGGCGGCTAAATCGGGGGCAACCCTGAAACTCACAAAAGGGAACCGCAGTGTCGGGGCCGCGCATCTCCGCCTTAGTGCAGTCGCTGTTCCTTCAAAAGATTAAGAAATGGTCGATGTATCCCCTCAAGAATTGCCGTCGCATCCGTGAACATATCCAGGGCCCTTACCGACAAATTTCAACTGCACCTCGATCACGTCCAACAACAAGCCATGTATGGCTGCATCGAGGTTCGCCAGATTGCAGACGGTGATGTAGTCGACCGCGTCCACCGTATCGGCAATCCGAGCCAGCCCGCGACGGCAGGCAGCCTCACATGAGCGTGCCGGATCGACGTCGGTGGCTGCGATCAACTCTCGGAAGGCAGCAATGAACGCTTCTGCGCGCTCCACCTGTTGCCGGACCTCCTCATCGGTCATGACGCAAGCTCATCCTTTTCTATGTTGTCTGTCGTGGGCGCCTCCGCAGGTGGCTCCCCGGCCTCGTTGACAAATTTATTGAAAAGGTTAGCCAAGTCCTTCCTGGCCTCGAAAACGACCGCCTCAATTTCACGCCGCACCACCAGACTGTTGCCGGCAACACGAGCAATGCGAGGGGCTATGCTGCTTAACTTGGATATGAAGCATCCCATGACCAGCTCCATGTCCCCTATCGCCTTATCAGTCTCCATCAGCTCGCGCTTTTTCTCACGCACCCGGATGGCGATCAGTTCGGTTTTGGCCTGACGAAATCACTGAAGCGCGCCAATGTGCGTCGGGCCGAGTTGTTCGAAGGTTCGCGATGATGCCGGAAGCGCCGCGAATGCCTCGACCGTGGCCGGCAGGCGATCCGTGTATTCAGCACCGTGGCGCGAATAGAACCGAACGGCAATCTTCACGCTAATCAGGGATCCTCAGGCTCGTGAGCCCGTTTGGCGATCATCGCTAGAAGCTAGTCCTTAATCGCCCCCAACTCGTCGCCCTACGCTTTGAGTTCGGGACCGACGTGCTCCCCGCTCATCCACACCAATGCGGCGTCGATGTTCCGAATGGCGTGATTGAGATAGCCGTTGACAGCCGCCTTTATGGCGATCTGGTTCCACTTCGAAGCGCTCATACTTACCCGAACCACAGCTCCCGCGCTGCCAATGGCTTCCACATTCTTCTTGCCAATGCTTCATAGGCTCTAAGCGGCTGGGTGGATTGATTTAAATCAACGCTCCGCGTGTTCCGCTTCGATAGTTTTGCCGTTACACCAGTTGGCGGAGCGGGAAGTGCGGTGCCAAAGGCCCAGGCAGTCACCCCTATTTTGGGGACGATGGCAGATTGAAATCCCGCAATACCGCCACGGCGGAGCGCGCGGCGCGCGGGGACGACATGGAAGCGCAGAAGCTGCTGGACGCGGCCCCGTTCAAATCTGTTGCCATCAAAGCGCTAAAGCAGGCGGTTTGATGAGGCTTGGGCGAGCAGGGCTCACACCATAGATCCGGCGGCCGTCGAGAACACCAGGCTCAGCCTGGCGCATGCGATTGTTACCCATGCCGGCAAGCTTGGTACAGACGATCTGGAAGCTCTGAGGGGTGCGGCACTTGCTTCGTTTGACAAGCGGCTTTAAGCCGGCGCCCTTGCCGGAACCATGTCCGTGGTACTCTAGGTTACTGACAAAGTCGGCAGATAGGTGTACGGTAGGCCCTCTCTCGCAACACCCTGCCCGTCCTAGCTGAGCGACCAGGGCCTTTAGCAGTCGATCATCACGCTTGTTGCGCGTTGAGGATTGATCGACGGCTCGGGACATTGCGCGGCCCATTACAAGAGGCCGCCTGCCTCTGGCAGTTTCGCGCTTAGCCGCGCCCCACAGGACCAACATGAACAGCACCAGCTTGGCTGGTTACTCAATCCTCATTTGCGAGGATGAACCTTTGATCGCATTCGGCATTGCAGATGCCTTCACAGATGCGGGTGCGCGGGTATTGACGGTGCCGTCACTCGCACGCGCGCTCATTGCCATAGAGGCCGAGGTTCCGTCGGCCGTCATCCTGGATCATGCACTTAGCGATGGAGAAAGTTCGCAGCTTTGCGAACGGCTCAAAGAGCGAAGCATCCCCTACGTGCTCCACAGCGGATACGGCAAACTTGATGACGACGCGGTGCATGTGCCGAAGCCAGCTAGTCCTGACGTGCTCGTGACCGCAGTTCTAGGTCTTTTACGCCGGCGCCCCACTCTCCACCTCAACCTGTAGATGATCTCACTTCCCCGGCGGTCATCGCCGCTTCCCCTCTTTCTTGGCTAGCAGCTGCTGGCGCCGGATCGGGGTGACAACGCCGCGGCGCCGCACTGGTCGCAGGGCGTTTAGTCCGGAATGGAAGGCGGCTCGGGACCGTGCCCTTGCCTCCGCAGATCGGGCAATCATGAAACTCGGTGTGAACTGTACTTTTACTTGGCATGCCGCCCAGGCCCTACGCTGCCGCGGGTATTGCCGTCTGCTGGGGCGACACAAGCCGGCTGACGTGGGCGCTCCAGCGCTCACACACCTCGCGTTGCCGCGCTCATAATCTGCCCTGTTATAGGTGTCGTGATCGCCACCAATGACGTGGTTGAGACAGGCCTCGATCAGCCACGGCGGCCCCAGCCCCAGTTCGTTGGCGCGTGTGGAAAACGAAACGCCTGAAGTCGTGCAGCGACCAATGCGCGATTTGCTCCAAGCCAGCCCAAGCGCGGGCTTCGTTGATGCGCTTGTCAAGTTGCTGCCTTGGCGGCGCCCCGGCCGCCATAGCCGTCGGCCCCGCGACCGAACACCAAGTTACGCGTTTCGCTCGCAGGAATGCTCGTGAGGATTGCCAGCGATTGGTCAGACAGCCAGATGGCGTGGGGTTTGTTCTTGACGCGCTCGCCCGGCAATTTGATCAGGCGCTCGCAGAGATGGACCTCGGTCCAGGATAAATCGCCAATCTCCCGTCTCCGGAAGCCGCTCAGCAGCAACAACTTGACGATGTGGCCGAAGTCGGCGCTGCCGCACGCGCGCCAGACCTCCGCAAGCTCTTGAACGCTGAGCACGCGCTCGCGTGAGCGATTCCCCGCGCGGTTCTTGATGTGCATTGTGGGGTTGAGATCGCAAAAGCCATGAACCCAACGACCAGAAGTCAACTGACGGCGGCCCTGGCGTGCGGCTCAGGAGCGCTAAGGGCAAGCGAAAGTAGTGGATGCGTCTTGCAAAGGGCGTGTGCTGCCCTACTCACGCCCGATTGACTGGCGATATGCCCCGCGCTTGAGTTTCGCTCGAACGCTCTGTGGCCTCGATGCGTCTGGTGCTCATGCTCGCCGTTCTGCTGTTGGCGTTCGCCTCGGCGCGAGCGGATGACGCCGATACACTTACCGTCGATGGCACGGTTTACCGTCTCGATGGCGTCGACGCACCGGAGCTCGATCAGTATTGCGTTGACCATGGCGGGGCTTATCCCTGCGGCTTGTTTGCGGTTGAAGCCCTTCAAGAGTTTATCGCGAACCGCCGCGTCGTCTGTCGCGACCTCGGCCCCGATCCGGAGTTTCCTCGGCGCCGGATTGGCAATTGCGCCGTGGGTGGCGTCGACCTTCAGCACTGGCTCGTGCGGCAAGGCTGGGCGGTTAACGTCGACCCCCTCGGCCGCTTCGCAGACGACGAGCGCGAAGCGCGAGAGCGCCCCCTTAGCATCTGGCGAGGATGCTTCGTGGCTCCGCACGATTTCCGGCAAGGTCGAAAGGTCAGTGCGACATTGCTCGGAGCAAGCTGTCCCCCTGATGCGCGCGCCAAACTCTTCACCGACTACACGCTCAAGCCGCCGGGCTGCGAGATCAAGGGCAAATACGCGTTTCGCGCACACCTGACAGGCCACCGCGGCGTCTATCACGTCCCCGGCTGCGGCAGCTACCGGCGCACCGCCAAACCTCATCGTTGGTTTTGCTCGGAGCGGGATGCCATAGCCGCAGGCTTTCGCCGCTCGTACACCTGTTGGTTGCGATGATTCCCTCGCGCTGGCGGCCCGCCCGCGAGGCTGACATCGATGTGATTCGAGATCGCTAACCGACGGTCGCCGTGTCGGGAGCCGCATGCACGGCGCGCGGGCCAATCGCCGGTGATGGAGCTGCCCGCCCGTGCGCTGACCATGTCGCCCGGCGACGGATGCGCGGTGGCCTCGGACCTTGGTTCAGTGCCATGGCCACCAACGCGGCTATCGCGCTCTGCATCGGCACCATGATGCGGCTGGTCCGCGTCACGTTCTTCCTTCTCGTTCATTTTACCAAAGCGGCGCGCGGCGCTTGCCTCGGACCGCTCTATTTATGTCCGCATTGCGGCGTCATCTCGCCACGAATATTGCCGAGAACGCGAAAGCCATCGTCGTCAGCATGATCTGGAGTGAGCAAGACCCGGTCTGCGCTGGTAGGCGCCCGTCATCGTCGTGAGAATTGTGCTCATGATCTCCGGGGAGTTGAATGCTCGCAGGAGCGAGCGCTATTTTCAAGTCCCTGTGCGCGAGACAGTGTTCCCCGCCCCCGCAACCGAAGGATTGGCAGGCAACTTCAACGCTTCGGGCGGGAGAAATCGCGCTTGCTCGCGGATCAACGCAACGAGGCTGTCATGCGCATCGATCGCGGTTCTCCGCCCTGTACTTCGTATTTTGATTGTTCCACCACGCTCCCAGGACTCCGCCAGCCTATTGGACCTACTTAAGCTTTGCCTGGGAGCGCGGGCTCTTCCTGAGACGTGAGAACGACGATCGCGTGAGCGAGGGCTTCAGCTTTGTCCGCTACTCGCTCACCATGAGCGACTTTCATTGCGTCTGATCAGCGAGACCGTATCGATCGCTGAATTGCGTTTAAATTAGGTGTTCCCTTACATTCATGTTAGAAAAAAACGATGTCAAATCCAACGGTCTACGTATTTACGTGCAGCAACCCTGAATTCAACGGATTTTCCCTCAAGGAGGATGGGACCAATCTCCCCACATTGGCCACCACTTCGGATTGCAGGTGGACGTTGGTCAGGGAAGTTCCGATGTCCAGAATGCACCTTCAGCCCTTTGCCCGAGACGCGCAAGTCGCGGTCGTGAACTTAAAGAGCCGTGGGTATCACATCGCGCGCAATACGGCAGTTGTGTTGAATCTACTGAGGTTTCGGCCCAGACCTTAAGGTGCCTTCTCGGTTGTCGCGCCCCCACGATGGTGCAGGGTGGGTACCGTCTGTGCGCTAGCTTTTCGTGACTGCTCGCGCGCGCACAGGCCGAAGCCGCTAGCAGCGCGGGTTCGGCGTTCATCCAAGTGCGGGGCGTGCGTTCAGGGGATGCTTAGCGGTTAATCCAGAAAGATCGCCTGCCTCGGTCATAGCCTGGTGGGCCGGGGTCGCTCCCTCGCACCACCAGGGTGCTGTGTTTACCCCTGGCGCGCAGCTCGCCACGAAGCCTTTTCACATCCTCGAGGGCCAGCCGCTGAGTTGTGAACAAACCCACCCGCCTGGTGCCGGCACACACGGACCAGCCATATTTCGTGGGTTCGACAAGAAAGCTGGTTGAAATCTGACGCGTGGTCATCAATGACCTCTGCAGGACCGTGTTCGTCCGGCGACGAGCTACTTGGTTAGTGGTGCCGCGGTGTACCGCGGCACGATTGCGCACCGAACGACGAGGCTAAGCCTCAGTTTTTGACAGCCGCCGACTGCATTCGCGCCTCAATGGTCTTGCCGCAATCCCTCCTGAACGCAAAGCTCATGTCAGCACGGCCAGCGATCAACTTCAGATGGTCGCGCACCACGTCATCGTAGTCGGTCGTGCGCTTAGTCTTCAGTTCGGCAAGTGCTGCCGGATTTGCCAGGATCGCATCCGCACAAACTGGGAGGAGTGCGGTCCACCCCGCGGCGTCTGCCTGCATCTTGGCAGTACTGCCGGTGACCCAACCACCCCACGTAAATCCAACGATGGCAAGCGCGATGGCTCCAGCAGCCGCGCCCCAAAGGCCATATTTGTATTTCTCTTGCATTTTGCGTGCCTTTAAGATCGTAAATGGACGAGAAATTATTTCCCAGCCATTCGGCACCGTATAGGATTTTTCGTCGGAAAGATATCGAAACGGCGAGTTTTTTTTCGGGCTAAAAAAATAAGTTGATGATTCCATATGAATAAATTTGGTCGTGTGATGCTCTTCGCGGTAGAAGGGAAAGGTGCTTGCTTGGTGCTGGCCAAGCGCGGATTGCGTAACCATTTGTGCGGCACTCCGCGTCTCGTAATCCTGCCCGTGTCGGACCTGCTGTCACGTGAGCGATGGCGTTAGGTTGTGAGCCAGACCTTCCGTGTGAACCGGTCGCTTCGGAGCAACGTCCATCCGGTCGGCGCTGGAAAACGTGGTTAAGATGAAGTGCGGCGCCCCTTTTCCGGGTCATTTTCATCCTGGATCCAGACCGCAATCGCGTGCCAACCTCGCGCGTTGTTCTAGCAAGGAGCCGTTGTGCGGCGCGTCCTGAGTTGATTGGGTGACCGACACAACTCCAAAACGCCTCGCGATCGGTCCGGACGATGCTGGCGAGGTGCTGGCGACCTTAATCGGATCCTCAAGCTGGACTTGGGCCGGGCCGGTCCTTTGCATGACATCGCATTGGCTGCGGACGCGTTTGCGAGGGGGTTGACGTCCCCCGATGATGGGAAGCGGAATGGCGCAGGCAGCAGCGCCATTGACCCTCAAGCTGAGCGGCGCGCATGAGTTTGTGCACTTCCCAGCAGGGCACGAGCCCGGGAGACTGCATGCTCCCTCAAGACGATCGGATCGCGATGACCCGCTCTGGCCATGGCTAGAATTGCGTCCGCCAGGTTTTTGCGAACCGCGGTTTCGCTCGCGGCGCCAAGTCCCGTGCCAATCGACGCCCATCCCTGGTCCAGAACCCGACAGAGCATGTGAACGGTGGGACGATCAAAAGGCGCCTGTAGCAGAAGTCGTCTGGCCTGCATTGTGCTCCATTTCTGTGACTGGCGGGAGCGAATCGTGGGCTCTCTTAGTCGGTGACTGACATTGCAAGAAGACGAAATGCTCGCCGACGTTATCTATAGCCCACTTTGGCCCTGCAAAGATAGGGCGTATAGCTCGAGTGTTTGTAAAGGAACTCTTCCGGTTATTACGCGACAAAAAATGGCTGCTGCTTACGGCTGCCGCTTGATATTGGCGACGGAAACCAGCTGTCAGCTTTCGCAAGCTTAAACCCGCATTCTAGGGCGGTAAGCAGCATAGCATGCGTGTCGTTAAGACGCTGGACATCAGCGTCTCTCAGGACTCGGCCGGTCGGATGAACCGCTCCAGCCCCGCCATACATAGTAACCGTAGTTCGCAATGCCCCTCATGATTGGCTCGGCCATTATGGGAGCTGGAACGCGCGCCCTAGGTCCAAGCTCAAACTGCTCGCAAAAGATCCATCCCTGTGTGCATGGCGAGCGAGGGATGTTGGCACCCGTAATGTCATGCGAGATGGCGAATAGATCTTCGCCTTGACATTGGAAAAGATAGACCGTGTTGGATGCGTCAGCCATAGTATCCTCCTTTGTAGCAGGATGTGCTCAGGCAATGACGGAGCAGGACTAAACCGGCCGAAATCACCATGCCGGTGGATCACTGTGGCCGATGCTTCGCAAAGCCGTACTTGCACGTGCGGGCGCCTCACAACCCGGACGCACGTCCTGCCCGCTCGCACGCCTCATCGCCAGGAGCACACGCGGCAAACGTCAGGTTAGATCGATAGCTGCTTTTTCGTCCTCGCTGTGGTGAGGCATGGGACATCAATGGGCGCGCCCTCGGCTGTGTTGGGTTCCGCTGCCATCAGCCGGAGCGCGGTATGAAACCTTGCATTCCTTTGCGACGCGCGGACGAATGACCGGCACGGCGAGGATGGCGACTTTGCCTGTTCCTGTCTGGGCGATGCCCAACCGATCTCGTCCGGCAAGCCCTATCAGCATACGCGCGGGTTTATCGTAGCCTTCGGACTGGAGCGCCCGAAGCGTTGGCTCGGCAAGCCCGAGCTGTGAAACCAGCGTCAATTCGCTATTCTTTCCTTCGGCCGCAGCACATTCGCCCGAGCGGCATTGCGGATCGGTGCGCAGCGTGCCTCGCGGCAGCTTCATTGGAGACACCCCGTGCGTCCTGGGCTATCGGATGCAATGTTCGGAGCGCTCAACAGAGGACAAGGGGACTGAAAAGCCGACCCGTATCCATCACGCGGCTGCAGCGCCGCACAAATCGCTCATCGAGCGGTAGCATCCCTTCTCTCATGCTGCCAGGGACAAGTCAACCGCAGGCGCGGTTGTTACGCTGCGGCCTCTATCCTCGGGAGAGTTGGGTCTTGGCCAAGGGTGCAAAGCATTCACGAATTTGCGCCCGTTCGTCACCTTCAATCGCATCACGCTATCGCACTGGTCCAACCAGCGGACGCTACCTCGTGAAAGCAGGCGACTGTGAATCCTAATGATGGGGTTGTTGCAGGTAGCAGAGCTTCTCCGTGCTGGAGCTAAGATCTCGCGGGCCGCCTTACGAGCCTTCGTAGATGTGCTCAGGTCGGCAGGCAGGTCTGCTCTATGCGATCAGTCCTATCTGATTGCCCACATCGGAAAATAGGGTTGGCCGGAATGGCGGCTCCCAGACGTCCTCTGCTGCCACGCCCTCCCAAGGCGATATGGTCACAAAGGGAAACTCGCGTGCGCGCTCGGCGAGCTGGGATCGGCGAGGTGGGGTTACGAAGCGCCGCCGGCAATCGCTGCAAATAGTCCCGCAAAAATCAAAATCGCAAGGCGTGGGCGGCTCACGAACACCATTGCGGGCCGCCGCCGCGCCAATTCACGCCGAAAAATTAGTCCGTCGGGCTAGGGCGCCGCCTCCAAGCGTCACCACCATCCCCTCGACTAGCTCCCGAAAATCAACCAAGATCGACCTTCGGCCGCAAGATGATGAGACTTCAGCCCTATGGACGATGAGCATCCCCTAGAACAACTGCTTCGCGAAGCGAAGAAAATGGACGATCTCAAAGCAGCCGCCGCAGCCGCGGAACAACGCAAAGCATCTGACCTGCGAGATAAAGTAAGGCTGCAATGGGAGCAAACTAAAGCTGGATTGATTGAAGAAATTGCCCGCGCGAATGCCGTACTGGAGAGGCATGGTCTCTCCGAGCACTATACATTGCGTGACCTGTCTGAATCTGGGACCGATCACATTGCACGCTGCAATCTGGCGTTAGCCTATCCATCCAAGTCTCCGCGTAGCGAGTACGACCTCTCAGTATTGGCGGCCGACGGGCAAATCTTCCTCCTGCACCGTGCTACCGGCCAACGGCACCAAAAGCTAACAGTCTTCACCGCGACAAAGCGCAATTGGGAGACTATCCTAGTCGGTCTTTACGAAGATCATTTAAAAAAGGGGCGCGACGCCGTGGCGAATATAGAGCCAGCGACCAGCGTCGCCCGTCCGTCCCCGCCTCGCCGCAAATCGTAGTAATGCCGGATCCCACTTGAGGGATGCGCGTGTCGCGCCTTCGTCCGCGACATCCTGGGCGGTTGCGGCATACCACCTCCCCGACATCGCGGTCGCTTGCACGTACTGATAGCGCATGCCGCAGCGCGCTCCGCTTCGGCCGAAGCGGGGCGGGCGGCTTATACGCCCCGTGCACCAGGTTTTCTCGCCTTGAAGCCACCTCGACCGGGCCCTGCTGTCGTGTGAAGCGGCCGGCAGGGACGGGCTTCACGGTAGTCACCACTTGCAACGGCAAGTTTAGCGACGATGAGGGACCGGGAGGTGACAGCGTCCCGAAGTGGCGAAATCATTCGTCCAGCTGTACTGGTTAGAGGGCCACTTCATCACCATGTTAACGAACGAGAACACGACAGGCGCGAGGCGATATTCACCCTGCGGTTGGCGTCGGCATAAATTTGCCTCCCAAAAGGAATGGAACCGAGATGGCTCGCCCGCGTACACCTTCCACCGCCAAACCCGCCCAACAACGCAACACTGCGCGTGACAAGATGCGAATGGGCTACGATCGTATGCGGCGGGACATTAAGCGCACCGAGGCTGAACAAACGAAAGCAGCAGCCGCGCAGACGGTCAAACGTGGTCGCAAGTAACCTTCCCGCTTGCCTCTCGGGCCAGTGCCCCCTTGCACGCGAGGCCATCGTTCGAACGGGTCGAGCAGCCAATTTGATGGTTATTGGAGCCTCTGTCGACCTAGCGAGCTGGGGCTGCGGGCAGACGGCGCGGCATTTCGACCAACGTGGTGCCCTCAATAAACGGCATCAATGGGGACCACGAACGGCGGCATAGGTCTGGCCGGCGTCATGCAAAAAACGAAAGGGATGCGGCGATCAGTAAGCCGAATTGCTCCCGCATGGCCGCTTTCGCGTAGTCCAGGACAGCGATCACCGCGCTGCAAGCGGGCGGCTTGCATTCAAGGTTCGGCTTGCAATCGTCGGCCCGGCGGGCCATATGCCGTTTGCCGGTGCGATCCATGGTGGGCCGCGCCTCTCTATTTTGGTTAGATCACCTCGCCATCACCGGCCTAGTGCCCTTAACCCGAACCTGAGTTGCCAGGGCTTGCGTGGGTCCTATCGACCGGCTTTTCTCCACGCAACGGAAAGGTTCTCAGCATGAGAATTAATGGCACGGTCAAGTTCTTTAACGGCGCAAAGGGTTTTGGTTTCATCTCGCCTGCCGACGGTTCGAAGGACGTTTTCGTGCACGCCACGGCGCTCGAACGCGCGGGCATCCGGGCGCTCAACGAAGGTGACAAGGTTACGTTCGTTCTGGAAGACGATCGCAAGGGTCGCGGCAAGCAGGCGGCTCAGATCGAGCTGGCCTAAGTAGGCAGCCAATTGCAAGACCTGAGCGTGCGCCGCGGCTCCCGCTGCGGCGCCGTTGGGAGATTGCCAAGGCTTAAAAGTTCAGAAGGTAACCGATGCAGCTCGAGAAGGCGAAGCGCGGCACCAAACGCGTGTGCCCGGAGTGTAACACGCGCTTCTACGACTTGCTGCGCGAGTTGATCCCCTGCCCCTCATGCGGCGTCCAGTTCGTGGCGGCGGCGCGACCAGCTGTCGAAGCTGTGGCCGTTCCACCGGGCCATGCATTGAAGACGGGATGGCGAAGCAAGCCCTACAAACGGCCAGAGCCGGTCAGGCAGCCCGATCTGGAGATAGCATCCGAAGCTGCGGTCGATGACGGGGCAATCGATAGCACAACCGAGGAGACCGCAGGTCCAGAGCCCGATAATAGTCCAGTCCTCGAGCATGAACTTGACGACGAGGATGATGTCTCCGATTTGGTTGATCACCAGGATAACGGGGAGCAGGAGCACTAATAGAAGCGGTTGTACGCGCCCTGCCGCTTTCCCCACTCCCGACTATCGCGCCGAGGGGCACTCAGGTGCGCAACATTCGCGCGATGGTGATAGTTGCGGCAACGTGCTCAAGCATGCCACGGATCTTGCAAATTCCTCGCCGACGCTTACCAGACCGACTCATTGCTAGCGCTTACCGGTTGGAGATGCTAGAAATCAGTTATCGGTGACATTACGAGTTCTAGGCGTCGCCGGCTGAGAGAGCCCACGATCCGCTCCCGCCTATCGAGTACAAGGGAGCCGTATGTGTCATCCTCTTCTTTACTCCACCAGGTCCGATCATCTCGCTTTGCAGATGCTTTGCCGCGCCTTTGACGATGCGTGGTGCAGATGCCCGGAAACCACCGGGACGCCGGTGCTGATGGAAACCAGCTGCAAGCGCCACGCGGCCATCATTTTGCACTTTGCAGGGGGCGATTGGGCAATCCGACGCCATCATGGACATTGCCCTGCGGCGAATGACGGCGCGCGAACGCGTCAAGAAGGCGGGGCTGCTGATCGGCGCGCAAGTTGAAGCTTTCACAGGAGATTCCACTTGCCCACGCTACTATGCCGTCACTTGGCGAGAACGATGAGTAGTTCTCGACTCCCATCTTGAGAGAGAGCTAGCTCTTGCGTTGGTACCAAGACGACAGCAGCGACAGGGGTAGCCTCGGCCATTCGCGCCACCGCACTTGGCTGAAACGAGTGCGGGTTGGACTTAAGCGTGTGAAGGTTCCCTGGTCAGGTCTTCCCGCCTGGCAGACACTCCTGTTCGCGGCAGCTTTAACAGCGATCATCGGATTTTATGCTTTCACCTTTCGCGTGAACCCAGATGAGCTCGGCGTCGTGCTCCGCTTCGGCAAGCCGGCACGCCAAGAGCCGCCTGGCTTGCACTACCGTATGCCTTATCCGATCGACGAGGTGCATCTGCCGAAAATCACGCGGTGGAATATCATTGAAGTCGGCATTCGCACGCCCTCTGAGGGCGGTCGAGCGACCCGCGTGCGGGAAGAAAGCTCGATGCTGACGGGAGATGAGAATATCATCGATGTTAGTTTCGTCGTCCTTTGGCGCATCCAAGACCCGGGCAAGTATCTCTTTAACATCCAGAATCCCGAGACTACGGTCAAAGACCTGGCGGAAAGCGCCCTGCGCGAGACTGTCGGTCGATCCGAGAGCCGACCGCTCCTGACGAGTGCGCGGCAGCAGACCGAAGAAGCCGCGCAAAAGCTCATGCAGGAAACGCTCGACCATTACGGGGCCGGCATTCGCATCGAACAGGTACGCTTACAAAGCATTGACCCTCCGCCTCAGATAATCGACGCGTTCCGTGACGTCCAAGCCGCCGCTACTGACAAGGAGCGATCCCAGAACGAGGCGGAGGCTTATTCAAATAGTGTTGTTCCGGAGGCGCGCGGCGAAGGCGAGCGCATTTTGCAGGGCGCGCTCGCCTACCGTGGACAATCCGTGGCCGAGGCTTTGGGCCAAACGGCCCGCTTCTTAAGCATCTATGAGGAGTACAGGAAAGCGCCGGAGGTAACGCGCAAGCGCATGTACTTGGAAACCATGGAACGCATCATGCATGGCACCGACAAGATCATTATAGACAACACGCTCCGCCGTAATGTCGTGCCAATGCTCTCCGTCGGGCCGCCGGAGAAAAAACAGCCATAGTAACCCCACATGAAAAATTGCGGTGAACAGCACGGACCCGAGCGGGGATCCACGGGTGGCGGGTCGGGCAGGAATCGGCGCAGCTTCGATCATGACGGCGGCAATCCAGCGGACGACGCGCACGCGCTGGTCATGAGAGTTTGGGCAGGTTTGACACTTTGCTACGCCAATCCAACGGCTGTGCCGCCGCGAACACTAAGGCGAACAAGGTGGGTTAACTAGGCAAGCGCCCAGATCGCACGTCACTGTGCTTGTCCTCCAGGCACGCCCGGATTTCGGCAGGATCGATCGTGTCCGCGATGAATTGCCAGATCACGGCGTCAATCCCTTCATAGGCGCGCATGGAAATCTTGCGCTGTGTCGCAGCCAACCTCGCACTGACCCAGCCTTCAACCAAGGATGCCGCCATCCTGGCGGGATCGGGGCCGCGAACCTTTCGCCCCCCCGTTGCGCGCTTGTTCGCTTTGGCTTGCTGCAGCACCGCGTTCTGCAAATCGATGGCTCCATTGGCACCGCCGGGCTGGCGCTCGATAAGAGCCATTTGGGCAATGACGTGCCGCGCTACCACCAATCGCGCGTCGGGCGCCATTACATTGCGCGCGGTATCCACGTCTCTGAGGGCATTCCGTCTTAGGATGCGCCCTGCGAACCAGCCGAGCATGAATTTTCCTGTGTCATGTGCCGAGACAAACGGCCTTTCCGTCAGACAAGTCTTCCACATAGCAATGCGCGCGGGCGGCCTCGATTGCGGCTGACGGCTCGCGACATGGTCAGCTTCGGCTGCCGCCTGGTAAGTTAGCACGAGTGATGCACCCAGCGCTGTCTAATCTGGAGAGGGGCCGCGCTGCCGTCGAAGCCCGAGGAGTTGCCATATATGTTGGACGACAGGTGCATCCGAGGGACGCCTACGGACGGGAACCGTGTTTTTTCTTGGTCAGCGCGAATTTGAGTGGCCTCGCGACGGCTCCGGCATTTCCGCGTTTTTATGCAGGCAAGGTCTGAGGCGATTGTGGCGGCGCGCCAAACTCCATTTGGGCGCTGCCACGGAAATTGTTTAAATGCTGCCCTCGTTTTGTGTGATCGTCCTCAGCTGAGGAACATCGGTCGGCTCACTTGTGGCAGAGTTTGCGCGCGACTAGCGCTTTGGGACGAGCACTCGCGGCGGTTGATCTCTTTTGCAGAATTGCCTCGATCAAAAGGGCGGCTGATCCGTGACATGCTGCTAGAGAACGTTCCGGCGGCGGAAGATTAGGAATGGCCTTCACTGGCGCTTGCATCGGTCGCGGCAACGGCTTCGGCAGCTTGAACCCTCCCAAGCTCGCGGGCATCGGTGCGGTCGGCTCGAGGGGTTGTCGGACGAGCCGCCCCTGATCACGCGCGATCAGTTTCAAAGCTATTCGTGCACCGCGCGAAGAAGGGCTTGCAATTGCTTCGATAGAGACTTTCCGACGATTTGAGCGACAGAATAGCCCTCCTTGCGCAACTGCTTCTTGATGTCCGGGACTGAGGTACAGCTTCCAGATTTCGCGAGTGCAAACGCTCGCTCAAGAACCGTTGTCTTGTGATCCATCGGTCCAGCATAGCACGCGCGGGGCGAGAGGACGAGCGCAAACACAGCATTAGCCGGCGCTCACGGGCCACTGGCCGTCGCTAGGAAGCTCTAGGAAGTCACCTTGATCGGGTGGATTGCGACCGTCGGTTGTTGAGCGCGCAGCCGAGCAAGCGTCCGATGTGTGACTGAGCGATAGCCGAGTTCTTGGGCTGACTGCATGAATGCGATGCAGAGACGCGAGCAGAGCCTTCCGCTCACTGCATGTCCTCCCCGCATTTTTTGGCGCGGTTCGGCCTCAAGCCTATCTGTCGTGGATTTCTGCCGTGAACTGGCGATACGGTCCTGATCTTCCCGCACAACCAAGGAGCTTGGCGATCCGCCAGCAAAGGTGATCTCGCTCCCTTTTCCGCCCCGGTCTCTTTGCTAGGGCCGAATTGTCACGACGTGATCAAGATTTATCCGAATCACATTGCCGTCGGTGGTGGTGCATTGCATCCAAGTTGGCATCTTCGAGCAGCGCGTTATCGAACCTGGAGACTGCGGCGTGGCCGCATAATCCGCAAATTTGCGCATTTTCTGCGCGGCACCTCGTTCTGGGAGTGCGATCGTGTCCACCAGCACGGCGCGGTCCTCAGTGCAACGATCCGCGGACCCCATTTAGGGCCACGGATCGTCAGCGCCGGAGCAACAGGCCGGACACGTGACCGCACCCGCCCAACTCCGCATCACCGTCACAAGGCCCCGGCGCCGTCAGAGGCGGGCTTCAAGCAAGCGACAACCGCATTGACTTGTGCGCTGCAACATGGGACAAGGCGTCATCGCTCGACGAGCGATTTGTGGCGCTCCAGCCGCGTGACGGGTACCTCCTGGGCTTTTCCAGCTCGACGTGTCCTCCTGTTGAGCGCCCCCGATAGTCATCTGACAACCCAGGACACGCGGGGTGTCTCAAGCAAAAGGCCGCTGGCGGCCTGCGCAGCGACATCGCCGCGCAGCCGAAGCGTGCGGCCGTGAGAAAGAACAGCAATTGACAACTTTTATCGAACTCGGCCTTTCGGCGCCGATCCTCAAGGCGCTTCGTGGTAAGGGCTATGTGACGCCCACGCCCATCCAGGCGAAGGCTATTCCCATCGTCCTGACGGGCCGTGACCTGCTTGGCATCGCGCAGACGGGCACCGGCAAGACCGCCGCGTTTGCACTGCCGATCATCCACCGGCTTGCCGCCAAAAAGCGCAGCGCGATGCAGAAGGGCTGCCGCGTGCTGGTGCTTTCGCCCACGCGCGAGCTGGCAACGCAGATCGCGGAAAGCTTCCGCAGTTACGGCCGCCATATCGGTCTCACCGTCGCGGTCGTATTCGGCGGTGTCGGTCACATGCCCCAAGTCAAGACACTGGCGCGCGGCGTTGACGTACTGGTCGCCACGCCGGGCCGTCTGCTCGACCACCTCGGCGGCCGCAGCCTCAATCTGGCGGGCACCGAGATCCTGGTTCTCGACGAGGCCGACCAGATGCTCGATCTTGGCTTCCTGCCGCCGATCCGGCGCATTGTGGCCCACCTCTCGAAAAACCGGCAGAACCTCTTCTTCTCGGCGACTATGCCACCCGAGATCGGCAAGTTGGCCGAGGAGCTGCTGCACGATCCGGCGCGGGTCGCGGTCGCGCCGGCGGCGACGACGGTGGAAGGCGTCGCCCAGCGCGTGCTGCACGTCGAGAGCGGGAACAAGCGCGCGCTTCTCGTGGAGCTACTGGCCGACGCGGGGATGGCACGGACGCTGGTGTTTACGCGCACCAAGCGCGGCGCCGACCGGGTTGCACGGCATCTGGTGGAAGCCGGCATCCGGGCGGCCGCGATCCATGGCAACAAGAGCCAGTCGCAGCGCGAGAATGCGCTGGCCTCATTCCGTGCGTCGAGGATCCGCGTTCTGGTGGCAACCGATATTGCGGCACGCGGCATCGACATCGATCAGGTGACGCATGTGGTGAACTTCGAGCTGCCGGACGTGCCCGAGAGCTACGTTCACCGCATCGGGCGTACGGCCCGCGCCGGCGCCCAGGGTATCGCCATATCACTTTGCGACGCCGAGGAGCGTGGCCAGCTGCGGGATATCGAGCGCCTGACCCGCCAGGCAATTCCAGCCGAGGATCGCTCTACGCGCTCACAGGCTCAGGGGAGGCTAGCACATGGCAATGCCAATAGACGGGAGGGTAAAGGCACCGGGCGCGCCGGGCACAATCACGGCAGACCGACGCGCCGCGGCCAGGCCGATCGCAACACGGGCTATGGGCGCACCTGCAGCGTGGAGCGAAGCCCCTCGATACTCAGGTCGCACTTGGCTCCCAGTGGCAGTGGAAGCATCACCTTCGTCAAGTAGGCTCATTGGTTGCGGCGTTGTGCAGGTCTTTAGGATGCATGCATGATAACCCCGTCCTAGTGGCCGACGGCAGGCGTCCAAAAAAAGCGAAGGCAGGAATCGCGGGAGGTGTGCACCGCGGCAGACGAGACAGTTGAGAAAGTAAGTCGTCGCGCGCTATCCTCGTTTCCCGCGTGAGATTGTCGAGCCGAGCGCGTGCTGCAATTGTTGGGTCGATCGCATTGTTTGCTCCGATCCCGGTCCAGAATTTGAGGAGATCTTCTCGTCCTCCTCGCGGAACGCCTCCACGAGGCTCCCACGCCCCCTCGGTTCCCGAACACGCGCTCGTTTCCTCTCTATTGCGTTTGGCGAACCCACATCAGGGTCGCCAAGATTGGCGAGGCGGCTTCATGGATCGAGACCTCTGTGCCTTCTGCGCGAATGCCAGCGACGGCATCAATACGGCCCACCCCGCACTCAAGGGTAAGAACATCCGTGACATCAAAGATAAGGACGGAAAGGCTCTCGGCGAAGAGATGCTGAAAGTCGCCACGGAGGGCAAGGTCCAGGAAGTGAGTTAAAAGTGAGTTACATGTGGCCGCGACCGGGAGCCGACACTACGCCAGTGCAGAAGGTGAGCTATGTAACGAAAGCGGGAGACCAAGTCTGGCCTCGACTACTACAAGTAGCAAAGCCAAGTCGAGAAAGGGTGTCCCAGTTCAGGAGCGCCCTTTTTTGCCACACCCTTGACGGGCGATGGCGCGACCAGTTCTGCTTCCCTGTCACTTTGTCCCACTCTCTCCAAGATCTTTTCAACCGTTCCGCTCGGGCGGCGTTGTAATCCGCAATCGGAGGATCGAATTCCGTCAAGAACGGTCGGCTGAATTGAGGAACCGCGTAGCGAACACGAATTGGGCGGAGCCGCCATAGAGAAAGGCGCGCTCCTTCCGGAGCACGCCTCTCGTGCCCTTTACGACGGGCTACTTCTCTTTGCAAACTACCGCGAGTTGTTTATCGGCCTCCTCGCGCGTCACGAATGCCTTGTCGCCGACCACCACGACGGTTTTGTCGGTCGGCTTCGTCTCGACGACCTTGCACTTTTTGTCGGCACCGCGAATCACGTAGTACTCAGCTGCGGATGCCGGAAGTGTAAAGCCGACTAGAAGCGCGACTGGAAGCATGAACTTCAGCATTGCCAATTCCTTTTGGTTGCCATCCGGTGCCGAGACAACTCCACACTGACCGTGACGTTCGTATGGTCTGGGTTGTTCGCGGATGATCAGTCTGATGAGCGTCATCGCCGACGGTTTCCTCGAAAGTTGGTATCGGGGTGAGCAAGCCTCAAAGCGACTAAGGTGGAATGGTCCAGAGTGCGCTACTCACTCGATGGGGCTGAGGAGATATTTCAACAGCTACGGCTATTGCGATGTCTGGGTTGAGCGGGCGCGAGCCTACAGTTCGACGGCTCCCACGCGCGGCGTCGGCTACCGCATCGCATCTGCGTCAACGACTATGGTGATCTCGTTCAGGTGGATCAGTCCGGCCCGTGCCGACGCTCTTACGATGACGGTCGCTATTAATGGCCGTCGCCACTAATCGTTCGCAGTGAGACGGTATCCGGCGTCCAGCCCGATGATCGGCACAAAAGCTGCGGCGAAGCGCGCACAGCTGGGTGGCTTTTCCCATCGACGAATTAGCAGCCAAGGAAGGTACTCGACTAAGCGTGGCCAATGCCGAGCGTCTCACATCTCCAGAGCGCAGGCATCGAAGCTCAAAAACCGTCGCCCGCCAGTGGCGGACACGCATGTGTGGTCGCCAAATAGTTGGCCTTTCCCAAGTGATATTCAGTCGTGTTCCGGCTACGGCGGACTGCTAGACCATGGCAACGCTACGACGGATCGCAGATGCATCGCGGCGTTAGGCGGCGAGAAAGGTGCATCGGGAGCGATCCGGCGATGCCCGCCAAACTCGCCAATGCCTACCTCAAGAGGGGCAGCGATCTGAAGAAAGGGCGGCTCGTGCCCTCGGCGCAACTGTTGGTTCAACCAGGCTCGCCAAAAGGCGATACCTGCGAGAGGCTCTGACCTCACCACTTGTGCGAACCAACGGCTAGGTCTGCTGTCCGGTCATCACCCTATAATAGTGCTCGGCGTGCTGGTAGAAATTCTGTGCTTCGATCGCATCGCCACTCAAGAGTGCGGCTTGTGCGAGCGCCAGATAACGCTCGTATTGTCTTTTGGCGCCGGCCACGTCGTTGTTACCGTCTCTGCCTCGTTGAGCGGGCGCTCTGGTCGAACGGAAACCTGACCCCGGACGGTTGGACGAGCGCTGGCGCGAATTTCTGTGGAAGTTATCCCGCATTATCGTTTAACACCGTCCTAGTGTTGACGTATCCCTGCCGCATGTTGCTCTGACCCAAATTTGCTCGCCTCGGCCGACGGCAGCCAGTCCCGCGACGAAATTATCGCCCTCATTGCCAAGAACACGACGGCTATTGTGGCCATGAGCGCTATTCGGTTATCGGAAATTACGCTTTGCGTCAGCATGATCATGATAGCAACCACAGCTTCGAACTAGAGACGAGCTGTACACACCGAGAAACCTTAGGTAGGGGTCGACTTTAATCTGAGGGCGACGAGGATGCTTATGGCCATAGGCTGTTTGTCCGCGCCGCCATGCTGATCACCTCCTTCGGTCATCGCCTCCAGCATGACCGAACTGTTGGACTTGCCGACCAGTGGCGTTACTCGTCCAGGCGCCGCCCCGGCATCGATTGAATACAATTGCTGCAGGAAGCCGGGTGTCCCAAGCATCGAGCTGGTCCCCTTGACGTTCCAAATCATCACAGGGCTCTCGGCGTCACGCTGATCCTGACTGATGCTTTGAAAGGTACCGGAGTAGGTTTCCTCGGGGCGGTCGTCACCGGGCTTAAATGCGCATAGCATTTCTCGCGTCTGCCGCAGCGGACCGGGGGCGTTTGTATCTGGCGCATTGGACGTTACTGCGAGGCTGCACGTCAGAAAGCCGAGATGGGTTAGCGCCGTCTGTTCGCCATGAGTTTCCGAGGCGGCGGCCGCGAAGAGCATCGCCAAAGCCAAATGATATCTTCGCATCCAAGATCCTCCTCATGTTGGCGAAAGAAGCTAGCGTGCGGCAAGCTCCCGCTCCTTGGCGACGCGTTCGAAGGTCTCCCCAGGTGATTTGATGCGGTAAAGTAGATCGCTGCCTTCGGCAGGGAGTAGTCGCAAGATCTTGTACTGCCAGGACGAGGCCGGCATGCCGACCCGTCCCGGATTGTAGTCGACAAGTTGTCCGACTTTGAACTTGTGGGGCATCGCCGACCTATAAGGGGTCTAATGGTTCGTCCTTCGGCCAGCGCTTTTAGGCGGGCCGGGATCCAAAAGACGCGCGAATGGCGAGATCTGTGTCGCTTTGGGTTTTATCGACCTTGGATTTGCGCTGCTCTTGCTTGCTTTGCTGCTGTCGATTTTCCACCACGCGTTTCCTTTACACTGAACTTTGTCGATTTAGGCGCTTGGGCGGCACTCCCTTGCCCGCCGCTGAACACGCCCAAACGGGTCGACGAGCCTATTTCACGGATTGCGGTAGCCGCCGCCCTGATGAGCGGGGGCTGCAGCAGGCGGCGTAGCATTTCGATCAGCTCGGCGCCGACAATTGGACGGTACAAAGCGGGGACCACGAACGGTGCGCAAGTCTGGCCGGGGTCTGCACAGAAAACGAATGGGATGTGCAGGTCAGTAAGCCGCAGCGCGACCGTATGACGGCTTGCTCGGCTTTCGTCATAGTCGAGGACCGCCGCAGATACCTCCAGCTCATCAGCCGTGCAAATCGCATCCTTGCAAGTTCGTGGCGCGAAGACGCGTGCACCTGCACCGTCAAGCGTCCTGCGAAGGTAGTGCTCGGCATCCGGGTCGCGCTCGATCACAAGGATCGAGAAGCCGACGAGCGTCGTATGTTCCAAGAAGAGTCCTTAGCGCGCGGCGGCGCGCTCGAAGCGAAGGCACCTTTCACCAAAGACGGTTGCTAGCCGAGATCGGATCTTCGATGTCTCAAGCCCCGCTCACACCCAAGAGACGCAACATACTGTGAGCGAGCCGGGGAGTGATCGCCAAGCCAAGAGCGATGCGCCGTTGCGTCTGGTGTCCCATAGACACTGTCGGGACCATACGCTTGCACGATCGAAGTGTCACGACAATTCTCGGACAGGGAGCACACGTCGATTGCCCTTAGCTTGGAGTGTAAAGAACCGCCCTTGGCTTGGAGTGCAAGACATGCGAGGCCGAACAATTGCGATCAGCAGACTGGGATGTGTGGAGACGCGGTTTCGCATCATGTTCGGCTTGTAATCGTCATAAAGGTGGCCCATATCCCGTTGGCCGGTGCGATCCATGGTGGGCCGCGCCTCTCCTGTTTGGTTAAATCACCTCGCCATCACCGGCCTAGTGCCCTTACCCGAACCTGAGCAGCCTGGGTTTGCGTGGACCCATTTGACCGGCTCTTTCACGCGATGGAAAGGGCTCGTCATGAGAATCAGCGGCACCGTGAAGTTCTTCAACGGCGCTAAGGGTTTTGGTTTCATCTCGCCCGCCGACGGTTCGAAGGACGTGTTCGTGCACGCCACGGCGCTGGAACGCGCGGGCATCCGGGCGCTCAACGAAGGTGACAAGGTTACGTTTGTTCTGGAAGACGATCGCAAGGGCCGCGGCAAGCAGGCGGGTCAAATCGAACTGGCCTGAGTAGCCAGCCAAGTTCAGCGATTTTGAACGTGCGCCGCGACGCTGTGTGCGGCGCCCTCGGGGAAGTTGTCGCCAACGAGCAGGTGCAGGCCGAAGGCTTGGCCCAGTATGGCAAGGGCGAGGTTCAGCAGAAGGTTGGCGAAGCGAAGGACGCAGCGGACGCGGTCGCGACAAGGAGCACGAGAAGCTGTAAGACGCCATCGAGTGTCTCCTGGAGGTATCCCGATTGTCGTACCTACGCTTGCTTCGCACCAATGGAAGACCAACCCGCCCTCAGGAAACCAAAAATGCTCGACGCCGACGTTACCGTCCTCAGCGGCTTGATTGCGAAGAACGAGGCCGAACTGCTCTCCTCCTGGTTGCGCAGCCAGCTTGACACCGGGTCCCTTGGCTCAGGCCGGCTCAAAGAGGACGAGCTCAAGCAGCAATCGCGCCAGTTCCTGCGTGAATTTGTGCGCGCGCTGAAGTCCGGAAAACTCGACGACATCAACGCCAGTGAGTGGAAGGCCACTCGGGACCTGCTCGGTGAGTTCTCGCGTTCGCGGGCAATACAGGGTTTCACGCCGTCAGAGACGGCGATCTTCATCTTTTCCATGAAGGAGCCCTTGCTCTCACTCTTGCGCGAAGAGCTCAAGAACGATGCTGAACGGCTTGCCAACCAGAGCTGGGCAATCACGAAGATTCTCGACAAGCTCGGACTTTATACGACCGAGGTCTACCAGCAGAGCCGCGATGACTTCATCAAACGCCAGGCACAGGAACTACTCGAGCTTTCTACGCCGGTGGTGCAGCTTTGGGACAAAATCCTCGCTTTGCCTCTGATCGGCACGCTGGACAGCGAGCGGACCCAAACGGTGATGGAGAACTTGCTCAACACGATTGTCAGCTCGGGCGCTGAAATTGCCATTATTGACATCACAGGCGTCCCAACCGTCGATACGCTGGTAGCCCAGCACTTGATCAAGACGGTATCGGCCGCGCGCCTGATGGGAGCCGATTGCATCATCAGCGGCATCCGTCCGCAGATCGCTCAGACCATTGTGCACCTCGGGCTCCAGCTGGACGTGGTTTCCAAGGCAACCATGGCCGATGCTTTCGGCTTGGCATTGCGCAAGACGGGCCAGAAGGTTGTCTCGACGCTGGCCACGAGCGCCCAGCTCGCAAGCGCGTGACGCAAATTCCAGTCCTAAAGATCGGGCGCTCCTGGTCGTGAGCATCCGGATTGACAGGCAGGTTTTCCCT
Source organism: uncultured Alphaproteobacteria bacterium (assembly GCA_963775835.1). Classification (GTDB taxonomy): domain Bacteria; phylum Pseudomonadota; class Alphaproteobacteria; order Rhizobiales; family Hyphomicrobiaceae; genus AWTP1-13. Next base: position 105,145 of record CAVZKV010000018.1, on the reverse strand, counting down.
CGAAGGTCTGCGCACGGAAGGCATACCGTCAAGGACATCAAATTCGTCCGCATCCGCTTTCGCGAGCATCTTGCGTAGGGGCGCGGCGATGTGGAGGCGAATGTGGGGAGAGCCAAGGCCCGCAGTGTCGATCTCCAGCGGCATTGGCAAGTTGGTAGAATATCAGCTTGATTGGGGATGAGGTCGCGCGAGGTGGGGAAGCGCTCGTTCAATCAAGACCTCCGAAACGCTAGGATTGCGAAGCGCGACAGACGCCTATCCGCCGCCAGGCTCGCTGCCGTCTGGAGAAACCGGTTCTGACCCTCAAAAACTGTATCACCTTCAATGGCGCGAAGATCCGCTTCCCGACGTCTGCGAGCGGTGAGCCAAGCAGCCGCGATTGAAGCCATATTCTCGGTGCGGTTCTCGACGCGCTCGATGGCGTAGCCCGCCTTCTTCAGCAGAACCTCATCCACTCCAGGTGGCACGAAGATGAAAAGCCCGATTGATGCACGAACGGCAATTTCCTCATTGGTGATAGGGCCGGTGAGCACGATCGGATCGGTAAAAAGCAGGCGTCCACCCGGTTTTAGAACGCGGCGCCATCCGGCGAGCACAGCTCCGCGATCGGGAAAATGGTTGATGGCATCGATGCAGGTAATGGCATCGAAGCTCTCGTCCGCGAAAGGAAGCGAGGTCGTAGCGTCGCCTGTCCGGAAGTCGGCGCGATCACTGAGACCCCTATTCTGGGCCATCGCCTTGGCCGCAACAATACCTCCTTCATGCTGGTCAATTCCGCAGACGCTGCATCCTGTGCGCGCGGCAAGCCTGAGCGTGGGGCCTCCGGACCCACACGCGAGATCGAGAAGGCGGCACCTGTCGGTAATTTCCAACCAGTCAATGAACATGTCCTGCTCATCTGCTGTAATCCAACTGGTCTGACCTATGTCTTGGCCGAATGCGTCGCTGCGGATCTGCGCATAAAGGGCATTCGAAAAGCTTCGGTAGCTTGGCCCATAAAAGTCGACGTCGGCACCGGACATGTCAAAGTCCTCACAAAGCGTCCTTTGGCTCGCGTGCATCAGTATATAGTCCCAGACAACTGTTGGAGCTCTAGCTGCGGGTACAGGTTGGCCGAAATCAGGATCTATTGGCGGCACGACACGTGATCATCGGGGATTAATTGGGGCCGCTCGAAGTAGCCAACAACACGCCCGGTGCCCCCACGCGCCGGCGCCGCCCGGGGCGCATTGATCAGCTAAACGCTCAGAGCCCGCGAGGCAGAATGAGCGTGAGCAATCCCAGACATGTGGTTGAGCCCCTCAATCGCGCCCATCGGGTCCTCCTTTTGCGATCTTCAGCTCAGACATCACAATCCCAACCGGTTCGTATCAGCCGATGTCATTAATTCCTGGTAGGCGCCAATGCAGGGAGCGTCGCTACGATTCGATACTCGGCATGCTTGCCCATGCGGATAACAAGACGGTGCGTGCTGTCCGGCAGCTTGGAGCTTTGCCCGTGCGCCGTGCGGTGACGGTTCGCTGTTGCTCTTGTGGTGACCTGGGGCGGGGCAGTGGATCATTGCGAACGGCGATCATCGTCTCCTAAGGACCCGTCGGCCCGAAGACGTGAGAATTTCACAGCCAGGGCGCCTGGCGTTGGCGATGGAACCTCAAACGAACTTGCGGCCCCGAGGGTCAACACAACGGATCAGTCCTTGCGGTGGTAGAAATGCCTCAGGGTCGTCGCCCCCTCGTCTAAGGGTTAGTGTTGATTCAGCTCACCGCGCAAATGCATTACGGGCTCGAAGTCGGAGATGGGGTGAGGAGGCTCTCCAATTTGTGGCGGGCTAAACCACACCCACACCGGTGAGCTGCGGATCGGCAACGACTGGCAGATCGATGGTCAAAACGCTCCAAGCTGCCGACCTGAAAACGGGGAGCGCGATCGTGGGCGACACGCTGGATCCGGGTTCCGAATTCGCCATCTCTGATAGGTACCTAACCAAGTTTGGCAACAAGCGCGCGGGCCGAGGATGCGGTTCGATGTGGTCAATCCCAGCCCGTTCCCTGCATCGTGACCCTGCGCTGCTGGCAATGAGGACATAACCCAGTGCAAGACGTTGTGCCTAAGTGGAAGCGTCGCTCGCGAACCCGCCCTCCCTTTGAGTGTATTGCTTTGCTCCTACAGGGCGGCGGCGCCCTTGGTGCCTACCAGGCGGGAGTTTACCAGGCTCTCTCGGAGGCCAATGTGTACCCGGACTGGGTTGCCGGCATCTCGATCGGCGCCATCAATTCCGCCATCATCGCCGGCAATCCACCCGAGCAGCGCGTCGCCATGCTGCGCGCCTTCTGGGAAGGCATCACGGGCAACCCGCTGCTTGATTGGGTTGCCGCAGCCGACCAGTTCGCGCCCAAGGGAGACGTCCTCCGCAGCGCTTTCAACCAATTGAGCGCAGCCTGGGCAATGCTCGGCGGGGCACCGGGTTTTTTCACGCCACGCCAGCCGGCGCCATGGCTGCACCCCGGCGGCTGCCTCGAAGCGACCAGCTTTTATGAGACCAAGCTCCTCAAGGCGACTCTGGAACAGCTCGTCGATTTCGAGCGCATCAATTCGGGTGAAACGCGCTTCAGTGTCGGCGCTGTAAACGTGCGCACGGGCAACTTCGTCTATTTTGACAACACCACGCGCGAGATCCGCCCCGAGCACGTGATCGCAAGCGGGTCACTGCCGCCGGGGTTTCCGGCCATCGAGATCGAGGGCGAACATTACTGGGATGGCGGTCTCATCTCGAACACGCCGCTGCAGTGGGTGGTCGAGCATGGTCCGCGGCAGGACACGCTCGCCTTCCAAGTCGATCTCTGGAGCGCCCGGGGGGAGTTGCCGGGCAACCTTGCCGAGGTCTCGACGAGGCAAAAGGAGATCCAGTACTCGAGCCGGACCCGATCGAACACGGACCAGTTCAAGCGCCTGCAACGAATGCGCTGCGCGCTCGCGAACTCTTCTGGAAAAGTTGCCCGAGGACCTAAAAGAAAGCGAGGAAGTCAAAATCCTTCGTTCTATCGCCGACCGCAAGCTCTACAGCATCGTGCACCTGATCTATCGCTCCAAGCACTACGAGGGCAACTCGAAGGATTACGAATTTTCGCGACTGACCATGGATGAGCACTGGCGCGCCGGCTATCACGACGCGGTGCGCACGCTGCGGCATGATGAGGTGCTCGAGCGGCCAGACAATTTGGAAGGCGTATCCACCTTCGATCTCGCCTACGACGGTCGCGAATGAAACTCGCGCACCCCACGCATCTTATGAGGAGAGCTCCATGAAGGAAACCGACGTTCGCGCCAAGGCATTCGCGATGCCGCTCACCAGTCCGGCCTTTCCGCCGGGCCCCTATCGCTTCGTCAACCGCGAGTACTTGATTATCACCTACCGGACGGATCTCGAACGGCTTCGCGCCGTCGTGCCAGAGCCCCTCGAGGTCACCGAGCCCGTGGTCAAATACGAGTTTATTCGCATGCCGGATTCGACCGGTTTCGGCGACTACACGGAGACCGGCCAGGTCATCCCCGTATCGTTTCAGGGCAGGAAGGGTGGCTATACCCATTGCATGTTCCTGAATGACGAACCGCCGATCGCCGGTGGGCGTGAGCTTTGGGGTTTTCCGAAGAAGCTTGCCAGTCCCAGCCTGCGCACCGAGATCGACATGTTGGTCGGCACCCTGGACTATGGGCCCGTCCGGGTTGCGACTGGGACGATGGCCTACAAGCACAAGCAGGCCGATCTAGCAGCCATCAAAACGACGCTCTCGGCGCCGAACTTCCTTTTGAAGATCATTCCGCATGTCGACGGCAGCGCGCGCATTTGCGAGCTGGTTGAATATTATCTCGAGGACATCACGATCAAGGGCGCGTGGACCGGTCCGGGCACGTTGTCGCTCAGTCCGCACGCGATGGCGCCGGTCGCCGAACTGCCAGTCCTGGAGGTTCTCTCCACCGTGCACATTCTCACCGATCTCACCTTGGGGCTTGGCAAGGTCGTCTTCGATTATCTCACACCGAGTGTGCAGAAACCGATCCGCAGCAAGGTGAAGGTCGATGCCTCTTAGGGGCGAGGTTGCTGTTCCGGTCCTGAAAGCGGCGGCACCTGCGCAAAGGGGGGACCAAGTTTGCCGGACGCGGCTGGTCTTGGTGAGGCAACCGGTCAGCGCCGATGATTGAGCGTCTCGCCTTGTCCTTGCTTCGGCTTTCCCGTCGGCAAAAAGCCGCCCGACTGTCGGTTCCACAGCTCGGCGTAAAGGCCGCCGCGGCGCAGGAGCTGTGCGTGATCGCCCTCTTCGAAGATTTTACCTTGATTGAGCACGATTAGCCGGTCCATCGCTGCGATGGTCGACAGCCGGTGAGCAATCGCGATCACGGTCTTGCCCGTCATCAGGTTGAACAGCTGCTCCTGGATTGCCGCCTCAGCCTCACTGTCGAGCGCGCTGGTTGCCTCGTCGAGGATCAGGATGCGCGCATTCTTGAGCAGCACGCGGGCGATGGCGATGCGCTGGCGCTGGCCTCCGGAAAGCTTCACTCCGCGTTCCCCGACGCGCGCGTCATAGCCCTTGCGACCGTCTTTGTCCTCCAGGCCAAGGATGAACTCGTGGGCATGCGCGCACTTTGCCGCCTCGATCGCGGCTTCCATGCCGGCATCGGGCTGGCCGTAGAGGATGTTGTCAAGCACCGAGCGGTGCAGGAGAGAGGTATCTTGCGTCACCATGCCGATGGCGGCGCGCAGGCTTTCCTGTGTCACACCCGCGACGTCCTGGCCGTCGATTAGAATTCTCCCCTTCTCAAGGTCATAGAAGCGCAGGAGCAGGTTGACGAGAGTAGACTTGCCAGCTCCGGAGCGGCCGATCAGCCCCACTTTTTCGCCAGCCCCAATGCTGAGCGAGAGCCCATCGATGACGCGTGCCGGATCGGCACCTGGGAGGCCCTTGATACTACCGTAATTGAAGCCAATGGCATCGAAATTGATTTCGCCTCGCCTGACTATGAGCTCGCGCGCCTGCGGCGGGTCGACGATGTCATGCGGTTGGGCGATGGTCTGCATGCCCTCCTGCACGACGCCCACGTTCTCGAAGATGCTGGTTACAAGGTTGAGCACCCAGCCTGACATCTGACTGATGCGCACGACTAGCCCCGTCACAAGCGCGATCGCGCCGAGCGTGATGCTCTGGCGGCTCCAGAGCCACAGAGCGAGGCCCGTAGTGCCGGCGATTAGCAGCCCGTTCAGGCTGAATAGTAGGGCGGTCATCAACGTTGTGAGGCGCACGTATTGGTGGTGCTTCGTCGTCTGCTCGGCAATGGCGGCGCGCGCGTAGGCATCCTCCCGCTCGGCGTGCGCGAACAGCTTCACGGTCAGGATGTTGGTATAGCTGTCGACGATGCGGCCGAGAAGCATGGAGCGTGCCTCGGAGGCGTTGGTTGAGCGCTCGCGGATGCGCGGCACGAGGCTGGCGACGATACCGACATACGCGACAAGCCAGATAAGTAGTGGGACGGTCAGACGCAGGTCCGCGGCCCAGAACAGCGCGAGCGCGCTCAACCACTGCACGGCTACGAACACGGCGGCGTCGCTGAGCTGCAGGATCGAATCGCGCATCGCCGGCGCCGTTTGCATCAGCTTGTTCGCCACCCTGCCCGCAAAGTCGTTCTGAAAGAAACCGAGGCTCTGGCGCAGCATGTGCCGGTGCGACTGCCAGCGCACTCGCGCCTGGAAAGGCGGGGAGAGCACCTGGCTCTTGGTCAGCTCGTAAGCCACGAAAATGACCGGCCGGGCGATCAGCACGACGAACGCCATCCAAAGCAAGAGCCCCGCGTGCGCGGTGAAGAGCGCCGTCGGATTGGCTATCCCCCTAAGCAGGTCGATAAGGTCGGCGACGAACTTAGCGAGCGCCACCTCGGTCAGGGCCGCCAGCAGGTCGAGGACCAGGACCACCAGGAACGCCGGCCAGACTGGCGCGACGAAATGCCAGTAGAATGCCCACAGCGGGCGCGGCGGATGCTCGGTTGCCGCGCGCTGGAATGGATCGATGCGCGATTCAAGCCAGCGGAGCATGTCGCTTTCCAAATCTTTGTCGGCAACTCGCGCGTCAGGTGGAACTTGCCATCGGCCGCATCAAAGTCCTGGCGCACCGACCGCCGCCGCCGGCCTGAAACCGGATGAGGGCGCCGTCTTTCGTGGGGTCGCTTGAAATGCTCCGCTGCCTAGCCATCGATTATGTCTATTCTGCAGCGTAGCCGTCGGCCAAACCTGGCAAGAATGCCTGCTCCGGCGAGCCCGCGCCGTTGAGCCACGCCGTTCGGGCGATGGTCGGCGCGGGTTGGCCTTATCGCGTACCGCTGTGGGGCTGCGGCGCGACAAGGCGCCAGGCTCGCCGCCGAGAGGCGCCGCCTGCACGTCTGCGATCAAGGCCTTGCCGCCTTCAGGCCATGGCGTCCTCGCGCTCGAGCGCCCCGTGTGTCTAACGACGATCAAGAAGCGTAACGGTCGACCTCGAGGATAGCTTCGGCGAAGGCCTGCGGCGCTTCCTGCGGCAGATTGTGCCCGATCCCGCCCGTGATGACCCGGTGTGCATATTTGCCCGAGAATTTCTTGGCATAGCTGCTCGCGTCCGGGTGCGGTGCACCGTTGGCGTCGCCCTCAAGGGTAATCGTCGGCACGGCGATGACCGGAGCTTGGGCAAGGCGCTTTTCCAGATCGTCATACTTCGGCTCGCCTGCGGCCAGCCCGAGCCGCCAGCGGTAGTTGTGCACGACGATGCTGACGTGGTCGGGATTGTCGAAAGCGGCCGCGCTCCGATTGAACGTGGCATCATCGAAGGCCCATTGCGGCGATGCCAGCTGCCAGATCAGCTTGGCAAAGTCGTGCGTGTATTTCTGGTAGCCGATCCGGCCGCGCTCGGTGGCGAAGTAGTACTGGTACCACCACTCGAGTTCGGCCTTCGGCGGCAATGGCATCCTGCCGATCTCCTGGCTGCCGATCAGATAGCCGCTGACGGACACCATCGCCTTGCAGCGTTCCGGCCAGAGCGCCGCCATAATGTTGGCGGTGCGCGCGCCCCAATCGTAGCCGCCGAGGGTTGCCTTCTCGATCTTGAGGGCGTCCATCAAGGCGATGATATCGACGGCAAGCGCCGATGGTTGGCCGTTGCGGATGCTTTCACTTGAGAGAAAGTGGGTCGTGCCATAGCCGCGCAGGAACGGGACGATCACATGATAGCCCGCCGAGGCGAGGAGCGGCGCGACATCGACGTAGCTGTAGATGTCATAGGGCCAGCCGTGCAGAAGGATGACCGTGGGGCCATCGGCCGGGCCGGCCTCGGCATAGCCGATGTTCAGGGCGCCGGCCTCGACCTGCTTTAATGGAGCGAACGAGGTATTCGCTCCTGGCCTGATTTTGGGCAGGTCTGCCGGCGTGGTCTTGCTTTGTTGCGCCGGCGCAGAGCCAATCGTCGCCAGCTGGGCGGCGGCAATGCTGATGGCGCCCGCAGCCGAGGTTCTGAGAAAACCGCGCCGGGTGGGTGATGACGATGTCGCGGACATGGTGGCTCTCCCTGGCCGTGGTAATTCGTTGCGCATCTAAGGATGCCCGGCGCAGCACGGTGGACCAATCGCCCATGGGGTTGCCGGGCTTAAACGTTGGTATGACCGCAAACAGGCCGGGACGGATGCACGGGTCAGCCGAAGGTGAAGGCAAAGGCCTCCACGCCCGGATCGAGAAACTCGATCTCGAACAGGCGATCGGCGATGGGCATTGGCTGCCGGATCAGCTGATACAGCCGCTGTTCGGTAACCGTGCCATTGCCTTGCTCGTCCGCGTCGACACCATGAGCAGCACCCGGTGGTTGTCCATCAATGAACACGCGAAAATGTACCGGGGTTCCTGGTGCTGCCGGTCCCATGACGAGATGCAGATCGCGGGCGTGAAAACGGTAGGCGATGCGTCCGTTGGGCTTGTTCAGCGCGGTAGCCTCTTTCCTGACCGTCCACTCCCCAGACAACGCCCAATCGTTCAGGCGTAACCGCATGGGGAGCGCGTACATGCGTGGCTGGTCGAGGGCCGCGCCTCCCGGCGACGCGAAATTCTGGGTGCGCTCGTACCCGACATAGTTTTCCCCAGACCTCAGATTGCGCCAATCGGCAGTCGCTTCAATGCCGCGACCATCTACCGAGGTCGGCTCGCGGCTGAGATCCATGGCTCCAGCCTCGACCAGCAATTGTTGAATGATCATTTCCGACTGTTCGTACGATCCCTCGCCGAAGTGATGATGGCGTAGACGACCCTGTGCATCGATGAAATACAGTGCCGGCCAATATTGGTTGCTGAAAGCGCGCCAAATGAGATGTTCGTTGTCGACCGCGACCGGATGATCGATCTTCATGTCTTTCACAGCGCGGCGCACGTTGTTGAGGTTCTTTTCGAACGAGAACTCTGGTGCGTGGACACCGATCACCACCAATCCTTGATCCTTGTATTTTTCAGACCAAGCGCGAACGTAGGGAAGCGTGCGCAGCCAGTTGATGCAGGTGTAGGTCCAAAAGTCGACGAGAACGACCTTCCCGCGCAAAGTCGACGGCGTCAGGGGTGGCGAATTGAGCCATTCGTCCGCACGCTCGAGAGAAGCCAGTTCCGATCGATTGGTAGTTTGGCCAGAAAAGAACCCGTGGAGGAATGGAACTCCTATCCCTGTGGATGTCGTCGGTTGCGGCATGGCTGTATCCCCTACGAAACCCGCAATCGACGCGCCGATTGCGGCGGCGAGTATCACTGTCGCCAAGAGCTTGTTCGTTTTCATAGTTAGTGCCTTTTGGAGTCCGATCGATGAGCCGGCTTGGGCGGAGGCGGCGCGCCCTATGCAGCGCGCCTATCCGCCAAGTGTCAGATCGATTTGCGTAGTGATTTGAAGCTTGAGCGCATCTCATCTACAAAGAGCTTTGGCTGTTCCCAGGCCGCAAAATGCGTGCCCTTGGGGAAGCTGTTATAGTGGATAAGTTTGGGATACGCCTTCTCTGCCCAACTCTTCGGCGCCTGGTAGATTTCTTCGGCGAAGGCGCTCACGGCGACCGGGATCTTGACGCCCCTCATATCGAAGAAGCCGCCGGCCGGAAGATTATGCCGGGTGTCCCAGTAGAGGCGTGCTGAGGAGATCGCGGTATTCGTCAGCCAGTAGAGCGTGACGTTGTCGAGGACGTCGTCCCGCGTCAGCCCTTCCGCCTTGCCGTCGAAAGCTCGCGCGATCATCTGGTAGCTGCGAATGTCATGGTCGATCATCCACGCCGCAAGGCCAACGGGCGAATCCACGATCCCGTACAGCGTCTGCGGGCGGTTGTTCATCTCGAGGGCGTAGCCCAACCCGTTCTTATAGAAGTCGTCGAGTTGATCCCACGCGTATTTTTCATCAGGCGAGAGGCCGGCCGGCGGCGGACCGCCAACCGCGAGTGCCTTCGACACATCGGGGGGAACGGTGGCGGCCATGTTGGTGTGAATAGCTAGCAATCCCGACGGTTGTTGCAGGGCCATCACCTCGGAAACGGCGTTGCCCCAGTCACCACCCTGCGCGACGTACTTTGTGTAGCCGAGGCGTTGCATCAGGGTCGCCCAGGCCTTGGCGATGCTGACCGGGTTCCATCCAGGCGCCGTCGGCTTATCCGAAAAGCCGTAGCCCGGCAGTGACGGAATCACCAGGTGGAAGGCATCCGCTGCACTCCCGCCATGGGCCGGAGGATTTGTCAGCGGCTCAATGATCTTGAGCTGCTCAATGATGGAGCCGGGCCATCCATGCGTGACGATCATCGGCAACGCGTTTTCGTGCTTGGAGCGCGCGTGGATAAAGTGAATGTCGAGCCCATCAATGTTGGTGATGAAGTTGGGCAGAGCGTTGAGCCGCGCTTCCACCTTGCGCCAGTCGTACTCTGTGGCCCAATAGCGCGCCAGCTTCTGAATCGTGTCGAGCTGCACGCCCTGGGAGTCGTCCGTCACCTGTTCCCGCTCCGGCCATTTCGTGGCGTTAATGCGCTTGCGCAAGTCGGCGAGCTCCGCCTCCGGAGCATGGAAAGAGAAGGGACGGACTTGGTCTTCGGTAGCCATCTTGGGATCTCCTTGCTTCGAGGCTTGGCCTAAGCGTGCTTCGCCCGCTGCGGCCCGGGGCAGAGGGACGAGGCTGACGGCACCTGCTGCGGCTGAGGCAGCGAGAACGCTGCGCCGGGTGAGCGATGAAGATTTTGAGGTCACGGCCACGCTCCTTGGTTCAACGCGAGCCGGCCTTCGGTAATGGCAATGCGCAGCCAGCTTTCTCCTGAACATGAACTGAGCCGCGCTCGAGACCAATCGTACGTGCGATTGCCTGGCTCACACCTTGGTATGGGAATAGGCGCCATCGGCCAGGTGCAGGTCGACCTCCGCATCGATGATGACTTCGGAGAGCTTGATCTTTCGCTGCTGGGCTGCGAGCCCGATCGCGCTTTCGGAGCAGGCCGACCGGCCGGCGGCAAATAGCTGTTCGGGATTGGTGCCGACGCGCGCTGAGCCGGGCAGCGAAAGCTTGACGTCAAGGCGGCCGTCGGAGCTGCGCGCGGTGCCGTTTTCGCGGCCGCCGGTGGGTCCTTTGCGGTGTAGATCACCTTGCCGGGGGATCTGGTGATCGGTTGCTCACCGAGTTGCGTCATGGCTTTTTCCCTGCTGGTTGTGAATTGGCGCAGCGCAGGCGGCGCCTAAGGTGGTCTCGAAATCGGCTAACGCAGCGACCTGAAGGCGGCCCGCAGTTCGGCGCTGAAAAGCTCCGGCTCTTCCCAGGCTGCAAAGTGGCCGCCCCTGTCGACCTCGTGGAAGTAGATCAGGTTGCGAAAGGCGCGCCGGGCCCACGTCGGCGGAGTGCGATAGACCTCATCCGGAAAGACCGTGATGGCCACCGGCAGCGAGATTTCGCCGGTTTTCTGGGCGGTCGCACTCGTGACACCGCGCCCGGCGTTCTCCCAGTACAGCCGTCCTGCCGAGGCACCGCTGTTGGTCAGCCAATAGAGCGTGATGTCGTCCAGCACCTCGTCTTTGGTCGGCGACTGTGCGGGATCGGCGCCGTACGTCCACCGCCCAAAGCCTGGATGCCCGAGGAGCCACGCCGCGAGACCGGCCGGGGAGTCCGTCACGCCGTAGCCGATCGTCTGCGGCCGCGCCGTCATCATCACCACGTAGGCCGTGTTGCCCATCTTGGCGGAGGCGATGAGCGATTCGAACACCGCGCGTTCCTGTTCGGAGAGCCCCGTCGGCGCGGGTCCGCCGACGGCGACCACCGCGGCCACCTCGGGCGGTACCGTCGCCGGTAGGTTGATGTGGATCCCTAGCAATCCCGCCGGAGCCCGCCGCGCCATCGCGGTGGCGACGGGGGACCCCCAGTCGCCGCCTTGGGCAACGTAGCGGCTGTAGCCGAGGCGCTGCATCAGGTTTGACCAGGCTCGCGCGATCTGGTCGGGGTCCCAACCGGTACCCGTTGGCTTGCCCGAGAAGCCGTACCCCGGCATTGACGGCAGAACGAGGTCGAAGGCGTCCTCCGGGCGCCCGCCGTGGGATGTCGGGTCGGTCAGGGGCCCCACGGTTTTGAGCAACTCGTACACCGAGCCGGGCCAGCCGTGGGTCATGATCAGGGGCATGGTGTTGGGGTGCCCGGAACGCACCTGGATGAAATGGATGTCGACGCCATCGATCGTCGTGACGAATTGCGGCAAGGCATTGAGTTTCGCCTCGGCTTTGCGCCAGTCGTAGTCCGTTCCCCAGTAACGCACGAGGTCCTGCAGCTGCGCGAGCTGCACGCCCTGCGATCGATCCGAGACGGTCTCGGGGTCGGGCCAGCGGGTCGCCGCCAGGCGTCGCCGCAGATCGGCGAGGTCTTCCTCGGGAACAGCGACGCGGAAGGGGCGAATGGCGTCGCTCGCGGCAGCCGCGGCCAAATCCAGGGCAAAAAGGCTCGCGCTACTTGCAGCCGCAATTCCCATCGCTGCGGTGTTCAAGAGTTGGCGCCGGGTCGGAGACGACGAGACCGTGGACATGACCAATCTCCTTGCTCGCACGCGAAGCAGCCCGAGCCTTAGCCTCGGCCGCCGGGGTTGACAAAAGAACCAGTCGTCACTTCACGAGCGTGAGCAGCGGCTTGCTTTTTTCGACGACGTAGGTGGCAAGTTCACTCGCGTTGCCGCTGCCGAAGTTTTTGGCCGCATGATCGTTCCGGCCGGGATGAAGAGGACGTCGCCGGCCTTGAGCGTCACCGAACTACCGCCTTCTCGATCATGGGTTGCGGCATCTGAACGTGCCTGAGATAACAAAATCGCTCCGTATTCATACCACGTTGGCAGCCAGCGCGGATCAAACCTAAGTATATGCCGGTCAGGGCTTGCAAGCCACTAGGTCGGCGTCAACGGACGGCACGGGCGAATACGGAGAAGCGCGACCCGTGTCGAGCTGGGACCGGCCTTCGCTTGACGCGAGTGCCGACCGCGGTGGGCGTCAAGCCGCGCCGTCGTGCCCTATCATGAGACTGCGTGCGCCTTGCATATCGAGCCACAGCCCCATTGGCGTGCGAGCGATTCGAAGCACCGCGGTGTCACAATGAGCACACCGCAGCACGGCACCCATTGCACCACCGTAAAGTCGTGCCGACCCGACCTGCGCGATCGCCCCGCAGCCGCCGCAGGTCAACGTCGCGGATGTCGCGTCGAAAACAAAGATCTCTCGCAACAGGCCGGCGACCGCATTGCCGTCGAGCGGCGCGGCAGGCAGGCTACTCTCATCTGGGCTCATCGTGGGGCTCCTGTTGGTCCAAAGCGCTCCGTTTTGATTAGATTCGCTTCATGGCCGAGGGCCAGCAGTGACTGTGTTGTCTGCTCCACAAGCGACGTTGGACCGCAAACGAAAACGCGCGGTTGTGCGCTTGCTGCAATGCCAATTTCGGCCAGCATGTCTCGATCAATGCGGCGCGCCGGGCCGGTCCACCCTGCCGGTTGCTCGCGCGTCAGAGTGTGGACCACGCTTGGCCCGTCACTGGCAGCGGCCAGTCGATTGAGCTCCTCCCGATAGATAATGTCGGCGAAGGTACGGGATGAATAGAGCAGGAGGGCGGGGACGTGGCTCCCCACCGCCGCGCGATGCCGCAGCATCGCCATCAACGGTGCGATGCCCGAGCCGCCCGCAATCAGGAACAGCGGACCTCCAAGTGCCGCGGTCCACACGAAGTAACCACCGATCGGCCCGCGTACTTCGAAGCGGTCGCCGACCCGCACCTCCGTTGCAAGATACGGGGAAACTTCGCCGTCATCGATGCGCTCCACTGTGATGGCGAGTTGCGGTGCGTCGGGCGCAGATGCGATCGAATAACTGCGCTGCGCCTGGTAGCCGTCCTCCGCCGTCAAGCGGACATCAACATGCTGACCCGGACGATGGCAGGGCCACCCCGGTACGCTGAGGAAGAGGCTCCGAACGCGCGGTGTCTCGTCGATTACTTCACGCACCTCGGCAGTGCGCCACAGCAAACGCTGTGATCCGGCGAGCGTGTTAGTCTCCGACATAGCGTTGCTCGCGCCAGGGGTCGCCGTAAAGGTGGTAGCCGAGGGATTCCCAAAATCCCGGCTCGTCATGCGGCATGAAGCGCAGGCGGCGTACCCATTTCGCACTTTTCCAGAAATAAAGATGCGGCACCAGCAAGCGCGCGGGTCCCCCGTGCTCCGGCGATAGTGGCTTTTCCTCGAAGTGCGTGGCGATCATGGCCTTGCCGTTGATCAAGTCTTCGACCGGTAAGTTGGTGGTATAGCCGCCGTCGCAATGCAGCATCACATACGGCTGTGGGGGCCCGGAAAGTCCCGCCGCCTGCAAAAGCGTATCGACGGTCACGCCCTGCCAATTGGTGTCGAGCTTAGACCAGGTGGTCACACAATGAATGTCGACCTTGACCCGAGTTTGAGGAAGGCCCTCGAACTCTCTCCAGGTCCATTTGCCCAGCAAAGCGCCGCCATTCTGCAGTGCCAAGCTCCAGCTCTCGAGGCGCGGCGTCGGTGTCGGCCCTGCCGAAAGCACCGGAAAGTCGCTGGTCAGGTGCTGGCCGGGCGGAATGCGATCGTTGCCAGCGGGCGGCCGCTTGCCACGGAATCCTCGCGCGATGGGTGGATCTTGCATGGGCCGTTCCTCGCCAAAGGATCGAGGCGTCACCATAGTTGATGAGGTTGACGATGGCTAATCCTCGTGCCGCGTTGGCCCTAACGCATGCAGTCGGAGCCTTGCTTCCCGTTCTGCGCGCGCGCAAGGGCTCTTCGCCATCTGCCGACTAGGTGTCGAGCGAGTGCGGCGCCTTCTAGCGGAGACCTCGTCGCAGGCGGCTAAAAATCGCTCGGTGATGTTCGTGATCGGTCAGAGACAAGCGAGGCTGAACACCATGTTTTGAGGGGACGAGCTCGCGATGTCCGGTTGCTAACTTGGGGTGCGGGGCAATGCAACGCCACGTCGCTGACCAAGCAGGGAGCGGCTCATGCGGCGTTCACTTTCCGGCGGCGCCCGCGGCCGCGCATTGACGGATCCGGATCTCACCCCGGCACGGCTCGAAGGTGGCGACGGCATAAACTGTGGCGGCAATCGGCGATACCGGACCAGCGCGTCGAGAGCACGGCTAGCGCTTGGCGCCAGCCGTTCTTTAGAGAAAGTGGGCTCCGCGTGAGGTGACCGTGATGTGGTATGCTGTTTGCCCTGTCGTGGTGGACCTGGGGAGGCAGATGAAGCGGCGCGAATTCACGATCCTTACGCGGAGAGCGCGGCCGAGTGAGGGGTGGCGCGCACGCTGCCACAGGCAGGCGTGGTATGTTGCTGGAGTAACGACAGTTATCCATCTCACGGTGCTGGCCATGCTGGGTTGGGCCGCGCCCGCCACGGCACAAAATCTGGCGCTGGCGCCTGTTGCGGAAGGTCTGACGGCGCCGCTGCATCTGGAGGAGCCCGCCGACGGCAGCGGACGAAAATTCATCGTCCAGCAGAATGGCGTCGTACAGGTGCTTGGCCCGGACGGCCGATTGGTGCCCGAGCCGTTCCTCGATTTGCGGGCCCGACTGCTGCCGCTCGAGCAGAACTTCGAAGAGCGCGGCCTGCTGGGTTTTGCCCTGCATCCTCAGTTCGCCCGCAACGGCCGCGTGTTCGCGACCTACTCGGCGCCCTTGCGCCCGGGCGCGCCCGAGCGCTGGAACTATACCCGCAGGGTGTCCGAGTTCAGCGCTGACCCCGGCAACTTGGCGAAAATCGATGCTGCCTCGGAGCGGGTTTTGCTGGAGATCGACTGGCCGAGCCGCAAACACAATGGCGGCGGTCTCGCCTTCGGCACCGACGGGTTTCTCTACATCGGCCTTGGCGACGGCGGCATATCGCATGGAATCGGCACGAAGGTGCTCTGGGAGGCTTTCGAAGTTCCCGCGCCGGCGCTGACCTGGGATGGTCTTGCACAAGACACCGAGTCGCTGTTTGGCAAGATCCTTCGTATCGATGTCGATCGAGGATTTCCCGGTTACGCAATTCCGCGCGACAACCCATTTGCGTCCGGACCGGGGAAAAAGGAAATTTGGGCTTGGGGCTTTCGCAACCCGTTTCGGATCGCCTTCGATCGCAATGACGGCAGCTTCCTCGTTACGGCGGTCGCAGAGACACTTTGGGAGGCAGCCTACCGAGTAAACGGCCCCGGCAACTTCGGATGGCCGCTGCTGGAGGGGACGCACTGCGTGGACCGGCTGCAGCCGCGCCAACCTCCGCCAACCTGTCCGGCTCGGGACGACCCTTCCAATCGCATCGTGCTTCCGATCCTCGAATATCCGAACATGCAGGCATCGCATCCGCAGACGAAGCTCGGCGTAGTGGGCGTCGGAACGGCCATCACGGGGGCCAGAATGTACCGGGGCGGTGCGATACCGGCACTCGCGGGCAAGCTGGTGGTCTCCGACTGGAGCGCCGCCTTCAAGCAACCGTCGGGACAGATTTTTATCGCCGACCCCAGCGCCGACAATGGGCAGTTGTGGCCGTACCGTCGCGCCCTGCAAATCGACAGTCGCATCATCAGTCTCGCCGAGGATCGTGCCGGCGAAATCTATGTCTTGACCAATGAGACCTTGGGTCCCTACGGCGCGACCGGCAAGGTGCTGCAGCTGGTCGTGCGCCCGTGAACCACTTTGCGCCGCGGGCCCAGCTTTGACCGAGCCGGCGTCCGAGCCAAACCAGCTGGCGATTTCGCAGCCCGACCTGGCTATTCCCAAGTTTTGCCCAATCACGCCGTCAGGCTGGCTGGCGCGGCGGTTGCGAGCGCCTTGAGACATGACAAAGGCATTGACGCATCCCTTGGATGTTGCGCTTGGCTGCCGGTGCGGCCGCGTACGCGGCGTCGCGAGCCATGTGTCCCCGGCCACGGGCTTTCGCTTCGTTTGCTATTGTAATGACTGCCAAGCATTCGCGCGTTTTCTCGACCGCAGGGACATCCTCAACGCGGCCGGCGGCACGGACATCTTCCAAATGCCGCCGGGGCGAGTGAGGCTCAGCGCGGGCACGGACGCCCTGCGGTGTCTGCAACTCTCCAACAAGGTCTTGCGCTGGTACAGCGATTGTTGCCAGACGCCCATGGCCAACACCGCCGCCAGCCCGCGCGTCCCCATGATCGGCGTGATTCACTGCTTCATGGACCACGAGGGCGACAATCGTTCCGGCGACGAAGTGTTGGGTCCACCGCTCTGCCGCATCTACGAAAGCTCTGCTGTCGGGCCGCTCCCGCCGAGCGCGCCAAGTCCGCCGACCCTGGGAGTTTTCGCCCGCCGTGCGTCAATGCTGCTCGGCTGGTGGGTGCGCGGGCTCGGCCAGCCGACGCCGTTCTTCGACGATCGCGCGAAGGCGCCGCGCGCGGTGCCCCGCGTGCTCACAGAGAGCGAGCGCGGCGCGGTTTCGCTCGCCCCGTCACTGCCGTCGTATCCAGGTCCCAAGTAACCCGCGATCCCAAGTAACCCGCGGTCCCAAGTAACCCGCGGTCCCAAGTAACCCGTGGTCCCAAGCAACCCGCCGTGCCGGAACTTGCCTGTGCAACAGCCGAGCCATCGGGAATTTGCGGTCTGGCGGAAGCTCGTATGCGCCTAGATCGCGCGTTTCTACCCGGCCAAGGCCGAGATCACGCTGACCGCTGTGAATGTCCCGGATCGAGCGGGAAAGCATTACCCTGCCGCTCCACGATGGCTGCCGCATCAATCGTGAAGCGCTCGCGTATGGTGTCGCCGCCAGGCCGCCTTTGCCAAACGTTGTGCACGCGCGCCCGGATGCCAAAGCGCAAGCAGCGGGTCGCTAGAAGAATTGGCCGAGGAACGCCGCCGTTGCATCCGAGATACGGACGACCTTGTTCGTTGCCTGACGATAGAACTTGAAATTGAGCTCGGTCCCGGGCTGGCCGTCATTCCAGTCGGTAAGATGTCTAAGCTCGCCCCGCCCCAGCGGCCGTTTCGCGAGCGCCGTGCGTCGGATGGTGATGCTCACACGCGGCGTTTGCCGGGCGATGCCGGCCTTCTTCGCAATCGCTTCGGCGGAGGTCACAACGCCGCGGGCGAAGAGGCCTTGTCCGCCTTCGTTCTCGCTTGCGAACACGAAGATCATGTCGCCTTCGGCGATTTGCTTGCCGCCATACATCGTCTTTTGCGCGGTGAATGCGAACGTCTTCGCCCGTGGATCGCAAACCTTGGCTTTGATCGCGAACGCCATGCTTCTCCTCTCCCGCCTCAAATGAGTACGATAGTCATGCCAGCCGCCCGCCTTCGATAAGCCCTCGCTTCGCGGCCCGTAAAGGCTCAAATCCCGCAATTTCGGGCAGAGACGCGCAATGGCAGCTCCTGGCACGCAAGAGCAGTGGAGGGCCGGCCGGGCTCCGGCAGATTATTGAGCGGGCCGCGGACGGGCGTAGCTACCCAAGACAGAGATGAGGTCAATTGGCGCGGGGCCTACCGGTCCGGGGCAGAGACCAACAACGCTGCCATCGACAGAGCGATGCACGTGCCGAACACGAAAGTATATGAATTGGTGTACGCGAAGAGCGGCACCAGCGCGAAGCCAGTGGCGGCTTGCGCCAATGCGTAGAGGGCGGTTGCGCGCACCCACAAGATCCCCGCTGCCGGACCTGCAAGTTCACGTGCGCGTGCGAGCACTACGGCGGTGATGCCGAGACCCGCAAAGCCGCCGAGCAACGCGGATGCGACGAGACTGGCGAGAGACGAGTGCAGTGCTAGGGCGACGGCGGTGACCTGTAGCGCCAACCAGATTTTGAGGCTCCACGCCGCGCCCAGAGGTCGGCGACCCGCCCACCCGGCCAACCCTCGCCCGCCGAGTACGCCCATGAGGTAGCCGGCAAGGTTCATCGCCCCTAGGAAACCGCCTTCGGGTCCCGTCACCCAGCCGGCGGCGACCATGGCAGGAAACAGGGGCACGTAAGCGAATCGCGCCAAGCCGATGCCTGAAAAGGTCGCCGCGGCGCCGGCGAACGCCGGGTTCAGTGACCGTGCGGGGCCTGCAGGTTGCTGCATCATTTGCTGATCATAGTGGATCATGGAGCGGCCAACTGTTGGTTAAACTCGTCGTTCTCGTGGGCTAACTGACCGCTATCGCCGAGCCGGAAGCTCGACTTCGAGAACAAGCTCCAATTCGATCGGCACGCCGAGGGGCAGGCTTGCGACACCCAGCACGACGCGACTTGCAAGCTTGTCGGCTCCGAAAACGGACGCCAGAACTTCGGACGCCGCATCCGCGACCTTCGGGTGTTCCCGGAAATCGCCTTCGGTCGCGATGAACACTCCGAGCCTGGCGACACGAGTTACATGGTCGAGCGATCCCAGCAGGTCTTTCGCTGCCGAAAGCGCGTTCAAGGTAGCGGTGGTTGCGGCCTTCCGGCCGTCTTCGAGGCTCAATTCTCCGGCCAGCCGCCCGATAAACTGGGGCTTGCCGTCGACCGCCGGCAGCATTCCGCTCAGAAAGACCAAGTGACCACTCCGAACCGCTTCAGCGTAGGCGCCCAATGGTGTCGGTGGCGAAGGAAGCACGAGGCCAAGTTCTTTTAGCCGCTGTTCTGCGCCAGCCGCCGGCGCCATGGCGCGTATTACCACTTGCCCAAATGTGCGCCGCCATCGACGTGCAGCACCTCCCCGGTTATGTGCGGAGCCTCAACTAGGAAGATCACCGCGTCGACAATCTCCTCAACGTCGGAAATGCTGGCCATCGGGGACAGCGTTTCCAGGAACTCCTTGGCATTGTGCTTGTGCAATGGCGTGTCGACCACTCCGGGAGCGACTGTGTTGACGCGGATTCCGTCCCGTGCGTATTCCATCGCCAGGCTTCTGGAAATCGCGTCGATGCCGCCTTTGGTAATCATCGCCACCGAGGCGGTCACGCCGGCGATGGGATGATCGACCAACGACGACGTGATGCTGACGATGCTGCCACCGGTTCTTTGCACCAGCATTTGCCGGATTGCGAGTTGCGTTAGATGGATGAAGCCATCGAGATTCGTCGAGGATAGCTTTCTGAAGTCTTCAATCGTGTAGTCGACGAACGGCTTGGGGAGGAAGATGCCCGCGTTGTTGACCACGGCATCGATGGAGCCGAAGGTCCTGATGGCTGTCTCCACGACCTTCTTAGCCGTTGCCGGATCGCCAATATCGCCATCGACCAAGGCGAGGCGCTTTGACGATTTTATCTCCGCCGATCGGCTCACGTTGCGAGACGTTGCAACGACATTGTAGCCACGCGCCACGAAGGTGTTGACGAGCCCCGCGCCTATGCCTTGAGAGGCGCCGGTGATCAATATTGTCTGGTTCCGTTCCATGTCGATCTCCGTTGTTTGTCCGCGCCCCTCGAAAATAGGGCGAAACCTATTTCGGAATAATTTGAAAATATCTGGAATCTGTTTTGCATCCATGCAAAAATGAGCCGATGACGGATCTGAATGACGTCGCGGTTTTCGTAAAGGTGGCGCAGCTCGAAAGCTTCACCCGCGCCGGCCGTGCGCTTGGCATGCCGGTCTCGACGGTCAGCCGAAAAGTGACATCTCTCGAGGACCAGCTTGGCGTGACGCTCTTGCATCGGACCACGCGCAAATTGAGCCTGACGGCGCAGGGTCGCACCTTCTACGCTGAGTGCAGCGAGCCGCTCAGCCAACTGGCCGATGCGGAAACGTTACTCACGCGGTCACAGAAGGTGCCCGAGGGCCTCATGAAGATTTCTGTTCCCGTCATCCTCGGTCAGGAGGCGTTCTACGAGTTCCTATCGCAGTTCATGAAAAAGTATCCGGGGATCCGCGTCGACCTTTTCATCACCAACCAGTTCGTCGATCTGGTAACGGATAATGTTGATGTCGCTATCCGGTTTGGAGAACTTCCGGATTCGACCATCATTGCCAAGCGGATCGGGAGAAGCGTTCGCTATCTCGTAGCTTCACCGCACTATCTGCAAAGCCGAATTGTGCCCGCGAAGCCCGAAGACCTGGCCAATCATCAATGCGTTCTGCTGAACGGCCGCAACAATGAGGCGGAATGGCGTCTGGTCAGTGGTCGTAAGTCGATGAAGCTTCATGTCTCGGGGTCTATATCGAGCCGAGATTTCCAGAGCGTCAGTGCCTTTACATACAGGGGACACGGTATTGGGCTGCTACCGTCGAACTATTGCGAGCAGGAAATCAAGAGGGGCGATCTCGTTCGCATCTTACCGGCGTGGTCGTCGCCGGCGATTTTCATTCATGCCGTCTATCCGACGCGTCGTTTCGCTCCGTCCAAGCTTCAGGTCTTTCTCGACGCGCTCAAAGCCTGGAAGTCTCCATTGTGGCTTCCGCTAGGCTGAGACCGCGATGGCTGTGATGAAGGAGGTCGCGGCGAGCGAAGCGGGCACCACACCGACGACCAGGCGTCCATATATGGCCGGCTAACTGAGTTGGCGTATTGTGTGTCTCGACCCAACCCCCTCTATGTAGTCAGGGTTTCCTTATGCTTGAGCTGATCAAGACAAGCCGCATCGAGGACCGCAGCGAGTTTGCAGCCCAAGTTGACGCGCTGCTCAATACTGCTTTCCCCGACGGTGCGCCAAACGAACGGAGCGCGTACTACTCGCGGCACGGTGTCCCGACGACGTCGATGCTTCTGAGCGACGGTGGGCGCGCGGTTGGCCATCTGGCGATCTACGAGCGTGACATCAAGATCGGTGAAGAGGCATTGCGTGTGGGCTGACTTGGCGAGATCGCCATCGCCGCTGATCGTAGAGGCGCGGGCCTCGCCCGGAGACTAGTTCGGGAGGCTGATGAAGACTTGCGAGCGCGGTCGATCCCATTCTCGATTTTGTTCGCTTTTGAACCTCGCTTGTATGTCTCCAGTGGCTACAAGCTCATGCAGAATCACACGCGTTTCATCGATGCGGATGGGCATTGGAAAACGCTCGTCTACCACGGAAGCATGTATGCAGAACTTCTGGGTAGACCTTGGCCAAATCAAGCAATCGATCTGTGTGGATCGGCGGTGTAGCAATCTCTCCCAAATTTGGGCGAATTGCTCCCGTTCTCCCAAATTGGCACCGATC
Organism: uncultured Alphaproteobacteria bacterium; assembly: GCA_963775835.1. Lineage (GTDB taxonomy): Bacteria > Pseudomonadota > Alphaproteobacteria > Rhizobiales > Hyphomicrobiaceae > AWTP1-13. The sequence continues at coordinate 83,529 of CAVZKV010000018.1, read as the reverse complement.
GGGAGCGCCAGTGCCAAGCCCACCGCGCCAGATCCATTGGCATAATCGAAGACACGCCACACTTTTGCCGGGCGTGTCTTTCTTACCCCGAGCCGACGCAGTCCCCACGCCGGCTCGAGCCCTCATGATTTCGCGCGCTCTGGCGGCACGAGGTTGTTCGTGGCGATGCTTTGCGCTTTCCTGCGCAAAGGCTTGTCACGGGACGCGACAGATGCTTGAAAATGGACGAGGCGGGCCGGCTCGCATCGATCGCACGCTCCGCCTTAGGAGGAAATGGACCAATGCACAAAATTAGCCGTCGTGCCATGCTCGCCGGTACCGCCGGTCTGCTTGCCGTCCCGCGCCGATCCCGCGCCCAGGGTGCAAAGCCGCGCCTGACCGTGATCTCCCAATGGTCGGCCGGCAGCGACGGGGCGGCCATAACGGCGCTCGGCAAGAAATTCGAGGAGAAGGGCGGCACCTGGCAGCACTCGCCCGTTCCTGGGTTCACCACCGAAATGATGAACAAGCTACGCGCCCAGATTATGGCCGGTGATCCACCAGCCTGTTCGCAGCTCAAGGGCCCTGAGATTGCCGCCTGGTCGAAGATCGCTGCCACCGTGAACCTCGACGCGCTGGTCGCCGCCGCCGGTTACGAAAAGGTTGTCGCCCCAGACCTGGCCAGACTGCACAAGCCAGGCGGCAAGTGGATCTCTCTCCCGCTGCAGATCTACAGCACCAACATGCTGTTCCTCTCCAAGCGGGCGATGGACAAAGCCAAGGCCGACAGGATCCCCGTCACATGGGCCGAATTCAACGCCCTTGCCGAAAAGATGAAGGCGGGCGGGGTCACATACCCGATCGCAAATGGCGGGACCCGCCCCGATGACGGGCAGAAGTTCGAGGCGGCCCTCGCCGGTATCAGCCCTGCCGCCTACCGCACGGCCTTCATGAACCTCGACGAGAAGGCCTTGAAGGGCCCCGAGGTGAAGGCCGCCTTTGCGCAGGTCCGCAGCATCGCCGACTGGATGGATCCCAACACCGCCGCCCAGCATTACTCCATCAACCTACCACGCTTCGTCGCCGGTGACATGGGCATGATGCTTCAGGGCGGCTGGGCGCAGGGTGTGCTGCTCAACGCTGGCTTCAAGCTCGACGACTTCATCATCGCCCCCGGTCCCTCCGACAACGGCAAGCCGGTTTTCTTGCTGAATGCCGATGCTTTCATATTCTGGCAGCGCAAGGAGCCCGATCTGCAGGCCGGTCAGACGCTGATGGCCCAGCTTGTCATGGATCCGGCGATCCAGACCATGTACTCGCAGATCACCGGGTCAATACCGGTGCGCACCGATGTGGACCTCTCCGGTGCCGGCTGGTCGGACGGCCAACGTCGCACGGCCGCTGCGCTCAAGGAGGCCGTCGCCGCCAATCAGGCCGTGCTCAGCCTGGCGCACAATATGGCGCAGGAGAACGGCATGACGGCCGCGATGATCGACGTGCTCACCGAATACGTGAAGAACAAGGCGATTACCCCGGACCAGGCGGTTGCCCGCCTCAGCAATGCTGTCGAGGGCGCGCGTTGAGGAAACCCGTGCCTGCGGCCGCGCGGACCGGCCAGCGGCGGGCGGCAGTTGATGGGCTGCGCCGCCTACCGGAATTCCTGACGATCTGGGTGCCGCTGCTGCTGTCCGCCGGGCATCTCATTGCATTTGCGCTGTGGACGATCTGGGTCTCGTTCACGCCCTCGACCCTGGTTCCGGTCTCGGGCTGGGTGGGCCTGCGCAACTACACCGCGATGATGGCGACGCGAAATTGGCAGATCGCGTTCGACAATCTGTTGCTGTTCGGCAGCGGCTTTGTGCTGCTGAGCGTGCTGACCGGCCTTGGGCTTGCAATCCTGCTCGACCAGCGCATCCGCGGTGAGAACGTGCTGCGGTCGATTTTCCTCTACCCTCTGGCCGTCTCCTTTGTCGTCACGGGCACGGTCTGGAGCTGGCTCCTCAATCCCGGCATCGGCATCCAAAAGCTAGTCAACGGCCTGGGCTGGACCACCTTCCGATTCGACTGGCTGATCGATCGCGACATGGCGATCTGGACCATCGTGATCGCCGCGGTGTGGCAATCCTCGGGCTTCGCCATGGCGCTGTTCCTTGCCGGCCTCCGCTCGGTCGACGCCGACCTTATCAAGGCTGCGCAGATCGACGGCGCCGGACCGGTACGCATGTACCGGCGTGTCATTCTTCCGGCGCTTTGGCCGATCACGGTGACTGTGGTCGTGATCCAGCTGCAGTTCGCCATCACCACCTTCGATCTCGTGCGTGCGCTCACCGGTGGAGGCCCAGGAATTGCTACGCAGCTGCCGGCGCTCGTCGTCTACGACTTCATGTTCCAACGCGGCCTGCTCGCGCGCGGCGCGGCGGCGGCGGTTCTCATGTTGCTGATCCTTCTTGCCGTGCTGCTGCCGTATGCAGCGTGGCGATATTTGCAACGCCGGCAGTCCGCCCATGCGTGACACCACTTTCACGCCGAGCCGCATCCTCATCTATCTCATCGTCTCGTTGATCGCGGCGGCCTATCTCGTGCCACTCCTCGTCGTTGTGCTGAACTCTTTGCGCACCGCCGAGGAGATCGCGCAGACCTCGATGATCGGCTGGCCGAAGCAATGGGCCTGGGGCAACTACGTCATCGCGTGGGGCGATTTTTGCATCGCCCAAACCTGCGCCGGCATCCGGCCCTACATGCTCAACTCCACGCTCGTTACCATCCCCGCGACGATCATCTCAACCCTGCTCGGTGCGGTCGCCGGCTACGCCGTCTCGCTTTGGCGCTTTCGTGGTGATCGCTGGATCTACGGCGTGGTTACCCTTGGCATTTTTCTGCCCCAGCAGATGCGTCTACTTCCCTGGACCATCGTCTTGCGTGACCTCGGTCTCACCAACACGCTAACGGGCCTGGTGATGATCCACACCATCCAGGGGCTCTCCTTCACCACGTTGTTTTGTCGAAACTATTACATCGCCATCCCGCAGGAATTGATCAGGGCCGCGCGCATCGATGGCGCGGGCTTCTATCGCATCTTCTGGCGCATCGTGCTGCCGCTTTCGCCCCCTATCCTGATCGTCACCGTGATCTGGCAGTTCACGCATATCTGGAACGAGTTCCTCTATGGCGTGACATTCACGACCGGCCAACAGCAGCCGGTCACCGCCGCTTTGATCGCGCTCACCGCCTCGGTCGCCGACATACCGCAACATGGTGTGCAAAGCGCCGCGGTGATGATCGCGGCCCTACCCACTTTGCTGGTCTACCTCTTTGGCGGGAAGTATTTCGTGCGGGGTCTTACCGCCGGCGCCGTAAAGTAGGAGATCCGATGTCGGCTCTCACCGTCCGCGACGTGCACAAAAGGTTCGGCTCCGTCGAGGTGCTGAAGGGAATCAACCTCGAGATGGCCTCCGGCGAGTTCACGGTCCTGGTTGGGCCCTCTGGCTGCGGCAAGTCGACGTTGCTCAACATCATCGCCGGGCTGGAGCACCAAAGTTCGGGCAGCATCCAGATCGGCGGGCGCGTCGTCGACGACGTTCCGCCCAAGGATCGCGATATCGCGATGGTGTTCCAATCCTACGCGCTCTACCCGTCCATGACGGTGCGTCAGAACATAACCTTCGGCATGGAGTGCCGTAAGGTTCCGCGCGCCAAGCGTCATGAGGCGGTGGCTCGGGTTGCAAAGCTGCTGCAGATCGACGCCTTGCTTGACCGTAAACCGAGCCAGCTCTCCGGCGGCCAGCGCCAGCGCGTCGCCATGGGCCGAGCCCTGGTGCGCGATCCGCTGCTCTTTCTCTTCGATGAGCCGCTGTCAAACCTCGATGCCCAGCTGCGGGTCGAGATGCGAATGGAAATCAAGCAATTGCACCAGCGCTTGGGCTCGACGATTGTGTATGTCACCCACGACCAGATCGAGGCCATGACGCTTGCCAACCGCATCGCGGTCATGCGGCAGGGCGTTGTGCAACAATTCGCCGACCCGGAGACGGTCTACAACCGTCCCGCTAATCTATTCGTCGCCCGGTTCATGGGCGCGCCGCCGATGAACACGCTTGCCGCCCACCTAGAAGCAACTTCCGGTGGGACCGTGGCGGTGATCGGACAGGGCGAGGCGGCGATCCAGCTCCCGGCACCCGCGGGCTGCGACGGCTGGGTTGGCCGCGAGGTTGTGCTCGGCATTCGGCCCGAATGCATCGCCGAGCCGACACGACATTTTAGCGACGCGCCCGACGCCGCGCCCATCATAGCCGCTCGGGTGGACATGATCGAGCCGACGGGAGCGGAGACCATCGTTGTGCTGCGCCTTGGCGACGACCGCGCGCTTGGCCGGGTGTCTCCGGATCTCCGCTACCGCTTGGGCGAAACGGCGCGATTTGCGGTCGATACCCGCAAAATCATCCTGTTCGATCCCGCGACGGGTGATCGCATCGCCTGACAGGATTTCGGGTGCTCCGTCCCCACCGGCACTGTCATCGGGCGCCTGGAGCTGTGGTCTGGCGTGACCGTCCTGCCCATGCAGACGAATGTTGCTCGTGGCAGCGTGCGCAATCACGCTTGCTTAGCCGCACCATGGCTAGCTCGGTGTGGGCGTGACGGACCTACTTAACGCCGTCCGAAACCTCGCCCGCCACCAAAGCCAACACGTCCAACTCCCCCAACACGTCCAAATCCGCCCACGCGTCCAAATCCGCCCACGCGTCCAACACTGCCGTAGTGGGCAACGCGATGGCCGCGAAACCCCCCGTAGCGGGCGACGTAGTTGCCCCGATAGCCGCGCCAACCGCCCCACCCACGATAGCCGCGCCAACCCCCATAGCCATAGCCATAATTGGAGCCATAAGAGGGGTAAGCCCCGCCGTAGCCGTAGCTGGCGTAACCGTAGCCGGGGTTATATCCGTAATCGTAATCATCATACCCATAGGCCCCATACCCATAGGCCCCGGCCGTTGCGTACCCATACGCCAGAGGTGCCGCATAGCCATACCCATAGGCCACCGGAGCAGCGTAGGTGTAGCCGTAGGCCACAGGCGCGGCATAACCAGCCCCACACCCACAGCCACAAGAGCCATAGCCATAACCATAGCCCCAACCACAGGCAAAGGCGGGCGTGGCGAATAACGAGAGGGCAGCCAGAGGTATTGCGAGCGCAAGCTTAAGCATATCGCGACTCCGCTAGATGCGCCGCAACCGCGCGGCATGGGGGATTGTACAGACGGGAGGCAGACGCCTGTATCAGGGATAGTCTGTACTCATCGGTTCGTCGGAAGACGCTTGCTGGTCACGCGGGGACCGCGCCGGCTGAGACGCTTTCATCCCAAGGCGCGGGCAAGTTGGCACCTTACAATCGTGCTCGATCAGCCGGTGAGCAACGGCTAGATCAAGGAGGGTGCTGCGGACTGGCCGAGCCGATGCGCGAGAGCCGCCCGACGAGACCTAATCGGGTTAATCCCTCTGTGCCACTTCCGACCGTGGGCTTTCGAGAGAGGGATGGTGAGGATGGTCCCCCCGACCCGTCCGACGGTGGCGATCCGCTCGCGCTTGTTTCAGAGCCATGGCCGTAGATTTTGAACGCATTGGGCGGGCCATGCGTTACCGGATGGCGATCATGGCTCTGATCCCCCGATGGGATGCTCCAGAGCGCCACTTTTGGCCCCGCTATGGACTGGATCCGTAGGGAATTTCTCAAGCTAGCCAGCGTTTCCGCCTTGGTTGCCCCCGCGATGCTCTCGCGAGGCGTGCGGGCAGCCATTGCGCAGATACCCAGCGCCTTGGCTGGTCCTGTTTTTGACGTACGCAGCTTCGGTGCGGTGGGCGACGGCAAGACCATAAACTCGCCTGCAATTAATCGGGCTATCGAGGCCGCCGGCGCCAAAGGCGGCACCGTGTATGTTCCGGCCGGCGCATACGTGTGCTACTCGCTTCGCCTGAAGAGTGCGATTGCCGTCTACATCGAGCAAGGTGCCACGCTTCTGGCCGCGGACACCCCGCATGAGGGAACCACCGCGGGCTACGATCCCGCAGAGTGGAATGCGCCTTGGGAGGCGTTTCAGGACTTCGGACATAGTCACTGGCACAATAGTCTGATCTGGGGCGAGAACCTCCACGATGTCGCCGTCTTCGGGCCCGGACTTATCTGGGGACGCGGACTTGCCCGCGGTCATGACGATCCCGATCTTCCGCTCGCCGAGGCCCCGGGCGTCGGCAACAAGGCAATCGCGCTGAAGAACTGCCGCAACGTCATCCTGCGCGATCTTTCGATGCGTGCTTGCGGGCACTTCGCCATTCTAGCGACGGGGGTCGACAACTTGACAATTGACAATCTGAAGATCGACACCAACCGCGACGGTATCAACATCGATTGCTGTCGCAACGTGCGCGTCGCCAACTGCAGCGTAAATTCGCCCTGGGACGACGCGATCTGCCTGAAGAGCTCATTTGCCCTCGGTCTTGCGCGCGCGACCGAGAACATCACCATCGTCAATTGCTACGTCACCGGCGGCTACCAGGTCGGCTCGCTGCTCGACGGCAGCTTCAAACCTTTTCCGGATGCCTGGGAAAAGCCTGACTGGCAGCGCACTGGCCGTATCAAGTTCGGCACGGAATCAAACGGCGGGTTCAAGAACATCGCCATCGCCAACTGCATTTTCGAGAGCTGCCGCGGTCTCGCGCTGGAGACCGTGGATGGCGGCATTATGGAAGACATCACGGTGGTCGGGGTTACCATGCGCGACATCCGCAACGCGCCGATCTTTCTGCGACTCGGCGCCCGCATGCGTGGCCCCCGGGGGATCTCGATCGGCAGGCTCAAACGGGTGCTGATCAGCAACCTCACCTGCTATGGACCTCGCAACAAGATGCCCTCGATCATCAGCGGCATCCCCGGCCATGCCATTGAAGATATCAAGATCAGCGACAGCACCTTTCTGCACGGGGGTGGCGGCACGGCGGAAATGGCTGCGCTGCAGCCGGCCGAACGGCCGGATGACTATCCCGAGCCGGCCCGCTTTGGTCCACTTCCGGCAGAGCATTTCTATCTGCGTCATGTGCGCAATATTGAGTTTAGCCATATCGAGGTCGCCAGCGTGGCTGCCGATGCACGTCCCTCGTTCTGGCTCGGCGACGTGAGCGGCGCCGACCTCTTGCACGTCAAGCTGCCCCGCGGTGCCGGGCCGGCCTGCGTGCTCAATGACGTGTCGGACTTCCACATGCAGTCCGTCCGCGGTTTCAATGACATTGCAATCGATGGCCCGGTTTCCCGTTTGGAGATCTGAGCTGTTCGCAAGTGTTGCTTGTCGGCGGGCGTTGACCAGCTGAGCTGTGCACACGGTCGCCTGCCTGCAACACGCTGCCTTCAACTTGGTAGCGTACGCCAAGACTACGCGCAATTTTCGTGGCGTCTGCCCAAATCGAGATCGGATTGCCCAACCGATCTGAGCCTTGCGCGCAAGGTCAAGGGCCGCCTGATCACAAGCGATGGTCGCGTGCTCTGGTCTGGACATGGCGCTGGCACGCCGATGGAGGTCTCGAGCACCGGCACGACGGACCTGAGCGTGCTGGTCATGTTCGTGGTTGACGCCACAAAGCCGTTCTCTTCACCCGCCGACCTCGAATAAGTAGCGAACTCGCGCGCGTTGGATAGTCAACTCCGCTATGCGTTTGTCACCAGCGCCTGGGACAGGTCCGCGAGGAGGTCGTCGGGGTGTTCGATGCCGATCGAGAGCCGGATCGTTGCATCACTGACGCCAATGCGGGCGCGCAGCTCGGCAGGTACACCCGAATGCGTTGTGCTGCCAGGATGGCAGGCGAGGGACTCGGTTCCTCCCAAGCTGACCGCGAGCTTGAAGATCTGCATCCGATTGAGGCACGCGAACGCCTCCGCCAGGCCACCTTTGATATCGAATGAAAAGGTCGAGCCGGCACCGGTACACTGTGCCTCATACACTCGCCTCTGCGGCGCCTCTGCGGACAGGAATGGCAGATAGTGCACCTTGGCGACCCTGGGATGATCGCGCAGATATTCGGCCACGATCCTGGCATTGCTATTGCTACGCTCCATGCGCAGCGCCAGCGTCTCCAGCGACCGGCCGATCATCCAGCAGGAATGGGGATCGAGCTGCGTGCCGATGGCGCCTCGCAGTTGCTTGATCGGTTTCATCAGCCGCTCACTCCCCAGCGCCGCGCCGGCAATGAGATCGGAATGCCCACCCACGTACTTGGTCAGGGAGTAAACTGATACATCCGCCCCTAGCAGAAGCGGACGCTGGAAGACAGGTCCGAGGAGCGTGTTGTCGCAAACGACGATGGGGCGGTGCTGTTGCCGCGATGCGATGTCGTCTGCAATGCGACTGACAAGCTTGATATCGACCATTGTATTGAGTGGGTTTGAGGGCGTCTCGATCATGATCGCGGCAACGCGGCCTTTTGCCTCGGCCATGTCCGCGGCTTCGCGCATGCCCGTGGCATCTGCGCCGTCCGCAAAACCGACGGCTTCAATGTCGTAGGCTGTCAAAGTGCGCGACACGAGCGTCTCGGTGCCGCCATATAGCGGCTGGGAGTGCAGAATGACATCACCCGGCCTGGTAAAGGTCAGGATGGTCGTCGCGATGGCCGACATGCCCGATGAGAACAGGATGCAGGATTCCGCGGCCTCATAGGCAGCCAGCCGATCCTCCACGATCTCGCTATTTGGATGGTTGAAACGCGAATAGACGAGACCGCCGCTTTGGCCTTTCGGCGGCTGGCGACGACCGGCCGTATAGTCGAAAAAATCGCGACCTTCTTCGGCCGAGCGGAATACGAACGTAGAGGTCAGGAACACGGGCGGCTTGACGGCGCCCTCCGAAAGCAGGGGGTCGTAGCCGTACCCCAGCATAAGCGTCTCGGGATGCAGCACGTGGTTTGCCAACCGGTGCTTGTGATAACGGTCTTCCTTCATGGCCAATCTCCAGAAACTGATTTCCCGAAGGCTAGTCGCTGCATACGCGCAAGACGAGGCAAACGAAAGAAAATGCGCAAGCGCTGATGTGCGGGAACCCTATGGAGCGCGGCTTAATCCAAGTGGGAACAATGGATGCCAGCTAATGCCGGCCCTGACAGGCCGACGCTCACAGACTAGGTCTGAGAGTGCCAGCGGTGCATTGCGCGTCTCGGGCTTGTGCATAAACTATTCGGGCAGCCCCGCTTTGCGCAGCCCTTCGAACAGCTGCTTCTCGTCCTGCGGGTACTTGAGCCCGAACAGGGGGCGAAACCCGGAAATGGTAAAGTTGGGAGCGAGGCACAATGCCTCGGCCGCCTCAGCCCGGGCCTCGTCGAGATGGCCCATTCGCGCAAGGGTCGCAGCCAGTAAGGAGTGACCTGCCCACCACCTGGGCGACTGGGCGACAAAGTCGCGCAGAGGTGGCAGAGCCTGCGCGTAGTGCGCGAGCATGTAGTGCGCATAGGCGAGGACCAAGGAAGCATAAGGCACATAGAACGGATCCAACCGCATGTAGGCATGGACGACTTCGATTGCCCGTTTTGAAGCCCCCGCAAAAGTCAGGGTCATGCCGAAACGCCAATTCACGTAATTTGGATTGAGGGTCACCGCTTTTTCGAAGGCAGCAATGGATGCGTCGTGCTGATGCTTACAGGCGAGGACCCAACCCAGCGCGACGTGGGCCTGAGGCAATTTTCGATCCAGCTGCACGGCCTTGCGCGCGAAGTCGTGCGCCCGCTCAAGTGCCGCCGGGTTAAGAAAGTCTTGGTGAGCCGGATTGACCCAGGATCCGGCGTAGGTGTGAGCCAGGCGAGCGTAAGAGCGAGCGTAGTTCGGGTCGATGACAAGCGACTGCTGCAGGAGGCGCCGCGCCTCCTGATCGTTCGCCACGTTGTGAGTTGATGAGAAGGAGACTGAGGCATCAACCGCCCGCAGATAGTAGTCGTAGGCCTGCCAACTATTGGGTGGCTTGGTGCGGGTGCGCTCGGTTTCGGCTATCCTCACATGCGCGGCGAGAATGGTGACAATGGTGCGTACCACGTCGTCCTGCACGGCAAACACATCCTCAAGGTTTCGGTCGTAGTGCTCGGCCCAGAGGTGAGTCCCAGTATCGGCTTCGATCAGCTGGGCAGATACTCGGATGCGGTCGCCGGCGCGCCGCACACTGCCCTCCAGAACATAGCGTACGCCCAGTTCGCGGCCGACCCGGCGCACGTCGATCGCCCTGCCCTTGTATTGGAAGCTGGAATTGCGAGCGATGACGAATAGCTCCGAGAACCGCGACAATTCGGTGATGATGTCTTCGACGATGCCGTCGACCAGATATTCTTGTTCCGGATGGGAGCTCAGATTGTCGAACGGCAGCACGGCAATCGATGGCTTGTCGGGAAGCACCCGTTCTGGAGACGCTGCCTGCTTGAGTTTGACCGTCGTGGCGGCTTGATCCAGCAAGACGCGGTAGATTTGCACCGCGCGGTCAATATTCTTGAGTTGGTGTTGACCAATATTCTCGAAGGCGATGCCGAGCCTGCAGAGACTGGCCTGGACGTCTTCTTGCACTCGGCTCGACACGCAGACACCACCAGCTTCCGCCAATGCTTCCAGTCGCGCAGCGACGTTTATTCCGTCGCCATGAATGCTATCGCCTTCTACGATATCACCAACGTTAACCCCCATCCTGAATTCGATCCGCTTCCCTGTCGGAATCTGCGCATTCCGCCGGACCATTGCGCGTTGAATCTCCACGGCGCACCGCAAGGCTTCCACAGCACTGATGAATAGGACAAGCAGGCCGTCGCCAGTCGTCCTGACGACCCGACCATGGTGCTCTCTAACCTTGGGTTCAATGAGCTCAGCATGGTGAGCGCTCAGCTGAGCGAGCGTGCCTTCGTCATCGATACCTATTAGGCGGCTGTAACCGGCTACATCCGCCATCAAGATTGCCGCCAGCCGGCGTTCGATTTCCTCACTGACCACGGCTAGCACTCTACCGCAGGCTTAAAACACTTTGCGCCCACAGCGCACTGCAGCCACAACGCCCTTTTCCGGAATGGAACGCCTGCGCAGCCGCGCGATGTCGGCGGGCGCGCCGACGATATCTCCGCACCAACCGCGGCGGCGAACATTGCTGCCCCGCGCAGGGATCGCTTCGGGTGATTGTGGCTTGGGCGGCCATCGCCGTCCTCTTGCACGCTTCTATCCGGCGCAGGCCTGCTCGTGGAGCTCGCCGGAGGTTGGCGTCGTCTACGCAACACCGTTGCACTGGCGTCCCATCGGGGGCATCGGGGCAAACCCTGAACTATGGGTAGGTAGTAAGACACCAAAGTCAAAAGGCACCGACGTTGCGGAGCCGGCGGGTCCGCATCGGCACGGCGAACGACGCCGAACGGGAGTGCGGCCGGGGACGCTGCTGCGCCAGATCATGGGGTAGTTGAGGCTTGCCAGAGGTGGTGGCGGCATGGCTCTCAAACAGCACGATCCCATACCGGCCGGGGACCCGGCGGAATTCAACGTGACTCGAACGTCCGCCAGGATCTTCACGCCCAGCAGGCCTATGGCGCCTGCCGCAAGGCGATCAATCCGGCTCTTGCCGCGAACATAGGAGTCGCGGGCCCTGCCGCTCGAGAAAGCAAGTGCCACGAGCGAGTACCAACCAAACTCGATTGCGAAAATCGTGGGTACCAGAAGCGCCGTGAGGAGCCAGGAAGTGTGTTGCGGCAACGCGGCAGAAAAGACGCTGGCATATACGATCGCGGTTTTCGGATTGCTCAACTGCGTGGCCAATCCCCGGGCGAACGCGTGCAGCGCGGAGCTTCGAGGTGCAGCCCCGACTGAAAGGTCCAGCGGGTCCGGTGCGGCTCTCCAGAGCTTGTAGGCAAGGAAGATCAGATACAGCGCGCCTAGTAGTTGCAGTGTTCGGTAAATCGACGGTACTGCCAGGAGGATGAGCTGAAGGCCCAACAGTGCCGCCAACGCAAAGAAGCCGCCTCCGACCCCCATCCCGAGTGCAGCGAGCACACCTTGTCCACGAGAACCAGCAACAGCGGTGCGTGCAACAACGATAAAACTCGGGCCCGGGCTCATCGCCCCCAGCAGGATCGCAGTCGCGATGGCGACATAGACAGCAAAGATTTCCACGATGTCTTCTCCGATGTGCTCGGTGGGATCGGCGTATGCTAACCCATAGTTCACACGAGGAGCATTCCATTGTTGGCACAGCGCTGCCAACCTTGCCCCCGTAGAGACTCTAGCCTCTTTCGAGGTGACGAAGACCACTCGGTCCTGGACAGGCAATGGGCCTATGACGAGCCGACCTCCAGCGTGCGCACAATGTCGGGATAGAGACTTTGCTGCCGCCGAAAAGCAAATCGACATCCTTTCTGCGGCGGACATTCCGCTGCTAGCACCGACCAAATCACCGCCACTGACCACAGCGGATGCCGGCCACCTCGCCAGGCCTACTTAGCTGCGCGAGGCCAATGACGAGGAGGGCGAGCAACGGCATCCAGAAGTTGTGTGCCGCACAAAGTTTGCCGCGGATTGACTTGTCGAAGGCGAGGCGCGCGCGAGCCGGTGGTGTGGAGCGGGCGGCGAGCGCCGCCCGCAAGGACGGGCAAGGCTGGCCGGCACGCTAGCAGCGGTGACAATACTTCGTCACGCGCTTGCGGCAGACGCCGGCCCAACGCCGCACGCAGCGGTCATGGCAATGGCGGTACCTGCGGCAATGGATCGGCGTGATCGCCCCGTCATCGATGCGCTCAAGGCTCGGCAGGGCCGATTGCGCCGGAGCCGCTTGGCAGCTCGCCGCGCAGGCGAATGTGAGGCCCGCGGCGACGGCGACGGCGCCTAGCCAGGGCAGCAATTTCTTCATCGGTGTCCTCCTTTCGGGTCCTAAACGCGCGAGCCTAGGCTGAAGCGCTGGCTGCAGCAATCGCCAGCGTTTCGGGCTAGCCCGTTGGCGGCGAGGCTGTTGCCCACAAGAAACGTAAGTCGCAGCACCGAAATCGCGCACGCGCCCGATGGAGTGGCAGGCGTAACGAACTTGGCAGGGCTATGGTGGCGCACCGGTAGATGCGGGGCAAAGGCCCGGAAGGGCAGCCCGTGCCAGGCTCCAGGCAATGGCCGAGGCGGACGGTGCAAACCCCAAGGCGGCAAAGCCGAACGGTCGGCAGCAGCATCTTGGAGAATGAGCCGACGTAGGTCATGCTTGCCTGGGTATCGGGCGTCTGCAGATACTGCCAAGGCAGCCGCGGCGGGAGCGTGCCCTTGACCCACTAGCGGTCCTAGGGCTTAGAGCACGCTGTGATGTTTAAGCGCCTCGCCGCGTGCGGTGGGCATTGAGAACGGATATCCTGCTGCGCATCTCGTCAAGTTTGACGAGGTGGCAGCAACCTAAATCTGGCAGTTGGGTAGTCTCCGCCTGCTGGAAAACTCACTTTGGGCGTACTGCCGCCCGCAGTTTCCAACCCAAACGAGGCGAGTGGAAAAATGAAGATCGAGAGTGTCGGCGTAATGAGCCCCGGGGACATGGGTCAGGCGGTATCGCTTCAACTGAAAGCGAAGGGCTTGAATGTTTACACTGGGTTGGAGCGCCGCAGCGAGCGCACGCGTGCGCTGGCGCGCGACGCGGGAATAACTGATGTTGGCACGGTTACGCGGCTCGTTGATGAGTGCGATGTCGTGCTCTCGATCATGGATCCGGGCGCAGCAGTTGGTTTCGCTCGCGTAGCGGCAGATGCGTTGCGCGCCACGGGTCGCCATACGCTGATTGTCGACTGCAATGCGATCGCACCGGACACGGTGCATGAAATCGCGGACTTAATCGAAACAGCCGGTGGACGTTTTCTCGACGCCGGCATCATCGGGCCACCGCCGCGCGGCAAAGCGAGAACGTATCTGTACGCATCGGGCCCTGGTGCCGCTGATCTCGAACAACTCGCTGGGCCGCAGCTCATCGTGCATGTGATCGGCGAAGGCATCGCGGATGCGAGCGCGCTCAAGATGTGCTACGGCGCCCTCAACAAGGGGACGCAGGCGCTGTGGCTGGAGGTGCTGATTGCTGCACAACGCCTGGGCGTCGCCGACCTACTCGAACAGCAGTTACAGCAGTCCCAGGGTGAGCGTTATGGTTGGGTGCTCAACCAATTTCCGATCTTACCGCCCAAGGCCTATCGCTGGGTGCCGGAAATGCTCGAAATCTCCAAAACCTTGGGTGCGGTCGGCATGACCCCGAAGATGTTCGAGGGCGCGGCCGACGTCTATCGCTTTGTCGCCGGCACGTCGCTCGGCAAAGAGACGCCTGAAAAGCGCGATAAGACGCGGGACGGCAAGGATGTCGTGCGACTATTGGCCGAAGAGCAAGGCGCATCATAAGCGCGGTGACATGGTCCGCGCTCAAGCTGCCGTTGGTGCCGCCCCGGCACCGGTCAACTGTATCTTCTCGTTGGTTCCCGACTCTGGCATCAGAGCCGCGGCCTTCAGCCCGGCCTGCACCTTGGGTACGGTGGCCTTTACGTCGGTGATGGGCAAGCCGTGGGTCGGGGCAATTGTTTTGACTCCGTGCCGCTCGATCAAAAGATCGAGCCGATCGCAGTAGGCGTTCATGTCAGCAAACTTGGTCCAGAAGAGCGCCAAGTCTGCGAACGTCGAGGACACATCGGGCAGGTCGAGCGAAGTAGCTTCCTCGGCAAGCAAACCGCAATGGCCGTCCTCGTGATAGTGGCTGTAGGCGAATCCGTCGCCCGGAAACAGCACGCGCTCGCGCGTCTCGAATGCCCACCAGGTCGTTCGGAGGTCGCGGATCACCGGCTCCACGGCCATCAGACTGCGGCCACCGAGGTCGATTTCTTCGCCTTCGCGCATCCAGCGCATGCGGTGTTCGTATTGCGGGAATGCCAGGTGATAGTCGCTTACATCGCCGCACAGCAGCGTGTCCGGAAAAGTCCTGAGCACGCGCCCGAGACCGCCGCAATGAGGTGTCTCCTGGTGGGTGACGAACAGATACTTGAGCGGCGGCACACCGCGGGCGAAGAGCTCGCCCAGGTGTCGCTCGATGACCGGGAAATCTTTGGGATGTCCGGTCTCGACCAGGCACGACGCGGTCTCGCCGGCGATCAGGTAGGCGGCGTTGTAGCCGTGATAGATCTTGCCCTTGTGGCGCTGGGCCAGGCAGTCACCGATCCAGAACACGCCGGGGGCGATCTCGCGCGGCATCTTGCCAGTCATTTCTCAGCGCTCCTCGTCGCGAAAGACGTAGCGCGATACCGCCACGCTCTTGTCGCAGGCCTTGAGAAAGTCATCCAGCATTCGGTAGTGTCGCTCCACCACCTTGCGGCCGCGCAGGATGCAGCCGTAGCCGGGTGCGATGGTCTCGACGTCGAACTTGTCGAACACCTCGCCGATGCCGCGCCGGATCTGGTCGGTGGGTGCGCCCTCCAGCCACCAGTAGCGCGTATTGAGCATGAACGAGCGCAGCTCGCGCGCGGTCGTGTTGTCGGCCTCGTCGGTAACGACCCACGGCCCGTGCGAGTGATCACGCCACACGTGGGTGAACAGATCAGAGCTGAACAGCGTGCGCGTGGCGCGGTCGTAGAGCCAGCGCGTGGCAATCAGCCGGATCGGCGCCTGCATGACATCAATTGGCCGGCCCGTCTTGCCGATCTCAATCGTCTCCGCGCGGGTCACGGCCGTGATCCGCATAAACTCCAGTATGCTGCGACCGTCCGCCTTGGCGCCAAAATCGAACCACAGAGCGGCATCGACATTGCTGGTGTAGCACTGCTCGACGTTGAAATGCGCTGCGAATGCCTCGACGTTGTTGATGGACATGAACTCGTTGAGCCGCAGCGGGAACATCGACAGCGGCAGGGCTGGCGCAATCAGCGTCTCGATCTGAGCGCGGATCACGGGTTCGTCCTTGCCGAAGCCGGTATCGACTAGAAGCGCCGCGTCGCTCTCGGTCAGCAGGTAGCTGTTCGCCACCGAATAGCCACGCGCGCTGCCGGGATAGGAGCTGACCCGACCGTCGAGCGCAAAAGAATTCTGCAAAGCGTAAAGTTTACCCTCGGCAAGCGCGAATATGCTTGCGCCAAAGCGTCCCGCATCAGCGCGCTGCCGGCGGAGCGTGCTGTATCGATATGGCCATGGCTTAGAGCTTATCCGTCCTCGGCGACGAATGGAACAGGGCGACAAGCCCGACGCGCCAGCCTTGCTTCGAACCTGGGCAACGGCAAAAACGCGCGGCGTGGCACCTGTTGTGCCAGCTTATTGTTGACTTCGGCGCGAACCCGACATCTACTTTCTGCGTAATCCCCGCCATAAGGGGAAACCGCCCTGACGGGCGTGGGAGGTCCGATGGCAGTCACGTCGACCATCGAGAACCGGACGCTTGTGCGTACTGCGAGGCGGTCGCCAAGCTGGAGCAGACTGACTGGCTCTGATTGGCTCTGGGCGCTCGCCTTTGCCACACCCTACGTGCTCGTCTTTTTCGCTTTTGTGATCTACCCGGTCGGTTACGGCTTGTGGCTTGGCAGCGATCCCGCCGCCTACCGGCAGCTGTTCGCCGATCCGGTCTACCCCTCGGCGCTTCTCAACACGCTCATCTACCTGCTGGTGGCGGTCAATCTTAAGCTGTTTCTGGCGCTTTTGCTGTCGGGCTTCTTCATGCGCCGGGGGTGGTGGACCAAGACTTTGCTGCTGATCTTCATCCTGCCATGGGCCATGCCCGCCATCCCTGGCTATATCTCGATCCACTGGATGCTCAACGGCCAATGGGGTCTGGTGAACAACCTCATCTGGAGTGTGTGGCAGGTCGACGGCCCGCCCTGGCTCGACAACGCAAACCTGGCGCTCGGCTCCGTGATCTACGCGCATATCTGGAAATGGCTACCCTTCTGGACCATCATCTTTCTGGCCGGCCGCATGGCCATCCCGACGGACCTCTACGAGGCCGCCAAGGTGGACGGCGCCAGTAGTTTCGACCTCTTCCGGCACATCACGGTTCCCATGCTGGCAAGTCTCTATCTCGTCTGCACGCTGCTGAGCTCTATCTGGGCGCTCGGCGACTTCAACGCCGTTCGGTTCATTTCCGGGGGCGGCCCCGCGCTCTCCACGCACGTCCTAGCGACGCTTGGCATCCGCAATGCGTTCGAGATTGGCAACCCGCCGCTCGGCATGGCTACCGTGCTGTCGGCGCTGCCGCTGCTGATACCGCTGGTGATCCTGCTGATGCGCCAGCTGAAGAAAGGTCAGGTGCAGCTGTGAGCCTCGCCCGTCGTGCTCGCTTCAAGCGGACGGTGTCGCAGCTGGCGGCGATGGTCCTCGGCGCCTTCCTCGTCGTGTGGTCGCTCTTGCCGCTATACAACATGGTGCGCGTGGCGCTGCAGGAGAAGGAAGATATCTTCAGCAGCCACGTCATTCCGGTCGCGCCCAGCCTGCACAGCTTTTGGACGGTCTTCGACACCTCCTACTGGCTACTGGCCAAATTCTGGGGGCAGATGAGCAACAGCTTTTGGATCGGCATCATTGTCGCTTCGCTCACGCTCAGCATCGGCACACTCACCAGTTTCACGATCGGGCGCCTGCGCCTGCGGCAGGGCTGGATGCTGACGAATGCCGCCCTGATGACCTACGTCATTCCCATGTCGTTTCTCGCCATCCCGTTTTATGGGATCATGGGAAAATACGGCCTGACCGACAATCCGCTGGCCGTGATCGCGGTGGAGGTGACCTTCGCCACACCTTACGCGATCTTTATCTTCCAGCAGTACGGCGCCTCGATCCCCTACGAGCTCGACGAGGCGGCGCGCATCGACGGCGCCTCCCCACCGCAAATCTTCTTTCTCATTTACCTGCCGCTGATGGCGCCGGCGCTGGTGGCGATCGGCACCTACGCCTTGCTGCTGTCGTGGAACGAATACCTCTACGCCTTCCTGCTGCTGTCGAGCGAAGGCAAAATTACGGTGCCCGTCGGCTTGGGGAAGTTCCTCAACAGCGACGAGGCACCGTGGAACTACCTGATGGCTGCCGCCATCGTTTATGCGATCCCGCCGATGGTGATCTACTATTCATTCCGCAGAAAAATGAGCAGCGGCCTCACCATGGGCGGCGTCAAGGGCTGATCCGCGGCAAACGCGGACTTCATCGGAGAGGAAACCATGGCACAACTGTCCCGTCGTCATGCCATTGCCGGTCTCGCGGCGGTCGCGGCGACCTCCGCCACGCGCTCCCGATCGGTCAAGGCCGCCGAGCCCGTTACCGTCTGGTGGACGCAGGGCTTCTACGAGGCCGAAAACAAGGCGGTCATCGACAATCTCGCCGCCTGGGAAAAGGCCACCGGCACCAAGGTCAACCTTACCATCATGAACGGGCCCGACCTGATCACCAAGCTGATCGCGGCGATGCAGGTGGGGGATGTGCCCGATCTCGTTCACTCGGTGACCGGCGATCGGTTCCTGGTGCCGCGCGCCGCATGGGACGACCAACTTGTGGATGTGACCGACGTTATTGATAGCCAGAAGAGCGAGTTCCACCCGACGGCCATGCTGGGCTCGCGGTTCTACAACGCGAAACTGAAGAAGCACGCCTTCTACACCGTGCCGATCAAGTGTTCGACCTTGATGGAGCAGGTATGGCGGCCGCTGATCGAAGAAGCAGGCTTCACCGACGCCGACATGCCCAAGACCCATGATGCGTATTTCGACTTCTTCCAGACTATCCAGGACAAGCTGCGCGCCAAGGGCAAGCGGATCTACGGGCTCGGGTACTCGATGGCGGCCAAGGAGGCCGATTCCGGCACCCTGTTCCACCACTTCCTGGTGGCCTATGGCGGCATGGACATCGTGTTGCCGAGCGGCAAACTGAATATCGACGATGCGGGCGTGCAAAAAGCGGCCGTGACGGCGCTGGAGCGGCTAACGACCCCCTATAAGAAGGGCTACGTCCCGCCTGGTGCGATAAACTGGGGCGACGTCGACAACAACAACGCCTTCTTCGCCAAGCAAATTGTGATGACGCCTAACGCGACGATCTCCATCGCGGTCGCGCAAATGGAGAAGGCCGATCAGTACTATAAGCAGGTAATCACCCAGGGGATCCCGCTCGGCAACGATGGCAAGCCAGTTCCGGGCATCCTTGCCGTGGCGCCGTGCCTAATTCCGAAGGGCGCCAAGAACATCGACGCCGCGAAGGACTTGTTGAGAAGCTTTATCAGGCCGGACAATCTGAACCAGTATTTGAAGGAAACCCGCGGCCGGTTCCTCCCCGTGATGATGTCGAACATCAAGTCGGACCCCTACTGGCAGGACCCCGCCGACCCGCACCGGCACGTCGCGGTCGACACCGGCCTCATCAAGCCCACCATCCCCTGGTGGATGAACTACAACCCGGCCTATTCGGCCGTGCTCTCGGAGCAGATTTGGAGCCAGGCAGAGGCCAATATCACGCAGAAGAACATGACCCCCGAGCAGGCGGCCGAGGAAGCGGTCAGGAAAATCAAGACGATCTTTGAACGGTTCAAGATCGTCTAACTGAGGGGCAGCAACGAGCGGCGATATTTACGAACTGGCGACGCCATTGGCTGGACCAGCCCGCGAAGCGATCGCGCCTATCGCCATCCGCCGGGACATCAGCTTGCGCGCAAGTTGAACTATTTTAGGTGAAACACCAACGTCGGCGGCGCTCGGCGCACGACCGCAGCGGCGAGCCAATGTTGCCGCTTTCTGGCGTTGAATGTCACCGTATCGATCGGCCCGATCACCACCTATATCGGTTGAGAAATCAAGCGTGTGTGCAGACGACAGCTGATCTTGGTTTTTGCGGTGCGCTGCCCATTGCCGTGCCGCAACGCGGATCGCCGGTGTTGTCGCTGGTGGCCAAGACTAGATGGTCACACTCTCAGCGGCGCAAGGATTGCTCCAACTGTGCGATGAGGTGGTTGACCACGACGACGGCAGCGAGGCCGAAGGCGATCCCCCCCAACATGTGACCGACCAGCACACCCTTGGAGCCCCAGTAGGACCCCAAAGTGACGAACGGGACCGTGCCGAGGGTTGCTCTCCCCCAGTTCAGCACCGTGGCATATTGCGGACGGCCCAGCGCGTTGCAGGCCGCGTTACAGACGAATAGCGTGCCAAAGAATACGAACAGTGGCGCCAGCCAGCGGCAGAAGAAGACGATCAACGCTGCAGCCTCCCCGCTGGCATTGAAGAGTTGAACCAGTACCGGCGCGGCAACTGCGAGGAAAAGCCATGCGGCTGCCGACAACAAGGCAGCAAATCTGAGACCACCATGTAGCGCCTCGCGAACGCGGTCGAACTTGCGCGCTCCAAGATTTTGGCCAATGATCGGTGCGATGGCGCCAGACAGGGCGAAGATTGCGCCGAAAGCGATCGGAATGATGCGACCGATCACTGCCCAACCGGCCACCGCACTATCGCTAAATTGTGACATCGCCGACGTCACATAAGCACCCCCGGCTGGCGTCGCGAGATTGGCTAGCACGACGGGTACAGCAAACCGCGCGATCAGCGCCGTGTCGTGCCCGAAGGCGTGCCAATCCGGCCGACGCAGCAATCCCTGAGTGCGCACGACGAGCCACAAGCCCAGCACGAGGACCGCAAGATGGGAGACAAATGCGGAAATCGCCGCTCCGTGGAGTGAGAGCCCGAGCCCGAGAATGAGAGTCGCGTCGAGGATCGTGGCAACGACAGCTCCGGTCAGGGTGACGAACATGGCAAGTCGCGCCTCTCCGGCCGATCGCAGCATGGCCGAGGCACACATGCCCAGCACCAGCGGCGGCCACGACGGCAGCACGATACTTAGGTATTCGTGTGCGAGCGCAAGCGTGCGGCCCCCGGCGCCGAGTGAACCGAGCAGCGCTGGCAGCGCGGGCCAGAGCGCGGCGACCAAAAGCGATGATGTGGCGCCAGCGAACACGGCGGCATGCGAGGAAAGCCGGCGGGCTCGGGCGATGTCCCGCGCGCCCAGCGCCGGCGCCACCAGGGCTACGACCGCGATCGACATGCCGATGCCGGCCGAGATTAAAAAGAACATGATGCTGCTTGCATAGCCGACGGCTGCCAACAACTGTAGATCACCGAGCAGGCCGAGAAAAAATATGTTCGCGAAATCGCTGACGAAGATGGCCATTAATCCGATGGCGCTGGTGCCGGTCATCACCGCAATGTGACGAAAGATCGAACCCGTGACGAAGCGTGGAGGTGGCTCGAACTCGGAAAAGGGTGAAGTTGCGGAATTGGGCATCGGCCGTCCTTCCGCGTTATCGCGGCGCTTGGCAAGGGAAAAACGGGGCTTGGGTCGGCGCTACGGCAGAATCGGCAGGTGCTTCCGCGTAGGCGTCGTTGTGCGAACCTTTCAAGGGGCGCGTCACCCTGACACGATGAGCTTGGCGTTCGCGGGCCGACGTCGGCGAATGGGGCACGGCTAGTACGACATGAGACGGCGAACATGCTGGGGATTGGAGTGTCGCCCGTCGCTGCTCGCTCGGGGCGATGAGACTATCGAGTAAGTCGAGCCTTTCGCCACCCATCTTGCTGCAGTTGCTCGGTAAGCGGTACAGGAGCCGGAGTGTACTGCTTACGTTGCTCGGGGCTGTTGTTGGGCACGTGTCGGATCCGGGCGCCGTCCACCTCATCACGGTCGATGTTGTGATCGGCGATGAAACTTGGATCATTTACGGGTAAGGCACGCGGGGCCAGCTGCGCTAATCGCCTCGTCATCATGAGAAACCCCAGGGCGAACTAGGGCTGGGCGCGATTGCCATCTCCTGGGTTCAGGCTCGAATAGGCGAGCGACGTGGCGAACGAGCCACAAGTCGGCTCCCAGGTGGACACGCTGACCGTCAGGCCTTTCGACGAGTCGTGTCCAAGTGTTGGTCCGTGACTTATTTTCCCTTCGCAGAGGCTGAACCGCCGCACGGCGAGCGGTCAGCCCTTGGCCTCGTTGACAGCTAAATCACACGCCCAGAGGTAGGGCCACCGCCTGCGACCTCTGGTGGTGGCCTTGAAGCGGAGTGCGCGAATTCGAGCTCGGAGCCTTGCAATCAGGTCGCTTCGCCGGCGGCCAAACGCAGCGTCATCCATAAAGCTCTGCTGATTGCTGGTGTTGCTCGACGTTTCCGCGTGGGCCTTCAGGAAGGTCAGCACGGACTCAAACGGCTGCGGGCCCGGCAGCAGTTGCATCGAAGCCGCAGCAACGCTCCGACCTTCACCAACATCGCTCTTATAGGGTTTGCCGCCTGCGGCAATGCTGTCTCGCCACAGTTGGTCCGGGCGCAACGCGGCGGCGCGAATCCCGACAAGATGTTTCATCGCTATGGTGCACCAAAAGCCGGCCTGCGGCGCAACGCGATTTGGAATCGGGAGCCGCGGCATGGCGACCAGATCGCAGCTGTCGAGATAGTAGTGCAAAAACGCACGGCTGCCGGGGTCATCTTCGCGGACGAGCATCAGTCGGGTGCCGTTGAACTTCACATCATAGCACAGCCAAGCGTGCATCGCGGGCAGATAGGCAATGGCCTTGACGTGATGATAGCGCCCACAAGCGAGCAGCCGCACCCACCAGCGGCCGCGCTTCTTGCTAAAGAGAAGGATCCAGTTGGGTTCGATCAAGGCGGCAAATCATTCCTGTTGACGACGATTTTGCTTACAAATGATCTGCGATGCTCCCGTGTCAGGCTGGTATCGTTCTGATGAACCCGAACGCACGCCTGTCATCAAAATCTGCGATGTTCGCCGGATCAGCGGCAAGCCCGGATGTATTTACCCTTGATTTGTCACTCGGACATTCGCACGCCCCCGGCGACGCGAGATCAGTTCCGCATCGGCGTCGACGACGCGATTATCTTGCCGATGGTCGTGATTGCCTTTCTCGCCAGGACACTGTTCCAGGCCGTGTTTTTGATCGTGGCCCTGGCATCGGCATTTGTTCTCGCCCTCCTTCTCCGGGTGGTGACATCCGTGTTGTTCGTTGCCGCTACAGCCGGTGACGGCATGGCGTGGCTGGGCAAGCGGCTCGCCGATCTGCCGCAGCTGTCCGGGGCGAAGCGCAAGGCATTAGGCGACCTTGTGGACCGACGCTGGTCTGGGCTACGGCATCGGCTGAGCCACGAGGCCGTTGCGGCAACAATGCAACGTGTGCTGCAACGAGCAATCTCCTGGGTCCTCGAAAGCTTCGGAGCGCTCTCGCCGCGGGCTGCCCTGCTCGTCATCGCCGGCGTGACGTTGTGGCTGCCACTATCGGCCGCAATTTCGATTGCTATGCATGCCGCCCTGCTCGCGAATGCTGCGCTACTGCCGGTATGGACGCAGCTCCTGCATCCCGTTGCAACCATCATCGCCAAGAGCAAGTTACTCGTTTTACCTGCCTATCCGGCGGCCTGGCCGCAAGCTAAGAAGCACGTCTGGGTGCAGGCGGCTTTGCGGTGCATGGACCGCATTGTCGCGCTCGAGAGCATCCGAAAGACAGCGCACCGTTACCAGCAGACCAAACAAGTCTTCGCACAAGCCAGCGATGTCGGTTTACGTGCAAGGATCAAGTACATCAATTTTCGCAGCAATTGACCTATTCATTGCATCAGACGTCGAGAGACTCGTGAACCGCAGAAATGTCACTCGCGTGGACAACGGCAAGGATCGGAGAGGGCGCTAAGGCTGACTTTACCTACCAACCGCATCGCTCAAAAGCCCCTCCAATCTACGCGACGCACCCCGAGCGCCTGAGTGCTCGCCGATCTGACAAAGCCACAGCAAGCCCGCGCAAACTCAGGCGGATGCGGCTGTTGCCGAGCGTGCATTCCGGAATGCCCAAACGGTAAGCGCCACTCCGATGATCGCCGGCAGGGTGACGGCTGGAAAGTCGCGCGCGATGACGGAGGGCGAGCAGATACCGACGGCCACCTCCCAGAAGTGGAAGAGGGCATGGCCGAAAAGCCAGATGGTGGGGGCGGCCCAAAGGAGGATGCGCACCTGCGGTCGTGCCGCCCCCACTAGGAAAGCGCCGCCGAGAAGCAAGAAGATCAAGCCGATGTCGCGGAGGAAATGCTGGTTGAAAGGTCCTGTGGACGTGACGCCAGGCACCGCAAAGTACCAATTCTCGGGCGCCACAAGCATGAAGATGCCGTTGGCTCCCAAAGCGACACCGAACAGCACGGCCACGCCAAGACATAGGGACTTCAGCATCTCAATTCCCTCATTTGCGAGGCGCGGAGCGACTGAGCCAGTCATCGAAGCGGATCGAGCCCAGGCGCGGGTTGTCGCCGGGGATGAGGGATTGATCGTCGATCACCGCGCCGAAGTAGCGGGCCTGGGCGTCTCCGACAACCTGGCGCGGATCCTGGTTTGCGCTCAAGTAGCGCCGGGCAAGCTCGTCGAGAGGTAGCCGCTCAGGACCGGCAATCTCGGTCGTGCCGTTGACCGGCGCACCGAGTGTCGCGTCGGCCAGCGCTGCAGCCACGTCATCCGAGGCGATGGGCTGCAGAAGAGCCGGTGATAGGCGAACCGTTTGGCCGACGGTGCTGGACTGGGCGATGCCGTTCAGGAACTCGAAGAACGGCGTTGAGCGCACGATCGCATAGGGAATCTTGGAGGCTTTGATCAGGTTCTCTTGTACCAGCTTCGCGCGTAAGTAGCCGCTGTCGGGAAGTCGGTCGGTGCCGACCACCGACAGCGCAACGTGATGTCTCACTCCAGCCGCCGCTTCGGCAGCAAGCAGGTTGCGGCCTGCGGTTTGAAAGAATTCCAAGACGGCCCGGTCCTCAAACGAGGGCGAGTTCGCCACGTCGACGACAACCTGAGCGCCTGCGAGCGCGTCGGCCAATCCCTCACCCGTGATGGTATTGACGCCTTCTGACGAAGTCTGCTCACAAGCTTCGTTTCCATGAGCCCGCTGCCTCCAATGACCACGATCTTCATGACCTCCATTCGATAACGGCTACGTGCAAGCGCTGCAGGTCCCAAGTCAGGCGCACATGCCCTTGAGTGTTGCGCCCTGATGACGGCGAGTAGATCGGCGTCGGCCTGATCCGCATGTGGTGGTGTGCCATGCGGCGCCTCCGGATAGTAGGTGTCCTTTGCGCCTTGATCATCCGCCGACTTTTGCCGCCGGCTCCGGTGTGGGAGCACTCATCGACGTCCCGTCGTTGCCAGAGGACGTGAGCAACGAAGGAGCGCCGCCGACCATTGTTGCGGGAGATATTGCCACCTCAAATCAGGAGAAACCTGGAGAGCGATAGGCAAAAACTATTGGATCGCTGATCGCGAGTATTGGTTCTGGACGGCAGCTGCTGGTACGAAAGGTCCAATCGTGTGCTGGGCCGCGCGCGTCCGCCTGCCCGGAGACCTCAGGCATCGATTTTCTTAGGCGATCTCGAGGCATCGTCGAGTTCTACACCAAGGTGGCGAGCTGTGCTTTCGGCCTTGCGAATAGCCGAGCAAGAGTTGGACGGCGTTGAGGTTCTCGGTACGACGGTAGATCTCGTTCGACGCATAGAATGCCTGGTGAATTTGCGTGGACCGAGACCAATGGCGCCAACCCACCTTGATACGAGTTGGGTATGCTGGCGCGTTGTCAGAGGCCGACCCAGATCCCGGATAACAGGTATTCGCCGGGCTTGCGACCGGTGCCGCGCAGGCAATCGTTGATAGTCCGGCGGCCCGGCTCAGTCGGCTCAAAGCGAACAGGCTCGGCGGTCTTCCTCTGCCGGTCGCATCCTCACGGAAGCCTTTGACAACTATAAGCGGCCGTTACGTAAGGCATTGTCACTTCGCTCTTGCCAGCAAGATCAGGCGTGCTTGCGATTAGCTGCCGTACCTGCGCGGCGATGCGAATCCGCTGCGCCGCCGGCAGCGCGGCAATGAAGCTGGTCGAAAGCACACGATCAATGATGACATGTTCGGGTGGACCGGTGTGACCGTGCAAGAAGCGTGTTTCGGAAAGCGGAGCGAAGCCAGCAGCGGGAAATACCTTTCGCCACTCTTGCGTGTGAAACCGAGGGGCGTCACCCTCATAGGCGTCAAAGATTCTCTTCAGCTCGGCAACCCACTCCACGCTTTCGTCACGGATGTTCCAGACAAGTCCGAGAACACCGCCAGGCTTCAAGACCCTACGGATTTGGTTGAGAGCCTCTGCACTGGCGAACCAGTGAAAGGACTGCGCGCAGACGACGGCATCGAAGGAGGCGTCGGCAAGCGGAATGTCCTCCGCAGAGCCCTGCTTCGCCTCGATCCCTGGATGGGCCTCCCGCAATTGCACAAGCATTGCGGCAACAGGCTCTACGGCAACGACGGTTGCTTCGGTACGGTGCAGATGAGGTAGGAACTTTCCGGTGCCAGAGCCAAGGTCGAGCGCAGTCTTGCCCTTGCGCAAGGTCAAATCACCGCGCAGCCACGTATCCACCTCTGGCGGATAGTGGGGCCGACCCTTTTCGTAGTGGGCTGCCGCTACTGAGTAACCCTCAGCCGCTGAGTGGTGAATGTCGGGCACCTCTGAGTCTCCGCCGAACAGAACCTCTGATCAGCCGCGCGTTGTTGTCGCCATAGATTATGGCACCTGCCCACGGCTGAAAATGGCAGTCTTTCACCGCTTGGCTCAGCGGTCGGCGCTTACATCGCATAGGCCCGCCTCTGTCGGCGGCCTCGTCGGGAATGCCGTGACGATTAAGCCGGGCACTTTTTTTACGGCTTGGCTTAGCGGTGAGCGCATCCGGCTACAGATTTATGCCTTAACAACACGGGTGCTGGCGTGGGCAAATGGACCCCCATCGGCCGTGAACCCTTTTAGGAGTCCGGGCGAGCGATACCCCATGTCAGGGTTGGTCCCGATTTATGTACCGCCAGCAATGATCGAAGCTGCCACCCATTGGTTTTCCAATTGATCAATGTCCGCAGCGATGGAGGAAACCTTGACCAAGGAGATCGAGCCGGTCAGCGGTCATGCTCACAAGACCGCATCGAACGAGCCCGCCCACCGGAGCAACTTGAGCCGCCGGAATCTCCTCCTTACCGGCAGTTCGCTTGCCACAATCTCGGCCCTTGGGGCGATTGCGTCGAGCGAGAGGTCGCAGGCGCAACCGCAGTCTGGGCCGGCGCGCAAGCCAAATATCCTTGTCATCATGGGCGACGACATCGGTCAGTCGAACATAAGCGCCTACACGCTTGGCGTCATGGGTTACCGGACCCCCAACATCGATCGCATCGCCAAGGAAGGAATGATATTCACCGACTATTATGCCGAGCAAAGCTGCACCGCTGGCCGGTCATCGTTCATCACTGGGCAGGCCACACTACGGACCGGCCTATCCAAAGTCGGGCTCCCCGCCGCCACGCTCGGTCTGCAGCCCCAAGACATCACGATCGCCCAGGCTCTGAAACCGCTTGGCTACGCCACCGGCCAATTTGGCAAAAATCATCTTGGCGACCGCAATGAGTTCCTGCCGACGGTGCACGGTTTCGACGAGTTCTTCGGCAATCTCTATCACCTCAACGCCGAGGAGGAGCCGGAGCATCCGGACTATCCGAAGGATCCGCAGTTCAAGGCCAAGTTTGGTCCGCGCGGCGTGCTGCGGTGCAAAGCCACGGACAGCGACGACCCCACTGAAGATCCACGCTTCGGCAGGGTCGGCAAGCAGACCATCGAGGATACAGGCGCACTGACCAAAAAGCGCATGGAGACGATCGACGACGAGACCAGTGACGCCGCGGTCGACTTTATCCAGCGACAGGCGCGCGCCAACAAACCGTTCTTCGTTTGGTTCAATTCGACACGCATGCACGCCTTCACGCATGTGCGGGCCAGCCTGCGCGGCCAAAGCGGCATGCCCGACAACGAGTACGGTGACGGCATGCTCGAGCACGATGAGCAGGTCGGCAAGCTGCTCAAGGCGCTCGACGATCTCAATCTCGCCAATGAGACAATCGTCATCTACACAACCGACAATGGGCCGCACATGAACTCCTGGCCCGACGCGGCCATGACACCGTTCCGCAACGAGAAGAACTCAAATTGGGAGGGCGCTTTCCGCGTTCCCGCCATGGTGCGTTGGCCCGGCCGCATCAAGGCGGGATCGATCTCGAACGAGATGTTTTCCGGATTGGATTGGTTCCCGACGCTGCTTGCGGCGGCCGGCGATACCGGGGTGAAAGATCGGCTGCGGACGGGCTGGGAGACGGGTAGTAGCACGTTTAAGGTGCATCTCGACGGCTACAACCAGCTCCCCTACCTAACTGGTCTGCAGGACAAATCTGCGCGCCGGGAATTCTTTTATTTCAACGACGACGGTCAGATGGTGGCGCTGCGCGTGGACAATTGGAAGGTCGTGTTCTGCGAGCAGCGAAGCGAAGGAACATTGAAGGTTTGGCGAGAACCGTTCGTCTGCATGCGGGCGCCGACCATGTTCAACCTGCGCATGGACCCCTACGAGCGGGCTGAAATCACGTCGAACACCTACGATGATTGGGTGCTGCGACGCTCATTCCTGGTGGTACCGGCGCAGGCAATCGTGGCCAGGTTCGTCGCAACGTTTAAGGAATTCCCGCCACGCCAGAGGCCCTCAAGCTTCAGCGTCGATCAGGTTATGGATCAGTTGAACAAGCCCACGGGGGGTTGAGGCGACCGGCCCCCAGGGTCAACCAGTCGTCTCGGACGCCTGGCCGACACGACCGCTCAAGGCTTTGTCACCTGGTCTCGCCGGCAAAAAGCTGCCGCGAAATCTAGCAGCACGACGCTATCCTCACGCGTGCGGGAAATCGCGCCGGTTTGCGCGAGGATGCTCTACGGGTCCGGTCTTGCCGGACGGGTGCCAACTTTGACGATGCAGCGATCGCGTCAGTTCCCCAAGCAGCGACGAGCGCCGGCCCCGGCTACCGTGCCGATCAAAGCGTTGCTCTAAGCGCGGCCGATCCCAGTGACCGAGTACGCTGTCGCTCGCGGACGATTTCCGGAGTACCGTCGATTGCACCCGTCATCTGGAGGCAGCCATGCCAGCCCGTATCATCGGTATGATAGGTGTCGCCCCACCGAAGCAGGAACTCGACCTTACTAGTCATCGAGGGTGAGATTTCGCCGCCTTTTGTTGTGGAGTTTGCCCAAGCCCACGAGGCGGCGGGATTTGACATGGCCCTCGTTGGCTATTCATCGTCCTCCGCCGAGGGCTTTCTCGTGGCAATGCACGCGGCGGGCCGAACCGAGCGGATGTCGTATCTTATTGCCCACCGGCCGGGCTTCGTCGCGCCCACTCTGTTCGCCCGCAAGGTCGCGACCTTTGACCAGCTGACCGGCGGTCGCCTTGCGCTCCACATCATCACCGGGAAGACTGACGCCGAGCAGGAGGGCGACGGCGACTTCACGCCGAAGGCGGAGCGCTATGAGCGGGCGCAGGAATATCTGCATCTAATGAAGCGCACCTGGACCGCCGACAGACCTTTCGACTTTGCTGGTCGCTTCTACCGGGTCCGTGGCGCCCATTCCGATGTGCGTCCATTGCAGAAACCACATCCGCTGATCATGTTCGGCGGCGCCTCCGAGGGTGCACTTGCAATGGGTTCGGCCGAATGCGACGTGTTCGCGATCTACGCCGAGCCGCGCGCAACCACCGAGCAGCGCATTGCTGCACTTCGAGCCCGTGCCGCAAGGCATAACCGCACTGTCGGCTTCAATATGTCCGTCCGGCCGATCATGGCCGCAACGGAAGGGGCGGCGTGGGATAAGGCGAACCGCATCCTCGCCGGCATGACGGGCAAGCTTGGTTGGGCCCGACAGGAGGGCGCCCGCGCACCGGTCGACAATGCTGGCCGCCGGCAGTTTGCCTTCGCGCAAGAGAAGGATGTTCACGATGAGAGACTTTGGATGGGCATCACTAAAGCGACCGGCGCGCTCGGCAACACCTCCTGCCTGGTCGGTACCGCAGAGCAGGTGGCGGAAGCGATCCTGCGTTACTACCGCCTCGGCGTCGCGTCATTCCTAATACGCGGCTTCGATCCTGTTGCCGACACCACCGAGTTCGGCCGCGAATTGATCCCGCGCATCAAAGCCGGCGCAATCGAAATCGACAAGGGCGCCAGCTTGGTTGTGCCGGCTCGATAGTTGTTAGCTCCGAACATGGCGCCGAATTGTCCGGAGGCGACGGTGACTGGCCGCTCTCGGAGGCCAAACAGACGCCGCAGGTAAGGGCGACCGCAAGGACGTGTTTGCCCAACCGGGAAGTGAGAAGGTGCGTTGTCCAATTGCATTAATGATGCCTGTAATGATGCCTGTGCGACGCGTGGCCGGCGGCCCGCGTTCGCGGCCTGGAGTTACGCAGGCCTGCGCTATCCGATGGCCTTGCCGACAGATTTTTCGATTGTGGGATCGAGCTCCCCAGCGCTGAAACTCCTTTAACGTCGGATGGGAACAAGAGTGCCATCCGAGCATTGTCGTTCGACAAGCCCTGTTAGAGGAACCTCGGGCGTTGGCCGAGAGCTGGTGGAAGCACGGCATCATCTATCACATTTACCCTCGCTCGTTTTTGGATACGAACGGCGACGGGGTCGGTGACCTCGACGGCATTGTGCGCCGGCTAGACTATTTGGCCTGGCTTGGGGTCGACGCAGTCTGGATTTCTCCGTTCTTCCCGTCGCCCATGGCCGATTTCGGCTACGACATCATGGATTACTGCGGCGTCGATCCGCTGTTCGGCACCATGGAGGATGTCGACCGCCTCCTCGACGAAGCGCATCGGCGGGGCATCAAGGTCATCTTCGATTTGGTGCCCAACCATTCGTCGGATCAGCACCCGTGGTTCTTGGAAAGCCGCGGTTCTCGATCAAGCCCAAAGCGCGATTGGTACATCTGGCGTGACGGTAGGGCCGACGGCATGCCGCCCAACAACTGGATGAGCAATTTCGGCGGCAGCGCCTGGGCGTGGGATGAAACCACGCAACAGTACTACTACCACGCCTTTCTCAAGCAGCAGCCCGACCTCAATTGGCGCAACTCGGAGGTGCGCGGCGCCCTATATAATGTGATGCGGTTCTGGCTCGAACGTGGCGTCGACGGCTTCCGCGTCGACGTTCTCTGGCACCTCATGAAGGACGCGGCGTTTCGGGACAATCCGGTCAATCCTGCCTATGCGGCCGGGCAGCCTGACATCAATCGTTTCCTACAACTCTACTCGGCAGACCAACCCGAGATCGCGCAAGTCGTGGCCGAGATGCGGCGCGTGGTCGACGCATATCCTGATCGTGTCCTCATCGGTGAGATCTACCTCCCGCTCACACGGCTCGTTGCCTACTATGGAGAGGATCAGACGGGCGTCCACCTACCCTTCAATTTCCAGCTGCTGTTTACCGCCTGGAAAGCCTCTGCCATTGCCGCCCTAATCGATGAGTACGAACGGGCGTTGCCTACCGGTGCCTGGCCCAACTGGGTGCTGGGTAATCACGACCAGAAGCGCATTGCAACCCGTGTCGGCCGCCGCCAAGCCCGCATTGCGGCGATGCTGCTGCTGACGCTGCGGGGAACACCGACCGTGTACTATGGCGACGAGATCGGAATGCAGAATGAACCGATCGCGGGCGGAGCCGTTCAGGACCCTTGGGAGAAGCGCGAACCAGGACTAGGTGTCGGGCGCGACCCCCAACGTACGCCCATGCCGTGGGATGCTTCGGCCTCTGCGGGCTTCAGTGACGGCGCACCTTGGCTCCCCCTCGTCTCGGACTCTCAGCAAATCAACGTCGCCGTGGAAAGACAAGACCCGAGTTCCATGTTGTCGCTGTACCGCCGGCTGATTGCTCTGCGCCGTGCCAGCCCAGCACTCAGGCATGGAGCCTATCGCGCCGTCTTTTTTGATGAAGATGTGCTGTGCTACGAGCGAGCCCAAGCAGATCAGCGGTTTCTGGTGGCGCTCAATTTTGGCGGCCGGCCAAAAAAGATATCGCTCCCATCTTGGTCGGGACGGCACATTCTTCTCTCGACGGACACTCCGGGCGAAGACCTCGCCGCCCCCTTCGTTTTGCGACCGCATGAAGGGGCCATTGTCGGGACGCCTCGATCGCGAGAGGGCGGGCCGCATGATTAGTGACCTTTGGTATAAGAACGCCATCATCTATTGCCTGTCGGTTGGCACCTACATGGATGCCAACGGTGATGGTATTGGCGACTTTCGTGGTCTGGCGCGGCGCCTGGACTATCTTCATGGCCTGGGGGTTACAGGCATTTGGCTGATGCCGTTTCAAACGTCTCCTCATCGCGACGATGGCTATGACGTGTCCGACTACTACAGCGTCGATCCGCGCTACGGCACGCTTGGCGATTTTGTTGATTTCACCCATGGCGCCAAGCAGCGCGGCATTCGCGTACTCATCGACCTCGTCGTGAACCACACCTCCGATCAACATCCTTGGTTCAAGGAGGCGCGGCGCGATCCGCAGTCGCAATACCGCGAATGGTACGTCTGGTCGAAGAAGAAGCCGAAGAATGCCAAGACTGGAATGGTGTTTCCGGGGGTACAGAAAACAACGTGGACTTACGATGACCAGGCCCGCGCCTATTACTTTCATCGTTTCTACGAATTTCAACCCGATCTAAACACATCAAAGCCGGAGGTCCAGGCTGAGATCCTCAAGATCATGGGTTTCTGGATTCAGCTTGGCGTCTCGGGCTTCCGCATGGATGCCGTACCCTTTGTCATTGCCAGCAAGGGACCCAAGGTCGGCAAGCCGGAAGAGCAGTACGACATGCTCAGGACCTTCCGCGAGTTCCTACAATGGCGCCAAGGGGATTGCATCGTGCTCGCCGAGGCCAATGTCCTTCCCGAGACCGACATGGAGTATTTCGGCGACGACGGCGAGCGCATGCACATGATGTTCAATTTTCAGGTCAATCAGCACCTGTTCTATGCGCTGGCGTCTGCTGACACCCGGCCCTTGATCAAGGCGATGAAGGCCACCAAACCGCGGCCCGCCACGGCACAATGGGGCCTATTTCTCAGGAACCACGACGAACTCGACCTGGGGCGACTGACGGAGGAGCAGCGACAGAAAGTCTTCGAGGCGTTTGGACCGGACCAAAGCATGCAGCTCTATGAGCGCGGTATCCGGCGTCGGTTGGCGCCGATGCTGGGCGGTGACCGCCGGCGCTTGGAGCTCGCCTACAGCCTGCTTTTTACGCTACCGGGCACACCTGTGGTTCGCTATGGCGATGAACTGGGAATGGGCGATGATCTATCGCAGAAAGAGCGCAATTGCGCGCGTACGCCGATGCAGTGGTCGGACGAGCCGCATGGCGGGTTCACCAAGCACGACAAGCCAATCTGTCCGGTCATCAGCGAAGGACCGTACGGCTTCGAGCACGTTAACGCCGCCATACAGCGGCGCTATCCCGATTTGTTACTCAATTGGACGGAGCGCATCATTCGTATGCGCAAGGAGGTACCGGAGGTCGGCTGGGGTGATTTCGCGGTGATTGGGCTGCGCAACCCTGCGATCTTGGTGATGCGGTACGACTGGCGAAATAATTCGGTCCTTTTCATCCATAACTTCGATGCTAAGCCGCACGAGATCGCTTTCGAAGCAGGAGGGGAGGGTGAACACGGCGACGTGCTCGTAAATTTACTTGGCACTGAGCACAGCAAGGTTGCCGAGGATGGAAAGCATCACCTGGTCATCGAAGGCTACGGTTATCGCTGGTTCCGTGTGGGCGGGCTCGACTATCTGCTACGGCGCACGGACGTCGGATGACGACAGTGCTTTCAGTACGCGATGGTTGCTGCTGGTCAGACGAGTTCACCGCCGTACTGGCAAGGTCTGCGGCACCGTTGCCACTGGCGCCTTGGCCCATGGCGGCAAGGAGCTACGAGATACCTGGCCCATCGGCAGAAACGAGGTCGCGGACTTTGCCCTTCCGAGGCGACCTCGCCTACCTTCGGGCCACGCTTCTCGGTCACGAGCACCGCTGGCGGGCGGCAGTATGTTCGCCGATCGGCGGCCCAGTCACCCAGCACCTGCCGTACGCCAATCAGCCGATGCTGTCAGGGCGCAACGTGCCGTCTTTGAGTGACACAACAGCGAGCCGATTTAATAAGGGCATCAACAGCCAGCAACCAGCGGTAAACAGTGCTCCCACCCCGACCAGTATCTGAAAAGCCAAGACGTAGCCCCAGCGTTCGGCCATCTCTTCATAGATCGATCCGCCGATGCCCTGGGAGAGCGCGGCGCCGAGATTGGTCAGCGACATCAGCAGCGCAAACGTCGTTCCAGCGGTCTCCGGACGACAGACCCTGGCCGCTAGATCGAGTTGGATGAGCGAGCCGATGGCGTACACGACGCCGACCCCGAGGCTGATGACCACGCCGCTGGTGGGGTCGCGATATCCCCAGTAGGCGATGGTGGCCAGGATGCCAGCAACGATCGAGCCGTGAATCAGCCAACCGAACGGGAGCATCCGACAGATAAAGCCGTAAAGAATACTCCCCGTCAGTAGGCCGACTGCATGCCACGAAGTTAGCGATCCGACAAACTGTTCACTGAAATGAAGCGCCTCGGTCGAGTAGTAGTAGAGGACCGTTGCGGAGAATGGATTGAAACTCCATAGAAACAGGAAGGCGCCGATTGCTAGGATGCTGGGTTCGCGAAAGGTCTGCCAGATCTCGGCGATTGCATGCGACGGGCCGTCTGCCCCATCGCATTTGGCTGACGCGGATGCCTCCGCGCGCGGCTTGGCAGGTTGGCGGCGTTCTTGCACCAGAAACAAGACGGCGAGG
The DNA here is from genome assembly GCA_963775835.1 of uncultured Alphaproteobacteria bacterium. Lineage (GTDB taxonomy): Bacteria > Pseudomonadota > Alphaproteobacteria > Rhizobiales > Hyphomicrobiaceae > AWTP1-13. Next base: position 48,784 of record CAVZKV010000018.1, on the reverse strand, counting down.
AGACTGACAGCGCAAGAAACACCGGCAATAAGGAAGCCGGTCTGTTGCATGCCCCATTGGCTAAGCACGCCGCCGGCAACACCCGTGACGATTGTCGCGGCGTACATTGAGCTCCATTGGATCGATTGCAGTCGACCTGTCATTCCGCGCGGCTGACCGGCTGCGACCATCATTGCGTCGATCACGACATCAGAGAAGGCGATCGCGACTGCGGATGGGAGCAGCAGCAGCAAGAGTAGCACCGCCCGCTCGGACGTCAGCGGCAGAAGATACACCACCGTCAAGCTGATTGATGCCACAGCGGTGGTGAGGAGCAGATAGCTGCGGCGCCGCGAACCGGCGAGCGGAACGAAGTCGGTCAACAGCCCATAGAGCGGCTTGATGGCCCAAGCGATGGATAAGACCGAGATGAACCACGCGGTCGTTGCGGCAGAATATCCCCAGGTCCTCAGAAGCGATTTGATGGGTTGGGACAACAGCCCATCGGTTGGCTCAACAATTCCCTGCACAAAATAGAGCAAGCCGAAGAGCGCCCCCAAGCCGATCATCGAGGGGCCACGTTCACCACCCGCGTCAGCCGGAGGGCCAGGTGCGGGGGGTGCGGTCGTTTGAAAATCGTCGGCCAAAGTTCCCGTCTTCCGTCTCGGTTCGAGGCCGTGTCAACCGCAAATGGGGTGTCCTGCAGATGCCTCGGAGGTCGGACCCATTGCGTATGTGCAAATCGACGACTTGCACGAGACTCCGGAGACGGTCGGCCGCAGCGCTCAGCACCATCACTATACATGCGATCGTCTTCAGCGGCCAGGTGGCCGAAAGATATCCGGAGAGCAAATGGGACCCGCGTGGCTTTGCAAAACGTGGGGATGATCGAAGCAGACGGTTCGCCCCGTTGGCACTTAGCCTTCGAGCTCGGCAGCGCAAGATTTGAGCAAGGCTAGCGCCGCGTCGCAATTTCCGGGAAAATAACTTTTCCGCCCTGATCGGGGCAGCGGCCCCACACTCCCGCGCCAAGCAGGGAGACGGTCGTTGGGCACGTCGGCGTTGCGGCTGGGTGGTGGCGGCAGCGTGCCGAGTTGGGGCCAGTGCAATGCCAGCCGAGGGAGTTTGGCGATGGACGCCCTAAGACATGCACCGAAAGACGCCACGCCTGCAACCTGCGCCCACCAATCCTCGTGCGCGTCCGCGCTACCCTTTGCAGACAGGCAAGATTTTCGCGACGTCGAGCGGGGGTTTATCGCGTCGCTACCGGAGGTCGAAATCAAGAACGCGGACGGGCGCATTGTTTGGAGCCTGCGCGACTATGCTTTCCTCAACGCTGAGGATGTCCCACCCACGGCCAACCCTAGTCTGTGGCGCCAGGCGCAACTCAACATGACGAACGGCCTGTTTCAGGTGACGGATCGGGTGTACCAGGTGCGAGGTTTTGACATTTCCAATATGACCATCATCGAGGGTCGGCGCGGGATCATTGTGATTGATCCGCTGATCTCAACCGAGACCGCGCGAGCGGCGCTCGATCTCTATACCTCCCACCGCGGCAAGCGACCTGTTAGTGCGGTCATCTACTCGCATAGTCATGTTGACCACTACGGCGGTGTGCGTGGCGTGATTGACGAAAGTGAGGTGCGCGCCGGCAACGTGATGGTTGTGGCTCCAGACCGCTTCCTCGAGGAGGTGACCAGTGAAAATGTGCTTGCCGGGGCGGCAATGCTGCGCCGTGCGCAGTTTCAGTTCGGCACCACCCTTTTCAAGGGACCTCGCGGACAGATCGATGCAGGTCTCGGCAAGGGTACCTCGCGCGGCACAGTAACCCTGATTCCGCCCACCGTGGTCATCAAGCAGCCCATTGAGACGTTGGTGATCGACGGTGTCGAAATCCTCTTTCAGCTTACGCCCGATAGCGAGGCCAAGGCTGAGATGCAGATGTTTTATCCAGGATTAAAGGCTTTGAACCTTGCCGAGAATACGACCCACAACCTGCACAACGTTTACCCAATTCGGGGGGCACAGGTACGCGATTCGCTGGCATGGTCCAGGTACATCAACGAGGCGCGCGATCGATACGCGCCAAAGGTTGACGTGCTTTTTGCCCAGCATCACTGGCCCGTATGGGGCAACGGCCGCGTGCTAGATTTCCTCGCCAAGCAGCGCGATTGCTACAAGTACCTGCACGATCAGACCGTCCGAATGATGAGCCATGGGCTCAAGGCAGCGGAGATCGCGGAGCAGTTGACACTGCCGGCGAGCTTGGAGCGAGAGTGGTCGCTGCGTGGCTACTACGGCACGCTCAGCCATAACGTGAAGGCGATCTACCAACGCTATCTTGGCTGGTATGATGCCAATCCCGCCAATCTCAACCCGCATCCGCCGCGGGAACGGAGCCTGCGCGCGGTGTCCTACATGGGCGGCGCCGCCGCCATCATGACGCGAGCGCGAAGCGACTTCGAACTCGGCGACTACCGCTGGGTCGCCGACGTCATGAGCCAAGTCGTCCAGGCCGAACCTGAGAACCAGGAGGCGCGGCAACTCGCGGCCGACGCTTACGAACAACTGGGGTATCAAGCCGAGTCCGCGACGTGGCGCAATGCCTATTTGCTTGGCGCCTTCGAATTGAGAAACGGAACACCAGCCTTGCGTGTGCGCGCGCCGGTGAGCGCCGACGTCGTCAGCGCACTCAGTCTGCCGTTGTTTTTCGATTACCTCGGCGTGCGGCTAAATGGGCCAAAGGCTGCGGACAAGCGCAGCGTCATCAACTGGATTTTCCCGGAGTTGGGTGAAAGCTATGTACTCAATCTCGAAAACTGTGTGTTGTCGTATTTGCCGGGCAAGCTGGCGGCAGATGCGGATACGACGATCAGGCTCGACCGGCAGGTTCTGACTTAAATCGTCATGCGACAGATGACACTGACAGAAGCCGTTGAGCAGGGTTCAGTAGCGATCGAGGGAGACGCGAGTAAGCTCCACGAACTGTTCGATCTCCTCGACGAATTTCAGCTCATGTTTCCTGTCATAGAGGCCCGTGCGGGCATCGCATCCGATCTTGATCGTCAGTCCCCCTCGGGGCGCGGAAATCCCTAGACTCATGACCCATGGCTTCTCGCAAAGGCCGCCGCCAAAGCTGCAATCAAAAGCCCGAGCTAATGTCCGCCGGAAAGGCGACATGGGTTTTAGTGCCGGCGTGCAAGCATGGAAGGACGCAGTGAGCGGGCGAGCATTCGGGGATGGCAGAGGGGGCTGAGCCAGTGGGTCCAGCAGCCCCTGGCCCAGGCGTAAGTGTAGAGCGTGCACATGGCGAAAATGCCCCATTGCTCTGCCTTCCATGCCGCGTAGAACCAAAAGGGCTGAGCAAACATCCCGAAGATACACGCCCACCGGCGCCAGGTTGCGCGTTTGTCTTGCGTAAGCCAGATCGCAATGACGCCGCTAAGAGTAATGCCGATTTGATCTAGGCTCATGGACCTTCTTTTCTGTGGCGCCGGCCCTTCGCCGAAGGTGCCAATCCAACCACAGCCTGTGCTGTTGTGCGCTTCCGCTTACGCTTTGCGGAAAGGGTTGTGGGCAGCGGTGCTGTCTCTTGTAGAGGAAAGTTCTTGCGGTCGCGCTTTAGATGGGTGCGAGTATCGGTAACTTCCGGTTATTGCCAACCAATATGTGGCAAAAGCACTGGGGAGCGATGACCATAGCAGTCCGGTGGGCGATCGAAAGTGATGTGGGTCACAGAGCCCGCAAAAACTTGGAATTATTCTTTGGCGCCCGCAACGCGTTGACCGACGGCTTTGCCGCGCGTCTTTGCTGTCTCGATGATCGGTTATTTCCGTGCCGGCGGCCTTGGAGACCCGCGAATTCGTTAGATCCCCTGATAAGGGAAGGAGACGCGGCCGAAAGGCGTCGATCGCGGCGATCCTGTGGTGCGATCAGGCTCGGGCGGCAACTGGTCCTGCCCAGGCGTTAGGCTGTCTTCATGCTCGCCGGGACCATGACGCACTCAGGTCATCAGACCGCGAGCTCAATCAATGCATTGGATTGTAGGCAGCCGGCAATGGCGGCTAGCGTTGCGCTTGCAATCGGAGGGACCACTCTGCCCTCTACTCCTTATTGCGTTTGCGGGATCGAATTCCTCCACTTTTTGCGAAAAAAGTTTGCTCGCGCCTCCCCGGGGGCTTTTTGTGGCTGGCACGGGCCTCCCTTTCGGCCTCATTCCAGCGGCCAAGGAACTCTTGCGTCGCTCGCTTATTGCGCTTCTCCATGTCGCGGACCCGGGCAATGTGGTCGGCGTCCTCAAGCCGGTCCCGGAAGGAGCGCGGCTCCCACCCCTCCTGAAATAGGCGCAAATGGTTGGGCCGCTCGTGGCTGCGCGCGTCGCCCAGAGGGTAGATCGAGTAGCCGGTGTTGGGCTCTTTGGCGTCGTCTTCTTGCTTGATCTGGAAGTTATCGCCCAAATCATTGACTTCGACATCACCGTCAACCACTAAGCCTTTGGCAAAATCGTCCAACCGCGACACCCGAAATCCGAGGTGCCGCTCGGGGTCCGTGACGGGTAGCTGCTCGCGAGCCTTTTGCTTGCGATATTCGGCGACGTCTTCGCGCGTAAGAGCATTGCGGTGCTTGCGCTTGAAGGTACCGAAGAGCGTAATAGCTCTCCGCCACCAGGCGCGCTTGGTGTCAGCACCTCGGTCATAGGCTTGTGGCGGCGCAACGTTCAAGACGCGCGCGAGTTCACCCTCGTGCTCTTGCTTCACGGTGCATGGATCCGACTACCGACGCACGCACAACCCAACGACGCAAACGCAAATTGCCACTCTATAATGCCGTGATCATGCCCTGAACTCAAGGACTGCTCGGTTTGCCTGCGCAACTTGATTCTACGGCGTCGACGAACTGGGCGAGCGCGCCAGAACGATCCCGGATCCCCAGTTATCAAAGGGTGCCACCACGACGGCAACCAAAGTCGCACGAATCAGATTCGGCCTCGCCCAGCCCGCTTTTGTGCCATTCATCAAGACGGCGACGGCGGCCGCACGCCAGGTCGACAATTCCGCCGACGCGGCAATGGCGTTAAATTCCGCGCGTCGCGGTGCGGGGCATGGGCCCACGGTCAGAACAGGTTGTAGCCAGGGGCGAGTATGTTGAGCGGATCGTAACGCCGCTTGGCATCGGCCAGGAGCGACCACTTTGACCCAAAGTGATGCTTCCAATCGTTGCTGGACATCGGCAAGGCGCTGACAGGGTATTGGAACCCGCCGGCAGCGCGGATTCGTTCATAGAGCATGCGATTCTTGGCAACCATCTGCTCCGCACTTGCCACGTCGTTCGAAGGGGGGATGCGAATGAGATTGAAGGCGAAGACGACGTTTTCCTTCGGAAGCCGAAGCAGAGGTGTATGCACCGACGTTGTGAGCATCGGATAGTAGATAATGCGCCCGAGAGGGCCGACATCCTCATTGCTCAATCCCTCCAGGATTTCACTGACAATCTCAACGGCGTTGGAGCCGCGAAGGAATGCGAGAAACCACGGATGCGGATTGAACCATTGACCGTTTGACCGAAGCAAGTATTCGAGGCGTGCGAACGTCTTGACCTCTGCGAGGTAGGTTGAATCAGAAATTACCGCGGCGCCCCGCTGATCCGACAAACCAGCGAGCAGGGCCTTATCGTCGGGGGCCGCATGCGCGTCATAGAATACGACGCCCTCGAGCTGATATCGCCAGGCGCCGGCACCGTCAGTCAGGAGGGCGCCTTGCAGGTGATCGAAGCGCTCACCGGCAAGTGCGATCTGTTGATCTGCGGTCAAGGCATGCAAATTTGGGTAGAACAGATGGAACCGGCGGACCCGCGCGGGAGCCCGCCTCAGGCGCAGAGTGGCCCGGGTAATGACACCACATTGAGCGAGGCCAGCCCGGACGGCATCGAAGAGATCGGCGTTCGAACTTGGCGAACAAGCCAGTTCGCGGCCGTCACCCGTCACCACACTCATCGCCAGGACATTGTCGGTCTGCATGCCGTGGCGATATGTCGTCCCACCAATGCCGCCGACGGCAAGCGTGCCGCCGACAGACAACTCAAGATAGTTCGTCAGCACCGGCGGCGTTAGCCCGTACGGCAACGTGGCGTCGAGAACAGTGCTCCACGTCGCACCGGCATCGACGACCATGCGATCTGATTGGAGATGGTGGATTGTACGCAATGCCCGCATGTCGAGAACGACTCCGCCGTCCGTCATCGCGCGACCAAAGGTCGAGTGACCCTCTCCACGCGGAGCGACCTTCAACCCTCGACTCCCGGCCCAACGCATCAGCTGGACGATGTCGGCAATAGATGTTGGCTTGAGAACGGCTTGCGGGTGCTTGTGAATGATGTGGCCGAAATCGTCGGCCGCGGCAGCCAGGATGCGCGCATCGCAGCTCAACGCCTCGTGGGAAAATGTCGCCTCACAGGCCTTGGCCTTTGCCGCTGCGAAGCCATTAGCTTGCGCCACTAACGCCATACTGCCGGTGAAGCCGGTGCGCAGCAGTTCGCGTCGATCAAGGGTCACGGGGGAAACTCCTCGGTAGGGGAGAGCTCGACGGCGCTGCCTCGATGTTGGCTTCGAGCCACGTCGAGACAATCGGCGGTTAGCGGTAGAGACTCCTCCGAAAGTCGGGAGAGTTTCTTCGCGCCGAGGCGAGGAGCCGGCGGCGATCTGCCGACCTGCAGGTCGGCCGCTTTGCTCCGGTCAAAAGTGGTGGGCGCCAGGTTTGCGTCGGGCTTGACAGCGTCGCCACAAGTCTCTATTTAACGAATCTGTTAATTGCTGGGTACGTTAAATATGCGCGACGCGCTGTCCACGACCCTCGCCGCCCTCGCTGACCCCACGCGGCGCGCCATTCTGGCGCGGCTTGCGGAGGGCGAAGCTACCGTAAATGAGCTGGCCCAGCCGTTCCAAATCAGCCTGCCGGCGGTGTCGCGCCACCTGAAAGTCCTGGAGCACGCCGGGCTGATCTCGCGGGGTCGGGCCGCACAGTGGCGGCCCTGCAAGTTGGAAGTGAAGAACCTCGTGGCGGTCGACGACTGGCTCGCCGTCTATCGGCGCTTCTGGGAGGAGAGCTTCGACAAGATGGCTGCCTACCTCGATGACCTGAAGCAAAAAGACGAATGATGCGAGCACGTTCGATGCACCGCCCTCGCTCGTGTTCGCCCTGTGGTCGAGCGCGGAGCACCTGAAGCGCTGGATGGGTGCAAAGAATTATATCTGCCCAGAAGCGAGCATTGATTTTCGTGGCGGCGGCGCTTATCGCGCGATGATCAAGTCGGTCGAGCATGGCGAAAGCTGGTTCAGCGGCGTCTATCGTGAGATCGTGCAGGACAAGCGCCTCGTCTTCACCTTTGGCTGGGACAACGAGGGGGCGTCCGCAAGGTTCGAAACGCTGGTGACAATCAGCTTCGAAGAGCGCGACGGAAGCACAGTCCAGACATTCCACCAGGCACCCTTCCGCAACGTCGAGCGGCGTGACAGCGATGTGGGTGGCTGGATCGAGGCCTTCGACAAGGAGCGAGCCTACGCCGAGACCATCGCAAAGGAGCATCCAGATGATCACGATCACGGCCTTCCCTTCGGTTCCCTCGTTCGCACGCGGCCAAGTACGCGATTTGCGTGTGCGCTGGGCCCTCGAGGAAGCCGGCCTCCCCTACAAGACCAGACTTCTTGAACAAGGCGAAGGGGACAAGCCGGAGTATCGCGCGCTGCAGCCCTTCGGACAGGTGCCTATCTTCATGGAAGATGACTTTGTCCTATTCGAATCCGGCGCAATTGTACTCCACATTGGCCAGCGCAGTGACGTGCTTTTGCCGAAGAAGCCCGAGGCGCGGGCACGCGCCACGCAATGGTTAATCGCGGCCCTGAACTCGATTGAGCCGTCTGTAATGAACGTCGCGGTGATCGATGCATTCTACGCCGATCAGGAGTGGGCAAAACTTCGCCGCCCCGGTGCGGAAGCGTTCTTACGTCACCGCCTGGCATCCCTATCCAACGCGCTAGGCGACAAGCCTTACCTCGATGGCGAGCAATTCACCGCGGGAGATCTGATGATGACAACCGTGCTGCGCATCCTCGGTCACACCGACATCGTGACCAACGATCAAAGGCTTAAACCCTATGTCGAGCGCTGCACCGCGCGCGCCGCATTCCGGCGGGCGCTGGCTGCGCAACTGGCGGATTTCCGGCAGGCGGCGTAACCTCAAGGCGAGGTTCCACACCTTGGGGACCGAGCGCGCGTTCGCTTTTGCCAAGTCCGGCTCCGCCGAATGCTGGTCGGGTCGATCCGCATCGTCCCGATCAATCCGGATCCTATCTTCGACCGGGGTCGCACGGCGGAGGTGGACTTGCCTCGAAAGCGGACTCGTTAGGTTGGCATCCGGTTCGCAAAGACCAGCATTCGACAGATGTTCGAAATACAATCGCCTCGCAATCGGGGCGCGGTGGGCCAGATAAGCCGCTACAATGGTCGGGCTGGTCTCTCGATCGGCTTGTAGCCCTTGCAAAGACGACGTGAGCCGATGAAGGGATCCCGCCGCCGACAAAGCGTTTCAGATTGCATCTATGTTGCGCTCTTGCGCGCAGTAAACGTCGGCGGGACCGGCAAACTGGCGATGTCCGACCTGAAGGCGATTTGCCGTGAGGCAGGGTTCTCACACGTCGAAACCTACATCGCCAGCGGCAACGTCGTCTTCCAGGCGAAAATGTCCGCAGGGGAAGTCAAGACTGCCCTCGAGGAGCGGCTCAGGCGCCATGCCGGGAAACCGGTTAGCGTGGCGATTCGCACCGTTGATGAGCTGGCCGCGATCGTCGAAGCCAACCCATTCAAGAAGGAGTTGCCGAGTAAGACGGTCGCCATCTTTCTCGATAATCCGCCGCCGGGTGATGCCTTGATGCACGCCACGGGCCGGCAGCGCGAGGCGTTACAGCTGGGTAACCGCGAGATCTTTGTGCACTATGTAGATGGCATCGGCCGTTCCAAGCTAACCATCCCTGCAGCGCGCAGCGGTACGGCCCGCAACATGAATACGGTCGGCAAGCTAGCCGCCTTGGCGGCGAAGACGAGGGCGGCGTTGCGCGGGTAAACAGGGGGTCGCGCGGCGGCTGAGCCAGGTTACTGTCGTGTGCGCGAAATCTCTCTTCACGGGATAAGGTGTTGCCGCAGGGCTTCTGCGACGGCTTGGGCTCGGTTTCGGACACCGAGCTTGATTTGCGCCTTTTTTAGATGACTGCGAATGGTCTCCTCGCCAAGGCCGAGTTCTTGGCAACCTGGCGTCGGGAACACTTTGTGAAGAAAGCCAATCTTCCGAGCTGGACGGCGTCCCAATCGCCAGACTTTAGGGGGAACCGTGCTGCCTCCATGACCTGCAGCGGTAGGTGCCGGTACGTGACGGCGTGCAGTTCGTTCAGCACCTGCTCGGGGGAGGGTAGCTCTTCGACTCGAACGGCGTAGGCAATGAGTTGGGCGTGCAGGTCCGCGAGGTCCGCTTCTCGACCCGGGTTGAGCAATTTTCAGGTCGGGCATCAAATTTCCCCAAGGTCCGTTGCTAGGGGCATGTACGCATTAGCGTCAATGGCGCAACCATCCTGGAACTACCCAATTGTTGGAGGCGGTTGCCGCACAACGGACCTCGGCGCGTTATATTTTGCAGGCCTCATCATCGCTGGATTCGCCTGAACGCCTTGCCTTTTGGTCGGTTGGCGCACGACAACTTCGTGCCAGCCAGTTGGATCACGAAGGGGCGGTTCGGCGCTTTTCGTTATCCCATGAGAGTACTCGCACGTCGACTTGGCTCCGGGTCCCCGAGCGGAGCGCCATAGCCGGTGCCTGCCCGGTCAGACAAGCTCGGTTTCTGCCGGCGCGCTTGGTCGCGACGCGCACCAAGCTGCGACGTTCAGTCTTTCCTCGGTGAGGAATGCCTCCATGTCACCGACAAATTCTTCCCACGCGGGCTCGTCAGCAATCAGCCTATGGTTTTCGCGGTCGAGGGCACAAACTCGGCATTGGGAAACAACCTCGCAAGCAAGGGGCCCTGCTCGAAGGGAACTACCCGATCGAAGGCAATGAAAGACCATTGTGGGCCCCGTTGGTCCTTCCGGCAGTGCCCGAGTGATTGCATTTTTCGGCGCAAATTGTCTCCGCACCATGCCGTCCTCTTCGACAATCTCGCCGACGAACCGGTGTCCCTTGCGCGGACGATCTCTTGGCCACCCCGGAGCTAGCGAACGGCAAAGTGCATTTTGGCCTTTACGCCGATCACTCCAGGTGGGCCGATTTACCCCCTGACCCTGGTTCCCACTGACCGGTGTCGCGATTCCGGCTACAGTGCTCGCGATCGCGCCGAGTGCCAGGCAGCCATGCCCGCCGGGCTACCGTCGACACCAGGTTGTCATGTCAGATATCGATCTCAAGGCATATTTTGCCCGTATCGGCTATTCGGGCTCACCGACTCCAACGCTTGAGACCTTACGGGCTCTGCATTGGTTGCATCCGGCTGCGATCACATTCGAGAACCTCGATCCATTAATGCAGCGGCCCGTGTGCTTGCAGCTGGACGCGCTCATGACCAAGCTCGTTGCTCAACGGCGCGGTGGGTACTGCTATGAGCAGAACACTCTTTTTGCGGCCGTCCTGCGGAGCCTTGGCTATTGCGTTGTGACGCTGGCGGCACGCGTGCTGTGGGGTGCGCCGAAGGGTGTCGTGCGCCCGCGTGCCCATATGCTGCTTCGGGTCGAACTGCCGCAGGGATCCTATCTCGCCGACGTGGGCTTTGGACTTTTGACGTTAACCGCGCCGTTGCAGCTTCGGTCCGACCTCGAGCAACCAACACCCCACGGGCTGCATCGACTGGTTTGCGTCGGAGATGAATTTCAATTGCAGGTGAGACTGACGGATAATTGGGCGCCCATCTATCAGCTCTCTCTTCAGGAACAAGTGTCCGCGGATTGGGAGGTGCAGAACTGGTTCACCTCCACCCATCCCGATTCGACATTCACCAACAGCCTCATGGCGGCGCGCCCCGTTGGTGATCTCCGGTACGCACTTCTGAATGACAGGCTGAGCATCCATCATCCCGACGGGACGGTTGAGCGGCGGGCCGCCCGCGGCGTGCCCGAACTCGCGTTGTTCTTGCATGGGTTTTTCGACATTCGCCTCCCTTGTGCATCGGACGAATTCTTGCGGCGATTTGCCAAGGAAGCAGCGCAGCGTGGCTAAGTCTATGTCCCTACAGCGTCCTCACCGTGCACCTCTTGCGTTGCAAGGTCACGAAAGCCGTGGCGAGCATGCGGGCATGGTCAAGCCGGACCTCAGGTCTTGAGCTTATGGACCGGTTTTAAGATGCACGTACGTGACGCCTGTGAGCAGGATGCTGAGATTTGCTGCTCGGTCGTTCGCCGCTCGATCACCCTACTCTGCATCCTTGATCATCAAGACGACGCAGCTAGCCTGGAGCTCTGGCTCGCCAACAAGACCGCAGCGAATATGCGGCGCTGGGTTCGCGAGCATCATGTGCTGGTGGTGGTGGATGCAACCGCAATCGCGGGGGTCGCCGCCATGACCTCATTGGGTGAGATTATTCTCAACTACGTCTCACCCGACGCACGCTTCCGTGGTGTGAGCAAGGCGCTCCTACGAGGGCTCGAAGCACGCGCCGCAAATCTGGGGATCCCGCTCCTCAAACTTCAAAGCACAGCGACGGCGCTGCGCTTTTATAAGGCTATGGGCTACACGGCATGTGGTTCGCCAACAAAGGGCTTCGGCTTGACAACGGGGCAGCCGATGCAGAAGACACTGCATCCCACCCAACCCTTTGAAAACGACTGACTAAACGGGCGTAAGCCTTTGCAGGGCTTAGGTCTTTGTTATTTCAGCACCACCCCAGTAGTTTCTACAGATCGCTGCAAATTGCAGTCGTGAGTTTATACGGTCTCTAGTACGGCGGGAAGGATCAGCAATGGCGAGGAAGACAGGCAGGCAGGCGCATCGGCAAGCTCACGGCCCGACAGGTCGCGACGGCGAAGGGGCCGGCGTTTCTTAGCGACGGCGCCGGGCTGTATCTCAAGATCGATGGCGGCAGCAGAAGCTGGGTCTTCCTCTGGTCGAGAGGCGGCAGGCCGCGAAGAATGGGATTGGGTCCGACGCACGCCGTCTCGCTGGCGAAGGCGAGAGAAAAGGCCGCCGGTGCCCGCGGCTTGGTCCACGACGGCATCGATCCAATGGCAGCACGTGATGCGGAGGCGGTCGCTGCGGCCAATCGATCAGTTTCGATGACGCGGCAAAGAAGTACATCGAAGCCCACAGGACCGGGTGGAGAAGTGCCAAGCACGCCAAGCTATGGGCCACCCAAGAGAAAGTCGCGACCCCGCTTCGGGAAGCTCGACGGCAAGCCGCCATCGAGACCGCGCGGACGCCACGGCGGACCTGGCGCTAAGGCTGCCACTCGCGAGACGGTCACTCTCTCTCCGACACAACGGCTTGGCTTCCGTGTTGCTGAGTTTACTGCGTTGACTGGCGTGTCGGTTCCTACGATCTGGCGCGGAATTAAGAGCGGCAAGATCAAGGCTATCGATCACTGCGGCTTCAAAATCATTCCACGCGCCTTTGCGGTGGAAGCAGGCTTCATCACCGCCGACGACAACGTCTAGGACGCAAAACGCCCCGCCGCAGGCACGGCAGGGCGCGCAATCCCGCATCATCAGCGCTTAGGAGGCAACCAATGACTGATCCCAAACATACACCAATACCAACCACCGCCAAATCGGACGGCAGGAGCGATTTCGTTTTTGATGATGGTGGACGAGCCGCCGCTGGCTACAAAGGGGAGCGCAGGCGATTGTGTCGCGCGCGCCATCGCCATTGCGACTGGCAAGCCCTACCGCGAAGTCTACGAGGCGCTATGGGCCGGTCTACGTCACAAGGCCGAGCATGGACGCGGACACGTTGCCAACGCATCAGGCGAGGCGGCGGCGTTGATTGCAGGAATGCAAACGGGGCCGCGCGTTGTGCACACGGCCCCGGCCCTCACCTCCTCACTTCCTTCCCGTCGTGCGCCAGAGCGTAGTCTGGCTTTCTGGGTCCATTCCTCAGTGCAGCCAGATATCCCAATGCCGCGCAGCGGCTTGAGAACCTGGGAGCCGTCAATCGGCCTTGGAAGTAAACCCGCCATTTTTCTAACTCATACTTGTCTGGGACGACGATCCCTGACATGCCAGTCTCGGCTACTTCGTTCATGACTTCACGCCGCACCTTTGCTTTTCGTCAACAATTGAGCCTGTAAGCTCCTCCCGAGCGCGTCGGCCCAATTGTGCGAATGTGTTTGCTGGCCTGACATTTCAGCATGTTGGAACATATGAGGTTTGTGGCGCAAAGTACCCGCCCACCGGCTGAGTGCAACCAAGGTCTCCCCCAAAATGGGGGTGACCACTGAAAATCTCCTATTTCCACGGTGCGAGGTAACACCCAAACTGAGAATGCGCGATTTAATAGACTTCAACCGTTATTGGCTTCCCATCGTCCGAGCCTTTCTTTTCGGCTTCCCTTTTGGCGGTAGACACCGACGCGCACGACGACCAGAAGCGCGCCGGAATGAAGCGAAATAGACCACTCCCCGACGTTGATTTTTGCCGCATTCCCTCAGATCATTGGGCCGTGTCACGTCTCGCCTTTATCCGTCCCCTTGTCCCATCCTCGGCCGCACGCCCACCCAAGAGCCGCGATTGGCTGCACGAACCCAAATGGGACGGCTTCCGCTTACAGGTCATCAAGGATGGCAGCGACGTTCGTCTCTACTCCAAGAGCGGCGCCGAATACAGCGGTCGTTTGCCGGGCATAGTCGAGGCCTTCACCAAGTTGCCAACACAGACGGCAATCCTCGATGGCGAGCTGTGCCTAATCGACCCAAGCGGTGGCGCGCACTTCTACAGGCTGATGCACCAGATGCGCACACGCTGGCCAGACGAAAGCCAGCTGATGTTTCTCGTGTTCGATCTGTTGCACCAAGACGGCGTTGACTTGCGTGGCTTGCCACTGTCCGAACGCAAGCGCGACTTGCGTCGCCTATGCGCCAATGCACGGGTGCCGTTCATGCGTCAGGTGCAAACCTTCCCCGACGGTCCAGTGCTGTTCGATACTGCAACCAGTTTGGTTTCGAAGGTGTCGTGAGCAAGCGCCTGGCCTCGCGCTATTCGAGCGGACCGAGCCGCAACTGGATCAAGACGAAGTGCCCAGGCTGGAAGCGCATCAATGCCGCGCGGCATAAGCTGTTCGAGGGCCCGCGCAAGCCCGAGCTTACGGAGGCCCAAAAGACGCTCGCAAAGAAGCGCGCAGAGCTTGCCAGGGTCACCGAGCGGCTGCGATCACCGCCGCTAAGCCATGGCATCGCCCGTGAGCTGCGTAAGCAGCAGGCCATTCTGGAGCGGGGAATCGCTAAACTGGAGTTGGCCTGACGCCCGGTGCACGCCAGATTTCCTCAGGCGACGGGGACCTCCGCACCTTCACCAGGATGACCCCGCGCTGGTCCTCTAATAAGTGCAGCTCCACCTCGACAGGCGGCTTGCGAGAAGCAATCGGCTTATCGCCGATGCACGGCAGCGCATCGAGATCCAGGAGGAACTTGGGCAGGAAACCCAATGTGAAGGTATTCGATCCATCGGAGGATGATTGCGTTGATCTGGATCAATGCCAATCCCGCTTCTGGCTGGTTTTCTCGAGCCCGCAGGAGGCGTTCGAGGTGCCGCGCTACTTCTTCCACGTTAAACGTGGTCAAATGACCGTACTGGACCAGGAAGGCATCGAACTCGCAGACGCTGCTCAGGCTGAAGAAGAGGCAGTACGCCGCGCGCAACAGATCGTGACTGGTGACGCTTTGAATGGGGTGCCTGTCAGCAGGGGAACAATCATCGTCGATGACGAGAATTGGCGGCGATTATTTGAATTGGCATTCTAGAGACCACCGGGTTCACTTGGTACCCAGGCCTCGGCGGAACTTTCGTGCGCCGTAGGTGTCTTAACTGCGCTCTTTGAACGTGAAGTAGCCGAAAGCCCTCACTCGGCTGAGCGCCTCTCTGAGGTCAGCGACGCCCAGCGGAGGCCTAGTTTTTTCGTCGTCGATTGCCTCCATGAAGACCCAATGCCTGTAAGGCGTGGACGACGGAAGGTTCCGACCGGTGATGTCCGTTGTGAGCGCACGGTCACCATTGCGCTGAAACAAGTAAACGAACATCCCCTGAGCTTTCTATGAAAGGAATTGTCCAGACGTACATTTGGTGTGCGCTGGAGTAAGTTATGATCCCCACTTTAGGGGAGGGCGTAGGACCACACCGATCAACACAATCTGCTCAATCTGCCAGTTGCAGCATGTCAAAACCAACGCTGACTGAATGCCCGGTCTGTCAGGGCAAAGGCGATGTTGAGAGCCGCCTGTCGTTCCGTCGCAAGGCTTGCCCAGAATGTGGAGGCGGTGGCCATGTGACGCCCACACGACGCGAGCAACTCATTCAGAAAGGGAAGCTGAAACCTCGGGACCACCATCGATAGCCGACTACATCCAGCTGAACCCGACGGGCAGACAACCGCGCCGGGCCTCGGCGCCTCATGCGCGCGCGTAGCGGGGTCTCTTGGCTTCGCAAGCCGCTCGGTTCTGGCGGCGCTTCCGGTTTATGGCATCGCCGGAGCCCGTCCCCGCCCGCCACGGGCTAAATCTGGGGCTTTTCTACGCGACTGAGGCCAGATCGTTATACGTCGCCTTATACGAGCCTAGGCCTAGCTGCGGAATAGCCTGACCTAGCAAGGGCTTCCGGCGCATCAGTGTCAGTCGATACCAAAGCACCTACGACAATGAAAGAGGTGCTTTTCACTATTGCAACTCCATTGACGGTGGATGAGGAAAGCTCCACCAACGTCATCGAATTGCTCGACCGCAACGATCCCGTTCTTGGCTTGCAGTCGTTGCGGCTGACCGTTCATTGCGCGGTCGATTGATGTCGCGTCCGGCTTTGAAGGGACAGCGGGACCAAGGCTAGCCGTCGCGGACGTTGTGAGCGAGGGGCGACTGCCAATGGGCTGCTCTCAGGCCATACCGCGTGAGAGAGCTACAACCCTTTGCAGATGCACCTCGCGTCAAATTGTCCGGTCAAGCCCGCTGCTTCGCCTCAGCGTGGCGAGCAAAGTTGTTGAGAATGGCCTGCCATCCGTCGCGTTGCTGCTCGATAGAATGAGTTTGCTCACTATCAAAGGTGACCCGGACTTTGACACCATTCGGGGTAGGAGCAAACTCGACCTGGGCAGCGCGATCGCCGAAGGCGTATTCAATTAACTTGTGCTCGACGAGGTTCGTATAGGTTCCGGCGAAATCAAAACCCATGCTGCCATTTTTTGCCTCCATGCGCGAGGAGAATGCGCCGCCCACGCGCAGGTCCACCGTGGCAGCGGTCGTGTGCCAGTCATCGGACGCAGCATTCCACTGTTTGATGTCCTCGGGTGTCGTATAGGCGCGCCAAACCTCCTCGATGGGGGCAGCGACGGTTGTTTCAACGGTAATCTTCATCGTGTGCCTCTTAGATGATGTGCTTCCAACTCTGGCAACTGGTTCCAGTGACCCCCGGTGCCATGAACTAAGGACGATCAAGCAAGTCTGGTCCCGACATGCATGTGCGATGACTTCAAAAAAATAATTTGTTGCCGTTATGGCCAGGCCCTATGCCGGCCCTTGGATCCTCGATTGATCCTATGGGAGGCGGACATCTGGAGATCGGCCCGGTCGGATGCCTGGCTAGGCAATCAGAGCCATTGCGCGCAATGACGCTGGAAGATATGAGACACTCGTCGTCCGTGGTGACGGCGTCACATTCCACGTCCAGGGCGTTGCGCACGCGTTTGCGGGTTCCCACGACCTTGCGCACTACCTGGTTGAGAAATCTCTAAAGATCGAGCACCGATTTTGGGGCCCGATCGCGCCTGGAGCCGTCTTGCCAACGCTGACGTACTTCGATGGGCATGCAATCCGAAGGCCGCTGAGCGATCTGCCCACCTGATGACGACGCAGGCGCGCGACCTGTGGAAGCGGAGGTGACGGGCGAATCATCAATGACACCTTTGAGCAAGCGTATCGTGACATGCCTCTTGCTATGCGCGACGAGATATTGAACGACTGCCCGACTGGGGAAGATCGATCGTCAAACGATTACGGCAATCCACACAAGCCATAACAAACTCAAATCCGACTGGTTAAGCCTCCCGCTGCAGGCGGTACTCACGCAAGACTGGTGAGAGAGCTCGCCTGCAGAGGGTGAGGCCAACGTGCGGCACAACCCATCGTGCCAAGGGGGACTCGATGACGGTCTGCCTCCGGCGCATCGCTAATCTGCCGAATGGCTTCGACGGGCTGAGGGCCGATGCCGAAGCCGATGGCTTTCGCCACATGCGCCGCTTGGCCGCGGAGTTCGAAACGACGCGAGAGATGTTCCATGCGGTCCTGGCGGCCTTCATCGCTGGTGGTTTGGCCGGCATCGGCGGCATTACCGATGAACCGCAACCGACGTCCGCGCCAACTTGGCGCATGCGCAGGCTTTACGTGCACCGCGGATTTAGAAGGCGCGGCGTGGCGCGAGCTATCGCTGCCGCACTTCTAGCGGAAGCCGCCAACAACGTTCGGATGGTGACGGTGCATGCGGGCAACGACAGCGCTGCACGGTTCTGGGAAGCGATCGGATTTGAACAAGCGGACTGCAAGGCTTGGACTCACCAAACGACCGTATTTCCCGCAACGTCAGCTAACTCTTCCAAGCCGATCTCCAGGCTGCCAAAATGTAGAATACGTCCTAATTCTTGAGACGACGGGGCGCGAATGGTGATCCGCCTCCGCTTTCGCTCGTGGCAGTTTGGCGTTAGAGCATCCGACATTCGTGACCCGCCGCATTCTCTCGGGATTACAAGTTGCGATTGCGCCTGCCGGACGCACTCCAAACGCACCTCGACGCGCACGCCCTAGCCACCGCCAGGTATTCCGACACGCGTGGTGCGCAGTTGTCATGAAGGTTCCGCTACGCCGACCGCAGGGTCCCTAACAAAAGGTCCGATCTCCCCTGTCTCGAAACCCACTAGCTTTTGTGGCGTGCTTGCTTGTCGGAGCAACGTGCGTGCCGCAGAAAGCAGGTGTTGGCCAGACGCGAGGGGCGGCGCCCGAACTCAGCGGTCGTGTGTCCTCGCTCATTCGAGCTTGGTAGCTCGCAGGCTAGAGATCGCCGTGTCCAATCGCGGGTTGATGGTTACCGACAATCTATTTGGCAGGAGGCGAACGATGAGCCCGTCCAATTCAGCGGTCATTCGCAAGGCCTACGAAGACTTTGCGCGCGGCGACATTCCGGCGGTGTTTGCGGTGTTCGACGCGGCCATCAGCTGGCACGTTCCGGGTCATAGCCCGCTGTCGGGAGATTTTTGGGGACATGATCAGATCGCTGGTTTTTTCCGGCGTACGATGCAGCTTTCGCGAGGCACCCTCAGCATCGACGTCCGCAACGTTCTGGTCGATGGCGACCTCGTCATCGCACTGGTAATTGTCAACGCACAACGAAACGGGATTTCAGCGGCATTTCCTGAAGTGCACGTCTGGAGAATGAAGGACGGCAAGGCAATCGAGTTTTGTGAATATCAGGGTGACGAGGAGCGGGAGAATCGGTTCTGGTCGTGACCTGCGCAGGTCGGCCGCAACTGCCGTTTGTGGCGCACACGCAGTTGAATGTGGAGACGCCACGACTACGCAAGCGCCTGGAGGGACTACAGACACCCCGCGTGGGTCAGGATCATGTTGGAAGTGATCCCAAGGAAGGGTCTGAGTTCCTGGCCTCTGATTTGACCTTATGAATTCGCGCCAACCGCTGACGCGTTGGTGCCATTGCCGCGGACGCCTATGGCGCGCTGATCGAACCTGCCACGTTGAAGATCGAGCGCCTTTTGCCGGGCCCGATCGAACGGGTGTGGGCGTATCTCGCCGAGAGCCAACTGCGGCGCCAATGGTTGGCCCCTGGCCAAATGGAGATGAAGAGTGGCACCCCGTTCGAGTTCGTCTGGCGCAACGACGAACTAACCAACCCGCCCGGACAACGGCCGCCCGGTTTCGGGGACGAGCGCCGGATGCAGAGCCGGATCATCGAGTTCGATCCGCCCCGAAAGCGCGCCATCACCTGGCAGGGTAGTGGCAACGTAAGCTTTGAACTGGAGCCCAAGGGTAACAAGGTGCTGCTCACCGTGATCCATCGGCGCCTGCCCGACCGCGCAACCCTGCTGAAGGTCGGCGCCGGTTGGCACATGCACCTCGACGTGCCTGGTCGCCCGCGCGACAGGCGACCAGCCGGCGCCATTCTGGGATGGCTGGAACCGGCTGCAGAAGGAATACGACCGGCGGACGCCGGCCTGAGCAGAGAATGGAGGTCGGTATGCGGAAGTTGATTGCTGGTATGAAGATTTCAGCCGATGGCAAGATCGAGGGATCGGAGGGCACGGCGGATTGGGTGGAGGCATGGTCGGAGGACTACGGGCTCACCTCGCAGGTCGACGCGTGCGTGCTCGGAGCAGGCATGTTCCCGGCTACGAGCGCTACTGGACCGCGATCCAGAATGAGCCGGACGAGCCGGTCTGGAGCACGCGTAGTGCGCCGACGCCGACTGAGATCGACTGGGCCCGTTTTGCCGCGCGGACACCGCACTATGTGCTCTCGAGCACCCTGAGTTCGGCGCTGTGGCCAAAAACGACTTTTGTTCGGACACTTGACGAAATCGCTGCCCTCAAGCGGCGGCCTGGCAAAGACATTTATCTCATTGGCGGAGCTCGAACCACGGCGAGCCTTATCGATGCCTTTGTTGCATTTGGGACGGCTAGACCCAAGAGTGTGCAGGTCACGAGCCACCGTGCCGGCGCGCCTGTAGGGGCGGCAGATTGAAGCTGGGCGTCTCGGCTCAGCACCCGAGGTGTTCCGGATTATTGCCTGGAGGGGTCGTGCCGCAGCTGCGGTTGCCTGGTCGTACCTGGATGCCCGATCGACACCCGGCCCGGTCGAGGCAGATCGCCGCTTCCAAGTTCCGGCCGTCTCCGATCGCCCCTGACAAATGACGTAGTGGCCGTGGCTGCCGAGGAGGCAGATGCGGTGCGCGCTGGCCCTTAAAACTTGAGGTCGAATGCTTTGTGGGCCGCCTCCTGACCTGCGGCGAAGCGCCGTCGCCCGGTCAGATCGCGGGTGACGAATTTCGACGATTTCGCGCACCGCGAACCCCGCCATCGATGCTACCATAGCGGGAAGGGCCGCGCGCCATATGGGACATGATTATGCTGCTTGGCTGTATCGCCGATGATTTCACCGGAGCGACCGATCTAGCCAACATGCTGGTGCGGGGTGGCATGCGCACGATCCAGGCGATCGGCGTGCCCACGTCGCCCGTTGGCCAAGAGGTAGACGCCGTCGTCATTGCCCTCAAGTCGCGCACGATCGCTGCGGCCGAGGCCGTCGCGCAGTCCCTTTCCGCGCTCGATTGGTTGAAGCGGGCAGGCTGTTCGCAGTTCTATTTCAAGTACTGCTCGACCTTCGACTCCACGCCCAAAGGCAACATTGGCCCTGTCACCGACGCCCTAATGAACGCGCTCGGCACCGATTTTACCATTGCCTGCCCCGCATTTCCCGAGGCCGGTCGCACCATCTTCCGCGGCTATCTGTTCGTCGGTGACCAGCTGCTATCGGAATCGGGCATGAAAGACCATCCGCTTACCCCGATGACGGACGCAAACCTCTTGCGCGTGCTGCAGCCGCAAACCAAGGCAAAGGTCGGCCTCATCAGGTATGATATTCTGGCGAGTGGCGCCTCTCGAGTGCGGCAGGAAATCTCGGCCCTGCGCCAGCAAGAGGTAGGCATCGCCATTGTTGACGCGCTTGGCCAATCCGACCTCGACTGTCTTATCGAAGCTTGCCGCGATCTGCCGCTGGTTACGGCGGGCTCCGGCGTTGGTCTGGCGATTGCCGAATACCACCGGCGGTCTGGTCGTCTTCCTCATGCTGCGGTGGCAGCTCAGCTGCCTCAGGTCAAAGGCAATGCCGCGGTGCTTGCTGGCAGTTGTTCTCAAGCCACGAACGAGCAAGTTGCTCGCTGGTTGCGTTCGCGACCAGGTTTTCGCATCGATCCTCGGAAGCTCGCGGCGGGTCAGTCGGTGGTAGAGGAAGCGCTTGCCTGGGCACAGGAACACTTGCGCTCGGGACCGATCCTCATTTACGCGACGAGCGCGCCGGAGGAGGTGAAGTCCGTGCAGCGCGAGCTCGGCACCGAGCGGGCCGGTGCCCTGGTCGAGGAGGCCTTCGCCGGGATCGGCGAGAGGCTTGTGATGGCGGGCGTGCGCAAGCTCATCGTCGCCGGCGGTGAGACGGCCGGCGCGGTGGTGCGTGCGCTTGATATCCGCAACCTCAGGATTGGCCCGCAGATTGATCCCGGCGTGCCCTGGACCGAAAGCTTGGAGGACAAGCCGATCGCGCTCGCCCTCAAGTCGGGCAACTTCGGTAGCCCGGACTTCTTTTTCAAGGCGCTGGCACAGTTGGAGTGAGTGCATGCAGGAGAACAAGCTGCGAGATCATATCTGCGAGCTTGGGAGATCTATCTTCGATCGCGGTCTGACACACGGCTCGACAGGTAACATCAGCGCGCGCTGCGAGGATGGCTGGCTGTTGACACCGACCGGCACCAGCCTCGGCAGGCTCGACCCGTCACGGCTCTCCAAGCTCGACTGGAACGGCAAACACCTCTCGGGCGATCCGCCGTCCAAAGAGAATTTTCTGCATCTTGCCATGTACCAAGAGCAACCGCGCAATCAAGCGGTTATTCATTTGCATTCGACGCACTCGGTAGCGGTTTCGGTGCTCGCGGGTCTCGACCCGGACGATCTGCTGCCGCCACTGACGGCTTACTACGTCATGCGCATTGGTACGCTACCGCTGGTCCCGTACTACGCGCCGGGCGACCTCGCGCTCGCCGAGGCAGTGCGCGGCTATGCCGGCCGGCATCATGCGATGTTGCTCGCCAACCACGGGCCGGTGGTCGCGGGTACGAACCTTAGTGCGGCGGCCGACGCCGTTGAGGAGCTCGAAGCCACGGCAAAGCTCTACCTGCTGGTGCAGGGACATGATGTCCGGCCGTTGACACCTGCTCAGGTCGCCGAGATTAGGCGGCGCTATGCCTCGGGTTAGGTTGACAACTGCGGGGCACACCGCCGGCGGCTACCGCTGCCTCCTCTACCCTGTGCTGCAACATCAGGCCGCATACGCCAGCATTAGGCCGCATCATGTGGTTGCGCGCGCGGGAGGATGCTTGGTCGCGCCGGCCGGTCGGAGTGTCGCGAGGTGGCCTCGCGATGTGCGGCGGCTCCCCGCGCGGCAAGCGCAAGCAGGGCGCTTACCTGGTTCAGGCCGGGCAGCCGCCGCGGGCGTCACGGGGCTGGGGCATCAATAGCCTCCGGCGCCTCCTTCGGTCGTGAAGGCGCGCTCCCGCCAACCAGTCTGGCCGCCCGAGGGAGAAACGGCGGCCTTAGGCGCGGCTTGACTGTGTTTTGCCTGGGGTGAACGCTTTACCCCGGTTCCACATCGGTTCAAACAGGCGCTATTGCCTTTGCATTTACTTTCACAGCTGGTCTGCCCCGCAGCCTCGTCCAGGGGAACGATAAGCCCAGCGAGGAGGGCCAATGACATCATCGCGGCGCGCATGTGTCCCTGCCTCATTGTTCGAATGGGTGTCCAACATCAGTCGATTTGTCGCCTGCTCACATGTCCGCTGACGACCGGGGGTCAGCACCAACCGGGGCGGCGTTAAGCATATTGGCCAGATCGACAAGATGTGAGCCGACGACTGTCGCCACGGTCGCACACTCGTGCATTTAAGAACCTACAACGGCTTGGCGAACGCCGGCAAATCCCTATTGCGTGATCCAGTTGCGTTCGCGGTCCAACCTGCCTCGCTTCTCGACGCCAGCCGGCAGCTAGGTATCCGGTTTTTGATCGTCTCAGCACTGCAGCTGACGTCCGCAGCGGTGGTGGACACCCACCAGCGCATGCCGTTCGAGCGCGGTATGGGGTGGCCTTCGTCGAAGCCTTGCCGATCAAAAAGGCGGACGCGGCAATTCCCGAAAATGAGCGAGCACAATGATCCGGGCACGTTCAATATCTCAGGTTCCCGACGGATAGGATCTGACTCCTGAGCTGAGCCGGGCGAGCTTCCTGGGGCGCTCGTGGCCGACCCCGGGGTCGGCTTTATGATTGGCGAGGCGCTCGCACTGCCGACCCCCGAGTCCCAAAGTGAAGCCGCAGGGCTGAGGTAAGCCTGGCGACGTAAGCCTTCTCCCAAAAGGCAGAGCGTTCGTCGGCTGTGGTGCGGCGCAAAAAGCCGCGTCGCCACGCGTTGCAGCGCTATCGTTCCTCGGTGAACGGGGTGTCTGCAGGTGCGGGGCTGCAGACCGGTGCGGGGAGCTGGCAGCCATGGTGCGCCGCTCCTCGCCCTCCTCCCACTGAGGGCCGTTGTCTTTGCAAATGAGCCGTCGCCAAGCTGCGGGCGACGTCGCTCGGATCGCGATTGCCAAACGAGACTCTCGCCGCCCGTTGTCTCAATCCGGCTTCATTGCTTGGAACCAACGGCCGGAGCCGCGGTTGCTATGCCAAGCACTTGCTTTGAAAGGCCCAAAAGATGTGGAGGCGCCGCACTCCGGTTGGTCAAAGGACCGAGGTTACCAGCCCAATCATCGCGATTGTCGGCGCAATTGCCATACTGTTCTTGGCCACAATGGCATTTACGGTGTGGCCAAACACGGAGACTGTCCGCACCGGGCCGACCGCGAACTTGCCTGACAACCAAAAGGGTGCGTCGGAAGCACCAGGTTCCCCAAAGGGAACTAATTGATCGGAGCTTGCTAGTTCCCGTACCGCTAGGCCGCATACAGGCGCAGCGAGACGGCTCAGCACGCCAGAGCTGTCGCGGGTGCAGTGCGATCGTGCCGGCCCAAAGGGGGGCGGGCGGCGAGATGGCTGAAGCCAGCCTAATCCGCGGGCGCTGGCATCTGCTCCGGGATCTTGGGTAAAGACATCGAGGGTCATTGTACCGAGCTGGGCCAGCATCTGGCCATGGTTCAGGCTCGTGGGGTAAATGTCTTTTCCCGACACTCAGGGCCTACCGCCGCGTCCGTCGCGATCCATCTCCTGCCACCAAGCGCTTGAACCAAATTGCGCACTATCTGTGCTTTGGGCACTCGCTGCGAGAACCAAGATCAGCGTTGATACGGTTAAAAGCGTAGGGATGAAGGCTTTCATCTGCCCCTCCTTGCGCTTTTGGCTACCATGCACGTTCTTGTGCACGCACTCCGGTCTTCACCTTAGTTCCCAAGGTTGAAACTCTAGGTGCCGGCCACGCGGCGCGATGCTCGATGATGGCGACAATGCCGCAGCGTCGACAAGCCGGAGACGTTCAGCGATAGGCCTGCGACAGCGGCCAAGCAAAAGCAACGGCGGCGCTATACTGTGCGCGGCGGGGCCATTTGCTTCGTTAGCGGCGGGTAGGCCAGCATCGACGAGCGCATTGGCCAGGAGTTCGGCAAGCGCTCGTGGCGATAGTGGCGGCCGTTGCCCCAGTCGTCCTCGTCAAGCCCGCTCGGCGGCTCGGTTGGCCACAACGAGAGCCTTCGCTTCTTCAATCAAGCCCTTGGCTTCGATTTCGCCCGCCATGGCGGCGGCAAAATAGCGAAGGACTGCGGCCATGTGTGCCGGCGTCAGCCCAAGATCGAAGAAGGCAGGGGCAAGCATCTTGAAAAAGCGTAGAGCTTCTTCGGGGCCGTCAGGTGAGGGCTGAGGCCGCATCGGGTCGTCGAGGACACTTGCAGCGACCTCCGCCATACGCTTGAAAATCCGGTGATCTGACGCGCCGGCCTTCCGGGAGGCGTCGACGGCTTGGGCCAAGAAGTCCGATACCACCATGTCTAAGTGCAGTGGGAGCCTGTCGTTGATATCGACAACGTTGGTTGTTGCCTGATGCGGATTGCGTTTTTTGAGCTCCGCAAGATTGGACAGTTGCCGATCAAAATGTTCGCGAAAATTGAATGCATTGCTCTTCATCGCTGTTCCCCGCCCGTTCTTCCCTCAAGCCGGCACCTGGCGTCCGCAAGATCGTCGTGGTCTCCTACGCAAGGCACCATCGCCGCTAGGTGATGATTTGTTTTGACGCGCCTCGTCCGTCAACCGGATGGAGGCGATCCCTCTGTGGACGAGCTGTGGACAATATCAAATGTGGGAAATCGGTCACCTTGGCAGGAGAGCTGGTTGGCACAGCAGTTCCCCCATGCGCAGCGCCGTCGCCCATAGCGTTCCAGTTACCAAACCGCCAGCAAGCGCCCGGCTTCCATAGCCGTTCACCATGAGCGTAGGCGCAAACTGCAACAGCCGCGCTACGGTTTTGCGTGCTCCCGCAATTTCGCCGGTTAGCCCCTTGCGCTATGGCAAGGAGCCGCAACGTGGATGTATGCAGGCTGTTGCCGCGCAACGAGCGTTTGGCGAGCCTAAATTTGCTCGCACAGGATCGCTCGTCAATCAATTAAGTCATCGATCGGCCGCCTGCTCGTTGAACCGATGTGTGGTTAGACCAGGAAAGATGGT
Organism: uncultured Alphaproteobacteria bacterium; assembly: GCA_963775835.1. Classification (GTDB taxonomy): domain Bacteria; phylum Pseudomonadota; class Alphaproteobacteria; order Rhizobiales; family Hyphomicrobiaceae; genus AWTP1-13. The sequence continues at coordinate 23,113 of CAVZKV010000018.1, read as the reverse complement.
CTCTTAAGAATCTCGAATTCGCGCGTCCAATAAGCGCATCCAGCCAGAATGCTGCGTCCCGTGTGGCGGCGTGCCGGCGGCGCATTTTCTGACTTCCTTTTGGGCGGGGCTTGACTTTATGCTTGTGCCGAGACTAGCGTTCCCTGCAGGTCGACTAGGCGACCCACGGACCGCGTAAAGGGTTCAACCCACCTTTCAGCATTGAGCTGACATCTCCTTCTTTCTTGCCCGAGAGCCGCGGTCGCCGGGCGCAAAGAAAGAAGGTGTCCGATGCCGCTGGCGCTCCCCGCGAATCCCAATTTTGACTGGCTAAAAAAGGCTGCCAAGAAGCGGCTTGCCGAGCTGCGCGCGACCAAGCCTGATGCCAAGTTGCATGAGGCGCAGCGCGTTGTCGCCAACGACTACGGTTTCAAGAGTTGGCGTACCCTGAAAGCACATCTGGATGCGATTCATGCGGCTCCCCACGAGCGCGATCGCATTTTCGCAGCAGCCCGCGCCGGCGACGTCGAAGTCATCCGCTGCGCTTTTGCCTTGGGTTTTAATCCCGCGACTCCTGACGCCGACGGCCGTACCGTTCACCAGATTGCCAAGGATCTGCGGCATGAGGCCATTGAGCTGCTCGCCCGCGATGTGCAAGGGGCGCAGCGCCCGCCCGGAGCAAGAGGTAAGGGCGATCCAAGACATCATCAGCGCGGCGCAGGCCGGCGATGTGTCGGCGTTAGGCGCCTGCCTCGATGCTCACCCCGAGCTAATCGATGCACTTGGCGGTCGCGGCTATGCGAAAGCCACGGCGCTGCACCTGGCCACTCTGCGCAATCAGCATGCCGCCATGGATCTTCTGATCGAGCGCGGCGCCGACCTCAACTGCCGGGAATTCCCGGACAATGCCGCGCCACTCCACTTCGCAGCAGCGCACGGCGATCTCGAGACGCTGAGGCTGTTGGTCGAAGCTGGCGCGGACCTGGACGGCAAAGGTGATGATTACGCGGTCGGCGTTCTAGGTTGGGCCACCTGCTTCAAGCAGGTGCGGGAGGATGTCGCGACCTATCTGCTTGACCACGGGGCGACGCTCAATCTGTGGACGGCGATCGCCCTCGATCGACCCCATGAGTTGCGTGCCATGATAGCTCTGGACCCGTTGCTGCTGGCGGCACGCATGAGCCGCAACCAACATCGGCGGACGCCTCTGCATCATGCCGCGGCGAAAAACCGGCTGCAGATGGTTCAGCTTCTCCTGGAGCTCGGCGCCGACCCGAATGCAACCGATGCAACCGGTGTTACCGCCTTGACGACTGCATCCCAGGAGCAAGCCGACGAGACGATCACCTCAGCCCTTTTGGCGGTCGGTGCGAAGCTCGACTTCCTGACGGCCATCGCCGCTGGCCACTATGACCAGGCCGAAGCACTTTGGCGAGCTGATCCATCGCGCATCGGCTTTGATGGTGCCGACACCATTGCCCTGCACCTTGCGGTCAACAAAAGAAATCTGACCGCGATTCGCTGGCTGCTTGCGCATGGTGTCGCGCTCAATGCCAAGCGGTCCATGTGGGACTGCAATCACACGGCGCTCCACATGACGGTAGAAACCGGCGCGCTCGAAATCGCGCATGTGCTGCTGGATGCCGGAGCCGATCCCAATATTCGCGACGACAAGTACCAGGCCACGGCGCTGGGTTGGTCCGAGTTTTTCGGCCGCAAGGATTTTGCGGACCTCATCGGCAGGAAGGGCGGCGTCGAATGACGCAGTGACGCCTTGGTCCTGCCAACGGGCTGCGATGGCTCTGGTGCCGCGCGCTTGGCGAGGAGTTCGCAGGCCGCGAACTGCCGGTGCCGCCGAATTCGCGAAAGTGCGGTCGCGAGCCTAGATGCCTTTTCGGATGCACGCGAGAGCCGTATGCTGCCCGGGGGTTCCTGGGTCGAATTTGCGGGGCGATGATATAGTGTTTCAATGTGCCGGGCCTGGTCGGCCCTCGATGCTGATCGCCTGATCACCGCGCCGCAGCGTCCCAACCAACGATGACCGATGTGTTGCGCGGACCCACGTAAGTCACGTGTGCGCCCGCACTTTTTCCATGGCTGTCCCGTCGTCGATCACCACGACCGCATCATAGAAGGCCTTGCGGGCTGCTTTGACAGCCTCGATGTCGGCGGCTGGCTGTGCGAGGGCGTTGCTCGCAGAAAGTATGACCAGCAGCGGCACGACTATCTGTTCGGGGCGCCATTTCATGTGCGTGCTCATCGGTCGATGCGGCGACTTGGGTGCGATTTGTACCCGCGGCCCAGCCATCTAACCCCTTTACGGCGAGCGGATAATTGGCGATGAAAACACTCATGAAATGAATTCCTGAATATGGCCACGATTGCCCAAGGTGAAAGTCTTCTTCGAATTCCTGGCGCAGCACCTTGGTCGCCCGCCATGGCGAGCCCGTTAGGAACCGCAAAGAGGTGCTAGCGGCGCCGCTCCCGCGTGTCTTCTCACTGCGAAAACGGTGGCCGCAATCGAGGGGGCTCTGCGTCGAACGCCACGCCACGCTGGTGCTCCACGCCGGTCAAACATCGCGGAGAACGTGACTGGTCCGAACACCCGGGCGAACCGCGCTGCGCTCTATCGATACAACGAAGCCCTCTGCAGCTACCTCCTGGAGCCGTCATATGGATACCGACGCCTTCCACAGCCTACCCGGCAGTACGATCATCGATTGCTTCGGCTACCGTGAGTGCGCCCCGAAAACAGTGAGGTCAGCGGCGCCGCTTGCGCCGGCACAGCCAAACCGTCCTGCCGCCGCTCCCTGCGTCGTTCGCGACATGGCAAAGACCTCGAAGCCGATCTGGTCGAGCAGAGCTCGGTACTCGGCCGGTGCGAGGCTTGCATGATAAAGTCGCTCCCCTTTGAACGTGAACGTACTCGCGGCTTCGCCATGCTCGGGCCCGCTGTTGAACATCAAAACGGCGTTGTCTCCGGCGTGCGCGTCGAAAACGGCGAACATCGCTCGCTGAGCCTCGTGCGACAGGTGGAAGTAGCTATCCCAGGCGAGGATACCGGCAAAGCGCCGGTCGAGTGCCAGCCGCCGCATGTCGGCGACGATCCATTCCTGCTCCGGCAGCCGGTCACGCGCCAACGTGATCATTGCCGGCGAGGAGTCTACTCCGGTCACGCGCAGTCCGTGGTCGACCAGGAAACGCGCGACAGGCTCGCCCCCGCCACAGCCGAGGTCGAGAACGCTGCTGCCGCCGGCCAGCTCCTTGACGAACGCTTGGTGCCAGACGCGGTCGTTCCAGTCGCTGCCACGCCGGGCCGCGTCCCAATATGCCGCGTGACGATGATAGAGGTCGATGACCGTTTCGGACAACGGGTTGGGCATCGGGGCGTCCTTCGAGTACCTGCGTTCTCAGCACGATTGCCCCCGGAACGATTTGGCAGCATTTGCAGTTCCGGAGCAGACTGCAGCGGAAGTCAACCCGCGTACCTGAGCTTAAACACGTTACCTTCTGGGTGATGGCCGTTGCAGGCTTTGTGACCTAGGAATTCAATTCATGGCCGATCGGGACCAACGTGGCAGTTCCGCTCAACCGCACCCTTTCGCACAGTGATGATATCAGCGACCGTGAAGACGAGCTGATCGGCGGTCTTCTCGGCGCACTAGCGGCGTCTCAATGTTTATCAATTCTGCAATATGCTTGGGGATTCGGAGGTGGCTTTTGCCTAGGACGGCAAATCCTTTCGCAAGTGTGCACTTGGAGACCTGGAGACCTGTTACGGCCGAGTAGAATTTCGTGAGGCGCGGCAGGTCCTTTGCAGAAAGGACGGCAGCAAGCAGCGCCGAGTGCATCATGACGTGAGGTCGAAGTGCGAGGCCTGCATCTCGTTCAAAACGAAAGTTCGCGCACCGAGTTCCGGTGCCCGCGAAATGCGAGATCCAACACTCGCAGCGACATGTCGCTCGCCACTCATCTGGCGAGGGCAGGCATCAAGGATTCTCACCTGCTCTTGGCGCTCCCCTGCCATAGGCTTGATCTAAGGCAAATCGACCTGCGCCTTATGGTCCACACGAGGGATTGACCCTGAGGCGTCCTCAGGTACGCATTCGCTCAGACACCAGCCGCAGCAGGGTCGCAAAGCTTTGCGCAATTTCCTGCCCGGCCGTGTCGATCGAAATGCGATCGCCGATCCAGGGCTCGTAGTTGCGCGCCACAACCTCATCCCAGGTGACAGGCATATCGGCGTCGCGTGTTTCGATGCGGCGACGATGTTCAAGTCGGTCCGAACAGACGACCTCAATTTCCATGGCGCTTACTGCAGCCCGCTCCGCGGCGCTCCGCCAGGCGGTGCGTGTTATTTGCAGCGGGTTGACCAAGTCTCCAATAACGGTATGGCCCAGTCGAAGATTGTCTTCAGCCAGGGCGTAGGCAACTTGATAACCTTTCTCGTCGATCGATACGGCCTGATTGCCGGCAGCAATGGCGCGTTCGATTGTATCAATGCGCAGATAGACTGCACCTAACTCCCCAGCCAGCTGCCGGGCTAAGGTGCTTTTTCCCACGCCCGGGAGGCCACCGAATATGACTAGCATGCGTCCTCCACTGCTCACATATAAACCCGATCGTCCCCTCGTCGATCCGATTGGAGCAGTACAAGAACGTTCGTCTGCTCGTGGCACTCAAGATGAGTTCCGGCCGCAAGCCCGCTGGGACAGATCGTTGGTGTAATTCAAACTCGCAAAGCTTGCTACCGGCATGCCTCATTGTGACCCAAGGTTGAGTGGGGTCGGTGCTCTGGGCGCTAGTCCGGAGCTGGGGGCCAAACGGAAGCTCGACGAGGCTTCTGGCGAGCGTGGTTTTTCGTCGGTCCCTGACCCACATTAAGAGAAGTCGGCGGTCTTCAGCGGACGCTCATGTATGCGCGGCGAACCCTCGCTCATCTCGCGTAGGCTTCGGGCACAAGTGCCTGCCCGACCGGGGAATCCTGACCGGAGCTGACATTTCCAAGAAGGCGTGGCTCAGCAGTGGCCGACCAAGGCGCTTTTCGTTAGCTCAGCCCCGCGGTTTCAAGAAAGGCCGTCAAACGCGAAAGGTCGGCGGCGTTCTTGTAGCAGCGATAGAGGAGCGCCCTCCTAACCCAGTGCAAATCGATCTCCGGTCGCGTACGGCGAAGATGCTCGACGCGCTCGCGCGCGGGCAGTTCGTCACCGAGCGCTACCAGGCATGCGGCCGGGTAGATGTGATCTAGGTCGCGATCCTCTTGGCAGCGTTGCAAGGCATTCAGCGCTTCGCGATATGCGCCGAGCCCGAACAGCACGATCCCGCGTTCCCGCCAATACCAGTCGGGATGCAGGGGATTTCGCTGCACGGCCAGGTCGATATCGTTCAGCCCTTCCTCGTGCTCGCCAAGGTAACTCAGGTAGAGGCCGCCCTTGACAAGCAGGTGGGCGTCGTTCGGGTTGAGTTCGCGCGCGCGTTTCAGGTGATAGGCAGCGGGATCGAATTGCCGTTGGAATGTGTGAAGGGCTCCCTTGATGCGGTGAGCCTCGCTATCGGTTGGGTCGATCGATAGGGCGCTCGAAACCAAGTGCATGTTCCGATCGAGATGCTCCTGCGTGGGCTGTAGAGGCCAGAGGTGGGCAGCGGCGCAAGCACGCCAAGCAAGGGCGCGGGGATAGTTCGGGTCCAACTCCAAGGCGCGGTCAAACCAGGCCACGGCTTCCTTGGCTTCCTCCGCGGTCGCATGGCCGGACTCGTGGATTGAGATCCCACGGAGCACGCAATCGTAGGCGGCGAGGTTGTTCGGCGGCTTCCGTCTACCTAGGTCCAACTCCCGATGGCGAACAGCTGGCTGCATTGTGCCGGCGACTTGCGCGGCGATATGATCCTGAAACTCGAATATGTTGGAGACGACGCCATCGTAGCGCTCAGACCACAGCTGATTACACGTCTCAGCGTCTACCAGCTTGACGGAAATGCGAAGGCGATCGCCATCTCGCCGCACGGTGCCCTCGACGACATAGCTGGCACCTAGATCCTTGTTGACTTCGCGGGCATCGACAAGCCGGCCCTTGTAGGCGAACGCCGACTGGCGAGCAATCACGCAAAAGTCCCTCACGCGCGACAAGGCGGAGGTTATCTCCTCCACCAACCCATCCACCAAGTAATCATCGCTTGGCCCACTGAGGTTGTCGAAAGGCATAACGACGACGGCCGGCTGCCCCCCGTCACGGCTGATTGCAGGCCGATCCTGCGTCGGAGTCGGCGCTCTTCACGGGGCCGATTGGATAGGGAGGAGGCTGGCGACCGACGAGCGGGTTGAGTTCCGAGGAATGCGCTTCCCGAACGTCGGCCACGAAACGAAGCCCTTTACGGGCGACGGTGCGGATCAGCCGTTGCGCTTCGCCGCTGTCGCCGATCGCCTGTCGAGCTGCAGTAATCCTGCTGTAAAGCGCCGATTCCGAAACGATGCGGCCGTTCCACACCTCGGCGATCAGGTCGTCCCTGCTGACCACGCGGGTGCGATTGCGGATAAGGAATAGCAGGAGATCGAAAACCTGCGGCTCGACGCTGATGAGATCGGTCCCGCGGCGCAACTCTCGCCGCTCAGTGTCGAGCGAGTAGTCCTCGAAAAGGTAGGTCATTCTGTTGGTCCCCGCCTGAGCCGGCGTGCCGCCTCCAAAGGAAAAACCAAGAGAAAAGTTGGGACAAGACAAGAGTACCTCAAAGCCCTCCATGGGACCAGCAGGCATAAGTGAGAGACGCCCCCGGTGATGCCTGCGAATGTCCAAGTTCTTCTTCAGTCGTCCGGAGTTCCGTCATGAAATCAACACGCTTGCTCCTTGTCGCGCCGCTGGCGCTGTTTGGTGCCACTGCCTTGAACGCGCAGCCGCAACAGCATGGACCGATCGGGCTGAAGCTGACGCCCATTCTTGAGACGACGACGACCTTCACCGGTCAGCCGATCCGCTTCCCCCAAGGCGAGAACCAGCTGGTTGCTGTGCTCGCAGAGGTGGCGCCTGGTGGTCAAGTTGGACGCCACATGCATCCCGTGCCGCTCTTCGTCTACATGCTCGAGGGCACGCTCACCATCGAGATGGAGGGCCATGGGACACATGCTTTCCAGGCTGGTCAGGGTTTCGCCGAGGTGACCCACACCTGGCACAACGGCCGAAATCTGGGTGATAAGCCCGCGCGGTTCCTAATCGTCTTCTCCGGCCAGAAGGGCACTCCCAACCTCATCCGCCCCTGATCGGCAGGACCTCGCTTCTGCTCACCGAACTCACCGTCGGGACGAAGCCGCAGCTAGGAGACGCAACCATGACGACGTTCGATCCCGCAAAGTACAAGGAAACCACTCGTGAACAGTGGCAAGCTGCTGCCAAGGCCTGGAACGACTGGGGTCCGCTCTTGCGCGCATGGCTTGGGCCGGCCACTGAGGTCATGCTTGACATGGCCAAGATTGGACCAGGCAGCCGGGTGCTCGATGTCGCGGCGGGTGCCGGCGATCAGACCTTGCAAACAGCGGCCCGGGTCGGCCCGAACGGGTATGTGTTGGCAACCGACATCTCGTCCAAGATTCTCGAGTTTGCCGCACGCAGCGCTCGCGCAGCGGGGCATGCCAATGTGGAAACCAAAGTACTCGACGGCGAGAATCTAGACGTGCCCGAGGCGAGCTTCGACGCCGTCATCTCACGCGTCGGTCTGATCTATTTCCCCGATCAGCAAAGAGCTCTTGCCGGCATGAGGAGGGCTCTCAAGCCAGGCGGCCGAGTGGCAGCCATCGTCTACAGCACGGCCGAGAGCAACAAATTCTTCTCGATTCCCGTGTCGATCATTCGCCGTCGCGCCGACCTGCCGGCGCCGCTGGCGGGCCAGCCAGGGCCCTTCAGCCTCGGCGCACCAGGCGTGCTCGAAGATCAGCTTGCCAAGGCCGAGTTTCGGGACATCGAGACGCGTCGCGTCGCTGCGCCGGTCAAGCTGACCTCTGCGGCTGAGTGCGTACGGTTCGAGAAGGAATCATTCGGCGCACTGCATCAAATGCTCGCCGGCCTCGATGAGGCTGGCCGCAGCGCTGCTTGGGCAGAGATCGAGCAGAAGCTCAGTCACTTCGAGGGACCGTCCGGCTTCGAAGGCCCCTGCGAGATGATCGTGGCCGTGGGCGTCAAGTAAATGGCCGGAGACCAGCGAGGCGCGGGCCGGGTTCACCGTATTGGGTTGAGCGTGCGGTGGCCCCGCATACATCGCAAACACAGGTTAAAGTCGCGCACAGTTCTCCCCGCAGCACGCGTATCTTAGCAGAGCGGGGCAGCAGCCTGGATCGGGCGTCACCTTGCGGATATTATCCGTCGAATGTTGCCCTCGCGGCTCTCAATGGGCTCTGGTTGAACATACGGGGGAGCCGACAACATTGGCACATGGTGAGCAAGAGGAATTGCGATGATCAAGAGCGGTGGTAGTTGCCTGCTCTCTATGGTTCTGCTGATGGGCTTGCTGGGCCACTCTGCGTCCGCGCAGCCGATCAACGCTCCAGCGCCCACAACGCAGGTGGTGATGCTTGGGACCGGGACCCCTGGTCCGGACCCGGATCGTTCAGGGCCGGCCACGGCGATTGTGGTCAACGCCACGCCTTATCTCATCGACTTTGGTCCAGGCATCGTACGCCGTGCCAAAGCCGCGGTCATCGAGAAGGGCGTCAAGGCACTTGAACCAATCAACTTGAGGGTGGCCTTTGCGACCCATCTGCACTCGGATCATACCGTCGGCTATCCGGATCTTATCCTCACGCCGTGGGTCATCGGGCGCAGAGTGCCACTCGAAGTGTATGGTCCGAAGGGTATCAAGGCGATGACGCAGCATATCCTTGCAGCGTACGACGAGGATATCAAAGCGCGAACCCGACCCGATGGCAATCAGCATGGATTTCCGCAGGGCTCTTGGGCCAATGCGCACGAAATAGCGATGGGCGTGGTTTACAAAGATGAAAACGTGACCGTGACGGCCTTTCCGACCAAACATGCCCTGGAGAGCTACGGCTACCGGTTCGACACTCCCGATCGCAGTATCGTCATCACGGGGGACACAGCGCCAACACAAGCGACCATTGATGCGTGCAATGGCTGCGACATTCTAATTCACGAGGTCAACACGTTGACGGCGGTCGCAGCTCGCCCGCCCACCTTCCAGGCCTTCGCGGCGAAATACCACACCTCGACCGAGCAGCTTGCGGAGCTTGCTTCCAAGGCGAAGCCTGGTCTTTTGGTCCTGTATCACGCCTCAATTGTCGTGCGACCTGGCGTGCGGCCAAATTTTCCGGCCAACTCGTCGGTTGAGGAGCTTCTCAATGAAATGCAATCGCGCTATGGCGGCAAGGTCGTAGTGGCTCGTGACCTCGACATCTACTAGCGATTTCATCACAGCAGTGAATTGGCGTTTCGACCACGGACATCATTCACATTCCTGCCATACTCTTCTCGAATCTGGCACAAAGTTGAGTGGGTCGGTGCTCTGGACGCTGGTCCGGAGCTGGGGGTCAAACGGAAGCTCGACGAGGCTTATTGCTAGCGTGGTTTTTCGTCGGTCACTGACCCCCATGTATGGATCGGCTGTGCGTTGCAAGTGGGATCGGTGAGGCTGGAGAGTTCGGGTCTCGCACCAATGTATCCGGCCTTTGGGTGGAGCAGAGTTGCTCCCGGCCATCATGGATGTAAGCGCGCGTTCGATCTTATTAGCAGACAAGCCTCAAGTGGGGCTATTGGGGTCACCAGTTCTCGATCGCGCCGGGAAGACGGTTGCTCCATCGCTTCCTTTCTCTCTCTCGCAGACCTCGGCGGGGAATGGGGTCTCAACCTTGGATGATCACCCCCTTCATCCGTCCATTTCTCTTGTTCGACCGTGCCGCAGACTTTCTCCCGTCCCGACCGCAGAATGCCGAGGCCAGCGCGCGCAGAGGCTGTCAAGGCAGGCCCGCTTCAGGGTCACCCGAAGGGTTCGGCCTTGAGAGCATCGAGCACGATGGCACGCTCGCACGGTTGGGCTCCCTACGCGGGTTGGGACGTTGGCTCAGGCATTTTTCCGGACCTCGAAGTTGCGACCGTGATGCAGCACACTCCAGGCGATGCGCGCGAGCTTGTTGGCGAGCGCGATCGCCAACACGTTGTGGTGGAGCCGCTTGGCGGCCGCCTCGATCCAGGGCTTGAGGCCGTGGCGCTCCCAGCTGGCGGGCCTCAGCAGCACGACACGGGCGGCCTGCACGAATAGCGTCCGCAGGGACTTGTTGCCGCGCTTGGATATCTTGCCCAGGATCGTGCGATTGCCGGTTGAGATCTGCTTGGGCACCAAGCCGAGCCAGGCGCCGAAGTCTCGCCCCTTGGAGTCACCGGTGCCGATAGCGGCCACCGTTGCACTGGAGACGATCGGACCGCAGACACGTTGCAAGCGGCCCGATCCATCGGGCGTGATGAACGTGATGTGCCTCTTCATGGCAAAAGGAGGGGCGCCAACGGGGGGCGCCCTTCCGAATTGGCCGCGTCACCACGAGCGACGCACGCTTCACGATTACGCTGCAGGTGTAAAGGCGTAGCCGTTGCCATCCTTGGCAATTGTGCCCACGTTCGGCAGGCCCCAGTGATACCCAGCGACCATGGCTTTGTCGGCAATGGCGCGATCGAACAGCTTCTTGCGCGTCTCTACCGCCTGGTCCGGTACGTGATCGAATGCCGCCTGCCACTCTGGATTCTTGACGAACAACGCCTGGATGTTGGTGGCGTCGGCCGTGACGAGCAACTGGCTGCCGCCGGAGCTGATGAGATGGGCGGTGTGGCCCTGGGTATGGCCATGCGCGGGAATTGCGCGGATGCCCGGCGCAACGTCGGCTTCCCCGTCGATGGGCTTGACGTTCTTCCAGGTCGGGAACGTGGCCTGTATGCGCTGGGCGAGGCCCTGGCGAGCTTTCGGGATCGCATCGACCGACTGCGTCCACCACTTCAACTCCGCCGCCGGAACGATGATCTCCGCGTCGGGAAACATTTGCGCGTTGGTTTCCTTGGCCATCAGGCCGGAGATGTGGTCGCCGTGGAAGTGCGAGATGACGATGGTCTTGACCGCCTTGGGATCAATACCGGCCGCAGCCATGCTCTGCGCCAAGATGCCGGCCTTTGGGCCACCGGCTTGGCCACCGCCAGTGCCCGAGTTGATCAGCACCAGGCGACCGCCCGTGTTGACAGCAATGACCGTGAAGGGGATCGGCACGTGTGTGTCGGTCAGTCCTCCAGCCTTCAGCGCAGTCTTGGTCTGCTCAACATTGACACCTTTGATGAAGTTCTCATCGTGAGGCTTCTCCCACACGCCGTCATCTAGTGAGATGACCTCGATATCCCCCACCTTATATTTCCTGAAGTTTTGAGCTTGGCTTTGGGCTTCGGCCGCGCCGATAAAGGCAATGGGTTTGGTGAGCCCGAACGCCGCATAGGCACCGGCCGCCCCGAGCACCAGGTCGCGTCGCGAGATTTCGAACATTTGATCCTCCCACCTATGAGCACGTCTTGGAGGGAACGACCGGTCGCCGCTCCCTCGCGTCCACAGCCAAGATAGCCAGTGCTCGATGGTATGACCAAGACAGTCTGTGGCCCTTCACGGCGTTTTGAACCCGGAGATTCACAGCCCTGATGCTTTCATTTTGGTAGCGAGAAAATCCGCAAGTTGGTGTCCCGCTTCTGAGGATGCCTGGCAAATCTTGATGGAAGTGCCGTTCTTAACCGGTGCGCCAGGTCACTGAGTTCTGATCAATTCACCCGTGGAGGAGCCGCCGCAAGGCTTCCGTGCGGCATCTTGATCGCGATGCTCGTGCGGCTCGTCACCTTTGCAATTGACAGCCACAGAATTGGCGGCCGCAACTTTGGGAAAGCAAAGAGGCTGAGTTAAGCAGGGTGGATTTTGCCCAACTCGAGGTGGGGTTGGCCATTTGAAGGGCCGCGCTGGGCAGTATCCAGCGCGGCCAAAAGGGTCGAGTCCTGACCGCGGTCACCGTTCCTGCCGGCCGGACAGCCCTACCCCATCGTGACACCGCGTGCGGTGAACGAGCCACGACAGCGCGAAGATGGACGGAACGAAGAGTGCGGTCGATCCCCAATCGGGAGGAGACTTCGAAAGCTTTCCAATGGGCGATGATCGTCGCAATAATTCTCGACGGCCGTCGCCACATCACGGAATTGGATCATCGCAGTGCAATCGGAATCCACGTAGGGCTCAAATTTGTGATGACCCATGCGCCACCGAAGGCGATAAGCCCGGCATACACGATCTGCGGCAGCATTGCGATGAGCGCGGAGATGAGACCGACGATCGCACCGAGCACCGACTGGACTGCTTTCAACAGGTCTTTCGCGAGCTTATAGAGAAAGTAAGCAAGCGCCGCGACGACGACTACGAAGAGCACTTGCTTCCACAACGGCAGATTGTTGAACGGCATCTGGAACATCTTCACAACTTGGCCGAATGACCAATTCCAGATGAATTGCAGTACTTGCCAGATAACTCCGGCGAGCCGCTGAGCGATCTGGCTGACTTCGTTGAGGACCTGCTGCATAGCTAACACTCCGTGTGACTTCGCCCGCGAGCGGCTATTTCGCTAGTGTTTTGCGATGGAAGGGGGAGGGGCGTCGTTGGTCCCGTTTGGAGAGACGTTGAACGCCAGGGCCACGATGGCGAGCAGGAAGAGAAAACTCAGTGCGAACCACAGGAACGCGAAAAATTGGTCGGTACGCCCACGATCAATCGGCATGGGTCCCCCAGAACTGACAAGTGAGCGAGCTGCCCGCGCTGACGGACAGCTCATTTACCAACGTTGCTGATCTGTGAAAGTTCCCCTGGCCGACCCAGGCTCGGCACCGGCACGTCCCTTGTGGGCCTTGATCCGACGACAACGCTGTGGCCTCCGTCGGCATGGAGTGATGTGCGTCATGCAGGTGAGGTAATCAGGATACGGCGGTTATCGGGGTCGTCCAGACTGTTTTGCTCTCTCAGAGACTTACCGCCCATGACGCCATTAAGAGATGATCGTTGGACAAGCACTAGATTGTGCCACCACGTATTCAAAGTAGGTGGCGATCGTCCCGCTCATCAACGCGCAGGGTGCCGGTGGTACGGCCGCCGATCTTCACAGTTGCCATGGTGGTTTCGCCTTCCGTCCACGCACGTTGCTGCAAGTGCTCTCAAAGTGGCACTTTTCGCCCATCGTGGCGTGACACAATGTCGGACCTACTTCAAAACCGGACAATCACGTCACAGCCCTTTTTGCCGAGTAGACCCGGGGAGTTTCACCCCGAGTCTCTCACAGATCCGGACATAAGCCTCTCGACGTATCCGGCTCGTGCCACCGCACGAAGGCTGCCGCCTTCCGTTGCATGTCAGGCTCGTCCCGTTGCCGGTTGACCTGACCCAACGGCGATGACGCACCCCTTCACTCCAGCCCCATTACAGGGCCTTCCTTGCTATTACGAGGCAGTCGGCCCCTCTCCGACGCATCGCTACTTTCGGCCTCGCGGTGCGAGCCGCTTGCGCCTTTTCTCTTGGCATCGTCGGCAGGTTCTCACGTCCATCCCGGAGCCTGATCGAGCTTCGCGCTGCCTACACGCCGGATGCCGCTCGGTCGGTATCAGGACATCCTCCGAGCTTATCCCGCAGGAAGGGTCACCCCGCGGTTTTGACATCGCCTAATCCGCTTTCGACGCTTCAGAAGCAGTTCGCTTGCGCGCGCCTCTCTCGATCATGCCTGCAGGGATCATCGCCCCAGCTTTCCGCGACGCTCACGACCATGGATTTTGGCCACAGCCGCTCGCGGTGGCTTGGGATCGGCTACCTGATGGCCGTACCCGGAGGGCAGTACAGTTTGCGCAGCGCCGTTTGGACCGGCGATGCTCGTGACACAAGACCCGGAGCAGACTTGGCTGCCATGGCGTTGGCAAGGCTGAGGCTCAGCGACGAGTGGGGCCGCTATACGACAGGTCGAAGCCGCACAAACGACGATCCCTACTCGCTTGCCTAGTGAGCTCCACAAAGAGCAAGTCTGACCCAACTCAAAATCAGTGATATGGGACTACGCAGGAGACGCGAGCGGCTTAGCCTTCTCCACGACATAGGTGATCAAAATCCTTGACTTCGCAGAGCCAGGTTTGCCGCCAGCATGGGGCGTTGCGGGCGGTATCTGAAACCCATCACCCGGCTTCAACGTACGGGTCGGTTGACCCTCTATGGGGAGCTCAAAGCCGCCTTCAAGGACGTAGGCGGATTCGACCCCTGGATGCGTGTGGCGCCCGACTGCCACTCCCGCTTCTATTTCCGCCTCTACAAGCAACGTTACGTATCCGGGCGTAGGACCGTCCGTCTGCGACAGAATCTTTCGCGTGACGCCAGGAGTAGTTGCGGGGGGCGCGGTCTGTGCCGAGGCCTCTGCGGCAATAAACTCGGCGAGCCCACAAATCGCGCAGCCTGCAACACCTGTAAAATTTCTTCGGGTCAGCATGGCGACCTCCTACCGTCCCGGAGCACCAGTGTCCGGGGATAAAGGGCATCATAATCGCTCCAGGATTGGGCTCGCAAGGACCGGCCGAAATTCAAGCAGCTGCTCGGACTTGCCGCACACGTGTTCTCGAGGCGTGCAAGTTGACTCTGCAATGCGCACTCATGTTAGGGCAGATTGGTCATCAAATTGCCCAACGGCGCGCGCATGCTCGATAAAGAGTTGCGCAACCGGGGGCATCCCCGAAGCAGCTCGCCTTGGCTTGGGATCGGTGACCTGATCGCCGTACCCGAAGGGCCCTCCTTCATCTCCAGTACAGTTGCGCAGCGCCGTGTGGACCGGCGATGCTCGTGACGCAAGACCCATTTGAGACATGGCCTCAACGCGATGCTAAGCTTTCGCGTCCTGCGCATGGAGGCGGATTTTGTCGCTTGTGGTCCGTCAGGCCAGGCTCGAAGAGTTGCCCGGCCTCAGCGAATTATGTCTGCGTTCGAAAGCTGTATGGGGCTACGACCAGGCCTTCCTTGAGGCGTGCCGAAGTGAGCTTACGCTGCGGCCCGAAGAACTGCGTACAACCCTTGTCGCGGTTGCTGAGAGCGAGAGCGGAGTGGCTGGTGTAGTTCAGATCAAAGTCGCTGATGCCGAAGCTGATTTGCTCAAGCTCTTTATCGAGCCACGCGAACTGCGAAGTGGAATTGGGAGCTTCCTCCTCAGTTGGGCCATCGAGCAGGCTAAGAGCATGGGAGCGACCCGACTATTGGTCGAATCCGACCCGGATGCCGCTTCATTCTATCGCGGCATTGGCGCGTATGATGTTGGCGTCGCGCCATCTGGCTCAATACCCGGAAGATTTCTAGCGAGGTTGGCGTTCGATCTCGCGTGAGGTCGTGCCCACGGACATGGTTGAATAGCTGCTTGTGGCACGGAGCCGGAGTGGCAGTCCGTCTGCTTTGACGGTGAGTATTGGGATCAAGCGGACCAACAGTGAACCTCGCCCAAACGACGTCATTGACACACTTGGGCTCAAGTCGCTGGGCAGTGACGCCTGTGGCGCACTGCAGGCCAGCTAAGCTCGCTTCATTTGTGAGGAATTCTCTAACGGCGCGTGGAAGCATCCGATTGGCTTGGTACTGGTCGGCAAACTTCCTATACCGCGGCACAAATCGGGACTAATGTAAGTTCATCGGCTCGGGGGCCAACCTCATGGAGGTTCCTATGGCCACATTTGTCGTGCTCGCCAGTTTTAGCGATCAGGGCATCAAAAACGTCAAGCAAACAATTGAACGCGCGGACGCCTTCAAGCAAATGGCCACCAAGGTCGGCGCGACCATCAAGGACATCTATTGGACGCTTGGATCGCACGATGTCGTTGCCATTTGCGAGGCCCCCGACGACGAGACCGCCACGGCGCTCTCGCTCAGTGTCGCCTCGCGCGGCAACGTGCGCTCGGAGACGTTGCGCGCGTTCTCCTTCGACGAGATGAAGAAGGTTGTTGGCAAGATGGTTTGAGTCCTCGTTGAACGAGGGTGCCGCTTGCGGTGAGCTCTACGCAGTCGATCGATCGCGAAGCTTGGCGCGTTGAGGCCTTCAGCGCAATGAGGTTATCTGCGAGAAGTCGCAAGCAATCATATGGTTCAGCTCAAACTCAGAGCGAAAGGGAGGATATCAATGGCTCGCGTTGACAGGCGGAGTTTCTTGAAGCTGTCCGGCGGTGGTGCAGTCGCTGCAACGACAGGAGGTATGGCGGGCATTCTCGCGACGGGTCGCGCCCCCGCATACGCTCAGGCTTCAACGATCCATTGGCTGAGATGGACCGACTTTGTTCCCGCGTCGGATCAGCTTCTGCGCAACGAACTCGCCAAGGAGGGCGAGAAGGCTCTCGGTGCAAAGCTCAACATCGAGACCATTAACGCCAACGACATCCAGGCGCGCATTACCTCGAGCATCCAGTCGGGGTCTGGTCCCGACATCGTCTGCGTCCTCAACAACTGGGGGCAGCTTTATGGCGAGAGCCTCGTCGACGTCAGCGATATCGCTGAGGAGATCGGCAAGGCGCAGGGGGGCTTTTATGAGACCTCGCGAGCCGTCGCCAATGACGGGAAGAAATGGATCGCAGTGCCGTGGTGCATCGTCGGCCTGCAGATCGCTTACCGCAAGTCATGGTTCGCGGATATTGGCTACGCGGATGGAAAATTTCCCCAGACCTGGGAGGAATACCGCGAGGCTGGCAAGAAGCTAAAAGCAAACAGCCGACCGATTGGCCAGACGCTGGGTCACACGTTTGGCGACGCACCCGCCTTCACGTACCCGTATCTGTGGTCCTGGGGCGGCAAGGAGGTCGAGGCGGACGGCAAGACGGTTGTTCTAAACAGCCGCGAAACGGTCGAGTCAGTAAAGTTCATGGTAGCCTTCTGGAAGGACGCTCACGATGAAGGCGGACTCGCCTGGGACGATTCCAATAACAACCGCGCTTTTCTATCCGGCACGTGCAGCGCCACGCTGAACGGGGCCTCGATCTACATCGAGGCTCTGCGCAAACCCGATTCCTACAAGACGGAAAAGGGCGCGCAGCTGAAAGACGACATCCTGCACGCCGCGCTACCTAAGGGTCCCGGTGGGCAATTCAGCTATCACGTGCCGTTCTCGAACCTGGTGATGGGCTATTCGAAGAACCACGATGCGGCGAAGAAATTCCTCAGGTGGGTTCACTCGAAGGACGTCTACGACAAGTGGTTCGTGTCCCAGAAGGGCTTCTCCGTCGGCCCGACCACGGATTGGGAAAAGCACAAACTGTGGGGCGATGACCCTATCATGCTGCCCTACAAGCAAGCGGCGCGCACGGGGCGCTTCGCCGGCTACCAAGGGCCCTCCACCCGCAAGGCAGCCGAGGTCGTGACCAAGTACATTATCATCGATATGTACGCCAAGGCCGTGCAGGGCATGCCGGCGGAGGAAGCCGTCAAGTGGGCGCACGGCGAGCTGCTCAAAATCTACGGCGCCTGATTGGGGCGTACAAGCAGCAGTGGGGCGGTCGCGGTCGTCAGATTTCGGCGCGGCCGCAATCCGTGAACGCATCTTGTTGCGGTGCATGAGTTAGTAGCTGGCACTTTGCGCCCATCGTGGCGTGACGCAATGTCGAGCCTACTTCAAAACCGGACAAACGCGTCACAGCCCTTTTTGACCCGAACGGTCATTCCGATGGGAGCGGAGCAACGGATGTTGGCGGACCCGTTTTGGGGGATCAACGCTCCCAAAGCCAGATGCCACCAGGCGTCGCAGAACCCTGTTCGGCTGTCCGGGGCAGAGGTAGAGATGGAGCAGCCCTCTTAAGCCTCCACGAGCTTGTTTCGAATCGCGTACCGCACGAGAGCCGCGGACGATGACAGATCAAGCTTGCGCATGATCGTAGACCGGTGGGTCTCCACGGTCTTGAGACCAATATTCAGAACCGTAGCCACCTTCTTGTTCGTGTGGCCCTCGGCGATCAGCTGCACTACGCCGCGCTCCCGGTTGGTGAGAGCCGATCCCTCCCGGCTCGGGCATGCCACAAACGAGTCCAACAGTTTTTCGGAGATTTTGGTGGTGAAGAAAGGCTTGTGTGACGCAAGCGCCTCGATCGCACTTGTCAGGTGGTGCCTGGCGTCCGTTTTGAGCAAATAACCGCGCGCTCCTGCTTTCAGGAGATCGTGTATGAGCGTTTCGCTGTCGTGCATTGTGAAAATGAGAACTTCGGTCTTGGGCAGCCGGGCACGAATCTGGCGCGTCGCCTCGATGCCGTTAACCAGCGGCAGCGAGTAGTCGAGCACAGCAATATCCGGCTTCGTCTCGAGCGCCTTGCTGATGGCGTCTTTGCCGTCTGCGACCTCGGCAACCACCTCCCAATTGTGGCGAGACTTATGAGACTCGAGGATTCTACGTAGCCCTAGACGAACCACCTCGTGGTCGTCGGCAATGAGGATGCGCGTCACAGCCTGTTACCTTCTGTTTCCCATCGCTTTACCGGAATGACGAGCAGCGACAGGTATACCGCAGAGAGCAGCACACCAAAAAGTCGGCAGGTCGATTCCATCGCTTCACCTCTAGGGTTTCGGGGGCGCTTAACCAGCCCCAGCCGGAGCTGCCAGCCTAGACGAGAGATCGTTTCGTCGACATCTGAACATCCGTATGTGCACAAAGCAGACCCGCACAAATTTCCACTTTTTTCACCGCTTGCGAATCGAACTTTCGCGAGATTTAGTATCAACGGCTGCCGCTGCCGCCGACATTGCCCCCGCGGTTTGCCCTATCCATTGCTTGCCACCAACGTCCGCTGCCGAACCGCAAACGATCCGGGTTCTGCTCAAAACCACGCCGGTAGCCGTAATATCTATAGCCGTAGCCGTAAGAGCCTGAACGATAGCCATACCTGGCCTCAGCACTCGAGGGAGCGATTGCAGCACCGAGCGCCAACATGGCAATCAACAAACCTGCCGCTCGAGCAGCGGTGACGGAACTATCCATGATCTCGTTTCCTTGCTTCGTTTGGGGGTGGACGACGCGCTCAGCCGGAGCAGATCAAACGATCGATCGGCAAGGTGCTCTTTAGGCTGAACGAGCGGTCCTTTTGACTGACGCCGAGCGGCGGCGCGCGATCTCAATATCAAGCTCGCAAGTGCGGGGCGGCGGGGATATCAGTAGATACCCGCAAACGATCAGCTGTATGGCCTGAGCAGATCGAGTTGCACTCTTGGTGCTGCGCAGCGCCTGACCATCGCCGCGGCCGCGCTCACCTTCATGGTCTCGCCCGTTTCGGCACAAGACAGGATGCCGCCGATTCCGCCAGAGAAATACGATCCACAGCAGAAGTTCGCGAGCACCAGTGCCCTACGTCATGACTTTGAGAACGGGCGCGTCCCGAAAGACCTGCCTCAGCCCGGCTGCCAAACTCTCCCGTTGCTCGTCCGAGAGTGCAAGCTCGACGTGAAATCCCTCGATCTCCTTGCGCCGGTCGATCGGTTTCGACAGCTCGACGTCAAGGCGGTCTCGGCCGAGGACGCAGGCCTTGATGCAGTCGTAGCCTCCATTGATTTGGTCGCGGTACTCCAGGTAGACGCCCCAATCCGCCATCTCCTCGTGATCTAGGCCGCTGCCGAACATCAGGTACTCATCCCCGGCCCTGACGCCGGTGGTCACCACGCCATCCATTTCGGCAGTCCCCGTTTCGTCCGCAGTGAAGGTCACGTACTGTTGCGCTCCTCCCAATCACCCTCAGGAGAGCGCCAACTGATCGTGCCTTCAGGTGACGCCTGATGAGCGGAGGAACGCGTAGAGCACCGGACGAAACTCCTCAAGATCGATCAGCTCCAAACGTGTGGCGGGGCGCATGGCAAACGGCTGCTCAGCGCCGGCTGGGTGTGGCATCCGTGGGGCGTGGTGAACTTGCTTCGACGTTGCTCCCTCCGCGCTGCAATGGACAGCAATTGGCACGGAAAGTGAGTGGCCGGCGTCAGACGGCCAGGGCCGGTCATTGAGGGTATAGCGGACTCAGCCTGAGCGATCTAAAAAAGGCATTGGCCATGCTACCGAGTTTGCTGGCAAAAAAAACGCTTCAATGTAGCGCGGCACGACAAGCGTTCGTTTTTCGGCCGTGCATACCAATTCTGGACGACATTGCGAGGACGAACGTTGGGGTGGGCGGCGCACCACATTGATAAGCTCCGGGCCGGAGAGACAGTATCGTTCCGTCCTCGCGGAGGCTCGATGAGGGGCAGAATTGAATCTGGCCAGCTTTGTACTGTTGCGCCCATAGACCCTGCGAGGCTCGCCGTCGGCGACATCGTGCTGTGTCGAGTTCCGCGGCAACGACTATCTGCACATTGTGAAGGCCATCCAGGGTAATCGATACCAGATTGGGAACAATCGAGGTTTCCTCAACGGATGGGTGGGACCGAATTCCATCTTTGGCAAGTGCGTCCGTATTGAAGACTGAACCAAAGTTCTAATCGCCACGGCGCGTCACGGCTGTATCGCCGGGCAGACCGGACCAATATTTGGCATCCTCAATGTGCTGATCGCAGCCGTCGTGCTCGAACATTACTCTACCGTCGAAGGGTGCCTTCGCATTTGTGCATGCACCATAGTCATCTTTAAACCGGCCGATGAGAGGTACGAAAAATATACGTGAGAAACATTGTTGATAGGTCCATTCCTCCTGGTAGTTGTGATCGTCCATATCAATCGCTCGGTCCATCGACTGTGACACTCGTTGAAGTGTTGCTTGTCATTGCCAAGCCAAGTCGGTCGTTTCTCCATACTGAACTCCCGTCTTTCCGGCGCAAAAAGGCAGTTCCCAGCTCGGGCTGAAGGCAAAAAAATGTGCCGGCTGAAGCCGGCGGGAAAGTGACGAGGATAGCAATTGACCGTGGCAGGCCGGTCAGGTTTCGGCCCGCCGCGCTAGCGCATTGCCAATGTTGATGAGGTTCGGCGATCACGCCAAGGCCGACCCAGCGCTTCATTCCGTTGGCGCCCTTGTATCGGCAGCGGGTAAGGCCATGCCGGCGCTTGATCACGCTAATACGCCCCTCGCATCCCGTTCGCCCCTTCTGGCCGTTACGGAACCAGCGCGTCTTCTGCTCGCGTCTGCGCGTGCTACTCTTGGTCGCGTGATTGGGAATGCACACTCGCTTGACACCCTTGGCCTTGGCGCCGGCTTCGTTGCTGGCGGAGTAGAAGGCGGCATCTGCAGCCAGCAGGCGTGGCGTACGCCCCAGCATGGTTTGGTGCATCTCGATGGCTGGGATCAGGAGGTTCGAGTTGTGGGGTCGCTTGTCGTAGACCTCGTAGTCGGTAGGTGAAGCCAGCGAGACACAAAGCAGAGCTCGTGGCAGCGCGATCAACATCGCTCCGCCGCCGATCGTGATGACCCCAAACCAGCTCCTCCGCGTGAGGTGATCGCCAAGAAACACAACACCGGATATTGCGCGCTCACCTCATACAGGGTGAGCCGCGCCCCGAGAGGTTGGCGGCACGAACTTTTAGCGGAAATCCCTGGATCACGGCGGGAATGCTAATGCCACCAAAAATTTCCAATACACAGCGCGTGCCGCTAATGTGCCGATAATCGATCGGGGAACTTTGGATTAACGAGAGGTGCAGGAAGTCAGCTCGCTCTCCTCGATCGAGAAGATCTTGCCGGTTTCGATCGTGATGTTCCGTACCACGCAGGTGCGGCCTTTGACATCGGTGAACTTGGCATCGTATATGCCAGGCTCAACTCCCGTAATGCGCAACCGCTCGTCGTGATCGACGGTTCCGTCCTTGTCGTTCTTGCATTGATTGGGACCGAAGAGGGTAGTGCCCGCGGGCGCCAGATAGAGTTCGGAGATGGTGTCCTGCGTGAGATTCCAGAAGCGTGTTGGGCGACCTTGAGCGAGCGCCACCGAGGATGTTGCTACCAGCGCGAGAACCACGAGGGCAAGTCTTGGCATGGTGCGTCTCTCCTAAGAAACCTCAAAGAATGCATGGCTCAGGACCAAGACGCTGGGGGCATCAATACCTTCACGAAGTGTCTGAAGCCAGAACACGAATAAATAGGCGTCAGAACTTGACATTGCCCCATTCTCGTTCGCATCAATGCCATGAACCTGGAAGACGTTCTTGGCAAGATCCAAACCGATCGTGCTAACCTGCATGTGGACGGCCTCCTCATTTGTGATTCGTCTCCGACGATCACTCTATGGCACCTCGATGCCGGGAGCGGGCGCCGTCCACTGCATCAGATTCGTGACGATCGAGGACTCCAGGGATGACGACCGCAGCGATCCGCCTCGGTGCTGCCCGCTCGCAGACGGGATGCAAGCTGATCTCGCGTCGATCAGCGCTTAAGGAAGGCGCGATGGTGCTCGCCGTTCTCGCGGTGCCCACGCCGGGCCACGTTGCCCCATCGTTCTTGCGCGTGTCGTCGCTCCGCTTCGGATCTTTGAGCTGGCTCCTCGATACAATCCGGGATCAGCGTATTGACGCCAAGCTTGCGGTCAAGATCGACGTGGTCGACGTGGCGACCAGCCAGGCCGGTCCCATTGCACTGTTGGCCGGCGATGTGGACGTCATCGTCAGCGATTGGATCTGGGCGCTGAGGCAGCGCTCGGAAGGGGAAGATTTGCTCTTCGCTCCCTATTCCTCGGCGCTTGGGGCCCTGATGGTCCCCGCCGGATCGCCGGTGCGAAGCCTCGCCGACCTTGCAGGAAGGCGCCTCGGGGTTGCCGGCGGCCCAATCGACAAGAGCTGGCTCCTGCTTAGGGCCTATTCCCGACGAACCATAGGCCGGGACATCGCCGACGTCGCTCGTCCGGTCTTTGCCGCCGCGCCGCTATTGACCGAGGAGATCCGGAATGGCCGGGTCGATGCGGTGCTCAACTTTTGGACGTTTGCGGCGAGGCTGCAGGGCAGCGGCTTTGTCAGGCTTCTCGATATGGCAGAGGTCTTGAAGGTGCTCGGCATCGAGCCGGCACCCACGCTCGTTGGCTTCGTCTTCAGGCAACGGTCGCTGATGGCCAAACGAACAATGCTCGAAGCCTTCTTCACCGCGGTCGCTGAAGGCAATGCGGTGCTCGCGCACTCTGACGCGGCCTGGGAGCG
>CAVZKV010000017.1:0-76717 GCA_963775835.1 uncultured Alphaproteobacteria bacterium | reverse complement strand
GATGAGGTCCCAGGTTCAAGTCCTGGCAGGCCCACCAAGCATCCCCGCAGGTCAGAGCGGTCGCGGCCATCCAGGCGTCTCACCATCGCCAGCACCCTATGGCCTGCGGTCGGCTGGATCGGGCAGCACCGACCCTCCGGGTCGGTGAGGATCGCAACATCGACACCGCCCGGACGATCGAGGGCGGCATCGGCCACGAACTCCCACAAGAAGCGCCGGGCGCGTTCGCCGACGCTATGCTCAAGGCCGGTCGTTCGTAGCTCGCTTGTCGGAAGGAAGGAGAGGAGATGGATGAGGACGTCGCCTTCGCGCAGGACATCCGGCCGCTGTTCAGCAACCGCGATGTGAGCTCGATGTCCAGGTTCTTCGACCTGTCGTCCTATGACGACGTACGCGCCAACGCCGAGCGCATCTACCAGCGCCTCGCCGACGGCACCATGCCCTGCTACGGACCATGGCCGGCGGACAACGTCCAGCGCTTTCGCACCTGGATGGACAACGGGTTCGCCCCGTAGGTGCGATGGCGCGACGCCGGCTTGGGAGCGTCGCCGCCGGCTCGGGTAACCCTTAAGAACGAGCGTAGGCCGTCGGGGTAGGTAGGGAGGGAGGGAATCGCAGGAACTCACGCGAGCGGCTTACGCGCCCACACAGCTGTCATCATTCAGCACTGCGTCCAGCAGTTCGGGGGTTGTGCTCCTTGCGAAGAGACGGCCGCCGAGTCGGAGGCGCTGCGCTGCATTCCCTGCTCGCCGAACAGCCATCCCCCATTCGCCGACACTCCTGACCGAATGTCGATTGGCTTCGTGCTGGCCTATGGCGGATCTGAGAGCCCTGCTGGCTCGTCGGGCGCGGGGTGGCGCATCCACCACTCTGCGAACTCAGTGCAACGGCCCTCGGCGTCCAGGCGGATGACCCACAGGTTGCTGTAGGTGTGGCGCTCGGTGGGGTAGCTGGTCTCACCCTGGACGACTGCGACCTCGGGGGTCACCGCGAGCAGGTGCCAGCGGAACTCGGCCTGGCCGGGCTCGTCCTTGCGGTCCAGCCACTGGCGTACGATCTCATCTCGACCCCTCCAGGGTGGACTGTACGGCTCGGTGTAGTAGGCCGCATCCTGGCTGAAGAGCGCGCGGATGTCGGCTGGGTCATTGGAGTTCCATGCTTGGATGTAGCTGTCGATCCAGGCGTGCACGCGCCTGGCGTTCGCATCGTCCATCCCTCACCGGCCTCCCAGGCCACCTCCCCGTCGGGGACCTAGCAGGCTCGCACTGTACTGCGCCGACACCCGCAACGCCGGGATCGTCGTCGGTCATGGCGTAGGCTGCCCACGCGAGGTCGGATGGGTTGCGGGTCCACTTAGAGCCATGGGGGAGGGCGATGGAGCCGACCCCACCGGAGCTGGGCGCGGCCACCGGCTCACCGCACGGGCTGATCGTTGAGGGCCGCGAGCAGCTGCTGTACCTGCTGGGCGAAGCGGCCGAGGTCGAGCATGCCGCCTGCTGTATCTACCTGTACGCGGCGTTCACCCTCCAGGCCGAACCCGGTGACGGGCTGACCGCCGCCCAGGTGCCAACCGTGGCGGGGTGGAAGCGAGCGATCAACCAAATTGCGCTGCAGGAGATGATCCACCTGGCCCTGGTCAACAACCTGCTCGCCGCCCTCGGGGGAGCGCCTCGTCTCGGGCGCCACTACGCACCCGAGATCCAGCTGACCCTGGCGCCGTTCAGCGAGCAGACGCTGCAGCGATTCCTCCACATCGAGCAGCCAGAATGCATGGACATCTCGACGATGGCCGGCCCACTGGAGAGACCGGGCCGCCGCCTCCGACGTTGACTGGACCACTGGTGCTGCCGGCGCCACAGGCCTTCTCAGCATCGGGCAGCTGTACCGCGGGATCGAGCGAGGGCTGCGCGGCCTGGTCGACCGCTACGGGGAAGGGCAAGTCTTCGTGTGCGTCTGTTGGTGGGTGCGTGGGTGGAGTGGGGTGGGTGGGTAGCGTCGAATCGGGTAGAGCGCCCGTCGCCGGGCCGGCCGTCACGAGCGCGCGAAAGCGGCCACGAGGTAGCCGCCACGGCGCCGGCACTCGGTTCTGTTCATGACAGGGCAGCCGCACGGGGAGGTTCCCGTGTTCAACGGGCCGTTCGTGGACTAGCCTTCCAGCCAGTTACTGATGGGAGGTCCCAAGATGGCTCGCATCGAACTGGACCACGTCACCAAGATCTACCCGGGCGCACCGCCGGCAGTGAACGATCTGTCGTTGGACATCGCCGACGGCAGCTTCATGGTCCTGGTGGGCCCGTCGGGCTCCGGCAAGTCCACCGCGCTGCGGATGGTGGCCGGCTTGGAGGAAATCACCGAGGGCGAGATCCGCATCGGCGACCGGGTCGTCAACGACCTGCCCCCCAAGGACCGCGACATCGCCATGGTGTTCCAGAACTACGCCCTGTACCCCCACATGACGGTCGAGGAGAACCTCTCCTTCAGCCTGGAGCTGCACAAGACCCCCAAGCCCGAGCAGGCCCGCCGGGTCGCCGAGGCCGCCAGGATCCTCGCCCTGGAACCGTTCCTTGACCGCAAGCCGGCCGCACTGTCCGGCGGCCAGCGCGAGCGGGTGGCGATGGGCCGCGCGATCGTGCGCGACCCCCAGGTGTTCCTGATGGACGAGCCCCTCAGCAACCTGGACGCCAAACTGCGGGTGTCGACACGGGCCCAGCTGGCCGCCCTGCACGACCGCCTCCGCGTGACCACCATCTATGTGACCCACGACCAGATCGAGGCCATGACCCTGGGGACGGAGGTGGCGGTGCTCAAGGATGGGCAGCTGATGCAGGTGGATGCGCCGCAGGACCTGTTCGACGCCCCGGCCAACCTGTTTGTGGCCACCTTCATCGGGTCGCCGGCGATGACCTGGCCGAAACCATGCTGGTCCGCGACGACGGCGGCCTGGCGGTGACCTTTGCCGACTACAGGCTGACGGTGCCCGACCAGGCCGTGGCGGCGCATCCGGGGCTGGAGCGGTTCCTGGATCGGCAGGTGATCCTGGGCATCCGCCCGAGCTCCTTGGAGGATGCGGCGTTCGCGCCGCCGCGGTGGCCACGGATCAAGGCCGAGGCAAAGGTGACCGAGCGGCTGGGCTCGGAGGTCGACGTGATCTTCGCGGTCAAGACCCCGCCGGTGCAGCACGATGTGATGGTCGCCCAGTTCGACCTGGCCGCCAAACAACCGGCCGGGCAGGACCAGGAGCAGACCGGCCGGCTGGTCGGCGAGGGGGAGAGCCAGTGGACCGCCAGCGTCAACCCCACACCAGCGTCCGACCCGGCCGCGCCATCGACCTGGCCGTTGACACCTCGGAGCTGTACTGGTACGACCCCGACAGCGGCCAGGCCATCGCCCGGCGGGCCGCCGGCCGAGGATGTCCCGAGTTCCGTGGAACTTCGGTGGCGGCCCCGATGATCATCAGGCCGCTTCCACCTCCTCCTGATCCTCGCACGGACCCGGTGACGGTGTTGGCGACCTCGGCCTCCAGGGCGGCGCGCAGGGCCGGCAGGTGCAGGTAGCCGTTGACGCGGCGGAACTGCTTGCCGGCCTCGACCATCCCGGCGGCGCACCAGCGCAGCGCCATCGTGCCCGTCCTGCCAGCGCTTGACGTTGCCGGCGTGCTCGCGGCAGATCGAGATCATCGACTCGATGGTGTTGGTGCGAGCGCAGCGTGCGGGCCAGGGTCGGCGGCACGCCCAGCCGCAGCACCGTCAGGGTCTCGGCCAGGCCCTCGCGTAAGGACGCGGCGGCGCCGGGGTGGGTCTTGTCGAGCTCGCGGGCCAAGCGTGAGCAGCTGGGCTTCGGCGTCCAGCGCGGAGGCGAGCGTGGTAGGCGGTGCGCATGCGGTGCTCGACCGGGCCGCCCAGCCGCTGGGGCAGCTTGTCGCGGACGTTGCGGATCTTGTGCTGCTGGCATCTGGCGATCACCGGATGGTCGAACACGTCCAGTGATCGCGCGGCGCAGCGCCTTGGCGCCGTCGATGACACACAGGATCGGCCGGGTGATATCCAGGCCGCGCTCGCGCAGGCCGACCAGCAGCTCCCGGGCCAGGGTGGCGTTCTCGGTGGAGCCCTCCACCAGCGCCAGCGGGATGCTTGGTCCCGTCCATGGTCGATGCCGAGGGCGACCACGCAGGTGTGCTCGCCGAAGTGGACGCCGTCGACCAGCAGGCAGACCAGGTCCAGGGTCGGACAGATCCGCGGCCGAGCAGCTCGGCCAGGGCGGTGTGGGTCATGGCGACAAACCGGCGGGAGACCGCCGACTTCGAGGTGCCCGTGGCGGGCTAGCTGTAGTTCCCGTGAGGGTTGTTGACAGTTGAGGGTCCCCTCGGTCGGCTTGGGTTGTCGAAGCCCGAGCCGGGAGGGGACCCTCATGGCCCATCGTAATGCGCGCCTGACCGAGTTCGGTCGGCTGCTGCTGGTCCAGCGCATCACCGAGCTGGGCTGGCCCCCGGCGCAGGCCGCCGAGACCCTGGGGGTGTCGCGGGCCACCGCCTACAAGTGGCTTGGCCGCTACCGCACCGAGGGCCCGGCCGGGCTGGCCGACCGGAGCTCCCGGCCCCACCGCTGCCCCCATGCCCTGTCGGCGAGCCAGGTCCGTCGGGTGCTGGCCGCCCGCCGGCGCCGCCGCCAGGGCCCCCATCGGCTCGGCTACCACCTGGGGATGCCTCGCTCGACCGTCTATGGGGTGCTGCGCCGCCACGGCATGAGCCGGCTGGCCGACACCGACCGGACCAGCGGGGTGGTGGTCCGCTATGAGCGGGAGCGGCCCGGGAGCTGGTCCACCTGGACGTCAAGAAGCTGGGCCGCATCCCCGATGGCGGCGGCCACCGCGTCCACGGCCGAGCCAAGGCAGCTCGGGGCCGAGGGATCGGCTACGACTATGTCCACTCGGCCGTCGATGACCGCTCCCGGGTCGCCTTCAGCCAGCTCCTGCCTGACGAGACCGGCGCGACCTGCGCCCGGTTCCTGGTCGAGGCGGCCGGCTTCTTCGCCGACCAGGGGGTCCGGATCGAGCGGGTGCTGACCGACAACGCCAAGGCCTATGCCGAGTCGGTGGTCTTTGCCGAGACGGCCGCTGGGCTCGGGATCCGCCGCAAGCGGACCCGCCGCTATCGGCCCCAGACCAACGGCAAGGTGGAGCGGTTCAACAAGACCCTGCTCGATGAGTGGGCTTATGCGCGGCTGTACCGCTCCAACACCGAGCGTCGTCGGGCCCTCGCTAGTTGGCTGCGGTTCTACAATCACCGGCGACCACACACCTCGCTCGACGGCCTGACCCCGATGGCGGTCCTCGTCAACAACGTTGGTGGGAAGCACAGCTAGCGAAGGCGAGCTACAGCAGGGAGACGCCCTGGGGGCGGAAGCTGTTGGCGTCGCCGCCGGCCTCGGCCCGGATCACATGCATGACCGCGTTGACCAGGGCGAGGTGGGTGAAGGCCTGGGGGAAGTTGCCGAGGTGGCGGCCGCTGCGGGGGTCGAGCTCCTCGGCGTACAGCTGGAGGGGGCTGGCGTAGGACAGCAGCTTCTCGCAGAGCTGGCGGGCCCTGGCCAGCTCGCCGATCTCCACCAGGGCCGACACCAGCCAGAACGAGCAGATGGTGAAGGTCCCCTCCTCGCCCTCGAAGCCGTCCTCGGTCTCCTCGACCTTGTAGCGGAGCACCAGCTCGTCGACGGTCAGCTCGTCGGCGATGGCGAGCACGGTGTCGCGCATCCGCGGGTCCCCGGCGGGCAGGAACCGCAGCAGCGGCATCAGCAGGACCGAGGCGTCGAGGGCGGTGGTGTCGTAGTGCTGCACGAACACGCCCCGCTCGTCGGTGCCGCGCTCGCAGATGTCGGCGTGGATCTCGTCGGCGGCCTTGCGCCAGGCGGCGGCCAGGTCCCGGTCGCCGTGCATCTTGGCCAGCCGGGCGCCCCGGTCGCAGGCCACCCAGCACATCAGCTTGGAGGAGGTGAAATGCCGCGGCGGGCCCCGGACCTCCCAGATGCCCTGGTCGGGCTTGTTCCAGTTGGCGATGGCACTCGACGGCGCGCTTCAGCATCGGCCAGACCCGCTCGGGCAGGTAGTCCCGCGACTTGGCGTGCAGGTAGACCGAGTCGAGCAGGCCCCCAGACGTCGTGCTGGCGCTGGGTGGCGGCGGCGTTGCCGACCCGGACGGGCCGGGAGTCCTCGTAGCCGTTGAGGTGCTCCAGCTCCTGCTCGGGCAGCTCCTTCTCGCCCCCGACGCCGTACATGATCTGGAGGTCGCTGTCCGCGCCGTCGCAGGCGTCGGCCACGAAGTAGAAGAAGTCGTTGGCCTCGCGCTCGAACCCCAGGGTGTACAGGCCCCAGAGATGAAGGTGGCGTCGCGGATCCAGGTGTAGCGGTAGTCGTAGTTGCGGTTGCCGCCGGGGGTCTCGGGCAGCGAGGTGGTGGCCGCGGCCAGCAGCGCCCCGGTGGGGGCGTAGGTCAAGCCTTTGAGGGTGAGGGCGCTGCGCTGGAGGTGGCTCTGCCAGGGATGCTCGGGGAACACGCCCTGGTTGATCCAGCCCCGCATACTCTGCGGCGCGCTCATGCGCTCGAACGCCTCGTCGACGGTGACGGGGGGCGTCCGCTCGGCCCAGTACTCCTCCGAGGACGACCACTGGGAGCGCGGCCAGCAGAGGGCGGCGAAGGCCCGTTCGCCCTCGCGCAAGGTGGTCCGGGCGTGCGCGCCGCGGCCCTCGAAGCCCACCCGGAGGTCGGTGACCAGGCGGAGCTGGACGTCGCCCTCGCCCCCGTGGGCGATGGCCTCCCCGTAGCCCTGGCTGGGTACTCCAGCGGGCCTCGGTGCGGCCGTAGTCGAACACCGGCTCGCAGTCCAGGCTGAATCTCGACATGGCCGATGATGCATTTCACCGTGCGCAGCAGGATGTGCTCGGCCTCGTAGTCGGTCGGGGGCCGGCGGTGAGCCCCGAGCGGCGCTGGTGGTGGTACCAGGGGCCGACACACATCGCGTCCCTGACCACGATCCAGCCGCCGCGGGCCCGCCAGGTCGTCTCCAGCACCAGCGTACCCGGCAGGTAGCGCCGCCCGGCCGGCACCAGCACACCGGTCGGCCCGAGCCGGAAGCTGCCCGCGGCCCGGTCCAGCATGGACGCGAACACGCTGCGCCCGTCGGGCCGGGGCGAGCCCAGCCACTCGACGTTGCCGCTGGGCGCGACCAGGGTGTTGGTCTCGCAGTCGGACAGGAACGCGTACTCGGCGATGGACGGGAACGGGCTCGTCCCGTCGGCGGCGTCCGGCTCGAACGGTGTCTGCCGCCCGACGCTCACGTCGTCGCCGCCGCCGGCCGGAGTGCTGTCCTCGGTCCTGGCCATCGTCCCTATGGTCTGCCCAGCGTCAGGCGCTGGCAACCAGGTCCCGCAGGGCGGCCTCGGTGGCCAGGGCGCGCCCGCCGGCCTCCGCGGCCGCGAGCGCGTCCGGGTCGAGCGCGGAGCGGACCGCCTGGCCGGCCAGGTCGGCCTCGTGGGCCTCGGCGCCGGTCGCGGCAACGCCGGTCCGCTCGCGGGTCGTCTCGGCCGCGGCGAGCAGGCGGGCGGCCTGCTCGGGCCGCTCCCGGCCGACCGCGACCAGGGCGGCGCCGACCAGGACCAGCGGTGCGGTCTCGGCGTCGGGGTCGGGGGCGGCCAGGAGGAGCCCGGCCGCCTCCCGGAGGTGGGCCTCGGCGTCGTCGAGATCGCCGAGTCGGGCCTCGGCGCATACACCGTCACAAGCGGCGAGCGATGAACATCGACGCTGTTATCGTCCGCGACGACCAAGTCACCGAATTGCCGAAAGTGAAAGGCAACGCCGCGGGGCAACGCTATTCCTCGGCCTGATCCGCAGCCCTAGACAACCAATCGAGCACCGGGCTGGGCTCGTTCGGCGCTTCGATGTAGCGGTGTATCGTCCACGTCTTTTTCTTTGTCGCTCCCATAGTTGGCCTCCGAACGGGAAGGCTAATGCAGGCGGCAAGACGGGGTAGCCGACGACCTGGAGAGACCGGACCGGACCTTATGCGCCCGTTTGAGCGAGCGTGCTTAGCAGAACCCATGCAACATGCAACCTATGCAACTGCCACGCCTCGGGCGTGAGGAGATTGCCGGATCCCGGGGGCGGCGGGGCCCGCGGACACCCTTGAACGTGATCCGTCAACGGCGGCCTCTCCTCTCGACGCTGGCCGCGGCGCGGCAACGGCTACATTGCGAGGCAGCCGCATTGGCTAAACTGCCGCCTGCGAAAAGGATAGGCGTTGCGCACAAACCGTACGCCGAGGAGGCACTCGTCATGACGCTCGGCCGCCTGCGTCTAAGTGTTGCAGAAGCACGTGACCTGGCGGAGGGTGCGCTCGCCGGCATCGGTTATCCCAGCGATGAGGCACGCATTATCGCCGATCACGTGATCGATGCGGCGCTGTGTGGTTATGAATATTCCGGCCTGGCCAAGATCCTGAACCTGCCGGAGAGCGACCACTTTCGCTCGCCACGTTACCCCATGACGGTGCTGCGGGAAACCGAGATTTCGCTTGCCCTCGATGGCGGAAACAATGTCGGCATGCTGGCACTCTTTCGCGCCGCGCAAGCCACGATCAAGAAAGCCGGCGCGCATGGCCTTGCCCTCGTTTCCGTGACCGATGCCTGGATGAGCGGGCGCAGCGCCTACTACGTGGAATTGATCGCCAAACACGGTCTCGTTGCCATCCATACCGCCTCCAGCTCGCGGCTGGTGGCCCCGCCTGGCGGCATCCGGCCAATGCTCGGCACCAATCCAATCGCCATCGCGGTTCCCTCCGCGCACGGACCCATCGTGCTCGACATGGGGACTTCGGCTTACATGATGACCGAACTGATGCTGCGCGAGAGGCTTGGCGAGCGTCTCCCCGAGGGCGTCGCACTCGGACCCAACGGCGAGCCGACGAGGGATCCGGCCCTGGCGCGCCAGGGTGCGTTGCTGCCGTTCGGGGGCTACAAAGGCTTCGGGCTGGCGCTCATGGTGCAAGCGCTGGGCGTACTTGCAGGCTCGGCTACAGATGGCGGGAGCGACTATGGCTATTTGTTCATCGCCTTCCGACCCGACCTCCTCGGGCCAGCCGACCTCTTCGAACGACGCGTGACCCAACTCATCGAGACGGTCAAGGCGACGCCGCGCCGGGCCGACGTCGAGGAGATTCGCATACCCTCCGAGCGCGCCTTTCGGACCCGCGAGCGCTTGCTGCGCGAGGGTCTGGAGATCGACCGGTCGGTCTTCGACGCCCTTGTTGCCTTGAAGACGCGGTCTATCTCGACGTGAGGCGGCGCCGTTGCACGGGCTGCGAAACGACGGCGTTGCGAGGCGCGCTTGCGTGTCAAAAGCATCCGCGCATGCGGACAAGCGGCCGGCGCAGTGGTAATCCAGGGGATCCTTGAGAGCCGACGAGGCGAGAAGCGCCCATGCTGACAGCCGACATGAAGCGGATCATTGCAGAGCAGCGCCTGGGATTCGTCGCCACGGCGACCCCCGACGGGACGCCAAACGTCTCACCCAAGGGGACCTTCATCGTTTTGGACGATGCCACGATCGCCTTCGGCGAAATTCGCTCACCGGGGACACTGCGCAATTTGCGCGCGAACCCTCGCGTCGAGGTCAATTTCGTCGATCCTTTTGTGCGCAAAGGTTATCGCTTCGCCGGCACCGCAACGGTGGTCGAGCGGGGAGCGGCGGCTTTCCCGGCGCTGCTCGAGCGGTTCCGCAGCCCGCTGGCACCACGCATGCGCGCCGTCGTGACAATCAGCGTCAGCAAGGCGCTACCCCTCACCTCGCCCGCCTACGACGAGGGAGCAACGGAGCCCGAAATCAGACGGGGCTGGACGCGCCACTTTCGCGACCTGCAACCACAGCAGCGGTTCGAGGCGTGATTTTAGCGGGCCACGAGCGTTCCAACGAGCCGGCAGGCTTGCGCGCGGCATGCCAAGCCGGCAAATGGCAACGGATAAAGTCACCTCCGGCCAAGCATCCATTTGGTTCGCTCAATGAGTGCGATCGCCTTCCGCAGTTCCTCGCGTGCCACCTTAAGGGCCGCCGCCTGCAACGGGGGATGCCTGAGCAGGCCCTCTGCGGACACCCCATTGTCGCGAAAGTTCTTGACGGCATCATCCGCCCGCGCGACGTGCTCAAACACCAGGCGCGTCACTTTTGCGCGTTTCTCCATGCCTCCTCCTTACCCCTGGCAGCCGATCGCCTGCCGCGTCAGCGACGGACGCGAGCCTGCCTGCTGCAACGCCTTACAGCGTGCTCCGGCCTGAGTACGGGCAACCTTATCCGCCGCCGCCCGGAAAGCAGCTTTCCCGACACTCGCTTTGCCGCCAGCAGTTTTTCCGACACAAGGGCTTCGCTCACAAGTTGCCGACATGACCTTTCCCACCGTTCGCGGCGCGAACTATCCAGACGACGACGGACGCGGCACAGCGACCGAGGCGACTATACCTTTGGCAACCAGCTGCTACAAAAAAGCCTAACACCCGCGCCGCATGGAGCCAGGTACCGCCGTGTCCGAGCAGCAAGATCCCCGCAAACCGCAGGACAGCAACCTCGCCGTCGCCATCGCCGGCGTGGTTGCCGTCATCGCGACCGCCGCCATCCTCTACATTTCAGGGATGTTCAACTGAGCCGGTCCGCATGCGCCACTGGGCGCCGTTTTATATCCCAGTCCTGGCGACGCCGGGGGGGGTGCCCGGGGAGCTTCGGACGCACCCGCGATGGCCGGGCGCAAGGCTAGATCGGCCAGGCGCCGGCGAGCTGCAGCAAGAAGCCGAGGGCAATGAACGCCGCCGCCAGGATAAAAACGTTGCGGCGCGCCGCCATCGCCGATTTGTGGGCCATCCTGGCGCTGCGCACCGCCTGATCATCCTGCATTTTATGCAAAGCCGTAAACGGGTCATTGCCGGGGCTGATGGGGCGGAGGTTGCGCAGATGGCGCGCGCGTTCGAGTTGTTCCTCGGCTTCGATTTGCCGACTTTCGTTGAAAAACGCCAGCCACCACTCGCGAAGCAACAGCGCAAAGCCGGCGAAGTCAAAGGCCAGTCCGCCGATCGTCAGCCAACTTTGGATCATCGATTTGCCCAGCCAGAGCACGCCCTACCTGTAGCTAACAGCGATCAACAACACCGCCCGGCAATTGTGGCGTCATCATGTAGGTCAAGTGTCGGCGCGCCGTTGTTCGCAGCCGAGAAGTCGCGGATCGCAGAGGGCGGCAAGTCATGCGTCCGACACGATGCAGTGCCAGTTTTTCGCTGGCTTAGACCGTCACTTTTCGTCCTGACAATTGCGAGACTTTGCATATGTCCCAGTTTCTGCTGGCGAGGTCGGCCCTCGCACCCAATCTGCTTCGCCTACTGATTGCATTGCTGACGGGATTTGCGCTCTTGAGTAGCGCGCGCGCCGTTACGCAAAGTGCAGGCGACCGCTGGGTCATCCTGGCAACCCGTGCGCTCGACACCAAAACTGGACGCGCCAGCATCGACCTTAAAAAGGCAAAAGGTGCCTTCAAGGCCGTTCGCCTTACCGTCAAAACCGGCGCCCTGACCCTGACGCGCGTGGAGCTGACCTACGGCGATGGCACGGTGCTCAAGGTGCGCCGCTCCCTCACCTTGCGTGAGGACCAGAAATCGCCACTGATCGGCCGGCGCGCGGACGACGCCTTCATCGACACTATCGCGCTGACGTTTAAGAGTGCCGCCGGGGAATTGGACAGTGCCGTGATAGAGGTCGCCGGCCTGCAAAGCCCTCAGGGACAAGTGGCCGTCCGCGAGTCGCCCCCGCCTTCAGGCTCGACCATCCCGGACAACAAGACGGCGTCTCAGCAATCCAAAGGTGGCGAAGCGACCGATCGCCGCCGCCCAGACGAGGAGGCAGGCAAAAAGGCTCCTCGAGAGCCCGAACAAGGGCCCAAGACGGAAGCCGAGCCGCCCAAACCGGCACCCGTTGTTAGAGGCATCACCGAGCCCTGGGACGTCGTGCCTGTCTTTTACGGCACGGATCGTGGCCGACAGCAGCTCGGGGCAAGTACCGTCTACGGGAGCGAGCGGGCGCGACGACTGGAACTCGGGCGAGCCCTCGTCACCGTCCCCAAGGCGCATCAAATTCCCAATCTTGAGCGACCTTGGGTATACCGACTGCCCTTCACCCAGATCGTCCTGCACAGCGAGCCCGAGGACCCGCGCCAGCATTTCACCCTCAAGGACGTGCGCCCCCTTAGCAAGGAGGAGTTTCTGCAACTCGTCCAGGAGCGCCTGAAAGGATCCAGCGACTACAAGGATCATGCCCTTGTGTTCGTGCACGGCTTCAACACCAGTTTCGAATATGCGCTCTACCGCACGGCTCAGATTGCCTATGACATCAAGTTCGATGGTGTGCCGTTGCTCTACAGTTGGCCGTCAAAGGGCTCCCTCACGCTGCATGACTATTCGCACGACCGCGAGAGTTCGGGCCAGGCGGAACCCTATTTGCGCGAATTTCTAGAGTTGGTCGCCCGCGACACGGGTGCCAAGTCGGTCAGCATCATTGCGCACAGCATGGGCAACCAGCTGTTGCTGCCGACGTTGCGTGATCTAAAGCGCATGGCACCGGCAGACGTCACGATATCGCAGGTGATTCTGGCGGCTCCCGACGTGGACCGCGACGCGTTCGAGAATATCGCCCACGAGCTCACCGGCGTCAGTCGCGGTGTCACAATGTTGGCGGCCAGCAATGATTTGGCCCTCGATATCTCGCGCCGGTTTTGGGGCGGAGTGCCTCGCGCCGGCGACGTTCCGCCCGGCGGGCCGATCGTGACCGAAGGGATCGACACCATCGACATCACCGCCGTCTCCACCAAGGTATTTGCGCTCAATCACTCGGGGTATGCCGATACCAGCGCGCTGCTGAGCGATATTCAGCTGCTGATTCAAACGGGGGAGCGCCCACCCGACAAGCGCGTACCGATCTTGGAGCGGGTCAAGACTGCGAAAGGCGACTACTGGCGCTATCCAAGGTAACGGGCACCTAACTCGCCGCGCCGACCTTGACCGTGGCCGTCCTGCAATTGTGAGGGCCCGAGCCTCCCGGGCCTGGGAGATATGCGGGCCCGGAGAAGGAAAAATGGCACGTAGGCACTCCCGCGACCAGCGGCGGAGAAGAGAGGGGAGAGCGCGTCGGCGCCGAAGCCCGCGCGGGGGGAGCCTGCCACGTCCTTCGCGCACCGACCGGTGCCGGCCGCTGGCGACCTTGGCCTTACGCCCTGCTGCGGCCGGCAAGCCCGACGCTTCCTGGTAGCGGGAACGGCTGCGTCGATGTTACCCTCCGTGCCATGCCTATGCGACGCACATCACCAGGCACATCACAAGCAAGACAACGACGATCGCTAGGGGAGACTGCGCGCGCACCACGGAGGCGCCGCGAAAATAAACGCATATTGGAGTGACGCCGTGACGGTAGCGGAGATTCTTGCAGCTAAGGGTTCCAAAGTCATTACCATCAAACCATCGGACACGATCACGACCCTGTGTGAGTGTTTGCGAGAAAAGCGCATCGGCGCCGCCGTCGTCAGCAGCGACGGGACGACGGTCGACGGCGTGATCACGGAGCGGGATGTCGCGTTTGGACTGGCCGTGCATAAAAGCGATTTGCACGCACTTCCGGTCTCCGAGCTCATGACCAAGGCCGTGATTACCTGCTCACCCAATGACAACGTAGCGCTGGTCGCCTCAACCATGCTGGCGCGCAATATTCGCCACCTTCCCGTCGAAGAACAGGGTCGCGTGGTGGGCATGATCAGCATTCGTGACGTGCTCAACTGGCGCGTCAGCGAGTTGCAGTACCAGACCGGCCTGCTGCGCGCCTTTGTCAGCGAAACGGAGCGCAACCCTCCCGTGGATCGCTGACGCCAGGGGTGCGGCGGCTACCAAACGGCCGTTTGGCATCGCAACGGCCGTAACCTCGCAAATCCCTATTGCTCGAGGCCAGCTTGCTGACGCGAATCGCGGCGCGCCGCTTGCCGCCGGCGGAATGCGGCGCAGGAAACCTACGAGCGAACGGGATCGGGCCTCAGCCACACACACCCTACGTGGGGTGCGACAGGCGCCTCTGAGGCTTAGGGCGTGCCCGGCACGAGGGTGTCGCCTATTTGAAGAGGCGATGGTCGACCTTGTCGCCCGGCTTGAGGCCCAATCGGGCAGCCTCGCCGCCAGCAAGCTCAAGACAGGCTACGGTGTCGCCCCGCGAGCTGATGATGGCCTCAGAGAGGGGCTCGGTGCCGGCTTCGATACGGTGCACCGTGCCATCCTTGCGGATGAAGACCATGTCGAGGGGAACGTAGGTGTTGCGCATCCACATGGTGATTTCTCGCGGCGTCTTATAGAAGAACAGCATGCCGCTATTTGCGGGCATATGGGTGCGGAACATCAAGCCCTGCGCACGTTCCTCATCGGTCTCGGTGATCTCCACATTGATGAGGTGCTCGCCTTGCGCAGCCGTGTGGAGCTTGAGAGTTTCGCGCCGCATTGCCAATGAGGGCTGAACAACTACCGACCCTGCCAGTATTGAGACAATAACAAACAGGGCCGCCCAGTGGACGGCCCAGCGTTGTCTGAGTGTCGGCTCAATGCGCAGGGCTTCAGTGCCTCGGCGGCAGACCCGAAATCGCGCCGTCTGGACGCAATTCAGCAGCCATGCAGCCCTTTGCTCCATTGCCCCACCGAACCAAAACGACCTGATCAGGCCTAAGTTCCGTAAATCCGAAACGCCGGAGCGTCTCCATGTGCACGAAGATATCCGGCGTGCCGTCGCCTCGAGTTAAGAAGCCAAAGCCCCGAACCCGATTGAACCACTTAACCCGCGTCCGTTCCCACTCGCTTTCCGGCGTGACCTGCACGTGGGTGCGCTGAGGTAACTGGGAGGGGTGGATCGCCGTGCTCTCGTCCATGCTGAGGACACGGAAGGCCTGCAGGCCCCGTGGCCGCTTGAGCACCTGGCAGTGCACGCGGGCACCTTCATAGGCCGTCTGATAGCCGCCGGCCCTAAGGCAGGTGACGTGCAACAGCACGTCCGCCAGCCCGTTATCTGGCACGATGAAGCCATATCCCTTGGAAACATCGAACCATTTGATGGCCCCGGCGATTTCGAAGACTTCTACTCCGGGCTCGCCGGCGGCCCCTGGGTCGGGTGCTAAACCTTTGCTGCTGAACTCTGGTTGATCTTCCGGAAACTCCGGAGGAATCTTGCCATGGTCCCCCATACTTGAACCCCCGCCTACGTTGCTACGAACTGCCGCCACGACGAACCCAAGATTTCCCTCTCATGGGCACACCGCCGACGCAGCACGATCCGTGTATAACTAACACAACCAAGTACGGCTAGCTGATTTTGACTCCGCTAACGAACGTTAGTTGCCGATATCTTCAGAATGATTTGATCTATAGCTTCCCAAGCAACTGAAAAATCGCGCACTTCGCATTGAGATTTGCCCTGTCCCCGGCGTCGCTTTCCGCTGTGGACTACCGACACTAGGAACTTACTGGTGGATAACTTGAATCCTGGCGGAAATTTTCTTGTGCTCCGGCAAGTATATTTCGTACGCGATTGCGAATCAGGTTGCCGGCCATGAGGTTAGTGATCCGTCATGATGACGAAAATGCGACAGTTCTCCTGCCTGTCACGGCGTGCCGTCGCCGTCAGGGGCGGCCTGGCCGCTGGGGTGGGACCGCCGCGCGCCGCTTGCGCTTGCGCGCCGCCACCGTGCGGCGCAAACTTAAGGCTTGCACCCAATCCGAGGAGGCTTTCCCGTGCCGCTCCGCTATCTCCACACCATGGTTCGCGTCGCCGACATCGAGAAGAGCCTCGATTTTTACTGCAATAGGCTCGGCATGGAAGAGGTGCGGCGCACTGAAAGTGAAGCCGGCCGCTACACCTTGATTTTCCTGGCGGCGCCGGCGGATACGGGGCGCGCATCCGCCGAACGCGCGCCGTTGCTGGAGCTCACCTTCAACTGGGATCCGGAGAATTACGGGGAAGGACGCAACTTCGGGCATTTGGCCTTTGAGGTCGACGACATTTATGCAACCTGCGACCGCTTGCTGAAATCGGGCGTGACCATCAATCGCCCGCCGCGCGACGGTCGCATGGCCTTCGTTCGTTCCCCGGACAATATTTCCATCGAACTCCTGCAAAAAGGCGAGTTGCTGCCCAAGCAGGAGCCGTGGGCGTCCATGTCCAATACGGGCAAGTGGTAGCCCGACGGCCCCCTAGCCCAGGCAAAATTGTCTTAAAAGCTGAGCTCGACGCTTGTCGGGCCTTGGCCGGCGGCTGGTCGATGCGGCCATGCTCGGGGCCGCGGCAGCGGCGGCTACCGCCCAGGCGCAGGCCTACCAGGCAAATAGCGCCGGTCTCGCGCGGCTCTTGCAGAGGCTCTCGGCTATGCGCCGTCCGATCCGCTTTCGCGCCGCTTCGAGGTGACCGCAGGGCAAGGCGGCGCCGTCTTCGGCTTGGCGCGCGCCGCCGGCGGCGAAGGCGCCATCGCTGCCTCGCGCTACGCCAGCGGTCGAGGTCATCGGCCTGGCAGGAAAACTCGGCATGACCACGCTTGCCGAAGGCGTCGAGAGCACGCCACACCTCGACTGGATGCGCACGCATGGCTGCACAGAAGCCCAAGGCTTCTTTTTCGGCTCGGGGGTCCCGGCCACCAAAATCGAGCCGATGCTCGCCAAGGGCGCGCCCCGCCAGGCCGCCAGCGCTTTTGCAGATGCGGATGCCTAGTCCAGGGTGCGGCGGAACCGGCGCACGGCAAAGGTCATGGCAATGAGCATCAGGCCCGAGAGCGCGAGCACTTCCATCTGCAGGTCATAGGCGGTCGCGCTTTTCAGCATGATGCCGCGCACGATGCGGATGAAATGGGTCAGCGGCAGCAACTCGCCGAACCACTGCGCCCAGCGCGGCATGCCGGCGAAGGGGAACATGAACCCCGACAGCAAAATGTTGGGAAGGAAAAACATGAACGACATCTGGATGGCCTGCAGCTGGTTCTGGGCGATGGTCGAGAAGGTGTAGCCGATCGACAGATTGGTGGCGATGAACAGCGTGCTAAGCGCGGCCAGCAACGCAATGCTGCCCTCGATCGGCACCGCGAACAGCAGCACACCGAAACCCATGATGAGGGCGGCCTGCACGCACCCGATCATGATGTAGGGCGCGATTTTTCCCAGCATGATTTCCAGTGGCCGGATCGGCATGGCCAGCAGGCTCTCCATGGTGCCGCGCTCGACCTCGCGCGTGACCGACAGGGACGTGAAGATCAGCATCGTCATGGTCAGGATGGTGCCGAGCAGGCCCGGTACGATGTTTAGGCTCGTCACGGCCGCCGGGTTGTAGCGCCGATGCTGGCGGATCTCGAACGGGGCGGAGGCCTGGCTGCTTTCGGGGAGGCCGCGGTCGCGCGCCAGGGCGGTACCGACGATGCCTTCAAGGGCAGCGAGCGCCGTGCCCGACGCTACGGGATCGGTCGCATCGGCCGCCACCAATAGGGCCGGACGGTCACCGCGGCGCACGCCACGCTCGAACCCTGCCGGAATCTCGATGCCGAACAGCACGTCGCCCGAGCGCATCCAGTGGTCCATCTCGGCTTCCGAGCGCGCCACGTGCGTCACGGCAAAATATGAGGTGTTGCGCAGCGCCGCCAGCACCGAGCGAGCAAGATCGCTCTCCTCGTGCAGCAACACCGCGGTCGGCAGCTGCCGCGGCGTGGTATTGATGGCATAGCCGAACAAAAGCAGCTGCACGACCGGGATGAAGATCATGGTCGCGAAGGTCAGCCGATCGCGCCGCAGCTGCACGAATTCCTTGATGAGCATGGCCAGCGTGCGCGACACGGCACCGGAACGCCGCCATCTGAAAATGTCGATCATTGGAAGTTGTCCTGCGATCGCGCCATCAGGTCGATGAACACATCCTCCAACGACGGCGGCGATGGCACCCAGGTGAGCTGCCGATCACTCTTGAATGGGGCGATGGCGCCCTCCAAAGCCTCGGCATCGCGGCCAGCGACGTGCAGGCTGGTGCCAAACGGCGCCACCATGTCGACCCCCTTGCGGCCTGCGAGCTGGTCGGAAAGGGCCGACAAATTTGCCCCGCTGACCGTGTAGGTCTGCAAGTGCGAGTTCTCGATCACCTCGCCAATGCTGCCTTGTGCCAAGAGCACGCCATAGGCGATGTAGGCAATCTCGTGACAGCGTTCGGCCTCGTCCATGTAGTGGGTGGAGACCAGCACCGTCATGCCGTCGGCGGCGAGCTTGTGGATCTCGTTCCAGAACTCGCGCCGCGCCTTGGGATCGACGCCGGCGGTCGGCTCGTCGAGCAGCAAGAGCTCAGGCTTGGGCAGAATGCAGGCACCGAGCGCCAGGCGCTGCTTCCAACCGCCGGACAGCGTGCCGGCCAGCTGTCGCTCGCGCCCCGCAAGTCCCAAGCGCGCGATGGCGCGCTGGGCCTCCCCCGCCGGGTCGCCAAGACCATAGACGCGGGCGACGAACTCGAGGTTCTCTAAAATCGACAGATCCTGATAAAGGCTGAAACGCTGCGTCATGTAGCCGACGTGGCGTTTGATCTGTTCACTGTCGCGGCGAATGTCGTAGCCGAGGCAGCTGCCGCGACCGCTGTCGGGCGTCAAGAGCCCGCACAACATGCGCAGTGTGGTGGTCTTGCCCGAGCCGTTCGGGCCCAGAAAGCCGTAGATTTGCCCGCGCCTGACCCGCATGCTGAGATCGCGCACGACGAGCTTGCCGTCGAAGGATTTGCTGAGGCCTTCGACCTCGATGGCAATCTCGTCGTTGGCTTTGTCACTTTTGCGCATGACTGACGCCTGCCGCCGGTCGCAGGGTAACCGACACCGGTTGCCCGACGCGTAAATTTTCAGGCTGCTCGGGGCGCGCTTCGATGCGGAACACCAGGCGGGCGCGCTCCTCGCGACTGTAGATCACCGGGGGCGTAAACTCGGCCTGTGCCGAGATGAAGCTGACGCGCGCGACCAAGCCGGCCTTGCAGCCGTCGCAAGTGACGTTGATCCGGTCGTCGATCTTGAGGGTGGGCAAGGTCGCTTGCGGCACGAAGAAGCGCACCTTGGTGTTGTTCGGCGGCAGCAGGGATACGATCGGTCGGCCCACCTGCACCATTTCGCCGGTGCGGAAGTAGACCTCCTGCACGCTGCCTTGCACCGGACTTGCGACCTTGCGCCGCTCTAAGCGGGTGCGGGTCGAATTCAGCCTTGCCTCCGCCGAACGTAGGGTTGCCTCGGCGTCGTCGAAGCTCTTTTGCGAACCGACGGCGCGTTTGAGCAGCGCTTGCGCCCGCTCGTAGGTCTGCCGCGCATTGACGACGGCGGCCTCGTTCTCCGCCACGGCGGCGCGCTGCAGATCGGCGTCGAGCGCAAACAGCGGCGAGCCGACGTCGACACTGTCGCCTTCACGCACGGACAAGGTTTCCAGCCGACCCGGTTCCTCGGCGCTGACGAAGATGAGCTCGGCCTCGACCCAGCCCTGAAATTCCAGCTCCGGCCGCTCATGGCCCCAGTACTGAAAGGCGGCGAGGGCGAGGCCGATCACGGCGAGGCCCGTCACGGCAAACAAGCGCTTGTGCTGCACGGTCATGGCGCGTTCTTTCCGGTCCCAGCGGTGAGCAGATCGCAGTGGGCGCTGAGCAGCCCGGCAACGTCGAGCGGCTCGATCTTGGAGAACAGGCCATCCCAAATGACGGCCAGCAGCAAAGGTGCGACGATGAGCTGGGGAAAGCGCGCCGCGGCATCGCTCGAAAACTCCCCGCGCGCCACCGCCTCGGTCGCGACGGTGCGCATCAGCGCCATGCCGCGCGCGACCACCTCGCGGTAATAGAAGTTGGCAATGGCGGGAAAGCGCGG
Organism: uncultured Alphaproteobacteria bacterium; assembly: GCA_963775835.1. Classification (GTDB taxonomy): domain Bacteria; phylum Pseudomonadota; class Alphaproteobacteria; order Rhizobiales; family Hyphomicrobiaceae; genus AWTP1-13. The sequence continues at coordinate 56,772 of CAVZKV010000017.1, read as the reverse complement.
CCCTTCGGCGATGATAAGGCGCAACAGCAGCTTGCGCTTGGTCCCAAGCACCTCCCGCTGGAATAGGGCGAAGAACATGGCAACGATTTGGGCTGGCTTCATATCAGGGGCGAGCGCAGCGGTGCCGACCCGTTGCATGATCGGCGTCACGGCACCACGCACAAGGTCCTCAAACAGGGCCTCCTTGTCCTTGAAGTAAAGGTAGAGCGTGCCCTTGGCGACGCCGGCGCGGGCGGCGACGTCGTCGAGCCGCGCCGCCTCGTAGCCCTGGGCGGCAAAGACCGTCAGAGCAGCGTCGAGGATGGCCTGCCGCCGGGCCTGCGCTTGCGGCCGACGACCCTCGCTTGCAGCGGCCGGCGGTGCGGCGGCAGCCCGCCGCGCGCGCCTAGCCCCGGCGCCCGCCGCCCGCACCGCCTCGCCGCCCTTTGCCGTGCGCGCCCTGCGCGGCCGCTCCGCCATGGCTCTGCTCCCCATGTGACTGACGCGTGATATGACTGACCCGTCAGTCATAAATCGGACCGATGCGACGCTGACACAAGGCCCCCCTCACGAGCTTGTGATGGCGCAAAGGCGCGCGCAGGGCCACTAATTACGGGCCGTCTCAATGTGGCCCCAATCCGGGCATGGCCCTAGTGACTGACGGCTTATTTTCCAAAGCGTGGGAAGGCGTTGGAGCGGGATGTTGCCATGGTGCGGAAGATCGGGGAAATTCGCGGCTGGCCGCTGTCGGTCCGCCTCGCGCTCGCTGGGGCGGCGCTGTTTGCAACCTTTCTTTTTCAAATCCCCCTGGAACGGGAGGTGCCCGGCGAGCCGTTCCTGCTCTTTTTCCTGATCGTGATCGGCGCCACCTTGGCCTTCGGCAGGGGCGTGGGCCTGACGTCTGTAGGCCTCAGCGCGCTGCTTTCGATCTTCTTTTTCGAGCCGTTTGGGTCGCTCGCAATTCGGCACGCCGCCGACGTTATCAAGATCGAGCTCTATGCCGTTCTCGCCGGCTGTTGCGTGGTCGGCTTTGCCTCGCTCGCCAACGCGCTGATCGACGCCAACGAGAAAACCAAGGCCCTGGAGCAATCGGACCAGAACAAGTCGATCCTGCTGCGCGAATTGGCGCACGGCGTCGCCAACAATTTTGCCTCCGTTGCGGCGCTGATCAGCATCAAGTCCGCCTCCGTGAGCGACAGCAATGCCAAATCGGTGTTGGATGATGCCATCGAACAGGTCACCGTGATGGCGCGCGTGCATCGGCGGCTGCGCGCCGACGGGCACGGCGCACTCCTCGACAGTCAAACCTTCATTCGCGAACTGTGCGATGATCTCAAGGCCTCGGCGGCGCGCGGACGGCCGCTGTCGATCGAGTGCCGGGCGGACAGCCGACCCTTGTCGATGGAGCAGGCCGTGCTGCTGGGCCTGATCGTCAATGAGTTGGTCACCAATGCCATCAAGCATGCCTTTCCCGACGGCCGCCGCGGCCACATTCGCGTTGGCTTTGAAGCCATTGGCGGCCGGGCGCGGCTTGCCGTGGAGGATGATGGCGTCGGTTTGGTCGGCCGCGCACAAGGTGCAACCGGAATGGGACAGGAGCTCGTGCGCGGTCTGGCGCATCAGCTCGGCGGAGAGCTCGAGGTGCAATCCACAAAGAGCGGCACGTCGTTTCGCCTGTCGATTCCTTGCGACACCCCGACGCCATGCGCACCAGCCCCGGAACCGTCGGCAAGGCTGCTGCACTGAAGCGATGCGCCGGCGCGACCGGCGGCGCCAGCGACGGCCGGGCCCCGCAGCGATAGATGCAAGGCCGCCTCTTCAGGCCTGGCGCGGCTCACTCGAGACCGTCCGCGCTCAAGCCTTGTCGAGGCCAACCGGATTTTGTTCGAGCCGTTCGGCGGCGGCGGCGCGCGACCAGGGTCGGTGATTGACCGCACCCACCCTCCACAGCCCGGTGATGCCCGGCGGGTGCAAATAGTCGAGGCGCGTGATCGAGCAGTTATCGATGGAAAAGCTGAGCGCGGTCTGCGGCGGCACACCCAGCGCCAGCGCCAGGGCGGCTCGAATGGTGCCGCCGTGCGTTACCGCAATAATGTCGCGGCCGCGATACTCGGCGGTAGCGCGCTCGATAGCCGGCACGACGCGCGCAATGAGATCGGTGAAGCTTTCTCCACCGACGGGCCGCTCCTCCGCGGGCGCAAACCACAAGGTATGGGTCCCGACCTTGCGCGCGGCATAGAAGGCCTTGCGCTCCTGCCCCTGCCATTCGCCCAAATGCTGTTCGGCCAAAGCCGCCACCTCGACCGGCTTGATGGCGGCAAAGCGGCTGGCTGCCGCGGCAAGGATCGCCGCGGCGGTCTGTTTGGTGCGCAGCAGGTTGCTCGTCAGCCAGACCGCCTGGCGCGGTACCTCGCGCGCAAGAATGCCAAATATCTCCGCATCGCTGCAGTCACAGGCCAGGTCGCGTTGACCATAGATAAAACCGCCATCGGGCACGGGCGCATGCCGGATCCACCACCATCGCGTTTGCTCCGACATGGCACTCAATCCATCGTCACAACGATCTTGCCCATGGCCTTGCGTTGCGCCAGCTGGGCAATGGCCTCGCCGGCGCGCGCCAGCGGATAGCGCTCGGAAATGCGGGGTTTAATGGCCCCTTTGGCATAAAGCTGCATCAGCTCGGCAATATTGGCGGCGTTGGCCTTGGGATCGCGCCGCGCAAAGCCGCCCCAGAAGACGCCGACGATCTGGCAGGATTTCAGAAGCGTCAAATTGAGGGGCAGGCGCGCGATGCCGGCGGGAAACCCGATCACCAGCAAGCGCCCCTCCCAGGCGATGGCGCGCAGCGCCGCCTCGGAGTAGTCGCCGCCCACCGGATCATAGATGACATCGGCACCGTTCGGTCCACACGCCTGCTTAAACAGGTCCGACAAGGCCTTGGTGCCAGCCTTATCGAACGGTCCCGGCGGATAGACCACGCCGGTGTCGGCGCCGTGCTCGCGAGCAAGGGCCACCTTTTCTTGCGAAGAGGCCGCGGCAATGACGCGCGCGCCGAAGGCTTTGCCAAGCTCGACCGCCGAAAGGCCCACGCCGCCGGCGGCACCGAGCACAAGCAGCGTCTCGCCGGGCTTGATGTTGGCCCGATCCTTGAGGGCATGCATCGAGGTGCCATAGGTCAACACCAGCGCGCTGGCGATGTCGAAGGGCATGGTGGCCGGCATGGTTATGCAATTGGCTTCCGCGATCACGAGCTTGTCCGCCATGCCACCATGACCACACGAGCCGATCACGCGGTCGCCCGGCTTCAGCCGTTCCACCGCCGGTCCGACGGCTTCGACCAGACCTGCGACCTCGCCGCCCGGTGCAAATGGGCGGGGCGGCTTGAACTGATAGCGATCTTCAATGATGAGCAGATCGGGGAAGTTGACGCCGCAGGCCTTGACGGCCAGCAACACCTCGCCCGCCCCGGGCGTCGGATCGGGCATTTCCTCCAGCACCAGCGTCTGTGGCCCGCCGACGCTCTTGCTCAACATCGCCTTCATCGCTCGCAAACTCCAGCAAACCAGACAAATCGCCGCCGGCCTCAGTTACCAGAAGACGCCCGCGCGCGTCGATGCCGTGAATCGGTCTTGTTCCATGTGTCATGGCAGCTTTGCCTAAAAACAGCGGCCCGTCGGGGTTGGGCAGCGATCGCTAGCGCAACGCAGGCTTAGCCACGGCGCCCAAGAGACGGCGCCAAAGCCCGAGCGATGGCGCGGGCCGAAAGCGCGCCGCCGCAAAGCTCGGTCAGGAAGGCATGGTCAATGTATAAGTCGTTGTCCGCCCAGGCGCTTTGTCTCCTGAGCACTGCCCAATCGCACGCGGCGGCGGCGCCCCCTTGCGCGGGTGAGCGCCGGCCGCTGCGATTTGGGGCCTCGGCCTCCTCACTGCCGCCCTAGCGCCTACGGCAAGGAGGTCGCGGCGCGCCAGCCCAAGCCATGCCGAAAACAGGGGCAGGGAAGCGTGCGTCCCCCAATCTGCGCAAGATCGCGCCCGCACGGCGGCAGGGCAGACGGCCGGCGCGCCGGAAAAAACGAGGCAGTGACCGCGACGCCGAGTGCCATGGGGCGTTGGGAGCCGGGTAGCCACACGAGCAAGCGGACTGGTCGCGCACCTGCCGCAGGATCGAGAACCGGCTTGAAGGCCTGCACGTCGAAACCCCGGACGTCGATCGCACCACGCCAAGGGCACGCAAGAAGGGGCGCGCAAGAAGGGGCGCGCTAAAGGCCGGTCGCCCGAGGCCGGCTGAGGCGGCGCGTCCATGCAGCCATCGAATTTATGGGCTAATACGCCCTACGGCAGGCGAGCGGCCCACCTTCGTCCCAATAAGGCAGGCGACATGATCCATGCCCTCGATCGTGTGACCATCGCGGCGTCCCGCCCGCCCGACGCGGCTCGAGCCTACGAGACCCTTCTCGGCCGCCGCGCGCGAGATGAAAACGGCGGCGCTTCAAACCAGCTCTCGAACGTGCGCCTTGACCTCGTGGCGGATTGCTCGCACAGCCCGGGTTTGACCGCCCTTGCCTTTGCGGTTGCGGACCTCGATGGCTGCGAGCGCCTCTTGAGCCGGCGCGGTTTGCCGGTGCAGCGGCCGGCCAATCTCGCCTCCGCCTGCCTGCTCGCCGATCGGTCGGGCAACCTACGGCGTGCCGATCGAAATTTACCCGCGGCCGCAAGACCTCGAGGCACCGTTGTCGCCGGTCGAACCCGGCGCCGAGGCGACCGCACGTGACGGCGCTTGATCACCTGGTGATCCGCACGCCCAATCCCGAGCGCGCCATTGCCCTACGCCGGGCGGTTGGGGCTCAGCTTGCGCCTTGACCGCAGCCACGCCAATTGGGGTGCGCGGCTCTTTGTTCTTTCGCCGCGGCGCTCTGACCATCGAACTGGTCCACGACCCCAAAGATGGAATTGGCGAGGGGGAGGACCGCTTGTGGGGGCTGTCTTGGCGCGTCGGCGACATCTTGGGCGCGCATGCGCGCCTCCGCGCGGCGACCGTCGAGCTGTCGCAGGTCCGCAGCGGCCGGCGGCCGGGCACGGCGGTCTTTACGGTCCGCTCGCACAATGCCGGCGTTGCCACCTTGCTGATCGGTCCCGCCCCCAGCGCCTCCGGGCTCGACCCCACGCCGGGGCGGCGGCGGCCGGCTTAAATACCCCCAGTTGTGCAGGCGCGGGCGTCACAACTTGCACCGACGCCGCATTGCACTAAGAAGGAACCAATGCCCGGCCAATTTTTCAACGGGCTTGCGCAATCTTTAGTCCAGGACACGCATGAAAACCGAGACGCCGCGGCCGATCCTCCTCAAAGACTATCGCCCGCCCAACTATCTCATCGATCACGTCGATCTTGATGTCTCGCTCGCGCCGGAGCGCACGCGGGTCAGCGCCCGGCTCAAAATGCGACCCAATCCGGCCTTCGACGGGGAGCCCGGGGCCTTGCGACTGGACGGAGAAATGCTGGAGTTGGAGGCCGTGCGGCTCGATGGCCGCCCCCTCTCGCCTAGCGACTATACCCCTACCGACAAGGAGCTCGTGATCGGCAAGCCGCCCGCCCGCGCCTTTGCCTTGGAGCTCCTCACCTTCTGCAACCCGGAGGCCAACAAGGCATTGTCGGGTCTTTACCGCTCGCGCGGCATCTACTGCACGCAGTGCGAAGCCCAAGGCTTCCGTCGCATCACCTATTTTCTCGATCGACCGGATGTCCTGGCCACCTATACGACGCGCCTCGAGGCGGAGCGCGATGAGGCACCGGTCCTGTTGTCGAACGGCAATCCGGTCGAGCAGGGCTTACTCGACGGTGGCAAGCGCCATTTTGCCGTCTGGCGCGATCCGTACCCCAAGCCGAGCTACCTATTCGCCCTCGTCGGTGGCGACCTAGCGCACCTGGCCTCCGACTTCGAGACCGCCTCGGGCCGCAAAGTTGCCCTCAAAATCTACGTCGAACCTGGCAAAGAGAGCCGCTGCACCTGGGCCATGGACGCGCTCAAGCGCGCAATGCGCTGGGATGAGGAACGGTTCGGGCGCGAATATGATCTCGACGTCTTCAACATCGTCGCCGTGTCCGACTTCAACATGGGCGCCATGGAGAACAAGGGTCTTAACATCTTCAACGACGCCTTGGTTTTGGCATCACCGGAGACCGCCAGCGACCAGAGCTTTGCCGACATCGAGCGCGTGATCGCGCACGAGTATTTTCACAACTGGACCGGCAATCGCATTACCTGTCGCGACTGGTTCCAGCTCTGCCTCAAGGAGGGGCTCACCGTCTTTCGCGATCAAGAGTTCTGCGCCGACCAGCGCTCGGCCACCGTGCAGCGCATTCGCGATGTGCGAAATTTGAAGGCGCGACAATTTCCCGAAGACGGCGGACCACTGGCGCACCCGGTGCGCCCCGACCGCTACATCGAGATCAACAACTTCTATACGGCGACCGTCTATGAGAAGGGCGCCGAGCTGGTGCGGATGATCCAAACGCTGCTCGGGCACGATCAATTTCGCAAAGGTCTCGATCTCTACTTCGAGCGCCACGATGGGCAGGCCGCTACGGTGGAGGAATTCGTGGCCTGCTTCGAGGACAGCTCCGGCAAGAGCCTGCGCCAGTTCATGACCTGGTACGCACAGGCAGGCACCCCGGAACTCGTGTGCAAGCTCAAATGGGATCGGCGCGCCAAGACGGCGGAGCTGACCATTACCCAACTGCTGCCGCCGACGCCCGGGGAGGCGCGAAAGCGGCCGTTGCAGATCCCGGTGCGGCTGGGTCTCATCGGCCACAATGGCCATGACCTCGATCTGGTGCTGGCGTCCGGCGACCCGCTCGAGGGTGGTCTGCTCGAACTCGGCAAACGCAGCGAGACCTTCCGCTTCAAAGACGTCCCGTCGCGCCCGGTGCCATCGCTGCTGCGGGGGTTCTCCGCCCCCGTCAACCTGAGCATCGATCACTCCGAGGCCGACCTCCAGTTCCTGATGGCCAACGACAGCGATCTTTACAACCGTTGGCAGGCGGCCCAGGAGTATGCAACCCGCGTCCTCGTCGCCGCCGTGAAGGCGGTGCGCGCCGACAAGACCCCGGACCGGCCGGACGCCTTCATCGCCGCGCTCGGGGTCACCGTCGCCAACCACGACCTCGACCCCGGATACCGGGCGCAATTCATGTTCCTGCCGAGCGAAAGCGATATTGCTAGGGTGCTCGGCCGGGACGTCGACCCGCTCGCGATCCATCTCGCACGCAAAGCGCTGCGCAAGGCGATCGGCACCTCGCTACAGGCGGTCCTGCGCGATATCTACCAGCGCTACGAGGTCAAAGGTGCCTATTCGCCGGCGGCCGAATTCGCCAGTCGCCGGGCGTTACGCAATGCCGCGCTCGGCTACCTGACGAGCCGCGGCCGACGCGAAGACATCGCCCGCGTCGCGGCCCATTTCCAGCGCGCCCGCAACGCCACCGACGAGCTGAACGCACTGGCGATGCTGGCCGAGCTGCGCTCACCCGAGCGGACCCGGGCGTTCGCCCGGTACTACGAGCGCTGGAAAGACGATCATCTGGTGATCGACAACTGGTTCGCCTACCAGGCCGTCTCCCCCCTCGCCTCGACCCTGGCACAGGTCGAAAAGTTGGCGCGGCACCCGCTCTTCTCCCTCAAGAACCCCAACAAGGTACGCGCGCTGATCGGCACCTTCGCCGTCGCCAACCCCGTCACCTTCAACCGACCTGACGGCAAGGGGTATGCCTTCGTCGCCGAGCGTGTGCTCGAGCTCGATCGCTTCAACCCGCAGATCGCCGCGCGCCTATTGTCCGCCTTTCGCAGCTGGAAGATGCTGGAGCCCAAGCGGCGTCGCCTGGCGAAGAAGACGCTGGGCCAGATCGCCAAGACCAAACCGCTGTCGCCCGATGTGGTGGAGATCGTCGGCAAGATGCTGGAGTAGAGCCGCAACGGTCACAGCACGCCTTATTTTGGTCTTGATGCTGAAGGTAGGCCTCGACAAGCGATTCGCCTGTGCCGCACAATGAATGAATGATTCGGCGCGTGTTCGGTGCCGGGTCGGTTCTGGGCAGCATTCATTCACAATCCGGTCGAGGGCTAGGGATGGCGCGGGGCACGTCGCCTCAGCCACGGAGGGATTCGTCCATCGCATGGACGGCCGTGGCAGGCATGGTCATTGACAGCACTAGGGCGTGGCTGAGACGGACAAGGGTTGGGCGCGGACGCCGACTGCAGGTGCCGCAGATCGCCGCAACCCTCTATTTGGCCGGTATGGCCATGGTCTCGCTGACGGCTTGGCAGGCACCGGCCGCTGGCCTGAGTGATGTTGCCTCCTCCATTGGCGCGCTGCACCTGCTGTTGCTGCTGGGCATCGGCAGCGTCATGGCGCTCACAACCCTTGCCCGCAGCGAGCGGCTGCGCCTTGAGGCGTGCGCCACCCCGACGAGGGACGCCCCCGGCGATGGCCTGGGCGAGCTGATGGCCCATATGAGCCATGCCTTGCGCACACCCCTCAATGCGGTGATCGGCTTCTCCGAGGTCATGGTGCGCGAGTTGCATGGCCCGCTCGGCAACCGTCGCTACCAGGAATACGCCCACCACATCTGTGAAAGCGGGGGGCGTCTGCTCAAATCGTCGGAGGACGCGTTGGCGGTTACCGAAGCCATGACGGCCTTGATGACCGATCGCACGCGCGGGCGCCGGGAGCGGGTGCTGGTGAGCGCACTTTTGCGCGAGGCCTCAGAGGGCTTGGAAGCTGCCGCTGCGCTCAGGCCGATCGGCTGCGACAGCTTCGCCATCACCTGCGAGCGCCGCGCGACCGCGCAAGCCCTGCAGCATCTTCTTCGCCACGCCCAGGCCCTGCCGGGGGCCGATAGCGCCGAGATCATTGCCCGACCGGATCCGGCCGGCGGTCTCGAACTTCGCGTCCCGGGGGCAGGGGGTACAGACAAGGGTTCTGGCGGCGCTCCGTTGCACATCATCCTGGCTCGCCTGTTGCTGCAGACGCAGGGCGCCAGCCTCGAGTGCTCGAGCGGCGAGGGTGGCTGGTCGGCGCTGGTTCGGTTCACCGCTTACGGCTAGCGCTAGCGGGCTTGCGCGCAACGGCGCGCTCAAGCGAGAGCCCGGCGCTTGCGGGGTTGAGGGGCGGCCGGGCTATTTCGTGTGCTGGTTGCGGTCATGCACCTGCCGATCGGGCTCATCGAGCAGGTTCTGGCCCGACGGGCGGCGTTGCTCGCGCCAGCCGGGAAAAGCGCTGCGCTCCTGCGGTGTCAGTTCAACGGCAATTTTGAGATCGAGCTCCTGCACGGCGGCGCGGGCGCGGTTGTAGGCATCGGCCAGGCGGCCTTGTGCGGCCGCGAACTTCTCGCCGTCGAAGGGCTCGGCGGCAATCGCATGCATCACCTCCTCGCGGGCGGTGCGAATGTCACGGCGGAAGGGACGAATGTGCTGACGCTGCTCGGCCGTCGCATTCCAGATCAGATCGCGCCGCTGCTGGGGCAGGGAGGCGGCATAGCCGAGAAGGTTGGGGGTCACGCCCCGGACCGGCGGCTGATGCGCTTTAACCCTCCAGATCGAGCCGGCCACCAAGCCGACGATGATGAAATTGAGCGCCAAAGAGGTGATCAGCAGCAGCATGCTCCAACGCGGCAGCCGCCAAGCGCCCGTCCCCGCCCTGATGCCAGTGTCGGTCATAGCAAATCCTCATCGAACGGGTCGAGCGCCTGCGTCGAGTTGCTGTTGCCGATCGTAATGCCGGTGAACTCCTCCAAAGCCGGTATCACCGGCTGTGGCACGGCCGAGGCGCCGAGGAAAATGCCCAGCATCAGACAGGCGGCCAACAAACCGGCCGCGCGCCCCGCCGGACTGGCGTTGAACCAGCGCCGCCGATCGGCGAGCCGGACCACCGAATGCGCGGTCGCGCCCGTCGTCGTAGCCTTCAAGGCCCCGTCACTCGCGGCGCTCGCGACCCCATCGCCGGTCCGCACCATGCGCGGGGAGCGATGGGCCGCGGCAACGATGCGCTCGGCGAGTGCGGCTTCGCTGGCAAGGGTGGGAAGCGGGGCGCGTTCCAGGATGCGGTCGAGCGCTTCCGCCTCGAGCAGCAGCCGGCATGCCGCCGGATCGCGTGCCGTCAACTGTCCCGCGCTCGCCCGCGCCTCCAGAGGCCAGCGCGTGCGGTCACTCCCGTAAATCTCGAGCAACCGCTCGAATTCTGGAAGTGTCATGGTGTTGCCCAAGCTTATCATCTCAGCACCTGTTTTTTTGCATCCGTCCTAGACCTCGTTCTCGGGCATGAGGCTTTGCCACTCGTCCTTTAGTGACGTCTTCAGCGAGCGGCGCGCGCGAGCTAACAGCAATTCGACGGCCTCGTCCGAAATTCCCAACACCTGGCCAACCTCGATCTGGCTCATGCCCTCGTAGTGAAACAGCGTCAGCGCCAGGCGCTGGCGTTCGGGCAACGCCTTGAGCGCCAGATCCACGCGCCCCTTCAGCTCGCGTTCGCTCAGGTGCCGCACCTGACCGGCAGGTTCCGCCAGCTCGGGCAGTTCGTCGACCACCGAAGTGCTGCGTCCCGCGCGTACCCGATCGATGCAGAGGTTGGAGGCAACCCGCCGCAGCCAAGGGCGTACGCCCCCGGGGCCCAGCTCCAGCCCCGCGGCATTGCGCCAAAGCCTCAGCATCGTCTCCTGTGCCACGTCCTCGGCCTCTGCGTCGTCCTTCAACATGCGCCTGGCAATGGCAAGAACGGTCGGTAAATGCCGATCGACCAGGCCACGAAAGGCCTGCGCTTCGCCCGCCGCCACCCGCGCCAGCAGGGAGGTTTCTGCCTCGGCCTCTTCCGGCTCGGACCGCAGGACCGGGCCCGGCTCACTCTTGCGCGCTAGCACGCTCATGCCTCGCCAGCTGCCACCCTCGAAGGCGACGCTTCCCAGAGGGTCGAACCCCTTGCCCCCCACCAGCAACCTACCTCTAATCGCAGGGGCCAATCGAGAGGGCGCAGGCTCACCCTTGAGTGCCTTAAACGCGTGGAGCGGAAGGGTTCCGTCGCACCCCAAGCCCTTGAGCGGCAAGCCCTAGCTTGCCGCCGCGGCCCCGCATCGCGGCCGCCGCGAGGCGGGCCGGATCGGCTTTTTTGCTGCCGCCCAGCCTAGACCACCAACTGGTCAAACAGGGCGGCAACGGCGAGCTCACGGGCCGCCAATTCGGCCTCAAGCCTCGGAAAATCCGGGGCATCACCGGCCCGGGCCAGCTGCAGCTTCAGGCCGTCCGGAGCCGTTCTCGGCGTGAACGGCCCGTCCTGGCAAAGGCGCAACACCTGCGTCAGATTGTTGAGGAGGCGGGCCGCCGGCAGCAGCGCATCGGCGGCCGGCAGCGGCAGGCAGCCCGCGCGTTCGAGATTGCTTAGCGCCTGCAGGGTATTTTGGCTGAGCACGTCGGGCCGATCGGCGGCATGCACGAGTTGCAGGTACTGGGCGATGAACTCCAGATCGACCAGGCCGCCGCGGACCTGCTTCAGATCCCAGGGGTCCTTGCTGCCTTTTTCACGCTCGATGCGCGCGCGCATGCTGCGCACGTCGGCGGCAACCTTGGCCCGATCGCGCCGTCGCTTGAGGATCTCGGCGATGGCGGCCTCCACCACAACCTTGAGCTGGGGTGCGCCAGCAACCACGCGCGCCCGCGTCAAGGCCAGGTGCTCCCAAGTCCAGGCCTCGCCGGCCTGGTAGTGAACGAAGCTCGAAAGCTGGGTGGCAACGGGCCCCTTCTGGCCCGACGGCCGCAGCCGCATGTCGACCTCGTAGAGCTGGCCTTCGGCGGTCTGGGCCGTAAAGGCGCTGATGAGGCGTTGGGTGAGGCGGGTGAAATACTGCGTGGGGGGCAGCGGCCGGGCGCCGTCGGATTGCACCGCCTCGGCGTCGAAATCGTAGATCACGATCAGGTCGAGATCGGAGGCGGCGGTCATCTCGAGGCCGCCGAGCTTGCCCATGGCGACGACCACGGCGGCGCCGCCGGCCACCTGGCCGTGCGCGCGCGCCATCTCGCGCTCGACCAATTCCTGCATGGCTTGGATCATGCACTCGGCGAGCTGGGCATAGGCCCCGCCGGCCTGGCTGGCGCCAATGCTGCCAGTCAGCACCCGCACGCCGATCAGGAACGCCTGCTCGTTGGCAACGAGGCGGGCCCGGTCGAGGGCGTCCTGGACGTCGCACGCCTCAGCCAACTCGCCGGCAACGATGGCGGCCAGCTCCTCCCGGTTCGGCAGGTTGCCGAAAAAGCCGGGGGCCAGCACCGCGTCCAAGACCCGACGTCGCTTGCCCAAGATGCGCGCCAAGCGCGGCGCCGAGCCCATGATTTGCGCGATCAGCTGGATCAGGCTTGGGTTCTGCTTGAGCAGGGAGAACAACTGCACGCCGGACGGAAGCTCGGACAGGAAGCGGTCGAAACCGATGAAGGCCAGATCGGGATTGGCCGTCTTGGCCAGCGCCTCGATCAGGATCGGTTGCATTTCCGTGAGCAACTCGCGGGCGCGCGCCGTGCGCACGGCCGAGTAGCGCCCGTGGTGCCAGCCGCGCACCCCGGCAATGACATCGGCGGCACGGGTGTAGCCGAGCGCGACGAGGGCGGCGAGCGTGGCTGGATCATCGGCCTCGCCGGCAAACACCATATTGCTGCCGCCGCGCGAGAGTTCGGGGCTGTGCTCGAACAGGCGAACGTAGTGGGTCTGCACACGTTCCAGCTCTTCGGTCAGGCGCGCGGCAAAGCTGGCGGTGTCGGCAAAGCCGCAGAAGTTGGCGAAACCCGCAAGCTTCAACGGATCGTCGGGCAGCGTCTGGGTCTGCTCGTCGGCCAGCATCTGGAGGCGATGCTCGATGCGGCGCAGGAACCTGTAGGCACGATCGAGGTCCTGGCGTGCGTTGTGCGTGATCCAGGCGCGCTGTTCGAGCCGTTCGAGGGCGACCAGCGTCTCGGAGGCACGCAGCTCCGGCTGGCGTCCGCCGGCAATCAGCTGCTGGGTCTGGGCGAAGAATTCGATTTCGCGGATGCCGCCGCGACCGACTTTGATGTCGTGGCCGGCGACGCCGATTTTGCCAAAGCCACGAAAGGCATGGATCTGCCGCTTCATGGCATGAATGTCGGCGATGGCGGCAAAGTCGAGGTATTTGCGCCAGATGAATGGCGCCAGATCTTGCAACAGGCGCGCGCCCGCGGCGAGGTCGCCGGCAACCGCGCGCGCCTTGATCAAGGCCGCGCGCTCCCAGTTTTGGCCGAAGCTCTCGTAGTAGTTGAGCGCGGCATCGGTCGACAGGGCGAGCGGCGTTGCGCCCGGATCCGGGCGCAGGCGCAGGTCGGTGCGGAACACGTAGCCCTCGCCGGTGCGTTCGTGCAAAAGGCGCACGAGGTCGCGCGTCAGCCGCACGAAGAAGGTCTGCACCTCGAGCCCGCCGCGCAGCTTGATGCGCGCCAGATCGTAAAAGACTATCAAGTCGATGTCGGAGGAGTAGTTGAGCTCGAAGGCCCCGTACTTGCCCATGGCCAAGACGATATAGCCATCGGCCTCGCCGGACAGCCAATCCCCGCGCTCAAGCGCCTGGCGGAACAAGAAGCGCACGGCGGCGGCTACGGCGGCGTCGGCGGCCTGGGCAAGGCGCCTCGTCACGCTCATCACCGGCCACACCCCGCCCAGATCGCACAGCGCGGTCAACAGCGCGACCTCGGTCTTGAAGTGGCGCAAGGCGCGCATGGCATCGGCCATGTTCGCGGCGCCGGCGGTGGCGTCGATTGCCGCACGGCAAAGCGCGTCGAAGTGCGCCTCCGGTGTGGCAAGGAACGCGCTGAGCAGGCGCTGGGGATCGCGCTCGATTACGGCGGTCAGGAACGAGGAAGCGCCGAAGATACCCGCCAGCAGGTTGCGCACGGGCGCAAGCTTCATGCTGGTCGCCAAGGGTGCCAGCGCGGCATCCTGTTGGGCGCGCTCGGCGAGCTCGGCCAGAACGCGGGCCGCCTGTTGGCGATCGTGCACGATCGGTGCCTCGCGCAGTCGGTCGATGAGCGCGGCCTGCCCCTCTTGTTGCATCTCAATGCTCCCGCAGCTGGCCAGCGAGCACCGGTACCGCGTGGTTGGGTCCATCGACCGGCAGGTTGAGGACGGCGCGCAGTCCGGGCGCGTTGTCCTCCAAACGGATCGAGCCGCCATGCAGGCGGGCAACCGCCGCCACCAGGCTCAAGCCTAGGCCGCTGCCGGGTCGGGACCGGCTTTTCTCGAGGCGCACGAAACGCTGCAGCGCCCGTTGCCGATCTTCGGGCGCGACGCCCGGCCCGCGATCGCCGACGGCGATCTCGATGTCTTGCGCGACGCGCTTGAGGACGATGCTGATCGGGGCCGCTGGCGCCGCGCCATTGGCGTGACGACCGTCCGGCGAATACTTGATGGCATTGTCGACCAGATTGGCCACGGCCTGGCTGACGAGCTCGCGATTGGCCGTCAGCGTCAGGCCCAGCTCGGCGGACACGGACAGGCTGAGCCCGGCTTCGTCGGCCACCGGCTCATAGAGCTCGGCGACGTCGGCGATGATCGAGGCCGGATTGAGGCGCTCCATGCTTTCGGCAATGGCGCCACCCTCAAGGCGGGCGATCAGCAACAGCGAGTTGAAGGTCTTGATGAGTTCGTCGGCCTCTTCGATGGTTTTGACCAAGCCGTCGCGGTAGATGCCGGCCCCCTCGCTGCTGCGCAGCGCCGCCTCGGCACGGTTGCGCAGCCGGTTGAGCGGCGTCTTCAAATCGTGAGCGATGTTGTCGGACACTTCGCGTAACGCGCCCATCAGCTCCTCGATGCGGGACAGCATGGCATTGAGGCTTTCTGCCAGGCGGTCGAGCTCGTCGCCCGAACCGTTGAGCGGAATACGGCGCGACAGATCACCAGCCATGATCGTCCGGGTGGTGTCGTTGACGGTCTCGATCCGGCGCAAGACGCTGCGGCTGATGAGCAGGCCGCCGCCGACGCCGAGCGCGGAAAGAATGATGACGCTCCATAACCCGAGCCGGCCCATGGTCCAGGCGAACCGGCGCAAGTCCTCGATATCGCGGCCCACGACCAGGGTGAGGCCGCCCGGCACGTCGAACAGCACGCCGACGGCCACGCGCGGCTTGCCCTGGGCGGGCCCGGATTGGGGACTGTAGGTGAAGACGCCGCGTTGGGCGCCGTCCCTGAGCTCGGGCGGCACTTGGCGCAGGTTGCCCGCGGCCCGCTGACCGGCGCTGTCGACCAAAAGATAAAGGCTCGAACCCGGGTCGGCGGCGCGCTCGGCGATAATGGCGCTGAGTTGGGCCGGGCCGCCGGCCTGGTACTGCTCGCGCAGTCCGACCACCTCGGCGCGCAAGGTCTCCACCACGCTGGTGGTCAGCAGTTCGTTGGCGCGCCAGGCGATGAACCCGACGGTCAAGCCCGCCGCCAGGATGAACGCACCCATATAGATGAGCGCCAACCGAAATGGGGTCGACAGCAGAAGCCTAGTCAGAGCCGTCACGGATCATGTATCCCGCTCCGCGCACCGTATGCAGCAGCGGCTTGGCGAAGCTCTTGTCGATTTTGCTGCGCAACCGGGAAATGTGCACGTCAATGACATTGGTTTGCGGATCGAAGTGATAATCCCACACGTTCTCGAGCAGCATGGTGCGCGTGACGACCTGGCCGGCGTGCTTCATGAGATACTCGAGCAGGCGAAATTCGCGGGGCTGTAGCACGATCGGCTCGCCGCCGCGCATGACCTTGTGCGACAGACGATCGAGCACGAGATCGCCGACCACATAGCGCGTCTCCTGCTGCTCGGGGGCGGGACGGCGCGCCAGCGCCTCGATGCGCGCCAGCAATTCGGTGTACTGATAGGGCTTGGTGAGATAGTCGTCGCCGCCGGCGCGCAGACCCTTCACTCGATCGTCGACTTCGCCGAGCGCCGACAAAATGAGCACGGGCGTACGCGTCCCTTCACCGCGCAGGGTTTGCACGATGGAAAGGCCGTCGCGCAGCGGCAGCATGCGATCGACGATCAGAACCTCATAGCCACCGTCGCGAGCCATGGCGAGACCCGTCTCGCCGTCGCCGGCGACATCGGCATTGTGACCGCTCTCGCGCAGCGATCGCTGTAGAAACTGCGCCGTTTCTCGATCGTCTTCGATCACGAGCACGCGCATGATGGATAACCCGCTGCTGTTGACCAGGTAGGCCAAGCTTATAGCGCGCTGTCCGACGCAACCCACGTGGAAAATAACGAACGAGGCGGCCCGTTCGCTTGCGAAGGGGCCGCCTCGGACATGGGCATGTGTGTCGGCCTGGCCGATTAACCCTTCTTCAGTTGCACGGCCACAAAGCGCAGATCGGCGCCCGACTTGATGCGCATGAGCACGGCCTTGCGTCCGAGCTTGGATGCCTCCTTGACGCCGTTGGCGACATCGTCGGGGCTTTTAACCGTCAGGCCACCAACCTCCAGAATGATATCGCCCGACTTGATCCCCTTCTGCGCCGCATCCGAGCTGCCATCCACCTCGGTGACCACCACGCCTTCCTTGTTGGTGCCGCTGGCGGGGGCAATGGTGAGCCCGAGCTGATCCATCTCGGTTGTCTGCGGCTCCTTGCTCGGCTCCACCTTGGCAACCTCTTTTCCGCTCGGGAACTTGCCGAGTTTGACCGCCACGGTCTGCTCTTTCTGGCCGCGCAAAACCTTGATGTCGACCTTGCTGTCCGGATTGAGCGCGGCAATTTTGCGGGCCAGGTCGCGGCTGTCGTCGATGCTCTGCCCGTTGACGGCCAGAATGGCATCGCCGTTCTTCAAGCCGGCGTCGGCGGCCGGGCTGGCGGCGGTCACCTCGGTTACCAGCGCCCCCTTGGCCTCGGCCAAACCGAGGCTCGAGGCCACGTCCTGGTCAACGTTCTGAATCTTGACCCCAAGCCAGCCGCGGCTGACGGAGCCCGACGACTTCAGCTGCTCGACGACCTCCACCGCCGTGCGGGCGGGAATGGCAAAGGCGATACCGACGTTGCCGCCCGAGGGACTGTAGATGGCGGTGTTGACGCCCACCACCTCGCCATCGAGGTTGAACGTGGGACCGCCCGAGTTGCCGCGGTTCACCGCGGCATCGATCTGCATGTAATCGTAGGGACCCGAGCCGATGTCGCGCCCCTGCGCCGAGACGATGCCCGCCGTCACCGTACCACCGAGGCCGAACGGATTGCCGACGGCCACCACCCAATCACCAACGCGCGGCAGCTTGTCGGCGAATTTGACGAACGGGAACGGTTGGTTGGCCTTGATTTTCAAAAGGGCGACGTCGGTGCGCGAATCCGAACCAATGAGCTCGGCGTCGAACTTGTTGTCCTTGTCGAAACTGACCTGGATTTTGCTGGCACCGTCGATGACATGGTTGTTGGTCACCACGTAGCCGTCAGCCGAGATCACAAAACCCGATCCCTGCGCCAGGCTCGGCCGTCCGGGGTTGGGGCCCGGCTGGCCGCGGAACTCGGGCGGCAAACGCTTAAAGAACTCGCTCAAGGGATGATCGTCGGGCAGGTCCGGGAGCAGGTCCTTGCCGCGTGGCGCGGCGCCCTTTTGCGCGACCTTGGGACCACCGTTGGTGACATGGATGCTTACCACCGCCGGCTTGACGCGATCGACGATGTCCGCAAACGACAGCGGCGCGCGCCCGAACGGCGTCTGCACGCTATCCGCCTTCAGCTGCGCCTCAACACGCTCAAGCGGCAAACCCAGGCCGACGACGCCGGTCAGCGCCAGGAGCGCAAGCGTCGAGGCGAAAACCACGCGCCGCTTACGGCGTGCGGCAGCAGGGCTGAGGAGACGAAAATCCATGCGATTGACCTCGAAGGTGAGAATGCCACAGTCGTGGATAGCTAGAGCCATATAGGCCGGCGGCCCTTACAGGCGGCTTTCAGCCGCATTAAAAGTTGGTAAGGATTGGGGCATGCGGCAGCGCCAGCAAGGGCAAGCAAGGGCAGCGCCGGCGCTTGCCGCGGTTGCGGCGGCAAGCTGTGCGCTTGGCCGGCCGGCCCGATTCGCCACAATCGCCGCGCTGGCGGCAGCCGTCGGTGCTGCAAGCCCGGCGTCGGCCGCAGCGGGACCAACGCGCTTCGGCGGCGCCGGGACGGTGAGGCTCTCGCTCCCGGTGGCGGTGTTCGGCAGCGATGACCGCGTTGCCGTCCCAACCCGGTTAATCGCTCTCAAGGAGAAGATTGGGCTGCTTTTCAGCCAGCGCTCGCGCCTGGTGTGCACGGCCTTCTGCGTGGCGCCAAACGTCGTGGCGACCGCGGGCCATTGCCTCTACCGCACGCACGGCGAGCACGCTCCGCCCTTGGCCGATTTCTGGTTCGCGCGCAACTTTGAGGGCAAGCGCCATTTTGAGCGCATCGCCGGATCCGGCCGTAGTGCGGCGGCCCAGCACATCATGTCGGGCAGCATGAACCTCAATGTGCGCCCGCCGATCGACGCCAGCAAGGATTGGGCGTTGGTGCGCCTTTCCCGCCCGGCCTGTGATCGCGGCGTGCTGCCAGTTCGCGCGCTGTCGATGGAGGCCATCATCGCCGAGGCGGCGGCCGGCCGCATCTTCCAAGTGTCCTATCATCGCGACTTTAAGCCGTGGCGATTGGCCTATTCCGGGCCCTGCGGCGTGGCGCGCAGCTTTGCTGCGGCGGATTGGACGGCGATCGCCGGCGATTTTGCCGATCCAACCCAACTCTTGCTGCACACCTGCGATACTGGCGGAGCCTCTTCCGGCTCGCCGCTGCTGTTGGAGACCGCCGCAGGAATTGCGGTGGTGGGCGTCAACGTCGGCACCTACGTGCAGTCCAAGGTGCTGATGGAGGACGGGCGGATCACCAAGCGCCTGGAGGCCGCGGAAGTGGCAAACACCGCCGTCAACAGCAGTGCGTTTGCCGGCAAGCTCGCAACCTTCCGACAGGCCGCGATCCTGACCTCGGCCGACGAGATCCGCGCCTTGCAGATGGCGCTGAAGCTGCGCGCGCTCTACGCGGGCACGATCGATGGCAACTATGGGGCGGGCCTGCGCTCGGCCATCGAGGCCTTCGAAGGTGCACAAGACCTGCCGGTGACCGGGCTAGCGACAAAGGCGCTGCTGCAGCGGCTTCATGACCGGCCGCTGCAACACCCCTAGACTGCGAGCTTCACGCGGACGGGTCGCGCTCGCGCTGCAGCAGCTCGGCGAGACGCTGCTGCTCGGCCGTGCTCAGGGGTTGGGCCGCCGTCTTGGCGGGGGCGGTCCAACTCGCGCGGGTGCGCCGGATCACGCCCACGGCCGTGGCGGCCAGCAACAGCAGCGGGGCAAGCCAAAGCAGCAAAGTGTGGGCATTGAGCTTGGGGCGCAGCAGGACGAATTCGCCGTAGCGCGCCTCCACGAAGGCCAACACGGCCTCGTTGCTGTCCCCCGCACGCAAGCGCTCGCGCACAATGAGGCGCAGATCCTTGGCTAGCGCCGCGTTGGAATCATCGATCGACTGGTTTTGACACACCAGGCAGCGCAGCTCCTGCGAGATCGAGCGCGCCCGCACCTCGAGCGCAGGATCGGCCAACATCTCGTCGGGTTCAACGGCCGCGGCCGGGGGGACGGCGAGCACGAGCAGCAGGAGGCACATCCGCGCGAGGGCGACGGCCGCCCGCCCGCGCCGGCGCCATCCCTGTCCGCCCTGTGGGAGGACGAGCAAAGCGCGCGGCGTGGCAAGGAGATGCCGCATCGATTATTCGGCCGCCTGTGCAACGCTGCGGCGGGCGCGGCGCGGCACCCCGATGCGCAGGCGACGATCGGAGAGGGACAGGAGCCCACCCAACGCCATCACGATGGCGCCCAGCCAGATCAAGCGCACCAGGGGATTGAAGTAGAGTCGCACCACCCAGCCGCCCGCGAGCTGTTCGTCGCCCAGCACGACGTAAAGGTCGCCCCGCCAGCCGACGTGGATGCCGGCTTCGGTGGTCGTCTGTCGCGGCGTGTCAAAGGTTCGCTTCGACGGCGTGAGCTCGGTGACCGGCCTGCCGTCGCGCGTCACCGCCACCAGGCCGACCACCTCCTGGTAGTTTGGTCCTTGCTGTGGGGCCACCCCGCGGAAGCTAAGCTCGTAGCCGGCGATGGCGGCGCGCTCGCCCTGCCGCAGGATGACGACCTGCTCATCGCGCCAGGCCGAGGTGGCGACGATGCCGATCACCGTCAGCCCAAGGCCGGCATGGGCCAGCATGCCCCCATAGGCCGACCGCGGCAGACCAAAGGCGCGACGGAACACTTCGCCGCGGTCCGCCGCGAACAGCTTCACGCGCATCCCCCACTCGCAGAGCGGCCCGGCAATGACCCAGCTGCCGAGCGCAATACCGAACGGCGCCAGCCAGGGTCCGCGCCATTGGAGGGCGAAGGTTGCGACCATCGCCAGCAGCGCCAGGCCGACGCCGGCAGCCAGTCGTTGTGCGGCCGCCAAGAGGTCACCGCGTTTCCAGGCCAGCAAGGGTCCCAACGGCATGGCCAGCAGGAGCGGTACCATCAGCGGTGCGAAGGTCAGGTTGAAATAGGGTGGCCCGACCGAGATCTTGGCACCGGTGACGGCTTCCAGGGCCAAGGGATAAAGGGTGCCGATGAAGACGGTGGCGCAGGCCACCGTGAGCAGGATGTTATTGAGGACCAGGCTGCCTTCGCGGCTGATGGGGGCGAACAAGCCGCCCTGTCTCAGCTGCGGGGCACGCCAGGCATAAAGTGCGAGCGCGCCGCCGATCAGCACCGTCAGGATCGCCAGAATGAAAATGCCACGCCTTGGGTCGACGGCAAAAGCGTGCACCGAGGTCAAGATGCCCGAGCGCACCAAGAAGGTGCCGATCAGCGACAACGAAAAAGCCAGGATGGCCAGCAGAATGGTCCACACCTTGAGCGCCTCGCGCTTTTCCATCACCAGCGCCGAGTGCAGCAAGGCCGTGGCGGCGAGCCACGGCATGAAGGAGGCGTTCTCGACGGGATCCCAGAACCACCAGCCGCCCCAGCCCAGTTCGTAGTAAGCCCACCAGGAGCCCATGGCGATGCCGAGCGTAAGCAACACCCAGGCGGCGAGCGTCCAGGGCCTGACCCAGCGCGCCCAGGCCGCATCCGTGCGCCCCTCGATCAGGGCGGCGATGGCAAATGAGAAGGCCATCGATAGGCCGACATAGCCGCCGTAAAGAAACGGCGGATGGAATGCCAACGCCGGATCCTGCAGAATTGGATTGAGACCGCGGCCCTCCCCCTGCGGGGGAATGCGGTCAAAGGGACTTGAGGCAAAGACGATAAAGACCAAAAAGGCGACGGCGATCGCTGCCTGCACGGCCAGGACATTGGCGCGCACCGTATCGGGCAGATTGCTGCCGAACAGGGCGACGGCGGCGCCGAAGAGGGCGAGGATCAGCACCCACAGCAGCATCGAGCCCTCGTGGTTCCCCCACACGCCGGAGAATTTGTAGATCAGCGGCTTGGCCGTGTGCGAGTTGGCCCACACGGTCTCGACCGAGAAGTCGGAGGTGATAAAGGCGTGCGTCAGACTGAGGAAGGAGAAGGTCAGTAAGGTGAGTTGGGCCAAGGCTGCGGGCGGCGCCACCGCCATCAGCCGGGAATCACCGACACGGGCTCCCCAGGCCGGCAACAGCATCTGCACCAGGGCGACGCCCAGCGCCAGGATCAGCGCGAAATGTCCGAGTTCGATGATCATCTGCGCCCAGCGCTCCGATCGCTGCCCCGGCTGGCCAAAGCGCGCTGCGCTCTGCCTCGCCCGTCGCGCTCGGGCTGCCGAGGTTTGCTCGCCGTCGTCATTTCTGCGCCTGCCCCTTAGCCTTAACCTCGTTAGCCTCGGCGGCCCCACCCTGCCAGACGCCCTGTTCTTTTAGCGCTTTGGCCACTTCGGGGGGCATGTAGGTCTCATCGTGCTTGGCGAGCACCGTATCGGCCAGAAAGCGACCGGAGGGATCGAGCGCGCCCTCGGCGACGACACCTTGCCCCTCGCGGAAGAGATCCGGCAGGATACCCGTATAGCGCACGGGGATGGTGCTGGCTTGGTCGGTGACGGCAAATTCGACGGTGCTGCCGACGCCGCGCTTGAGGCTGCCGACGGCGACCAAGCCACCGAGGCGAATGCGTTTGCCGGCGGCAATGCCTTTTTGCGCGATTTCGCTAGGCATGTGGAAGAAGACGATGGTGTCGCGCAGGGCGACGAGCACGAGCGTGACGGCGAGGCTCAGGATGGCGACGCCGACACCGATCATGATTGCACGGCGCTGTTTGCGGGTCATGAGTTCCAACCCTAAACTTGCAGCCAGCGCGCTGAGTTCACTGAGCGCGCGCTCGTCGCCGGCAAAATTGCGGCGGGCCTCGGCCAGGGCCGCGCGCGCTTCGCTCTTGCGATCCAAGACCACGTAAGCGTTGACGAGCCGACGCCAGCCCGCCAGGTCGTTGCCGTTCTGTTTGAGCCGCTGAGCCAGCCCGTCGACCATGCCGGCGATCATCCGACCGCGTTCCTCGGCCGAAAGCGCCTGGGCGGCGGCGACATCGGCCGCGCTCGGACCGGGGCTGGCTGGCTTGCCATCCGCCCCCAACCGCTTGCTCAAGTCGTCGAGGCGTTCGCTCACAGCGGCACGCCAGGGTGCTGCGGCCGGGGCGGCGGACAACAGCGCGCGATAGTCGCTCAGGGCCTCGTTGAGCTTGCCGTCCTGCTCCTTGGCCACGGCGAGCCAAAAACGTGCTTCGACGCGATCGGGTTCAAGCTTTAAAAGCCGCTCGTAGGCGCGGCGCACCTCTTCGCTGACGACGCCATCGTTGGCGAGCATGTTGGCTTCGGCAAAGCCCGTTAGCAGTTTCACCGATTCCCCGTTGAGTTGCGCCGCACGCGCATAGGCATTGGCCGCTTCGCGATAGCGTCCGAGCTTGAGATAGACCGGCGCCAAGGCTTCCCAACCCTCGCCCTCTGCGGGGTGCTCACGCAAGCGTGCCTCCACGCGCGCCACAAGCTCAAGAATGCCGGCCTGCTCGACGCCCAGCTGGTGCCGGGCCGCGGCTGGGAAGGCGGGCATGCCCGGGGAACCTTGCACGAGGTAGAGACCGATGACGAAGGGCGCCAACAGCGCCGCGGCGGTGATGGCGAGGCGGCCGTGCCGGCGGTCGGCCAACCCCGAGGGGGCTTGGCGCGGCCCGCTCGCTGCGGCGCCCGCCAGCAGGCGGCGCGAAATTTCGATCTTCGTGGCGGCGGCCTCATCGGCGTCAATGAGGCCCCCGGCCCGATCGCTTTCGAGCTCCTCCAGCTGGTCGCGGTAAACGGCGAGGCTGCCCGCGCGCCGCTGATCGCCGCCGCCGCCAGCGCGGGCGAGCGGAGCCAGCACGGCCGCCAGGACCGCCGCCGTCATTGCCGCGAAGAGAATCCACAGGAGCATACAGTCTACCCGGCCGCTCTACCCCCATTGCAATAGGATCGCGGCCCGGGCGTGGCAAGACAAGCCGCCGCCGCTGGGCAGATCTGTCGCGGCCCGTGCCCAGCGTTCGAGATTTGCTTTGGCGGCAGGCGACCCGCTGCGGCGATGGGGGGTTGGCTTGGGGCACGGGAATCCGAGCCAGGGCTTAAGGGCCAGGGCTTGAGGGTCAGGATTTAAGGGTCAGTCGGGGTTTAAGGGCCAGGGCTAAAGGGTTCTGTTCTGCGGTGCGGGCGACCCAGCGGCCTCGCCAGCACCCTCGCCGCGGGCCCAAAGGCCCATCGGATTAGGCGACGTCCGTCGCCGGTTGGGTCAGGCCTCTACGGGGCTCCAGGTCCCATCGGGATTGCGGCAGGCCGTGCCACGCATCGTCTGGGGTCTCCCGTCGATATAGACCTTGTGCACGTAGTCGCGGCAATCGAGGGCGCCGCGCCGGTAGGGTTTCTCGGGGATAACCTCGCCGTAGCGCCCATTGTCGGGGTTCTGCCAGCGTACCGCGCGGCCCGCTTGCCCGCGTTCCCAAGCGTCGTACTCGGCCTGCTGAGCGAGTTGGCGATCGCGCGCATCGAGCGACCGGCCGATCTCGTTGCCGACGATGCCGCCGATCACGGCGCCGGCAAACGTGCTGGCGACGCGCCCGCCGCCTTTGCCGAACTGGTTGCCAATGACGCCACCGGCGATGGCGCCCATCAAGGTGCCCGTATCCTGCTTGGTCTCACACCCCATGAGCACGAGTGCCGCCGCACACATGAGCATCGCAGGTCGCATACTCACCTCCCCCGTCCCCCTTCGCGGCCCTGAGACTCGCGCGCGCACCCACGCCGCCGCGAGTTGTCGTAGCCTCGGCAATGCGCGCCCCGATTGGGGCAAAAATACGGCTCGTCCGCCGTCGGCGTTTTCGGGCGTGGCGCGGACCACACGGCCGTATTAGGCGGCCTGCGGCAGGGTCAAACGAACGCTGAGGCCGCCGATCTCGGCCCGGCAAAGCTCAAGCCTACCGCTATAGGAGTGGGCAAGGTCGGCCACGATCGAATGGCCGAGGCCCGAGCCGGGCTTGGTTTCGTCTAGTCGGCGCCCGCGGATGATGGGCTCGCCGAGCTGCGCTTCCGTGAGGCCCGGTCCATCGTCTTCCACCCTGATCTGCAGGCAGGGAAGGGCGCCGTTGGCGGGGTCGCCCGGCAAGGGGGCGACTGAGAGTATCACTTTCGAGCGCGCCCACTTCGAGGCGTTATCGAGCAGGTTGCCCAGCATCTCCTCCAGGTCTTGCCGCTCTCCCTGGAAGCGCGTGCCGGGCGGGCACTCCATCATGTAAGACAGCTGCTTTTCCTGATAAATGCGCTCGAGCGCCCGAATCAGCGATTCGCCGACGGGACGCACCTCCGTCACCTGGCCGATGACGCCGATCCGGGCGGCCATGCGGGCGCGGTCGAGATAAAGATTGATCTGCGTACCCATGATCTCGGCCTGCTCGGACACTTTGCGGGCGAACGAGCTTTGGTCATCGCGCGCTTCATTGAGGATGACCGCCAGCGGTGTCTTCAGGGCGTGCGCGAGATTGCCGACGTGGGTGCGGGCGCGCTCGACGATGTCCTGGTTGGATTTCAGGAGCGCGTTGAGCTCCTGTTGCAGAGGGACGATCTCCTGGGGCAAAGCCGCCTCCAGCCGTCCGGCCTCGCCCGAACGGATCGCGCTCAAGCCCTTTTCCACCTGCTGCAGGGGCAATAAGCCGAAACGGATCTGGAACAGGTTGACGGCGAGCAAGCCGATACCGGCCAGGGCCAGCGCCAGGCCGAGCCGGGTGCGGAAGGTGAGCAGGCTGTTTTCCACCTCTTCCAGGGCCGCGGCCACGGCAACGGAGTAGCGTTGTGCCGATTGGCCCTCGCCGAACACATAAATGGTCTCGGCGACCCGCACCGTCTGCTCGAGCGGCCCCGCAAGCGTGGCCCAGCGCACCTCACGATCGTTGGGCTCGACCTTGGCCTCGCTGGGGAGGGGAATGCGCTCGTCGGCGAGCGAACGGGAGGCCAACAGCTTGCCGGGGCGGCCGTCGAGCGGCTTGATCTGCCAGTACCAACCGGAATGGGTGATCTCGAACAGCGGCTCGCCCACATCCTTTGGCGCACCCGGCTCGTTATCGCCGTGGTCGATGCTGTCGGAGAGGATGACGGTGAGCAGTACGCCGATGCGCCGGTCGTAGCTGTTCTCGACCTCTTCGCGGTAAAGCGAATAGATAATCATGCCCGCCACGGGCAGAACCAGCAGCACCCACGCCGCCGCCGTGGCAAAGAGCCGGAACGCGAGAGAATTAGTTCGCATCGCCCTCCGAGAGCCTGTAGCCCAGGCCGCGAATGGTCTTGATCATGTCGGGCGGGATCTTTTTGCGCAGGCGTCCGATGAACACTTCGATGGTATTGGAGTCGCGGTCGAAATCCTGCTCATAAAGATGCTCGACCAGCTCGGTGCGCGAGACGATGCGATCGTTGTGATGCATCAAGTAGGCGAGCAGCCGATACTCGTGCGAGGTGAGCTTGACCGGCTGGCCGTCCAAGGTGACGCGCGCGGTTTTGGTATCGAGTTGTAGCGGACCACATTCGATGTCGCTCTTGGCATGCCCGGAGGCGCGGCGGACCTGGGCGCGGATGCGCGCCAACAGCTCTTCCATATGGAATGGCTTGGCCACGTAGTCGTCGGCACCGGCGTCCATGCCGGTGACCTTATCGCTCCAGCGATCCCGCGCCGTCAGGATGATCACGGGCATGTTGCGGCCGGCCCGACGCCACTGTTCGAGCACGCTGATGCCGTCGATTTTGGGCAGGCCGGTGTCAAGGATGACGACGTCGTAGGGCTCGGTCTCGCCCAGGAAAAAACCCTCCTCGCCGTCGAAGGCGGCGTCGACCGCATACCCCGCATCGGTCAAAGCCGCGACCAGCTGGCGATTGAGATCTCGGTCGTCTTCGAGCACCAGAACGCGCACGATTTTGCCTGACCTTTTCTAATGCCACCCGCGGGCGGTCCATGAAGGGTGTCAACGCTGCAGGCGCGGGTTGCTTTTTCTGACGGATGCATTGCGCGCAGCAAAGACGGATCTTGCTCCCACGACCCGTCGCGGACCATACCGGTCGCGGACAATATAAGGGGATGAGCGGCGACGCCAGGGCTGCCTGGCCTAGCTGGGCCGCGTGCGGATTTTCGCTTGGTATATTCGCCGTATATTCGCCCCCCGCGCCGGCGGCAACGGCTGCGCTCGCGCCCGCCGCCCCCGCTGCCCGGGTCACGGCGGGACCTGCCATGCTGTCGCCACATCGCTGCCCTTGGTGATGGCCTTTGTTTGCTCGAGCCCACCCGAAGCCATGCGCCCTTACCTTGTGTCCCCTGCCGCCGGTCTCGCCGCGACTTTTGCCTTTGCCGGGGCAGCCTTCGCCCAGCCCGACGACATCTGCGCCGCCGCGAGGCTGCACGCCAAGGTCTCCAACGCAGAGGTCGGGGTCTGGCTCGACCGGCAGACCCGGCACGACGGCATCGAGGTCGTCTGCCGCATCCGCACCGTGCAGTTCACCCGCTTCCTCAACGTGCGCGCCCCGGAAAGGGATTGGTGGGAGCGCAAGGCAAAGGAATGGAGCAGCATCAACTGTGCCAACCAGATGTGGCGGATCGCCATCGAGGACGGTTGGGTCATCCTGGCGAAGCTGACCACCGCCTCGGGTGAGCGCGCCGATCTGGTCGCCACCTGCAAGTAGCCTCCTAGCCCTCGCTTCAGCTAGAGCACCCGCCTCCGGCGTTGCGCGCCCTGACCGCGGCCCGGGAGGCGCGAGCGATCATCACGCGCAAGGCACGGGCTTTTGATCGTCTCGCCCGTACGCCATCGCGCTCCGCGGCAAGGGCTCGCTCGTATCTGGCTCACGTGCAACGACCCAGAGCCGGATTGCCAACGCCGTCATGCCCACAGCTCCAACCCTTGCCCGCCTTGCCGTCGCCCTCGTCTCGGTCGCCAATGCCACGGCGGCGCTGACGTTTCCCAAGGCGATCGCCGCAGCCTCGCCGAAGGCGAGCTTCGCAATGGGGGCACGCGATGCGCGCGGAGCAACCTTGAAGCTACAGCGGCCACCGCGCGTGCCGCGGCGCGAGCGCAGCGATCGGGAGCACGCGGATGCTTTCGCACGGAGCTCGGCGGGGGCGGCTTGAGGGCAAGACACCCCGCGTGCAATCGACGCTTGGATCGACGCGGAGCCTTGCTCGGTCAACCCAGATACACGCCACCGTTGACGTGCAGCGTCTGTCCCGTGATGTAGCGGGCACCGGGGCCGCTCAGAAAACTGACCGCGGCGGCAATCTCCTCGGCGCGTCCAAGGCGGCCCAGCAGGGTGCGGCTCACCTCGTGGTGCTGCGGCAAGGGCCGAGTATCGATCAGGCCGGGAACGACGCAATTGGCCGTGATGCCGTCGCCGGCGAGCTCGTGCGCGAGAGCCCGTGTGAACCCGACCAGGCCGGCCTTGGCCGTCACCACGTGGGCGCGCTGTTTGGCGCCCGCGTGACCGCTGACGCCACCAATGTTGACGATGGCGCCGGCGCCGCTCGCCCGCAAATGCACCAAAGCGGACTTCACAGTGAGAAAGGCCCCGTCCAGGTTTACGGCCAACACGGCGTGCCAATCCGCCAGAGTCATTTGGTCGAGCGCCTGTTCCGGCCGCACGGCGGCATTGTTGATGAGGATGTCGAGGCGGCCAAAGCGCTCGACGGCCGCCGCGATCAGCCGTGCGACGGCGACCGCATCGCCCACGTCGGCCAGTACTGGGAGCGCCTGTCCGCCGGTGGCGGCGATGGCCTCGATGGCCTAGCGATCACGCCGGCCATTGATCACCACGGCCGCACCCGCCGCGGCAAGCGCCAGGGCAATGGCACGGCCGATGTTGCGGCCCCCGCCCGTAACCAGGGCTACACGTCCCTCAAGATCATTGCCGCCGGTCATGATGGCGTTGGCCTCATTGTCGTCGCCCTCAAATGTTGCACCAAGGACGTGGTTGCAAGACAGGGGATGTTGCCAGGACGCGCCCGCGCGCACCCGGCTGAGGGAGGAAGATCGGGCGTGCAAGCCCTGCCTTGTGGATAAGCTGTGGGGGCCTTGGCCAAGGCGCTCAAAATGCACACCAGAAGCGCCCCCACGTTCGCAATTCCGGCCGGTCGTAGAAGCACTTGTGGCCGGTTTGACACTGCCCTGGCAAGAAAGCCTCCCCTGGGACCTGCGGATATTGGCAAACCGCGCGACCGCGCGCTACGCATCTCGAGTGGCTGACCAGTGAGGCCCGATCGGGGACAAGGGTTCAGTCAGGGGCTGTGTTTGGTGCGGGGGCGTCCTATTCCGTGGCGTATCAGCGTAATCATTCCCGGTCCCGGCAACCGACCATTGCTCTTGCGGCGGAGCGGCGGGTTGGCTGTCAACATGCTCTCAAAGCTTCGGCTGGTGAACCTGCGACCTGCGATCGGCGCGGATGGCGCCTTGCTCGCATGGGTCGCGTGCGGCGACGCCCCAGTTTTTCTACCGATCAGACGCGCGCCCTCCAACGGGTGATGTCCTCAATGGCGAGCGCTGAGCGCCTCCCGGCCAGGCGGCGGTATGGCGATCACGCCCTGGCGGTCGACGCCGGCCGGCCGGGCTCCGACGCCTCGTTCTATCGGCGACTGACCGTGCCAAGGCCGACCACCGTCTGCTGCGGCCATGCGCCTCGCAAAATCTCGCTATCCTAGGGGGTCCAATGAAAGCACCACTCCTTGTCGCATCCGGCACTTCAAGCATCTTGGCGGTGCTGGCGCTGCTGGCGATGACGCCGGCTCCCGCGCAAGCCGAGGGAGAAGACACCGGCGCCTACGTCAAGCGCACGCTCAGATGTGACGGCTTTGAGGACAACCGCTGCTATCGGTTCGCGGATCCGCGCCGGCGCGGTAAGCCTTATTTGCAACCGCACTTGCATCGCCAACCCGTTCCGGACGGCCACGAGACGCGCTACGTCCTCGAGCGGCGGCCGCCTGTCCCATCCTACACCCAGGAGTTGCGTGACCATTCCTGGCGCGAACGCTCATGGCGCGATCGGGACGACCGTGACCGGGACTATCGTGACCGGGACCGAGACCGGGACCGGGACCGGGACTACTACGATCGGCGGGATCGTTACGGCCGCTCTGATCGTTACGAGCGGCAGTGCCTGCACATGGTCACCGCCAAGGGCACTGAGGCGCAAACCGAAAACGGGGCGCTCGTCTCGGCCAAACGCGCCTGGCGTGCCTGGGTGCGGTCTGATCACGGCGAACGCTATCAAGATCTCGACGCGGCCAAGAATGGTGAATACCGCTGCTGGCGTTCATCGACCAACGAAAGCACGATCGGCAAGGTCGGGGAGTTCCTGACCGGGCAGTATCGCAAGCGCTGCCAGGTATGGGCGGTGCCCTGTCTCGGCGAGCGCCACACGCTCGACGGCGATAAAGACGATCGCGAGTAAGCTGCCGCCCGTGCAGCGGCGCGATCGTGACAACTAGAGGCCCGGGTTCGTTTTTTCAGTACCGGGCCAAGGAAGACCCCGGCTCATGCGAGCCGGGGTCTTTTGCTTGTCGTTTGCTTTTGCCTGGTGCCCAGGAAGCCGAGCGCGGGCCGAAAATGACGCCCGCGCCCGTGGGCGGCTGCAAAGGGCCGCAGCGGCTCAACGGCGCCGCCAGCCCCTCAGCGCAATGGGGCAAGCTCCACGCGCGGCGCCTGCCAGAGCCGATGTGCCAGTTCGACGGCGGCGGACGCCTGCGCCTGCGACCAGCCGCCGTGGCGGGCGTTGCCAGCGAACTTCTCTTCGATTTCGGCAGGCGAAAGCGGCTGCTGGGCGCCGCCGCGCATGTGCGGCTGGCGCTCTTCGATGCTGCCGCCATCGGCGAGGACGACGCGGATATGGCCGGTATAAGCCGCGGGGTAGGGATTGGCGGGGTCGATCCGGTAGCTGATCTTGCCGGCCAACGCACGCACGCGGTCATCGTCCACCTTGGCATCGGCAAAGGCCTCAAGCCCCAAGGTCCCGTGCACCAGGGCGTAGGCGATGCAGTAGGGCGCAGCGAACTTGCCGGCGTAGCCGTTGGCCGGGTGCTGCTTGGCAACCAGCGGCTCCCACAGGCGATGGACCGTGCCTTCACCGACCTCGCATACAATCTCGGCGATGCTCGCGGGGGCGAGGCCACGCCGATTGAGGCGCCGGGCGCAGTCGACATAGGGCTGAATCATGGTGCCGCAGGGGTACGGCTTGAAGGCCAAGGTGGCGGCGTACCAGCTGGTCGCAAAGCCCTCGAGCAGCGCCTCCCAGTTGCCCTGGCGCGTGCGGGCGAAGCCGTTGAAGAGCCCGTGCACGCCTTCAAACACCGTGCCGGGGCCAAGGAAGCCGGCGCGCGCCAGCAGCGCGGCGCGTAGCCCCGATTGCGCGGCCCAACCCGGGTGCATGCGCTTGGTCCAGCTGCCATCGGCCAGATACTCGATGATGCCGCCCGCCATCGATCCGGCAATGCCCAGCGCGTTGGCGAGCTGGCGGCGGTCGAGGTTGAGCGCGGCGCCGACGCCGGCAGCGGCCGCCATCGCCCCGAACACGGCAGTGGGGTGGAAGCCAGCTTTGTGCACGGCCTTGGGCACAACCAGGCTCAGGCGGCAGATCGTCTCGACGCCGACCGCGATGCCCCTAAGCGCCGCCAGCCCGGCGAGACCCTCCTCTTCCGCGACGGCCAACACCGCCGGGACGATGACCGCGCCGGCATGGACCGGGCCGCCCTCGAAGGTGTCGTCGAAGTCCTCGCCATGCGCCGCCGTGCCATTGACGAAGGCCGCGCCGGCCGCACTCATCGGCTGCGCCCGACCGATGACGGTGGCGGCGCCGCGCTCGGGCCACGCTGCCAGCGCCGCTGCGACATAGTCCGAGTTGCGCGCAACCACGCACAGGCCGATGACGTCGAGCAACAAACGCGCGCAGATGTCGCGCACCGCCGGTGTGAGGCCGTTGCCGTCGACGGCGGCGATGCGGTCGGCCAGGGATTGGGAGATGGAGGGTTGTTGATCGCTCACGTGGCACCCGTTACCCGTTCACCAAATTCGGCTGTCGAACCAGCGAGCATCTCGCGCGCTGAATTACGCCTCGGGCGCCAACCAGCCGGCCCCAGCCTTCCCGGACCGGCCGAGCCCGATCTGGCCTGCGGGCACCCTGCCCGGGCCCGGCGCGAAGCGCAACGGGCACGCTTGGCGCTCGCCGAGCCCACGGCCGCGCCCTTCCTTGTGGCCGACGCGCGTTCAATTGTTGCGCAAGCGCACGCCGCCGAAGCCCGGAATCCGGTTGACGGCGATAATGACGGCGGCGGTCAGGATCAGCATGGTCAGACCGAGCACGGCGATGGCGCCCAAATCCCCACTCTCCTTGAGATCGAAAATGAGCACCGACAGCACCTTGGTTTCGGAGGTGAAGAGGATCACGGCGGCGGACAGCTCGCGGATGACAGCGACAAAAATGAAGCACCAGGTGGCGATCAGGCTGGGCCCGAGCAAGGGCGCCGTCACGTCCCGCAGGGTGCGCAAGCGCGAAGCGCCGAGGATGCGCCCGGCCTCTTCCAGCTCCGGGGAAAGCGAGCGGAAGGCGGATTGGAGTTGCTGGTAGGCGGCGGGCAGCTCGATGGTAACGTAGGCAATGAGTAGGATCCAAAGCGTGCCGTAGAGCACGACCGGCCCGCGCGTATAGGCGAGAAACAGCCCGACGCCGAGCACGATGCCAGGGATTGCGATCGGTGCCGTGGCGAGGAAGGCCAGGAGCCGGTGGCCGGTGATGGCGGCGCGTGCGGTCAGGTAGGCGATCACCAGCGCCAATGCCGTGCCCGCGGTCGCCGCCATCAGGCCGAGCAGGAAGGTGTTACGCATGGCGAGCCTGGTGGCGGACAGTTCGAAGAAGACGAAGCGAACGTTTTGCAAGGTCACTGTCTCGAGGCCGAGCGGCTGGGAGGCAATGCGCGAGAAGGCGGCGTTGACGAGCGCCCCGTAGGGCAGAAAAACGGGCAGACAGAGCACCGCAAAGCAAAGAAGAAAGGCCGGCCAGCGTAGGCTGCCGAGGCGCACGGGCTGCGGCGGTCCGCTTTTGCCGCCGACCAGGACATAGCCGCGCCGGCCGAGCAGCGCCGATTGGCCGCGCAACAGGATCACCGTCATGAGGAGCAGCGGCAGCGAAGCGGCGGCGGCGAGTTCGGGCTTCGGCGGATACTGGAACAGGCTCCAGATCTTGGTCGTCATGGTGTGAAATCCCGCCGGCAGCGCCAGGATCGCCGGCGAGCCGAACAGCGTCATGGCCTGCAGAAAGGCCACCAGCGCGCCCGCTAACAGCGCCGGCAGCGCCAGGGGAATGGTGACCCGCCGCGCCGTGCGCCAGGCGGAGGCGCCGAGCATGGCGGAGGCGTCCTCGAGTTCGCCCGGCGTGCGGTCCAGCGCATTGGCGACCAGCACGAAGACGTAGGGAAAAGTGTAGCAGGAAATAACGAAGATCAGGCCGGTCAAACTATAGATGTCGAACAGCCGCGCATCGGCGGCGGCGCCGACGATGCTGCGATAAAGCTGATTGATGAGACCGCTGTTGGGCGCAGCGAGCAGCTCCCAGGCAATGGCGCCGAGGAAGGGCGGCGTGACGAAGGAGGCCATGACGAGCAATCGGATCGGACGTCGCCAGGGCATGTCGGTGCGCGCCACCAGCCAGCCCATGGGAGCGGCAACGGCACAGCAAATCACGCTGACCGAGAGGGCGATGGTGAAAGTGGTGAGCAGCGGGTCGAGGAAGGCTTTATCGGTGAACAGCAGCTGAAAGTTGGCAAGCGTTGGGTTCCGCGCCCGGTCGCTGAAGGCAAAGACGACGAGCCAGGCCAGCGGCAGGATAATCAAAAGTGCAAGGATCGCGGCAAAGAGCGCCATCACCACGCCCGAAAGATCGAGCCGACGGCGCGCGCTGGGCAGCGGCGATGCCGCCAGAGTCTCGGCGGTCATGGGCGCACGGGCCCCATGCCTTTGCCGCCCTGCGCGCCGACAGGGTGCCGCCCACCGTGATCGGAGCGATGTTCCATCCCAACCCGACCCCGCGCTTCAAACCTTGAAGTACTGCGTGTATTTCGCCTTGATCTGGTCGGCCTCCTTTTCCACGGCCGCAGGATCATCCTTCATCAGCTTGATGTCTGTGAGCGGCTTGCGGCCCTCCTTGTCCTTGACCTCGGCGTGGAAGGAGCGCAGGCCACCCCAGTCGACCATCAGCTGCTGGCAGTCGGCCGAGAACATGAAACTTTGCAGCAGCCGGGCGGCGTTGGGGTTGGGCGCATCCTTCATGACGCCGGAGGGGCCGATGATCAGGGGAGTACCTTCGCTGGGATAGACAATCTCGACGGGTTCGCCCTTTTCCTTGAGTTGGATCAGGTTGTACTCGTTGCCGTCGGCCATGACGGCGCGCTCGCCGAGGGCCAATTTTTTCGGCGGGTCGGCGGAGGACTGCACCTGCATGACTTTCTGCTGGCTCAGCTTCTCGAAGTAGGACCAGCCGATGTCGCGCGAAACCTGGTAGGTCGCGGTCATGATGGTGCCGCTGTAACCGGGGTGGGCCTTCACGATCTTGCCCGACCACTTCGGATCGAGCAGGTCGGCGAAGCTCTTGGGCGCCTCATCCGCCTTCACCAGCTTGGTGTTGTAGCCGATGACGCACAGCCAGACACGCCAGCTGGCGAATTGGCCGTCGGGATCCTTCTGCTCGGCCGGATAATGGCTGGCGACATCTTGCGGCACGTAGGCGGCGAGGACGCCGTCGCGCTTCCAGACGATAAAGTGCGCCGCGTCGGAACTATTGACGACGTCGACGGCATGGATGTTGCTGGCGTACTCCTGGCCGATGCGCTGAAAGATGCGTTCGCCGCCCGAGCGTTCGACGCGAACGGCGATGCCGGGATACTTCGCCTCGAAGGCCTTGGCGATGCGCTCGGCGACCGGTAGATCGACCGCGGTGTACCAGACCGCCTTGCCTTCCTTCTTGGCCGCCTCGATGAGTTGGGGGGTCACGGGCGAGGCGGACGCCGTCGCCCGCGCCGCGCGGGGAACAGACGTCGCCGCCAGCGCCGTGGCGAGCCCCCGGGAAAATGCGCGACGGCTAATAGCGCTTGCCATGATCGATTCCTCTCAAATTCGGCTGCATTCAGATTCAGTTGATCAATGCGTGGCAACGGTCTGCCGGCAGAAGCAGGCCCACCCGCGAGCCCGACGCGAAGTCGGCCTCGGGCGCAGCCGTAATGCGCAACGGCACGCCACCGCCGACTTCGACAATATAGTCGCGGCTGGCGCCAAGAAAGACGTTGCGTACGACCGTACCGGTGAGCGCATTGGCGCCTGGGGCCGCCTGATCGGCGGCAAGCAAACGGATGTCGTGCTGGCGCACCGCGGCCGCGGCGGGCTTGCCCGGCACAAATGCCGCGTTGTGGCACTCGATGGTTGCGCCGGCAAAGGCCAGACGCTTGGCGTCGAGAGCCTGGCCGCGAATGATGTTGCTGCCGCCAAGGAAGCGCGCGACGAACTCCGAGCGCGGCTGCCGATAGATTTCGAGGGGGGAGCCCAGCTGCTCGATGCGGCCAGCATTCATGACGGCAATCAGGTCGGCCGTGGTCATGGCTTCGCTTTGGTCGTGGGTGACGTAGACGGTGGTGTAGTGATAGGTCTGATGCAGACGCCGCACCTCGAAGCGCATTTCTTCGCGCAGGTTGGCATCGAGGTTCGACAGGGGTTCATCGAGGAGGAGCATGTCGGGCTCCACAACCAGCGCGCGCGCGAGCGATACGCGCTGCTGCTGCCCCCCCGACAACTCCGCGGGGTAGCGCTCGGCCAACGGCGCCAGTTGGGTCGTTGCCAGGATCGCCGCGAGCTTTGCTGCGATGGTAGCCCGATCGAGTTTGCGCAGCTCCAGGCCGTAGGCGACGTTTTCGGCGACCGTCATGTGCGGCCACAGCGCGTAACTCTGAAACACCATTGAGACTTTGCGCTGCTCGGGCGGCAGCACGCGCGCCGGCGCGGAGACGACGCGCTCGCCAATGGCAATGTCTCCTGCCGTCGGTTCGGTGAAGCCCGCCAGCAGCCGCAGGATGGTGGTCTTGCCGCACCCGGAGGGCCCGAGCAGACAGACGAGCTGCCCGTGCTCGATCCTGAGCGAGACGTTGTCGACCGCCGTTTGGCCCCCAAAGCGTTTGCTGAGAGCGCGCAAGACAACCGATGGCACGCAACCTCCCTCCGGCGCGCGCTCGCCGCCCGCCAGTGCCGGCGGCGGCGAGAGATCTTGCTGCTGCGCCCGTCCGCCTCAGGCTTTAGCACTTCTGCGAGGTTTCCTATAGCACCCGCGTAAGCGTTGCCGTGTCGCGCTCAGCCGCGGCGCGGTCGCGCCCGCGCGCGGGTCTTCAAGTTCCTGGGCCGGCACCGGCGCAGGACCGGCGCCGGCACGCTCGCCCAGGCCCAGGGGGAGCGCACCCCCCGCGGTCCGCTTGCCGCGATGCAACCAGAAGTTTAAGGCCGCCTCGGTGCCCAGCGTTCGGGCCCCGGTCGCTGCGCGCCGCGCGAGGACAAGAATTCTGTGCTAGCCAACGGAGGCCGCCGCGCCGGCGAAAAAATTGCGAGACACCACCTCGGCGACAACAGGGAAGGAGAGCCCATGGCGAAGAACATGATTGATCTCAAGGGTCGCGCTGCCGTGGTCACGGGCGGCGCCCAGGGTTTCGGCAAGGCGATCACCGACCGCTTCCTCAAGTCGGGGGCACGCGTTGCCATCTGGGATCGAGATACGGCGCTCGCCCAGAACACGGCAAAGACCCTTGACGGTGACGTCGAGGCGATCGGCTGCGACGTGGCCGACCCCGCCTCCGTTGCCGCCGCGCTTGAAGCCACCGTTGGGCGCTTCGGCCGCATCGACATCCTCGTCAACAATGCGGGCATCGCCGGAGCCACCGCCAAGACCTGGGAAACCGACGTGGAGGAATGGCGCAAGGTGATGCGCGTCAACCTCGACGGGCCGTTCATCTGCTCGCGCGCGATCGTGCCGGGAATGATCGCGCAGAACTATGGCCGCATCGTCACGATCGCCTCGATCGCCGGCAAGGAAGGCAATCCCAATGCCGCCCACTATTCGGCCTCCAAGGCCGGCGTCATCGCCTTGACAAAGTCGCTCGGCAAAGAGCTCGCCGGCTACGATATCGCCGTCAACTGTGTGACGCCGGCCGCGGCCAAGACCGCGATCTTCGATCAGATCACCCAGCAACACATCGACTTCATGCTGTCGAAGATTCCGCGCAACCGCTTCGTGCTGGTGGAGGAAGTGGCGTCCATGGTGGCCTGGATGGCCTCGGAGGAAAATTCCTTCACCACGGGCGCCGTGTTCGATATTTCCGGCGGACGCGCTACCTATTGAGCGCGCCCGCCCGCGGTCGATGCTGGCGGTCGATTGCTGGCCGAGCTATTCGTCCAGCCAGACCTCGACAAGGTTTTGTCCGACGAAGTGACTTGGAGGTAGATCCCAGCCTTTGACCTTCTTGTTGTTGACGACAATGCGCTGATACCACAGCAGGGGCACGTTATAGGCCGTGGTCAGGGCGTAACGCTCGAAGTCGTGCACAACCTTCATCCGCTCCTGCCGATCGACGAGTTGCGACTGCAGTTTGAACAGATCGTCGAGCTTGGTATCGCCGTGACGGGAATAGGCGATGCCGGAGGTATGCTTGCTCAATAGCGTGTTGAACTGGGCGGTGGGATCGTCGGCGAAGTCGGAGATATTCTGCACCACCGCGTCAAAGTCGCCGTTCTCCATGGCGGCGAACCAAAGTTTGGTTTCGACCGGTACGTGCTCCGTCTCCACGCCAATGCGCCGCCATTGGTCGACGGCATAAATACCGGCCGGAATGAACGGCTGATCGATGGTTCGGTTCAGGAGCTTGAGTTTCAGGTTCGAATGACCCGCCTCCTTCAGCAGGCGCCGGGCTTCGGCACGCGATTTTTCAATGTCGCGCCAGAACCCCGGAATTTTCTCGAGCTCTTCGGGCGACAGCGACCACTCGGCTCCCGGCCGAAAGGCGCCGCCGACGCCCTTGATCAGCGAGATCTTGCCGAGCGAGGTTGAGCCGCCCCAACGATCGATGGCAAGGGTCAGCGCCTGGCGCACCCGGATATCGTCGAAGGGCTTGTGCTCGGTATTGAAGGTGATGAGGATATTGGTCACCCACGGCCCTTCCTGCACCGTCACCTTGTCCTTCATGGTCTCGAGCAATTGGTCGCGTTCCTGCGGTGTGCGGCCCCTGAACTCGGCGTCGTACTGGCCGCCGCGCAGACCGGAGACCACGGTGTTGCTGCGCACGAAGATCGCCTTGTAGCCGTCGAGGTAGGGTCGATCCTTGCGGAAATATTGGTCGAAGCGCGTGGCCGTCCAGTGTGAACCTTTCTGGTATTCGACGAATTTGAAGGCGCCGGTGCCCATCACTTCGGTCTCGGGATAGCGCGGGTTCTCGCTGAGCTTCTTGGCGCTGTAGACGCAGTTGAAGGGCGAGGCGAAGTGCAGCGGCATCGACATGTTCACTTGGCCGAGTTTGAACACCACCGTGTAGGGATCGGGCGTTTCGATCGACTTGATGTCTTGATGTTGGGCCTTGCGCGAGGAGACGACACCCGGGGCCGGATTGACGATGCGCTCGTAGGTGGCCTTGATGTCCTGCGCGGTGAAGTCGGAGCCGTCGTGGAACTTCACGCCTTTGCGCAGCTTGAAGGTATAGGTAAGCCCATCCTTGGAAACTTCCCAGGACTCCGCCAGGTCGCCCTCGATCTTGATGTTGTCGTGGGGGCCCGTGAACATCAAGAGCGTGGAGTATTGCGGCGCCACCGGATGCACCATCGCGAAGGTCGTGGTGGCGTGGCAATCGGTGGTCGGGGGCTCCGCCACCACCGCGAAGGTGAGAATGCCGCCACGCTTGGGGGTCTCCGCCAGGGCGGCGGTGCCCAGGGGCATTAGCGCGGCAGCGCACAATAGGGTTGCGGCTTTAGTCAACGGCACGGACGTCCTCCTTAGTTCTTCTTTTTCCTGGCCGGCCGAGGCTAACATGCACGCCGACACGCGGACAATCTCGCCCGCCGGCAGGAGTACGCCATGAAGATCACCTCCATCCGCACGCACTACGTGCGCATCCCCTTCGACATGGGTGCACCCAAGCAGGAGTTCGCGGGGCTGCGCTTTCCCAGCATGGACCATCTGCTGGTCGAAGTGGGGACCGATCTCGGGATCACGGGGTGGGGAGAAGGGTTCGGCCACTCCATCATTCCGGCGACTAAGGCGGCGCTCGAGAGCTATGTCGGCCCTTGGTTCATCGGCAAAGAAGCAACCGACATCGCGGCGCTGCATCGCGAGGCCGCGCAGGCCTTTCACATCTTCGGCCGCAACGGTCCGGTCGTCTACGCCCATTCGGGCATCGATATCGCCTTGTGGGACATTGCCGGCAAGCGCGCCGGCCTACCGCTGTGCGACCTGTTAGGGGGCGCGCGCCGCAAGGACGTGCGCGCCTACGCCAGCCTGATGCGCTACGGCGCGCCGGCGACGGTGGGCAAGATCTGTGCGAGGATGGTCGAGCGGGGTTTCACGCACATCAAGCTGCACGAGCATACGGTTGGTGCCGTGCGGGCGGCACGCGAGGCCGCCGGCGAAGGCGTCGCCATCATGAACGACGTCAATTGCCCCTGGAGCGTGGCGCAGGCGCTGGAGATGGAACGTGCCTTTCGACCCTATCATCTCCGATGGCTGGAGGAGCCGGTGTGGCCGCCGGAAGATCACGCGGGCCTTGCGCGCGTGCGTCGCGGCGGCGCCACGAACATCGCCGCAGGCGAGAACGCCGCCGGCCTGCACGACTTCGTCGATATGTTCCAGAAGGGTTCGATCGACATCGCCCAACCCAGCGTCACCAAGATCGGCGGCATCACCGAGATGCGCAAAATTGTGGCCGCCGCCGAGGCGCATTCGGTCGAGCTGATCCCCCACTGCGCCTACTTCGGACCCGGCAATCTGGCTTCGATCCACCTTGTTGCCGCGCTCGCAACCGACACGCTTTTGGAAAACATCCACGCCAACCTGGAGGCAAGTCCCTACGGCGAGGCCATGCTGGCGGCAGACGGCAAGGTGCGGGTACCGACGGGGCCGGGCCTCGGCGTCGATCCCGACCTTGCCATCGTGGAGAAGTGGCGACAGGGCCCGGCAGGAATAATCCGCTAGCCGGGGTGCCCGGCGGCGCCGACACCGGCGTGCGGCTTGTGCAACTGATAGGTGAGATGGCCTTTCACGGTCGGCCACTCGGCGGCGATGATGCTATAGACGCAGGTATCGCGCAGCGTCCCGTTGCTGGCGAGCTGGTGGCTGCGCAAGATGCCGTCGAGCTTGGCGCCGAGTCGCTCGATGCCGCGCCGGCTCTGGTGGTTGAAGAAATGCGTGCGGAACTCGACGGCGATGCAGTCGAGCTTCTCGAAGGCGTGGGTCAGCAGCAACAGCTTGCAGCGGGTGTTGAAGTCGGTCCGCTGCACGGCCTTGTGGTACCAGGTCGAGCCGATCTCGAGGCGCCGATGCGCCGGCTCCACGTTCATGTAGGTGGTCATGCCGACGGCCTTGCCGGTGCCGTTGTCGACGGCGGCAAACGGCAGCATCGATCCGGCAGCCTGCAGGGCCAGCCGGCGCTCGAGCTCGGCCTGCATGCGTTCGGGCGCCGGGACGGTCGTAAACCAGAGCCGCCACAGCTCGCCATCCTCGACCGCCTGCATCAGATCAGGGCAATGCTTCTGGGCCAACGGTTCCAGCGTGACGCGGCCGCTCGACAAGATGACGGATTCAAGCCATGCCATTCGCCACGCGTCCTGCCGCTCGCCGCGCCCCTGTGCCGGGACCGAGGCCTACCGTTCGCCGGCCTCGGTGAAAAACCTCTCGCCGTAGGCGAAGCGGTTGGGCTTGAGGAAAAAGCCGAGGATCAGGGCACCGTTGGGCGCGGTCGCCTCGTGTTGATTGCCGGCGGGACGCCAGACGAACTGCCCGGGGCCGCACACGCCCTCGTGATCCTCCAGCGTGCCTTCCAAGACGTAGGTCTGCTCCAGCGCCGTGTGCTCGTGCAACGGCACGACGGCGCCCGGCGCGAGCTTGAAAAGCGCCGTGGTGACGCCGTCATCGTCCGCATAGAGCACCTTGATTTGGATGCCGGGAAACTTGGTCTTCTCCCAGGGCATGTTCGGCACGTCCAAAAAGCGCGAAGCGAGCTTCGGGTCGGTGTTGGGCCTGATGTCGTCGTGGATGACGGGGCGTTGCGCCGGCGCGGCCATGGGCTCCTCCTCTCAAAGGCTCGTGCCTCTAGAGTGCACCGCTCGCCATGGCGCCGCAAGCCACCGGGCGGGAAAACCGACGGCGGGGGGTGCGCTGCGGCCAGTGCAGGCGCGAGACGGGTTGCTTCGCGCTCAGGCAAACGGCTGCTAGTGTCGTCTACGTCCCTATCCGTCCGATCGCACGCAGCGGACGCAAAACAAGCCGTTGCAGCAATCTGGCATCGACCGAACACAATCTGGCATCGACCGAACAAAAGAGCATGGATTCGTCGGGAGGAGCAAATGCAGCGCCGACAATTTCTTGGGTTCGTTTTGGCATTCCTCGCCGTCGTTACGGCCTGCGCCGACGCCCTGCGGGCGCAGCCCTGGCCGGAACGGAGCGTCAGGCTCGTTCTACCCTACGCCCCGGGGGGCGCAACCGATGCCATCGGTCGCCCCTGGGCCGACAAGCTGGGCCAGGCGCTTGGCCAGCCGTTCGTGATCGAGAACCGTGGCGGGGCCAGCGGCATGATCGGCACCGAAACGGCGGCCAAGGCGCCGCCCGACGGCTATAATTTTCTGCTCACGCCCAATGCGCCGCTGGCGGTGCTGCCCAGCCTGCGCAAGACGCCCTACGATCCGCTGAAGAGCTTCGAGCCCGTCGGCCGCGTCGGCGACGTCATCAACGGCTTTGTCATCCATCCCTCGGTCGGCGTGAAGACCTTCCAAGAGATGGTCGAGTACGCCAAAAAGAACCCCGGCAAATTGACCTTCGCCTCCTCGGGCAGCGGGACCTCAACGCACCTGCGCCTGGAAATGCTGAAGCTCAAGGCCGGCATCGATATCCTGCACGTTCCCTATCGCGGCGGCGCCAACTCGCTCAACGACGTTCTGCCGGGCAACGTGCATATGATGAACGAGCCCGTTTCGCTGCCGCACGCCAAGATCGGCAAATTGATCCTGCTCAACATCAACGGCAGCGTGCGCCACCCAAACTTCCCCGAAGTGCCAACCTTGACCGAACTCGGCATTTCGGGCGCCGACGTGCCCATCTGGTTTTCGATCTTCGCGCCGGCGGGCACGCCCAAGGACATCA
The DNA here is from genome assembly GCA_963775835.1 of uncultured Alphaproteobacteria bacterium. Lineage (GTDB taxonomy): Bacteria > Pseudomonadota > Alphaproteobacteria > Rhizobiales > Hyphomicrobiaceae > AWTP1-13. The sequence continues at coordinate 14,838 of CAVZKV010000017.1, read as the reverse complement.
TCGCCAAGTTCAACGCCAAGATCGTCGAGATCGCCAAGACCGAGGACATGAAAGCGAAAATGCTGGCGGTCAATGCCGTGGTGCCGCTGCAGACGCCACAAGAAATGGCGGCCCATCTCGTGCAGGATATCAAGGTCAACGCCGAGCTGATCCAGGCGGCCAACATTAAGCTCGACTAGGCCGGCGTTTGAAAGGCGGCCAGATCGCCCCTAACTTGTTGCAGGCGTGCGCGGCTTGGCGCGACGCGCGGCTCGACCTTTGGCGACATCAATCTTTGGCGACGTCAACCTTTGCGACAAGGAGTGGTTCATGCAGGCCTACATCTGCACGGCGTGCGGCACTCAGTACCCGCCGAGCCAGGGCCCGGCGGAGAGGTGTGTGATCTGCGAGGAGGAACGGCAGTTCGTCCCGCCCGGCGGACAGGCATGGACGACCTTGGAAAGGCTCTCGGTCGGCCACCTCAATGCCTTTCGCGAGCACGAGCCCGGCCTGATCGGCATCGGCACGCAACCCGTGTTCGCCATTGGGCAGCGTGCGCTGCTGATTTTGGACGCCGGCGGCAACGTGCTGTGGGATTGCATCTCGTTGCTGGATGCCGCCACAATCACCTTGATCAAGGCGCTCGGCGGCCTCAAAGCCATCGCCATTTCGCACCCTCACTTCTACACGACCATGCAGGAGTGGGCGCGGGCCTTCGACGTGCCGGTCTTTCTCAACGCGGCCGATCGCGAGTGGGTCGTGCGGCCCCATTCGCACCTCCGATTTTGGGATGGCGCGAGACACGACCTGGCTCCCGGCATAACGCTGATTCACTGCGGGGGACATTTCGCGGGCGGCAGCGCCTTGCACTGGGCCAAGGGCGCCGGCGGACGCGGCGTGGTATTGAGCGCCGACATGGCGACGGTGAACATGGATCGCAAATCCTTCACCTTCATGCGCAGCTACCCGAACATGATCCCGCTCTCGGCGGCGCAGGTCGAGGCGATCGCCGCGGCCCTGGAACCGTTCGCCTTCGACCGCGTCTACAGCCATTTCTTCGACCGCGTGATCGCCACGGGCGCCAAAGAGATCCTGCGCAATTCCGTGGCACGCTACCTTGGCGCCATCAACGGCGCCTACGACGCCAGCTGATTGGCCGGGGCAAGCGAGCGAACTAGGATGCGGCCCCAAGCCGTTGCGCCGGCATTCTCGCCACGGGCTTTCCTGGATCGGCCAATTCAGGAGCGCCGCTGGCGCGGGTCCGACACAAACACGACAAAGGCTTGCTCGAGCAGTGGCTTGAGGTTGCCTCTAGGAGGTCGCCGGGCGTGGCTGCAGGGGCGGGGCAACCTCCGCAGGCAGGGGGCAGTCGTAGGGCGTGGCGTTCGTGCGGGCCTTGTGGTCGGCCTTGGCGCGCGCGATCAGGTTTGGATCTTGCAGCGCATCGACGGCCACACCGGCCATCACTTTGGCCGCATGCAGCTAAGCCCTTTTTGGCTTGTCCGGACTTTCCTTGCGCGGTGATTTGCCAGGAATGCCCCGGCGTACCGATCGCGTGCGTGGCCACGCGCGCCTGCACGGTCGGCACCACCCAGCTCACATCGCCGACGTCGGTCGAGCCGATCATCGCGGCACCCTTGGTGCCGTGGGGTACGATGAAATCGCACAAGGGATTGTCGGCGCGCGCGGGCACGCCGGCGCGGGCATAGGCCGAGGCGATGTCTTCGGAGGAGAGCGTCGCCTGAATTTCCGCGGCGTACTTGCGATCGGCGGCGTCGAAAGGCGGTGGTCCCAGCCGCTCGAACTGGGCCTGCATGGCCTGTTCGAGGGGGGTGTTGCCGAGCAAATTGGAGACCGCGCTCACGACCTTAAGGTTGACGTTCGTCTCGGTCATCAGGGCGGCGCCTTCCGCCACCTTCTTGACGCGATCGATGAGCGCACGCATGCCGAGCAGATCGCGCGCGCGCACCGCATACCGGACGGTGGCCTTTGCCTGCACCACGTTGGGTGCCACGCCACCGGCATCGATCATGGCGTAGTGGATGCGCGCATCGGCAGGCATGTGCTCGCGCATATAGTTGACGCCGACATTCATCAGCTCGACGGCGTCGAGCGCGCTGCGGCCGAGATGCGGCGCCGCCGCCGCGTGCGAGGCGCGCCCCTTGAAGCTGAAATCGATCCGCGTGTTGGCAAGGCTGACGGCATCATCCACCCGATTGATGGCGGCCGGATGCCAAGTGATGGCGATATCGACGTCTTGAAAGTGGCCGGCGCGCACCATGAAGACCTTGGCCGCACCGCCTTCCTCGGCAGGACAGCCATAGTAGCGCACCCGTCCGTTGATGCCTTGCTGCGCCAAATAGGTCTTGATCGCGCTCGCCGCCAGCAAGGCCGCCGCCCCCAGCATGTTGTGACCACAGCCATGGCCGTGGCCGCTCGGGATAAGCTCCTTCGGCTCGGCGACACCGGCAACTTGCGACAGGCCAGGCAGGGCGTCGTATTCGCCGAGAACGGCGATCACCGGCCCGCCGTCGCCCGCTTCACCCATGATGGCGGTCGGGATGCCGGCCACGTTCTCCGTGATACGGAATCCCTCCTGCTCGAGCATGGCGCGGTGCTCGGCAACGGAGCGATACTCGGTATAGCAAATCTCCGGCATCTCCCAGACGCGGTCGGACAGAGCCTCATAGGCGTCTTTGCGCGCATCGACGAGCTGCCAGATCTTGTCGCTGTTCTGCATCGGGATCCTCCTGTGGCGAGCAAGCCTAGACCGGCCGAGCGCGCAGCAAAAGCAGGAGCGCGCTGTTTTGCGGCCCGCCCGACGAGCCGCCCCGTTTGGATCTTGACCCCAGGCGTGGCGGCCCCGCCACCGCCCGGCGGCGAACCGCGCCCACGCCCCCTTGGGCCCAACGGCCGCGGGCAGGCATGGATCATCAACCGGACCAGATCTGGGCTTCCGTCCAGCCGAGTGTGGCAAACTCGCCAGCGCGCAGCGGCGCCTCGCCTTCGGAAAAAAACTCATCGAGCTGCGGCGGCTTGACCGAGGTTGCGCTCAGCATGGCGTGCGCCTGGCCGCGATGGTGCACTTGATGCTGGAAAAGATGCATCAACAGCCGATCGGTGCGCTCGATTTGCACATGGTCGCTGCGCCGCACGCGGCTGAGACCGCTCAAGGCCGCCTCGGTCAGACCCTCGCAAAAAGTGATCAAGCGGCGATCCACGCGCGCCTGCTCGGGTGTGAGATCGGCCAGCGTGGCGCAGGGCAGCTGGTTGCTCCAGGCGGCCGGACCCAGGCTGCCTCCCTCCAGGGCGTCGACGTAGAACCAGTCGATGATCAGAATGTGGTTGAGCGTCGCTTTGAGCGAGGGAAAGAAGCCCGTTCGCGGTGCCTCGAATTCGGCCTGCGAGAGGGCGGCACAGGCCGTGTGCAAGCGGTGATTGGCCCAAGCATTGTTGTAGGCCATGGCGCGCATGGCGCCACTCAAGGTTGCGGGCATGGTGGCGGGTAACCTCCTCTTTGGGGGCCGCTCGGCGTCATGGGCCAAAAAAACTCCTGGTTTTGCCGAGGCCTAGGCCAGCCGACGGCCGGCCTTACGCGCTTTCTTAATCGTTTGCGCCTTGAGTGGGCAATCTCGTCATCTTCAGTCCCGGTTGCCTATGCTTTCTCCGCTCAACATCGCGCTCGCCCCGCTCGGGCAGGTCGTCGCCATCGGCGGATCCTCAGCCAACATCCGCCTTGACGCAAACCAAGCCACTTGCCGTCGAACCGGCGCGGATCACGATCGGCAACGTCCTCGGCATTGAGACGGCTGCCTCCTGCGTGGTGGCGGTGATCACCAAGGTGGACGGGACCGACAGGTGGTTGGTGCGCAAGCCCGAGGGCTGCTGGCAAGGGCCGGACCTTCTCGGCAAGATCCGCACGCACGAAAACGGCACTCTCGTCTTTCAGCGCGGTATCACCCGTTATCCCATGATCGGCGATGCTGGCTGTCTCTTGAGCGGCGACGGCCTGCGCATGGTGTTCGACACCTGCGGCGCGGCCATCATCAAGATCGGCAAACTGCAGCAGGACGCCTCGATCGAGGCCGCCGTCAAGGTCGACGACACGTTGGGCAAACACTTCGCGCTCTTGGGCAGCACGGGCGTCGGCAAATCGAGCTGGGGTCGCGGTCCTGTTGCGCGCCATCCTTGAGGTGCGCCCGAGATTTGCGCATCTTTGTGATCGATCCACACAACGAATACGGCCACTCGTTCCGCGAACGCGCCCAGATCCTCACCCCGAAGAACCTCAAGCTACCGTTTTGGCTGTTCAACTTCGAGGCGACGGTCGACGTCTTCTTCCGCGGCCGGCCGGGGCTCGAGGACAAGGTGGAGATCCTCTCGCAGGTGATCCCGCAGGCCAAGACCGTGGTTGCCGCGGCGCGCGGCGCCGAGAGCCAGTCGCTGCGCAAGGTCAACTCGAGCCTTAAGGGCCACACGGTCGACACGGCCGTCCCCGACCGCCTGTCCGATCTCGTCAACCTGATCGATGAGCGCATGGGCAAACTCGAGAACCGTTCCTCGACCTCGAAATTCAGCCGTCAGGTCGCCCGCATCGAAACCGTGCGGCAAGACCCGCGCTACGCCTTCAGGTTCGACAATGCCACCGTTGGGAGCGACACGATGGCCGAGGTGGTCGGCCAGCTGTTCCGCTTGCCTGCGAACGGCCAACCGATGACCGTGATGCAGCTTGCCGGCTTCCCGTCCGAGGTGGTTGGACTCGGTTGTGTCCGTGCTCGGCCGCATGGCGCTCGACTTCGGGCTGTGGAGCGATGGCGCGGTGCCGCTGCTGTTCGTGTGCGAGCAGGCCCACCGTTACGCGCCCGGCGACAAAAGCATTGGCTTCGGCCCGACCCGCAAGGCGATTTCGTTTGGCGAACGAGCGCGACCAGAACATCATCCGCTCAGCCGTTTCGGACGCGGCCGCAAGCCTGCTGGCGTTCCTGCCCTCGCTCGGCACACGCGAGGTGTTCGCCTTCGGCGAGGGCGTGGCCCTGCCGACGCGCTTGCGCTTCAGCGAGCTGCCCCGCGCACATGATCCCGCGCAGCGAATCCGAACTGAGCGCTCGCGTCGATTCCAACCGCGGGGTCGATAGCGCATTCATCCATTCCGTCGTGCAACGCTGGCGCGGGGCGACGATGGGCAACAAGCGCAAGCTCGGCGAAGCCGCCGCCGAGCCCGGCAAGCCGGCAGGGGAATGGGGCATTCGTGACCGAGGCCGAGCAGCCCCTGTTGGCGGCCGCCACCCGGTCGATCAATGCCCAGTCCACCGTGCGCGCAAGCCTGCTGCGGAAATAGCCACTCGGGCCGGCGATCCGCCCGCTGTTGGAAACTGGCGCGAACGCGACACGGGGATAGACCAACCGGCCGCGGCTGGCGTCGCGGCCTTCTGGCAAACCCGCCGGCTCCCATGGACCAAGCTCCGCCTAGCGCCTGCCGGCCCATCGTCGGTGACCTCACGGCGGGCCGGCGTGCTATAGATGCTTCTCGCCATCGGCGCCGCCGATCGCACGCACACGTGGAGGCCACGATGCAGAAAAAGCTAGCCGGCTCGGCCGCCAACGCCATGATGGAGATTGTCGACCCGGCCGAGGCGCGCAGGATCATTCGCGCCGGAGAGTATGCCGGTCACACGGCGGGCGTGGCGCCAAAATTCGTGCAGGGCAACCTGTGCATCTTGCCGAAGGACCTGGCACTCGAGTTCGCCGCCTTCTGCCAACGCAATCCGAAGCCCTGTCCGATCATCGGCATGAGCGCGCCCGGCGATCCCACCCTTGCGGACCTCGGCGACATCGACATCCGCACCGACGTGCCGCGCTACCGCGTTTTCAAAGACGGCAAGCAGATCGATGAGCCGCTCGACATCCGCAAGTATTGGACGGAAGAGCTCGTGACCTTCGTGCTCGGCTGCTCGTTTTCCTTCGAACTGCCAATACTGGAGGCCGGCATCTGTCTGCGCCACATCGAGGATGACACTACCGTGCCGATGTATCGCACCAACATCGACTGCGTGCCGGCAGGACGGTTCCGGGGCAAGATGGTGGTGTCGATGCGGCCGTTCACGCCCGCCGATGCTATTCGGGTCATCCAGATCACCTCGCGGTTCCCGGCCGTGCATGGTGCCCCCGTGCACATCGCCATGCCCGAGGCGATCGGGGTCCGCGACCTCCTGCGGCCCGACTTCGGCGATCCGCCGGCAATGCGCGCGGGAGAGTTGCCGCTGTTCTGGGGCTGCGGCGTAACCCCACAGGTCGCCATCGAGGCGGCGCGGCCATCGCTCTGCATCACGCACAAGCCGGGTGCCATGCTGATCACCGATAAGCGCAACAGCGCGCTGGCGGCGATCTGACATGGCCCCGCCGCAGGGCGAGGCTGGCGGCGGCTGGGCGTCGGGGCTGCCGCTCAAGGCGACTGCGGCCTTTCTCGGGCTCTATGCGCTGTTGGCCGCCCCCTTCGCGTTGCAGGAGGGCTTCGAGGTGGAGGGGGTGCTGCTCTCGAGCGTCCTTGCCCTTACCCTCGCCACGCTAAGCGCCATCGACCTGCACGCATATCGGCTACCGGATGCGCTGACCCTGCCCCTGACGGCGCTCGGACTTGCCGCCACCCCCCTGGTGATGGAGGCCTCGTTATGGTGGCAGGCCGCCTCCGCACTCCTTGGGTTTGCCGTGCTGGCGGCTGTTGCCTTCGCTTACGCCAAGCTGCGCGGTCGGCCGGGCCTTGGCCTGGGAGATGCCAAGCTGTTGGCCGCCGCGGGCGCCTGGCTGGGCATGCAAGCCTTGCCGAGTGTGCTGTTGTTGGCCTGCGGCTCGGCCCTCCTTGGCCTCTTGATCCGCGGTTGGCGCACGGGCTCGCTGTCGGCCACATCGCGCGTTCCCTTCGGCCCGTTCTTGGCGTTCGGCATTTGGCTGGTCTGGCTCTACGGACCGCTTTGAGCGCTGTGGGATGACGGGGCTATGACGCCAACCTATCTCCAGGAATTGACTTGCCAGGCCTTGGCCGCGCGGCGCATTGTGCGGGGAAAATCGAGGCGGGACTTTGGGGTTTGCGCTCATGCTGCTCGACATCAAGCTGCGGCATCGGCACCGACCGAGCGTGCGCGGGCAAGCCGGTTTTACCTTGTTCGAGTTGCTGGTGGTGCTCGGCATTCTAGCCTTGCTCGCGACCTTCGCTGCGCCGCAGGTGCTGCGCTATCTCGGCAAGGCCCGCAGCGAGACGTCGAAAATCCAGATCAACGCCATCGCCAGCGCGGTCGAGCTTTACGCCCTCGACAACGGCGGCTACCCGCCGCAGCAGATGGGACTAGGCGCGCTGATGCAGCCGCCGCCCGGCGCCGTCCGTTGGGCGGGACCCTACCTGAAAAAGGCCGAAGGTCTGGTCGATCCGTGGGGGCGCCCCTACCAGTACCGCAACCCCGGCCGCAACGGGTCATTCGAAATCTTCACGCTCGGGCGCGACAACGCTCCAGGGGGCAGCGGCGAGGATCAGGACGTCACCAATTGAGTTCGTTGCCGCTGCCGGCACGCCGACCCCAGCTCAACCCCGCCGTTGCCTTGGCCTCGGGGCGCGCGCGGAACCGGTTGCGAGCGCCTAAGGCGGCGCCGCAGCCTCGCGAGGCGGCTGCCCTCCTCGGCTAGCTGGCCCCGCTAGCTGGCCCCCCTTAGCTGGCCCCCCTTTAGCTGGCGTTGCGCAGGCGCAATTCCGTGACGATGGAGCGCGTGGTGATGCCGCCAGCGCGGCGGCGCGTGATATTGAGCTCGACGAGGTCGGGAAGGGCATCCGTGCGCTTCCAGACCTGCTGCCAGGTCGACGCCTGCCGCAGCTCGTGGTGACCAAAATAGCGAAACTCGGCATTGGTGACGTCGTCGGCCAGAACTTGCTCCTCGGCGGCGGGCGCGCTCGCTCCCTGGCCCAGCGGCCCGAGATAGGGCGCGACCTGGACCACCAGCGAACTCGCTGCGCCGTCCCGCGGACGCAGCTCGATGCTATAGCGGTAAATCCCGCCGCCGGCCGGGCCGTTGCGCGAGGGCGCCACGAAGCGCACGCCGTCCTTGGTGCCGCCAAACAGGATGTTGACGAGCCCGGCCTTGCCGGGCTCGAACAGCGGCATTGCCTCGGCCAACCGCGTCTCAAGGAAATCGAGGCCGGCGTCGCGACCGCTGTCGCGGTCGAGCATGGCGGTCGCCGTCCAGACCTGGCGCGCCAGGCGGAAGGCGCCCGGCAGAAAGGCCAGGATCAACGCCAGGATCACCAGGGAAACCAGCATTTCCATCAGCGAGAAGCCTTGCTCGCTGGTGCGCCGGCGGCGGGCGGCAAGCGTTATCATTTCGGCAATGCCACTTTGAGGGTCTTGAGCTGCAGGGAGCGGCTGCGTCGCGTCACCTCGTCGCGCCAACTGACCTCCACCGCCACCCAGTAGCCCGATGCGTGCGTCTTGGCGCGGCTCTCGCTTTCGCGTTCGGCATCCTGCCGGCGCACATCGACCACCCATTCGTAGCGGTCCTCGCTGCCCGACTGTTGGCCTTCGACCAGCGGCGCCTCTACGCCCGCCGCCGCCAGGCGCGTCTGGGCCACGTGCAAAGCCCCAAGTTCGCCTTGCGACGCGCTGACCCCGCGCCAGCCGATCGAAAGCACCTGCTGGATCAAGACATAGCAGGCCACGAAGATAATGAGGGCGACGATGGTTTCCATCAGGGTGAAACCGCCCTCGCGCCCGGCACCCGGGCACCGGTCCATGTCACTCAACCCGCACATCACCGGTCAACCAATTGACGGTCACGGTCGCGGCCCGGCCGCCGTCGCGCAGTACCAGCTTGCCGCCGCTGGCGCTGCCATCCGCGAAAAAGCGCACGCGTACCACGTTGGCGGCGAGTTGCTCGGCGATGGGAACTTCGACGTCGACGGCCATTCGACGAGAGAGGTAGCGGCGGCGCTCGGAGCCATCGAGCCACATGCGACGGTTGCCGACGTCGAGGATAAAGGCCTGGTCGACATTGCGCGCCTGCGCCGCCGCGCGGGCATCACGCAGCTGGGTGGCAATGTCGTATGCGGTGGCGCGCAGCTGGTGTCCGGCGCGCGAGGCTTCGAAATAGGGAAAGACCAGGGCAACGCCGAGCGCCATGATGCCGAGCGCGACGATCAGCTCGAGCAGGGTGAAGCCCTCGTCGTTGCATGGCCGACATGGGTGCGGATGCCGCATCATTGCAGGGCCAATTCGTTGACGCTGACGATCGCGCCGATCACCGACAGAATGAGGCCGCCGACGACCACGCCGATGACGATGGTCAGGATCGGCGTCAGCAAGCTCGTGACCCGGTCGAGCTGGCGTTGCAGCGCCGCCTCGTAGATGTCGGCGACGCGGCCGAGCATGGTATCGAGCTGGCCGGACTGTTCGCCAACGCTGATCAAGCGCAGCGACAGCTCGGGAAAAAGCCCGGATTTGCCGAGCCCGCCGACCAGGCCGCCGCCTTCGCGCATCTCCGTGGCGCAGGCGTGCACCGCACCGGACATGGCGCGGTTGCGCAAGGCGTCGCCGGCGACGGCGAGGGCACGCAGCATCGGCACGCCGCTCTTGATCATCGTTCCCAGCGTGCGGGCGAACACGGCCGTCTGCCCATTCTCGACCAGGCCCGAGATCAGCGGCAGGCGCAGCACCACCCGGTCGCGCATCAGGCGCCAGGCGTCCTGCCGGAACAGCGCCATCAAGGCGGCAACACCCAAGGCGCCCAGGAGCAGGGTGGCAAGCCAGTGTTCGGAGAGAAAGTCCTGAAAGGCGATCAGGCTCCCGATCAAAGCGGGGGGCTCTTTGCCCGCCTCTTTGAACATCGGCGCGATGGTGGGAATGAGGATCGTCATCACGATGGTGAGGGCGGCACCGGCCGCGAACAAGAGCGTCGCCGGATAGACCAGCGCCGACACGATGCGCGTGCGAAACTCCATGGAACGATCGAGCAAATGCGCAAGATCGTCCAGCGCCGGGCCAAGCGTGCCACTGGCCTCGCCCGCGTGCACGATGCGCCAATAGTATTCGGGAAAGGCACCTTGTTGGGCGCTCAAGGCTTCCGACAGCGACGCGCCGTCGAGCACGCGGGCGAGCACGGCGGCCACGGTCTGGCGGGTACGGGCCGAAATCAGCGGCTGCAGAACGACGATGCGAAGCGCTTCGTCGATCGGTAGCTCGGCCTTGATCAGCGTGGCAAGTTCGCGCGTGAACAGCGTGATGTTTTGCTGCGACAGGCGACGCGAGGAGAACACCTCCTGCTGCCACCAGGGCAGTGAGGGAGCGCTGCCGCCGCCTTCCACCAGCTCGAGCGCATAGCGGCCCTGGCGCACCAAGGCCTCGAGCGCGGCCTCGCGCGTCTCCGATTCGATCTCGCCGACGAGGCGGCCGCCCTTGGCGTCGTAGGCCTTGTAGGAATAGCGCGGCATCAATTCATCCGTGTCACGCGCAAAACTTCGTCGATGCTGGTCTCGCCGCGCAGCGCCTTGGCCAAACCGTCGTCGAACATGGTGATCATGCCGGCCTCGAGCGCGGCGGCCTGAATCGCCGCCTCGGTTCCACTGTCCAGAATCTGCCGACGCACCCGATCGGTGATGACCAGGAGCTCGCTGATGGTGGTGCGGCCGAGATAGCCCGTGTTGCGGCACGCCTTGCAGCCGACCTTGCTGCGCAGGCCGCGCAGGTCGCGCGGCAGCGCGCGCGTGATGCCGTCAGGCTGGTGCTGCAGCCGCTCGAGCAGCAGCTCCGATCCGGCGCCGGCGCCGCGCACGCCTGGCACAGCCGGCGGACCAGGCGCTGGGCGAGCACCCCGGTCAGGGTCGATGACAGCAGATAGTCCGCCACGCCCCATGTCGAGCAGCCGCGTCACGGTGGCGGCGGCGCTGTTGGTGTGCACGGTCGAGAGCACCAGATGTCCCGTGAGCGAGGCCTGGATCGACATTTGCGCCGTCTCCAGGTCGCGGATCTCGCCCACCATGATGATGTCGGGGTCCTGGCGCAGGATGGAGCGCAGCGCGTATGCGAAGGTGAGGCCGATCTTGGGCTGCACCTGGATCTGGTTGACGCCCACGAGCTGGTACTCGATCGGGTCCTCGACGGTGAAGGTCTTGCGCTCGGAAGTGTTGAGGGCGTTCAAGGCCGTGTAGAGCGTGGTGGTCTTGCCGCTGCCGGTGGGCCCGGTGACCAGGATGATGCCGTTCGGCTGATCGAGCAGCTTGGCAAAGGCCTCATGCGCGGGTCCGGCAAACCCCAGGGCATGGAAGTCGAGCTGCACGCTGGATCGGTCGAGGATGCGCAGCACGACGCTTTCGCCGCACAGCGTCGGCATGGTCGAAACGCGCAGGTCGATTTCGCGGCCATGCACCGTGGTCTTGATGCGACCGTCCTGCGGCAGGCGCCGCTCGGCGATGTTGAGCTGCGCCATGATCTTGATGCGCGAGGTGACGGCGGCGCGCACGGATAGCGGCAGGGTCTCGATCGTATGCAGCATGCCGTCGAGACGATAGCGCACGCGCAAGGAATCCTCGCGCGGCTCGACATGGATATCGGAGGCCTGCATGTCGACGGCGCGCGTGATCAGGTCATGTGCGAGCCGGATGATGGGGGCTTCGCTCGCCAGGTCCTCCAGGCGGCGCACGTCTTCCTCGCTGGCCTGCCCCGACCCAGCCTCCTGCTCCGGTCCCAAGGCGCCGGCGCGGCCATAGATCTCCTCGATGGCGCGCTCGACGATGCTGGCGGCCATCAGGCGCGCTTCGACGGGCCGGCCGAGCAGAAACCCGATCGCCGCAATGGGGTCGGTGTTGAAGGGATCGGCGGTGGCAACGACAATGGTCTCGCCATCTTCGCTGAGCGGGATCAGGCGGTTGCTGGCGAGAAAGTTGAGCTGCAGGTGCTCGGCCAGCAGGGGCACCTGGGGCAGGTCCTTGGCTTCCGCCAGCGGCACGCCGAGGAACTCGGCCAGCAGCCGGGCCAGCTCGACGTCCGGCAGCAGGCCGAGCCGGGTCAGGACCAGATCGAAGCGCTCGCCCGACTGCTTCTGGGCGCGCTGGGCGCGGTGCACGGCCAGCTCATCGAGCGCGTTGCGCTCGATGAGAAAAGCCGCCAGAGCGGCGACGAATTCCTCACTGCGCGGGTCAGAGGCGCCAACCTGCGCTGCGGCCGATTGTTGGGTCATAGCTACCCCCGCGGTGCAATTACTCCTGGGAAAAATACTACGATTTCCAGTATATTGGAACGCGGTTGGAAAAGGTCCCGCGCCGGCCGCGCGCCGAGGGGCAGGCGCGTGCGGGGGTGAGGTTACGCAACGAGCGGTGGCTGGGGGTCGAGCGTAGATGCCAACGATTGCGCAAGCCATTGAAGCGACGGGCGGTGGGGTCATCCACTTCCTGAAGTGGTGGCGCGAGGAGCTTGGCGGCCTTGTGCCGCAACGGGTGGCGGGGCGATCCGGCACCAAGATCCTGATTTGCATCGGCCAGGAGGGCTATCGGCTGCTCGAAAGCGGCGGAGGCAAGCTGCGCCCGGGGCGCGGCGGCGCCGAGCTTTCGGCGCTCGATGCCGTAACCACCGCCGGCGAGCTCGCCCGCGCGAACCCGGCCGCCGAGATCGGCCTTAGGGTACCGTTCGCCAGTTGCTTCGTGCGGACCGTCGAGTTGCCGCGCAGCGCCCAGGCGGACGCCAGCCGGATCCTCGATCTCGATCTCGAACGGGCAACGCCGTTCAAGCTCAAGGACGTCTATTGCGCTACGCTGGTCGAGAACGATGACGGCCGGGGCCCGCAGCTGCGGGCCCGTCACCTGATGATCAAGCGCACCTCGGTCGAGCCCCTCTTGGGGGAGCTCAACGCCGCCGGCGTGACGGTCGACTTCATCGACTGCTGGGACGAGGGCGACCGCCAGTCGCTGCCCGTCAATTTCCTGGCATCGCAGCAGCAGTCTGGCGCCGCCGCCCGTGGCGGCCTTTCCTTCACCAGCATGCTGTTGGCGCTGCTGGCGCTGTTGGCGCTCTCGGCGCTGCTCCTCGCCAATGGCCGATATCAGACGGCGCTGGACACCGTACAGGGTCAGGTGCAACAGGCGCGCGCGCAAGCGACCAGCGTCCGGCGCGCGCTTGACACCTCGGAAGCAGCGCTCACGGAAATCGACCAGCTGCAGCGCCTCAAACTCGCCACCACGCCGACCGTGGAGGCGATCGACGCGCTCACGAAGTTGCTGCCCAATAGCGTCTGGCTGACCGATTTGCGGCTGGAGAACGGTTTTCTCGACATTACGGGCCTCGCCAAGTCCGGCGCCGCCTTGCTGCCACTGTTCGAGCATTCGCCCCTGTTCGCCGACGCGGGCCTGGCATCGGGCGTCAACTTCGACCCGCAGGAAAACAAGGAGCGTTTCAGCCTGCGCGTGCGCGTGCGCCAACAGGGCGGCGAGCCCGCCGCCGCCGAGCGGGAGGAGAAACGCTGATGCGCAAGCTGGCACGCCCCATTCGACAGCTGGCCGCCGTTCTGCTTTTGCTCGTTGCGGTGGCGCTGATTTGGTTCCTTGGCATCCTGCCGCTCAGCGCGCACTTCGACCGCCTGCGTGAGGAGATCGAAAGCGAGCGGACCACGCTCGGCCGCTTTGCCGCCGTCGCCGCCTTGCAGGACCGACTGGCGGACGCCCAGCGGGCGGGACGGGCGGCCAGCGCAAGCGCCGCCTACCTGAAGGGCGAAGGCGACCAGATCAAGAGCGCAAACCTGCAAACGCTGCTGTCGACCATCGCCGGCGAAAACGGCGTGCGGCTCAGCAGCACGCGCGCGCTGAACCCAATCGAGCGCAACGAGCTGAGGCTGATCGGCGTGCGCGTCCAGTTCACCGCCAATATCGAGCAACTGCGCGAGATCCTGTACGCGGTGGAGTCGAAACAGCCGTTCCTGTTCGTGGATGGTCTGCAGGTGCACACCGTCTCGGCGATGGCACACGATCCCGAGCACGCCGGCATTTTGGACGTGCGTGTCGACGTCTACGGCGCGGCGCCGCGCAAAAGGGGATAGCGATGGCACGCGCGCAACTTGGCGGTTCGGCTCGACCGCTGATGCTCACCGCGCTGTTGGGTGCGCTCGCCATCTTGGGCTTGGTCAACTGGCATCTTTACTCCACGCAAGTCGATATCTCACCGCTCGCGCCGGCAAGCCCGGCCCAGCGAAGGCAAGGAAGCCAAAGACATCGATCTTGCCACGCCGCTCGACGACAAGCCCCTGATCGTCTTCGAGGAGACGGTGCAGCGGCCGCTGTTCAACGCCGACCGCAAGCCGATCGAGCGCAACAAGGAGGTCGCCGAGGCACCCGCGGCCATCGCCTTGCAGACGGGCATGCAGCTCGTCGGCATCGTCAAGTCCGCCGACGCGCCGGGGCGGGCGCTCATTCGCTTCGCCGGAGAGCCGATGGGCAAATGGGTGCCGGAGGGCGAGACCGTCAATGGTTGGCATCTCGCCGCCGTGAAAACCTCCAGCGTCGTCCTGGAAGGTAACGGGCAAACGCAGGAACTGAAGCTCCCTCTGCCGGCGCGTACACCAACGGGCGAACGCGAAAGCGGCGAGCGCAATCCCGAGCCCCCGCGGCGTAAGACGCGCTGAGGCCGCAGGCCGAAGCGGCTCTTCGTGGTGCGCCATTTCGCGCTTGTCCTTGCGCACCAGGTTCTCCCTGGCGGGGAGGCGGCGCCGCCGCGGTTCATGGTGATACCTTTTTCGAAATGCAGGTGGATCGGGTGGTCCCAGCCGCCGCCGCCGTTGATGTAGGTCCAGTGTTCGATCTCGCCCGGTTTGGGGATCAAAAGCGAGATGCGATTGGCGAGC
>CAVZKV010000016.1:0-362386 GCA_963775835.1 uncultured Alphaproteobacteria bacterium | reverse complement strand
AAGCGTGATCACGCAGCCGCGCAAGGCGTCAAAAACCACCGACCGATGCTTGATGCCGTCAACGATTGGTATCGTCGCTTGGCCCGTCCAGATCGTTCAGTCGCGTCAGCAGCAATTGCGCGTTTTCTACCAACTTGAAGTCGTCAGCGCGGTCGATGCCCGCCGCGTCAGGCTTCGCAATGATCCCAGACAATGATACCCCCGCTGGAGTTCGCATAACCCGACACGGCTTGAGCAAACTGTCGGCGATCTTCTCTCTTCGTCAGTTTGTCGTCATAGACAGTCTTGAAATCAAGCTGGAGGTCTTCCTCCTGGCCATCGGCGACAAATTTCTCAAGAGCCTGCTTATCTAGAGATTGGAACAGCGTTTCGATTGACATAAACCTCGGTCCCCCCGCGCCGATAACGTTGCACACATCAAAAGATGTCAGAACTCCTGCAATTTCAACAATGCAATCAAGCAAACCGCAGGAAGAGGAGTGAACGCGTCTATCGGCGTGCGCGTCTCAACAACTCAACATCCCGCATGTCCTTTGGTCGCTGCGTGGCCTTGATGCTCATGAGCAAATCGATAGAGGCAATCTGCACGCGCTGACCATTGATAAGCGCTCCGGCAGAGCGCCTCCAGTCACCGGCGAAATCAACATTAGCATAGGCATAATCACATAGGCGTGATAGAACGTTTCAGTTGAAGTTTTGATTGGGGCGTGTGGTGTGCGGCGGTAAAGGCGGGTTTCTCCACGAGCTTCTGCAAGGCTACAAAGCAGCGCTCGGCGTTAGCTGCACTTCATTCCCAGCAGAATGTCGAGATCGTCATATTTGCGCTCGGGTGCATGATAGTGGACGGCGACACCACCAACGATCAGATAGCGCACACCCTGTCGATTCAACTCAGCCAGCAGATGGGTGTTGTCGCCGGTCACCTGAATGTCGCGCACATGCTTGCTCCCCTAAGCGAGGCCCACTCATGCGAACATCGTGCCCAATATTGGGCACTGAGTGTCCTCACCGCCTCTGCGCTTGCGCACCATGCATGGTGCGCGGGGGGGGGCGGCAGGGAAAGGCGTAGGCGTGCGCGGTGAGACAGGGTGTGTCCCTGTTTGCGGGCTGCTCAGAAACGACGCCAGCGACGATCCTGGGGTCCTATGAGCGTGGGGAAGACTGGGGGGTCCGCGTGACGGCAGGCATCGAGGATATTCAGGCCGGATAAAACCTTGGTTCCGTTGCGCAGCGGACGTATGCTTGAGCCCGTTATGGCCGATGCAACAACGCTAGATGCTCGCCCAAAACGGCGCCATCGCCGCCGACAAGTCACCGTTGTAACCGCGACGCAGCTTGGGGTGCATCTCGGGATAACGAGACAGCGCATTGCCGCTCTTGCCGATGTCGAGCATTTGATCCAGCGCTTGCCCGATGGCAGGTTCGATTTGGATGATTGCCGCTGGCGCTATCTGGATTGGCTGCGCGATCCGGAGCGGCGCTCGGCAAGATCGGAGGCCGATGCCCGGTACGTTGATGCCAAAACCGAGCTTTTGCGGCTGCGCGTCGCCGAAAAGTGCCGGGACCTAATTCCCCGAAGCGAGGTGGATGAAACGCTGCATGCAATCGCGGGCATCGTAACGACCCATCTCGGGGGCTTGGCGGCGCGCTGCACGCCGGACCTAAAAATTAGGGCTGTAATCGACGCCGTCGTGCGCGAAGTCCGCACGGAGATGGCCGTCGCCGCCACCGAGTTGGCCGATGAACGAGGCGAGCCATCGCTTGATGCATCGGGCGACTGATAGCTCATGTGATTTCTACTTGTTACAAATGGTATTCTCCAATGATAGCGTTCCTCAGACGGTATTTCAGGCGAAGACAGTTGAGGCCCGTCGTGAGCGCCTTGCCGGCGCAAGTAGTCAAGTCTTTCGCGCCGAAAGACCACTGCACATTTGGCCAAGCAAAGCGGGTTATAGAGGACCTAAACCTCCCCCAGTCTGTGCAACCATACGCTTATGCGGTCGTCTGCAATCAGGGCGAATTGGAAAAATCTCTCCATCTATCAGCTAACGAGTACAATCGGATGAGGGCGGAGCTCGTGGACTTGTTCAACCTGAGCAGCCCTGACTTCAATATCAAGGATTTGCTCAAGGTGCGGTGGCACACCGAGGAGAACTCCGTGGACGGCGGGTATCTTATCCAAGGGTATGGGAACGGCGGGGCGGACGGCGGCCATGGGGGCGGCAGCGCGTAGACCAATTGCACCTTTAATCGGACAACTGATATGAACTGGATGATATACCCTGGCTTTGTCAACGCTGTGCGCGCGTTGAAAGCCAAAGGCGTAGACGATCAGACAATTACCAGCGTACTGAGCGAAATTCATTCAGCGGTAGTCCAAGCCCAGCGCAACATCACGCTGCACATTTTGCAACAGAACCCACCCGAAACGTTCCCCTCTTGGAAAAAGGTGATGGAAGAGGTGGAGCGGGTCACACCTGATAGAGAGGCTTAGACGGGCTCGCCGGAGCGATGGCCAATGAACGCGGCGAGCCGCCATTGGAGGCGGCATGAGCGACCCTACCACCGAGTTGATCGCCATCGAGCGCGGCGGCTTGGCCGACATGCTCGAAGCGATCGCGGTGGCGCGCGAAACCGATGCCAAGGCGGCCGATGATCCGCGCTATGGCGTTGCCGCCCGCTCAATCCGTGCAATCGCCTCCACCTTGGATCAAGTTGACGACGCGCTGATGGTCACCATTGCCGTGATTGACCGGCGCAGCGAAGGCGTGGTGTCCAAGCTCATCGCGGTGCGGCTGTGCGCTCTCGGCTTCGAGTCGGCGCCGGTGGATAGCGCGGTGGCGTTCTTCGGCCTGTTCATGGACATGATCGAGACGGCGGGGCGCAAGCGGCTCAACTGAGGGCCGGAGCGCCCGTCCAACGTCCAAAGCCCTGCGACCGCAGCTAACAGGGGTGCGGCGCACCTATTGGAGGCGGATCATGCCAGATCACGAGGCCTCAGTCGTGTGGCGGACAATCCCGCGCACCGCTAAGAAAGTTTTCGAGGCCATCACCAAGACCATTGCCGACAACGGCGGCAACGCTGCGTGAGCTATCTCGATCTGAAGGACACCTTCGGCTGCGCAACAACTCCATCGCCACCAGCCTCAAAATCTTGAGCTACACGGGATTGGTTGACGTGGAGCCAGGGCCACGCTTAGGGCGCCAGTACCGGCTCAGCGAGCGTTGGATGGCGATCCAAAGCGAGGCCGAAGTCGAGCGGTTGATCGCAATGGCGCGCGAAATCAAAAGTCGCGGTCATGATGGAAGCGGGCTGCGAGCCCCGACGATGCGGAGCCCGCAACCCTAACCATCGGCCAAGGCGGGAATACCAAATAGCCTATGGTGTCGGTAGCGGCAGCGAGAACAGGATTGGCCTCATCCTCGCTGCCCCGTGCAATGGGGTGGTAGCTTTTGGCAGGCGAGCCGCCCCAGCACGGATGGTGTTTCATCGCCGCGCAGGTCCAACGATCTCGTAGCTCGAACGCTCGCCGGGCGTTGAACCGCCGCCGTTGACCGCAAGCGGCGTAATCAGTTCGGCTCCGACGATCGCCATGGCGCTGATACCCTCCGCGAACCACACCGGGAGCTGCGCATCAAGGCCAGCCCATACGAACCAACAAAGGTCGCGCTCGACGGCGAGTAGATCGCTTTGCACGGTTGCAATTTGACGTTGCCTATCGGGGATGGACAGCGCGGCACTATCGTCCGCCTCTTCGGCAAGAATGGCGTCCAGTTTCTTGGTCATGACGTCACCCAGGAGCCACGCCAGCAGCGGGATCAGCGGCTCGATTTGGGCAAAGGCTATCGGGCGGGGTCCCTCCGCATTGAACACCTGCGATTGTAGGGTTTGCGTCGGCCACACCACTTCGCCCCCCTCGTGCTCGATCAGCGGCGAGACGTTCGGAGCCCCCACGCGCGCCCAGGTCTGCACCATCTCGCGCAAACGTTCCTTGGCGTGGCTCAATGGCAGCGGCGCGCTCTCAACTCTATGTGCGTCGGCACGCAACTCGCGGCAACGCCGTTCGAGGCGAACAACGCTGTCGATGACGCCCTCGCCCTTGAGTGGTTTCGGCGGCTCCCCATCGAATGCCGTGATTGTCGTCCCTCCCGGCGGCGACCTAAGCCACGCCTCGACCGCACCACGGGTTCTCGCGCGGGGCTGCCACACGGCTGTCGTGCGCTCATAGACGGCCTGAACCCTTGCAGCCGCCACGGTCGCTTCCGCCAGCACCCGTTTCTGTTCCAGTACACGCGGGTCGGTCTCGGCCAAGCGGAAGCCGCCTTCATGCGGATGCGCGAGCAATCGGTCCAGCCGTCGCTGCGCATCGCCGCGCTGCGAGTTTGCATGTTGCCGAACCTCAAGTTCGGGCATTGACCGATGCGCCAATTCGGTAAGCTCTCGGATTGCGAAAACCTTGTCGGCCACGGATTTCGGTAACCACGCGGTCGCGCCCTCTGGCGATGTGTAAATGGCGGATGGTTCTACTGCTCTGCCAGGTTCAAACGCCATGGGCGCCTCCACGATAGTGTATTGCTACCTTGACCAAAGTGGAGCGCATCGCTTGGGCAACGAAAAGCGGGGTCGGCAAACACGGGACGGCGATGGGGCAGTAGCAGGCTCGGTGCCCCACGTCTCTTGCTGGGTGTACAACGGAATCGTTGTGCTTCCTTGAAAGATTTCCGAGTGTGACCCGCAACGGAACAGAGGTGTCGGCCTTGCTGGGCTTAGGACGACTTAGGACGCTACTGGTGGTGGGGGTAACAACCAGATATTCGGCCCCTCGCCGCAAACGCGCCGGAAAAATTTGCGAATCCGAGACATGGCGAATATGAACTCGGCGACCGTTGGGAATCCCGCTGCTCGGAGGTTCAGTAGGTGGCTGCCACCGTCTTTCCGGTGTCGACGGTTTACGATGTGATCGACTACGTAGCCGCGCGGAACAATGTGCCTGCCCACGTGCCTTCAGTCGCGCTTCCTCCAGACTTGCCCCGACCTCTTCGCGATCTGCACATGAGATTCGGACTCTTGGGTACGCGGCCGATCAGGATCGGAGATTTGACTCGCTGGAAGGAATTTTTGTCAATCAAGACTTTTTAGTGCCCGCATCGTACTTCCCCAAGAGCACCTTCGTCGCGAAGAACGGCGACTTCAAGGGGCAAAGATTGCTGACATTTGTGTATGAGAACCAGGGTTGCTGGTATCTGCACGTACCATTGAATGCCGATGATGATCCGCCGGTTCTCATGAGTGAAGATCTAAAGGCGATGCAGGGTTGCCAGCAGGTCGCAGATAAGCTGAGCGAATTCCTGGCTGTGTTTGTATTGCGAGAAACAATAATGGGAAGCCCATTCCTTTGGGCACGCGGTGGGGAGCTTAACCTATCGAGCTTTAAGTTCCAGCTGAAGCCGCTCCTGACAGGGGCTAGCTATGTGTATCGAGAGTGGAGACACGACTTCTACATCGACGAGACGGGCACTGTGCTATTTCTGCATGAGCCCAGCTGGGAGAACACATGGATTGCAGCACTGTCTTCTAACCTTGACTCGATAGTGAACGATCGCGCGGACACTCAGCAAATCAGTCCTCGATAAGCAAACCCGAGAACAGCGGCACCGATCGCCGACATCGGCTCGGCGTACTTATATCCCCAGGCCAATGTCTCCTTGTGGCACTCTTTGACCGAACAGAGCGAGGCACCGAATGGTCCGCTATGTGGGGTACTTCGACCTTTCAAAGCCTGTTGGCAAACGCGGTTAGTATTCAGTCTGCGACAGCACCGCCCTGATCGTGCGCTCGGACGGGATCGCGTCCCTGGTCCGCAGCAATTTCCACAGCGCCGCCTCTAGCCGATCGGGACTGTGCGGGTTCCAAGTTTCGGTGCGGGTCCTACGCCAGCGACCGTCGCGATAGACCGACAGCCGAAAGCGTAATCGGCGTGCGACCTCGCGAGCACTGAGACCAGGAAAATGACGCGCCGCCTCGATCAGGTATCGGTCGCGCTCATCCAATTGCAGCAGAAATCGCGGCGACCTATGCCCACGATTGTCGGGCACCAGTGGATGGCGAAGCGGTCTCATCGCCTTAATCGCGTGCGCCATTCTGCGTTCGAACACGTAACGCTGGCCGTTTGGTTACGCATGGCCAACGACCTCCTGAGTTCGGAGGTGCAGCCGCTTGGGTTTCTTTTTGACGTAAAACCACGGCGCGGCGAACCCGTGCTCCGTTTCCGCAATGATGCGCTGGGCGATTACGCGTAGTGAGTTCAGCCACTCGCCCTCGCGGTCGCCTATGCGCGTCTTGATCGCGTGCAGGACGCTCGCGAGCGCCTTGGCGGCGGGAGTTTTCCCATCGAGCATGATGACGGCGGCCAGGTATCGGATCGCCCACAGCCCCGCCGGGCCTGCGACCACGCGGGAGACGCGCCCGTTGGTGGCGCGGCGCAACCGCCTCGCAAGCGCGACGTCATCCGGGGCCACCTTGTAAACGGCCTCGACGTCTTGAGGGTCTACGTCTGCGGTTAGCTCCGCTTCGGCTACCAATGAAAGAAGCTTGTCGTTTTCAAAAGCTTCATCTTGAAGATTTTCGCACACCGGATGCTCGGCCGAAGGCCGAAATCCGTAATACTTATTCGGGTTAGTAAGTGAAGGGTTAGTTAGTGTGTTCCCTGGTTTTTCGACAAACTCGTTCCCTGGTTTTTCGACAAACGCACCCGCCTCGTGACCACTTTTTTGCGGCCACAGGACCGGCAGCAGCGCCTCATATCTGGCCCCCCTTGCTCTGCGTCGGCGCTCGGCAACTAGGCCATACTCAACGAGGGCCGCCAGCACCTTTGCCGTAGTCTCACGGTGCCACCCAAACCGCTCGGCCAACTCATGGGCATAGGTGCACTTGCCGTTGCCGGTGCCGGCAGAGAGGAAGATAAAAGCTGCCATTTCCTTAAGTGACAGCTTGGCGTCAAACCACGTCTGCCAGACGGTTAGCCAACCCTTGCTGTACGGTGGTGGAGTGAGCTTTTCGCGGGCAAGCTTCCGCCAGCCTGGTTGCCAGCGCGTCAAATGGCCATTGGCTTTCATGGCCTTGAGTAGTGCTTGGATTACATCGCGACCGAGCCCGCCCCCGCGCACGATGGGGTTGCGCAGCAGCGCCGTGACATTCAACGCAAAGGCGATGAACGTCACCCGGTAGGCAAAGAGCACGAGGTATGCCGCGCTTACTTTCGGGTCTCGAATGACCGCATAGGGCAGCCTGCCGAATGCGATCGTTTCCGCCGCTTGCCACCGATCGGGGGAGGCATTACAACCGTTACTCATTACGCAAACTTCCCTACTACTCGCGTGCCGGCCGCTCCCCGCTAGGGGCCCGGCACGCTTTGCTTTCCCGCCTCCGTTGCACTCCTTCCAGCTATCGGCCTGCCCGCGTTTCCCACCACGGGCGGCCGTGTTTCACTTAGGTAAGTCCCGCCGATCCGCTGCTCTTGCGAGCCGCACGCTGATCGCGCACACGCACGCGGCTCACCGCTTCCGACGAGTTGGCCTGGCGTTGGCCGCGCTTGATCCAACACGTTGGGTTCGAGCGGCCGAGCTTTGATCCTCTGGCGCTCGGTGCGTCACGAGGTCCCTCGCCCAGTCGAGAGCCTGCAGCGTGTTGAAGAGATCGGCGTTGCCCCAGCGAGCAGCTAGCTCCGGGCCTTTGCCTTCGCGCAGCGCGGCGTTGAGTTGGCCGCGCGTCAGAGGGGCGCCAAGCTTTTTGCGGACGAGCTGGACGAGGGCTCGACGTGTGACGAATTCTGGGAGGGCGTCGTCGGTAGTCGTGGGCTCTGCTGCTGTCATGATCGGATACTCACGCTAACAACACGAATTCAAGCGTATCTACGTGATTCTCCGACTAGAGCAACGAGGTGCTCCGCCTGGGCCAGCGAGTGCGCCGACTAGGCAATGAGATGCGCGCACCCGGCGAATTGGCCGCTCTTTGCTTACCCGGTTCTTACCCGACCATTTTCGAGAAGCTAATTTGTGCCACTGGCATGGTCAGATTTTGCTTGATTTTCAAGGTGTTGTGTCTGGTGCCGGCTGCAGGATTTGAACCTGCGACCCCCTGATTACAAATCAGGTGCTCAGATGACCTTGAGGCTATAAGCGCCTGACGCTCGTCATTTGCCGCTGCCCCCCGCAAGGCCGAGACTCAGCCCGTTGAGTTTGGCGGACCGCTAAGATGCAGGAGGCCCCCGGGATTTGTCTCACGCGACAAGGATGCCCGGCGGGCGGGGCATGCTTTAGATCAGCCTACGCACGCTCTACACGCAACCGCACCTGCCCACTACAACGTTTCACGGCGAATCCCGATTCCGCGGGACAGGCTTCTCTGCATCTTGGTCGCCATCACGTTGTCCAACTGAAGGGAGCAAGCACGATGTCATCAAACCGCGGGCGCATCGTGGAAGCAGTGACCACTATCGTCCCTTCGATGCGGTAACGCCATGCCCAGACCATGCTCGACAATCAATCTGTGCTCGGCACGCCGCGACGTAGATTCACCTCGATTAAGAAATCCCGGAGATGTTCTTTCGCTGCAGAGTCCTTAGCGTGCTAGCCGAGCTGATCGCAATTGCGGGAGCTGGCGACGCCGAAGCCAGATCTTCAGAGACCACAGTGGTGACTTGACCCGACAGGGCAACGGTCGTCATGGGCCTCGCGGGCCACAGTGCACTACTCGCGGCCAAGTTGTTTGCGGGAGTGAAGCGATCGCAATCCACACTCGCGAACTATCCAATCCGCCCACGTTTCCGCCCACGAGCGAGTTCTCGTTTTGGATAATCTATTGATTAAATTGGTCGGGGCAGTAGGATTCGAACCTGCGGCCCCCTGCTCCCAAAGTAAGCGCCCCCACGCCCAAACTCGATGTGACAGAAGTTCTGTTGCCGGAAATCCGCCAACGTCCGGCTTAAGCCGTGTCGCGCGAGGACCCCACGGGAACCCCAAAGGAAATTTCGGAGAGCTCGATTGCGGTTAACTGTTTGATTTTATTGGTCGGAGCGGGGAGATTTGAACTCCCGACCCCCAGTCCCCCAGACTGGTGCGCTAACCAGGCTGCGCTACGCTCCGAAAACCTTTGCTTTCTAGTGCAAAGCCCTGTCCCGCCGCACCTAGGTCGTTTCGCACGACACCGGTCACGGCGCGACGACGGCTCACCCCTGTCATGCCATGACGGCGATCCGATGGGAAGGGCTAGCGCGAAGAGAAGCGAAGCTTGCGCCCTCAACCCAAGGCGACGGCGTAGGCGCCCCGGGGGGCTTTAGGGAAAGAATTCGTCGCTGAGGACGTACGCCACCAGCGCCAGGACCTCCTCGGGCTTATAGACCTCTTTCCACGGCGGCATACCGCGAAAGCCGTTGTGAACCCGATCCCACACAAACTCGGGCTTGTAGGTGCGCGGCTGCAGCTTTGGCGCTTTACCCGGATAGGCTCTGGCGCCATGGCAGTGCGTGCACTGGTCGTGCCAGATCTTTTCCCCTTGCGAGATCATCGCCGTGTCCTTGAGGAGCGATGCCGGGATTGCCGGCGGCGGATCGCGCGGCGGCTCGGGCTCCGTGGCTGCCGGCGTGGGCGCCTGTCCCATCGCGCGCTCGGCCAACCCCGCTCCCAAGGCCGTCATGACGGCAACGGTGAATACAATCGAGCGGATCAGGGCGCCCTCCTCAAAAATTTCGATGGTGGGAACATCGGTCGATAGCCAAAACAAAGGGAGGCGGATTTGGTCCGCCTCCCTTGATTATGTTGAACTTGCCGAGCGTGTCAATTTGCCGGCACGATCTTGTAGATCTTGTCGTGACCGCCGACGGGGCCCGTCGAGATGCTGGTCAGGGCATAGACCTCGCCCTTTTCATCCTGGGCAAACGCCAGCATGTAGGGCAGCTTGTCCATGCCTTCCACAACGGCCTTTTCCATGGTGTACTTGCCGTCGGCACCCTTGGTGGCAATAAAGAGCTGGCCGTCCATTGCGTCGAAACCCTTCGACCAGTCGCCGAAGATATACTTGCCTTGCCAAGCCTGGTGCGGGCCGCGATAGACGTAACCGCCGGTGACCGAAATCCCCATGCAGTTCTGCTTCACCGCCGTGCAGTTCGGGTAAACCAGCACGGGCTCGGTGAGGCCGGCCTTGTCGCAGGAAGCGGGGTGGGCGTCGGGCTTCTGGAAGTCGAAGCACTTGTCGGCTTCCATGCGGCGCCAGCCGAGGTTGGCGCCCTTGGCAATGACGCTGACTTCCTCATAGGAGTTCTGCTGCACGTCGCCGCAAATCAGCGCTTTGTCACCGCCCATGTCGAACGAGCAGCGCCATGGATTGCGCAGGCCGTAGGCCCAGATCTGCGGCTTGGCATCGCTGCGACCGACGAAGGGATTGTCGGCGGCGATACCGTCCGGCTTGTTGACGTCGATACGCAGCATCTTGCCATGAATGCTGGTCAGGTCCTGACCGTTGCCGGTCATGACGTTGTGGCCGATGCCCCAGTCGTTGGCGTAGCCACCGTCACCGGTCGATACGTAGAGCATGTTGTCGGGACCAAAGGCGATCCAATGCCCATTGTGGTTGAACTGCGGCCAGTCGATCTGCGAGACGATCCGCTCGCTGGTCGGATCGGCCTTGTTCGGATCTGCCTTCGAGACCTGGAACTCGGAGACGACGTTGGTGTGCGACCACCACAGACGACGATCGAGCTCGGGCCCGCGCTGCGGTACCGAATAGGCAATATAAAACTTGCCGTTTTCGCGATAGTTCGGATGGAAGGCGAGCCCGAGCAGACCGCGCTCATCGAAGAAGTGGTGGAGGACTATTATCCTCGCCTGCATGTCGAGGAACGCCTCGGGCAACAGACGTCCTTTGTTGTCGATGATGCGGACGTTCCCGTGCTGCTCGATCAACGCCATGCGGCCGGTGCCGTCCGGAATCGATACCATCGCCAGGGGGTGAATGAGGCCCCCCGCGACTTCCTGCAGCTTAACCTTCACGTCGGCGCTGGCGGGCGCCGCCAGGGCTGCCACCGCGGCGGCAGCCATGCAAGCATACTTCACCATGAAGCGCATGCTTATTTCCTCCCAATGCTTTGCAATGATGGTCTCAAGTTTGGATGGCGGTAGAAGCCGTCCCCGCACCATGAAACAGCCTAGTCGTCCGTTGTCTTCGTGTCGATAGCGGCTTCCCCCTAGGCAACGGCTCTTCTCGCACTGCACCCAGAATGACTGGGATGCTCAAGTACCACTGACCCAGCGCTGTGTCAGAAGCGTGGCGATGAAGCAACCGATGGCGGCCGCGGTGGCCAACAAGGCCCCGGCGGAAGCGAGGAATAAGGCGTCAACCAAAGCGATGCCGGCAATCAAACTCACCACCGCGCGCGGCACGTCACCCGGGCCCCGGCGTCTTAAATATGATAGCGCTTGCAAGATCCACACTACCAAGGCGACTGCAACCACGCTAACCGCAACGGGTGCATGGGTGATCTGCGTCACCGCATAGACGATCGGGGCGGCGAGAAAGAGCAAGGGCCACAGATTGCCGATCCGGTCGTGCGCCTCCTGCTTGGCAATGTAGGTGAGGCCGATCAAGTAGCAAAGACTGATGAGGGCGGCCGCAAACAAGGCCACCGCCGGCGAGGCCGCCGCCGCGTAGCCCGCGGTCAGATAGGCCAGCACACGGCATAATCCCATAAAGAAGGGACTGAGCGCGTTGTCCTTGTGGTTCCAATCATAAAAGACGATGGCCCCCGCAAGCGCGACGCTAGCGAGCACCGGGCGCCACGCCGCCTCGGGACCACTAATGACCGCCGCCAGCATGGCGATCGTAATGCCCGCAAGCAGCATGCCGAAGCCGGCCGCGAACACGGTATTTGCCGCAACGAGGCCCGCCGGAATTGGCCGGCTTGGCCGTTCGCGCGCGTCAATATCGCGATCGAAGGCGTCATTTAAGTACATGCCCCCGACGTAAAGCAGCGAAACCGCGAGCATCACCAGCAGTGTTGCCGGGCGCCAGGGCTGCCCGCCGGCCAACACGGTACCGGCAAGCACATTGCTCCAAATCGTCGGCAGATTGGAAACGCGGCCGAGTTGCAGGGCGATCGCGGCGGTCATGCGTTGAGCTGAGCCTTGACCCACTCAAGCTCACGCGCCACGGCGGTAGCCACATCCACGCGACGCAGCTCCTCGGGCAGGACGTCGAAGGTATAGGTCTCGACTTCAAGGTGAGGGCTAATGGCCGAGCGCTGGTGAAGGCCAAGAATTTCGCGCAAGAAATCCTGGGTCGTGTCGAGATGCGGTAGCTTGTCCATGAATACCGGCACATGGCAATGCACGCGCCACTCGCTGCCGTAGGCCCGCTCGATTTCCGCGAAGGCGGGAGCGAGGTCGAGGTAGCGCACCAGCGCACCATTGGCGCGGCGCTCGACCACTTGGTGCAAATAGACACCCTCGTCGAAGCGCTTGAGCTGCGCCAAGGTTTCGTGATCAACCCTTGGCACCCTCAAGGCGGCCGAGAGCTGCAGCTTGAAAATGCCAATGCCGGCGCGCCTGAGGCGCGCGACGCTGCCGGCCGGGTCCTCGAATTCGATGGCTGCGTGACAGACATCGTAGCAGATGCCGACGTGGCGTCGAAGCGCGGCCTCGGCAGCGGCGGTCGAGTAGCCCGTCAGGTCACAAAACCGAGCCACCGCCTCGCGGGCAAAAATCTGCTGTTGGAGAAACGGTACCAATTCGTCGCTCGTCTCCAGATAGCACATGGGTTCCGGTTCGAGCGCGAGCGTTATGGTCCGGCCCGTGCGTTCGCGCGCGCGCGCCAGGTGGGCGGCGTGCCGCAGCAGATTGTCCTGGATCTGCGCCAGGGCGCCGGCGGCGGCACCGATGGGCCTGAACGTTGCCGGCACCGTGCTGATGCTGCCGTCGATCTCGCCGTCTGCGGGCAGGAGCTCGAGCAACAAATCGGCGAGACGGTTCGAGTAGGCGAGCCGTTCGGCGAACCGCCAATCCGGCTGGTAGACCTCCTCCTTCACGCGCGTGCCATGAAAGGGGCCATAGGGAAAACCGTTGATGGTGAAGACATAAAGCCCGCGCTCGGCCAGGAATGCCTTGAATTGGGACAACTCGCCCGCTTGCTCGGCGAGCGTCTCGGAGGCGACGTTGGACAACCTCAGCCCCACCCCCATCGCCGCCGCGGGCGAAACCTGGCGCTTCACTTCGGGCAGATACCTTTCGAGGGCCGCGCGCGTATCGGCCCAGGTCTCGCCCCGGTGAATGTTGGTGCAGTAGGTGAGATGCGCGCCGCCTGCAGCCTCGCCGAGCTTCATGCCGTCGTCCGCCGTGACTTGAGCCAACCGATCGCCTCGCGCACGTCCTCTTCATCCATCTCATGCACCTCGATGCCGCGCCCAATGTCTTCGAGCAGCGTAATCGTCAATTCGCCGCCGAGGTGCTCGCGGAACTCGCTCAATCCCTTGAGCAGCGGATAGCTACCATCGCTGGCGCGCGCCTCGAGCACGGGATGCCATAGGTCGAAGCCGAGCAACTCGAGCAGGGCTGCCACCCGATCTTCAAGACCGGGCTGCAGCAAGCCGGCGAGCACCGAATAGCGCGTGTCGAGCGCAATACCAATGGCGACGGCCTCGCCGTGGCGGACGTGATTGCGGGTCAGCGATTCGATTTTGTGCGCCGCCCAATGGCCGAAGTCCAGCGGCCGCGCGCTGCCGCACTCGAATGGATCGCCGGCGTGGGCGATTTGATGCATGTGAAGCTCGGCACAGCGCCGGATCATGGTCGCCATGACAGCGGGTTCGAACAGGGTCAGGGCGTCGACATGCCGTTCGAGCCAACTGAAGAAGGCCGCATCGCGGATCAGGGCGACCTTGACGGCCTCGGCCATCCCGGCCGTCTTTTCCCTTGCCGGCAGGTCGGCAATGAAATCGAGGTCGTTCAGAACGGCGAAGGGCGGGGCAAACGTGCCAATGAAATTCTTGCTCCCTTTCAAATTGACGCCGTTCTTGACGCCAACGCCGGAGTCATTTTGCGACAGGACGGTGGTCGGCACCCGGATGTGGCGAATGCCGCGATGGCTGGTGGCGGCAACCAAGCCGACAGCGTCGAGGACGGCGCCACCGCCGATCGCAATCACGAAGGAATGCCGATCGATCTGGTGCTGCTGGATCAGGCCCATCATCCACTCGATATGGAACAGCTCGTTCTTGATCTTTTCGCCACCCGAAACGGTAACCGGGGCGACGACCAGCTCGAGTGCGGATGCATGCGCCCTGGCGTAGGCCTCGATCTCGGCCGTAACTCCGGGACGCGCGGCCAGGAAGCCATCGTCCACGAACACCAAGCAGCGATGACGCCGCGCGGGCTCGAGGCGGGTCAGCGTATCTCTCAGGATGGTGTTGGCGGGATCGAACAAGCCATTGGTAAAATGCACGGGGTATTCGTAGTTGACGGCAAAGCGCTGCAGATAAACCGAGGACGTCATGTTCGCGACAATCATCGACGCGATCCCTATCCGATACCTACAATCCATAGCTTGCCAAAGAACAGTCGACCAGACGATCATCTTTCAGTGATGTCAAGCGGGTCGAGCGGTTGGTCTACCAAGTCGGTAGGCGTGACGTTGGTCGATGTCGGCTGCCGCAATCTCTTCTCGCCGCAAAGGAAATCTGATGCACAATACCTTGGTTCTCCTGGTGGTCGGCCTAACCCGTCGGCTGCTGGGACCAGATACGCCGCAGCTATCGCGCCTTGCCGCAACGGGTCTGCGCACACTCGATACCGTACTGCCGGCGGTCACCTGCACGGTGCAGTCGACCTTGCTGACCGGCCTGCCACCCGACGGCCACGGCGCGGTCGCGAACGGATGGTATTTCCGGGACCAGGCGGAGGTCTGGCTTTGGCGCCAGTCCAACCGGCTCGTCGCCGGGGAAAAGGTGTGGGAGGCCGGCAAGCGACGCGATCCCGCCTTCACCTGCGCCAATATGTTCTGGTGGTACAATATGTATTCGAGCGTGGATTTCAGCGCCACGCCCCGGCCGATGTATCCGGCGGACGGCCGCAAGATCCCGGACCACTATGCCGAGCCCTCCGAACTGCGCGACGAGCTCAATGCAAGGTTGGGCGACTTCCCCCTTTTCACGTTTTGGGGTCCGGCAACGAGCATCACCTCGAGCCGCTGGATCACCGAGGCCACGCTTTATGTGCGCAAGACGCGCCGCCCAACGCTGACGCTGTGCTATCTGCCGCATCTGGACTATGGGCTGCAGAAATGGGGACCGGACCCCGCCGATGCGCGTATCCGCCAAGATCTGCGCGAAGTCGACGAACTGGCCGGCACGCTGATCGAAGCGGCCAATCGCGACGGCGACAAGGTGATCATCGTCTCGGAATACGGCATCGTGCCCGTCGAGGGCGCGGTCCACATCAATCGTGCGCTGCGGGAGGCCGGCCTCCTTCGCTTTCGCATGGAGATGGGTCGGGAGGTCTTCGATCCTGGCGCCTCGCGGGCCTTCGCGCTTGCCGATCACCAATTGGCCCACATTTATCTGCAGCATGGCACCGATCCGGGCACGGTAAAGTCCTTACTCGAAGGCCTCGACGGCGTCGCCGTGGTGTTGGACGAGGCCGGCAAGCGCGCCCGGGGTCTCGACCATCAACGCTCCGGCGAACTGGTGGCCCTCGCCAGGCCCGACCGCTGGTTCAGCTACTATTGGTGGCTCGAGGATGCCAAGGCACCCGATTACGCCCGAACAGTCGATATTCATCGCAAGCCCGGTTACGACCCCTTGGAATTGTTCTTGGATCCGGCCCTGCCGCTCCCCAAGCTCAAAATCGCGCGGCGGATCCTGGCGCGCAAGCTGGGCTTCCGGAACTTGCTCGACGTAACCCCCATTCGCGGCACCTCCCTGGTGAAGGGCTCGCATGGACTGATCAATCCAGACCCGGCGGATTGCCCCGTGGTCATTTCGAACGATCCCGCCCTGCTGCCGCCCGCTGCGGTACCGGCGGCAGCATTCAAGTCCCTCGTGCTGGCCCACGTTTTCGGCGCCTGATACGCTGTCGTGCATGACTATCCTCGACGCAAACGAACTTGTTGTCCTGGTCGATGCCGCCGATCGGGAAATCGGTACGGCGCCGAAGCTTGCCGTGCATCGCGAGGGGCGGTTGCACCGGGCGATATCCGTGCAGATTGCCGATCGCCGTGGCCGGCTCCTGCTGCAGAAGCGCCATATCGGCAAATATCACTCGGGCGGACTATGGACCAACACCTGTTGCAGTCATCCCCGTCCCGGCGAAACGACGCTGCAGGCCGCACAGCGGCGATTGGCGGGCGAAATGGGCATAGTTTGCGCGCTCACGCCCCTCTTCACCACAACCTATCGTGCCAATCTCGACAATGAGATGATCGAACACGAGGTCGTGCACGTGTTTGCCGGTAGCTACGAGGGGCCCATTCGAGCCGACCCGCGGGAAGCCGATGGCTACGATTGGGTGACGCCCGCGGCGCTGCGCGAGGACGTCACCGCCAAGGCGGAACGCTATTCGGCATGGTTCGGCATCTACGTCAGGGACTACTGGGCCGAGGTGGCCTCCCTGGCGGAGGGCCGCGAGTTCGACCCTAGACGATCTTGAGATCACCGAGGGCAGCGCTATCCGCCCTCGCCGCGGCGCCAACCTTCGGGGTTTGGCCGCCACGCAGCACGGAATTGCCCATGTACAAGGTGCGCTGATCGATGGGGGCCGGATTGAGCCAGTCGTCTTCCTTGATCTGGCCGCTCTTGCCATAGGCCGCCAGGGGATTGAGGTAGGTAACCTTCTCGATCGCGTCTTCGGAAATGCCGCCGCGCCGCATCAGCTCCGCCGTTTTCGGCACCGCCAGGGGATCGGACACCCCCCAGTCGCAGGCGCTGTCGCAGAAGATGCGCTCGGCACCGTAGGCGCGCACGATCTCAACCATGCGCTCGTTGCCCATCTTGGTGAAGGGGTAGATCGAGAAGGCCGCCCAGAAGCCGCGCTCGAGGACCTCCCGTACCGTCTCCTCGTTATTGTGATCGATCACCACGAAGCTCGGATCTAGCTTGTGTTCGAGGGCCACGGCCATCGACCGCAGCGTGCCCTGTCGTTTGTCGCGATGGGGCGTGTGGATCATCACCGGCAGGGCCAGCTCTTTGGCGAGCTCCAGTTGCGCCCGAAAGTACTTGTCCTCGAGCGCGGTTTGCTCGTCGTAGCCCAATTCACCTATGGCGACGACGCCCTCCTTCAAGGCGTAGCGCGGCAGGATCTCCAGCACGGCCTCGGCGAGTTCCTCGTTGTTGGCCTCCTTTGGATTGAGACCGACGGTGCAGTAGTGACGCAGGCCAAACTGACCGGCCCGAAAGCGCTCAAAGCCGCAGATCAAGGACAGGTAGTCGATATAACTGCCGACATTGGTGCGCGGCTGGCCGAGCCAGAAGGCGGGCTCGATGCAGGCAACGACGCCGGCCGAGGCCATACGCTCATAGTCGTCGGTGGTGCGGGAAACCATATGCGTGTGGGAATCTAAGAACATGAGATGGCTCCGGTTGGCGCTAACCGCGCGCAATATCGATCCAGCGAATGGTCTCGGCTCGCACGGCCTCATCGAGATCGGGAACCCCGCGCAACCGGCGCTCGGCCTCGGGATTGCGCGCCGAGGCAAGCGCTAGCGCCGCGGCTTGGCGCTCGAGTTTGGCGCCGGTGGCCAAGACGCGCCCGAGATCCTCCAGGGCGGCCGCATCGGCATGCGGTCCGACGCAGCGCCATAGCTCGGGTGACACCGGTCGCTGGGCCGCCCAGCGTTCATGGGCATAGTCACACAGCATGCGCATGAGACGCGGGTTGGCGCGTTCGTCGAGGCCAAGAATCGGTGCCAGCTTACTGCCGATGAACAGCGCCTTCAGCACCATGTGGTTCCAGGCGTTCTCATCGAACTGCTCCATCGGGAAGGGATTGCGGTGGGCAACCGCCTCGAAAATCGGCTGCATGGCGCTGCGGGTGCCTTCGCGCGCGCGCGCCACGTGCTCCGTCGCATTGGGATAGAGCGGCAGCCCGCGATAGAAGGCAATCAGCTCCCACACGTCCGCAGTATTGAAGAGCGTTTCCAGTCGCGTCTTGAATGCCTTGTTGTCGCGCGTTTGGCCCGCCAATACGAAGACAATGCGAGCGGCCTGATCGACGCTCCAATCGGACGGGTCCCAATAGGGGCGGGCGGCGGCCGCGGCGGCGCGCTCCTCGGCGTTCAGTTCGAGGTCGCTCTTGCCGAGCTTGCGCGTGGCGTAGCCCAGCGCGAGGTAAATGTCTTTTTCAGTCGGGGACGACTTCAGTCGCTCGATTTGCCCGAGGAACCAATCGGCCGCCGCAGCCGATGATCGCGCCACAACCCAGCTGCTTAGCAGCTCTTGCGGTGTCCGTTTGGGCGATGTCATGGCTTCACCTATGTGCCGATGCGCCGGGTCGCGAGATCGGCGCTGTCGGCTCGCGTGCCTGGGAAAGACTAAGTCTCGAGCGCCGGGGTTGTCCAGCAAACAGCACGCATGCGGCCACTTTAGGGAGGCGCCGGAAAAATTCCCCACCAGCGCCGCGACGCGATCATTGCCTCCGGCCGCGGCGACGCGGCGCGGCCCCGGACGAGGGAGGAGGCCGAGGAGGTCGGAGGGGCACAACAGCGGATTTGCTCATCGCTGGCCAAGGACATTGCAAAGCCGCGGGGCGGGCGACCCCCTACGACGCGCCCCACGATTTGGCTGCCTTCGCCTCGCCGATGGGTGCACCCGGCCGGTCGTCGTGCCGGCAGGGCCCGCACCGTTCTCGTGCCCTGGGCGCCCGCACAATCCGATCGACCCGCACAATCCGCCCGCACAATCCGATTGAGAATGGACGTCGCGGCAATTCGCCCGACGTCGGCAACCTCAGCTTTGCAAGAACCGGGCTTGTGCAAGGCTGCCTTGCAAGGATCCGAGTTGGCAAGGATTCGAGCTGCGAGCATGCAGGATGCCGAAAGTGGGAGATGTGGGAGCGCGTCTCACGCTCCGCCTGCGCTTCCACCCACCCCCGGCCCTAGGAACCAGGGGCTTCGCAATGGACCGCCCGAGGGGAGGTCGGGCCCATCGCTGGCGCCGCCGCGGGGGAAGCGGGACGGCGTCCCTAAGGCAACGGATGCTCGCGCGGCAAGTTCCACCGGTGGCTGCGCCCTAGCGCCTACGGCTGCGACAGATCGCGCCCGGCCGGCCCGGTCAACCCCCCGGTCAAACCCAAGTCTCGGTCGGTTTGCGGCTGGCTCCGGGTTCCCCGTAGGGCAGACGCCCCCAGGCCAGGCATATCACTAGCCTGGGAGCCGCCCCTCGGCCTCACTGCCGTTGCGAGACAAACACTGCTGCCGAGGGACAGAGTGTGCCTCGACACGGGCGGTGAAGCACATCAGGGTTAGACCGTAGGGCCGCGGCGCCAGGACGGCCCCGAGCCCGGGGCACCCCGAGCCCCAAGGCGTCCCAACGGCGTGACCGAAGCGGCAAGGTCGGCCTCGACCACGGCGAACCCCGCCAAGGTCAAAGCTCTAGCGGGACACGGGCAAGGCTAAGGTGTGCTGGCGGGTCGGCAGCCGGCGCGGCCATCACCAGAACGAGGCGATCAACAGCAACAGGGTCGTGCACATGACCAGCGTTCCGGCGGCCATGAACAGCGACTGCGGGGTGGTTGGTTCTTGCAGTTCATCCGACATGACCGAGGCACTCTGAAAGCTGAAAGGAGGCAGGCTGATCAATTTAGCGCGCATGCGGCGCGATAGCTATAGGGCATTGGCATTCCTCACAGAATTGCTGTGGTCGCTTCGCGCCTGCGAAATGTAGTACCCGAACCGCCCTGAGCTCGGCTGGTCATGGCGCTGTTTTGTTGAGCCTTTCAACCATTGCTGCAGAAGCTCAGGCCGGCGCATGATCCTTCTGGGCGGGCCGGACTTAATCTGGAACGACCAAGGGCGGCGCATTGTTCCGCCGCGCCCGAAGCGGCGAGGTCCCTTTTCCTTGCAACGGGCCCGCTAAGATCCAGCCTTGGGGTCTTTGAGCCAAAGCGTCAGGGGCGTGCTGCGGCCGCCGACGCACGTCAGCACACCTTTGTAGGCATCCGACAAGCGTGCGCTCAAGGTGCAGGTTTCGCCCGCAACCGCCAGCGTCCCGTACAAACGGGAGGCCCAGAGCTGAAGCCGCAATTCGCCACTCTTCTCCTCCGGGCCGCTCTGTGTGCAGAGCCCAACGTGCCGCATCGTCAGGGGGCCAGAGAAGTCCTGCGTCCACCACGACGACCTCGGCGTCATGGTGGCGGTCACCTCCCACTCACCGAGCACGCCCGCGTAGCCCACGACTTCGAGCGACTGGGCACGCGACGACGGCGCCACCACGCCCCAGAGGGCAAATACCCCAAGCGCTATCGCACAAGGCTGCAACGGGACACGCACCGAGATCACAGCCTCTTCAAGAAGGCACGCGCATCGGCAACCTCGCCGCGTGCCTCGTCGGCCTCGCCAGCGATGACGACGACCTTCTCATAGTAGGCGCGCGCCCGAGCCTTGTCGTCGAGCTGGGCGGCGGCCTTGGCGGCGCCCACATAGGCACCCAGCCGATTTGGCTCTTTTTTCAAAGTCGCTTCAAAGGCGGCCAGCGCGTCCTTGGCCCTGCCACGCTCGAGCAAGATGGCCCCGTACAATTCGCGGGCCGGTTTGGGGACGCCAGGCGTCACCGGGTGCTTTTCCGTCCTGTCCTCCGCATCGGCAGCCGCACCCAGGGCGTTGAGCGCTTCGTCGAATTTGCCCGCGGCGGAGAGGAGAACGGCGGAGGCGACCTGGACCTGAATGTCGACCTGCTCGGACCAATAGGCATCCTTGGCATCGCGCAATTTGTCGCGCAATTCACCAAGCCTCTTGATGTCGACCGTGGCGGCGTCGGGATCGCCCGAGCGGGCGGCACCGAGCGCACGCGCAAAGTGTGTGATCGCCTGCACGTGTGGCAGCGGACTGGGACGAACCTGAAGCGCCGCCGCCGCCTTCCAGTCGCCGCGCTCGATGGCATAGCGGGCCGGTGCTACCGCCAGCGCATAGGGTCCGGGCAGGAATGTTTCGGTGAAGCCGCTCACCGTCTTCATGTCAGCGAGAACGGCGTTGGCCTTGGCGTCCTGGCCGAGCTGCAAGTAGGCATAGACCAGGTAGTCCATCGAGTGCAGCTGGTCATGCCAATCCCCGGCCTGTTTGGCGACCCGCGCCGCCTCGATGTTGGATGCAATCGACTCGCGCCAATGCCCCACGCGCGTAAAAATGTGCGACGGCATGTGTTGGGCGTGCGCTGCGGCCGGGGCAATCTTGGCATAGAGGCGGGCCGCCTCCAGGCCCTTCTCGGCGATCGGCGGATAGTCATAAAGGTGGATCAGGTAGTGCGCCACACCGGGATGCTGCGGCTGGCGCTTGAAGATCGGCTCCAGGATCGCGGCACCCTTGAGCTGATTGGTATAGCTCTTGTCGGCGGGCGATGCCGACGTGTTGAGCGCGAGGGCGTAGTGGATTTGCGCCTCGTCATCACTGCCATAGCGTTGTGCTAACTGCTCCATGGCGTTGGCGTAGGCGAGAAGACGCGTGCGGTGGTCGACTTTTTCGTGATTGGCATACATGACGCCGAGCGCTTGCAGAAAGTCACGTTCGCGCTGGCTCTTGACCCCGCTGCCCTCAGCCTTGGCGAGCGCAGCGGCACCCTCGGCGAGGTTCTTTGCCGGCGGTGGGATGTGGGGGTTGAGCAGGAGACTGAGGGCGATGCCCCAATAGGCAATGCCGCACTCGGGGTCGGCCTTTAGCGTGTCCTCGAAGACCTTCTGCGAGGCGCGATACCAGAACGAGTGTTGGTAAAGCATGCCCTGATCGAACAGCTTTTGCGCCTGCGGGCTGCACGAGGTTTCGAAATGCACCGACCCTAGTTTTTGCGCGTCGCCTTGGGGGGAGGCCGGTTGGGCAAGCCCAACCCCGATCGCCAAGGTGGCGACTGCAACCAACGCCGTCTTAATCATGTTGAGCTCCCATGCGCGTCGTCCTTGGATCGAGCGCCGCGGGTGGCAAGCGCCCCCTCTGCCATCGTCTGATCGCAGCGTCGGGGTCACGTTTCCGGCGCACCCACCCGGCCTCGTCGCGCCGAATACTAGGTTCCAACCGGGGGAAAGTCATAAGCGAGAGATGGGATTTCTATGGGCGCCTCATGCTAGCCTTGGCGGCGGAGAAAATGATGTTGGATCGAACCCTCACGTTCGGGCGATATCGTCTTGAGCCGCGGGGCGGACTGATGTCCGGTGCCCGAGAGATACGGCTCACCCCAAAGGCGCTTGCCTTGCTCACCTTCCTCGCCGAACGGCCCGGCAAGGTCATCAGCAAAGAGGAATTGTTCGGAGCACTCTGGCCGGGCGTCGCGGTTGGCGATGCGGCCCTGGTGACCTGCATCCAGGAACTTCGCAAAGCGCTGCGAGACAATGCGCGCCATCCCCGGTATATCGAGACGCGGCACCGTCGCGGCTATCGCTTCATCGCCGAGTTGGCCTCGGCGCCCAAGGCTGCCTTCGCGCCCGAAGCCCCGGCGCTGCCGCTCCCCGATCGGCCCTCGATCGCCGTGCTGCCGTTCCTCAACATGAGCGGCGACCCCGAGCAAGAATACTTTGCCGACGGCATCTCGGAAGATCTCATCACCGGGCTCGCCCGCATCCGCTGGCTGTTCGTGATCGCCCGCAACTCGACCTTCGTCTACAAAAACCGCAGCGTGGACGTGAAGCAGGTCTCGCGCGAGCTCGGCGTCCGCTACGTGCTCGAAGGCAGCGTTCGCCGCGCCGGGCACAGGCTGCGTATTAGCGCCCAGCTGATCGATGCGACCAGCGGCGGCCATCACTGGGCCGAACGCTACGATCGGGAACTCGGCGACATGTTTGCCGTGCAAGACGAAATTACCCGCAGCGTGGCCGCCGCCCTCGAACCCCATCTGCTGGCAGCCGAGGGTGTGCGGGCCCTGTCACGGTCGGCAGAGGATCTCGGCGCCTGGGAGCTGGTGGCACGTGCGCAAACACACGTCTGGCGCATGACGGGTTCGGACTACGCCAGAGCCATCGACATGCTCCAGCGCGCCGTCGAGACCTTCCCGGATTATGCGCCGGCGCAAAGTCTGCTGGCGTTTTGTGGGGCGTTCGCCGCGCATATGGGGTGGCTCGATCGCGCCCAAGGGCTCTTGCTACGCGAACACGCCCAACGCGCCATCGCGCTTGATGAGCATGACCCCTGGGCGCACATCGCGCTTGGCTATTGGGCGCTCATGGAACGCCGCACCGAACAGGCGATCGGGTCCTTTCGCCGCGCGCTCGACCTCAATCCCAATTCGGCGGCGGCTAACGCGCATCTGGGCCATGCGCTAGCCTTTGCAGGTCAGCACGGCGAAGCGATCGAGCGCGCGGAGGTTGCCATCAGAATGAGCCCGTTCGATCCGATGACGGCGCTGTCTCTCGGCACCATCGCCGTGGCCCACTACACGGCTGGACGCTACCTGGAGGCTGCCCGCTACACGCAGCAAGCCGCGCAATTGCGCCCGGGCTTTCAGGGCGCGCACCGTTTGCACTGTGCAAGCCTGGCCCAGGCCGGGCGTGTCGATGAAGCGCGAACCTTGCTCGCCACGGTCCGAGACCAACAACCCCAGTTGTCGGTGGCGTGGATCAAAGCCAACGTGCCCTACCAAACACCCGCGTTGCTGGAGCGTTTTCTGGAGGGCATGCGCAAAGCGGGGCTCAGCGACCGCTAACGAGGATCGGTAGGCAAGCGCCGCGATCGTCTTGGCGGCCGGTGGGCGAACCTGGACATGGGTGTTGGGAACGCCCGCCGGGGGCAATGCCCAAACGGCAAAGCAACAGCAAGACACATCGCAGCTCGGGCGCGCGCAATGAATGGCCCCCGGAACGAAAGGGCTGTGGGGCCGATCAAGCCCGAGGGCCAGCCCCTCGTGCTTCGCAGGAAGATCACCACAACGCGAAGGCAACACAAGGAGAGACGAGACAGCCCGCGCCGGCCGCGTGCGTCTTTTGGCGTTAGGATGTCCGCGATCCGTTCGTTGCCGCCTTGCCGCGGGCGAGCACGCGGCGCGCCGGTGTTAGGGACAAATCGACATCAATGTTGTCTTGCGCTCGCGCCCGGCTCTACAACGAGCCGAGCCGTGCCAGCCAGACGCCACATGCCAAATGGGGACGAACACGACCTCGACCACCGTCGACCGCCCACAACGCGGCGAGACCGTCTGGCCGCCTTGCTGATTGTCCTGCTGATCGCCAGTTGGTTGTGGCTCCTGTGGCTGATCCACTAGCCGCTCGCGGCTTCATCTTGGTGGTGACGACCTTGGGCCGCCGCCCCATCTCAGCATCCGCATGGGATCTTCCTCGCGCGGGTGTTTAGGTGACCCGCTGTTAACAACCCGTGCCGGATCGCCCTTGCGGGCAGTCATACAAGTCCCGGACCCGCGATCTGTCTTCTCGATCTTTCTCGGGCTAACTCGAGCACCGGGACCTTGGCCTGGGAAGCCGGACCCTACGCGTTGCGGTCATTGCCAGGTGCGGAACCGGACAAAGCGCAAGGCCGTTATCTCCCCACACGACAAGGGCTCCAGATGGGAGACGCCCAGGTGCGCCAGGCGTCCGTTCACAAGTTGATCCGTCGCGCCCTGCGCGACCACTACGCTGCGGTTATGGCAGAGCCGATCCCTCAGCACTGGGTGGATATGCTCAACCGTTTGGCCGAACAGGAGCCGAAAACGCGTCGAGCGCAATCGAAGTAAGACCGCGAGTTCGGCAATTCCATGTCATGAAAGAGCAGGGCCACACGGAAAATCGATCGCGACTGAGGGAAGGTCGCAATGTATCCGATCCTGGTGACGGGGGGAGGGTGACCGAGGATCGACGTGTGGCCCTGCGCTATTCCACTCCACGCCTGCTGGTTTAGCCCCGCGAGCCCAACGCAACCATCAGGAAAAGTTCGCAGACGGCGGCCGGAGACTACGGATCTGTTGACCGCGCAGATAGAGCCACAGCAAAATCGGCGATCCCCTGCGTCATCGTCCCGTTAATACCATAAAGGCGCAACGCACGCGGGCCGCCACCCACCTTTGCGCCAGGGCCGCGCGGCGGGTCTCAGGAGGGGACGAGTTGTAGCAACTGCGAACCAACAGTTGGCGCTTGGCGTCGGTTCCGCCCCCCCTCTCTTCGCGTTAACGATGATCTGCGCCGTCGCGAGCCGGCGCAAAGCCAGATGCTAGTCTCGCCGGCGCCCGACGATAGGACGGCACTTTCGCATGTTCCAAGATGCTTCTTATCGACAGCTTGCGAGCTTCAACAGGCGCATCGCGGATGGGCGGGAACGCATCGCCGTGCAGAAGGCGCGCGTGCTGGAACTCAAGGGTCGGCCAGCCTACGGCGACGCCGAAAGGCTCCTACGGGTGCTGGAGCGTTCGCTGCAACTCATGATTCAATATCGAGCCATGCTGCTCGATGAGCTCATGAGCTGGCCGGACTATCGCTAGCCACCAGCGTTCGGGAAAAGCGCGCCGACGCCGGCATAGGCTCGTTCCAACATGTTGCTGAGATGAGGCGCGGGCGGCGCGCTTCGCGTCCTGCCGCAACCGGCAAACCCCCAGGGCCGCGGCAAAACCCCCAGGGCGGAGGAGGCCACCCTGGGGCTCGCCTTGTGCGTCCGAGTTCCGTCCAACGCGGGCGCCCTAGGAGACCAGCACCATCACCTGGCGGCTGTGCGCTGTAAATCGGTACAAAGTCGGGAAAATCTTGGGCAAAGTATTGACCAATGGTGTATGTCCGTTTGGCTGTTGCGCGCGCCCCATGACCCTTCTCTCCACAACCGAGATCTTGCGCCTTGCCGCGTTCGGCGGCGTTTTGCTCGGCATGGCTCTGTGGGAGCTGCTGACGCCGCGCCGAAAGCAAAGGATCGCACGCACCGCCCGTTGGCCCTCGAATATCGGCGTGGTCGTCCTGGATACCCTCCTTGTGCGCCTCGTGTTCCCGATCGGGGCCGTGGCCTTGGCTCTGCTGGCCGAAGCGCGCGGCTGGGGATTCTTCAACGCCTTGGGCCTGCCGGCCTGGGTGATCGTGCCGGTCGGCGTGGTCCTCCTCGATCTGGCCATCTACCTCCAGCACGTTCTGTTTCACGCGGTGCCGGCGCTATGGCGCTTTCACCGCATGCATCACGCCGATCTTGAGTTCGACGTCACGACCGGCGTGCGTTTTCACCCGATCGAGATACTGCTATCGATGGCGATTAAGCTGGTGGTGGTGCTAGCGCTCGGCACGCCGGCCCTTGCCGTCCTCAGCTTCGAAATTCTGCTCAACGCCACCTCGCTGTTCAATCACGGCAACGTTGAGCTTCCCGCTCGGTTTGACCGCGCCCTGCGTTGGGTGATGGTGACGCCCGACATGCATCGGGTCCACCACTCGATCATCGCTCGGGAGACTAACAGCAACTATGGTTTCAACTTGCCGTGGTGGGATCGGGTGTTCGGGACCTATCGCGCCCAACCCGAGGCAGGTCACCTTGCCATGACCATCGGCATCGAGCAGTTTCGAGACCTGCGCGAGCAGCGACTTGATCACATGCTGACGCAGCCGTTCCGAGGCGGCCTCGAAGACTATCCCGGGCGCCGGAAAACGGCCAATTGAGATCGACCCCGCATCGTGCGGTCGAACGTGCGTGCGCCCACCTGCATCTGCTGTCGCACACGTGCCTCGACGTTGCGAGGTGGAGTCGGAGGGGCAGCATTCCGCAAAATCGGTATTAAGCCGGATATGCCCACCTGACAGTGCCGGTAAGCCTCGGGTGCAACGCCATGGTCGAGGAGCACAATCATGTCTTCTGGCAATGCCATCCCGATGCAAGTCGCAACGTGGTCCCTAACACGGACCCTTTGCGCCACGCTGCTGGTTGGCGCCCTGGCAAGTCACTCGACCCCGGCCACGGCGCAGACCGCCCCGCTCGGCGAGCAGGAGGCGAAGGCCATCGCCGTCGACGCCTATTTGTATTTCTATCCGCTGGTGACCATGGATCTCACCCGCCGGCAAATGACCAACCTTGCGCCGGGTGAGAAACTCGGCTCCGGTCCACCCAATACCTTCAACAACGTTCCAGCCTATCCGTCGGCCACTGACAAAGTCGTCGTTCGGCCGAACTTTGACACCCTATATTCGAGTGCGTGGCTGGATCTCACCAAGGAGCCCCTCGTCGTCTCCGTGCCGGACACGGCTGGGCGTTATTACCTGCTGCCCCTGCTCGACATGTGGACGGACGTATTTGCGTCTCCTGGCTGGCGCACCACCGGAACGCAAGCCCAGCATTTCCTGGTCGCACCGGCAGGCTGGAGGCCCGACCTGCGTGACAGACTGATCGAGGAGTTTCAACTCCCCAAAGATACCCAGCGCATCAATGCGCCCACGTCCCATGTATGGATCATCGGCCGGACCAAGACGGACGGACCACAGGACTATGACGCGGTCCATGAAATTCAGGCGGGCTTCAAGGTGACGCCGCTCTCCGAGTGGGGCAGGACCCCGAGGCCGATCGAACGAGGGACCGACCCTAGCGTCGATATGAAGACCCCACCCAAGGCGCAAGTGGACGCCATGGCCGGCGACCAGTACTTCGCCTACGCGGCCGAGGTGCTGAAGGCCAATCGCCCTCATCTCACCGATGAGCCCATCATTGCGCGCATGAAACGCATCGGCATCGAGCCCGGTAAAAGCTTCGATTTCAACAAAGCCCCGGCCGCCGTGCGAGCAGCGCTCGAGGCTGCACCTGCCAACGCGCAAAAGTTGATGGACTGGAAGCTTCCGACGCTCGCGCGCGTTGCCAACCACTGGTCGATGAACACCGATACAATGGGCGTCTATGGCAACTATTATTTAAAACGC
The DNA here is from genome assembly GCA_963775835.1 of uncultured Alphaproteobacteria bacterium. GTDB lineage: Bacteria > Pseudomonadota > Alphaproteobacteria > Rhizobiales > Hyphomicrobiaceae > AWTP1-13. The sequence goes on along the minus strand of CAVZKV010000016.1, from coordinate 334,354 downwards.
GCAATCGTTGCGAAGTTGGGCCTCGGCGCCAACCTGCCCGAGGATGCGATTTATCCCGTGAACCTCGGCGATCAAACAGGAAGGCCACTCGACGGTGCCAACAAGTATGCCATCCACTTCGATGGCACCTCGCTGCCGCCGGTCGAGGCCTTCTGGTCGGTCACGCTCTACGATCTGGAGGGCTACCAGGTCGCCAACCCCCTCAACCGCTTCGCGCTCAGTAGTTGGATGCCGTTCAAGTACGACCCGGATGGGTCTTTGACCCTCTATCTGCAAAACGAGAACCCAGGCAAGGACAAGGAGGCCAACTGGCTGCCGGCGCCGAAGGGTCCGTTCAGTCTGACCATGCGGCTCTATGCGCCCAAGTCCGAGGCGCTAACGGGCAAGTGGATCCCACCGCCCGTCACAAAAACCGAGGCCTTCTTGGGTCTCACAGGTCAATAACCCCTCGGGACGCAAAGGATCAATTCCGTCGGGCTCGAAGGCGGTTCGGGTGGCTATCGGGTGTTCCCCGCGGGGAAGCGGACCGTCCTTGCACGCACCCTACGCCAGACGTAGCACGCGCCCACGCCCCGATAGCCGCCCCGATGAGTAGGCGTGAGATTGTCCGCCGGCTGTGATCTTGATCACAGTCCGATGGCACAGTTGCCGCATGCTGAGCCGGCGCGCGTGCGCACCTTCGCCCCGGACCAGCATCAGCAGGAACGCTCACCCTACGCGGCTCGCAATACGCGCGAAATTAGCGCGCCCAAACTCAAAAGCTGGGCGCGGCGTGGAGCCGGGTGTTTGCTGGCGAGGCTCAATGGCTATCCAAGTCCGCTGCACATGCCGGAGCTCGCCGACAGCGGCAGCTCAGTCCCGACCGGACCGACTGCGCCCATAACCTCTACCAGGCGATGAAGTGCGCGGTGATCGTGGCCGGCGCAAGCTTATCGCCGCTTGCACGCGCGCTCGATCGCCCGTTCGCCCCCGGAAACATGGCGCCCGGCACCGTCACCTAACGTCGCAGATCGGCGAGCGGCAAGGCGAGCTCCGCCCCGTCCGTCGTTGGCGAGCAAACGTCGACTTCACCAATGGCAGCGATACGGCTGTGCTGACGGTTCGCCCCCGGGGGGCCGCTGGCGACCGATCGGACGCGCAAGAACGCCGCGCAAGCCGCGAGCCGACCGCTCGCGCAAAAAAGTTTCACAGCAAAGATTTGGCTGCGGCCGCGCGCAGGAGTGGTGGGGACCTTGGTCCGATGAGCGGGGCCGGGCTCGATGCTAGGACGCAGCCCGGATTGCCGAACGGGGTCCCATGAAAAAACTTGCCGCCTACCGTGAGCTAGCAAAATTCAACCGACGCATCGCCGAAGGACGCGATCGCGTTGCGGTGCAGCGGGCGCGGGTCGTGGACAAAGACCGGCGCCGCTGCGGCGACCCCGAAGGGCTGTTAAGGGTGTTTGAGCGCTCTTTGCAGGTGAAGATGCAGTATCGCGCCATGCTCATGAAGGAACTCGACGGGATGGTCCAACTCCCCTTAACCAGGAGCGCCGCCCGCTCGCCACGGCGACGATGAACCCTCCGCTCCGCCCGGTTGCGGTTGCCCACGGCGCGACATGGCAGCCATGAGCGTCGGCCCGCTAGTCCTACTCCGGCTCCCCTGCTAGATTTGGGATCAAGTCCGGGTCATGTCACAAGCCTACTATCAGCTGCTGGTTGATCGCCTCAGCGGCCACATCGCCGACAGGCGGAGCCGTCGGCTCGCCTGGATCGGCGATAGATATCGAAAACTTGCCCAGACCAACCGGCTCATCGTTGAGGTGCGCGAGCGCATTAAGCGCCAGAAGGCGCAAATTCGTGTCCTCGAACATGAGGACCGCAGCACCCGCCGCGCCACCGCATTGCTGCGACAGCTCGAGATGACGTTGCATCTGACTGAACGGGCATCGCGCCGTCATCTTGCAAAAGGCGCGCGCCTGTCGACGCACGCCACGCGCCGCGCTCATGCAGGAGAAGCAGCGCTCCACCGCGGCGTCCCGATGAGTTCGCCCGCGCTTCGCAAGCGCCGGATCCTCTCCATGCCTGGGGCGGGCGCTCGCGCCAAAGTGGCAATCGACGTTTGCGCTGAGCTGCTGCGGGCCGAGACCGCAAAACGGTCCGCTCCCGGACGATATCACCAAGAAAAACTGGCTATGGGTCGCGCGCGCCTTCTATTGAGGCTCGAGTAACCATTGCGGCCCCGAGCAACGAGTAACGCCACCCCTCAACTCGAGCGCCTCCGCCGGGTCTTTAAGGCCGCAAAAAAGCTGCTGGTCGCCGTCATAATGGTTAATTCTCAGGGGTTTTCCCGTATTCCCAGCCTCCGAAAGCAGATGCTAGCACACTTCACGTGGACCTCGACGACTTCAAGGTCAACGACTGTTGGGAGGCCTTCTGACCGCTCCGCGGGGATCTTTTGGGGATGACATTGTCTTGCCGAGTTGGGGTGGCGGCGGCAGCTCTCCTCCTCTCTACAGCGCTGCAGGCGGCCGCCGACGAGCCGCGGCGCGTGCTTTTGCTGCACTCCTATGGCCCGCACTTTGCGCCGTGGAGCGCCGTCTCCGGGCGATTCCGCGAGGAGCTTATCAAGCAGTCGCCTAACGCGATTGATCTCTACGAGGCCTCGCTGGAGACCGCACGCCTCGCACAGGCTCCCGACGAAATCCCGCTTGTCGAATATCTGCGCTCCCTCTATGCCGGGCGTGACCTCAATCTCGTCGTAACCATGGGCGCGCCCGCCGCCCGCTTCGTGCAGCGCTATCGCACGCAGGTGTTCGCTGCTACGCCGCTGCTCATCACTGGAACCGACCAACGCTTTATTAGCACTGCGGCGCTGACCTGGAATGATACAGCGGTCGCGAGCACAATAGATTTATCGAAGCTTATAGAAAATGTTTTCCAGGTGCTGCCGGACACCAACAATTTCGCCTTTGCCATTGGCAACTCGCCGCTGGAACGGCTGTGGGTTGATGAACTGCGCCGCATATCGCAAGCGTTCGCACATCGCGCGTCCTTCGAGTGGTGGAACGAGTTCTCACTCGAAGAAATGGCAAGGCGTGCGGCGACGCGACCTAAGCACTCGGTGATATTTTACGCTGGTGTTCGCGTCGATGCGCACGGTGTGCCGCACGAGGAGGACCGTGTATTTGCCAGGCTTCGCGCGGCCGCGAACGCACCGATCTTTGGTTATGCCGACGTCAATTTCGGCCACGGCATCGTCGGTGGCCCGCATCTCTCCACGCAAGAAGCCCGGTCGACAGGCCGCGGCGGTGGCAACCCGTATTCTAGCCGGTGAAGCCCCGGCCAGCATCGTGACGCCGGCTTTGGGACTGCAGGCGCCCGTGTATGACTGGCGTGAGCTCAATCGTTGGGACATCAGCGAGAGCAAGCTACCGCCCGGCAGCAGCGTGCATTTCCGTGAACCCACGGCATGGGAACGCTACCGTTGGCAGCTGGCGGCGGTGTTCATCGCTCTCGCCATTCAAGGCGTCATGATCACCTGGTTGCTGCTCGAACGTCATGGACGCCGGAGTGCCGAGGTCGATGCCCGCAACCGCTTGGCAGAGGTCATCCATCTGAACCGATCTGCCGAAGCCGGGGCGCTGTCGGCGTCTTTTGCGCACGAGCTGAGCCAACCGCTGGAAGCAATCATGCTCAGCGCCGCCACGGCCGAGCGTCTGCTTGCGCCGGGTGCCCCCGAAACAGCCAGGGTGCGAGGGCTGCTTGCCGATATTTGCGAAGCCGACAAGCACGCCGTGGACATCGTCCAGCACTTACGAAAATTGGTAAGGCGCAGGAGCGAGGTCGAGTTGCAGGAATTCGACCTCAACAAGGTCATTGCCAACGCCATGCGTATCCTTGCGCCCGAATCGAGGAAGCGAAACGTTGCCTTGCGCGTCAATGGCAAACAGCAGGCCTTCCCCGTACGGGCCGACCCAATTCACCTGCAGCAGGTGATCTTGAACCTGGCCAGCAATGGCATGGACGCCATGATCGATGCGCCTCAAGGGGATCGCGCCATCACCATTCAATCGGCCCCAGTTGGCGACGATTGCGTGCAGGTATCGGTCAGCGATTCGGGAACCGGCATCCCCGAGCACAAACTCAGCGAAATCTTTGATACCTTCTATACGACCAAGACCCATGGCACCGGGCTCGGCTTGTCAATCGCCCGGACCATCGTCGAGACCTATGGGGGCAAGATCTGGGCGGAAAATCGCCCCGAGGGCGGCGCGGTGTTTCGTTTCACCCTGCCGTTGCTAGGTTAACGAACGCCAGCCCGGACCCGACGCGTGACGGCGCCTTTGCCCCGCTTTCGAGATTGTGTCGACCCTCCTCCGTTCGCATTAGGGGATCAACTGCAAACGCAAGGCTTCGCACGCCGCATGCGAGCGATTGAGGGCGTCGAGTTTGGCTTGTGCTTTTTTCAGGTGACTGCGCACCGTTTCTTCCCCGATCGCAAGCTGCTTGGCGATTTCGCCCGTCTGCCTGCCCACCGATACCATGCGCAAGGCGGCCAACTCCCGAGCGGTCAATTTCGGTAGCGATCCAATCCTATCGACGTCCGCAGCAACCAACTGCTCGAGGCGAAGCGCAGCGAAACCGGCCGCGGCGGCAATCAAAATGCGGTCCGGCGGCGTCAGGATATGCGACAGCTCCTTTCGCGACCAAAAGACGATGATCCAGCGACCGCCAACGCCGTAGGTCAAGCCGTCGCGCATACCGTACTTGAGAGCTAGCTCTACCGACCAACGGTCGGCGCCGATCGGATCGAACCAGCGCGTAAGTTCCGTCCAGGTAAACGCGGCCAGGCTCGACCTGGCCAGAAAGATCACGGGTGTGAAGTGCGATTTTGCGAGCACCTTGTACTCTCGCCACCAGCCATCCGGGACTTCATCGTGCAGGAAGACGGACTTTCCAAGTTCGACGGTGTCCCAGTCCAAAGATTTGACCGGCAAGCGCAACGCACCCAGAACGTTCAGCGGCAGGCTCGAGGTGGAAACCATATGCAAGGCATTGAGCACATCCTCCGTCCTCCTCAATTCGCTCCCGCCGTGCGCGAATTCCGCCAATCGCGTGTGCAGATCGTCAGAAGACCTGGCGAGAGACTTGTCGATCGCCAAATGTGTCATGGGTCGCCTCGAAGCCGTGGGTAGCCCCCGCGGAACTACGCTGCGCCGGATCGGTGCGGCGCAACATCCGGAAAAACCCCAACCCCGGAAGCTGGCGATTTTACTCCGTTTGCTGACGTATACGTATTCTCGTGGGCGGCGGCCTCGCCCTCGCGGCGAACATCGGCGTCCCTGCAACCAGTTCAGCGTCGGTCTCACCCTTTTTGGTGATCCGTATGGTCGTGCCCACCCCCTACCTCCTGGACCGGCGGCAATCCTGGGAAGCTTCTCGAGATGGGCCCCTTCAGCTTTTTTCTGCTTGTGATCGCGACCTTCACGCTGTCCAGCGCCGCGCTGCTGCTGGGCTGGATGGTGACGGAGCGAAAACCCAAACGGTCGGCGTCCGCTGCCCACGGCGCGAACACTCCCTCTCACCGGCGAGACTTAGGGGCCTATACCCATCGCCCCTGAGCGGTAACGCCAGGACGGCGCGCCGGCGCGTTCGGTGGCGTTCGTGCTCAACTCAGAAACTCGCCGACGATCGCGATCAAACCTTCGCCACACACCGCGGCTGACCCATAACTGCAGGCGAGCTCGAGGGAGCCACGCCACATCATATCGATCGCGACGTATAGGATGATCAGCAGCCCGATCCAGGTGATCCAGGGGAAGCGCGCCAGCAGCTTGGCGATATAGTTGGCGGCAACGGCCATAAGCACGACGGCAATGCCGAGACCGACAACGAGCACCCAGGTGTGTCCCTTGGCGGCACCTGCAACGGCGAGCACATTATCGAGCGACATCGAGACATCGGCGGCGATGATTTGGATCAGCGCCGCCCGAAACCCGGGCCTTGCAACGGCTTCGCCGTGGATCTCCGCAACAGCGGCGGCACCCGCAGAGACCGGCCTCGGACCGTGTCTCAGCTCGCGATACATTTTCCAGCACACCCACAGCAGGAGGATGCCACCGGCAAGGGTCAGGCCGACAACGGCGAGGATCTGCACCGTGAGTGCCGCAAAAGTAATACGAAGTAGGACGGCACCGGCGATCCCCCAGAATATGACTTTCGCCCGCAGCTCGGGAGCCACCCGCGAGGCGGCAAGCCCCACGACAATCGCGTTGTCGCCTGCCAGCACGAGGTCGATCACGATCACTTGCGCAAGCGCAATCAACTCGGAATACATTGTCTCCATCGCCACTCCTGGTGAAGGTCTATGCGGCGCGTCCAGCCGCCGCGAATGTTTTTCACTGACGCGCCAGCGCAACCCTTGATTGCCAAAGGCGATCCATCGCCCGACTGGCGCGCCAGGCATGGCTGGGAGATGTCTCACGCTTCCAGGTCACAAGTGCGACCTCTGTGCCAACCCGGAAGAGAGCGCGTCCAACACCGCGACAGCTTCGGTCGCATCGCTGAGGATGCCGGCGGCGAAGCCGAGAAAGACCAGGCCGCACGCAACCTCCCATGCCGCCGAAAGCGTGCTGGTGAGGCGCGAACCCGAAAGATAAAGGGTGGCCGCCAAAATAAAGCCGGCGCCTACCATGCACACGCTAAGGACGGGCAGGATCAGCGGCGTCGGCACCTGGGCCGCCAACATCAGCCATCCGGCGGCGACCGCGGTGGCAAGCACCATCAGGACGCAACGCCCGCCCGACGTATCTGCGTCATTGCGCGGGTAAGCAACCGTCCTCGGGTTTGGCATTGTCGACCGCCTCTCAAAGGGCATGCGGCGAAGTCGCCGCATGCCCGCAAGGCTAGCTCCGTCAATGGCAACCGGTTATTCGTAACACTCGGGTAGTATTTCTACGGGGCAATGCGGCCCAGACGAATGGCCCGGCGCACGAGCACGGCAACGCTTTCGGCCTGCATCTTCTCCATGATTTGCACGCGATAGCTCTCGACGGTGCGCTGGCTGATGCCGAGCCTGAGCGCGATCGCCTGACTAGTAAAGCCCTCGACCACGAGGTCCATCACCTCCGTCTCACGCGGCGTCAGTCGTTCGAAACGCTCGCGCAGATCGTCGAGCGACTGGTCCCGCGACAAACTATCGAGGGCACGGGCCAAACACCTATTGATGGCCGCAAGCAAATGAGCGTCGTCGATCGGCTTCTCGATAAAGTCTTCGGCCCCCGCCTTGATCGCGGCAACCGCCATCGGCACGTCCGCATGGCCGGAAATCAACACCACCGGCAGGGCGACGCGACGGCGCGCCAGCTCGCGCACCAGCTCGATGCCATCCATGCCAGGCATGCGCACGTCGGCAACGATGCAGCCTGCGGCCGCGGTCGAGACCCGCGCCAGGAAGGCATCGGCGGAGGCGAAGCTTTCAACGCTGTAGCCGAACAGGCGCAACATCTCGGCCAGCGCGTCGCGTACGGCTTGCTGGTCGTCGATGATATAGACGGTAGCTATCGTCATGGCGTGTTGGGTCCTCGCGTTTGCAGCGGCAGCGAGAACCGCAGCTCGGTGGTGCCCTTCACACTGGAGTGAAGCCAGATGCGCCCGCCATGCGCCTCGATGATGGAGGCGCAGATCGACAGGCCGAGGCCCAACCCGTCCTTCTTGTGTGAGGTTTGAGGTTCGAACAGCAGCCGACCTGCCGGTACGCCGACGCCATTGTCGACAACGCCGATCTCAATGGCGGGATCGCGAACCGACAGATGCGCACTCACGCCGATGCGGCCGTCGTTGCGGCCCGTTTCCGTGATCGCCTCTACCGCGTTGTGGATCAAGTTAAGGACCACCTGCTGCAGTTGAACGCGATCCCCAAAAATCGGCGGTAACAGCTCATCGCCGACAAGCTCGATCGCGATCCCTTTCGCTGCGGCATCCGGCCCGGCAAGCATCAGGGCATCGTCGAGAACGTCCCCAATGTCGAGTGTGCTGAACCTCGGTTGGCCGCGGCGCAGAAATTCCCGCATGCGACGCACGACATCGGAGGCGTGGTCGATCTGAGCGATGAGAACGGCAAGATTGCCGTCGGCACGGCCCGCATCAGCGGTCGGTGAGCGCAGAATTTGCTGCACGGAACGCGCCAGGGCGCGGGCGGCTGTCATAGGTTGGTTGATCTCGTGCGCCAGGGCTGACGCCATGCCGCTCACCACATTCATACGCGCGGCCCGCACCGCTTCCGCCTGCATTTCTTTGAGCCGCGCCTCTGCCTCGTAGGCGGCCAGATCGGCACGCTGCCGCTCGCTGACGACAACGCCAATGACCAGCCCGGCTGTCGTAAGCGCCAGCATGACCACCTGAAACTCGGTGAAGGCTGCCGCGTCGTGCCCCGATCGGTGCAGCAGCACGACGAGGCCGAGTTGCGTTGCGGCCAGCGCCGCGCAGGAGCCATCGATACCGTGGCGGAGCGCCGCGGCAACGACGGGGAGGAATAGCAGCGATAGAAATTTGTAGTTGGCTCCAGTGCCGACGCTAACGCTCAGCCACAGCGTGCAACTGACCACGATCACGTAGAGCATCAACTCTGGGAAGGCCTCAATCAACGTGCGTGAAGCCAAATCGGGCCAGCGCACGGAAAGGCGCAAGACAAGGGGGGTAATGACGGCGATGCCCATGATATCGCCAACAAACAGTGGCAGCGACGATTGGGTGAGGTCGCCGGTCGTCAACTCGTCGGCGGCGAGCAACAGCGCGCTCAGGAGAGCGGTCGATATCGCGGCGGCGACGATGCCCGCCGCGAGCAGGACGAGAATGTCGCGTACATGGCTGAGGCCGTGATCGAAGTGGAAATAGCGCCGTGTCGCCGCAGCCGCCGCGGCGAAACTGCCAGCCAGCAATGCCGCCATGGCCAAAACGATGGCCCATGGCAGCTGCGTGCGCACAAGGAAAACTTCCGCGATCACCACGCCGGCAAACAAGACCAGGCCGTAACCCACGCCTTTCAGGAGCATCACCGCGAACACGAGCCCAAGCGCCGGGTTCCAAGGTGTCACCGGTATACCCTTGTGCTCATGGATGAAACTGGCCCATTCCAGCGCCAGGTAGGCGATCAGGAGGGCGGTGACGCCGATGGCGTCTCTAACATGGGCAGAGGCGATCATCCCCCCGGCACGAGCAGCGGTTCGAAGCATCCTGAGCGTGGTGCTCCAGGCGGTCGTGATCTGCCTTGGCAAATCCTCGCTGCTCAAGGGGGCCTCACCGGGCGTGCACGCGAGCGCGTCGGATTCTCGCCTCGCCGTCGTCCATCCCACGCAACGAGAAGGCCACGGTGCCGGACGCTGCTGCCGGCGGTCACGTCGAACGTCAGGCACCGTGCGGCAATGATGTCCGTCAATCGGCCGGCGGACGACGACGGTTGTAGAACACACCTCAGATCCGGGTGGCGCCAGGGTCGAGACATCGCGATGGTCAAGTGTACCTCTCCTGTGTACCTGCAGGAAAGTGAAAACCCTTTGGTGGCGCGAGCCGCAATGCACCTGGATTTTGCCCGCGGGCAGCATCATGGCCCAATGGCGCCGTCACGGGCGAAAATCCTACTTCCGCGTCGCCGCCGCCCGTGCGTGACCCTCGGCATTCCCGGCACGGAGCGGCCCGTGGCCAACATGTGGCCAACAGCCCACACCTTCGAGGCCGGACAAGGCTCTGGGGTGAGCGCCATTGGTGAAAATCCGAGGGCGGACATTGTGGGTCTGTTGACGCGCTTTAAATCAATAGGGTGGGAGCGCGACCAAAATGCGGGCAATTGTTTCCGGCCATAGGCACTGGAGCCTCGGCTGTGTCGGTCTCCTGCTGGCAGGCTGCGCGGGCGACGTGAACGGCTTTGATACCGCCTCGATCAAGCCCGCCGCCACGGCGATCACGAACGATTTCGTACCGGGCGTCCCCAAGGGTTACCAGTGCCCGTTGGTGCCGAACGGGTTCGATCCGGTCGGTTCCATCTACCGACTTGACAAGGACGGCACCTATTTCCGCGTCAAAGACTTTACAACGGTGCCAACCATCACGGCGCTCGGCGCCTACAAACGTGACGTAAAGATCTCAAACTACCAGCTCTCCGACACACAACAGGCCAATGCCGGCCTCTCCTACGATCTGCTGAAGAAAGTCCTGCCGGGGCTCACGGCCTCCGGCTCGGCCGATTACAAGAAGGCCATGACCGTCGAGATCACCGTCGAGGACATGGTCGGCGAGGTGATCGACGATGCGGTCGCCGACAAGATCGTCGAACTTTTCGAAGCGAGCATGAAACCCAAGCCCGGCAGCAGATATTTCCTGGTGCGCGAGACGGTGAAGGCTGGCGCGGTCAGCTATAAGCTGAAACAGAGCGATCTCGTGCGCCTTGGCGGCAAGGTCGAGGTTGAGAAGCTTGCGCAGGGTGCGGCGAACGTCACCGTGCGCGACAACAACGGCGTGTTCGAGATCAAGCAAACATTTAAACCCGAACGCATCCCGGTCTGCATCAAGTCGGCGGAGGTCGCGATCGAAAGCGCACGTGGGCAGACGCCTGCCAATGTTGCCCTGAAGAGCGTAGATGAGACAGCGCTCCCGAAGATCAGGCGGGTTGGTCGGAACTGAGTGGAAGCTGCGCACCCGAACGTGTGCAGCGCCAATGCGTGGCTCGGTCATAGAAGCCTTTGTCTTCTTGCCCCTCCGCACCTATGCAGTCCCTCAAGGGCACAATATGACCAACGCCGTTAGATCAGTCCGATCACAACAAGCGACCATAGCAACCAGTCCGGCACTTGGTTTGTCCAGTTTTGGGCTAGCAGCAGGCCTCAAGGACTGACCAGCCTGTGCCAGTCTGCTGCGTAGTCGACATCCCATTTTTCGTCGTATGTGTTTGCCTCGGCTTTTGCTTTTCGACTTTGCGGGCGCTGGCTCTCCCTGCCTGATCGCTTCGGGGGCTCGGGGGAGACACTCCAAGACGCGGGCGCCCACGCGCAGAAATTGAAAGCGCACGCGGGCGCGCCGTCAAAGCAGTTGGGGCAAATCGCGCTGCAGCTTCGTTTTTCTACAGCCGTCCTCTCTGCCATCGTCGCGCGCCACTTACCTCCATTAATAAGGCACGTAAACCCAAATGGAGCCTCGGTCTGGGTACCGAGGGTGCTTTTAGGCGGCTTGGCGATGTCGAGGTCACAACTCGTCTGTCTTGCCTTCGTGATGGTCACTACCTCGACGCTGGCGGACACCCGGCAAGACTGCGTACAGGACACGAATTACGAGCTGCGCATCAGCGCGTGTTCCGACATCATCCGTCAAGACAAGAAGGCGGCATGGGCCTACGTCAATCGCGGCATCGCCTACAGCAACAGTGGCGACCAGGACCGCGCCATTGCCGACTTCACCACGGCCATCGGCATCAATCCGCATGAGGTAGAAGCCTACAACAGCCGCGGCATCGCTTATCGCCGCAACGGCAACTGCGACCTCGCCATCGCCGACTATGACAGGGCCATCGAGATCCGCCCGGGCGATCCCGCCTACTACAACAACCGCGGCGTCGCTTACTCTTGCGAGCTGGATTACCGGCGGGCGATCGCCGACTACAACAGCGCCATAACAATCAACCCGCGGTACGCTGAGCCCTACATGAACCGCGCCAGTGCCTACGTCGGCAAGGGCGATTATACCCGCGCCATAGCCGACTACACCAAAGCCATAGAGATCAAGCCGGAATACGCGGAAGCCTACTACAACCGCGGCACCGCCTACCTCGAAAACGGCGACTCCGAACACGCCATCCCCGACTTCAGCGCGGCCATCGAGTTCAACCCGGCGCACCCAAGTGCCTACAACAACCGGGCATGGTGCTACTTCAAGATTGGCAGGGCAGCGCAAGGGTTGCCGGACGCGGAACGCTCGCTGCAACTGCGGCCCGACGATGCTCCGACTTTGGGTACACGCGGCCTCATCTACGAGGCGCTAGGCCGCCCCGAGGACGCCATTGCAGACTTCCGGCGAGCGCTCACGATAGACCCGAACATGAGAGAGAGCACGGACGCCTTAAAGCGCCTCGGCGCGTCACCTTAGCCGGTCACGCCGAACTGCTGCGCGGCAAAAGTTAGCACCGCTGTACCTGTGTACCGGCGGGAAAGGCAAAACCCCTTGCTGGATTTCCCCTGCCCGATTGGCCTAGCTCCTCGCGCGCACACGCCGATCCATCGATGCGTCTCAGCGAGCGCGGCAAGCAGCGGGGTTTGCTCTGTACCCAGGAGAGGTCCGCCGGCTGCTGCGAAGACGTCGATCACAGGGCGTCGTCGCGCAACCCCCTGCAGCGAAAACTAAGAATCCGGGAAGCTTGAACAACAACGGTTGCCGGGCTCCCTTCTATGTTCTAGAAAACTTCAACGATCCTTCATGCTGCATCAGGCCTCAATCTCTTGGCAAAGCACGACCCAACCGCGCTCGAGCTTAAGAAGATCCTGGTGATGGCTGATGCATCCCGCACGGTGATGATCGAGGCGCGCTATGCGCTGGGTCTTGCGGTTGCAAACGTCGTTCGCAGGCATCGCTTAGTACCCAAGAGCAGCATGATCCTCAACCTGCGCGTTCTGCAGGACTCTCGCGCAAGGAAAACGCCGGTGATAAGCCGGCGCATGTGGCTGTTGCTCAACGATCTTCGCAATGAGGGTGATATCGCGTTTCACAAGCACGAGTGCAGCGCGCTTACACCGATTGACGCCATGGACTACGCCGCACGAGTACAGCAAGCGGTCCATGAATTGAATGGTTTCTAGGACTTGGCGAGGTTTGCTGAGCGTTATGCTCGCTAACCCAGCCGGGCGTGTTGGCCGGGACGCGAATACCCTTCCCCAAAACGTCTCCAGCAAGCGCGCAACCGAAGACCTGTCGCAACGAGCAGCCGAGAATTGCACTAGGGGAGGCGAGGTTCGACATGAGCGGCCATTGAAAATAACGCTTCTTGGCTGGCATTGTCAGGGTTGAAGGTCGCCACGAACAGTGTCACGCTGCAGTCATGAGCGGACAGGCTTTCGGTTGGATCGTCGAGGTTACGAACCACTCTGGAACGAGGCGATACCACGTTGCGGTACGCAACAGAGTGGAAGCCGTAAATGCGGTTAGGCGGCGTATTGTTGGCGCCGATCTAGCACACGTGGAAGCTGTGACCTTGCTCTCCCAGCGGGCTGTAACGGTTTTACTGCGCCTGAAGCCTGGAGAGGTAGCCCAGGTCACATAAGCTTCAAAAAGCGCTCCCCCGCCAGGGATTGGGCAGTTTGTATCGAGAACACTCTTGACTTGGTGGGGCACAATAGCCCAAGTCCCGCTGCATGACCGACAAAGCAACGCCTGCAGGCTGGGTCGTACAGCTAACGATCCCAGCCCAGCCTTCCGAAGATGCGCGGTCCCGGTGGGTGGGACGCCTGGGTTTGGGGCCACCATCATTTCGATACTTTAATGTGGCCGTCGCAGCACCCTTCAAAGCCATAGAGGCGACCAGGGAGCACTTGGCCGAGACTGAGGACAAAGACCGGGAGATGTCGGTCGTCCGAGGCCTGTCCGAACCAGAGATCTCCGCACTTAACCTCAATGCTGGAGACGTGAAGCCAGCTTGAGTGACGGGTGTGTTGAATGGCAGTCGAGCCCTAAGATTTTTTAAAAAAAGGCCCAGGACCCATTTCGCGCATCGTGGCCGGCAGGCGTTGGTCGGACGGGTAGATCAGCACTTCAACCTGATAATGAGGTCGCAAGCGACCTCAAGCTCAGCAGCAAAAGCGTTGAAACGCACATCGCGCGGCTCGCGTGCAAACCCCGAACGACGCTCGCTGCGTCGCCGCCAGCGCGCTATTTCGGATCAGCTTCATGGCACTGCTGAGACCCCCCTTCCTTCCAATCGGGGCTAGCCCCCGTCACTCCCCCACTCTCTCAGCCAAAACGCCCCCGGGGAGGGAAAAAGTGGGAAAAAGGCGAACATCATCAATGCGTAATTCGCCGATGGCGGCTGATGGGGTCGCATCATTACGAGGGCGAGCACCACGCCATCGCATCGCCATGGTTCCACACGAACTGTCCTACCTAGCGCGAGGCCAAGTCTCCCCATTACGGGGCATGTATGGCGAGGGCCGGCTCGCCATCTAATCATCTGTCATGACGGGTTCCCGGGCTCGGCTGAGCCTGATCCACTTCATGCCGCCACACGTACTGGAGCAATGGATGTCCGTTTCCGCGCTCGAGGACTAACCGATGCATCGAGTTTGTCCTGTCATTCGGGGCGGGCACAGTCAGTTGAGGCGACACCGTGAGCAATTCCGCCAATAACCGACCACAGGAGGCTTCGGATCGGGGCAGCGCGGTACGAACCAGCGTGCTGCTCGTCTTGGTGCTGGTCGCGGGGGTGTCTCTGCTCCATTTATCTTCGCTGATGTCCCAGGCCAATACTCGAGTTGAAGCGGGTTCTCGGATTGTGAAAGCGTCTGACAAGTGGATCAGGCTTGGGGTCGACGCATCTAGCAGTCAGGTGCCGACAGCACCCTCCCAGTTCGAGGTCATCCAGCCCATAGAACCAAAACAGACAAGGCCAAGGCAGAAGGACCGTGGAATGCTAGCTACGAGCCGAGGCTCGCACGGCGTACGCTCTCGTGCTCAGTTGTCTAGCAGGCCGGTTCGATGGGGTGTTGCGTCGGCGTGCCCGAATGTCACCCAGCGTGGAGCTAGCGACAGGCACAATGCCGTATGCCCCAGCAATCGCCAGCATGCGGCCACCTTTCGCGTCGCGAAGAACCAAAGGCAATGGTCGCGTCCCTCAGCTCCTGCGTGACGCATAGCGGCAGATAGCGGCCCGACAACTGAATGCGGCTGCGACGCCCCCCACGTTGGGATTGGCTCGGGGTGCAGGTCGAGCCCCACCACTTCAGACGATCAGACCAAACCATCCGGAAGACCGGCGAGGGCCTCATGGCCATCGGTGACATCTGCGGTCAGATCACCATCAGAGTTCATCGCTACCAGCCAGGAGTAGAGCAAGGGAAAGATCAAGGGCAGCTTTGAATGCGCCGCTGCGCTGCTCATCGGCAAGCCGCCCGACCTGCCGCCGACGATCACGCTCCAACGGCCTCCCATATCTCCTCGACCGACGCCCAATGCTAATCTTATGCCCGGGTTGGATCAGCTCCTGTTGAGAGTGGCATCCCGCAACGTTTCCTGCGCGTGCCGTAGGGCAACTTTTCCCACAGTCCCTTTGCCCTCAGATCTTTCTCGCAAGCTGCACGGCAGGCCTCCCGGTGGGTTTGTCTTCTTCTTGTCCGCGGCGAAAGCAGCCGAAGCGGAGATTAGTATGACTCCAATGGCGAGCCACATCGTTACCTTTTGGGATGGACGGCAAAAGCAACAAAACTACCGCAAGGGCTACCCGCACCCACATTGCGAGGGTTCCCCGTAGAGCTAGCCCGAGCATACGTGCGGAGTTCAATACAGCCATGTATAAGGTTGCGCGCTGGGACGCCGCCATTGAAGGGATTGCGTGCCGGGTAGACCCGGCTGGTTGGATCGACGACCTCGAAGGACCTCGCTTATTCGCCGTTTTGCCGGGGTCTAAGGTCCGATGCTCTCTTCTCTCGAAAGCGTTAGCCTTCCAGTTGTGGGGCGCCGTTTGGTTTCCGAACCGATACCAGTTCGCAAACCTTCGGGTACGGTGCGGTCCTCTCGACGCCCCCACCATGCTGATCTTGGGGATCAGCAAATATTGCCTCCGAATGGGTGCGGGGGAACTCCTGGCGACAGGCGTCACCGATTAGTTTTTCGCGTTACGGCGTGCCATCGGCAGGCGAGCCTCGTCGAGGCCACTAAGCTCGGCTCATGCGCAGTGGAGTGAAGCAGCCATCATCGTGAAGAGCGCGAAGGCTGACGAAGTCTCGGCGCCGCGGCAAAAATCTGCGATCGGAAGAATGGCGTGCCTGGATAGACGTCCAGCACGGAACCATCGCACATCCAAAAAAGGGGCGCTGCGTAGGTTGCAGCGCCCTCTTTCGCTGTCCTGTGCGGGCTGCTTGGACAGTCAAGCTTAACCAATGATTAGCCTTCGGCGACAACGTCGATATCAAGGTGTTCTCGTTCATGACGACGCTGTCCAGTGCACTCACCAGCACGATCAATCATGAACGCAGCCCCGTTCTTTTGACCGAAGAGGCGCAGTTCGCAACCTGGCTGACGGAGCAGGCCATGGGCCTGATCACCACGTCGGATCCGGAGCGCATGCGCATCGTGCAATCCGGGATCGAAAAGAAGGACCTATTGGAGGCAGCATGAGCACCATTGATCGCCAGCGCATCGCGGCCGTCAAAGTTCTCGAGGCAATGAGTTAAACGTCGACAAACGGCTCGCACCCGACGCAACTGGCGGATCGCCGGAAGCCGATGCCATGCACGCGCTCTTCGTCCAGCGCGCGGACCGGTTGGATGGTTGCACCGAAGGCTCGCCAGAGGAGCAGGAGCATTCGCAAATCGTCAGTGCCCTCGATGCCTACGAACGGAAGGGATGGCCGGAAGGCAAGATTCCTAGCGGCAAGGGTTGAGTGAAAGGTTGCGAAAAACAGCGACTTGCAAAACGAGTTGAGCAGGTCAGCAATTCAGCGTAAAATTTATGCGGCTCAGTCGATACCCCGCTTCGACACGGAGCCAAAGTGGGCGGTCCCGACAACGACCGCCCCAGTTGTGGGATGTTGAAGAGCGGGGGAAATCAATGCAGTGGGAAAACTTTCTGAGGGCCTTATTTGTCGTCCTCGGCATAGGGTTAGCGGGCTGGATAGTCTTGTTCAGCAGACCACTCTTTCCTGATGCGGACGTGGTTATCATCTTGTTTTTTGTACAGACGGCAGGCGTCACAATCCTTACGATCACTTACGGAGCTGTGAGCCTTTGGCGTTGGCTCCGGGAGGACCGCGATCCGTTAATGACGTACGGGAATACGTATGAGGAGACAATGCGTCTTCAGCACCTGAGGAGCCGGCAAGACGGCGTGCAGAACTAACAGGACGCTCGTCGCCAAAGCGGGTTTGGTGGGGGGGAGCGACGCATGTGTCAGCGCCGGTTTGCTCGGGGTTCAGTCCCACTAGGCCCAAGTGAGCCCAGTCGCAAGCATCTGTCTTACTCCCTGCGGAGGTGCCATACGATTAGCGCCACAGAAGTGCAGATCAGCCACGCGCCCGGCCACCACACCACGCCCGGCAGCAGGTTCTCCACAATGGGTACAATGATCGCTGGGCTGCTGCCGATGATGACTCCGATTATGACTGCGAGCCAAAAATCAACGCGCTCATTCCGCAGCCATGCTGGCATCTGATTTACTCCTGCAAAACCTAACTCCACTTTGTGTTGGTACCTCAGGGGTGGCAGGCAACGAGCATAATTACTCCTGTTCGGGGTCGGACATCCAGGACTCCAGGCCGGCCCGGATTTCTTCGGGCGTCTCTTTGACGAGGAGATAATTTTCCTTGTCGAAATTGATCTGTGTCGAGTTAGGCTGCACGCGCCACATGTAAGTGACCAACTCCATATTCACGTGCACCGGCAAATCGCCAGCAGTCCGCGTCAAAACAAGCCACATTTGCATTCCCTCCCGCACTAGGCATGGTCCGTCACCTTACTCGCTATCCGGTGCCGCCTTCTAGTGCTTCCCGCTCCAATTCAACAATCTCGCGCTCCAAGATGGATTGCTGTTTTCTCAGCTCACGAGCGATGCCGTGGCGCAGCCGCAGGCGGTCCTGAAACGCGGCGAGCTCCTCACGCTTCTTGGCTAGCGTCTTCTGGGCTCCGGTTAGCACGGACTCGCGCGGGTGTTCGAAAATGCACCAGCGCTCGGCACTCCGTCCAGCACCGCTGCGCGCGCAATTCGGCGGTAGCACGAGGCGGTTGCTTTCGACGTGCGGCTTGCCTCGTGGGAAAACCAATCCAGCACGTGAGTGAACAACGACATCTCCCCTCGCCGGCGCCAGAGCTCGAGTCGCGAGAGACGCTGATGTTGGATCCCGATCATTAAGCCCAGGCCTTCGGGACTTGCTCGAGTTGGCTGGGGCGCTCGTATCAAGCAAATCGCCGTAGGTAATGTAGATTACTAAGAACGCTCCATAAGTGTGCGAAGATCCCTGGCTGCTCTCACCTACCTTTGTTGTCCGCCAGGACATACAGGTCGCGCGCAAGCGGATAGAAGATCAGAGTGCTGTTAAGGGCTGCCGCCGGATGTTGTGTACATGAGCGAGCCCTGCCGCAGTTCGATTCCATACCTGGCATCCGCATATCCGCACCCTCCTTTCGCGACCGCGTGCTACTGCATGAAGGCGTAATGTGAGTGTGGAGCTCGAAAATTTGTCTAACCGCCTTTGGCGTGATCAGCGCGGTGCTGCTCTGATCGAGTACGCGCTATTAATCGGTCTCATCACCTTGATAGTCTTGGGATCGATCGTTGTGGTTGGCCAATGGGTAAACGGCGTGTGGACCAATTTTGCCCTTTGATATCCCCTGGAGAGGCCGCGGTTTTTTGCGAGTGCCTTGGTTGGTACGTGCTCAGCGCGCCACCGCCAGTCGTAGCTGACGAGCAATGCGACCATGATCGATCTATTCATGATCTGTCCCTCGCATGAGTACGGGCGACCGGGGGAGCTACGCGACAATTTTCGTCTTGGGCGCACTGACGGGCGAAAGGGAGCTCCGTGTTCTTCGATGACGCGCCCGGCTGCACAAGTCTGAGGAGGTCTGCCAACTTAGCATCTGACAAACACCTGATACTATTTGTTGGTGATTTGTCAGTTTTCTGCTGACTGTTGCCTGGTAGCTACATCATTTTACGCTAGATCGGATATGGTTAACTCCGCGTTGTGGGCTCCCTCGCCAGCAACGCAGAGAGACCCGGTGCGGCGCTGAGCTAACTTGGCAATCTCCCTCGTTTGCAAAGTGTTGCTGGGTGTGGGGACACTGGGTCTTTCAATTCCGTTCATGGACTACCTCCCAAACTGCAGAGGGGCTGTTGCCGTCAGCTCCTCTGCAATTTTAGAAGATTTTGCCTGAAAGTGCACATCAATGCGTCCGATTTGTGGTGTGGGGCTCAGCTGGTCGTTTTGATCACCTTCGCACGATCGCTCTGGTTGTTGTTTGCGTGATGTCGCCTGCCCGGATTTAGGGCGGCCAAAGAAAAAGGGCGCCGAGGTGTGCGTGCGGGTGTACGGCGCCCTCAACCGGCTCGCTGGTGTGTTGGGGGCGAGCCGGTTGTTCGAAGGCTATGGCCTTCCAAGAGAAGAGCATCGGACCTTGGACTAATGCTCGACAATTGGAGCGACATTGCGTGTTGAGAGCAACACAGCTCACCCGACTGCGGCGTCACAGACGCGGCCTTGCGACGCGCGCGGGCAAGGGAATTGTACCGCCGGTTCTCAGTCATATTAGCCCAACTTTCCCTACTGGGAGAGGTAAGCGACGTTTTTTCAGTGGTCCACCCGCAAAAACGCAAGTCAGATCAACGGTAGCCCAAGCACGGCGTGCTTGGACGCTTGGTATGTCCCGCGCTTGGCACTGCCGACCAGTCCTCCAATTGAAGAGCAGTTGACGATAGCGCCACTTCCTTGCTTGCGCATCTGGCGCAGCTCGAACTTCATGCAACTCCACACACCGCTTAGATTGATGGACATCACGCGATCAAAGTCTTCTCGGGAAGCATCAGCGGCTTCCGCAATCATGTTCTGAACACCGGCATTGTTGTAAGCTGCATCAAGCCGCCCGAACGTGGCGACCGTCTGCTCGACCATAGCTTCTACCTGAGCGTCATCCGCTACGTCGCAACGGACAGCGAGCGCTTTGCGCCCTTGGGCGGTGAGTTCCTCGGTCGCAGAGCGGACGGCCTTCTCATTGCAGTCCGCCAACACTATTGAAGCACCTGATGCAGCAAAAGCCTTCGCCGTCGCGAGGCCCAGTCCAGATCCGGCCCCTGTAACGAGAGTGACTTTGTTTTCAAAAGATATGTTCAAATAACAAGTGCCTTATTGCTCAGAGGATGAGCCCGATTTTCTCAGGCCAGTCCAGCCTTGGTGGGCCTTCCCGGTAGTTTTTGCGACTACTTGCGGTATTGCTCGTCGCCGACCTTTTCCATCCAAACGACGTTTTTGCCGTTGAGAGATTCCTGCACGGCGATATGCGTCATCGCTGTGGTCGGCGCTGCGCCGTGCCAGTGCCTCTCACCGGGTGGAAACCACACCACGTCCCCAGGGCGGACTTCCTCGATCGGTCCGCCTTCGGTCTGGACCCAGCCGCAGCCCGCCGTGATGATCAGGGTCTGACCGAGCGGGTGCGTATGCCACGCCGTGCGTGCGCCCGGCTCGAAGGTGACGCTGCCGGCGTTGAGCCGCATCGGGTCCCCGACCTGAAACACTGGATCGACGCGAACCGCGCCGGTGAAATAAGCCTCCGGCCCCTTAGTGGACGGGCGCGATCCATTTCGTTTGATATCCATTGTTTCTCTCCGCTCTGTCACGTGGTTGACCACCAATCTCTGCGCGATGCCAGGTCCAGAACCGAGCAGCAATGCCATGCCGCCGGACGCCCAGAGCAGGCACCTGCGCGTGAGCCTGCAGTCGATTGCATGCACATGCCGATCCATGCTGCATCCCGTTTTGCTTGCGGCACGACGTTGATTGCCTGTTGCTTGAATTAGATTTAGCGCATGCAGCTCATTCGATTAGCCGTTATAATCCGAATGGACTTATCGATAGGAGCCATGAATGCAGCGCGGCAATCTCGATGACCTCGTTGCGTTCCTGGCGGTTGGGCGGGAGCGCAGCTTCACGAAAGCCGCCGCGAGACTCGGCATGTCGCAGTCGTCGCTCAGTCACACCATTCGCGAGCTTGAGGCGCGCCTCGGCGTTCGATTGCTCACCCGCACCACCCGCAGCGTCGCGCCGACCCAAGCAGGCGAGCGCCTGCTTCAGAGCATTGGCCCGCGCTTAGAGGAGATCGATGCTGAACTCTCCGCCGTTCGCGATCTTCGCGAGAAACCCGCCGGCACGATCCGCATCACCGCGACCGAAAACGCGGCCGACGCGGTTCTTTTGCCAAAGCTCTCAAAACTCCTGCCCGCGTATCCAGACATCAAGATCGAAATCGTCGCCGACTATGGCTTGAGCAATATTGTCGCGGAGGGCTACGACGCGGGCGTGCGTAGTGGTGAACAAGTGGCCAAGGACATGATTGCGGTGCGCATCGGACCCGACCTGCGCATGGCTGTCGTCGGCGCGCCATCGTATTTCCGCGAACGGCCTGAGCCGAAGAAGCCGCAGGACTTGGTGCGCCACAACTGCATCAACCTTCGGCTTCCTTCTCACGGCGGGGTCTATGCTTGGGAATTCGGAAAAGGCGGACGCGAGCTAAAGGTCCGCGTCGAAGGCCAGATGACCTGCAACGGCGCCGACCAAATGCTGACCGCTGCCTTGGCGGGGCTCGGTCTTGCCTACATTCCACAGGAGATGGTCGAGCCACATCTCTCGAAGGGGCGCCTGAAGCGCGTGCTCGCCGACTGGTGCCAACCGTATTCGGGTTATCACCTCTTTTATCCAAGCCGCCGCCAGTCCTCCGCAGCGTTCAGCCTCGTCGTGGAAGCGTTGCGTCACCGACTCTGAAGAGAGGCACGCGTCCGCTGACGTGTTAGTTCGCCTTGGCCCCAAGCATGACGGGTTCCACCGGAATCAACTTGAGGGATTTGACCATCTTCTCGACCGTCGCCTTGTATTTCAGGAAATGAGGCGCCTGCACATGCGAGAGGTAGGCTTCCCTGTCGCGGTAGATCTCGAACACCGTGACATGGACTGGGTTGTCTTTGTTGGATACCGAGTAGAGGACGAGGACGCCCGGCTCCAGCCGAATGGCAGCTTCGATTTGCTCCTGGACCGCACCCTTGTAGCTCTCGAGCTGTGCGGGATCGACCTCGATTTCGGCAATCTGAATGTGTCGTTGTGCCATCGCCTCACCCATAGCCGCCGCTCCGAACAACGCCAGAAAGAGTGTTACGCCGAAAGTCAGGATCTGCTTTGCGTTCATTTTGTACTCTTTACACAGTTGCTCGCGCTAACTCGATGGTCACCTCTATGGCGCCCGGGACGTCAAGAGCTTCGATCCCCGCCTTGACCCTCCCGAGAACGATCAGCCCAGGATCGGGAATTCGCTCCCCATCCTGGCGATAGAAGATTGCCACGTCAGGCCCGGGTGGCCAGTAACCAATGGTTCCGACGGCGTAATCGTGCGTTCGCTTCCCTTGTTCCGATATGGCTCGGGGCAAGGGCGCGAATTTTTCGCGTCGATAGAGATCATTCATGGCCAGCGTGAGCGGCAAAAGAGACGCGAAGTCGCGGGCCGCTTCGCTGTTTGCCAGCGTTGCGACGATCGATTTGCCGGCGACCGTGATGCGCACGCGCGTTGCAGAAGCGACCTGCCCGGTCATGGGCGGGCTCCGCGATCCGTCGCGGCTGCACGCGGCGAGATCTTAATCGTCGCGCTGCGGACGCGGTCGCCAATCATCGGCTTCAGGCAAGGGCTCCCGCGATACTTCGCGCGATACGCGTCATCGATACGGTCGTTGATCCCTCCATTGACCGCCTCGAACACAACGTTTTTTGTCATGCTGGCCGCAGTGATTCGACCTCCCTTTTGGCGGCGCGCCGCCTGATACCAGCGCGAACTCTGTCCATTGTAGCCGCGCACATAGAGGTCACCATCGACCGCCACCGACCAAATCCATGTCGGAGTGCCGGCTGTCACGCCGTCCTCCCTGAACGGCGAAATGTGGAGGTCATTGGCCTCGGATATGCGGCGAAGCTCGTCTTCGGGCCACCTCATCGCGCCTCACTCTCTGCAGTGCCCTCAACGATAAAGACCCGCGATTTTGCTGCGCGATGCCGGATCGGCCTTATCTCCTGATAAGCCGGCGAATCATACCAAGCTTTGGCCTTCTCCATGCTGTCGAACTTGATCACGACGATGCGTCCCTTCGGTGCCTCACCCTCCAGAGATGCAATCTCGCCGCCATGGACCACGTACCGGCCGCTAAAGGGCGCGAACGTTGCATCCACGCGCTCGCGATAAGGCTTGAGAGCTTCGGGATCAGTGATCTCAAACTCGGAGATATAGAACGCAGGTCCCACGGTCTGGGATGGCGCCTGGGCATGGATCGCCTGCACGCCGACCGCCCCGATGACAAGGCCGGCCAATGCCGTAAACGTCTGAATTGTCTTCATCGTTGTTCCCTTGCTTTTCAGGTTCGGTCAGCGCGGACGTTTTTCGAACGCGTCCTTGGCGATCGGCATGGCGGAGAACACGTTGGGCCAGCCGACATAGAAGGCGAGATGCGTGAGCGCCTCCGCTATCTCGGCCTGGGTCAGTCCGTTGTTCATGCCGATGTTCACGTGACCGGTCAGTTGAGCCACCTGCCCGGACGCCACCAGGGCGCTGACTGTTACGAGGCTCCGGTCACGTGGCGCCAGGCCGGGCCGCAGCCAAAGATCACGGAAGAGAACGTCCGTCGTGTATTGCACGACGCCTGGAAATACCGCGCCGAACAAGTCGCCGACGCGCTTGGCGCGATCTGCTTCGGCGGCTTCGTTGAGCGCCAGCAAGTTTGGCGACGCGGGCGGTAACTGATCGGCCGTGATTTTGCGAGCGACAAAAGTATCCTTGGCAACTGCGGTCGCAGCCATGGCATTGCCCCAGCCTGCATAGAAGGCAAGGTGTGTGATGATCTCGGCGATTTCGGCGGGTTTAACGCCGTTATCGAGCGCAAAGTTGAGGTAGTGCGGCATTTCGGCGGTTTGATTGCGTGTGATAAGTGCCGCCAGCGTGACAATGCTGCGGTCGCGCAGGTTGAGGCCGGGGCGCTTCCACAGGTCGCCGAACAGGGTGCCATGCTCATACTTTTCGAGGGCGGGCGCGACCGCGCGCACATCGTCGCGCGCTTTCGTCGCTTGCGCGGTTGATGACGCGAGCAGAGACAGTGATGCGAGTGTCATGGCGATAACCTTCATGATGATCTCCTATCTGTTTTGAACTTTGGGCGCGGCGTGCAGCAGCCATCCAGCGACCACCGCCGCGCCGAGCACGAAGATTGCACTGGCGAGAAACACCGAGCCCCACTCCTGTCCACCCGGCGAGCAGCCCCAGCGCGGGGCTGCCGAACCCAAGCGCGACGTCGAGAAAGACGGTGTAGGCGCCCATGGCCAGGCCGCGGCTTTGGGGCGGAGCCCGATTCACGGCTTCGACGCCGAGGCCCGGATAGACCAGTGAGTAGCCAAACCCGGTAAGCGCCGCGCCGGCGGCAGCGAGCGCAGGAGTGGACGCAAACCAGATCAGAGCCAGGCCGCCGCTTCGACAAACACGCACACCAGCGCGACCTTCGCTCCGCCCAGCGTGTCAGGGATATGACCGAGAAACAGTCGGGCCGCGACCAAGGCGATTGCGAACGCGCTGAAGGTGAGCCAGACCGGGACTCCAGCCATGTTGCGCGGACAGTAGCGCACTAAAGGCGATCATCGCGCCGAACCCGATAGTGCTCAATGCCGAGCCAAATCCCGGCAACCAAACCGCGGAGAGAACTTTCATGACGGCGGCCCGCGTTCCCTGCTGCGCCGGAACCGGAGATAACGGGGCGACCAGAAGCACGGCGATCAGCGGAACCAACATCGTCGCGACGGCAACGGCGGTGAAGCCACCGAGCGCGTAAAGCGTTGTGCCCCCCGAAGGCGAGGGAGGCGAACATCGCCATGCCAACCCAGGCAATGACGCGTCCTGTGTTCGCGGGACCGGCAAGCCCAAGCCCCCAGCTCACGGCTCCCGTAATCACCAAGCTCTCAGCTCCGCCGAGCAAGGCCCGGCCGACGAGCAGGATTGTGGCGGATCGCCACGGTGCGCCAACAAAGCGGAGCGATACGAGGTACAGCAGCCCACCCACCACGGCCGCTAGTAAGCCGACGACGACCGCGCGTTTGGCGCCTCGACTGTCGGCGTAGCGGCCGGACCAGACGCGCGAGATGAGCGAGGCCGCGAACTGACTGCCCGTCACGAGACCGACGACGAAGGGGCTGAGTCCCAAGTCCTGATGCACATGCAGCGGCAACACCGGCAGCGCGAAACCAATCACCAGAAAGGCGACCGAGACTAGGCCCATCATCGGAACCAGCGCGGTCATCGAAGGGCTTTGAGGAGCACACGAACCCACGATGTCGCCGTCGCTTTTCTGTTTCTTGATCTGGGTCGATGCGGTGCCCGGTCCCAGCCGAGCCGCATCCGCTTGTTTCGTGGAAACCGCGACGACGGGGGCGTCTATGGTCAGGTCGTTGAGCATGTGCCTATGTGTAGGCACTGCCCCTTCATGCGATTAGCCAGCAAAATGCGCATGGACTTATCGGCTATGCCCAATAATCTTTGAGGGGCATGGAACCGCTCGGGAGCGCCGACCCATATCGCCGGGGCGACCCATCGATGTATCATCTAGAATGTCCGCCTGTGGCACACTCCGGCCGTTCGGCATCGCGCTAGGTCGCGCCAACTCGGGTCTGTTGCTAGGGTTCCTTCCGACGCCTGAACGGAACAGCCTTTTCGGGGAGGCGGGTCGCTCAAGCTTTTCTGTCCGCAGCTCCACAAGGGGGGACGGAAGCCAACCGGGATCGGGGCGACCTGTTCGTCCGCTGAGTTTTTTTGAGATCGATGTTGGCCGCCCAAAACCTCCTGAACGGCTTCAGTGTTTGAGATCGGATCGGCCCACATCGGAAGATCGACTGGCGGGGTCAAATTTGCGCCCAAATTTGAGCATGCCACAGCGCGCCACCTTGGTTTCGACCGACCTGCCCACCCGGAGGGTGTTATCGCCTGCCCGCGGCCTGTTTGCTGCTGCCACCATAATGGATGGCTCTGCCCCCCGCTATCGATGCTCTCCCCAGTTGCGACGTAATCAGCAAGGCACCCGCGCAGCGCGCTATCGCGTTGGTCCGTTGGGAGGGCAAAAGCTCCCTCGCTCGCCTTGTGGTCAAGGAGCCGAGCGAGTAGCCTCTGGGTCGTTTCGGATTGAAGTTAGGTAGGAGGAAGTTGAATAGGAGGAAGAAACATGGCTTGGCATATCTCTGGTAAGAGCACCGAGCTTTGTAGCTGTAAGATGATGTGCCCGTGCTGGTTAGGTCCAGAGGGAGAGCCGGACCAGGAATGGTGCTCAGGCGCTTTCGGCTTTGAAATCGAGAAAGGCCAATCTGATGGCGTGGACCTGAGCGGCACACGCGTCGCTTTGGCTGCGGACTGGCCGGGCAACTTCTTCCATGGCAATGGCACGGGACGACTCTATTTGGACGCGCGTGCCACGAAGCAGCAGCAGGCAGAGCTGGAGGCGATTTTCAGCGGTAAGAAAGGCGGCGTGTTGCAGGCGGTTTTCGGCGGCGTGATATCCAGTTGGCGCCCTGCGCAGGTGACCAATGTCGACATCCAGTGGGGCGATACGTCATCGCTTACCGTCGGAGCCGTGGCCAACGCGACGTTGAAAGCGCTACAGGACGGCGCCGGAAAACCAACGCGCGTCTCCGGCGCTGTGGCGCATGCCGCCCTGCAACTCGACGGCATGCAGGTCGCCAGCGCGAAAGGCAGCCGCTGGGCCGATCCCGACATGCGCAACTGGGACGGGGATTCCGGAACGCTTCACAGCTTCGACTGGAGTGGCTGAGCCTCGCACACTCGATGCGACTAAGGAGTCTCGGGCATGGCCTCCTCTACGGCCTTGCTGGAAGCGATCATCCGGCGTGACCGGTTGGTGTTGGTCACCGGAATCGTTGTGATGTCGGCCCTCGCTTGGGGGTGGTTGGTCCTGGGCGCCGGCATGGATATGAGTGCCATCGAGATGACGCGGATGGCCGGCATGGACGGCTGGATGATGCAGCCGGCGGTGTGGACCTTTGCGTACGCGTTGCTGATGGTCTCCATGTGGTGGGTGATGATGGTGGCGATGATGCTGCCCAGCGCCGCGCCAATGCTGCTGCTGTTCGCCCGCGTCAATCGCAAAGAAAAGGCGGACGGCTCCCCGCTGATGCCAACCGGAGCGTTCGCTACCGGCTATCTGATCGCCTGGGGCGGCTTTAGTGTCGTGGCCGCGGGATTGCAATGGGCGTTGGAAGCGGCTCGGTTGATGTCGCCGATGCTGCTGCTGGAGACCGCCAACGTATGGATCGGCGTCGCCATTCTCGTGGGAGCAGGTTTATGGCAACTCACGCCGCTTAAGACCATGTGCCTGCGCCATTGCCGCTCGCCGCTCGGCTTTCTGATGAACAACTGGCGCGCGGGCCGCTTGGGCGCGTTGCGCATGGGATTGGAGCATGGCGCGTATTGTCTCGGGTGTTGCTGGTTCTTGATGGGACTGTTGTTCTTCGGCGGCGTGATGAACCTGTATTGGATCGTCGGCCTCGCGGTTTTCGTACTGCTGGAGAAGATCATTCCGCTCGGCCATTGGCTCGGCCGCGTTGCAGGCGTCGTTTTGATCGCGTGGGGCGCGTATTTGCCGATGCAGTAACGCCTGCGGAGCGGGGCTGGCTCAGCGGGCGATGTGGGTGAACTCGAATGACCAGCCGCACCCGATTTGCGAATTCCATTGACCAAGCAGATGCCGTGGATGTTATCAGCACTCGTTCTATCACCCAAAGTGGGGATACGCCCTATGCAGCCTCACGTTTCAGTCTATACGGACAGATGGTGGCGTGGCACGATTGCTATCTCGGCCGCGAGCACTGCCCTCTTGCCGCATCTGTAGGAGTGCACTCGCCGCAGATCTCAAATAGGGAGGTCATCACATGAACGGAAAGTTTTTTCTCCGTGGCTTCCTTGCCGCCGGATGCTTGGTCGCCATCCTGGGCTCGAGCCCCGGGCACGCCCAGACCGATCCCAGGGTCACCAAATCGATGGAAACCTTGAAGGCCATGACCACAAAATTAGGAGCCCCCAAGGTCGAGGGCCAAGAAGCCGTGGGCGGCAAGGACGCTCCCACCCTCTATTTCGGCACGACGAAGATCAATAACAACTTCGACATGGTCGATGCCGTCGGCAATGAAGATGGCCAGGGCATGACGGCCACCCTCTTCGTCAAGGCTGGAGACGAATTCATCCGTGTCTCGACCAGCGTGCCGAAACCCGACGGCAGTGGGCGAGCGATCGGTACTGTTTTGGCCGGACCGGCCCTCGAATCCATCAAGGCGGGCAAAGCACACTACGGCGAGGTGCCCATTTTGGGTACGGCCTATATGACAGGCTACGAACCGATCAAGGATGCCTCGGGGGCGACCATCGGCGTCTACTATGTCGGCTACAAGAAATAACTGAGCAGCAATCCAAGGACGGCCAAATCGAAGGCTGCCGCTACCCCCCACCGACTACCGGGCAAATGGCCGACATTTAGCCCACCGCCTACGTCCTACGCGTACCTTCCGCGCACGCCCTACGCGTTGAGCCACACAACCTGAAAGCTAGACTTGCCTGAGCCCTGGCAGCGGCCAGCCGCACCGGAGGTGAGCGCATGGCTGGGGCTGCCTATCCATGGGCAGGACGTATCCGCCGGCACCGATGCACTGGCCCTTGATGAGGCGGCTGCCCCGGTCGCCTCGGATCGTCATGAGCCGCTCGACGCATTCCCCGCGGCCCATGTTCGGGATCGTCTCCTCGAAGCGCGCGCCTATAGAGCCAAATGGTCAGCGTGAAGGGTCCCACGGCCTAACCCTGCGCCCGATTTAGGGCGGAAATCCGACCCCATGCCTTCAAAGGAGAGCGCCAATGCAGCCCACCACCATCGGATGTCGAGGCGTTGATGCCCTTCGTCCTGCCGCACATGCAGTTCCTGAACGAGGTGTCGAAGCTCCCGGCCGAGGAGCAGGCGCGGCGCATCGCGATGGTGCTGGCCGCATTGCGCGGCAAATAAGCTCAACCGGGCTTTATCTGAAGATCGGCCATTAGAAACAGCAACAGACCCTCCAAAGCACCGCTCTCAAAACGAAAAAGGGGCGCCGCCGGAAGGCAGCGCCCAATCGACTGGCCGCATACGGGCTGGACCAGTCCGAGCTTACGCATGGCCTACCCTGTGATTCGCTGTTTTGGCGAGTAGTCGGGTGTGTGTATCCACTACACTGATCCATTTCAGAGCAATGCGTTCTACGGCACTCGGGTCCTTGCAGCTGCAGATGGACCCGATTAAGGTGACGGCCAACGGTGTAGACTAAGCCCACCTTGTGCCACCGCGACTGTCTTCTTCCGTTTGTCCGCTGTTGGGGTAGAGCGGCAATCTGGCGTGTCGCGATAGCAAAAAGGTGACAACAATGGACGTGTTCCATCGCCGGATCGGCGGCTTGGAAATCGGCGTTCGTCGACTCGGGCACTATCCGCACTATCGAACAGATGCAGTTTTGATCTTCTGCGGGAACAGTGCCGGCCAGACGACAGCCTGTCAGTCACGCGTGATGACAATGACTTTGAAGTCCTTGTCGAGCTTGATGTCGTACTGGCCGTCCTTGCACTTGGCGTCATCGACCTCATAGACGCCGGTCGCCTCGTTCTCCTGCTCGATCTTTCCGCCCGAACAACCCCAGGCTTGCAAGGCGGCCTGGATCTTCGCGGCGTCAGCTGGCGATACCTGTGCGTCGGCCAGTGCCGTTGTGCTGTTCATAGCCACGGCGAGGAACGGCACCAGGATACGCTTCATATTCTCTCTCCTGCTTGCCATGGAACAAAGCTTCCGACGTAGCCACATTTGTGGATAGGCATTTTTCCTGCAACTTCAGAATTGAACCTTTGTTCCGTACATGCTGCCGCCAGGAGCGCACCGTTCGGGAATGCAATATGATCGGGACCATTACCCCAGAGACACAACTGCGCGCCAGCCAGCGGCAACGCGACGTTACGTCAACGAGCGGTGCAGGAAGTCAGCTCGCTCTCCTCGATCGAGAAGATCTTACCGGTTTCGATCGTGATGTTCCGTACCACGCAGGTGCGGCCTTTGACATCGGTGAACTTGGCATCGTACATGCCAGGCTCAACTCCCGTAATGCGCAACCGCTCGTCGTGATCGACGGTTCCGTCCTTGTCGTTCTTGCATTGATTGGGACCGAAGTTCGTAGCGCCTGCGGGCGCCAGATAGAATTCAGAGACATCTAGGAGCCCTGGACAAACCCGAAAGTCCCGTCCAGATCGCCATGAAGGCGACCGCATCGAGTGCCGCCGGCAGCAGCCATGCGGGAGCCTTGAGCGGGCTCTCCGTCACGGCCTTCCGCTCCGCCTGGAGCAGTGCCAGCTTCGCTGCGTCAACGTCAGCCTGGGCCGACGCCTCTGCGGCAAGCTTCGTCCGGCACTCCGGACCACACTGCTTTTGGCCCCTTGCCCTATTGGCGTCGGCTCTCGCCAGCGCCAATTCGGCCTGCGCCTTCATCAGTGTCGCCGAAGCACGAGCAGCGGCGCCTCGAAGGGCACCGCGTTCTGCCTCAGCATCCGCCTTAGCATCGTGCACCCGCTCTGCAGCAGAGAAGAACACGACGGCCCCGGCAGGGACCAGAACAGCCCACCAAAGGAGGGCCTTCACGTACCCACCCGCTCGCCAAGTCGCCTCGGCGATAGGTGGGATCAGCGCCGCCGTCACGGCGACCACTAGCGCTGCAATCACGAGGTAGCTCATGGTGCATTCGAGCTTGTAGGCGAACTCGAATGCGCCGTAGCTCCCAAGGCCCGCACAGGTCAGGCCGAGAATCGATGAAGCTACCCTACAAGGGGTGTAGTCACGCATTGTCTGAGCCTCTCTTACCTAGAGGTGAAGACACGGCCGGTGTCTCGTGTTAGCGCACGAGCCCGGCCACCTACCGATGACTGCTCATCAGACCCGAGGCATCACCCTCGGATGACCATGAAGGGGCAGCTGAGGGCCCTTCACGGTTTCGCTATAGTGGGTCCGTGTTACGTGAAGGTGGGTCTAATTCAGCCGGACAGTCTCGGCCGAGCAATTCCCACACCATAACGAGCGATACGGCTTCGTTCTTGCCGATCAAAACCCTATGGGACGCTGACGGTAACACCTGCGAACTCTCCGGCGAACAGCCCGATCTCCAGATCCGAGGTCTGAAAGCAATATGTGGCCTGGCCCGTAGCACGTAGCATAGTCCCTCCGTAGTTGCGGCCGCAAACTCCCGACCCCGGCAGGACTAGTCATAGGCTGATATTCTGAACATGGCTGCAGCTGAACATCTCGCAAATCCTGTCGAGCGTCATGGCGCCGATCTCGTCAAGCCCCACTGCTCGCACCTTAGGCCGGGCTCACACTTTTCTCCTCAAGATATCGGCCGTCTCCGGCTCTGCACCATGTTGAGCGCGAGGAAGAGATCTGCAGGGCAGGCGCGGACGTGGCCAGGCTCGTCCAGTAAAAAACACTGGGGAGCTCCCAGGGACACAACTATGCGCGGCGGGCCTTTTATGCAGGGACGACGCCAGCAACGCGCTTGATCTTCCGCTCCCTCATCGCCCGGTAGACGCTGCTCCTCCCAATCCCCAACTTGCGGGCGACCTCGGTCGGGTTCACGCCAGCAGCCAGGAGCTTCTCAACCTCACCAGCCTTCGCCATCGCGGTTCGCGCCCGGCCCTTGTATTTCCCCTCCGCCTTCGCCTTCGCGATCCCCTCGCGCTGCCTCTCCAGCATCGCGGCTCGCTCGTGTTCGGCGACTGCACCGAGCACCTGGAGCATCATCCTGCCCGTGGCCGTTTCGGTGTCCAGGTTCATGCCGAGGATGCGGAGGCTGGCCCTCCTCTCTTTGACCTGATCCACGATGTCGATGAGGTGGCGCATTGACCGCGCCAACCGATCCAGCTTCGTCGCCACCAGAACATCGTCCTCGCGGAGGTAGTCGATGGCGGCCTTGAGTTGCTCGCGCTCGGCGACGCTGCTGACCTGCTCCGCGAATATCTTCTTACAACCCGCCGCCTCTAGGTCTCGCCGCTGAGCCTCGAACCCGGCGATCTGATCGAACGTCGATGTCCTCGCGTAGCCGACCAGCAACCTGCCACCCCTCCGTCTTGATTCTTAGACATAGTGGCACAGAAGCTCCCAAATATTCAATTGAGGCTCTTATGGCACACCTTCGGTGTCCCAGCGAATGAGTCACGAGGGCAGGCTCATGTGGCTCATCGTGATCTTCGGTCTTGCCCCGCATCTTGCGGGTTTGTCCTGATATTCGGCCACTACAACTCGGCGCATCCTCGGCCCAGGTTTCCTCCAGGAAACGGGGCGGGTTCATGAGCTTACACACTTTGATCAGATCGTCGCCGACCGTGTCGTCTGCGGACCTCTGTATGACACTGGTCGATTTTGCGAACCAAGTGGACGATTTGCGGACGCCAGCCGACGTGCTCGACGCCTTGCACGTCGTTTCGACGGCGAAGATACCGCTCAACGTGCTGGGAGCGGCACGCTTCGGTGTCAAATCTGCGGGCGTTGAGAGCATTCAGCTAGGAAAATCGTGCTTCTTGCACAGGAGCGTTCCAGACGGCTGGTGGGACGAATACACGGTGCTCGCCAGGACGCATTTCACACCAACGATCTTCCTGGCAAGGTCTAGTCTTGCATCGTTCACATGGACGGAAACCAGCCGACGGTTCGAGCCGATAGGGACCGACCGATGGTCCGTCGAGCTTGGCCTCAAATACGGGATGCGAGATGGCCTGACCTACGGCGTGGGTGGCACGTGGGTAGTCGCCTTCTGGTCCCGCAAGGAGCTGTCGAATATTCTCACTCCGGCCGCACGAGTACCCATTTGTGCTGCCGCGAGCCTCGCTGCGCTACGGCTTGATCAACTCGCTGGCCCAGATGTCGATAGGATTGGGTCATCGCCGCGCCTGACCCCTCGCGAGCTTGCCGTCTTGCGCATGGTATCGATGGGCCACCAGTCCGCGGACATCGCTCAAGCACTCGGCCTCGGCGAGGAGACGGTCCGCAGCCACATCAAGAAGGCGCAGGTGAAGCTCGGAGTTCGCAATAGAACTCAAGCCGCGTGTGATGCTTTGCGCCACAACTTGATACCCTAGAGCGCACGGGAAAAGCAGCAAAGCGCTGACCGCTACCCCCGACGTGAGCCAACTTCGAGCCTCAGACCATGAGCGCTGCTCTTACTCCACACCTTTGGGCACGACACTGCCCTCGCATTCGCCAGTCCTCAGATCGACGGTGAAAGGAACCCACCTGTCGGCGAATGGGTCATAGGCTTCACCTTGGAGCGTGTTGCCTTCGATTTTAATGTTGCTAATCCCATCCCATGAGATGCGGGGGATGCACTACCATCGGCCCTCTTTCTTGATTGTCTCCATGCCAAGAGGATCAACAAAGAGGATGGCATTGAAGTCGGGCAATTCGTGAAATTCTTGGAAGAGCCCACAGCCGAAGGTTGTCACGTCCTCAGGTGCCTCAGGGTTGATCACGTAGCCCCCACCTCTCGCTAAAACGATAATCCGTTGTTTGTCCGGGTGGTCGAGGACGCCACTAGCGCGGCCATAGTAACCAGCGTTCCAAGCGATTTTGGTGCGGAGTTTCCCACCCTTGGGGGCCTGACTAAGGGCGAATGCATCGAACGTCCATTTTGGAACAAAGATGGGAAAAAGGGAGAACGCTCAGAAGTAGGGTCTTCCCCTACGCCAAAAGCCGAATAGGCGAAATCTTGGGAAGGTGCTCTTGTCGGCTTGTAGGGAAGCCAAATGGGCCACACGTGGGGATTCTAACAGTGGCCCTTGTAAAGAAGCCTAAACAATAGCTGTCCACTCCACCCCTGGGCTTATTGGTCCTTTGCCTGGGGGGTTTATTTTCTAATATTTTCCAGAATTATTATTATCAGAATGAGAGTTGGGTCACTATTCGCTCTTACCATCGAACTTCACAATCCAGGGTAGACCGAATAGATACGCGAAGATAAGAATTGACGCAACACCCTCTGATAAGTGCCCGTATCTATACTCCAATAATTATAGCGGACAGGGGTACACCGACGATCAGGACCTTAAGCCCAAATAATATTATCGATCACAGAATTTGGAGCGATCGGCGCATCAAGCGTAGTCCGAAAAATTAGGGCGCGTCACGCATCTGAACCTCAAGGTAGTAGCGTGCCGCGTCATGGCGTCAGCTGCGTGGTTTTCAAGAACTCGCTCCAGAACAGCGCGACCACTTCAATTAGCATCAGCGTAGAAGCCATCAGTGTAGAAGCCTGGCGCTAGCCCGCCTTTCTCACCGTCCTTAAATGCGCAATGCATATCAGCAATTCGCTGAGAGGTGAGTTTTCTGTTGGCGTGCGAGATCGGCGCCGCCAGCGGCGGGTTTTGCAGGTTCATGTTTTTCCTCTGTGGTTGCTGGTGGGGTGGAGCTGGCGGTCTCAGGCCGCGGCACGTTTCAGCCGGGCATGCGCCAGGGCAAAAATCTCCTGCCCTGGATACGATGAGGCGAATGCGATCTTCACGCGCCGCACGCTAATCGTGACCTGAGCACCGATCTTCAGGAGTTTCAGCCGAATGGTACCGCAGGTGGCGCGCGCCAGCTCGCTACCAGCAAGGCCGATGCGGCGTAGCGCGCACATCAGGACGTAGGCCATGGAGGCGAACCATAGGCGCAGCTGATTGGCGCGCATGGTCACTGCCGGCGTGCGGTCGGCAAACATGTCGCCTTGGCATTCCTTGATGCGGTTTTCCATGTCGCCACGCTGGCAATAAATATCTTCGTAGAGTGGTTGCGCTGAAGCCTGGGCCCGTTTGAGCGACGTGACGATGAAGCGAGGATTGGCTTCGCCCTTGGTCCACTCAGCCTTGCCGATCACACGCCGTTTGCAGCTCCAGCTCTCGAGCGTCTCCCACATGAACTCCTTGAAGCGGCGGGCGGGCGCACCCGTCTTTTTAGCTTCCGTCTCGGCCGCCTCCAGCTCGTGCGCAATCTGCTCCACCAGCCGCTCGTTCTTGGCCAGCCCGAACACGTAATCCACGCGATTTGCTTCACACCAGGCCATCAATTCCTCGCGCGCAAAGCCGCTATCGGCACGAAGGCAGATCTCCACTTTGCGCCAGCGCGACCGGATCTGCGCTACCAGGCGCGCAACCTCCTCGACTGCACCGGCCGAGGCATCGATGTTGGAGCGGCGCAGCTTGGCTGTCAGAAGATGGCGGCCGCAGAAGATGTAGAGCGGCAGATAGCAGTAGCAATCATAATAGCCATGGAAAAAACGTCCCTCCTGATGCCCGTGCAGGGGGCTATCGGTGGCATCAAGATCAAGGATGATGCGTTTCGGAGGCCGCCGATGCGCCTCCAGAAATAATGTCACGAATAGGTCTTCGATGGCCCGGCCATCGTGACTGATCTTGTGGTAGCGCGGCGGAGCGAAGGCCGCGCCCTCCTCGGGTGCGTGCTCCAGCCGTGATAGCGTCGATTTCCCGGCCACTGGCGCGCAGTCCTTGCGCCGTGCTTTTAGCTTCCCGGCCAGCACCGCCATCACCGGATCGTGCCGCAACTCGTCGTGATCGTTGAGATCCTCATAGCCGAGCGCAATCCCGACCACCCGCTGGCCGACCAGCGTTGTGGTCGTGTGCTCAATGCACTCTGCCTCGCGCCGGTCGGTGAAACAGGCGGCAAAGCGCTTAATCAACCTGATCGCTCTGTCGGCCGCACCCAATAGAAGCGCGCCGGCATCCGAGCTGATCACACCACCGTCGAATGCGCCCACAACTGAGCGGCCTTCAACAGTTCCGAAGTCGAGCGAATCCTGCCTACACTCTGTCGCCATCGGGGTTCTTCTCCGTCTCGCGCAAAGTCGTTGTCACAAAACAACTTTCGCTTAATTCGGAGCCCCGATGCGCTGAATACCTTGAGAATTTGGGGCTAGCCACTGGCCCAATGAGTATCCTTGAGCCGTCACCATCCAGAAGGCTAGGGACGGTCCCCACCACACAACGTGAAGCAGGCAAGGGCCGGTGTGGATTTTGAAGGTAACGCCTACTCGGTCGCCAAGGCTGAGCCGTGCCGATGGCGTGAACATAGCTCCAAGCAAGTAGCTGAGCCACATGATCGCTGCAAGGACAGCGCCGATCGCGAGATACCCCTTACCGATCTTCAGAAGGGTATTCACGGCTACTCCCTTAGTGTTCCTCTTTCATGAACCCGGCAATGACCCAACCCAATGCCCGGCATGCCGCATAGAGAAATACTGAAACGCCTAAGCCGTAAAGCATGATCTGGAAGTCTTCACGGTCTAGGGGATAATTGATGCTGCCTGCAAAGAGGAAGCCCACTGCAAGCAGTATCGGGATCACAACGAGCACCAAGCCTTCTCGAGATTAGGAGCCGTAGGGGCCTCTCGGTAGACGCGCCAGACTAGTGAGCTTGTCTCACCCGCAGCGGAGCGTGGACCAAAATCTGTTGAGTTGTAATTAGCGCCTTGGGGTTTTGCACCCCTATGCACCCCGAGAGCTTTGACGATTAGGACGAACACTGATAATTTTGTGCTAAGTCCGTGGTGCCCCAGGAGGGAGTGGCATTTTTCCGGAAAATCAACCAGTTAGCTTTTCCCACCCACTGAAAACATCCAACAGCGTTCCTAGCGATTTTGGTGCGGAGTTTCCCACTTTTGGGCCGCCAAGCCGCCAATAGGAGCGAACGCACCGAAATCGAGCCAATCAGCCATAGAGAGCCGGGGCAGGCCGCAATCCCGAGTTTGACACCCCTGCCGAATGCTGCTGGCGCGGTGCATCGGGCGGCACCCTGGAGGGGGGCGGCGTGCGGTATAAACCGGGCTGAGTCCTGACAGTTTAGACCGGGTTGATTCCTGACAGGTCAAGGTTGTCGTTCGATTCGAGGAGATCGGGCGATGCCTTTCAAGGAGACCTGTCCTGTGGAAGAGCGTATCTCGTTGTTTCGGGAGTACGAGACGGGCGTTTTCACGGTTAGCGATCTGTGCCGGCGGCACGGCATCAGCCGTGAGACGTTCTATGTTTGGAAGCGGCGCCGGGAGGGCGGAGAGGCGCGCTGGTTTGAGGACCTGAGCCATGCGGCTGCGAGCTGCCCGCATGCGACGTCGGGTCGGGTCGCTGATCGCGTCATCGCGGTGCGGCGGCGGTTTCCGCATTTCGGCCCGAAAAAGATCAAGGCCTGGTTGGAACGTGATGCGCCGAAAGTAGACTGGCCAGCAGCTTCGACGATTGGGGACATCCTGAAGCGCGAAGGTCTCGTCGAGGGGCGCCGGCGCCGGCGGCGAGCGATCGCGCAAGGTGATGTAATCTCCCCTGCCACGGCCGCCAACGAGGAATGGTCTATCGACTTCAAGGGTTGGTTCCGTACGGCTGATGGCACGCGCTGCGATCCGCTGACGCTCACGGATGCGGCGAGCCGGTATCTGGTCGACGTGCGCATCGTGGAGCCGACGTGGGCGGGCGTCAGGGGCGCGATGGAGCGGATCTTCGGCACGGTCGGCCTGCCCGAAGCGATCCGCTCCGACAACGGATCGCCGTTCGGCTCGACGGGCGTCGGTGGGCTCTCGGCATTGTCGGTGTGGTGGCTGAAGCTCGGCATCGAGCCGCGCTACATCCCGCCATCGAGCCCGCAGGACAACGGTCGGCACGAGCGCATGCACCGTACACTGAAGGCCGAGACGTCGAAGCCACCAGCTGCAACGCCGGCCGAGCAGCAGCGGCGGTTCGACCGCTTCCGCCGTCACTACAACGAGGAGCGTCCGCATGAGGCGCTCGAGCAGACGCCGCCTGCCACACATTGGCAGCCGCCGGCTCGTGCTTTGCCGGCGCGCCTGGTAGATCCTTGGTACGACGCCGATCATGAGGTTCGCCGCGTGCGCTGGGATGGCATGATCAAGTGGCGTGGCGAGCAGGTGTTCGTCGGCGAGGCGCTCGCAGGTGAGCTCATAGGCCTCGCCGAAAACGAGAGCGGTGGACACATCGCGCGCTTCTGCCATCGCGACCTCGGGGTGATCGATCGCGACCGCCGTTTCCTGCGCTTTGCTCCGCCGCGTGCGCGGCTCCGCGTCGCTCCGGAAACGGCGGTGACATCACAACGCTGAGGGAATAGTGTCAGCAATCAGCCCGGTCCAATGTGTCAGGAATCAGCCCGGTCGAACGAGCGCGATCGTGGCCATGCGCCTCGACATATAGAGCGGGGCAGATTTGACAGGAGGAAGGTAACCCAACTCGCGCTCGCAACCGAGATCTGAGGGCTGCCGCCGCAGGATGCCGTTTCCCCGTCGGGTCGCAGCCCTAGGACGGCAGCCGATGGAATTCGGATAGGGTGGTGGGCCGCCAGCAAATTTCTGCCAGTCCTTGGGTACCCAGCGCCATTTCCTAAGCGCACGGGCCTGAGTTGCCTCGACTGACGGCAACTTCCAATTGGTCGTCCGACGAAATCCTTTGTTTCGCTTTGGATTTTCTTGGCAGCACACCCTTTGGATTGACTGTTCCCCTTGTCGCCTACAGTCTTGGCTATAGCCTTGACCACAGTCTTGACTTAAGGCTGTTGGCAGATGGCTGAATTCAACGAAAGGGGGAGATGCTACAATGACTAAAGAATGGCACGGGTCGCTCACTGTAGTGATCGCCAGAACTCACCAGAAAAACATAGTCAGGGTCATCGAGCGGGCGGTGCACGCCCTTTACGGGCGGCCCCGAGGAAACC
This sequence comes from uncultured Alphaproteobacteria bacterium, assembly GCA_963775835.1. Taxonomy (GTDB): domain Bacteria; phylum Pseudomonadota; class Alphaproteobacteria; order Rhizobiales; family Hyphomicrobiaceae; genus AWTP1-13. The sequence goes on along the minus strand of CAVZKV010000016.1, from coordinate 295,595 downwards.
CGGACATCATGCTCATCGCGAAAGTGGGCGGGTTAATCGAAGCTGCTATGTGGATTAAAGAAATTCGGCCCACAACTCCGGGAGAAACTGAAGCCGTGTGGAATGGGCAACGTTGGCCCTGGTGGGTTAAGGGTGAAGGTTGCTGCAAGCTCGACACCCCTTTTCACCCACAGGAGGAGAAGGTCACTAGTGTCCCGATTCAGAGGTTCCTACCCAGTTTTTGAGTGAACCTGGAGGGTGCGGTGGCAGAACCGTTCAATTGACGCGAGGATCTCGTCGGATGTCTTCACCCACCTGAATGGCTTCGGGTTGGCGTTGCAGCCACCGATGAAAGCTTCAATTGCGGCCACCAGCTCTTTCACCGACTTATGTGCGCCACGCTTGATCTTCTTTTCGGACAGGGCGGCGAAGAAGCGCTCGACCTGATTGATCCACGATGCCGAGGTCGGTGTGAAGTGAAGGTGCCAGCGGGGCCGGCGGGCAAACCAGTTACGGATTAGCTTGGTCTTGTGGCTTGAAGCGTTGTCCATGACCACGTGCACATCGAGATCGGTGGGCATGTTGCGCTCGACCGCAGCCAGAAAGTTGCGCATTTCGACGGCGCGGTGGCGGCGCATGCATTTGCCGATCACCGTTCCGGCCTTGATATCCGTGTTGGCGTTGGCTGCGGCAACGAGCGCGGCAAACAGGGTGGTGGTCCCATGTCGTTTATAGTCGTGGGTTCGCCGCTCGACTTGCCCGGGCCGCATCGGCAGAAGCGGCTGGGTGCGATCAAGTGCCTGAATTTGGCTCTTTTCATCGATACACAGGACCAGCGCAAGTTGCGGTGGATCGAGATAGAGCCCAACGATATCGCGCACCTTTTCAACAAACTGTGGGTCGGCCGAGAGCTTGAAGGTCTCGACCCGGTGCGGCTGGAGCGAGAATGCTCGCCAGATCCGCTGCACCGTCGAGGCCGACACTCCCGACGCTCTTGCCATATCCCGGGTGCTCCAGTGCGTCGCGTTTGCTGGCTGCGTCTCCAGCGTCTTTGTTACGATCCGCTCGATGAGATCATCGCCGATCTTGCGCGGTGCGCCGCACCGTGGCTCGTCAGAGAGACCGTCAAGACGATCCCGCGCAAACCTACCGCGCCAGGACTGTACCGTCTTGCGCGTTGCTCCAACCGATCTTGCGATGGCGCTATTGGCGTATCCAGACGCCGCCAGCAAAACAATCTGCGCGCGCATCGCATCCGCATGTGCAATCTTGCGACGGCGGGCGCGACGCTCCAGCTCTACCCGCTCGGCCTCAGTGAGGATAATCTCCAATGCCCGCGCCATGCTTCTGCCCCCGAATCAGTTCTTGAGGCAGAGAATCAGAGAACTGTATAAATGGCTAGTAACTTCTGAGGCGGGACACTAGCACAAACTACGCGCAGGGCGGGCCGTTCGTATATGTGGACGTGCACGACGCTGAAGCATGGGTCGCCGGGGGTCTCCTAACACCCTTTCTGTCAAGAAATTGAAGCCAGCCTAAGGCTTCACAGAAACATAGCCCAAGGCTACTTCCTTGCGGGCTATGCGCTAAGGTAGACCCTGGCGCACAGTGCCAGCGGAGTGACGTGAATGAACCGAACGATCCAAGTAGACGAGGAGGTATATGAGTTACTTCAGTCCGAAGCTGTAGCGTTCGAGGACACACCGAACAGCGTGCTTAGGCGCCTGCTGGAATTAGACCGTGCTGCACTTAAGGCGGATCGAGACAAGACCCCGCAAAAGGCCTTTCGCGATCCCATTTTGAGGGCACTAAACGCCTTCGGCGGCGAGGCGCGCCGCGAGCAAGTTTTGAAGGAGATTGAGGACGTTCATCTCACTGGTCAACTTACGGAATATGACAAGGCGAACATCAGCTCCGGCACTGTCCGGTGGAAGAAAAGCGCCGAATGGGAAATACGGGCAATGCGTATGGACGGGCTCCTGAAGCCTCTCGCGGAGGCGGCAAGGGGTGTTTGGGCGCTCACCGAGAAGGGCATGGATGCCGCCCTGAAATTGCCTTCTAAGTCGCTCGACAGCGCCTAAGAACACCACGTTGGGCATTGTGGTTGCACTGGCTCTCGGATGGGTAGTGTGGGAGTTCTACGTTCGCGACAAGAGTAAGAACTGACCGAATGATCGCCTCGAAATGGCTGAGGGACTGACTGGCAGACCAATGGGGAAGTGGCTCGCCCCAGAGATGGTCGGAAGAAACAGGTACTGGCCTTACCTCCGCCCCGACGATTGACTCGATGATCAGCCTACCTATTGTCCGATGTCGAGGGGTCCAAGGGAGGGGACAAGCCATGATCCAAATATTCGCAATCAGTTTGGCCGCTGCGTTGCTACTCGCAATCGCAACAGGGTCAGCTAATGCACAAAGCAAGTCTAAGGGCGCCGATATCAGTCCATGGACCGTCACGCATGGCGGCTCCCAGAAAAAGCCCGGCAAGGTTCTGAAGGCGAAACCGAAAACTAGTAAGTCAACCCTCAGCAAGGGCTGGCCTGCAAAAGTAGGTAACTAAAGCCTGATATTTAGGTCCTTATAACTAGGTAGCCTTAGGGATAACCATGCCCCTAGGGCTTTTCCTTTTTGTCGTCGTTTAAGACCATTTTAGAGCGGTCGCGATTGGAGGGTAAGGGAAATAGAAGGCGCAAAAAGATTAACAAAATCACTTCCAGCATCAGTCAGCTTGTAGGTTCCTTGGTCTATTTCCATTAGTCCACTCACTACCAAATAATTAGACCACTCGCTGAATGAACTTTCAGACATGGACCTAGCAGCGGCCTTGGATTTATGTATTTCATAGAACTTTATTGCATCGTCGTATTTAATTGACCCTTTGTTTCTTATTTCGTCAAGTAGGGCGAGCTGGCTACCGTATATTGCACTGGCAATTACCCTAAAATGACCCTTGATCTGCTCTAACACAAACTCCCTTATTAGCTGTGGCTTTTCATATCCCAGTCTGTTAACCTCAGCCACAATTACCTCCTCACGCTGCGCTATAAACCTAGTTGTTGGCGGAAGGGGTTTTCCAACCACTTCAATAGTGTTTGATATTTTGGGAGCTGGTGACTGCACCTGAGGTGGAACTGCTTTGGCGCCTTTCAGACCTATCTCTGTAGCGCGTGAAAGAAATTCTCTGAGTTCATTTCTGAAAAAATAACCAAGGCATACCACAGCAAGGGGCCAAGCAGCTATCTTCGCAAAGTGAATAAAGAGGGTCTCAAACAACTTCAGCGTAAACTCTGGCCAGCCCATACTTCCCCCCTTATCGCAATTTACTATTTCCCATAAGTATCCTTATCCGAATGAGCTATCAACGAGTTAGTTTTTTCCACGCACTGAAAACGTCCAGCAGCGTTCCTAGCAATTTTGGTGCGGAGTTTCCCACATTGAGCCAATCAGCCTTGGAGACCGGGACAACGCTACAGCGTGCACCAGGCTGGGGGCAGTCTTGATCGCTAATAGCCGCAACCCCGAGTTTGACGCCCGCCGAATGCCTGCTGGCGCGGGGCATCACCGGGTTCGCCGGAGGTCTGACACAAGGGTGCAGCGATCGCGGCCGTGCGGTTCGAAAATAGAGAGGGGCAGATTCTGAACACAATTCAACGTGACGTTTCGCCCAGGACCCAGAGAACCCAACTTCAATGCGCGGGCCGCGCTGAGCCTCGTTTTCGGGGGAGCTATCCCCCCCCTAGCCGTCGCCTCTTTTGCCAGCCCTTGGCGTCGCCTGGCGGGCTCATGCCCCATTGCCACTGTCCACCAGGGACTCGTGTTCGCTGCCTTGGAAGGGACGACCCGGTTTCCGGCCTCTAGAAGTGGAAGCGCAGTCTCGACGCCTCTCGACGAGAACACAGGACTGGCGGTTGCATGACATCCGGCGCAGTCGCCAGCGGTGTGGCTGGCAGAGCTGAGGAAGCATGGATCGATCATCTGGAGAAGAGAAGCGGACTGGCTAATGTGTAACTTTTTCATGCGAATCCAAACCAGGCAGTAGGGTCGCACAAAGTAGCTCGGACAATGGTGCCCCAAAGCGGCCCCCCTGGCGCCGCCTTGGCGGTTTATACCGTGGTTCTCAGCGAGCGGGAGCGCAATCTTCATGGGTCGTCTCGAACCACACGACACGGACCTTTCCGGGTCTTACCTGGATGATGCGTACGGTTCTGATGCGCTGGGTGGAGCACATCGCGAGGAGAAAAAAATTAATTCTCCGAACACGTCTTGATACCGAAACACTCGGTTCACACCTCTATTGGCACAGGCAGCACTGGGACCCTGGTTTTCCTCTTGGCACTAATGACCTTCACGTACGCCACACATCCCGCGCCGGAGTCAGCGGCTGTCACCCTTGCGCGTCCTTCGCGCGGTGACAAAGCCGCAGCCAAGTAAGCCCTCACGCACTCTCACATCCCCCGCTTCAATCCTGTAGTCGCCGAAGGTGCGGCGTCCACGGGAGGATAGCACTCGTGCGCGACCACCGCTTGGGAGATTGCTCGATGGCAGACTCAATCAGAGAGGCGAGAACTGAAATACTGCTCAATGAGTTTTTTCAGAACACGGGCTATTTCGCCGTTGAATGGGAGGACGGATGGCTATTGGCTTACACGGGTGAAGGACGCTGTGACAAGGCCTACAGCATCCATTGCAGTTGTGAGGCCTGCGGGGATTTTGCAGGGCTGCTCGAACATATGGACCATTATTATCGCCACCGGGACTACGCACGCGTCGTAACCATTCACTAACGGCGAACCAGCGGAGAGTGCGTAGGATGGGGGTACACTAGCGTCACGCCTGCCCCCTGCTGATGAAGTTCGTTTTCACCGGTGAAAATTGGGATCGTCCATGACCAACATTCGAAACAGCCAGAACTGCCAACCACAACCGCCTCGGACCCAAGCTATGCCCGAGGAGATTATAGATGGCGCCAAAGCACGCGGTGAGCAGCCCCCGGAGCATATCGGGGCTCTCGCAGACGAGATCAACGCGGAATACAGGCGAGTGCGCGAAAACATAGAGCTTCTGTGCAGATTGTGCGCCAAGGCCAACACCTGGTCTACCGCTGAAAAAGCTCAACTTCGCAGCTTGCTCGATTTTGACGACGCAAAGTTCAGCAAGCTAGCGACCGCAGGCGCCAATGACCACCTTTGGCGTGATGACGTTAAACAACATCTGCCAACAGGCTTCAGCCTGCTCTACGAACTTGCCAAGCGCTCCCCCGCAGAGATCGATGAAATGATTCAAAAGGGAGTACTCCATTCCCGCTGCACGCGCGCGACCATTCTCGCGCACGTCGCTGAGACGGAGGTCAGGCACATGCCTGTCGTGGCCGCTGCCTCCCCGGTAGCGGTTGATCGCCACTACAGACTCAAGCTTCCCAGCTCAACACCCGAAGCTAGGGCCAAAGAGTTTGAGGAAACTCTGGCCAAGTTGGCCAAGGCGTATCGGGCTACCCTCAGCGTACCAGCCCGCCAGTCTCCTCCCACTCCTACCCGTCACTGACAGCACGAATAACCTCTTTTGCAGCAAGCCCAGAAAGGATCACGACATGCCAAACTGGTTCAAGAGAAGCAAGACAGGGGCGATTACAACCACGACCGGACCCAAGGGCGTTACCTGGTCCACTAGTTCTGGTCCTAAAGGGAATCGAACAACAACTACCCATAGACCCAGCGGCCAGGTAATTCGCACCACCACGCGAAACGTGGGTGGAATGACGAGCATCAACCGCAAACGTATCTGGTAGCAAGTTAGGGGGGCTACCCTTCGAATTTTCTGTTCCCTTCCGAACCCCACCCGCGCGTTCAGAGACTACATCGAACCAGCGGGTGGCGGCCGTGGGTCCCCTGGGAACATCAGGCGTCCCGCACGCGATCCACAATGACCAAGCAGCCATACCAAGCCGCGCCAACGCGCATCGCCACCTACTGCCGCGTATCAACGGCCCAGCAAGATGACAAGGCGCAATACGGGGAGCTGATTGCGCTTTGCGAACGTAGCGGCTGACAAATTGCGCGAACCTACTGCGAGACAGTTTCGGGCACCAAAGCCATAGATCGCCGCTGCGCGCTCAAGGACCTGTTACGGGAGGCCCGCCAGCCCCAGCTTGGTCCCGCTCCATGCGCCACCTCGTAACCGTGCTCTCGGAACACAAAGCTTGGCAATCAACAAGATCGCGCGCAGACTTCGCGTAGCAACAGGCACTATTATGAGAATACTTTTAGGCGCTGGAATAAGCACGAAAGCATCTAACGCTTTTCAGGAGGGCCACAGGGCAAGACCACCGCGTAATGATTGATATGTGTAAATATTCAAACAGGAATACTTTTAAACCTAAATATTTTTACTTGCGTTTAGTATAAACATCCAGTATATTGCGGCATCATGAATATTGCCAAAGGAGTTCAGTATTTTAAATGAATAAGCAGAACAGGCGTTTCGAGCACGAGATGTGCGAATTCTTGACTAACGTTCAGTTTTCCGACCCCTACTCAATTACCCTAACTCACCCTAAAGTCTGTCACATCTCGGACGGGCCTGATTGGATCACGCCCGGAGATTACCGCAATAATCTCCGAGCGTTCGTAAATCGTATTAAGTGGAAATGAGCCCAGCGTTACAATGTATACTACGAAAATGCGTAAGCGCGAATTGCGTGAATGGTTGAGTAGCGTTCCGTTTTCTAATCCACACCTTCTTACCCTAACCCACAAATGGTTCTACGATAGCTCAGACGGGCGGACTTGGATCACGCCCGATGATTGCCGCAAAAACCTCACGTATTTCCTCAATGCGCGACGCTCAGAAACATTTCGAAAGAGAAGCGACCGCCGAAAACATCTCGTAGACGGCCGTCTAGTGCGACGGGCTGATTTCAAGTGTATCTCAACCCTGGAGCAGGACTCAAACGGGCACCGCCATTACCACGTTCTGATCGATTTCCCGTCTTTCAAATATCAACGCATCGCTCTAAATCTATGGTTTACGTGGCCGCGGACGCGTTGGGGGTATAAAGAAACGAAAGTTACGCGAGTAACAGATTTGGCCGCGTGCGTCAAATACATCACTAAGCAAGAAAACGATGATATGACATCCGGTATTGATTGGACAAATACACACTTCTAGCCCTCCAGAGCGGGGCAGTCAGCTAAATAGACATTGGACGTTGTTAACGGCATTGCGGCTCAGACTCCTTACCGTGCAATATCCCCCGCTCCCCCGTTTCGTGCGTGGGGAACCGTGGCCATGCGTTAAGATATAAAGGTCCTTCCTAGATGGAACGCCCTTGATTTAGGAGTTTGTCTGAAGCAACGACGCTGTAGCCACTGATGAAAGATAGAAGAGACCAAACTAACCAACTGGCTTATGAGCCAACGGAAGGAATGATGATGAGAGCGGCTGGTTGCGATGAGCTGAACTTCTACTTTCCAGTTCCGGCAATTGTAAGGCTTATAGACGACATCCAACCTAACCTGCCGTATCATTTGCTTTATTAGCGTGGGGGCCATCGCCCGCAAGTGGGTAGGCCACATTGAGGCCGCTTGGTAAGCGACTAGAACCAGAGCTGGGTGCAGTATTTGAAACTAAGCAACCCATCCTAGATCATTGGAACATTTTGGACGGTGCGTATGCCCCCCGCCAAATGGTAACCCAAACCTAGGCATCCTAAAACCTGTTCGCACCAAGCTCGCGGAAGCCCAGCAAAACGAGGGGTCTTAGCGCATTAAAAACGTCATCCTGAAATAGGTGGTTTGGGATGACTTTTCCGGGCGTTTATGGTATGTTGTCAGAGCTAAATCAACGTTGCTGGGGAAGAATAGAACTTTGATTGATAATGTTCGCAGGGCCGCTATCTATGCCCGCGTTAGCACGGACCATCAGACGGTACAGAGCCAGATAGAGCACCTGACAGAGGTTGCGCGGTATCGGGGTTGGCAAATGGTGGCAATATACAAGGATGAAGGAATCTCAGGTGCAAAGGGCCGCGATAAACGGCCCGGATTGAATAACCTCTTAAATGATGCTCAGCGAAGAAAGTTTGATATTTTAATGGCATGGCACCTTGATCGTATTGGTCGCTCAACAATCGATGTTTTGAATAACCTAGGGACCCTAACTGGTTACGGTGTGCACATCTATCTCGACAAATTGAACATTGATACGACCACACCAACAGGGAAGTTTTTCCTGACGGTCACGGCTGGGCTAGCAGAACTGGAACGTGAGATGATCCGGGAGCGTATCAAGCTAAAGCTCGCGTCTATCCAAAGGGAGATTAGCCGCAGAGGCACATTCACCACGAAAGCGGGAATTGTTCGTACTAAACTTGGTAGACCAGGCGCAGGCACAGAACAGTTGGAACAAGCGAGAAGGTTGCTTTTGCAAGGAATGGGGATCAATCGGGTTGCTAAACAACTCGGACTTGGCAATCAAACGGTTGCGCAGGTTAAACGATCCATCCATGAAACAACCTAAAGCTGTGCTCACTGAGTTTATACCTTCTAGTTGATCTATTGAGGCCTGCCCAGGTCACGAAGTACTGGCGTGTTGTGCCGAGGTTGAGAGGGGGCCAGCTGATTTGAAAACAAACATCGGAGAGCCAAGCTTCGATAACTAGGCTCCCCTCTGAACTCCTAGTCAGTCAACGAGGAAGTCCTCTCTCTTCTTCCCTTTCGCCATGTATTCCGCCAGCCATTTTGCCGGACGGCCCCGCCCAGACCATGTGTTCTCCGGGTTCTTCGGATCACGGTATTTCACTTTCGCTGTGCCGTTCTTCTTAGGGCCGCGCTTCGAACGAACCCCGAACAATTCGCCCAAATCAAACCCTTGTGCCCTGGCCCTTTCTTCCATTTCCTTCCTGAAGTCGTCCTTCGCGGCGGTTTGTTTCTCATGTATGACGATACCTATGTCGTCCCTCATCTTGATGAGTTCGGGAAGCTTCATCTTTCTGAGTTGATCTGTCTTCACCATGGTGGGACTGCCTTTGCGGTGCGGGGTTGGGGTCAAACCGAAACGGCTTGTAACCAAAAACGTTGAACAAAGGTAGTGCATTGAACGCGTTCAGCTACGTTCCCGCCCCGTTATTGAATAAGGGGTGCGGAACTAGTGGCATGCATGTGTTCCGCGAGTGACAGTGAGCAATGAACTGACCTGTTCTGGAGCCCGGGGTGGGGGGTGGTACCACCGGGGGGTTAAAAGTACCGTCTCTCAGTCCTCTCGCGTATACGGGGAGCGCGCTTCTGACTTTCTTGCGTATTACGTTTTAGATGTAACGTCCTTTTTCAAAAAGATCCGGGCGGGCGGGGACGCTAAAAGAGCCACTGAACGCCGTTCATAACCAATGATTGCGGCATCCATTCATCAAGGCCATGCTCTTTGCAATAGTCTAAATACTTCTGATGAGCTTCCTCGGCGGTATCATAACATCCCAAGCCAACCGTCTCTCCCTCTTTACTGACCGCTTGCGCCTGGAAGCGTCCAGTTGTGACAGTGGGCATCACGCCTCGGGGAAGACCAGGATTTTTCAAACGAGGTTTGACAGAGTTGCGGCCATTCTGGCTACGCGTGACAACGCGTAGATTGACCCAAGCATTGTTGGCACGGTTACAGTCTATATGATCAATGAAACCTTGAGGCCATTCCCCAGTCATATAGAACCAGGCTTTCTTACCCCACTTATCTATTGTCCACGTAAAAATACCCATTTCCGAGTCTATAGTTGTATCTCTTTTCCATAATGCTGCTTACTTAACTCCGTACAAAAGATCTGTTAATAGTACTTATGGATGCTCGCGGTCCTCCCATCCTTTTTAAAACACGTTTGCCTGAATGGCTGGTCTTCCCGATATTGAATATCGCCGGGCAAGTAGCTGGCGTAACAGAAGGAAGATAAGTAGCATTCTTTGGTCGAAAATGCCGCAAAAGCGTGTATGGTCTGAGCTTGCTGCAGTGCCGTCCCTGCAAAGGCGAGAGTAGGGTCTATATGAGGCAAAAGCCTGGTGTCCTCGATGGCGGCAGCAGCTAAATAGCGATGGATTTGTTTGCCGGGACTGGGGGTCCGTCTCGTTCCCGTCCAATATCTTTCGGGTGATTGGTGTTCTCAATGTTGAGACGCCCCCTGCCTGAAGCAATGGCGCCGTGGAGAACTACCAAACCCCGCAAACCGCCGCAGCACGAGTATGATGACGAGAGCGGCTGGTTGCGATAAGCTAACCTGCTAACCTTCAAATTCTGGATAACTGAGCCTATGGACGAGCTTTCGGGAACACTGGCTACAAGGCAGCACGTTGTAACTCGCCGCCACGTCGTTGCGGGCGTAGCGGCCCTAGCTACTGGGGTTGCCACCCAGTCCCTATTCATCAGTCAGGCGTCAGCTGCTAGCTACATGACGCCTGCTACCTTTCTAACTCCCGTAAAAAACCAACATAAGTGCAACGCGTGTACAGCGTTCGCCGTCGTCGCCGCAATTGAAACGACCTATAACAGAAAGTATCCGCCTGGCCCAGGTACAGACGTTCTGAACCTATCCGAGAGTCAACTCTTCTTTGCAGCTGGCCCGAAGGGGGCGTGTGAGGCAACGCATTGGTGGCCTGAGGATGCACTAGCCTATTGCCGCAAAGTGGGATTGGCCCGAGAAGACCAAGAAAAGTTTGTGACTGACGAAAACAAGTTGATGAAAATCACCAAGGCCTCACGACTGATACGCCCAAAACTGAAAGATACACAAGATGCAATGCGGGCGTGGATTTCCAACACCGGGCCAGTGATAGCCGTTATGGCGGAATATTCTGATTTCTTCTCCTTCAATGGTGGTAGTACTGCTACTTATTATCCCGGATATGTGAGTGGCAGCACGCCGTGGTTTGTTGGTGGCCATGTCCTAGCTATAGTTGGGTTTGACGATGCGAAGAAACATTGGTGGTGCAAAAATAGCTACGGAAAGACCTGGAACGGCGATGGGTACGTCAATGTTGCTTATGGGAAATCCCAATCTGATGATGCTTCAATAGACGAGATTGATGTCTGGGGCGTTTCATTTGATTAATCTGGCAGATCTCTCACTTAGTAAGGACATTGAGCATGGCTGGCGGGTGGCAAGATCTAGTAGATACGCTAAATGATAGATTTGCCAATGACATTCAGAATCTGGCAACCGAATTTAAGATGAAGCACGGAAATAATGGAAACGGTGGAGGCGGAAAAAAAGCGTACAAATTTGGGCACTTCGTCCACAAACATGATAAATTGAAACTTTCCGAGAAGGCCAGTGATAGATTTCTCGTGGATTTCTGGCAGTCGCCACTGGGGAGGAGATCCGCTCACTAAGAACCCGCGCGGAAAATCAAAAGATCTGTCTAATCTTGAGGCGGTTATCAAACACAGTCTTACGGTCAATCCGCCGAAGAAAATCGTTTTTACGCTAGAAACGGATGATGACGCGCCCTACGCAACAGCCACCGTGACAGCTGATGTGAACGGAACCACCACCCCAATTATTGATGCAGATACGAACCCTGCCATTTTGACACAGGCCAATTCATTTGATGTCGTAGTCACCTGCCCGCCTTCGCCTTGACCACCATCGCGCTTCCACCATCTCCCGTTAAACGGAAAACATCGAGGCGCAAGTCCCACTGAGAAAGGAAGGCTCGCTATAACGTAAGACCTAAGAAATAAGACGCAATACGGGAGAACAGCGCCAGGGTGGAGACGGTATGGCGAGGGCCCATCCGCAATTATCCCCGCGCGGACAAGTGTTTTAAATCCTTCTTCGGGGGTGGGGTGGCATACGTAGGGGGTTAAAAGTACCGTTCTGTCAGTCCTCTCGCGTATACGAGGAGCGAGTTTCTTACATTCTTACATCTTACCCGAAAAAATCCGCGCCCCGGGGAACACTCAAAAGTTCATTACAAAAATGTAATCTTTGGTTATTCCCTTAATCGCGGTTAATGGTGTCCTTAAAGGCTTTCCGGATATCACCACACTCATCGCATTGCCGTGCGAGAAACATGGTAAAAGATAAATAATCTAATGCACAAGTTGTATGTCAACGGCGCATCAATCGGGAAAGTCGCGTTATAATGTAAGAACTAAGACTAACGTAACAGCTAAGAATTGAGATCGGGATTAGAAACCTAGGTGGACACGAAGAAAGCGCTCCTGATTAAACTTCCTACTTCGCTCGTGGGCCAACTGGACGAGGCCGCTGCGGTGTTGGGCATGACCCGCATTGATGTTATCCGCCGCTCCCTCGTTCGCGATTTGCAGTACGTGGTTTGCGAAGAGCTCGAACGGACGCGACAACACAATGAGAGGCAGGAGAAACGCTACCGAGAGTGGGCGGCGCTTAAGGCCAAGGTCGCCCTGCTGGAACGGTAAGTAGGCGCGTTCGCAAGCACTTCGTCGCAGTTCATAGCGCGCCCGCAGGCTAGGCCCCTCCGATTGTCGTTACTGCGTTCGCTTATGGCGCAGCAGCCTTGTTGAGCGTTGCCGCTTCATCGGAGCACTGTCTCAAGCGTGCCACAGATTCCGAAAATCCCGCCGTGCGCGCGTCCTTGAACTCACCGTTTGCAAGATAGGCGCGAAACGATCGCGCCTTGGCCAATTTGCTCCAGAGATCATCAGTGGATTGCCTTTGGTATCCCTCATCAAAGACCGCCACCACGTCCGTTTGAGCTTGTCCCCGCTTCACCATCGAGATCCGGAACAGGAAAGCTGTTCCATCCACTATGGCATACAAGACGCCATTATTAGGGATGCCCTCCGCAGCTTCGTTCCTCCATCTAATCCTGAAAGTTAGTGGGCGTTGGGGGGCTAGATCAAAGGCGACAGCGTTTCTTTCGTCCAGCGTTGCAAAGTTTGCCGGATCCAGGTCCATTGTCCATGTGCAGTAGTAGAATTCCGGTTCCACTACCTTGATCAAGAGGACGCTCTGCGGACCGGGCCACAACCGCTGCACGTCTGCGACTGCTGGTAGCGAACAAGCGATTCCAATAACCGCGCCAAACAAAATGCTGATATGCCGCCTCATCACCACGGGCCTATGTCCAATACAGCGACCATCTTTCGTGCGGCTGACCTCATTGAGGCGCCACTGGAGGAGGCGCCAGCGGAAAGCTTCCAAGGAGACTAACTCGCAATTGTGGAAAGGTGCTTAGCGTAGCCGTTCCCCCGATGGATCTGTCCACACAACAACCAGCACGTCCCTGAATGCGGTGAGGAACAACCATACCCCTCTCAATCGCGCGATGGCCCCAAACTCTCCCCGCAGCAAGAGGATTGCAAGACTGCGTTTTGCGAATACGTTTCCGAGACCTACCGCGCTTTCCAAAAACGTTCGCGCCTTCGTGACATCTTTTGCAACACCGTCGCCGTTCATGTACATCAAGCCAAGCATCCCGAGCGATGGCGAAAAGTCCTTCGCGGCTGCGGCGCAGAACGCTTCCAGGGCTTCCGGATGACGCCTCGTTTTCAGCAAGAATCTGCCCAGCTCATGAAGACCAATGGATACGCCACCGCTTGCCGCGCGGCGATACCAGTATTCCGCCTGTGGGAGATCAGCCTGTGTTCCGATGCCCAGTTGGTTCGCACCACCCAGATAGATCATGCTCATTGCGGAGCCGCGTTCCGCAAGTCTCTCGAATTCCTTGAGGGCTTGCGGCGCGTCCGCCTTCAATAGGCTGTGGGCACGCCGCAGTTCTAGTAGATCCGGTTCGTCTTCCCACATTTGAAAATCCATATGACAAGTGCATGGAGATTGGAAATGGCTGAAAACAAAATGGGACTATTGTTTCGCAAAACAGGCCACGAGATCAAGCAAGCCGCATCCGCGCGCCTTGAGCAGATCCGTCAGCGACTGGAGCGAAGGAACCAGGCGCTTACCGAGTTCATGCGTGATGCCGAAAGGGTGCGATCCTACCTGATCAGAAGTTCGCGCCCCCTTTTGCTTCATGGCGGCCCATCATTGTATTCAGAAGGCGATATTTCGAGCGAACAGATGGAAGAGACGCGTCAACTTTGCGAGCGGATCTTCGTGTTGGAAGCTGAGGAAAAGCGTCTCAAGCTGACCATCGCTCACTTGGATGAGAATCAAGCCTTCGAGTTGACGTACGAGCAACTCGCGAGCTACGGGTTCGAAATGTGAACTACGCCGCGGTCGCGCGTGCGGTAGTCAAGCAGGTTTGGTCAGATAGCAATGCCAACATGAGCCTCGAACCTCATCATGACACTCGATGATTTCTGGAAGCTCATAGAGGACGTAGATGGTGCCGCACTACAAAGTGGGGAGGGACATGAAGACGAGGCCGTTGAGCCGCTCATTCAATCACTGATGGCGCTCGATAAGGAGGAGCTTCAATTCTTTCATGAGCATTTGGCCCAGGCGCTGCACGACGTTGATGGCCGCCGCTACTACGATACTGCAGGCGATATAGGCGACGACGGCTTCCTCCACGCACGCTGCTTTGTGGTTGCGATGGGGCGAGAGGTATACGAACGTACACTGAATAATCCAGATCTGATGCCCAAAGGATTGGCGCACTGGTGCGAACCGCTCCTATACGTCGCGGCATCAGCGTGGGAGAAGCGGACTGGAGAAACCTTGGAATTTGATGCGAAGGTCAATTTCGAGACTGGCTCTAACACGTCGTTGTGGTAGGGCGGCACGGTTGTCCATTCTTTGTGAGGCGCATGGACGTTGAGGAAGGTTCGATCCATTTTTGCAACGCGTAAGATAGAGGATCTGCACGAAGCAGGCATTGAGTTCAAAGAATTTTTCGACCCGCCGTTTGATACAAATGACGACTATCGCGTCGTGTACGAGGCATCCTTCGAACCCAATACACTCGAAAAGGCGCGCCTAGAATTCTGGGTTACGGATACTGGACACGTTGCCGTTGGGGTGGAAACCTATGAACGAATTAGCCGTCGCCTCGGGCTGAAGTCCATTTGTTCAGGCTTTGCCGCGGGCCAAGAGCCAACAACGGCGAGCAAGGAAGGCCTGCAAATCCTGTTCGATGCAGTGAGAATGGGCAGAATTCTCATCAGCGCCAAGACTATCTTTTGGTTGGTGTCTTCGGCGAGACTTCTAATGGAAGAGAAGGAGCGCGCCACAATGGCCTACTCGGGCTATGAGACTAGCTGGATATCAACTTTTGCAAAAGGGAGCATCGTGCCTCACTCTTCCGACTTCCGTAAAGTTTTAACCTACCGCTCCTGGTAAAAGAGGAGGGACGTACGTCAGGGCAACGCACGTTACCGCCCGTCCATGCACCCAATGAGCACCGGAATGCGTTAAGGGGCGTATGAGGGGCGAGGAAGCCAATGACGTGAGGAATAAAGTCTGTAACTCGCGTTTTGCCTTGGGTGAGTGCTAATTCATACTCAGTATCTTTAAACTTATGTTTTAGGCGCTCGTATTCTGCTAGATCACGCCTGTCTTGCTCAGTTTCAGGGCGATAATAAACGATTTTCAGGGAGTCCAAATCGATCCAGGCTGTCTTGCGGCATTCAGGTGGAATTTCTTCCCAAGCCTCCGTTATGCGTTTATAAAACCACTCAAATGGCTCACCATAGGCAGTTTTGATCTCTAGAAGGGTCGTCTCAATTCCACGCTCATCAGCCACAACGCTATTCCTTGTAAAAATCGATGGCATGACGCTAACGCTTTGTTGTAGTATGATCAACGTATGTTACTTCTGTCAATCGCCCACTCTTTAGCGCCCGCCCCGCATTCACGTATGATAATTACTCAAGTACCTGCTTAAGGGGGAAAGTTTGGGAAAAAAGGTAGCGAGTATCGAGGAGTTTGCTTGGGAAGGATCAACGCTGGTTCATAACCCAACCAATCTTCGTATTAAGGCCACGGGAGAGTTAGATGATATAGTATTCGAAGTTACTCTGGGAAATTTATTGTGGCGAGCTGATTACGATGACGCCAGCATCTGGCAAATAGCTGTGTCTCTATTGATGAAGAGATATAAGGCGGGCAAAAAAGGCAACCTAGATTAGCTCCACTCATTCCTGGTCTCTCAGTGGTCCTTTCTTCCCTATGTGCCTCCAAAATGGTTTTATCCTGGGGTCCCTTTCCTTCTTCCAGAAAAGCAAACCTATAAACATGGAAGCGATATGACCTATCGAATATAATATTACAAAAAACAGGAAGGAAAGCACAATGGCCTTAGCCACAACATAGATAACATACAAAATATGGAGGAACGTAGCCATAAAAGAAAACCCTGGGCCTAGTCGGAACTTGAATCGCTCCAAAAGGTCTAATGACGTGCCCTCTTACATCAAAAATGGACTTATTGGCGGGTTTAGCCCGCCGGTGGTGGGGGATGAGCCTTGATCTCTTCGATCTGTCTTTCAAACCATTCCCTGTCTTGATGGATCATGACGGTGACGCAGTCGAGAATGCATTCGCTGCATAGCGTCATTTTCTTGCCGTCCCAGTTCACCAAAGCAATTATCTTCCTGACCTCGGTGTGGGTCTTCCCGCAGACATCACAAGTAATGTTCACCTTTGCGATCATCTCATCAGCCATGAGGCGCTCGTAGCCAATCCGGGTTTTCAACCGTGCATGTAACAGTAGTAACCATCCAAGGCTATCGCTCCGTCCGAAACCTCACATTACCAATAGAAGCCTGCAGTGTGTTCGTGGGTGCGAACGGTGTTGGCAAGACCAATCTGTATAGAGCACTCGCGCTGCTTCGGTCCGCAGCAGATGGCTCAATTACACCCGCCATCGCCGAAGATGGTGGAATTGAATTGGTGCTGTGGGCTGGTGTTCGTCTGAAGGGGTTTCCCGTTCGGTTGGTGCTCAAGGCGCGCTTTGGCGAAGCGGACAACGAGGCAGAGCTTACACATTCGTACGAGATCCAGGTGGGTCTGCGTGAGCCGTTTGAGGCCGCATTTACTACCGAACCGCTCGTGAAGGAGGAGCGCCTCACGGTTCGCCAAGGTAAGCGGGACGTGACCATGATGGAACGCAGAGGGCAGTTGGTTACCCTGCGCAACGAAGAAGGGGTGCGAGAAAATCACAAGCATGCCGTGCTGCCCTCAGAGACCGCACTGGCATCCTTCCGAGATGGAGCGCGCTATCCCGAGCTTGAAGCAGTTCGTCGCGCGTTACTGGACTGGCGTCTCTATCATGATTTCCGGACTGACGCGCAATCCCCGGTTAGAAAACCTTGTCACGCGATAACAACCCCTACCCTATCGCATGACGGCCACGACTTAGCGGCTGTGCTAGCAACGTTGTTTGTCATCACAGAGGACACCGTAGAACTCGCCAAAGCGATAAACGACGCCTTTCCTGGAGCGCGACTAAGCGCCCGTGACGAAGGAAGCAGATGCACCTTCAGCATCAAGTTTCCGGATATGCCGCGCGCTTTTGGGGCCCATGAATTGTCAGATGGAACGCTCAAGTATCTTTGCCTGCTCGGTGCGCTCATGGGTTATCGATTGCCGTCGCTTATTGCCTTGAACGAACCTGAAGCGAGCTTGCATCCCTCATTGCTGGGCCCATTAGCGCGGCTGATAGCTGGGTCCGCCAAACACACCCGAATTTGGATCGTCACGCATTCAGATTTTCTCGCAGAGGCCTTGCAAAAAGAGATAGGCAAGCGCGCGCGGCGTGTCGTCAAGTTGGATGGTGCGACATCGATCGAGGGGTTGAAGGTATCCGGGGAATTTCGAGATGATGAGGACGACGCCCATGAGCATGGCGCTTAGATCTGGTAGTCCATGTCAAGCCTGAACCAGGTGACAATGAGTGAGCGGGCAACCTGCTCGCCAAAATAGTGACCTCGCACAATGATAGCGTTCTTCAGACGGTATTTTAGGCGAAGGCGGCTGAAACCCGTCGTGAGCACCTTACCAGCGCGGATAGTAAAGTCGTTCGCGGCGATAGATCACTGCACGTTTGGACAAGCAAAGCGGGTGATCGAGGACTTACACCTCCCGCCGCTTGTCCAACCATATGAACCGCCCCGCGTTTGCCGGAGGCTCCAGATCCTGAGAGATTGGAGCCATGGAGAATCACACAACGTCCCGGAAGTTCTCGCCGGAGGTGCGTGAGCGCGCCGTCCGGATGGTGTTGGATCACCGTTCCGAGCACCCCTCGCAGTGGGCAGCGATCGTGTCGATCGCGGCCAAGATCGGCTGCACGGCACAAACGCTCAACGAGTGGATGAAGAAGGCCGACGTCGACAGCGGGCGCAAGCCCGGCCTGACGACGGACATGGCAGCCAGGGTGAAGGCGCTGGAGCGAGAGAACCGCGAACTGCGCCAGGCCAATGAGATCCTGCGCAAGGCGAGCGCGTATTTTGCCCAGGCGGAGCTCGACCGCCGATGGAAGCCATGATCAGCTTCGTCGATGCGTACCGAGACGACCACGGGGTCGAGCCGATCTGCAAGGTATTGACGATCGCCCCGTCGACCTACCGCGCCCACGTTGCACGCCGCGCCGATCCAGAGTTGGCACCGCCGCGCATCAAGCGGGACATCGTCCTGTGTGCAGAGATCAAAAGGGTTTTCGACGAGAACTTCCAGGTCTACGGCGTTCGCAAAGTGTGGCGGCAAATGCTACGCGAAGGGCACACGATAGCCCGCTGCACGGTTGCGCGATTGATGAAGAAAATGGCCCTGCAAGGGGTGATTCGTGGCAGGCGGGTGCGGACCACGGTGAGCGACAAGGCCACGCCCTGTCCGCTCGATCACGTCAATCGCCAGTTCCGGGCTCCACGGCCGAACGTGCTGTGGGTCTCCGACTTCACCTACGTCGCGACGTGGACCGGGTTCGTCTACGTTGCATTCGTCATCGACGCCTACGCTCGTCGGATCGTCGGCTGGCGCGTGTCGCGCTCGGCACACGCCGGCTTTGTTCTCGACGCGCTGGAGCAGGCAATCCATGATCGAAAGCCTGTCTCCGGCGGCAGTCTGGTCCACCATAGCGACCGGGGCGTGCAATACGTCTCGATCAAGTACACCGAGCGCCTCGCCGAAGCCGGCCTCGTACCGTCCGTCGGCAGCGTCGGCGACAGCTACGACAACGCTCTCGCCGAGACGATCAACGGGCTCTACAAAGCAGAGGTGATCCATCGGCGTGGACCCTGGCGCTCCTTGGAGGCCGTCGAGTACGCCACACTCGAATGGGTCGACTGGTTCAACAACCGCAGGCTTCTCGAACCGATCGGCAACGTACCGCCGGCCGAGGCAGAAGCCGCCTACTACGCAGCCCTGGAGGAACCTGCAGCACTCGCAGCCTGACTCAAACAAAACGGCCTCCGAAGAAGTCGGTACGGTTCAGATCTGTGGGTTATCGGAAGTACACTCGCTTCAAGACAGGGGGTTGGCTCAACGATTTCATTTTAGCTCTTCTTGGCGCTTTCATCGCCCTGTTCGCCATACACAAGGCTGGGTGGGTGGAGTTCGTTCCATCCCTGGTGCAATCATCGGGTGGCTTCTCCTGATTGCAGTAGTGGTGAGGCTCGGGTGGCTTTTCGCTCAGATATTTCGCTCCCGTCGTTGGTGATGACGGCATGCCTCAGACGAACTGGAAGCGCGGCCTATTTAGGACATGGTAGGTAGCCTCAGCACTGTGGGTTAGCCTTATTCTGTCCTTCGTAGTGACAGATTGGCGGGGGCGCGGTGACGTATCAACAGATAGCATGCTAATGGGTTTAGCTCTGGGCTTAGGTGCGCCTATAACTGTTTTGATCTCAGGGCTATTGGTCAGATGGTTATGGCAAGGGTTCCGGAATGAGAACTAGGAGAGTGCGGCAATGGCAGTCAAAATTCCATATTCTAGGGCCAAGAGCTTGATCGAAACGTATGCGGAGATACTTAGGACGTTACATTTCGACGTGAGCACGCAAGCCCAAGAAAAGAGATACATAGAAATACTGATCAAGCGAGGCCCACTACCCGACGATCATTACTTGATACCAGTAGACCAGGATAATCTGGTGGAGCTAGCAGATGTGGAGTGGGCGAAGGAGAGAGTTCGGAAAAATTAGATTGGAGATACTTGCTAGGAGGAAATAGCTGATCGGGCAGCGAGGGAAGAGGATTCCCACCGCCGCGCAAATCAGATTTGGATGCCCTGAACGGCAACGGGCGGAGTGTGCGATGGCGAAGGGATACTCCAAGGACCTCAGGATGCGGGCGATTGCGATCGTTGAAGCGGGCGAGAGCGCGCGGGAGGTGGACGCGCCAACAAGTGGGCTCACCGGGTGATCCAACAAGCTCGCCACCTCAGGCAGCCAGCCCTGCAGACCACGGATCGATAAAGCGATTTTCCTGCGCTATGAGTTATCGCAGCGCGGTAAGATAGGCAGCAAGCATTCCTCAGGCGGTTGCGCTAAGATTGCTCCGGGAACGCCGTGCACGGCAGATGTTCAGGTTCACCCGCACCATCCTGGCCATCAGCAAAACCAAGCTCTACGGCGTTCCTTGGGGTTCGGGGCTATGCGTGTATTGTTACCATTAGTGGTTGCTTTGAGCGTCGTTGCCTGTTCATCCGAGCCTCAGAACGGAGTAGCGGCTGCCTTCAAAGCGTGTTTCAAGGGAGTCCCCGCCAACTTGGATAACGAGCAACGGGCGCTCTTGATGGAGCGGTGCATGCTCAGCAGAGGCTACACGATCGTTATCCGGGCCAAGTAGAGCGTATACAGAATAATGATGGCAGTCTCGTGAAAATCGGCGTCGCGCTTACCCATGCTGGGCGGTGCGCCGTATATGCAGGCAAACGAGATGCAAGTGGTGGGAAGACCCTCGATGAGTTCTTTCGTCCGATAACCGACGCATATGCCGGAATACTTGCTGGCGTGTGACCACGTCAGCTCATTGTCGTATGTGTCGCTGAAGCAGCATATGCCTAGGCCTGCTTGCGTCGTAGATGGCCCGGCTGGCGGCATTCGACAGGAAAGTCACCATTTTTGGGAATTAATGTCCTTCCAGACGCCGGGGACTGCGCGTCTAGTATGCCGCGATTCGACTCTCTAGCCTATTCGTTGCCACTCTTTCGCCAATCCGTCTTGAAAGCGTAGGGGTTTGGGACATACGCGGCACAGCTAGTAGAGTTATCCGGCCAATTGCCAACGCGTTTCGCTGCGCTCCAAAGGGAGGCGTCCAGGGCGCGAAAAAACCCCTCCTGATCACGCGGACGAGAATTGAACGCCACAACCCAGCTATGGCCGCGAACCGTGCGCAGCCCAAATGCGAAGTAACCGGGTTGAGAGCCGGTATGCCACCAATTTTTCCTGTTTGCGGCGATATCGCGGGCGGAGAATCGAAGGCCATAAAAGCTAGCTTGAAGAGCAGGAGCTTCAAGGAGGCTGGGACGGGACAGCATTTGGCGAACGCTGCGCTCATTGAGCAGCCGCGGTCCGCGCTCGCCATCGATGGCCAATAGAAACCGTAGGTAATCGATCGGCGCGCCAATCCAGCCGCCATAGGAGTTCCTGCTGCTCGACCGCGGACTTTCCATAGGGGCGCTCAACCAAACCCTCCGCAACACCAGGCATGGCTTCTGTTTTGGGGGCTTGGGGGTAATCGTAGTAGGTTGCCTCATCAGGCGCCGCCGTCATTGTACGGCCGAACTTTGGTCCCGAAGCACCCGCCGGTTTAAGTAGGCGCCCGTGCACAAAGTCGGCGTACGAAGTCCCTGTAACGCGCTCGATAATTCGGCCCAAGATGCAGTACCCAAGATTGGAATAGGCCTGACGGGCGCCCGGGTCGAAATCGAGCTGTGCTCCGAGGCGTTGCTCAGGACAACCTGACAAGTTGGCGGCGGCTTGGCATTCTGTCGCGCCATCGCAGTTCCGGCGTACGGCATGAAAACCGGGTCGCCGGAGGTTTTTCGGTCGAACCCGCCGCTGTGCTGCAGCAGGTGCCGCACGGTAATGTTGTAGATGCGGGGATCGCGGATAGCTGCTGGAGCCGGCGAAAGCTCCCCAAGCAGCGGCAGGATCTTGTCATCGAGGCCAAGCCGGCCTTCTTCGATTAGCGTGAGAACGGCCACCGCCGTAATAGGCTTGGCGAGGCTTCCGAGACGAAACCTCGTGCGAGGTGTAACCGGAGCATTCGTTTCTTTGTTGGCAAAACCATAACCCCGCATAAGCAAGATGTGTCCGTTGTGTGAAACGGCAAGGCTACCACCAGGCAGGTTCCATTCGTGAAGGAGCTGCGTCATCGCAGCATCGAACGGATCCAGGCCGGGCGTGGCGCATCCCACCGGATTTTGTGGTCTGCGAGAAAGCGGCAGTTGCTGCCAAGAGCAATGCCAGCGCCCACGCGAGCGGAACGATCCATCGGTCCCGCATATGCGGTATGCCCTTTGAGACAGTTGGTGCTCCATATGGACGCGAGAAACAAGGCGCAACGTGGGCTACAGCCGCCATGGTGATCAGCTTGGACACAGATCCAGTGACGGCGCGCCAAATGACGGTGGCAAGAACCCACAGATCGAACGCGGTTGGCATTGCAGTCAGAGGTAACGATAGCGCGGAGCGCATACTGACTACTACCCACCCGATAATGTAGTTCCCGGCATCGCCGATGAAATTAAGGGCGATGCTTCAAGCGAAATAGAACCAGCCGCCAAGCGAGCCGCAATCTCGACCATGGATATGACTGAGTTGAACGCGCTTGTATTAATGGCATGTACCCTTTGATCGCAAATGATGCCTGGCGGGTCTGCCAAGTCACCTCCCCTCCCCGGCAGTAGTACGGGCCTCCCAATGGGCGGCAGTCGTCTTCACGCGGGTGGGGGATACCTGAAAAGGGATATTTAACTAATCATTGCAGCAGGTGGCGCCGCACATAGATCGCCAGGTCGCTCATTGCCCTCGCCTTCGCGGCAGGGTCTGGCGCACCACTCATTCCCAAAGTGCGACAAGTGGCAAGCGCCTTCTTGTGAGTCCGCCTCGATACGCACTCCCTTTCCGTCGAGCGCGGTAATGCCGCTATAACTTTCCTTCCATGTTCCGTTCGGCTGTTCGATCGAAACGCACCGGCTGTCGTCTTCTCCGTCCGGGACATTATACGCACGTGTGCCATCAAAGCCGTGCTGCGCGCCTGGGTACACGGTCATCTCCACCTGTGCTCCTTCAGCCCTAGTGCCGTCACATAGTCTTGGCAAGCTTTGACGCCGACAAAGGTGTCCTCACCGCCGAGCAGCAGGTAAATTGGGGCGCCGGTTGGACTTGGGCTTGAAATATTGCGTATTGCAGGAAGGATAGAAGGACACATGAAGGGTGAACCGCAACCCATCGGGTAACGCTCGCGCAGCGCGCCGTTCATGCGCAGCGAGCAGCGCGACGGGAGCCGCCCTTTGAGAAGCCAACGATACCGACGCGCTTGCCATCCACCCTGGGGTCATGGCAAGCGCCTTTAGCGCTGGAATGCGTCCTCGAGCATTTCGAAGGAAGATACGCTTGACTGATCCCACACCGTTGATGGCACGCCTTCGCCCACTGAAGGATCGATAACCAAGGCCGCGACACCGAGCTTCAGGATGTCCGCTGCGTACCGCCCTTCGCGTTCTAATGTTACTCCGCTGCTCCCGTGATGGATCACCATTGCCGGCACCAGCCCGGTTGCCGCGGGAAGGGAAAGCTCAGCCGTGATGGTCACGTGGTTACACGGTATTCCCTCTCTAATGAGAGTTTGTCCGCTGCAATAGCCTGCAGAGATGCGAGGTCAAACACGACGGCAGCAAGGATGGAACGAAAAGCACTCGCCAACATGAATCACTCCTACTCCAACATAGCCATGAAATTCGGACTTTCGGGAATGGCTGAAGAGAAGCTTCGCTCATAGTGTTACCAATGAGCGAGGTCCAGATGGCGGCGCTTGCTCCGAGCACGAACATCGTGATATCTCAGCGCTCGCGCATAACGCGTGTCAGTCGATCTTGAACAGGCTTCATGAGATAACTCATTACCGTACGCTCACTAGTTGTAATGAACGTGTCTACTTGCATGCCCGGAATCAGCTTGGCACCATCGAGCTTCTTCAACTCGTCATCGGGAATTTCAATCCGAGCTCCGTAATATGGAGCCAGCTGCTGACTGGTGCCCACAGCAGCCGTCGGGCGACCGGACCACGGCTGCCCTGGTTGATCGATCGCCACGTCCGCAGACACTCGCGTCAGCCATGCGTTGAGATCTGGGGTCGTCGGTCTGTTGAAGTTTGTAAAACGCACCACTGCCGGCTGACCGACGGCCACCTGATCAATATCTTGCGGAGAGACGCGAGCCTCGACGACAAGCTTGTCGCCTTTCGGAACGATGATCATCAGGATATCAGTGGGACGCACGACACCACCCTTAGTGTGCACGGCGAGCTCGTGGACGATGCCGGACTGAGGCGCACGAACCTCGATGCGCGTGAGAAAGTCCTCGGCCTGGATCTTCTGTTCCACCAGCTCTGCGGTTTTGACCTCCACCGCAGCAAGCTCTGTAAGAACATCGCGCTTGAAGTCGGCGTCCAGGCGTACGAGTTGAACTTTTATTTCTGCGATTTGTTCGCGGGTGCGCGCAATGTCTGCTATCCGCTGGCCGTGCCGCCCACGCAAGCCGGCGATCTCACGCTCCAATTGTAGAACGCGCGTTTGGGTAACGTACTTTTTTGCGAAAAGCTGGCTCAGATCGCCGTGCTCTTTAGAGGCGACGACAAACTGCTCGTCGATTGATTGGATATCGGCCTCAAAACCATCAATCTCTCTCTCCTTCTCGATTACCTGTTGGGCGAGCTGCTCCTTCTGATTGACGAGCGACCAGCGCCGAGCGCTAAAGAGTAGTCGCTCAGTAGCTACTGCTTCTGCTTCATCTTCCGAGCGAGGCGATGCAAAATCGGGTGCTGCGCGGTCGTCTCGCTCAGCCTTCAGTCGAACTAGGCGGGCTTGCTGCTGTGCCAGCTGCTTGTTGACTATAGTCAATTTCGCACGGGTTTGAGTGTCGTCAAGTCGGAGGAGGAGATCACCTTGGCGAACCTCGAACCCATCATCGACCAGGATGTCGGCAACAATTCCGCCCTCGTTGTGTTGAACCTTCTTTGTCCAGCTTTCCACGACGATTTTGCCCGGCGCCGTAACAGCGCCCGTGATCTTCGTGAAGGATGCAATCGCGCCGAAGCCGCCGAACGTTAGCGCTGAGATCAGAAATCCAGCTTTGATGGGCCCGCGGAGCGAAAGGCCGAGCGTCTCTTCGGCACTGACGCGATCAATCACAGCAGCGTCACGATGCATGATCGCCCCCGGCCTTTTCGGAACGCTTTGCAGCTTTGGTCGGGCGCGGTTTGAAGACCTCTGCTGGGAGGCCGTAGGCAGCGACCCTTCCATCGCCCAGCAGGAGAACGTTATCGGCGGTATCAAGAAAAGCCGGTGGATTGGCAGCGACGACGCACATGCCGCCTTCGGCTCGGTGCTCTTTGATAAGTTCTGCTATCAGTTTCACTCCAGCATGATCGAGCCCAGCGAGAGGGTCGTCCAGTACAAGAAGCCGTGGGCGATGGCAAATTGCCCGCGCAAGGCCGAGCCGGCGAGAGAAGGTGAAGGGCAGCGGCATACCATCGGGATAAAGTCGTGTTTGGTATGCTTCTCTCAAGGAGGTAATCAGCTCGTGCACGTTTGCCCGCTTGGCTGCCTGAATGATCTCGATCAGCTGCACGGCCGGATCATGGCGGGCGATGGCCTCGGCAATCGTTCCAGGCAGGAAGACGTTCTCCTGGGGCAGAAAGCCAACGAGCCGTTCCATCAGCTCGGGCTCTATTAAGCCGTATTGTGCATCCCCCAAGCGCAATATACCTTGGGCAAGCGGCTGACTTCCGGCAATTGACCGTAGCAGGAGGGATTTGCCGGAGCCCGCGTCTCCTGTGACGACAAGAAGCTGTCCGGGCTCAACTGAAAAGCTCACATTGCTGAGCGTTCGCTCTGATTGTGGCGTTGACGCAACTCCCAAGCGCTGTGCGCGCAACGGGCCTTCCAAAAGAACGCGATCAAGCAGGACAGGTGCACGCAGTGCCACGGGCTGCAAATCCTTCAACCTTCGCCAAGCACCGATACCGCTTCCAATGACCTGGCGCTCACGCAGGAGGGCTTCAATGGGTCCGAAGATGCGCCCAACGAGGACTCCGCTTGCCATCATGATTCCAATGGTTGCTTGCCCATCGATGACAAGCCATGCACCTGCTCCGAGGACGGCTGACTGGCCAATTTGACGGAGTGCGCCAGTTAAGCCCATTGCGTTGTCGGAGCTTTCCCGCATATTTCGGTCCCGATCCCGCGCTACGCGGCGCGCCCGCGCCACATTCTCACTAAACGCCTTTCTTGCGGTGGCGGCGGAGGTTCGAAAATCCTTGACGGCGAACTCCCGCGTCCAGCGAACCAAGTCACTGTCGTCCTGAATTGGTTTTGGTCTCAACCATGAGGTTCCAAGCATCACCACGATGAGTAGCGTCGCTGCGAAAAGCGCGCAGAAGCCCATCAGGGGTGCAATAGTCCACAGCGTACAAAGGAAGATGACGGACCAAGGGATATCGAGAACCGCATTCAAACCTCGCCCTCGGATTGCTCTAGCGAAGGCATCAAGGTCCTGGATCGGCGATCGCCCCCTCATCCTCGCACCCCGGCTCAAGCGCTCGGCCGTCTCTTTCAGCATCGCTGCCTCGTGCCCCACAAGAATGTGCTGACCGATCCGGTCGGCTACGCGGCATCTTATTGTGATCAGCGCCCCCTGCACGACGTACAGGCCAGCAGCGATCGCGAAAAGCACAATCAGCGTTTCGAGACTGCGGCCGGCAAGCACGCGGTCGTATACTTGAAGCATGAAGGCGACGCCCGTTAGTCCGAGCACGTTCGTGAGCACGCTGAATAGGAGCAAGGCCCCTACTGCCCGTCGTATCTCGCCCGTGAGAAGCACTGGTCGATCCTGCACGCGTAAATCTGTCCCCCTCCATAACTCGCCCATCAGAAAACCCTGATTGGCGACGGACGATCGCTTGACCGACTGCGCGTTTCATCACGATCTTCGCAGTCGGTAGGTAAGCGCGTCAATATGGGAGCGAAAAGTGGCAAGCGCCATCGCCAGTGAGCAACGCTAGTGATCCAGCGGGCATTGGATGGCCTTGTCGATAGGATGCGAACATCGGCGTTCGTCTCCATACGCCGCTCATCTGATGACTTTGATCAAAGCATAAGCTCACGCGCCACAACTCTGCAGCGTGGCGAGGTCCGTGGCGCTACCTTGAATTGCTCAATCGTTTCGTGAATGCCTCACGCGATTGTGAGTTGTCACGGAAAGTCTGTTACGAGATTCTCCGACCTGCGCATTTCTTACTGCACATACCTGCGCATTTCTCGCTGCACATACCTTCGGATTTCTTGCTGCACATACCTGCGGATTTCTTGCTGCACACAAGTCAACAAACAAATTGATCCCAGCGACCTCCGCTTGCAGACGACATGGTGCGGGCATTTCAAGCGCAAAAACAAATGTTTGCGCGACCGTATCGTATTGCCGAAGCAGATATGAGGGTTCGCTATGAACAAGACGCTACTGACGTGGGTGGAGGAAGAGCATGCAACGCTTGGCATGTTGCTCAGCGCCGAGGGTGACGGCGGTGATGGAGCCGCAACCGGCGAGGGAACAGGCGCTGGTGACGGTGATACTGGCGTAGGAACCGATACCGGCGTAGGAACCGATACCGGCGTAGGAACCGATACCGGCGAAGGCACCGACACTGGCGCTGGGACCGACACAGGAGAAGGTACCGACGCCGGTACAGATACCGCAACCGACACGGGCACGGATACCGCGACCGACACGAGTACAGACGCCAGCACCGACACGGGTGACAGCGGCTTGCTGGGTCCCGGCGTAGATGGATTGTATGGTACTGATGATGATGCGATCGCCATTGAGGGATTTGTTCAAGCTCAAAATCCCGGAACCGTCGCCATTGGTAACATGTCGATGACTTCTCGGTCAGAGCGTGCAGGACGCGACCGGCGTGGTGTCAGTTACAGTCGGTACGGTTGGTAATACAGTGTTTGGTTATGACGCCGAACTTGACGCTATAACTATGACGTTCACCGCTGACGCGACCGTAAATGTTACATTTTCGGTTGGGGATCCGGTTGAAGTCTCTTTCGGCGCGGGTCAAGCAGCAGCAATTGGTCCCACAATCGGCTTTGGGTCGTTCGGAAACTAGTAGGCTAACGATGTAAAATGCGCAGACCGGCATGTCTGCCGGTCCGCGCATCTTGGCGGCAACCTGCACAAGCGAGATGTACGAGTTCCCTAGAGAAAATTGAACTAGAGGTTTGCTATGATCCCCTTCCGGTCAAAACATTCTACGGACTGACAAATTCTTCACCCACATCCGCAACAACGATTTTACAATGTTGGCGACGCGCCAAACATCGACAACCTTCTAGACATGGTGCGTCGGTAAGTGTTCATGCGGAAAAAAACATGGCGAAACCACACCCTTGGCCGTTCTCCACGGGTCAAAGACTGACAGGTGCTAAAGGATCCAAATGTCCGGGGCAGGTCCTCCCCCGCGCTGCGGACAATTTCTGTGCTCGAAGCAGATGGGTCGTTAAATTGCTCGCGAACATCTCTTCTGGCGCGAGCCGGACACTGGCTGCCGGTAGGCGCCGGAAGTATTGCCAACAAAGATGTTTCTCATCCGCAGATATATTTGCAGGCTGGGGCCTGTGTTCAATAGCTCGTGTAAGCATCGTCCTCATATTTTTATCATCTCTTAATGCTTGGTCGCCAGCCTGGAGCCAAGAGGAAGCGCGAAGTCCAGGAGGTATCCCATTCCTCTATGATTTTCGTTTCGACACTCCGGAAACGTCTGTAAGCATTGGCTGGCGCTACTCAGGGCTGGCACAGCTCCAAGATAGTCAACTCGGATGGATCGTTGCCATTCTACCGACCCTCGGTTCAGTAGCTGTGGACGGGCCTCTTTTGGACAAGGCGCTAGTTTCTAAGGGGGTTCGGTTCTATCCGAGGGACGCTCAGCCTGGAATTGTTGGAGGTGTGATCACATTTCGCACCGAGGCGGCGGCTGATGTCAGCCGAGCGCTGGCAGCAGTTTTGCGTGCACCAAGTGTGGATGCCGAGTTTGCGCGCATCGCTGTGCAGCACCTGCGTGATGCCTCACGGACTTCCCTTCTTGATCACGGTTTAGGAGCGCAACTCAGTCATGACAGATCCACGTTCTCTACTTCTGGTTATCGAACGCGGCAGGAGTCGATGCTGGCAACTCAAATCGAACCTGATGGTCCCTTATTTACTGAAGTGCGAAAATCGGTACTTGCAAGTGACAGGATTCTTTTAGCGGTGTCCGGAAGCATAAGTCTCGACCATGCCAAAACCTTTATTGACACCAGTTTTACGAACAATCCGAGCAGCAGCAGAGAGGAGGAGAGGTCACATCCGAATTCAGAGAGCTATAAAAGACGAGTTATCCATTTGGTGCGTGACGTTCCTAGGACTAAGGTATTCATTTTTATCACAATCTCCACTCCTCTACCTGCCACCAATTCCGCCTCGGCTGAAATCGTGTTGTGGAAATTTGCGCTCTCGAAAGACAGCGTCTTAAGGCACTTCTTTCGCGCGAAATTTGGTGCAGAGGGGCAGAATATTCCTGTCGTTGTGCAGGAGATACCTATTTCCCCGATGCATTCCATAGTTTCAATCTCCACAGAATGTCCGGTCGGAGAATGGTCGAACATTGCGCACGAACTTGTGCAGATTTATGACGAATATCTTTCCTCAAGTGAGGCGTTTAAGGACAAAGATTTGTCTGTGGCTAAGTCGAACCTGGCCGCTCGCGCGCGCACAAATTTAACGGGCATCAGAGCCGAAGCGCTCCTTAGAAGTATGGCAACGGGCTGGCGAGGAATCAGCCTTCGGGACATTGCGTACTACGACGTTGTCACGCTGGGCGACACCAAATCGATAATGCAAAGCGCAAAAATGAATAATATTTCCATTGTGGTTGTCGCTCCTGATAGCGCTTCGCTGCGGACCGACTGCAAAGTCGGATCAGTTATAGAGGCAGAGAAATGCCTTCGGTAAATGAATACGAACCGACCATTTTCTTATTGCCAATGAAAGATCGTACCACGCATTTGGAAGGGACGAAGGACGTCACGGACGACCAGCATATTCGCGCAGCTGAAAAAAGGGACTCGACCAATGTTGCTCCAAGCTGGAGCTTCATCTCATCCCACTGCATCATCCGTTCGAGCAGTGGGGAGATAGTGTCGCCGAGTGGCCTTCGACAGGGTTGGCTGATTGATCTTCGACGGGCGTTCCTGGTTCCGGAGGTTTTGTTGGAACTCGGCTCGTCAATGCTGAAGCGGCTGGGAACGAACGGAGCTGTGCAATTGGCCGGGATGGAGACGGCGGCCATCCCGCTGCTGACCGCTGTGCTGATGGAGGGCCGCAGCCGTGGCGTGGCTCTGTCGGGCCTCATCGTCCGCAAGGAGCGCAAGCCGTGGGGGCTCGGCTGCGCGATTGAGGGAATGCTGTCCGGCGATCCCGTGGTGATCATCGATGACATCCTCAACAGTGGGACGAGCGCGGAGAAGGCGCGCGTGACCCTGGAGCAGGCCGGAGCAAGAGTTGAGCGCATGCTGGTGGTGATCGATTACCAGTCCGAGGAGGGCCTCGCTTGGCGCCAGCACCATGGCATTGAGGTGGAGTCGCTGTTCACGCTCGCCGACTTCGGGCTGTCGCTGAGTAAGCCGGCCGCGGCAGTGCCCCAGAACCAGTACAGCAAGCTGTGGGAGTATAAGGCGAAAGGCGGGCGGCCCTACCACGTGGTGCCGAAGTCGGCTCCGCTGCTGGTCGGCGAGCGCCTATTCTTCGGCACCGACGGGGGATCGATGCGGGCGCTCGACATTACCACCGGCGGAGAGGTCTGGAAGTACCAGTGCAAGAACACCGGGCGCAAGGGGGTATGGTCCTCAGCTGCACATCACGCTGGACGCCTCTACTTCGGGGCCTACAACGGCAGCGTCTACTGCCTCGATGCCACGACTGGAACATTGGTGTGGCGGCGACCGCTGTGCGAATGGGTGGGCTCCTCACCGCTGATCGTGCCCGAGCACGGCCTACTCTACATTGGGCTCGAATACGAGCGCCCGCGCGCCAGGGGCAGCTTCGCCGCGCTGCGCTTGCAGAACGGCGAGAAGGTGTGGGAGCACTGGCTCGAGGCCTACCAGCACGGCTCAGGCGGGTACTGGAAGGGCGGTGATTTCGTAGTGTTCGGCACCAACGATCACGACGTGCGCGCCCTCAGGGCCAGAACGGGTGAGGCCGTCTGGACGTTCAAAGCCTGTGGCTCGGTGAAGTATGCACCAGCCATCGATGAGGCACGCAGCCTTGTTGCCTTTGCCTCCTTTAATCGCTCGATCTATGTGCTTGACGCGCGCGACGGTCGTAAGCTTGGTGAGTTTGCCACCGACGATATCTGCTACACGACGCCGCTGATTACCGGCAATCGCCTCTTCTGCGGCTCGGGCGATCGGCATCTTTTTGTGATCGATCTCGACCAGATGACACTGGTCAAGAAGATCGACTGCGGCGCGCGCATTTACTCCTCCCCGCGCCTCATAGACGGCGCAGTTGTATTTGGCACCGCCGGTGGGGTGGTGCGTGAGCTCGACCCCGTGTCGCTCGAGACACGGGCCAAGCTGGTTGTGCCTGATGCGGTGACCAATGCCGTGGCCGCAACTCCCGACGGCACCCGCATCTTCGTCCCTACCTACATCAACGAAATCTTCGCGTTTCGGAGAGAGGTGGTCCTGGAACCGATAAAAGGACGGACGAGAGACATCGAAGTGATTCATCGGCAAGATGGAAATACGCAATCCCGACCCCGATCAAGAGCTCAACGCTTCATATACCTGGGCGAGAACTATTTCTTTGGGCCGGCTTTGGCACGCACGCTGTGTGCCGTGGGGCACCAAGTATCCTTATTCACTGACCCGAATGATGCCGGAGAAGCAGTGCAATCTGATTTTGATAAATCAATCCTAGTGGCATTCCAGCCCAGCGCAACGGCGCTCTCCATCCTGATCGAGAGACTTGGAAGGTCGGTTGCGCACTTAATTCTGGTGTCCAGCTATAAGGTTTACCCATCTATCCCTAGACCAAGGCCATGGCGGCCTGAGGAATGCAATGCCTGTTCCGCACGCGTGGCGGCAGATACTAACTCCGATGCGACCCGCGCCAGGGCTGTAGAGCGCGAGCTGTGGCTCGCGATGCGCCGGCTCAAAATGTGGACCGTCTTGCGGCCGGCACTCATTGAAGGTCGTGACAACCCCGCGGCTTACTCGGCGTGGTTCGTGAATCGAATTCTTGATGGCGGCCCGATCATTTTACCCGACCGGAAGACGACGAATTACCGTCACGTGGGAGTAGATGACCTTGCCCGTGCAGTAGTTGCCGTCGCGGGAAAGGAAGCAGCCTTCGGAGCAACACTCAATGTCATAGGCCGGAGCATGCTGACGTATCGCGGCCATGCCGCCATGCTGCGAGGTGGTCTCGACAGACCGGCAACGTTCAAATATGTGCCTGAGGATTTGTGGCGCAGCGCTGGGCTGCCACTCCCGATCGCTGAGGATCTCAGCGCATCATTTATGCGTGCATCTCCGTTGCTGTCTGATCTGGGCTGGGCGCCGTCAGACGATGTTGTGTTTTTCAAGCAACTTGCACGTTCGTTGCAGGAGTTTCCAAAGGTCGCCGACACGGCGCACCGAGTCGCGGAACGGCGGTTGCTCGCCGAAGTGGAGATCGACGCGAAAAGAATTCCTGATAGTTCCGCCGTTGCCGAGAACGCACCGCGCCACTGGGAGCTGAAGGGCCAGCCCGGACATCCGGGCAGCCTAACCTTAGTACAATCCGCGCGAATGCCAAATTTGCCCACCCCTGTGCTGGCAACCCGTCGGTTTGTACTCGGAAGCTCGGAGTTGCGACTGCTGCGTGATGAAATTCATTCTCCGCCGAGGCCACGTATCGTTGGGCACGGCGCACTCTTGGAGGTCATAGAAGCAGGGAATTCAGAATTGACTCCTGGGAGTTTAGCCCTTCCGTTGTTCCCCAGACTGTCATGTGCCCCAGCAAATTGTTCCCACTGCCGTGAGGGCGATAGTCAAGTGCCTCACGCTGGCTGCGATGGCTATGGTCGAGCCTTCGTCTCCGTACCGGCACAACAACTAGTCGCCATCGAGCGGCGCATTTCTCGATTCGCCCTGCTTGCTTATCCTCTTGCGGCACTTCTCGAAGCCTTCAATGACCTAGGCTCCAAGACGCTGTGGATCTGTGGTGACACTGTGGAGGCAGCATTGCTGCATTGGCTGGCCCAGGACGGAGGCTGCACTGTTAGCAATGTGGATCGAGTTTCACGTGCGAATCTTGAGTTCCCGACTGTTGAAATTGCAGCTTGCGTCCAGCAGATCACCCGGCGGCAGCACTCGCCGCCTGATATTATTGTTGATTTCGCAGGCAGCTACGAGACCGCCGTGGCGCTGGCCCCCGCATTGGGCAACGCCAAAATCTGGTACGGCTACCTGCGCCCAGCTCGTCTGCCGTCACATACTCAGTTCCGAGAGTTACCGCTCGCCGGCTCTCATCGAATGCTGGTGCGTGCGCTTGAATTGTTGAACTCGTGGTCCATCTGGCGCGATTTAAATAGCCGAATAGGACCGGCGATCACGCTTTCCGCCTTTTGGGACGCCTTCATCAGTCCTCCGTTCCGCCAAGCTTTTATCGAGTGTGGTGACTAATGCACATTCTATTTGTCGGCGGTGGCTTCTTCGTTGGCTACGAGATGCTATCGCGGCTCTTGCAGGAAGGGCATGAGCTGACTGTAATTGCGCTCCACAGACCATCAGAAGAGCTTCGACCATATGTTGAATGGCTTCCCGTAGACCGCAACAATGCGAGCCAATTGTGCAAGGTTCTTGTAGGGCGCCACTTTGATACCGTCATTGACAATGTCGCCTATAACGCCGACCAGCTCCAAAAGCTCCTTGACGCCCTGGGCGGACGGACGGACCGCATCCTTCTCACGAGCACGGTCGACATCTATCGAAAAGCAGACCCGCAGTTGTACGCCGAAATAGATGGGAGGTTGACGCCGTCTGATCAGGCTGGCACCAAGGGTAACGAACACTACCTGCGCGGAAAGCGCAGCTGCGAGTTGCTAATTCGAAACTCAGGCATTCCTTGGACCGTGATCCGACTTGCCGTTGTGACTGGACGACGCGATAACCAGTCGTGCGCGCCCGTTCGTCACCCGGTCGGCATCGGCGAGCCGTCACGTAGCCTCTTCTATCCATGCCGCATCCTTGATGGCGGGCCCATTTTGCTGCGGCAGGATGACGAAGCCGTCCTCAATGTCATCTGGGTTACTGACCTGGCGAATGCCGTGTCACTTATTCTCCAGACTCCCGCAAGTCTTGGGCAAACCTACAATGTGGCTGGTGACGAGGTGTGGACGTCGGAGCATCTTGTTCGTACCCTCTCGGCTGTCGCAGGACAATCACCTGATATCGTGCATGCATCAGCTACGCAACTCGCAGATGCGGGGTTATCGGACTACACGTCACCCTATGGTCGCGGCCCCGTGTGGTCTGTCGTAGATAATGAGAAACTTTCTCGTTTGGGCTGGGCGCCGACCCCACCGGAGATCTGGCTCGCTGACTTGCTCGATGCCGCAACATGCTTGTCGGCCCGGCCTTGGTACGAGCGCCGGCTCCGAGAGATAGGGTTGGCCCAGCGTGTCCGCCGCCAACACGGCAAGAATCTGTCTGTTTGGCGGCCGCAGCCCGTGACCCAACTATTGACCTTCGCACGCACCCAAGGCCGTAGTGCTCTTGCACCCGTGGCGGTCGATTTCACCGCGACGCCCATTCGGGCGATGACAAGCAAGGTCGGTATCGGGAGCTGGATGGGGGACACGGGGCCAGAAACAGACGCAACATACGTGAACGCGATCGTACATGCGGTGAGCCACGGGATCAATGTTATAGACACGGCGATCAACTACCGGAGAATGCAGGGAGAGCGATGCGTCGGGCGCGCGCTGAAGAGACTCCAGTCAGTCGGCTTCGACCGCTCAGGCTTGCTTGTTTGCACGAAGGGCGGCTTCATAACCAGTGATGCTGCAAATAACCTCACACACGATGAGTATGTAAAACGTTTCTATGCTGACAAGAAGCTGATCTCTAGCACAGAGGCGAACAGACGGCATTCGATTGCGCCCAAATTTATTGAATATTCGCTTCAACAAAGTCTCAACAATTTATGTGTTGAACACATTGACGTGTATTATTTGCACAATCCTGAGAACGCTCTGGAAGCCATGAACAAGGATGCGTTCTTTGAAATCCTGCGAGACACCTTCACTGCACTGGAACGAGCCGTAGAAGCCGGTCGGATCGGATGCTATGGGCTCGCCACTTGGGATGGACTTCGGCTGCCGCCCGCCGCCAAAAAGCATCTCTCTCTCGCCCGCACAATTGAGGTGGCCCAATCCGTCGCCGGTCCCGATCATCATTTTCGATGCGTTCAAATGCCCTACAGCGCTCTGGAACACCAGGCGCATACCGAGGCGTCCCAGCAGCTGAACGGCGAAGTGCTCCCTCCGCTTGCGGCTGCCCAAAAACTGGGCCTCTACTGTTTTACCAGTGCCACACTGGGCCAGGGTAAACGATTGCCAGATAGTCTGCTTCAGAAGCTTCACGTGTTGGCTCCGGACTTATCCCCGCAAGCTGCCATGCTGCGCTTTGCAGTAGGTACAGCCAGTGTGGGAACGGCGCTCGCAGGGATGCGAAAGTTATCGCACGTGGAAGAGGCTTTCCGGGCCGCACGCATGCCGCCTCTTGAAACACGCAGTCTAGACCTGTTCTTCCGGTAAACACCTCAAAATCGCTGTCAAGGGTGGGAAGAACACTGGCCAAACATGTAAAAGCCTGTCGCTCGCGCAGCACGTGGCTTTCGACGGAGCCTCACGAAATTCTCACGTTAAACTGGGATCGTCTGCTTACAGCGGATCACCCCCAAAGCTCAGAAATTCAATGAAGTTGCAAAGCGCAAAAAAAGGGCGTCGCTGTCTCTGGTGCGGGTAAAACGAGACCGTCGACGCCCGCCATGCATAGTTCGGATCGTGTGACCCTAGGTATGGCACATGGCACATTAATAACTATGGACCCCGTAGCGTTATTCCCGCCGTCATGCAAATCCGTTCACTCGCCAGCGGTCCTTCACTCACTTGTGAATTGTCATGGGAAGTTCGTTATCGGATTCTCACCGTTAGGGATTTTCCAACTGCACAGATAAGTCAACCAGAACTCTGATAAGCACCGCCCTCGGTAACAGACTACATGGTGCGGGTAAGCGCAGAGAGTGTTGCGCGACCGTATTCTACTGCCGGACGTAGATTTGAAAAGGTCACTGTGAGAACAAAAATTACTGATGTGGTTAGAGGCAGCCCTCGTCAAGCTTGGCGTCGTGCTGCTCGATGCCACCGAGTTTGCCGGAGTTGGCAAACACACTTGCGATCAACGGGTCGTTTTAAAGCTGGGTGATAATTCAAGTCTTCTCAACGGTAACAGAAAAATTGGTGACATTTCTAGCACGCGAGTTCAGTTGTGCTGTTACTGCTAGCCAAAAATATTGACGAGCTATGTCGGCGGAAGCCTTAGAGGCCGACCTTTACGTGCCCACGTAGTATGACAAAACAGGTACGCGATGGAGCCTAACGCTGCAGTTTTCTCCATCACCATGGAGTATCCAGAGCGCAATGAGTAAATATTGGTAAAGCACCTATGTCGGCCTATGGCGAATATCTCTTTGGAACGGTGACAATCGAAAACCTGTCGCTGGTCAAGAAGCCCTCACTCGCAAGAGGCGCTGCTCGGATCACCTGGTGTTCCGGTAGAGCATCTGGAAGGATTACTCGTCGGGTCAAAACTACCGGCGCTCGTAATTTCGAAGATATATCATTGTATGGGTTTGGGATGAAATCTCATCGATGGGGAGGAGTGAAAGCGTCGCAGTATTTCTGAGGTTGTTAGCTCTGGAGAATTAACGGTAAGGTTACCCCGTAAGTTCTCGGCCGGAGCCGGGTCATTGCCACTGACATGGCGGAACATCAAGTCCCGATCTGCAATGCGCCGCAGTATTTGGTGACGTTCCTTTAGGAGCAGCATAACCAGCCATGAACGCCCCAATAGGTCTTGCTTGTGGAGAGGCCGCGAACGAGCCTCGGACAGAAGCCTTGAGGACTAGCTTCAGTACATTGATCTCCTCCCACTGCATCATCCGTTCGAGCAGTGGGGAGATAGTGTCGCCGAGTGGCCTTCGACAGGGTTGGCTGATTGATCTTCGACGGGCGTTCCTGGTTCCGGAGGTTTTGTTGGAACTCGGCTCGTCAATGCTGAAGCGGCTGGGAACGAACGGAGCTGTGCAATTGGCCGGGATGGAGACGGCGGCCATCCCGCTGCTGACCGCTGTGCTGATGGAGGGCCGCAGCCGTGGCGTGGCTCTGTCGGGCCTCATCGTCCGCAAGGAGCGCAAGCCGTGGGGGCTCGGCTGCGCGATTGAGGGAATGCTGTCCGGCGATCCCGTGGTGATCATCGATGACATCCTCAACAGTGGGACGAGCGCGGAGAAGGCGCGCGTGACCCTGGAGCAGGCCGGAGCAAGAGTTGAGCGCATGCTGGTGGTGATCGATTACCAGTCCGAGGAGGGCCTCGCTTGGCGCCAGCACCATGGCATTGAGGTGGAGTCGCTGTTCACGCTCGCCGACTTCGGGCTGTCGCTGAGTAAGCCGGCCGCGGCAGTGCCCCAGAACCAGTACAGCAAGCTGTGGGAGTATAAGGCGAAAGGCGGGCGGCCCTACCACGTGGTGCCGAAGTCGGCTCCGCTGCTGGTCGGCGAGCGCCTATTCTTCGGCACCGACGGGGGATCGATGCGGGCGCTCGACATTACCACCGGCGGAGAGGTCTGGAAGTACCAGTGCAAGAACACCGGGCGCAAGGGGGTATGGTCCTCAGCTGCACATCACGCTGGACGCCTCTACTTCGGGGCCTACAACGGCAGCGTCTACTGCCTCGATGCCACGACTGGAACATTGGTGTGGCGGCGACCGCTGTGCGAATGGGTGGGCTCCTCACCGCTGATCGTGCCCGAGCACGGCCTACTCTACATTGGGCTCGAATACGAGCGCCCGCGCGCCAGGGGCAGCTTCGCCGCGCTGCGCTTGCAGAACGGCGAGAAGGTGTGGGAGCACTGGCTCGAGGCCTACCAGCACGGCTCAGGCGGGTACTGGAAGGGCGGTGATTTCGTAGTGTTCGGCACCAACGATCACGACGTGCGCGCCCTCAGGGCCAGAACGGGTGAGGCCGTCTGGACGTTCAAAGCCTGTGGCTCGGTGAAGTATGCACCAGCCATCGATGAGGCACGCAGCCTTGTTGCCTTTGCCTCCTTTAATCGCTCGATCTATGTGCTTGACGCGCGCGACGGTCGTAAGCTTGGTGAGTTTGCCACCGACGATATCTGCTACACGACGCCGCTGATTACCGGCAATCGCCTCTTCTGCGGCTCGGGCGATCGGCATCTTTTTGTGATCGATCTCGACCAGATGACACTGGTCAAGAAGATCGACTGCGGCGCGCGCATTTACTCCTCCCCGCGCCTCATAGACGGCGCAGTTGTATTTGGCACCGCCGGTGGGGTGGTGCGTGAGCTCGACCCCGTGTCGCTCGAGACACGGGCCAAGCTGGTTGTGCCTGATGCGGTGACCAATGCCGTGGCCGCAACTCCCGACGGCACCCGCATCTTCGTCCCTACCTACATCAACGAAATCTTCGCGTTTCGGAGAGAACAAAGCCAGGAGGTTTGCGGTGACCACGTTTCGCGTCAAAGACGTTCCGCCGACGGACACGATCTTCTCGTATATGCGGAAGAACACCCGGTATGACAGAGCACGCACGGC
This sequence comes from uncultured Alphaproteobacteria bacterium, assembly GCA_963775835.1. Lineage (GTDB taxonomy): Bacteria > Pseudomonadota > Alphaproteobacteria > Rhizobiales > Hyphomicrobiaceae > AWTP1-13. Next base: position 256,549 of record CAVZKV010000016.1, on the reverse strand, counting down.
CGTACATCCAAGGATTTCGAGACACGCGCAAGATTGAGCTGGAACTCGTGGGCGTCGATGTACAAAAACTGAAACGGTCCGTGCTTGATATTGTGGCTGAACATGGTTTCAGCGGCTGGCGGCATAAGGACGGCGAGAGCAAGACATACGGTGGATTCTCCTGACCTATAATCCCGAGCATCAGGACGATCTAAACCCGCACATCGGCTCGATTGGAACTCCGAAGAACGCCAGATCTGAATTCTTTTGGAGTTCCACACAAACGCATGAGCATCTGAAACACTCGTATTTCGACAGTTACGGGTTCAGGATAAGGACGCCAGCCTCCAAGGCTGGGTACTTGGGAGAATTCCTGGACTCCTTTACACGCCCACTTGTGCGCAGCCGGGTCGGCATCATACCAGGCGAGAACGTGAATCCTGAAGACAAGACGTATCAGGAAAAGGAGGGCTGGCACCGAGACGAGCCGGTCTTCGAAAATCTCCGCATCAACATTCCTCTCCAGACTGACGAACACTATGTCTTCCAAATGGAGCGAGAGGAACCCTATCACCTCGAAGTGGGCAAGGCCTACACGTGGGACACCAACGAGCCCCATCGCGTGTTTGCGCGCGGACGCACCAAGACCTTACGCATTCACCTGGTCCTCGGGTTTTCACCTTGGTTCGACTACGACGCGCAGACCGATGCTTGGACCCCGAACATCTATTTCGGACGAATGCATCCATTCGACATCGCGGCCGAAGGCGTGCTGAGCCGGCACCTACGCCTAGCACGACGGAAACTTAATTAAGCGTCCTATCTATCCCTCTTGGCTTCGGATAACCACTGTCATGTCTGCGCAACTGCCACAATCGGGCTCAATGGTCAGCGAACGGTCGCCGATCCTTGAGTTGACCCACAGAAACCACTTCAAGTTTGGGTACAACCATTGCTGGTTCCTGGAGCGGAGGACCGATGAGGACGTTTGGACGGTCGCTATGGCAGTTGTCAGCGTTGCGTAGAGGATTGGCGAGCGGAGTGCATTAAAACAGCGCGCCTTATTCGCGACGCGACGAACTTGGATCTGTGGGTTCTCTTTTCAGGCGGGATCGATAGCGAGGTTGTACTGCAGTCCTTTCTGTTCGCTAACATTGCTTTCAAAGCCGCGATCACCTGCTTCAGCAACGACCTCAACCGCCAGGACGTCCGCTACGCGGTGAAGTTCTGCGAGACTTATCAGATACCTTACCGTCTCTTGCACCTGGATATCGAGCGTTTCTTCGAGTGGGGTCAGGCTCTTGAGTTCGCGGACCGCACCAAATGCATCCAACCGCAGCTACTCCACACGATGTGGGCGATGGACCAGATCGACGGTTATCCCATTCTGGGCAGCGCTGAGTGCTACCTAGTCAGAAGCGTGTCCGAACCAAGTGTCTGGGAGATGCTTGAGAAGGAACGTATCGCGTCCTGGTACCGCCATCTCATTGTCCGCAATCGTCCAGGATGCGCCGGCTTCTTTCAGTATACACCGGAAGTGATGTTGGCGTTCCTTCTCGACCCGACAATCGTCAAGCTCTGCACTAACAGCGTGCCAGGTGAAACCGATACTATGAACCTGAAGCCGGTCATCTACCGCAGGTACTTCTTGCTTGAGCCCCGGCCGAAGTACCATGGGTTCGAGAACGTCATGCATCTCGATGATGCCCTGCGCCCAGAGCTCGAGCGACGCTATGGCGCCTACAATGGAATAGTAAGGACCCCCTATCAAGACCTTGTTGCGAGCTTGACCCATGATGTCCACCAAGACCTTCATTGATCAGAAGATTGCAGAATTTGGCATCCTCGGGAGCAATAACCGAGTGACAGAAAGTACACGTTGGGAGCCGATCCCAGCGCTCACCTACGAACTGACCAAAGCTAACCATTTTCGGTTCGGCTTCGATGGGGCCGAGTTCAATGCTAGGACCTCAAGTTCGGCGTTGTACTGGGTCGACTACGGGCGCGCTACCAGGGCCCACGGCGGCTTCATCTCGGAGTTGCGACGAGCCTTATCCGAAGCTCATGAAACGCACGGGCCGCTGAGCGTAACCAACTCCGGCAGCGCTATCAGCAAAGTCATTATCTGTACTGCAAGAGAAATGCGCGTCCCAATTGAGTTCGATTACGGTCGAGATCGAGGGGTGTGGCGTGCCGCCACTCGACCCTATAGAGCCGCAAGGCGCGCGCGCGAAAATGACGTGGCAGGAATTTATAGAGTTCGCCGAGTTGTTCTCTCGCGCTGCCGGATGTACAGATCCCTGGATGGCCTTGGAAGCTTACCACGGCGAGGTCTCGAGCGTTCCGCATATATACTGTAATGCGCGGCTTCAGGTGAGGAATCAGAACTTCGACGCAATAGAGAACAAAATCGTTGGTCCACCGGTGTGGGATGTGGTCGAGTATGAGCAGGCGACAGCAATTAGCCGTTGGTTATTGGTTAGACGGAAGAAAGGTATCCCCCTACTGCTGTTCTGGTCGCCTGAACTTATCTCCGCGCATCTGGACTCAGCCGTCTGGCGTGAGCGCATTCGCAAGGCATCAAGCATTCCTCCCACATTGGATCCGGGATCAGCCCATTGGAATGCGTTTGCTTTGTTCAGCGCCACCTATCCCGGTGTGCCCATGGCGCGCTCAGCTGAGGGAGCACGCAATGATCCAGAACTCAGTCGGCGCATGCGGCGCCTGCGAAGATACCTGCAAAGGCTTGGCCCGGGATGCAACACCATGCATTGCCTGCCGCTCCATCGCGTTCTCGAAAAACTGCGACTTGAGTACGACTTTGATATCGGCAAGAACCGCCAGTTGTACGGACACGTCTATGCTTGACAAGCTCATTTTTAAGATCATTCCATTCGATGAATGGCGCCGGATGATTGCCACACTATGGCTGATGGATGGATCGTACGGATTTATTCCTCCAATCATCAACGGCTACGGCCAGATGCAGTATTGCGGCAAGGAGGTTTTTCGGCGCATCGTCTTGTTTCCGATCGCAGCAGAATACGAGGGCGAGCAAGTTGGGTGGACGTCCATTTATAATATCTCGGATGAAGCCGTTCGGGTGCGGGGGATTTATGTTCTGCCTGAGTTCCGGTCCAGCGGCGTTGGGTTCAGGATGTCTAACTACGCGATGAGTTTGTGGCCAGCGCCCTGGAAATACTGTTTCATGTACGCACGCTCGTCCAACCTGGATCGCTATCTTCGTTGGGGATTTACGGTACCCCCCGCTCACAAGATGAGAACCTGGGATTACGGCAGGCGCATGAATGAGGGTCAAATCATTTTAGTACATAAGCGGTTACGGGCATGAGATCGATCGTGGGCGAGACGCTGGGGGAGCCCTCCATCAGAGCGCGCCCGACCGGCGTTGGACTATTGGCTACATGTAGGTCAATGCTTTGGCGGAGCCACTCTGGGTGCTGAGCCCGCCAAACTGGCCCATTTATTACTGATCATTCCGACTCAAGCATCCAGTCTCAGCAAGCTACAATACCTCCGACGCGCAATCTGGACCGAGGCCACCGTATCTGGCGCCTACGAAGCTCCCGTATGGCCAAAAAAATTAGAACTGCAGGAAAGTTGGCAGTTATCTCAATCGGCATGGTCTCGCCACGCGTTGTCCGCTACGTTTTTTTGCGGCGATCAATGGCGCCGATTGCGAACCGCCGGGCAAATGGGGGAGCTCATGGAGTGGGCACGTATCCTGGGACCAGGAGCTGCTGCTGCGGAATGAATATCTGGCAATGTCCTGCTCTTCCCTCGCGAAACAGACGTTCACCGCAAGGGCGCCGTGCAATGCCGCCAGCGATTGGGTGGGCTCCTGCGCTATTATCATCAAGAGGCAGCGTGATCGCACGCCCAAGGCCAATCTCAAACTCTGACCCCGCCGCTGCGATCGGGCGCAAGACGCTTCACTATCCGTTATGCCAACTCACGAGCTTCGGTAAACTTGCGACGTCGTACCAACGACAGGTTCTTCCGCCGTTCCAATTTTTTGACCTCACGAGGCTGACAGGCTTCGTTTGACTCCGCTGTAGCCGCGCATTGATCCCTCCACCATGAACAATGGACGACGAGGAACACAAGTGGCACTGAGCAACCAGATCTTCCATGCGTACCGGTCAAGCCCTTGTTGCCGTGTCGCGAAAGCCTCGCATACGCGCTCTGCCTGCAGCACTTCGTACAGCCGCCATTTCGAGTCAGCGCGACGAAATATCCACAGAGGGACGAGCTATCCCAGCAAAACCATGCTCATCAATGAGGCGTTCGATCTTGGCCATCACTCGACGTACTCTGCGTGCTGACTTCACCGTAATACGCTGCCCGGTGAGCTTGTCGAGCTGATCTAGCGAGAAGGACATCCACTCATCGTTCCGAGCTAGATAATAGAGGGCATCATTGAAGTTTCGAATACGATGGATGTCGGGTTTGTGGCCGAGGCCAAAGTCAAACTGAATTACGATGTGGCGCGCCATTGCCGCCCAATCCCGACCGCCTTCACGTAGCCCAGTTCAGCACCACGGCCCTGCACTAAGCCTTAAGGAATGGGCGGCGGCAAGTGCTCGATGCCGCGGGACAAGTCATCTTGGCCTGCTAGCAGAGCGGAGCCCATTCGCGATGCGCGAGCCTAAATCACCCGATCAGTAGGGAAGCTGACACTCCTATCCGTCGCGTCCTCACCCCCCACGTAGGGTTGCAGGACTAACGGAGTTTGCCAGTGGGTGAGTTGTAGATGGAGGGCAGGCCAAACGTAGGGGCGATGGATCGGCCAAAAGGAGCATTGGCCAGACGCCAGGTGCGGGCCTCGTGGAACGCGTTCGCCCAACGGATCGCCACTTGGTCACGCTGGGTGGGATTGGAATTGGCGCGGAGCGACGACCCCTGGGCTTGGTGAACGAGCGACTTGCCATTTAGATGAACTGTCCGGACCGCAAAAGCGAAGGGCGCCCTTCCTGGCGGCCGGAACTCCCTTCCTGGGATGCGTGCGCCCACGGTGGTGCGAGGACCTGGGCGCGCATATGGCCTCCCAGCGCCAATTTTGCCAAAGAATAGGAAGCTGGGTTGCGGATGGCAATGCGCGAACGACTGATTTTTACCCACCGCTGTGGCTCACCAGCTACCAAAGCTCCAACGCTCGGGATGAAAGTGACGAAAGGGCGTTGGCAGACGGTTAGGATAAGTGGAGCGTGACAACTGGTGCGTTGGGGGGACCTCACATGACAGGCACAAGGCGATTTGGATATGTTGTCGCTGGGCCATCAGAATTCGCCATCCACCGCCGCCGCGGTCGCACTCGCAAGATGGGACTAGGCATCAGCTTCGTGTGCCTACCCCTGATAGATCGCTACTATCTGATCCCCTCCTCAGCCCAGAGCCTCAATTTTGCCGCGGATCAGATCACCTCAGAAAACCAGGGTGTGGAAGTCGCAGGGTTCGCGGTGTGGAAGATAGAGGATCCACAAAAGGCCAGCTCAAATTTTGATTTCTCCAACAGCACTTCGGCGCTTGCATCCATCGGTGAAAGTCTTCGCAATGTCGTGGAATCTGCCATCCGGCACCAGGTTTCGAACATGACCATAGAGGAGGTGCTTCGGAAACGCGGCAGCATCATCCTCCAATTAAAGAAAGAACTTTCTTACATGGCTGGCCAATGGGGTTTGTTGATTGAGACCGTTGAAATCCGCAACGTTAAAGTCCTTTCGGAGCAACTGTTCAAGCAAATGCAGGCGCCGTTTCGAGACAAGATGCGGCTGGAAAGCGAAGCTAGCGCTATGGAAACCGAGCAGCGGCTTGCTGAGAAGCGCTTGGCGCAGAAAGAGCAAATCGCGCTCCAAGAGCAAGAATTTGCGCGGCGAGAATTGGAGCGAAGGAGTGAGGCTGAGACGCTCAAGATCTCTGTTGATGCGCATCTGCAGGCCACCCGCCTGGATCACCAGCGTGAGCTGGTAGCACGTGAGGAAGAGCTTCATAAAGTGCAAGCGATCTTGGCGACAGAGCGTCATCGCCATACGGCAGCACTAGCGGTCATCGATGACGAGACCCAGCGTAGGCAGATCAGCACATCGAATTTGGAGGACCGGGCCCTGGCCTTGGTCAGGCAAATACCCAATGCTCTCGGTGCCCTCAAGGTGAACGAACTATACCTGGGCGATCCAGGACTGCACTCGTTGCTGCGAGAATTTAGCCGCACGCTTGGAAGCTCGGGAGCTGTTAAAGACAAGTCTTGAGGTGCTCGTCCTTCGCCCCCCGCAGTGCCTTGGACAGTTTTATTACCCCCGCCCCCGTTGCTCCATTCATGACACGCTTGTTTGTAAGAAAACGAAAATCACTTAATCCACACAAGCGACAGTCCGATCCCATACCCTCAATGGCAAGCCAGCAGCCACCAGAACGCGGCGTCACGTCACAACGACGATGGGCGAACATTGGTGATGGAATACGGCATTGGTCTTGAGGGGATTCACCCAAAGCGTGGTCCTTAATCTCAGGAACACTTTACGAATTAGTCTAGCGTCTGGGGGGAAAGGATGGCTCAGGGAGCGCATACGCTCGTCTATTTGACAATGAAGGGGGGAGTTGGAAAAACTACACTCGCAGCCAACGTCACGCGGGCAATGGCAGATCTGGCGCCCAGGAAGCAAAATGGCCAGGAAACGAAGATCCTTCTAATTGACGCGGATGGGCAATGCAATCTAACCCAGGTGTTCCTTACCCCCGAGCAGATGGAAACAAGTGCCTACAACCTCTACCACGCGTTCAACTCCTCGTTTCGCGCCCAAGAGGGCCCAAGCCAATTCAAGACAACGATATACCGCAATCCGCACAACGCAACACGCATCGATATAATTCCAGGATCATTTGAAACCTTTTCGTTTATCCTCGCCCCGCCATCTCGACAAAGGCAGGCCGAAAAGAGTTTCGGCTACTTTATGCAACAGGCGAAGCTGGAATATGATCTGATCGTCTTCGACACGAACCCAAGCGCAACGTTCTTGACGCTTCAGGCCCTTGAGGTGTCTGATTTTCTGGTCGCACCAATTACGTTTGACTTCGTTCTCATTGAGAGGAATTGATTTAATTAGAAGAGAAATGAGCGGGAGATACGAATGGCTAACCAATCCGAGGCGCATTCAAATAATTCCAAACAAAATAAAGCGCGCTTATGACGATCGCGAAAAGAGACAACAGGAAGCAGATGAACAGCTGATCAAAGATAAGTTTCCCCATTTGGAGGAATGCGTAACTTTAAGTCGAATTCATGAGTCAAGAATTCCTTGATAATCGATTAATAAGGAGAGGTACGGGATTCGTTATTGACCAGAGGGTCCGCGCAATCAATAAAAGCAACCTCAAGAAGGTTAAAGATGACTTTGAGTCTGTGGCACGTGCGCTATGGCTAGCATTCGCGGAGGCCTTTGAGCATGAAAGCAAAAACCAAAACGATTTTATTGGATCTATCCGGAAAACACTCCAGAGCGTCTTTGGTGGCCCTATGGCAGGACATTAGTACGCTATCCCGTGCTGACTATGAAAGGCTCTTGGATGGTTTAGCAAAAAGACCTCCAAGGGCGGGACGAACTCGTCCTGGGAAGTCCAGTCAGCCATTGGACGACAGACCTGTGACAAGAATAGCCCACCAACTGCGAGAGCGTCTTAGTCTTGGTGACGATGAGGCAAAAACGAAACTATCGAACGCCCTTATTTCGAGGGGTGTGCAGCAGGACCTCATCCCCACTCACTCCACAAGTCCATTGGAGGTGTGGCTGACCACCCTAATCTCCGGGGTGTCAGAGACAAAAGTCATGGCCGCTGCGAAACGCTTGAAATCTGCATCAGAAAAATAACGACGCGATAGCAAGAATGGCGGCCGGAATACCAAACAAAGTAGAAAGATAGCGCGCTACAGGCGTTGGCTCAACGGTCATATAGGCCATAGTCACAGCAGACTGTCCCCTAACGATGCTTGCCCAGACTGCCACGACACATACCCAGGGTGTGGCCAGAAAGGCAAAGACCAATTTTGGAATTATGCATCGAGCTTGAGATAGGGCCGTTTGCTTCTGCCTGTAGCAATAACCACGACCAATGTGTCCCCATAGAAAAAGCCCGTCATATCTCTGAACAAATGCATTGATGGCAAGAAAAAGTCCAATCCATAAGATCAGCGCGTCCAACACATACATTCCGATAGGGATTGATTCAAGACCAAGCGCGCGTCCCACGGGCGCCCGTATATATCGAGCATAACTTTCGAATGCCTGATGAAACTCTTTGAAAGCTTCAAGTCCGCCACCAGCCTTCGTAAGAATGGAGAGTACTGCAAAAACGCCCGCGATAAAACCACCACTAGCAAACGCGCGACCAACCCCAGACATCCTGTGCACTTCAAACTCGCGATTTTAATCTTCGTTGGTTTCTAGCAAGTGTTCTATCACAAGGGGGGAAGCGAAGATGTTCTAATTCCCCATCTTTCCAGCCAACCTGGAAAAAGATTTATTCTTGGCGCGCACTTCTGCGACAATCGGACTCTGAGAATATTCATGACGCGGACACTTTATCCAAAGCACATCTCAAGGGCGAGGACTAACGCGTGATGAGTACCAAAGTCAGCTGAGTTGACCAGGTCTTGGCAAGAGGAGAAGACGGTCTGGAATGAAAGTTGAACTTGTACTGAATATCGATCTCCGTGACCGTCGCATGGTACCAACCGTAATCACGGGCTATCTCGGTGAATTCAAGTGCGACGGGCACACATTCTACATTACGCAAACGATTCGTGGGATGTCTTTGAGGGTCGCGCAGGATGGGACTGAGCGCGAAGCCGCGATAGACCTAAACACGGTTGCATTTGCTATGGCAGCGCTGCTGCTGGAGCACGAAAAGGAAATTGACGCCGAAATGCATTAGCCGCCCAAGTACCAGAGTAAGTGAAGCATGGCGAAAAGACGTATCATATTGCTGGGCGACTCCATTATTGACAATGGCGCCTATGTGCGTCCGGGTGAACCCGGCAGCTGGGGGCGCTGTTACCCGTCATCAAGCGGGCGCTGGACGGTGCGGTGTGCGACGATGTGTTGAACTCGCAGCTAATGGACCTCGCAAGCACTGATTGCATCATCTTGAGCGCCGGGGGCAATGATGCGCTCCAGCACATTGACTTGCTTGAAGCTGAAACCGCAACGACAGCAAAGGACGTTCTGGTTAGGCTATGCGCGATCCGCGGAGTTTCGTCAGAGGTATTCTTCACTCCTTGATCGTCTCGCGATTTTGCGGGCACCGGTTATGGTGCTGACCGTCTACAATCCGTGTTTCGATGGCCATGGCATGGATGCGACTTACCAGCAGGCCGCCGAAAGCGCGATCTCAATCTTCAACGACGTGATCCAGCAAGAGGCGTATTGCAGGTCGTTCAATATTCTGGAGCTGCGCACGCTCTTCATCGATCACACCGACTACGCCAACCCGATCGAACCATCTGCCATTGGCGGCGCGAGGCTCGCAAATGCCATGAACTCCTGGGTTAAGGAAAGACACGCTTCTGGAAGATAGTCCTGGTCACTTCCAGCAACGACTTAGTGGCATCATCGTCAGCCCGGGCAGCTTCAAAACGCGTCCTCGCGCTAGTGTACTGAATGGAGCGGGCCTTGCTTTGGTAGAGGCCTCCCGGATTCAGCAATGAACTTGGTGATCAGGGCACAGCGCAGTGTTCGCGCGGAAAGAAGCTTGTGTGGAGTTGCTCAAGCGGTGGACTAGTATGTCTCCACGAGGCAATTTCACGGACAGTCGCTATCTATGTTGCACAATGCCCGTGCGCCTGAGAAATGGAGAGTTTTAATGCCGCGCAACATGGCCCATTTCGGTGTGAGCCCGCGATTGGCTGTGCTCCTGGGCGAAAGCTACCGTACAGTTGAGCTAGCCCTAAAGGAGCTTGTGGACAACGCGTGGGATGCAAACGCACTCACCGTCGAGGTGCACCTCCCGGCCGCCATGGCTCCTGATGCAAAAATCATCATCTCGGATAACGGGGAGGGTATGACGGAAAAGCAGGTCCGCGAGGACTATTTGCGCATTGCACGGGACCGACGAAAAGACCGCGGCGCACGCACGCCGCCGCCGCTCAGCCGCGAGGTCAAAGGGCGCAAAGGTGTGGGCAAGTTCGCTGGCATCATCGTTGCCGAAGTAATGGACATCGAGACGAAACAAAAGGGAACGATCTCCAGGTTCCGTATCGATAGGAAGACTCTTGAAGAAACGCCCGGCGACATCGTCCGCATTGAAGTCCCAATTGAAACTACATCCTGCGGGCTTGATGAGACGGGAACCAGATCACGCTTTCGCATCTCGCACAGAGCCTCAATTTTCCGACGCCTGAATCCCTTCGCCACGCGCTCGCGCCTGACTACGCGCGTGAAGAGCGCTTTGCGATCAAGGTCAACGGCAATAGGCTCGATCACCTTCAGGTCGCGGGCCACAAAGCCGTTCAGGCCCTTCCGGTTGGCGACGTAGCCGATGTGCGGGCTGAGTTTGTTGTCTCGGACAAGAAACTGCCGAAGGCAATGCAGGGCATCGTCGTGAAAGTGAAGGGCAAGATCGTCGGTGGTCCGAGGTTCTTTAATCTTGAGCAGGACGAAACTGTACCACCGCGGCTCTTGCAGCATGTGCTCAGGTGTACTTCATGCAGATGAGCTCGAAGATGAAGCCGCCCGGTCTGGCTGGACTGACCTCAATGAAAGCGAGCGCCGCGTTCAATCAGTCTTCGAGGCGGCTGCAGCCTTGCTCAAGCAGCAGCTGAAGAGCGTCTATCAGCAGGAGATGTCTGCAGCACACGCCCGCTTTATGAAGAAGTACTGGGCGAGAATGCGGGAATTGCCTGAGAACAAGAGGGAGTATGCGAAACAGCAGATGCTTCGCATCGTAAACATGCATTTCGGAAATGACGAGCGTGCGGAGGAAGCCATTGAATTCATGCTCACGGGCCTGGAGCAGGATGAATACTGGACCGTTACCAAGGCGCTGATCGATGCAAAACCTGGTGATGTCGCGGCTGTGGCCTCTGCACTTACCTCGTTCGGCCTCGTCGATCTTGCGTTTGTTGGACGAAGCGCCAAGGCCCGCCTCAGCTCACTCGATGCGATGAGGGCGCTGGTCAGCGATGACGCCACAATTGAAGCCAGTATGCACTCCGTGATTGAGCAGAATCTTTGGGTCTTCGGATACGAATACGCTCTGCTCTCCAGCAACGAGGCGCTGCGGAAAATCATACCCAAGGCCCTAGCTGCACGATTGTCTTCAAAGGAAGACGGCCGTAAGCGACCGGATTTGCTGCTGCTCAACAGGTACAAGGAACGCCACCTGCTAATCGAATTCAAGCGTCCCTCTGAGACCCTGAACTGGGGCGACAAGGCCCAAGCGGAAGACTATCGGGGCCTGCTCATCTCCTACGTCAGTCCGATTGACATCATCGTCATCGGTGGCAAGCGTATCAGGGAAATGCCGCAGGTTCACGAGAGCGGTACCATCCTAATGCTAACTTATACGGAGGTTGTCAGTCAGGCGGAGAGTGAATTGCGCTGGCTGCTACGCGAGCTTGCGCAAGATGAGAGAACCGGCTGACTTCGGACAAGCTTCATCTCGAAAATACCGTTACATATCGAGATACCTTCGACAACACGTCTGGACCAGACCCAAGAATCCGACATTGAACTTGCGCACCCCTCGTCGGTCCGGATCAAAATTCGACGCGCGGCCTCATCTGCTTCCAAAGCAATCCCATCGCCGTCAGTTCGCCCTTAACGGCTGGAAAGGTCCGCGTGACGCCAAGGCATTCCGAAATGTTTACAATGGGAATGGCGCAAAAGCCCTCAGGAACTTCCCGAAGATAAAGCGTCTTCGGGTCGCAGATTGGTTTGGCTTTTCGGAACGGCAACCCAAGAGACCTGACGGTCAGCTCTGCGCCTGGTGAGCGGCGAGAGGAGTGATGGATCCACGCACCACGTCACATCGAGTGGTTGCTCATGGCGACGCCGTCGTTCTACATTTAAGCACTGAATCTTCTTCAGAAGCGGGGGAACGGATGTGGACCGTTGTCATCGTCGTCGCTCTTTTCTTGGCCGTGGTTTGGATTTTTCGTGATGATGAGCGACGGGTTACCGCGCAGCGGGAGGCGGAACGGCGACGTAAAGTCAGCATCGAGGAGCAGGCGAAGGTTGATGCCCAACGCCGGAAATGGAAACAAGACGGGCCATTCTGAACGAAGCACGTGAACGCGCCCGCGTCGCATTTCCTGACTTGCTTGATGAAACGGAGGCCAGGGCGTTCGCTCTTGATCGTGCTCCTGACGTTGATGCGTTGATCGCAGAGGCGCGTGAACTGGTGGGGCGGCAGCCGCCACTCGCTTCAGCGGAAGAGAAAAGCAAATTGGATCTGAATGGCTTTTTCGAAGCGAAACTCCAACTTGCGTTCGTTGACGAGGCTGCTGATCTAGACTTTGGCTATCCGGCAAGGGTGATTGATTGTGGTGACGCGGGTTCCGTGCACTTGTTCACGGTTGCTCAGGTGCAGAAAGCAAAGGAACAATCTGGACTCGCGAGTTATGTAAGCGCGAGAGACAAAGCCAAAACGATAGCAAGCACGATTTTGGCGCGTGATCTGGAGCGGCGGAGGGCTCCCGAGGCTCACATCTCGTCCGTTACGACAAAGTTCGAGGAACTTCCAGCCGTCCAGGCCAGGAAGACACCACCCAGCGACAAGTGAGGGTGCGCACCGCACTCATCCAACGAAGTCTGGTACTGCCTGCGTTCGCGAGACTTTTTGGCCGCCCCAAAACGTCCCGCTGGGCACATTCCCACGTTCCAGTAGCTTTGTTCTGCTAGCTACTTGGGACCCGATTTGTCCCTGGGCTCCTTGCACCGCTTATTCAGGAGATGCAGATTTCTTCCTGCGCCAGTCTGCCAAGTTTTCTTTGTAGCCTCCCACCGCCAGGTCAAGGCCTCAGTATGGGGGTTTGCCTTTAGGGTCGCAACGAATGGCCCGCGCAATCCAATTTGGCCACCCACAATGCCTGAGCGACAAACAAGCCTGCCGTCCACAGGATCGATGCCAAAGAGGTGAGCATCGAATGCGTCATGATGGGTCGCACAAAGAGGTATTCCGTTACGCCAATCATCACTTCCACGATCCCGTTTGCCGCGGATGTGTGCGGCTTTGAGCAACATGGGGTGGCAGATATCGCAAACTGCGCATTTCGGTCCGTACTGGGCTAACACCTGAAAACGAAATTTCTGCTGCCCCAAGCGCGCGTTTATTGTCGCAACGCGCGTCTTTCGCTCTTCCTCAAGTACAAAGGGCTCATCAGCTTCCGGCGCTTGGGAATAGGGCGGCGAGACATCACCAAAGAGAATGAGAAACTGTTGGCTGGCATCATCGAAGTCTTTGACCCAACCAAGGCGGACAGTTCGCCGCGACTTGGATCGAGCGCCTGGCAGGATCACGAAAATGGGCAGATCGAGCCGCATGACGTTCTTAGTTGCCCGTATTTCTGCAGCATCTCGCCCCTGTTGCCTTCCCGTGACTGGATAGTGATAGATCACCCCGTCTTCAGACAGATCGTCTGGATAATGCCGCCCGGTGTGGAGAATTGCGACCGTCGCACCATCAGGTTCTCCGATGGCGGGTGATGTGCGGGCCTTGTCCACCCACACTCCTTGCGCGCCGCCATAAACTCCAAGCTCACGCAATCTTGCTGGCTCAAGATCTTCAATATCGTCCGAAGACAGCATGGCCATAAGGTCCAGTCGTCGTGCCCGCTCAGCCTCGGTGTCCGCCACTGCCTTTCCCTTTGTTTAGTCGTTAGTGTCACAACACATGTGAAGACCAATCTGGTTCAATGGACGGCGGGGATGTCAACCAAACTGTTGGTGCCATTTGGCCACGGAATGAGGACGTAAATCCCCGAGATCAAAGAGCAATCTAGACAACGCATGTGCGGAGGATCTTTACAGGAGTTGTAGCATCAAGCAGTCTTATGGCTTTCCAAGTGCCGCTTCGGGGGGAGCTTGTGACAAAAGGTTTGCGTCGTCGAGTATTGGTTGGGGTAGCTGTCTTCGCGTTGTTTGCAATAATTTGTGCAGTGGCTTTTGCGGGCCTACTCGGTCAACCAGCACAGATTGCGGTAGCGTTCATTGTTGATAGAATGTTTGACGTTTATTTTTGGGTCCTGGAGCGCCAGAATCATTTTGCACTGCTTGCCACCGCGCTGGCAATCATCGGTGGATCTTGGGGACTGTACAATATCTTGACGGCGTGGAATACGACTCGGCGTCGTATTTTCAAGAGTTATTTAGAAGCCGAAGAGCAAAACATCAGGACGCGCAAGACCCTCGTTTCAAGGCATTTGCAGCTTGCGACGAAGCGTGGGTCGAAGTTCGAAGCTTCCAATGTCAATAGCTGGATAGACACGGCTATAAGCGAATTTGATAGGGGCAAGCTCGCTGATGCCAAGTCAACCCTGAACCGACTTAAGGAGAAGCTGGGAGAGAGGATCGAGTTTGCGGCGGCGCAGGAGCTCATCGCAAGAAAGCAACAGGCTGCAATTCATCTTTTCCTTGGGTCAATCGAGGCAGCTCAGTTCAATTCAGATGCTGCGGTTGCGGAATTCCAGAAGGCCCGGAACCTGTCAAATGACGAGGACACTGACGCACTCAAGTACATTGCGGAACAAAAGATTGCTAAGAGTGAACGAGAGCCTGAAAACGGCGTGGGAGGTATTGCTGCACAAGAGGCGCTCCTTGCTGCCAATATGATGAGGGAGGTTGGGCGAAGAGCAAATGATGGGCGCATTCAGGCGGAAGCCCTACTGCTTCAAGGTCGTGCGAACTTGCGACTTAAGAACGGGCGAACGGCTGCGAGGGATCGCGCCAATGAAGGCATTGCGGAGATGGAAAGGGTGGTTCGGGGAACAGTCGGAAACAGCGAAGAAAATCTGCAAAGAGATGATGGGCTGAATGGCCAGCTTCGCGAGCTTCTAGGAGACGCGCAATTCTTGCTGAACGCATGGCACCAGGCGGACGCTGCCTATTCCGGCGCTATCAGTTTTTTCCAAAATTTTGATGCGAAGCGAACCGAAATAGTGACTCGAAAGAAAAATGCCGTGCCGCAAAGGAGGAACGATGAAGCGCTGCGTCCCTGGCCTCACCCAAATGGGGAGCTAAAAAGGACCTCCCACTAGCCAGGCAATGGCCCTTCCAACAGTAAACGACAACGCAGCAAATAACGAATTGGAAAGGGCACTCTGAGCGAGCGCTAGAGATAGGACGCGAGCGCTTCCAAGCGGAGAGAAGCGAAGCGCGAGGGCGCGGTCCTGCGAGATTTCAAGTAGCGTAAGAAGAGCGGCGACTTCAAGGATGGTGACCAGTGGTGGAGCGTCAGCAAAGGCGAGCGTTGTGCACGATAGGAGTGAGAAAAACTGCAGCATGGACCATCCTAATTGGTTGGAGCCAGGATAGGCGTTGATTTGGTCCCTGCTTCAATCGTTAGGGCGCCAACGCCGTGGCGTTGTGCACAGTTCATATGCGCTTTTGCACACTCCTCGGACGTTTTACGTTGTCCCGATTTGTGAAAACCAACACTGAGGACCCACCAATCCGGATTTGCTGGGCGGTCCTTCCTGATGCTCGCATCGCCCGCCTCCCCAAAGCACAGGCGGCTTGGCAACGGACCGCCACCGCCATGGAGAAGAAGCTTCTCGAAGCCACTAGCCTGACTTAAGGAGGGCGTCCCCTGCTTTTGGGTGGATACCATTTGCGGGGTCCATAGGCGTGCGACCGCGACGCCGGGGGCTAGAACCAAAGGCATTGGTCAGTGCAGTTTCGCATGGTGGTTGCCGCTTTTTATGCCATTCGGGGTAACTTGGCTTGAAACATGCCCGCCCCTAAAGGCATATTTCGCTAGATTAATCTCAATCAATAATCCAAGCATTTTGTTTCAGGAAAAAAACTATGCGAATACGATTGCATTTTGTATGTCAACGAACATATCGCAATTGAATTGCGCTAAATGTAGCCCATCCCTTGCCAACCGTTGGCCTAAACGTCCATGTAAATCTTTGGGAAAAAGGCTGGTGAGCTTATTCTCAAAACCAAAACTATACCCACAAACAAAGTCAAAAATTTAAATCGCACCCAGGTCAAATCGGGACTATTTGAAGCTATCGCCCAAATTCATCATTGCAATTCCAAAAATCTTACTTAAATAATCTTTGTTTTAATTGACATTATTGCGGCGCGACACTATTTACGGCCCAGGTTACCGTGGGCAGAATATTCCCCCCCGCTGCCATACCAGCGTGGGCTACTTGGAAAGCAGCGTAAGCAGAATGTACCGAATTATTTGTGTTGCATCGGTAAAACGTAGAACCCCGACCCGCCGCATTTGCTGCGATCTTCGCCAGGTTGCCCCACTTCACCAGCGCATTGGGCCGGAAGCGCAGCAGCGTCAATCGATCCGCATTCGCGCAATCCTCGATGCGCGCCGCGCGGCGAGGCGAGTCGGAGCGTAGTCATGCCGCGCTCTGCTGTCCGAGAAAGCGTCTTGCCCGCCGGGGTTTTGCCCCGCGGGCTGTCTCGGGTGCAAGCCGCAGAGTATATTGGCGTGAGCCCAACCAAGTTCGATCAAATGATCAAGGACGGACGGATGCCTAAGCCTAAACGAATTGACGGCCGAACCGTCTGGGATCGTCTGAAGCTCGATGAGGCCTTCGCCGCGCTAGACACGGACGACAGCGGCGACGATCGTTGGGGGCAGATGTCACTATGAGTGAGGCCGCCACCCCATGGTCACGCTGAAACGCATGTACGTGTATGAGGACGTAGACAGGTGGGGCAACGTTCGCGTCTACTTCTGGCGCGGCCGGGGGCAAAGGAAGTTTCGTTGCACCGAGAAGCCTGGCACTGAAGCTTTCGACCGGGTCTACCACGACTGGCTCAAAGAAAGCGAAACTGGCAAGTTCAAGCCAACGCCAAGTAGCGCGCCGAAGGCTGATACGTTTCGTTGGCTTGGCCAGCGATACCTCAACTCGGTAGAGTGCAGGCAACTCGAACCACGTACCCAGCATGTCACGCGGCTCATTCTGGAAAGCATGTACGATGAGCCAATCGCGCCTGGCGCGAGCGAAGCTTTTGGCGACTGTCCGCTGGTCCGTTTTGGAGTCAAGGCCGTCGGGATCCTGGTTGACCGTAAGGCCGCAAGGCCAGAGGGCGCAAACGGCCGATTGAAACGCCTTCGCGCCATGTTTCGCTGGGCGATGCTGCCACGAAACGCGGATCTTGGCGTGACGGCAAATCCTGCGCGGGATGTTCCCAAACTGAAGCCCACGCGCAAGGGTGGCTTCCCCCGGTGGACACCGGGGGACCTCAACAAGTTTGAGGCGCGCCACCCCGTCGGTAGCCAAGCGCGTCTCGCGCTGTCGCTCCTAATGTTCACGGGCGCTCGTCGCTCCGACGTGGTACGCCTCGGGCCACCCATGGTGCGGGACGGCACGCTGACCTGGCTACCACACAAGGGGCGCAACAGCGAGCCGGTGGAGGTGAATATTCCGATCCTTCCGGAGCTACGCGCCATCATCGATGCGACGCCCGTGCTCGGCGCCACCACTTTCCTAGTGACGCAATACGGGCGCGCTTTCACCGCCGAAGGGTTCGGCAACAAGATGGCGGAGTGGTGCAAGGAGGCTGGCCTTTCGGGCAAGAACTCGCACGGGGTGCGCAAGGCTGCAGCCACCAGGATGGCGGACCGCGGAGCCAGCACGCATACCCTGATGGCGATGTTCGGATGGCTCGATATCAAGCAAGCTGAGCTTTATACGCGCGAGACCGAGCGCAAGAGACTGGCCCGTGAACACGCTCACCTGCTCGGAACAAAAAGCGTCGAAAAGTTTCCCACCTTGGATGAGCAAGGGGTACGGGTGGGAAAGAAACGGGCAAAAAAGTGAGCAAAATCAATGTCTCAAATTCAGGGTTGGTGCCCCAGGAGGGACTCGAACCCCCACACCCTTGCGAGTACCAGATTTTGAGTCTGGCGCGTCTACCGGTTCCGCCACTGGGGCCCGCTCGGCCCCACTGGAGCCCACTGGAGCCCACTGGAGCCTTGGCCCGTCGTTTCGCACGCCCGGCAGGGCCAAGCGGGCAAACGGCAAGCCGGATGGTCATGTAGCGCGCCGCTCCAAGGGGACGCAAGGGCTTGGCCGCCCCTGCCGCGCACGCTTTAGCCTTGCTTGCGGCGCTCGGCCCGGCCGCGCGCCGCTCGCTGGTCGAGCTATTTCGCCTTCTCGTAGGGGTAAATGATGTCTCCGGTCTTCAAATCATCCGGCGTCAGCACCTTCTGATAGGACATGCCGCGATACACATCGAGGCCGTCACCCTGCTTGATGCCTTGATACTGCACCTGCAACATCCGCCCCTCGGCCCACTCACCATTGTCGGCGAACTTGATGGGACCGTGGATGGTCTTGAAGGTGGTCTTCTTGATGTATTCGGCAAGCTTGTCGTCGTTCAGGGTGTTGGCCCCTCGCACGGCATCACCGAGAACCTGGATGTAGGCATAACCCCATCCGCCCAGGTAGTAGCCGAGCGGATCGACGCCCTCGGCCTTGGCCCGGTCCTGGTACTTTTTGAAGAACTCCTCGGTACCCTCATACATCATCTTCTTGTCGGGCACCCAGGTCTCATAGTTCACGAAGCCGTTGAGGAGTGGCCCGAGCTGGGTCTTGAACACGGTTGCCTGCAGCCCAACCATAGCGCCGCCGATCAGCTTCGGCCGATAGTTGAGCTCGTTGACCGCTTTCACCATGCCGACCGAGTCGAGCGGATATGAACAAATCGTAACGATGTCCGGATTGGTCGCCTGGATCGCGCGAACGATCGGCGCGAAGTCGGTGGTCGTCGGCGGGTAGGTCTTGTCGTAAACGATCTTGAGATTGTGCGCCTTGACGTTGGTGCGCGCCCCTTCGCAGGCGTTGCGCGAGAACTCCTGGTCGGCCGCGATCAGCGCCACCGTCTCCGGTTTGGGCTTCTGCTGGGCGCCGACGTCGAAAAAGCCCTTGGTGAAGGACGGCTTCGTGTCCTGGCCCGTGGGGATCATGGCGAAGAACTTCGGATAGTTGAACTCCGAGTTGACCGCCAGGCCAAACAGGATGATGAAGGCCTTGCCCTTCTGCATGATGACCGGCATCGCCGGCGCGGCCATCGCCGTGGCGTAGGGGCCGAGCACCAGCTCCACCTTGTCGACGTCGAGCAGCTTCGTGTAGATGCCCGGCACGGTCGATGAATTCGATTGGTCGTCATAAAAGACGAGCTTGACGGGCCTGCCGAGCAGGCCGCCCTTGGCGTTGGTCTCCTCCTCCCAGATTTTCATGCCGAGCAGCGCCTGCTTGCCGTTTGCAGCCAGCGGGCCGGTAAGCGCCATGGAGAACCCGATTTTGATGGGCTCCTGCGCCTGCGCTACGCCGAACGGGCCGATCATCGCGGCCAGTGCCATCGCGGCGCCGGCAACGCCGCCTAGCCGCCATCGTCTCCTTTGCCTGATCATTGTGCCTCCTCCCAAAGTCTTGAGTTCGAATTGGCCGACACTGTAATGGAGAAGTTGAGCCGAGGCCAAGGGTCGCCTGCCCAGGCGCGGCGGCGCCGCCCGCGGCGAGCCCGAAAAAGGCGCGAAACGGTGGCCCGTGCTGAGGCAACGTGTCGTACCGGGGCGTCGCCCAACGCCGGCGGCTCCAGGTGGGACGCCGCCCGCTCCCGTGCGGTCGCTGAGCGCCACCGCGGAAGGCGCGCCGCCGTCAAGCCCCGAAAGGGTGACCATTCAACCCCTTGACAGAAGGGATCAGAGTCTGGTCAAGGTCGCCAAGCAGCGCGTCGGGGGCTGTGCCCGCCTGGATGGCTGCCACACCCATTTCTAGCCAAACTGTCAGGCTATCGGCCACGCGCAGGCCGTTTGAGAAAAAATGTGGGGTTGCGGTCCGCACCATACTGGGGAGTGAAGCTGATGGCGGTCCTGATCGAGGCGCGCGATTTGCGCAAACGCTTTGGTGCAATCAACGCGGTCGATGGCATCTCGCTCGAGGTTGCGAAGGGCGAAGTGCTGGGCTTTCTCGGCCCCAACGGCGCCGGCAAATCCACGACCATGAAAATGCTGACCGGCTTCCTGGAGCCCGATTCCGGCAGCGCCTACATCGGCGGCGTCAGCGTCGCCGACCAGCCGATCGCGGCCAAGACGAAATTGGGCTACATGCCCGAAGGCGCGCCGGCCTACGGCGATATGAACACCCGTGCCTTCTTGCGGTTCATCGCCGAGATTCGCGGCTTTAAGGGCGCCGAGGCCGAGCGCCACGTGCAAGCGGCCGTGGAAAAGGCCGCACTCGAATTGGTCCTTGAGCAGAAGATCGATACGCTCTCAAAGGGCTACAAGCGCCGGGTCGGCATGGCGCAGGCCATCCTACACGATCCGCAAGTGCTGATCATGGACGAACCGACCGACGGGCTTGATCCCAACCAAAAGCACCATGTGCGCAAACTCATCGCCGATATGGCCAAGGACAAGGCCATCATCGTCTCCACGCACATTCTCGAAGAGGTGGAGGCCGTCTGCTCGCGCGCGATCATTATCAACAAAGGCAGGATCGTCGCCGACGGTACCGCCGAAATCCTTGATGCGCCGCCTGTCCTATCACGGCACCATCGCCATGCACGTGCCATCGAGCCGCGCCGATGCCGTGAAAAAGGCGCTGCTGGAGTTCGCCGCCATTCAAAGCGTCGAGACGGTCGGTACCAACAACGGCAAGGTCCGCCTGCAGGCCTCCCCGCGCGACGGCGCACTCGCCGCACCACAGCTGGCCTCCCTGATCCGCACGCGGTTGATCGAGGTGGAAGAAGTGGTCGTGCAGCGCGGCAGTCTCGACGAAGTCTTTCGCGAAATCACCACCTCCGACGATGGAGCACACCATGGCTGAGCTCTTTCGCAAAACCTGGGCGATCACCAAGCGGGAATTCGCCGCCTATTTCAGTACGCCGCTAGCCACGGTGTTCCTCATCATCTTCGTGGCGCTGACGGGGGCCTTTGCCTTCTACGTGGGTGGCTTTTTCGAGCGCGGGCAGGCCGACTTGGCGCCGTTTTTCCAATATCACCCCTGGCTCTACCTGCTATTGGTCCCCGCCGTCGCCATGCGGCTGTGGGCCGAGGAGCGCAAATCCGGCACCATCGAGTTGCTGATGACGCTGCCGATTTCTCCCTGGGAGGCGATCCTGGGCAAGTTCTTCGCCGCCTGGGCCTTCATCGGCGTGGCATTGCTCGCAACGGTGCCGATGTGGATCACCGTCAATGTGCTGGGCGACCCCGACAACGGCGTCATCTTCGCCTCCTACATGGGTAGCTTCCTGATGGCGGGCGCGTTCCTGGCCATCGGTTCGTGCATCTCCGCCCTGACCAAGAACCAGGTCATCGCCTTCATTGTTGCGGCAACCATCTGTTTTCTGCTCCTGATGAGCGGTCTCGAGCTGGTGCTCGGCAGCTTGCGCACCTGGGCGCCGGAGTTCTTGCTCTCGGCGATCTCCTCGCTGAGCTTCCTGTCGCACTTCGACCGCATCAGCAAGGGCGTCGTGCAACTCTCCAGCATCGTCTTCTATGTCTCACTCATCGTCTTCGCCCTGTTCGCCAATAGGGTGATTGTCGAGATAAAAAAAGCTGACTGAGGTCGCTCCATGCAGCCAATCCTCGCCCATGTGCGTGCCGCCTTCGACCGCTTGACGGCCTACGTCGGCCACCTTCCCCGCCATACCTTGGCCTGGATCGGCCTTGTCCTTGGCGCCATCATTCTGCTCTCCGTCAATTTGTTCGCCGCCACCGCCTTCCGCTCGGTGAAGGCCGATCTGACCCAGCAGCGGCTATTTACGATCTCGGATGGGACGCGCGCGGTGCTGCGCAACATCGATGAGCCCATTAGCCTTCGGCTCTACTTTTCTAAGCGCCTCGGCGAGGCCGCCCCTTCCTATGCGCGCTATTTCGAGCGCGTGCGCTCGCTGCTTGAGCAGTACCGCGACATCTCGCGGGGTCAGCTCGAAATCGCCGTGTTCGACCCGGAGCCGTTTTCCGATGCGGAGGATCGTGCCGTCGCCGCCGGCCTGCGGGGCATTCGCCTCAATACCGAAGGCGAAACCGGTTACTTCGGCCTGACCGGCAACAACTCGACCGATAACGACGCCTCGATCGCGTTCTTCAGCAACGACCGCGAACCCTTCGTCGAGTACGACGTCACCAAACTGGTTTATAACCTGGCCAATCCGAAGAAGCGCGTGGTCGGACTGCTGACCGGCTTGCCGCTCGACGGCGGCATGGCACCGATGGCGATGATGGGCGGCGGCCGCCCGCAGCCACCACAGATGGTGATGGAGCAAATCCGCGAGTTCTTCGACGTCAAGTCGATCAACCAGGACGCCAAGGAAATTCCCGTCGACGTCGACGTCTTGATGATTGCCCAGCCCGACAAGCTGACGCCGGAGGCCGCGCTTGCCGTCGACCAGTTCGTCCTCGGCGGCGGCAAGGCGCTGGTCTTTGTCGACCCCGTCGCGGAGCTGGGACGCATGGGCCCCATGGGTATGGGGCCCGGCACGCCGACCGGCGATTTCGTCAAGATCCTAAAGGCGTGGGGTGTGGACTTCGACGCGACCAAGACCGCCGGCGATATCGCCAGCGCGCGCCGCGTGCAGTTCGGCGGCGGCGCCCGGCCGGTTGTCACCGAATACGTCGCCTGGTTAACGCTCGACCGCTCGCGGCTCGATGAAAACGACGTCCTGTCCGGTGGCATCGAACGCATCAACATGTCGACCCCGGGCTTCCTCAGCAAGGCCGAAGGCGCCAAGACGCAGGTCGCACCGCTCATGGTCACCAGCGACAGGGCGATGCAAATCCCCGCCGACAAGTTCGCCGGCATGCCCGATCCCGTCGGCCTGCTGCGCGGCTACAAGCCCGAAGGCAAGCCCCTGATGCTTGCCGCCCGCATTACCGGCGAGGCCAATACCGCCTTTCCGGACGGCGTCGCCAAGCCGGCGGCCGCCAAGCCCGCCGATGCCTCCACGCCCCCCGCCGACGGCAAGGCCGAGACCCCGAAGACTGAGCCAAAGGCCGAGGAGGCGCCCGTGCTCGTCAAGCCGGCGCGCGGCAGCGGGCGCATCAACGTGATCGTGGTTGCCGATACGGATCTTCTATCCGATCAGTTCTGGGTCGACACCCGCGAGTTCCTGGGCCAGCAGGTCGCGATCCCGAACGCCAGCAACGCTGCCCTCGTCGTCAATGCGCTCGACAACCTGTCGGGCTCGGACTTGCTGATCGGCTTGCGCGCACGCGGCGTCGAGGAGCGTCCCTTCAAGCTTGTCAACGAGCTGCGCCGCGATGCCGAGCAGCGCTATCGGGAGAAGGAACAACTGCTCACCAACAAGCTCAAGGATGTGCAGGGTCAGTTGGCCAAATTGGAAAGCGCCGGCGACGCCGGCGCCACCATCCTGAGCGAAAGCGAGAAGCAGACGATCGAGAAGTTCCGCTCCGATATGCTTGCAACCCGCCGTGAGCTGCGCGAGGTCAAGCGGGCGCTGCGCGAGGACATCGACCGGCTCGACGGTTGGCTCAAGTTCGCCAACATGGCGCTGGTGCCTATTTTGATCGGCTTCGGCGGCGTCGGCTGGGCCGCCCTGCAGCGGCGACGACGCAATGGCGATGGCAACAACGGCCGGTCGCGAGACGATCAGGGAGGAGCCGCATGAAACCCAGAACGATCGCGGAGCTTGCTCTGGTCGCCCTGGTGGCGCTCGTCGTCGCCGCCACCACCTATATTTCGCAGAACCGCTGGTCGCAGGCGAAAGTCACGGGCGCACCGCTGTTTCCCAGCCTCGCCTCGCAGGGCCCGAAGATCGCGCGCCTCGAGCTGCGCCAAGGCGACAAAAAGCTGGCGCTCGAGCGCAAGGACCCAAACTGGGTGCTGGCCGACCGCGGCGGCTATCCCGCCAAGCCCGAGGCCGTGCGCACGCTGCTGGTGCGGCTGGCCGAGGCGCAGCTGGTCGAGCCCAAGACCCGCAAGAGCGACCGCTTCGCCATGCTCGAGCTCGAAGATGCCGGCGCCAAGGACACCAAATCGCGCGAGGTGCGGCTGCTCGATCAGCAAGGCGCGCTCATCGCCCAGGCCATCATCGGCAAAAAGCGCCTGGATGCGTTCGGCACGAGTAAGGCTGGGACCTACGTGCGCTGGCCGGAAGATGCCCAGGCCTGGCTGGCCAATACCGACGTTGAGATCTCGGCCGGGGTGCGCGACTGGGTGCAGCCGACCCTGATCGATCAGGAAGCCTCCAAAATCAAATCGGTAACGGTCGAGATTCCAAACGAGGCGCCGCTGCGGATCGAACGTGAAGCGGGCGATGCCGGCAAACACAAGCTGGTGACCATCCCCGAAGGCAAAAAGCTAAAACAGGGCGGCGACGTCGATGCCGTCGTACGTGCCGTTGGCTCCCTCGACCTCGAAGACGTGCGCAAGCTCGATCCGGCGGCAGCCGGCGACGTCAGCACCGCGCGCTTCGAGACCGATAGCGGCCTCGCCGTGACCTTGCGCCTGCGCAAGGATGGCGAGGATACCTGGGTATCGGTGAGCGCGGGCGGCGACGGGGATGCAAAAAAGACCGCCGACGAGATCACCAACCGCACCAAGGACTTTGAGTTCAAAATCGCCCCCGCGAAGGCAACGGCGATCCTGAAGCGGCCGGCCGACCTGTTCGAGGCAAGCTGAGCGCGCCCCGCGCTGGCGCCGCGGCGGCAACCAAGTGCCCCGCCGCGGTCCTTAGATTGCCGCCCGCCCCTGGAGACGCGCGCACGCGCCGAGCTTGCGCGCGCTCTGCGCGCGCCGTGCGGCGGCGCAACCAGGAGCTCGGCGCCCGCGTGCGCGGTTATGTCGCCACGCGCCGTTTCTAGCGTACCTCTCCATCCCGTCACGGTTGGCGCTCGGATCGCAGCTCCCCGCCAAGGGTACCGAATCCTGCCCGCGCGCGATATGGCGCCCATTTCTCGCCCCGGGGCTCACCTCGGGGCGGGACCGTCGCCGCCGGCGGCGAACGCCGGCCGATCGCGACTTTGCGGCAAAAGATTGCGGCCCGTCGGCGGCCCGCGGCATCCCGTGCACGCGCCCTGGCGTCGCCCCCGCAGCGCTCGCCTCCGGTTGGGATGCGCATCGGCGCCCGCGGCCAACACGTGCGCGATCGCCGGCGCGGCACGGCTGCTGCCCGGCGCCCGTCGAGGCAGCGGCGCGCCGAGCGCGTTTGAAATAGCGGGCGATTTGAGACATGCTGCGGCAAGCCAGGCGCACCACAAGACGACTGCTTTGGGAGAAACGTCAATGAAACCTCGGTGTGGGAGACTTGCCCTATTCGCAAGCGCGGCGTTGCTGGCGGTGGCGGTTGCGACCACCGGCGCCGCCGCCGAGACCCCCAAAAAGGGCGGCATTTTGAAGTTCGTCGTGCCCGACGAGCCGCCGAGCTTCGATGGCCACCGCGAGACCACCTTTGCCCTCATTCATCCGATCGCCCCGTTCTATAGCGTCCTCATCAGGGTCGATCCGCAAAACCCCGCCTCGACCACGGATTTCGTGTGCGACTTGTGCACCGAGATGCCCAAGCCGACCGATGGCGGCAAGACCTTCACCTTCAAGATCCGCAAGGGCGTCAAGTTTCACGACGGCTCGGAGCTGACGGCAAAAGACGTCAACGCCTCGTTTCAGCACATCATCTTCCCGCCCGACGGCGTGCAAAGCCCGCGCAAGGAACATTTTCAGATGGTCGAGAGCGTGTCGGCTCCCGACGACGAAACCTTCGTCATGAAGCTCAAGTATCCGTCGGGGGCGTTCTTGCCGGCGCTGGCCTCGCCCTTTCACTTTATCTATTCCAAGGCCGTCCTGGACAAGGACCCGCATTGGTACGAACAGAACGTGATGGGCTCGGGCCCGTTCGTGTTCGAGGCCCGCGAGGCCGGCGCGGCGGTCCGCGGCCAGCGCAATCCGAACTACTATCACGCCGGCCTACCCTATCTCGACGGCTTCGAGGCGATCTTTGCCAAGACGCAGTCGCTGCGCGTGCAGGCCATTCGCGGCGACCAGGCGGCCATGGAATTCCGCGGCCTGCCGCCTAAGAGCCGCGACGATCTCGTTGCCGCCCTCGGCAAGGACATCACGGTCCAGGAAAGCGACTGGAATTGCCTGCTGATCGTCACACCGAATAGCCGCAAGAAGCCCTTCGACGACAAACGCGTGCGCAAGGCCCTGACCCTGGCGCTGGACCGCTGGGGCGGCTCACGCGATCTTTCCAAGATCGCCGTGGTCAAGTCCGTGGGCGGCATCGTCTTCCCGAGCCACCCATTGGCGGCGACCAAAGAGGAACTGGCGCAGCTCGCGGGCTACTCTAGCGACGTCAAGGCCGCGCGCGAAGAAGCCAAGCGCCTGCTGAAGGAGGCGGGGGTGCCCGACCTCAAGTTCACCCTGGCAAACCGCGCCGTCGACCAGCCCTACACCATTGTCGGCACCTGGCTGATCGACCAATGGAAGCAGGTGGGCATCGGCGTCGAGCAGAAGATGGAGCCGACCGCTCCCTTCTACGCCACCCTGGAAAACGGCGCCTTCGATGTTGCCCTCGAGTTCAACTGCCAATCGGTGGTCAATCCGCTGGGTGACACCTCGAAGTTCCTGCCCAATGCCGGCGACCAGTACGGCGGCTTCAAGGATCCGGAATTGACCAAACTCTACGATGCCATGAACAGGACCGGCGACGTGGCCGAGCAAAGACGATTGATGCGCGCCTATGAGAAGCGCGTGATCGATGAGGAGGTCTATAACTTCATCACCTTCTGGTGGTATCGCATCATCCCCCATCGCTCCTACGTCAAAGGCTGGAAGATTTCGCCCAGCCACTATCTGAACCAGGACTTGTCGATGGTCTGGCTCGACAAGTAGCTGGCCTGGCCACGCCGCTGCCGGCCTCGGCCCGCCAGCGGCGGGCCGGGACGGCGGCGCGGAAGTCTTGAGCCCCCGAGACCATGTACGTTTATGTTTTCAAGCGCCTCACCCTGATGATCCCGACGCTGCTCGGAGCGGCGGCGCTGGTGTTCTTCCTCATGCGCCTGATCCCAGGGGACATCTGCACCCTGCGGCTGGCGACGGGCGGCGGCAGCATCAATCCTGGGGTGGTGAAGGCCTGTCGCCTGGAACTCGGCATGGACCAGCCGATCCTGCTGCAGTTCTGGCTCTTCATCAAAGGCCTCATCACCTTCGACTTCGGCCGCTCGATGTGGACCGGGCGGCCGATCGTCGATGAGGTGGCGCTGCGCTTCCAGCTTTCTTTGCAGGTCGCCATCATGGCCACGGTGACCGCGGTCCTGATCGCCATCCCGCTCGGCACCATCTCGGCGGTCAAGCAGAATACCTGGATCGACTATCTGGTGCGCGCTTTCGCGATTGCCGGCGTCGCCATGCCGTCGTTCTGGCTCGGCATCCTCATCATTTTGGCAATTCTCATCACCTCCAAGGCCCTGTTCGGCTCGCCCTGGATGCCACCCATCAAGTACGTCCCGATCTGGGTCGACCCCGTCTATAACCTGTCGATGTTGATCTGGCCGGCGCTGGCGACCGGCTACCGCTATTCGGCGGTGGCCACGCGCATGACGCGCTCGGCCATGCTCGAGGTGCTGCGCGAGGACTACGTGCGCACCGCCCGCGCCAAGGGCGTGTTCCGCTCCCTGATCGTGCGCCGGCATGCGCTGCGCAACGCGCTGCTGCCGGTCGTCACCATCATCGGCATCGAGTTTGCCTTCCTGATGGGCGGCCTGGTCGTCACGGAGCAGGTCTTCAATCTCAACGGCCTCGGCAAGTTGTTCGTGGAATCCGTCTCCAACCAGGACTACACCATGACGCAAGCGCTGGTGATGCTGGTGGTGACCATCTTCGCCTTCACCAATCTCATCGTCGACGTCATCTACGCGTGGCTCGACCCGCGTATCCGCTACCGCAGGTGAGGCGAGCCGCCATGGCAACGATTTCGCATCCAGGCGGCCAGGCAGCAATCGAGCAGGCACCGCCGCGTCCCTCGCGCTGGCAGCTGCTGGGGCGCTTCTGCGCGCAGAACCCCCTGGGCGCCGGCGGTGGATTGGTCGTCCTGGTGATGATGGTCATGGCGATCTTCGCCGAAGAGATGACGCGTTTTGATCCAACGGCTAACAATTTTGGCGACATGCTGACCGCGCCCAACCTGGAGTACTGGTTGGGTACCGATCAGTTCGGGCGCGATCTTTACACGCGCATCGTCTTCGGCGCCCGCACGGCGCTGCTGGTCGGGTTCGTGTCGGCCTTTGCCGGCGCCACCATCGGCCTGATCTTAGGCGTCGCCAGCGCCTATTTTGGCGGCCTATTCGACCTCATCTTCCAGCGGGTGATGGACGTCGTGATGGCCTTTCCGCTCGTGATCCTGGCGCTGGCGGTGGTGTCGATCTTCGGCACCGGTGCGCAGAACGTCATCGTCGCCATCACCATTCCCTTCATCCCGCGCTGCGCCCGGGTCGTGCGATCGAGCGCGCTCGCGGTGCGCGAGACGCCCTTCATCGACGCGGCCCGCGCCTGCGGCTTTAGCCACACCCGCATCGTGCTGCGTCACATGGTGCCCAACGTGATGGCGCCCTACATCGTCATGATGACGGCGGCGGTCGGCCAGGCGATCCTGATCGAAGCCTCCCTGTCGTTCCTCGGTCTCGGCGTGCAGGAGCCGACGCCCGCCTGGGGCTTGATGCTGCGCGGCGGCGCCCAGGAGTATGCGGAAAGCGCGCCATGGGTGGCGATCTATCCCGGTATCGCCATCTCGCTTGCCGTGTTCGGCTTCAATTTGTTCGGCGATGCCCTGCGCGACTGGCTCGACCCGAAGCTGAAGGTCTAAAGCTTGCTGCTGGCGGGCTGCGAACGAACGTGCTCGAATGCCCCTCGCGACGCCGGCGAACGCCAAGCGAGCAACAGGGGAGAGCGTCAATGCACGAGGCAGGCCAAGAAATTCTCTACGCCGTTCAAGACCGCGTCGCCACCATCACGCTCAACCGCCCGGACCGCCTCAATGCTTACACACAATCGATGGGGGAGGAACTGCGCTCAGCCCTCACGCACGCCGACGCCGACGACAATGTGCGGGCCATTGTCCTGACCGGAGCCGGTCGCGGCTTCTGCGCCGGCGCCGACATGGCGCGCCTCTCCGCCGCCGTCGCCGGCAAGGTGACGCTGAAGGTGGAGCAGGCCGCACCAACCGAAGGCTTGGCCGCCAATTTTGCCCAGCGCAACAGTTACATCCTTGCCTTACGCAAACCGCTGATCGCCGGCATCAACGGCGCCGTGGCCGGTATCGGCCTGGTGCTCACGCTTTATTGCGATATCCGCTACATGGCCGCCGGGGCCAAGCTCACCACCGCCTTTGCCCGGCGCGGGTTGATCGCCGAGCACGGCATTTCCTGGATGCTGCCGCGGCTGATCGGCCCCATGCACGCGCTCGACCTGCTGCTGTCGGGGCGGGTGCTCGAGGCGGAAGAGGCCGAGCGCATGGGCCTGGTGCACGTCTTGCCGGCGAAGGACTTCGCGGCGGGCGTGCAACAGCGCGCCGCCGAGATCGCCAATCTGTCCTCGCCCCGATCGGTTCGCATCATCAAGCGGCAGGTCTACGAAGGGCTGTTTCAATCCCTTGCCGAGGCCACGGCCATCGCCAACCGCGAACAGGAGGTGTGCCGCTCAACCGAGGACTTCCGCGAGGGCGTGGCACACTATCTGGAAAAGCGCCCGCCGAATTTCAGCGGCCGCTGACGGCAGCTGAAAAACAGCAACGGACGAAAGCCAAGGGTCGGAACGATGCTACCTTTGACGGGCGTGAAGGTGGTCGAGATCGCCAACAACATCGCCGGCCCCTACGCCGGCTACATCCTGGCCATGCTCGGTGCGGACGTGCTGAAGCTCGAGCGCCCCGAAGGCGATGACGCGCGAGCCTGGGGTCCGCCCTTCTGGCTCGATACCTCGGCGACCTACCACGCCCTCAACCTCAATAAGCGCGGCATCACGCTCAACCTCAAGGAGGCCGACGCCATCGCCTGGCTCAAGGGCTACCTTGCGGGGAGCGACGTGCTGCTGCACAACCTGCGCCCCGGCGTGATGGAGGATCTGGGCCTCGGCAGCGCCGCCATGACCGCGTTCAATCCGCGTCTCGTCTACTGCAATCTGTCGGCCTTCGGCGCGGACGGCCCCATGCAGAAAAACCCTGGCTACGAACCGATGGTGCAGGCCTTCGCCG
Source organism: uncultured Alphaproteobacteria bacterium (assembly GCA_963775835.1). GTDB lineage: Bacteria > Pseudomonadota > Alphaproteobacteria > Rhizobiales > Hyphomicrobiaceae > AWTP1-13. Next base: position 226,151 of record CAVZKV010000016.1, on the reverse strand, counting down.
GACTGTTTTCCATCAACGGCTATCCCGATCGGCCCGGTGTGCGCATCGGCACCTCCGTCCTCGATCTCGGCACCGGCGTGTGGACGGCGCTCGGCTGCATCGGCGGCCTGTTGCAGCGCGAAAAGTCGGGCCAGGGCTGCGTCGTCGATACCTCCTTGTTCGAGACCGCGCTCGGCCTCCTCACCGTTCACTTTGCTCGCTACCAGGCGAGCGGGCGGCTGCCCGAGCGGCATCCAACCGGTAGCCTCGGGGTCGTGATCTTCGAGGGCTTCGCGACCGCCGACGGCCAGGTGATCGTCGCGGCGGCCAACGATCGCTTGTTCGCCAAGCTCTGCAACGAGCTCGGCCACCCCGAGTGGATCAACGACCCGCGCTACAAGACCAATGCCGCACGCATCGCCAACAAGGCCACACTGATTGGGGCCGTTGCCGACATCCTGCGGCAAAAGACCTGCGCGGAATGGGTCGAGCGTCTCGAAATGGTGGGCGTCCCCTGCGCCCCGATCAACGACATGAGCGTGATGAAGGACCATCCGCAGACCAAGGCCCTCGACATCCTGCAGCCGGTCCCCGAGCTCGATCTGGCGCTGATCAGCCTGCCGTTGGCGTTTGACGGGGCGCGCCCGCGCATTAAGACCCGCGCCCCCAAGCTCGGCCAGCACAACGCCACCCTACCGGGGATGCCGATGCCAAAGGGCTGATGCGGCCCGCTCGCCTCAATAGGCGCGCTGACCGGAGGAGGCGGAATCCCCGCACGGCACCACCGCCATGTTGCGGCGGTCATTGGACCAACACATCCCCGAGCCGCCGCCCTCCTTCTTGCGCTTGGGGGCGGTGGTTTCCACCACCTGCGGCTTGCGGCGCGCCGGCGCCGCCTTGGCAACGCACTTGCCGTCGCGCTCCATCTCGCCGCCGCCGCAGATCAAGGCGCAAACCCGGGTGTGCTGGCCGGCCACGGCCTGTAGCGCTTCCTGCGAGGCCTCGCGCGCCAGCGTAACCTTGGTCTGACGCGCGAACTCGCCCAGCGCCTCCTCGGCCTTGCGGCCCCAGTTGCCGTCGATGGGACCGGGGTCGCAGCCGACCCGTTTCAGTTCCGTCTGCAGGGCCCGCGCGAGCGCGCGCGGATCCTTGCTGACGGCGACCGGAGCCGGCGCAGGCGCGCTGGGTGCGGCACTGCCGGTCGACCCCGTATCCGGGGCGGCGGCAGCACGGCCACCCTTGTCCGCTTCTTCCATAAACACGCGCGCCAGCCCGGCAAAGGTTCCGTTGGGGAAGCGATCGAGATAGGCCTTCAATAGGGCCGGGGATTTGCTGTCTTTGACCGCATTCCAAAAGGCGATTTCCATCTCCTTGTCATAGTTGCGCCCCGACGGGGAGGCCGGGACGGCGTGCGCTGGCTCGGGCGGCGGCGCCGGCGCGTCGCGAAAATACACCTGGCCCGTGAGCGAGGTGTGCTCCCAGGGCACTTGCGTGCCGTTGGTGGCCCGCAAGACATCATTGCGCACATCGACGAGGATGCCGCTCACGTCCTTGCCGGAGCTCTCTATGTGTTTGAGGAGCGCACCGGCATAGGGCGAGTTGCGGCCGATCCCGTCGGCGGCCACGTTGCCGGGCTGGGTGGAGAACCCGATCAAAGTGCCGATCCCGGTCTTGACCTCGGCGAGACCCGTGCCGATGGTGATGGCGCGGGTGCCCATCGTGCGCGCCAGGTTGCGGGCCAACGGATTGTCGCGGCAGGCATCGAGCAAGACCAGGCTGGTCTTGGCTTCACGCTCCATCTGCTTGAGCACGAGCGAGAGCGGTAGCGTCTCGAAATCGACGTCGCCTTCGCTCGCCAGGCGCGCGTCGACGGGAATGAGATGGTTCTGCCCGCCGACCTGGATGCCGTGCCCGGCGTAGAAAAACAGCGCCACGTCGGCTCCCTCGAGCGACAGGCCGAACTGGCGGATGGCGCGCTCCATGGCCCGCTTGTCGAGATCGCGCCCGTCGGTCACCTGGAAGCCCAGCCGCGTGAGCGCCGCCGTCACATCGGTCGCATCGTTGCTCGGGTTGCGCAATTCGCTGGTGTTTTGATAGGCCGAGTTGCCGACCACCAGCGCCACGCGCTTGTCGGCCTGCGCCCCGCTCCACGGCCAAAGCGCCATCAGGGCGCAAAAGAAGACGATGATCCGCGCCATTGTTGATCCCCGCTCACAACTGTGACACGCCAGTATAGAGCCACGATGACCAAAGTGCGTCCGTGAAAACTGAAGTGGGTCCAAGGTCAACCGTGCACCTTGGCGCTGGCGTTGTACCAACGATAGATCTCGGCGCCGTTCCAATTGAGTACGCCAGAGAACTGAGCCATGTGCTCATAAACTTGCTCTAGGTACTTGATGCGAAAGGGTTGTCCGGAAATATAGGGATGGATGGCGATCGCCATCACGCGCGGCCGCGTGGCGCCTTCCTGGTAGAGCCGATCGAAGGCGTCGATGCATTTCCTTAGCCAATAGGCGCCCTCGTGATGCTGCAGCACCATCACCGGAATGTCGTTGAGTTCCGCCGTATAGGGCAGCGTCACCAGCGGGCCCTTGGCGGTGCGGATCACGGTTGGCTCATCATCATAGACCCAGTCGCCGATATACCTGACGCCGGCCTCGGCCAAAAGTTCGGGGGTGTCGAGCGTCTGCGTCAGTCCCGGTCCGAGCCAGCCGATCGGGCGCTCGCCCCAGAAGGCGGCGAGCGTATCCATCGACTTTGCGATCATGCCCCGCTGGTCCTCAATCCTGTGGATGGGCATCTGCTCAAACGCGTGACCCATGGGTTCCCAGTCGTTAGCGCGCGCCTCCCGGGCCACCCGCTCATAGTCGTGGCACACCCGGGCATTGATCGCCAGGCTCGGCCTTAGGCCCAAGCGCTTGAAGAGCTCAAAAAAGCGCCAAACGCCGACGCGCATGCCGTATTCGTGCCAGCTCCAGTTCGGGATGTCGGGCAGGAGCACCTGGCCGGTCGGCGGCGGCAACACCTGGCGCGCCATCGGCCGCGCAATGTCCCAAACCTCCAGGTTGACGATGGTCCAGACAATAATGCGCGCACCTCCCGGCAAGGCCAGCGGCGCGCGGTCGACGATCGCCGAGTAGGCGGCCCGCTCAGGCGGGGTCATGGGCTCACTCATCGGCTCACTCCTGGTCGGCCTGCCGCCGTCATGGTCCCTGTCATTTTCGTCCCTGTCATTTTCGTCCCTGTCATTTGGCTCCCTGCCAGCATGGTCCCTGTCAGGGGGCAACACCACCCTCACGGCCGCGGTCGTGGCCACCGGCATGGGGCGCCGCCAGCGCATTACAAATCACGATGCCCGCGACAAGAACATATGATTTTTGCCGACGCCCGTAAGCGCTTAAGAGTTTTTTCCCGCAACAAACGCGCTACGGGTGCCGCCCCATGAACCTCGGCTTCTTCACCATGCCCATCCACCCGTTGGCGAAGGACTGGCGCCAATCGCTCGGCGAGGACCGCGACGCCTTCGTGCTCGCCGACGAACTCGGTTTTGTGGAGGCCTATGCCGGCGAGCACGCCACCGATCGCAGCGAGAATATCACCTCCTCCACCGTCTTTCTGGCCACCCTGGTCGACCGCGTGAAGCGCATGCGCCTGGGCACCGGTACGCTCAATCTACCCAATACGCATCCCGCCGCCGTCGCCTCGCAGATCGCCATGCTCGATCACCTGCTCGACGGGCGCCTCAATCTTGGCATCAGCCCCGGCGGGCTCATGTCGGACGCGGAAGTGTTCGGCAATCTCGACGCCAATCGCAACGAGATGTTCCTTGAGCTGATCAACCAGGTGCTGGCGATCTGGGCCGGCGATGCGCCCTACGACCTCAACGGCAAATACTGGAACATTTCCACCGCGCGCACGCTCTTGCCCGAGGTCGGCCAAGGCTATATCGGCAAGCCCTTGCAGCAGCCGCATCCCCCAATCGTCGTCACCGCCGTGGCACCCTTCTCCAAGGGCGTGACGGAAGCGGCGGCGCGCGGCTGGGATCCGATCTCGGCCAACTTCCTGATGCCCGTTTGGGTCAAGAGCCACTGGCCGCGCTATGTAGAAGGCTGCCGGCGCGCCGGGCGCACCGCCGATCCCGCCAATTGGCGCGTCGCCAAGAGCCTATTCGTCGCCGACGACGACAAGACGGCGCGCGACTACGTCATGGCGCCCAATAGCCCCTACCGTCAGTACTACCAGTCGCTCGCCACCAAACTGAGGAAGGGCGGCCGCATCGAGCTGTTCAAGACCAGCCGCGACATGCCCGATGATGCGGTCACGCTCGATTTCATCTGCGACCAGCTGGTGATCTGGGGGTCGGCCAACAAGGTTGCCGAGGAGATCTTGAAGTTCCGCGAGGAGGTCGGCGAGTTCGGCACGCTGCTCTATGCGGGCAAGGATTGGCTGGACTACGAGCTGGGCCGCCGGTCGATGGTGTTGATGGCCGAACGCGTCATGCCCAAGGTCAATGCCTGAGGCGCCTTTGGTGCCTATCCCGGATCGACTGGCTCCAAGGCGCATGCTAGGGGAGCGCCGGTGCGGACGCCTTTGAACCCCATTCAGCGAAAAGGACTTCGCCATGCGTATTGGCATTGCCGGCGTTGGCAAGATGGGCACCGCGATCGCACTGAGGCTGCTGGAAGCCGGGCACGAGGTGTGGGTGTGGAACCGCACGGCCGCCAAGGTCGAGCCCTTGCGCCAGGCGGGCGCGCGGGTCGCCGCCACCGCCGCCGCGCTTGCCGATGCGGTCGAGGTGATCATCACCATTCTCAGCAACGCCGCGGCGCAGAACGGCACCTATGACGGCGCGTCCGGAGTGCTGGCCGGAGACGTCGCCGGCAAGCTCGTCATCGACATGAGCACCGTGCAGCCCGCACACGCGCAGGCGCTGGGCCGAAAGGTGACGGCCAAGCGCGCCACCTTCGTCGAATGTCCGGTCGGCGGCACCACCGGGCCGGCGCGGCAAGGCAAGCTGCTGGGCCTGGCGGGCGGAGAGGCCGCCGACATCGCCCGCGCCCAGCCCATTCTCGCTCAGTTGTGCCGGCGCCTCGAGCACGTCGGTCCCGTTGGCGCCGGCTCCAGCATGAAGCTTGCCATCAATCTCCCCCTGCTCGTCGCCTATCAGGCCCTCGGCGAGGCCTACGTGTTGTGCCGGCACCTCAACATCGATCCCAAGGCGCTGATGGAGCTGTTTGCCGATACCTCGGGCGCACCCAACGTCTTGAAGGTGCGCGGGCCCGCGGTGGCGCAGGCATTGGCCGGCGGACCGGGCATCGCGGCGACCTTCGACGTCGATTCCATCCGCAAGGACCTCAACACCATGATCGCCGAGGCAGGCGTGCGAGGCGCCGAGCTCCCGCTCGCGGAACGTACGCTCGCGATCTTCGATGAGGCCGCCCGCGCGGGCTGGGGCGGGCGCGACGGCTCGAGCCTGCCCTCCTACTGGCCAAAGCGGACGCCGACATAAGGCGGCGGGCCGCGCTCAGCGCCGGCTTGCCGGCAAGGCGTCCCCCAACACTTTGCTGCGCCGCGCCAACATCAGGGCGGCGGCGATGATCAGGCCTTGGCGTCGGTAGGCCTCCGCTCGAGCCGCCCCGGCGGCCAGCGCCGTCTCGATCTCGGCCGCGGTCAGCGCCCCGACCGCGACGGTCACGAGACGGTCGGCAAGATCGCTGTCGGGATCGAGCTCCGAGGCGGGGCGGCGCGCCACGGCCGAGCTCTCGAGGTTGACCGCATTGGCGATCAGCGTGGCGGCGGCATCGGCAGCCGCCGCCGTGCGGCCCAACACGGTCACCGCATCGGCAATGCCCAGCGAAAAGGAGCGACCGCGCGCCCCGGAGGTGGCGATGCCGCCGACCCCGGTGCCGGCCTCGAGGCGCAGCCGGCCGTTGAGCACCGGCAGGTTGCCGCGCGAGAAGGCACCGGCGATGCCAATCTCAAGGGCCTGGCCCGGAGCGATAAAGACGGCAATGTCGCCGCCATTGTTGATGAAGACCCGGTCGAGCCGGGCCGCACCCAGCATCTCAGCGAGCAGCTCGTCGGCAACCGCACCCGCGACCGCCGCCATGGGTGTGAGGAAGACGCCGGCGAAGGGACGGCAAGCCTCGAGCATGCGGCGGGCGACGGCGCCGGCGAGCTTTGGTTTATCCTGCAAGGGGCGGCGCAACTGGGGCAGCTCCCCGCACAGCTCGGGCAGAAGCTCGGGAAAGCGCCGAACCGCGGCGGCATAGGCCGCCCTGAGCGCTTGCGGCTCGCCCCAGGCCTTGAGCACCACATCGATCGGCCCGTGCGACAGGTGCAGCCGCCCGCCCGTCAGCTCCTGGATGACTGCGGGGGCAGTCATGACGTCGCGCCGATTTTGCACAAGGCCTTGAGAAAGGCGTCCGCCTCCGCGTCGCTGAGGGGCTCCAGCGTGCGCTCGGAGACCTCGGCGGCGACCCCTTTCATGGCGGTGATGGCCTGTTCGCCGGCGGCGGTCAAACCGAGCACCAGCAGCCGCCCATCCCTGGGATTGGAGGCTTGCTGCACGTAGCCGCGCGCGGTTAAGCGGGCGATCACCCCGGAGATGGTGGCCGGATCCATGGCGGTGAGCCGCCCGAGCTGGTTCTGGGACACCGAGCCCAGATCATCGAGCTTGGCAAGGGCTGCAAACTGCCGCGGCGTGACGCCGAAGCGTGCCATTACGGCCTTGAACATTTCGCTGGCCCGCTGGTGCGCGCAGCGCAGCAAGAACCCGACCTGCTGCTCCAAGACGTAAGGACCGGCGGCCGGGCCGCGCTTGGCCGCGCGCTTTCCTCGGGTGCGGACGGAGGCCATGGGTGGAGCGGCTCCTCAGTGCGGGCTCATGCGGGTTGGGGCTTGCCGGGCGCGAACGGCCACGGGTTGTCGTCCTGCCAGCCATCGATGCGCGCCTGCGGCGACAGGGTGGCGATGACGTCGGCGATGCTGACGATATCGGCCAGATGTCCGCCCAGGCGTTGGTAGAGGCTGCGCGCCAGGGTGAATTCGATCGGCGCCACGATGGCCGGCGTCGGCACGAAACCGAAGGCTCGGCTCGGCATCCGCGTCACATCGACCATGATGGTGATGCCGCCGCCGGGCCATACCGTCACCGGCGCGCCCCCCATCGTCACCCTCGTGGCGCCGCTCGCCACCGACCGCGTCAGCAGGATCGGGTTCTCGGTGACCCCGGCGCGTAGCGAGCCGCCGGCGCCGGCCATGAACACCACGCTACAAAGCGCCGGCTCGCAGTTCTCGCCGATGCGCTGAATAATGGCCGCAACCGCGGCGGGCATCGGCGCCGGCACCGGCTGCAGGTTTTCATCCAACACGCAATAAAGCGCGTCCTCGCCGGTGGTTGAGGTCAAGAGCAGCCTCAGCCCGGGCCAGGCAACCTTGGCGTCGATCTTCTGGATGATCGAGAGCGGATCGGTGATGTCCGTGCCGCCCCAGCCGAGCCCGGGTTCGGCCACCCTGAAGTAGCGGCCGGGCGTCGACCTGCGCCCGCGCACGCGAATGCCGGCCGGCGGCATCGCCAGCACGCGACCCGACTGGTGCTCCGTCAGCACGCCGGTAATGTGGTCGTCGACCACGATCACCTCGTCGAGGAGGCCAAGCCACTGTCGCGCGAAAATGCCGACCGTGGCGGAGCCGCAGCCCACCCGCATGCGCACTTCTTCCTTGCCGTCGACGATGGGCGCCTTGCCGGCCTCCACGATCAGGGCATGGCCGCCGTCGATACTCATGGCCACCGGCGCGCCCGAGCACAGCTCGAGCAGCGTGTCGCAGGTGACGGTGCCTTCCTTCTTGGAGCCGCCGGTCAGGTGCCGCACGCCACCGATCGAGAGCATCTGCGAGCCGTATTCGGCCGTCGTGACGTGCCCGACCTGTTCGCCCTTGACGCGAACCGGCGCCGTCTCCGGCCCGAGATGCCGATCGGTGTCGATCTTCACCTTGACGCCGCAGTAGCTGAAAATGCCCTCGGTGACCACGGTGACGGTGTCGATGCCGGCGTGCTCCGCCGCAACGATAAAGGGCGCCGGCTTGTAGTCGGGATAGGTCGTGCCGGCGCCGATGCCGGTGACGAAGGTGCGCGCCGGATCGAGCGGCGCGCCATCCCAGGCGCTGCCGGCGAAGGCAACCAGTTTGCCGTTGGCGTCGATGGTCCTCGCCATCAGCACGACCGGGTCGGTGCGGACGGCTGTCCCCCTTCGTTGGCATAGCGCGCGCAGGCGCCCGAGCGCCCGGGGCGGATGCGGCACAGCACCGGGCAGGCATCGCAGCGCACGATGCCGTCCCCCTCCGCGGCGCCGAACTTGGCGGCGCGCGCCGCCGGCGAAAGTTGATCGCCGCTCATGACCCACCTTCCCTGTGCCCAGCTTGCCGGTTGAGCGCTTCCCAAAGGCGATGCGGCAGCACCGGCACGCGCGTCACGCGCACGCCCGTGGCGTGGCGGATGGCACCGAGAATGGCGGGTGCGGTGGCGATCAGCGCGGGCTCGCCGACACCCTTGGCGCCGAACGGCCCCTCGGGTTCGGCGTCCTCGATCAGGTAAATCTTCACCGAGGGCATGTCACCCACCGTGGCAATGAGATAGTCGTGCAGGTTTTCGCTGCGGCCCGGCGTGAACTCCTCGATCAGCGCCAGGCCGAGGCCTTGCGCAATGCCGCCGTGAATTTGACCCTCCACCAGCGTCGGGTTGATGCTGCGGCCGACGTCGTGCGCGGCCACCATGCTCAGAACTTTGCTGGTGCCGAGGACCATGTCGACCTCCACCTCCGCCATTTGCGCGGCAAAGCCGTAGGTGGCGTAGGGAACGCCCTGACCGTTGGCATCGAGCGCGGTGGTCCGCGGGTCCCAGCTGCCGACGCCGTCGAGCACCAGCTCGTCGCGGTGATCCACCGCCCCGGCAGGGTGCAAGACCGGCAGGGTGGCGAGATCGACGGTGCGCGAGGCCTCCCCATCCACAATCTGCAAGCGGCTGCCCGCCAGGCTCAGCCTGGCGCCGGGACCGGCATTGGCGAGGGCCAAAATTTTGCCGCGCAGGGCAAAGGCCGCGAGCCGGGCCGCGTTGCCCGACACCAAGGTTTGCCGCGAGGCGGAGGTCTTGCCGGCATCCGCCGTCAGCTGGGTGTCGCCAACCACCATCCGAAAGGCGCCGAGAGGCAGCCCGAGGGCGGCGGCGGCGATCTGCAAAAGTACGGTCGAGGAACCCTGGCCAATGTCGACGGCGCCATTGAGGAAGGTGAGCGTGCCGTCGCGGGCCAGCGTGATGCGCATGGTCGAGGGATTGGAGAGCGAGGTGTTGCCGCAGCCGTACCACATGGCGGCGAGCCCGACGCCGCGCCGATGGCGCGGCCCTGGCGCGTTATGGGCGGCAACGCGCGCCAGCGCCGCGTCCCAGTCGCCTTTGAGGGCGGCGAGACATTGCGGCAGACCCGCCGAATGGGCGAGGCGCTGACCCGAGGCCGTGACGTCGCCCACCTTTAGCGCGTTGCGGTGCCGAATGGTCCAGCGGTCGAGGCCCAGGCGCTCGGCCAGGTCGTCCAGCAAGGTTTCGTGCGCGATTGCCGCCTGCGGCACCCCGAAGCCGCGAAAGGCGCCGGCCGGCGCTCTGTTGGTAAAAACCGCGCGCGTCGCAATCGCGACATTGGCCACGCGGTAAGGGCCCATGCCGTGCACGGGAACGCGATTGGCGACCGTTGGACCCCACGAGGCATAGGCGCCCGTATCAAAGTCGGCCCGCATCGCAAAGGCCGTGAGCCGGCCCTCCGCATCGGCGGCGGCACGGGCGACAATGTGCGCGGGATGGCGCTTGGTGGTCGAGGTCATGGATTCGGTGCGCGAATAGACGATGCGCACGGGCCGCTTCGTCACCCAGGCGGCGACGGCGAGCAAGGGTTGCACCGAGACGTCGAGCTTGCCGCCGAAGCCGCCGCCGCAGGCGGTGGGCCGAATGCGCACGCGCGCGGGCGCAATGCCGAGCACGCGCGCGGTCTCCTCGAGATCCATGTAGGGAGCCTGGGTGCAGGCTGAGATTTCGATGCGATCGGGCCCAGCGCCGATCGGCACGGCATAGCCCGCCTCCGGTTCGATGTAGGCGTGTTCGACGAATGCCGTCTCGAAGGTGCCTGAGGCGCTGACCGCGGCCGCGGTCAAGGCCGCGCCCACCTCGCCACACCTGAGGTTACCGCGCGCGAGCACGTTGTCGGCGACCGTGGCGTGAATGGCCGGGGCGCCGGGTGCCAAGGCGGCGGCAACGCCCTCGATGGCGGGCGTCGGCTGCCAGGTAATCGGGCAGCGCCGCATCCGACAGCCGGTCGAGCGCCGCGCGCTCACCGACCAGCGCCAGCACGGCTTCGCCGCGGAAGCGCACGAAGCCGGGGGCCAACACCGGCTGATCCTTCAGCTGCGGGAAGATGCCGAAGGCATTCTCACCCGGCACGTCCTTGTGCGTGAGAATGGCGACAAGCCCCGGCGTGGCGGCAACGACGGCGGCGAGATCGCCGAGCCTGAAGCGGGCGGCGTCATGCGGTGAGCGCACGATCCGCAGCCACAGGGCGTCGGCGGGGGCGGCATCGGCGCCGAAAAGATCGGTGCCGGCGACCTTGGGCCAGCCATCGACGCGCGGCAGACGGGCGCCGATGGCCGAGCTCGTCGCCGTCGGCGGCAACGGCCACCTGCCGGCAACGGCGAGGATGGCCTCAACGATTTTGAGATAGCCGGTACAGCGACACAGGACGCCGCCGATGGCGTCCTCGACTTGGCGCCGGCTGGGCGCAGCGCAGCGGGCGAGGAGATCGGTGGCCGCCATCAGCATGCCCGGCGTGCAGATGCCGCACTGGGCCGCACCGTGCACCAGGAAGGCGTGGCGCAGCCGGACGGTCAGGCCTTGCGGGCCGTCGCCTTCAATCGTCCACACGGCGCTGCCGGCCGCCCGCGCGGTCGACAGCAGACAGGCGCACGCCTGGCGGCCGTCGACGATAATGGTGCAGGCGCCACAATCCCCCGCTTCGCAGCCAACCTTGGTGCCCGGCAAGCAAAGCCGCTCGCGCAGCGTGTCGGCCAAGGTAGCAAAAGGCGCCGCCGCGACGGTGGTTGGCTCGCCGTTGAGCGTGAAGGAGACCGTCGCCAGCTCGCTACGCACCTCCTGCATCAGGCAGCCCTCCCCTTTGGCGCGCCGGCGAGATCGGCGAGGAGATCGCGCGTCAAAGCCAGCGCCGCCGCACGCCGGTAGGCCGCGGAAGCGCGGATGTCATCGATCGGCGAAAGGGTACTCAGGTGCTCAGGGGCAACGCGCGCGCTCGCCGCATCCAGCGGCACGCCGAGCAGGGCGGCCTCCAGCGCCGACAGCCGCTGCGGCACCGCCGAGCAGGCGCCAACGGCAAGCGTGCAGGCGGCAATATTGCCCACCGCATCGGTCTCGACCACGCCGGCCACCATCACGATCGAGATCACCAAGTACGTGCGCGCACCGAGCTTGCGGAAGTGGCCGCGCGCACGGCGGGCGCGTTTGGGGACGAGGATGGCCGTGACGAGCTCATCGGCGCGGCAGGCGGTGTGACGATAGCCATCGATGAACGCCGCCAGCTTGAGAAGCCGCGTGCCGCCGAGACTTTTAAGCTCGACCTGGGCCTCCAGCGCCAACAAGTTGGGCGCACCATCGCCGGCCGGCGACGCGGTGCAGATGTTGCCAACCAGCGTGCCGCAATTCTGGATTTGCACGCCGCCGATCTCGCGCGCCGCCCGTTGGTAGCCGGCAAATAGGGGCGGCAGCTCGGCCTCGATCAGATCGGTCCACGTCGTCAAGGCACCAAACCGCCAGTACGCCTCCTCCTCGACGATGCCGTGCAAGCCGCGCAGCGCACTGATGTCGAGCACATCCTTGTGCGCCATGTCGCCCCAGCCGGCGCGCGCGGCCTTTGCGGGGTAGACGTCGGTGCCGCCGCTGAGCACGGTGAGATCGCGGCTGGCGCGGAGCGCCAGTGCCTCTGCCATCGTGTCCGGGCGGTGATAGACAACCATGGGCGCCCTCACGTCGACGGCCGCGGACGGTGGCGCAAGCGCTGGGTGGCCGGCGCCTCCGGCGCGCCATCGGGCCCGAGCACCACCCCGAATAGGGTTTCGGCCTCGGCCCGCGTGTAGTAGCCCCGCAGCACGTCGCGCGCGACGAGGCGCGGATCGCGCGCCAAGGGGTCGCCATAGCCGCCGCCCCCCGGCGTCAGCACTTCGACCCGATCGCCGACCTGCAAGGGAATGTCCTGATCCTTGGACAGGTGCGCAGGGATGACGGTCTCTTTGCCGCGATGGAGGCGCACGACATTGGGGCCGCCGTCGCCGCCGCCCGCAACGCCGGGCGGCCCAAAGCGGCCGTGATCCATGACAAAGGAGGCGCGCGCGGAACCGCGCAAAAGCTCAACCTCATAGTGCACGCCAAAGCCGCCGCGGTGCGTCCCGGCACCGCCGGAGCCTTCGCGCAGCGCAAAGCGGCGGAATAGGATCGGATAATATTGCTCCAGCACTTCCACCGGCTGGCTCTTGGAGATGCCGATGGTCGAGCAGCCGTTGCTGAGGCCGTCATGGGTGGCATTGCCGCCATACCCCCCACCGGAAATCTGGTACATGACGTAGCCCGCGCCCTTGGCGGGATCGAAGCCGCCGAGGGCAAAATTGCCGGAGGTGCCCGCCGGGGCCGCCGTCACCTTGTCGGGGATCGCCTGCACCAGGGCGAGAAAGACGGCCTCGGCAATGCGCTGCGACACTTCCGCGGCGCAGCCCGAGACGGGGCGCGGATAGTGCGCGTCAAGGAAGCTGCCGCTCGGCCGCTTAATGCGCAGCGGTTCGAAGGCGCCGGCGTTGAGCGGCGTGTCGGGGAAGATGTGCCGCATCGCCAGGTAGACGGCCGAGTAGGTGGTCGCCAGCACGGAGTTCATTGGCCCCAGGCAGGGTGGCGAGGAGCCGGTGAAGTCGAAGTCGAGCGTCTCGCCGACTTTGCTGATCGACAAGGCGATGCGCAGCGGCACGTTGACGACACCGTCGGAATCGACGAACGCCTCCGATCGATAGACGCCGTCGGGGATGGCGGCGATATGGGCGCGCATCAAGCGCGCGGCGCGCCGCTTGATCTCGGCGATCGCCAGCACGATGGTGTTGCGGCCATAGCGGTCGATCAGTTCCGTGAGCCGGCTTTCGCCAACCTTGAGGGCCGCCGCCTGGGCCCTGATGTCGCCGATGCGCTGGTCGGCGATGCGCATGTTGGAGCGGATAATGGCGTAGATCTCGCGGTCCATGACCCCGCGCTTGAACAGCTTTACCGGCGGCAGGCGCAGACCCTCCTGCTCGACCTCCGTGGCATGGGCAGAAAACCCGCCCGGCACCATGCCGCCGATATCGGGCCAGTGCCCGGTGTTCTGCAGCCAGCAGAACGGCTCGCCCCGATAGTAGAACGGTAGCGCGAAGCGCACGTCCATCAGGTGCGTGCCGCCCAGATAGGGATCGTTCACCGCATAGATATCGCCGGGCTCGGGCTGGCCCGCCTGGCCTTCGCCGATCAGTCGGATCAGCTCGGCCGTGGAAAATTGCATGGTGCCGACGAACACCGGCAGCCCGAGCTCGCCCTGGGCGATGAGCTCGCCGGTGGCAAGGTCGTAGATGCCGGACGAGCGGTCGTCGGCTTCGGCAATCACGGGCGAGAAGGCCGCCCGCGAGAAGGTAATGTCCATCTCGTTGCAGACCTGACCCAGGCCAGCCTGGATGACGGCCAAGGTCACGGGATCGAGCGTGACGGGATCAAGCGTGAGGGGATCGAGAGGGTTCATGCCGCCTGCACCCTGATCCTGAGGTTGCCGATCGGATCGACCAGCGCCGCGGCGCCGGGCTCGATCACGGTGGTGGCGTCGATCTGCTGCACGATGGCGGGGCCCCTCAGCTGGGCGCCGATCGGCAGCTTGAGCCGGTCGAACACCAGCGCCGCGCGCCAAACGCCGGCGGCGTAGAGCGGCCGCTCGGAGATGACGGCCCCCTCAAGGTTACGCGCCCGGGCTCTCGCCTCGAGCAGGCTGGCGATCGGGAAGGGCCGACGCCTGCCGATCACCGACGTCACCAGGTTGACAAGCACGGCCGCAATCTCGGGCAACCGCACCTGAAAGCGGGCAAAATAGGCGGCCTCGAAACGCGCGCGTAGGCCGTCGCGTGACAGGTCCGCAAGCGACAGGGGCACGCGGATCAGATGCGTCTGGCCGCGAAACTGCATGTCGGCGCCGTGCAGCACGAGGCTCTCGACGATCTCGCCCCGCTCCTCGGCATTCACCGCCTCGCCGCGCTCACGCTGGGCTTTGAGCGTTGCCGCAACCACATCCATGTCGGCCGCCTCGAGCGGCACGTTGAGGGTATTGACCAGATCCTGCCTGAGATCGGCGACGAGACAGCCAAGCGCGTTGGTCAACCCCGGGCGCGCCGGCACCAGCACCTCGGGAATGCCGAGTTCGCGCGCCAGCGCAACCGCGTGCAGCGGGCCGGCGCCGCCAAAGGCAAACAAAATAAAGTCGCGCGGGTCGTGGCCGCGCCCGATCGACACCATGCGAATGGCGCCGCACATGTGCGTGTTGGCGAGCTGCAGCACGGCGGCGGCGGCCGCCTCGGCAGAAAGCCCCAGCGGCTCGCCGAGCCGCCGGCCGAACACCTCGCGCACGTCCTTGAGGGGGGCGGCGTTGGGCACCGAAAGCAGGGCTGCCGGATCGAGCCGGCCGAGCACGAGGTTGGCGTCCGTGATGGTGGGCTCGCGGCCGCCGCGGCCATAGCAGATGGGTCCGGGCTCGGAGCCCGCCGAGCCTGGGCCGACCTCGAGCATGCCCGCCGCATTGATAGCGGCGATCGATCCGCCGCCCGCACCGATGCTGCGCACATCCACCATCGGCACATGGATCGGCAGGCCATAGTCGATGGTCAATTCCGCCGAGATCTCGGGAATGCCGCCGCGAATGAGCGCGACGTCCGTGGACGTGCCGCCCATGTCGTAGGTGATGGCGTGGCCTAAGCCCGACTGGGCCAAGGTGGCGGCCGCGGCCATCACACCCGAAGCCGGCCCCGACATGATGGTCTTTGCCGCCTCGCGGGCAACCAGGCGCGCCGCCACGGTGCCGCCGTTGCCGTTCATTAACAACAGGTCGCGCCTGAAACCCTGCGCCTCGAGCCCGGCCGTCAGGCGCCGTACGTAGCGATCGAGGATCGGCTGCACGGCGGCGTTGACGGAGGCGGTGGTGCCGCGCTCGTACTCGCGAAACTCCGACAACAGTTCGTGTCCGAGCGTTACGTAGCGATTGGGCCAAAGCGTACGGGCAATTTCGCCGGCGGCAAGCTCGTGGACCGGGTTGGCGTAAGCATGCAGGAAGTGGATCAGAAGGCTTTCGCAGCCCTGCCGCAAGAGCGCGTCCACGGCCGCCTCGACAGCCCCGGCCTCGAGGGCCAGGAGCACTTCGCCCGCCGCGCTGATGCGCTCGTCGACCTCGAGGCGCAGCTGACGCGGGATCAGGGGCTCGAAGGTACCCGTCATGCCGTAGGCGCGGGGCCGGGTGCGGCGGCCGAGCTCCAAGCTGTCGCGGAAGCCGCGGGTGGTGATGAGGCCGACCTTGGCGAGCTTGCGCTCCAATACGGCGTTGGTGGTGGTGGTGGTGCCGTGAATGATGAGGTCGAGCGCGCCGGCACGTGAGCCCGCCGCCGCTAAGGCGCCAAGCACGCCGTCGGCCTGATTGCTGGCCGTGGTCGGGATCTTGGCGAGGCGCACGTGCTCAAAATCAGGTCCCGTCTCGTAGATGAGCAGGTCCGTGAAGGTGCCGCCGACGTCGATGCCTGCAACCCGCCGCGTTGCCACGCCATTGCCTCGGGCCTAAGGGCTGTTCTTGTTAGTATACGAACAATCCCCGAGCCGGTCCACTGCCAGTCCACGGGCGGTCCACTGCCAGTCCACTGCCGGGCCACTGCCGGGCCACTGCCAATCCACTGCGGCCACTGCCAATCGCACTGCCAATCCACTGGCGGGGCCACTGCCGATCCGCTGGCGGGCCACTGCCGGTCCACCAAGTGAGGCCCGGAGCCCTACCCGCCGCTGGGCTCACAGCACCTTGCCTGGATTGAGAATGCCCTTGGGATCGAAGGCGGTCTTGATGGCCCGCATCAGTTCGAGTTCGACAGGGCTTTTGACGCGCGCCAGCGCCTCGCGCTTCATGACGCCGATGCCGTGCTCGGCCGAAATCGAGCCGCCGAAGGCCAACACCGCCTCGTTGACCGCGTCCTGCAGGGCTCGCCAAAGCCCAAGGAAAGCCACGGTCGGCATCTCCAGGGGTTGGCAGATGTTGTAGTGCACATTGCCGTCGCCAAAATGGCCGAAGGCCAGCGGCCGCGCCCCCGGGCAAACGGCAAAGATCAGGGCGTCGGCGCGGGCGATAAAATCCGGAATTTTGCCGATCGGCACCGAAACATCGTTTTTGACGCTGCCACCTTCAAACTTCTGCGCCTCCGAGATCGCTTCGCGCAGGCGCCAGAAGGCGCGGGCCTGGGCCAAGGAGTTGGCAAGCGCGGCATCGATGATAAGGCCTTTTTCTTGGGCGCCGTTGAGGATGTCCTCTAGCACGCGCTGCGCCGACCCGTCGGCGGCGAGGCCGGAGAGTTCGATCAGCGCGTACCAAGCGCCGGGGGTCGGCAAGGGATCGCGGGCGCCGGCGATGTGCCGCAGGACCACATCGAGCACGCAGCGCGGCATGAATTCGAAGGCGGTCAGGCTGGCGCCGGCCGCGGCCTGGGCGGCCGCGAACAGGGCGAGCGCGGAGGCGAGCTCGGGTAGGGCAACGAAGGCGGTGGCCTTCTCGGCGGGCTTTGGATAAAGCCGCAGCGTCGCCGCCGTAATGATGCCGAGCGTGCCCTCCGAGCCGATGAACAAATCCTTAAGGTCGTAGCCGGTGTTGTCCTTTTTGAGCGCGCCGAGGCCGGGCAGCACCCGGCCGTCGGCCAGCACCACCTCGAGGCCGAGGACCAGCTGGCGCGCAGTGCCGTAGGCCAGCACGCCGACCCCACCGGCGTTGCTGCCGAGATTGCCGCCGATCTGACAGCTTGCCTCGCAGGCCAGGCTCAAGGGAAACAGCCGCTCGGCGGCAGCGGCCGCCGCCTGGGCCTCCGCCAGCGTCAGGCCGGCCTCCACCGTCATGCTGTAGCCGGCCGCATCGAGCTCGCGCACGCGCTTCATGCGCGCAACCGACAGCAGGATTTCGCCGTTGAAGGGGATCTGGCCGCCGACCAGCCCGGTGTTGCCCGCCTGCGGCACAACCGGGATTGCGTGCGCGTTGGCAAGGGCCATGATCTCGGAGACTTGCTCCGTTGAGCCCGGACGCAGCACCACGCCGGCGCGGCCCCAGTAGAGGTCGCGCCACTCTCTGAGGTAAGGCAACTGCGCCTCGGCGTCCGTCAGCGCGTGCTCGCGCCCGACGATTGTCGCCAGGCGCTCGAGAAGGGCGGGCGTGAGCCCGGCCGCCTGCGCGTTGGCGGTCATGCCGGGGCCGCGGCTCGGCGCAAGCGATCGTTGATGGCCTCGCCCAACCCCTCCTCGGGGATTGGCATCACCGCAATGCCCTGGGCGCCGGCGTCATCCAGGTGGCGCAGGCCGGCAAACAGGTTGGCGGCCGCTTCGAGGAGATCGCCGCTGGCGCTTAAGTTGAAGACCGGCCCGGCGTGCGGCGGCAGCTGTGCGCCGAACGCGAGCAGGGCTTCGCCGCGCTTAACCTCGCGCGCCGCGAGCCGCAGCGGGGTGGCCGGCGCATAGTGGCGCAGCAGCATGCCGGGCGACGCCGGGCGGCTCGATTCCGCCGCGGCAACGGGAACGGGCCGGCCCAGGGCGCCCGCCAGCGCCGCGCGCGCAATGCCGCCGAGCCGCAGCACGCGAAGGGTAGGGCCGCTGACATCGACCACCGTTGATTCCAATCCCAGCGGCGTCGGCCCGGCGTCGAGCACCATGTGTACGCGGTTCTTAAGATCGGCCTCCACATGTTCGGCCGTGGTCGGGCTGACGTGACCCGAGCGGTTGGCGCTCGGTGCCGCGATCGGCCGGTCCGCGGCGCGCAACAGGGCCACGGCAACGGCGTGCGCCGGCACCCTGACCGCGATGGTGTCGAGACCGGCGGTGGTGAGTTCGGCGATGCGGCCGTCGGGCCGACGCGGCAGCACCAGGGTCAGCGCGCCGGGCCAAAACGCCGCCGCCAACTGGCGTGCGCTTTCGTTGAACTCGGCGAGCCGTAACGCCGCCGCGAGGTCCGGCACGTGCACGATTAAGGGATTAAAGCGCGGCCGGCCCTTGGCGGCAAACACCCCCGCCACGGCCCGCGCATTGGTCGCATCGGCGCCAAGACCGTAGACGGTCTCGGTCGGAAAGGCGATCAGCCGGCCGGCGCACAGCGCCGCCGCCGCGCGTTCGATTGCCTCCGCACTCGCCTTTTGCGTACCCATCAGCCGTCCTACCACGACGCCCTTTCGAGGCTTGAGCTTTCCGCCTATTGTGCCGTCGGCGTCAAGGACGCAAACCTCTTTCCAGCGCGAGCTCCTCCATGACCTACCAGGCTCCCGTAGATGACATCATGCATGCGCTCAAGAGCGTGGCCGGGCTCGATGAGCTGATTGCGCGCGGGCTCGTCGGCGAGATCGACGAGGCCACCATCCGTGCCGTCATCGAGGAGGCCGGCAAGTTCGGGGCGGAGGTGCTCGATCCGCTCAGCGCGCCGGGCGACAAAAGCGGCTCGAAACTCGTCAACGGCAAGGTGGAAACGCCACCCGGCTGGCGCGATGCCTACCAGGCGTTCGCCGCCGGCGGCTGGGGCTCGCTCTCGGCCGCGGAGGAATGGGGCGGCCAGAACTTGCCTTCGATCGTGGCCACGGTCGCCGGCGAGATTTGGAATTCGGCCAACATGGGCTTTGGCCTGTGCCCGCTGCTGACGCTCGGGGCCATCGATGCCATCGAGGCGCAGGCCAGCGACGCCCTGAAGCAGACCTACCTGCCCAAGATGGTGTCGGGCCAATGGTCCGGCACCATGAACTTGACCGAGCCGCACGCCGGCTCCGACCTCAGCCAGCTCAAAACCCGCGCCGTGAAGCAGGCCGACGGCAGCTATCGCCTGTTTGGCACCAAGATCTTCATTACCTACGGCGACCACGAGCTGACCGACAACATCATTCATCTCGTTCTGGCCCGCCTCCCCGATGCGCCGCCGGGCACGCGCGGCATCTCCTTGTTCCTGGTGCCCAAGATCCGCGTCAACGACGACGGCTCGCTCGGAGCCCACAACGACGTGGTCTGTGCCGGCGTCGAGCACAAGCTCGGCATCCACGCCAGCCCGACCTGCGTGATGAAGTATGGCGAGAAGGGCGAGGGCGCCGTCGGCTATCTCGTCGGCGAGGAGAATCGTGGCCTCAACGTCATGTTCATCATGATGAACGCGGCCCGCCTCGCGGTCGGCATGCAGGGTGTGGCGGTCGCCGAACGCGCAACCCAGCGCGCACTCAGCTATGCCAGGGAGCGCCGGCAAGGCCGCAGCGCCGCCAGCAGCAGCGCCCAGATGGCACCGATCCTCGAGCACGCCGACATTCGCCGCAGTCTGATGACGATGAAGGCGCTGACCCAGGCGGCCCGCGCCATCTGCCTCGTGACCGCACGCGAGACGGACGTGGCGCGCCGCTCCCAGGACGCCGCCGAGCGCGCCGCGGCCCAGCATCGCGTGGCGCTGCTCACCCCCGTGGCCAAGGCCTTCTCCACCGATATCGGCTGCGAGGTGGCCTCGATCGGCGTCCAGGTGCACGGTGGCATGGGCTTTATCGAGGAGACCGGCGCCGCCCAGCACTATCGCGACGCACGCATCCTGCCGATCTACGAAGGCACCAACGGCATCCAGGCCATGGACTTGGTCGGACGCAAGGTGCCGCTGGAAGGCGGCAAGGTCGTCATGGACTACATCGCCGATCTTAATCGCACGGTCGAGGCGGTGCGCGCCTCGAACCGTCCGGAGTTCGGGCGCATGGGGCAACGGTTGGGGGAGGCCGTGGCGGCGTTTGCCGAGGCCACGCGCTGGATCGGCGGCGCCCTGCAACGCGATTCCGACAGCGCCATGGCCGCCGCGGCTCCCTACCTGCGCCTGTTCGGCCTCGCCGCCGGCGGCGTCTACCTGGCCAAGGGCGCGCTCGCCACCACGCGCAACGGCGCCGGTGGCGGCCAGGGCTACGGCAAGGCCGATGTCGCCCAACCCATCGCCATCGCCCGCTTCTTTGCCGAGACGCTGGCCACGGCCGCGCCGGGGCTCAAGGACACCATCGTCGATGGCGCCGCCGCCACCTTGATGCTCGCCCCTGACGCGCTCTGAGCCTAAACGGCAGCTCGCAGGCCACAAGCTGGGCGGCGGAGCAGGGACGGGTCTCTTGCCTCCGCGCGCGCCTTGACCACTGCCGCCGCGGGGCATGAGAGGCCATGCCCGGGCGAGGCGGCGCACCGGTTCAAGGCCGGGGCGATCCACGCTATGGTGGCTCCCGACGTTGAGGAAAGGACGCGCAATGAGCACGGACATCGAAATTACGGTCGCCGACGGCGTGCAAGTCATCCGCTTCCTGCGCGCAGGCAAGAAGAATGCCTTCACCGGGGCGATGTACAATGCCATGTCGGAAGCCCTCGACGCGGCCGAGCCGAACGAGGCCATCGCCGTCCACCTCTTCATCGGCTCGGGCGGCGTGTTTTCCGCCGGCAATGACATCAACGACTTCCTGCGCCGGGCCGAGGCCAGCGGGCGGGACGGCGGCCAAGACGGCATCCCCGCGCCCTCGCTCGATTTCATTCGCCGCCTGCCAAAGGTCGGCAAGCCCATGATCGCCGCCGTCGACGGCCTTGCCGTCGGCATCGGCACCACCCTGCTGTTGCACTGCGATCTCGTCTATGCCAGCCCCAGCGCCAGCCTGCGCACGCCCTTCCTCGACCTGGGCCTGGTGCAGGAAGCCGGCTCGAGCCTGCTGGCACCGGAGCGTTTGGGCTATCCGCTCGCCTTCGAGCTGATCTGCCTCGGCGAACCGTTCACGGCCGAGCGCGCGCTGCAGGCGGGGCTGATCAACGCCATCGTGCCGGCCGCCGAGCTCGAAGCCACCGCGTTTGCCGCGGCCCGGCGACTGGTTGCCAAGCCCCGCCAGGCGCTGATGAGCTCGCGCCGCCTGCTGCGGCGGAACCATGCCGCCATCAGCAGCATGATTGATGCGGAAGCCAACTGCTACAAGGAGCTGATGTCGTCGCCGGAGGCCCGCGAGGCCTTTACCGCCTTCCTGGAGAAGCGCCCGCCCGATTTCGCCAAGCTCCGCAAAGCCCGCTAGCACCCGCAGCGGGCAGGACACGTTTTTTACCTTGCAATCTCAGGAAGCGCCCGCCGTGGCCGCCGTGCACGACGCCAAAGCTTTGAGCCAGGGACCGCCAGCCCACGACTGGGACGCCATTCTCATCGGCGCGGGCATGTCGGGCCTCTATATGCTCTATCGCCTGCGCCAGCTTGGCTTGCGCGTCCGCGTCTTCGAGGCCGGCACCGGGGTCGGTGGCACCTGGTACTGGAACCGTTATCCGGGCGCGCGCTTCGACTCGGAGAGCTACTCTTATGGCTACTCCTTTTCGCCCGAGCTGCTGCAGGAATGGAGCTGGTCGGAACATTTTGCGGCGCAGCCCGAGACGCTGCGCTATCTCAATTTTGTTGCCGACAAGTTCGACCTGCGCCGCGACATCCAGTTTAGCAGCCGCGTGACGTCGGCCCACTATCAGGAGGGGTGGCGCAGCTGGGAAGTGACGCTGCAAGACGGCGCCCGCTATCGCGCCCCGTTCCTGATCACCGCAATCGGTTTGCTGTCGGCACCGACCCTGCCGCGCATCGAAGGCATCGAGACCTTTGGCGGTCAATCCTTCCACACGGCGCAGTGGCCGCATGACCCCGTGAGCTTCGCCCATAAGCGCGTGGCGGTGCTCGGCACCGGGGCGACCGGGGTGCAGACGATCCAGGAGGTGGCCAAGACCGCGGGGCATCTGACCGTGCTGCAACGCCGGCCAAACTGGTGCGCGCCTCTGCACAACAGCAAAATCGACGCGGCGACGCAGGCGCGCATCAAGGCCGGCTATCCCGAGATGTTCGCGCGTTGCCGCGCAACCTTTGCCTGTTTTCTACATACGCCGGACCCGCGCGGCACCTTCGAGGTGACGCCCGAGGAGCGCGAGGCCTTTTTCGAGAAGCTCTATGCGGAGCGCGGCTTCGGCATCTGGCAGGGCAATTTCCGCGACATCCTGACGGATCGGGCGGCGAACGCCGCCATCTCGGCCTTCGTGGCGCGCAAAATTCG
The DNA here is from genome assembly GCA_963775835.1 of uncultured Alphaproteobacteria bacterium. GTDB lineage: Bacteria > Pseudomonadota > Alphaproteobacteria > Rhizobiales > Hyphomicrobiaceae > AWTP1-13. The sequence goes on along the minus strand of CAVZKV010000016.1, from coordinate 203,747 downwards.
CGAGCGCGTCCGCGACCCGCGCGTGGCCGAAAAGCTGATCCCAAAAGACCACGGTTTCGGTACCCGTCGCGTGCCGCTCGAGACCCATTACTATGAGGTCTACAACCAGCCCAACGTCGAGCTGGTCGACATCAACCACTCCCCGATCGAGCGCATTACGCCGGACGGCATCAAGACCCAGGACGCGGCTTTAGCCTTCGACATCATAATCTATGCGACGGGCTTCGATGCCATCACCGGTAGCTTCGATCGCATCGACATTAGGGGACGGGACGGCCAGAAGCTGAAGGCGAAGTGGGCGAACGGACCGCAAACCTTCCTTGGCGTTCAGGTCGAAGGCTTCCCCAACATGTTCATGCTGATGGGGCCGCACACCGCACTCGGCAACATCCCCCGCAGCATCGAATACAACGTCGAGTGGGTGGCAAACCTGATCGGCTATATGCGCCAGCGCCGGCTGACCCGCGCCGATGCCCTGCCCCAGGGCGTCGCCGCCTGGACCGACCACGTCAAGGACATGGGCGAGGGCCTCTTGTCCAATGAGGTCGATTCCTGGATGACGGGCATCAATTCCAACATCGCGGGCAAGCAAAGGCGCATCATTGCACGCTATAGCGGCAGTGCCCCCGCCTATCGCAAACGCTGCGACGAGGTGGAAGCCGAAGGCTACCGGGAGCTGGCGCTCAGCTAGCCGGCGTGCTTGATGGCGCCCACGCATTAATCTGCGAGGGCGCACGATTGCGGCCAGTCTTCGCCAAAATGCGCGGATATGCTCGGTGCATGGACATCGATCGCTCGCCGCTGCGTCATCACCGGGGCGGTCCCCGGCGCCAGGCCGGGGCCGGCCGCAAGCGGCTGGCGCGGATCGCGTTTCTGGGCGCGCTCGTGCTGGCACCGTCGATTGCTGCGGCCGATTGGCTGGGCGCGCTCGTCGGCACGGCGCGGCGGCTGGCGGCGGAGGCCCCAAGCGTCAGCACGCGGGCGCTCGATAAGGTCGCCGCCCATATCAAGGGCCTGCCGCCCAAGCCCGACGCCACCGCGCTGGCGGCACAGGCCACCCCGGAGGGCCATTGGCGTTTTGTCAACAAGGCCGGCGAGACCATCACCGCCGGCACCCCGCAGGAAATGCGGCGCGTCGCCTCCCTCCTCGTCCCCGACGCCAAGCCCGAGGCGCGGCTCCAACTCTATCTCACCGAGGACACGGTGTTCACCCGCCGTGCCGCCCTCAAGGACCTGCCAAGAGGCAGCGAGCTTCACCTCTTCGCCGGTGGGGAAAGCTATCGCATCGTGCGCCGCAGCGAGGGCTCAAGCGAACGTCTGTTCGCGGAAATTCGCTCCAATCTGGTGGTCGAGCTGAGCGACGCCAAGCAGTTTGCCGAGGCCGCCTGGCAGCTTAGCCGACCACTGAACAAGGCTCACATCCGCGTGCTCGCCCTGGAGGCGGGTGGCGCGACGCGCCTTGCCGCTTCCCCGCGCCTCGATCCTGCCAGCAAAAAAGCGCTGATCGACAGCATCGATCCCGGCAGCCTCGCGGCAGCGCTGGGTGCCGTGCGCGGACAGACCGTGCTCATCACCGGCCGCATCGATGGGGAACTGCTGCACTTCAAGGGCGCCAACGGCCCCGAACGCAGCCTGCTCGTCAAGGACCTGTTCAAGGCCGCCGCGCAGGCCGATGTCAACCTGATCGTGCTGCATGCGGCCTCGACGCCGCGCCAACCCGGCGGGCGCAACTGGCTGTGGCAGAAGGTCGAGGTCAAGGGCCTCGAGGAGGCGCTGCAACGGGCGCGCGTCGCCGACTTCTACAACGCTTTTGCCCCGCCCAACGGCCGCTTCGCCGTCACGGCAAACCCCGCCGGCGCCCTGCGCACGCACGTTGCACTCGCCCCGATCGCCGATCTGCCGAAAGGGGCGGCATCGCGCCCGCTCAGCGACATCCTGGGCGACGCCGCCTCCAGTCTCACGGGCCGCGTCATCACCGCGGGCGTTGAGGCCAATATCCGCAGCGCGGAGCACCAGCTCGACGTCGATTGGCGCCTTCTCGCCAGCCTGCCCGCCAACGTCCAGATCGGCTATTTCGCCCTGGTGCTGATCGGCTTGCTCGGCACACCCCTCGCCCGCGTCTGGTGGGCCCACCTGTGGCCACCCGAGGATCCCGCCGAGTACGCCGGGCGCGCCGGCTATTGGGCCGCGTGCCTCATTCGCGACAGCCTGTTTGTGGCGGTCTTTCTGCCGCTGACCGCACCCTTGAGCGCGCCCATCAACCTCGGTCGACAGGCCTGGGACGCGGTGCTGGGGCCGGTCCGCGCCTGGCGTTGGCTGACGGGACGCAACCGGCGCCCGCCCGCGCCATCGAGCGCCGAGGAGGGTGGCGCGGCCTCGCACCCCGCGCTCGGTACCCCGCTGGCCTCGCGCCCCGCCGCCCCGACCTCAGGCCTCGGCAACTACCGTCCCAGCCGCTGATGCCCAGCCGTGTTGATGCCCGGCCGTGAAGCCGAGACAGCCACGGCGGCGCCGCGGCGTCGCCCCCGACGCCACGCCGGCCGGTCGCGGCGCCACGCCGCCAGGCGGGTCGGGATAGAAATGCGGCGCGCGATGCATCTTAGGGTACGGTGGCTCATCCCACGGTTTCCCATGGGGCCTCAATCCGGCTCCCATCATGCTCACGTTTCCGCAAGCCTCCCTGCGATCCCGAGCAGCAGGATTTCCCTGAACTCGGTTCTGACCTTGGCCTTTCCTCTGCGGGCCTTTCCATCCCCAATGAAGCTTAAGTGCTGGCACACATACGCCCCACTGTCGGTGGTTTGTGTCGCAGACTAGTCCTGATGGTGGCTCATCCCGGTTGCCCAGTTGACCAACCCTGTGACCGCCAAGCGCCCAGAGCCCCTTTGCCCCAATCCGGCGTTACCTTCATGGGGAAGACGTCTTGCGCCTTCTCGAAAAGCATTACCCTTTCTTCGTCGCTCATACGAACTCATGCGCCAGGCCCTTACCCTCCTTCCGATTTCGGGTTCCGCCCTTATACGAAAGGTCTTTGCAGGTTGCTGCCAGCCCCCTGCTGCGTAAAGGCCCTTCCCAACGCTGTCTCTGTCGTCCTTCCCTGCGTGCCGAGACCCCTACTCCAGCTGCTCCCAGGGTGCTGTCTCCCGTTTCTTCCCCTGGGACATTGGCCTTCCCCGTACGAACACCGGGTCGGCGCTTGGCATCTCCCCATCAGCTACTTCAGATGGCGGGTGATTTTGGAGCTGCAGTCATTCCTTTACGTTTCGGCCCACAGTTTTGTTCGCCTCACCGGTAGCTCCTACCCTTACACGCTTGCGCGTGTCGGGCAGCCGAGACTTTTACGGCCGCGCATATCACGGTTGGTTGCCTGCCCCGTGCAGCGGCTATGCTAACCATCCAAACCGGGCAATTGATGGTGAGGGGACTCGCACCCCTCAGGTACGACAGCCTTGTTGGCTACTCCGTTCGCATCACCCCTAGCAGTGCCCCCCTAGCAGCTTGGCGTCGGCCCAGCTATGACAGCGCGACAAACCGCAGGCCTTGGCCGGAGAACTTGGATGACCACGCTTGCTGGCAAGACCCTGTTCATCACCGGAGCCAGCCGCGGCATCGGCCTCGCCATTGCGCTCAGAGCCGCGCGCGACGGCGCCAACATCGCCATCGCCTCGAAGACAACGCAAGCGCATCCAAAACTCGAGGGCACCATCTACACGGCGGCCGACGCCATCGAGAAGGCCGGCGGCAGGGCCCTGCCGCTGCCCTGCGATATTCGCTACGAAGACCAGGTCGAGGCCGCCGTCGCGCAGACGGCGGAGACCTTCGGCGGCATCGACATTTGCGTCAACAACGCCAGCGCCATCTCCCTAACCCCGGCCCAGGCCACCGACATGAAGCGCTACGACCTGATGCATGGCATCAACGCGCGCGGCAGCTTTGTCGTATCCAAGGCCTGCATCGGCTACCTCAAGAAGGCCGCCAACCCGCACATCCTCATGCTGTCGCCGCCGCTTGACATGAACGGCAAGTGGTTCGCACCGCACGTTGCCTACTCGATGGCCAAGTTCAACATGAGCATCATTGCGCTGGGCCTCGCCGGCGAGCTGAAGCCAGACGGCATCGCGGTCAATACCCTGTGGCCGCGCACGACCATCGCCACGGCGGCGATCAAGAACCTCCTCGGCGGCGATGCCTTGTTGCGGCGGAGCCGGACGCCGGACATCATGGCAGATGCCGCACACGTCATCTTCACCCAGGATGCCAAGGCCTTCACCGGGCGCTTCCTGATCGACGACACGCTCTTGTATGAGCACGGCGTCACCGATTTCGAAAAGTATCGCGTCGACCGCCAAGCCGATTTGGCGCCCGACTTCTTCGTCCCCGACTTCATTCCGCCTCCACCCGGCGTGAAACTCGCCGCCCGCATGGGCTAGGCACCGCCCGCGGCAGCGCTTGCCAGGGCTTGGCGTCGCGACCACGGGGCAACGAGAGCGGCAGCGGCGCCGAGACCGGGCCGCCAGCGTTGCCAAGGCGCGGGTCAAGCGACGGCTGGCTTAAGAGGAAACCATGGCACAGGACATCGAGATCACCGGCATTCGCATACGCCCCGCGCGCGTGCCCCTGCGCCGCACCCTCAACACCCGGGTCGGGCGTTTCACCCACGGGCCTTTTCTGCTGATCGACCTCGAATTGAAAGGCGGCGGGGTCGGCCGCGTCGCCGGCTTCACCTTCATTGCGCTTGGCCAGAAGATCGTGCCGATCCTGCTCGAGGAACTCACCGCGACCATGAAAGGCCGCAAGATCGGCTTTGCCGATGCGCCACAGGTGCACGATGCCTGCCAGAAGCACTTTTCGCATCTGGGTCATGAGGGTCTCGCGCAAATGGCAATCTCCATGTTCGACATGGCGCTCCACGATGCGCTGGCGCGCGAGGCCGCGGTTCCCCTCTACAAGCTGCTTGGCGGCACGCCGAGCCCGCTGCCGACCTATCACAGCTGCGGCCTTGGCATCGCCGAACCGCAGGCGGTGGCGCGGGAAGCCCGCGATATGCTGGGCGAGCACGGCGGCTTCACGCACATGAAGCTGCGCATGGGGCGCGAACGCGCCGCCGACGACGTCGCAGCCTACAAGGCCGTGCGCAGCGCCATCGGCCCCGACGTCATCTTCTCGGTCGACTTCAACCAGGGTTTGCCCGTCGCCAGCGCGCTCGAGACCTGCCGGGCGATCGATCATCTCGGCCTCGCCTGGATCGAGGAGCCCGTCGTCTATGACGATTACGACACCCAGGCACGCTTGGCGACCAAACTCGCCACGCCGATCCAGGTCGGTGAGAATTGGTGGAGCTGGCGCGCGGGCAAGGCCGCCATCGAGATGGGTGCCTGCGACTACATCATGCCGGATCTCCTGCGCATCGGTGGCGTCACGGGTTGGCTGCGGCTCGCCCGCGTCGCCGAGGCCCGCAGCATCCCCTTCTCATCCCACCTCTCGCCCGACTTCTCCGCGCACGTCCTGGCCGCCACACCAACCAAGCACTGGCTGGAGTTCATGGACTGGGCGCAGGACCTCATGCAGGACCCGCTGCTGCCGGTCGGCGGCTTTACGACGCCGCGCGATCGGCCCGGCACCGGCGTCGAATGGAACGAACGGGCGGTCGCGCGCTGCCTGATCTAGGCGCCGCCCCGCCGTCGCCACATTATCTCGCTTCGGAGCATAGCGGCGTTGGGCCGCCGCCCGACCGCGGCCCGATCAGGCTCGCAGCGGCGGGGATGCTGCGCCGCAGGAGCCGCGACACAATCTGCCAGCTGACGATCTCGACAGGGCCCACGCGCCTATGCCAAGCTGCGCCCGCCAAGGTCGGGGGAATATGCGTCATGGCGGTCGTGGGCTCGGTTTTTACCTGGATTGATAGTTGGACCGCGCCCTACGAGGTGATGTTTCTGGCCGCCATGGTCGCGGGGATCCTGTCATGGACGTTGCGCGCATCGCGCTAGCCGCCGACGCAACCTGACGCTTGGCGCGGCCGCCGGTCCGCTCGGAGAAAACGCAACGCCCGTGGTCGCATCGCCCCGCCGTGCCATGGCGCGCGCGCTCCCATGACTGCCGCCGCCGCCCATCCCCGTGGTGGCGGCGCGCGCGGTCCGCCTTCCCCAATGCTTGGGAGGCCCGCGCGCCGCCGCCACACCCGCGTGGTGCCGCAACTCGGGGCGCAGCGAGGGGATCGAGACCTTGACCGGTCGCCGCCGTCGCGCTTAACGACCGCGCTGAGCGCGGTCCGGCCCGCGCCAGCGAGCCTTGGAGCCCGCCCATGTTGACCTACGTTTGGGCGACCTGCGTTGAAGGAGAGTGCGACCGGTCATGAGCGCAGCGAGCCCGCCCGTCGACGACGGAGGCGCCCGACACTTGCGGCGCGGCCGGCGCATGCCCGACCTAGCGCTGCCGGCGACCCGAGGCGATGCCGTCAACCTTGCCCGCTTCGAGGGCCGCGCCATCGTCTACTGTTATCCCTGGACCGGCCGGCCCGGCCGCCCCAATCCTCGGGGGTGGGACGATATCCCGGGCGCGCACGGCTCCACACCCCAGACCGAAGGGTTCCGCGACCTTTACGACGGGTTTCGCCAAGTGGGTGCCGAGGTCTTTGGCCTCTCCACCCAAACCAGCGACTATCAGCGCGAAATGGCCGAGCGCTTGCACCTGCCCTTCGTGCTGTTGAGCGACGCGGCGTTCGCCTTGCAACGCGCGCTGGCGCTGCCGACCTTCAGCACCGGCGGCGTCGCCTATCTCAAGCGCCTCACGCTGGCGATCAAGCGCGGGGCCATTGAGCGCGTCTACTATCCCGTGCATCCCCCTGCCGCCCACGCGCGCGAAGTCTGCGCCTGGCTCGGCATGATCGACCGCTCGCACTGATCGGGAAAGGCCGGCGCAAGGCCAGGGCGCCGGCAAACCTTCCCCTCAGCGCGGCGCCGGCCTTTCGGTCAGATGGGTGTTGATACTGCCGACCACGGCGCGAAACATCTCGGGCGTCAGGCGGCCGGTGTTGGTGTTGTAGCGCGAGCAGTGGTAGCTATCGAACAGGACCACGTCCTTGCCCAGCGCATGCTGGGCCCCATGCCGGAAGGGGAAGGCCGCTTTGCGGGCGCCCATGGCATCGAGCGTGCTGTCGTGGGCGATGCGGCCGAGCGCCAGAATGGCGGCAAGGCGGGGAAGGCTGGCGATACGGCTGGCCAGGTATCGGCGGCAGGTCGCAATTTCCGCCGGCGTCGGCTTGTTCTCGGGCGGCACGCAGCGCACCGCGTTGGTGATCATGCAGTCGGCGAGCACCAGCCCGTCGTCGGGCCGCGCCGCATAGGTGCCGCGCGCCAAGCCGAAGGCGAGCAAGGTTGCATAGAGAAGGTCACCGGCATAGTCGCCCGTGAACGGGCGACCCGTGCGGTTGGCCCCGCGCAGGCCGGGTGCCAGCCCGACAATCAAGAGGCGTGCCTCGGCCGGGCCGAAGGATGGCACCGCGCCGTTGTACCAACCGGGTTCGGCCGTTTGATTGCGGCCGCGAAACGCAACCAGGCGCGGGCAGAGCGGGCAATCGGCGCGGGCTTCGGCCGGTGCCTCCCCCATGGCCGCCCCCGCCGACCGCGGCTAGGGCCGCTCGTCTTCTTCCTCGTCGGGATAGCTCAGCGTTGCGGGCGCGGGAGCCTGTCGCCGCGCCGGGCTCGGCCGGGAGCCACCCTCGCGAGCCTCGCGCACGGGCCGGGACGCCGGGTCGCGGCACACCTGATCTTCGAGGTCGGCGAGGTCGATGAACTGATCCGCCTGACGGCGCAATTCGTCGGCCACCATGGGCGGCTGGGTCTGCAGCGTCGAGACCACGCTGACGCGACGCCCGCATTGCTGCAGGGCCGCCACCAAGGCGCGAAAATCGCCATCGCCCGTGAACAGGACGATGTGATCCAGACGATCGACCAGGCGCATGGCATCGACGGTCAGCTCGATGTCCATATTGCCCTTGATCTTGCGGCGGCCAAGCGCGTCGGTGAATTCCTTGGTCGGCTTGGTGACCATCGTATAGCCGTTGTAGTCCAGCCAATCGACCAACGGGCGGATCGAGGAATACTCCTGGTCCTCGGCAAGGGCCGTGTAGTAGAGCGCGCGTACCAGCTGACCCTTGGTGCGAAACAGCGCCAGTAGGCGCTTGTAATCGATGTCGAAACCGAGGGCCTTGGCTGTGGCGTAAAGGTTGGCACCGTCAATGAACAGGGCAATACGCTCAGTCTCGTAAAAATGCATTGAATGCATTTGTATTCGTCCTCTGAAAATGCCGTCGGCCGCAGCGCACTAGCGTGGGCGCAAGCAGCATATGGGGGCGTGACGTAAGCTCATTCTGGAGCAATGCCAAGGCGACAAATAGCCATGATCAAGAATACCTCAAATGTCTACTTGCATAGACTTAAATTTTCGCAATCAGGCCGCTGCTGTGGATCAAATCGCCTAATTTTAGGGCTTGGCGCTAATATTGCCGGCGCCTGGGGCAGCCCCAAGGACACCCTTTTTCGCGCCCTCGACGCCCTGCGGCAACAGGGGCTAGTGCCGCTGTGCCACTCCGACATCTTTCGCACCAAGCCCGTCGGCGGCGGCCGCCAGCCCGACTATTTCAACGCCGTCGTGCTGACGGAGGCGAGGCTCGCGCCCGCGGCTCTGCTGCGCCTGCTTAAGGGCTTGGAGCGCAGGGCCGGTCGCCGTCCCGGCCGTCCGCTGGGGCCGCGCCCGCTCGACATCGATATCTTGGACTATGGCGGCCGGCGCCTGGGCTGGCCCGGGCGCGAGCGCGGCCGCGCGCGCCTGGTTCTGCCGCATCCGGAGGCGCACCGGCGCGCCTTTGTGCTCGTGCCCCTGGCCCAGGTCGCGCCCCAGTGGCGCCACCCGGTGCTGGGCGCCAGCGCGCGCATACTGCTCGCCCGCTTGGGGTGGAAACGCCGGCATCAGGTCGTGGCAAGCCCTTGATTTCGTGCCCACCTCGTGCGAAAAGCCTGACCAGATGAGGCATGGCTGCGGACCATGGGTTTCCGGGCCCGCTTCCGTTTGCATTGAGGCCAAAGGGATCATCGCATGGCGCGCGTGACCGTCGAAGACTGCGTCGACAAAGTTCCGAACCGGTTCGAGCTGGTCCTTTTGGCGGCGCACCGGGCACGAGCCATTACCAACGGATCCCACATCACGGTCGACACCGAAAACGACAAGAACCCCGTGATCGCGCTACGTGAGATTGCGGAAAAGACGATCCCCGCCGACGACATGCGCGAGGGCCTGATCCACTCCATCCAGAAGAACGTCGAGGTCGACGAGCCCGAGCCCGGCGCCGCCCCCACCCTGCCGCAAGAGCGCAGGCCCATCCTGGGGCGCGACGATCAGAGCAGCGACACTCAGGTCGACGTTATTACCGAAGAACAACTGTTGCGCGGCATGGAGAGCCTGACACCCACCGAGCCCTCGGCCAATGGCGGCGGCTCCTCCGGTGGTGGCTCCGGCCGCGGCAGCCTCTGAGCCTGCGTGCGCCGCGCCTCAGCGATCGCACGTTCCGATTGTGGCGGGCTTCGGCCTAGCAGAGGAGTAAGATCACTGCCTGCCGGAGAGCAGGTGCGCGAGGCGTGGCATGATGCGCCAATATGAGCTGGTGGAGCGGGTCCAGAAGTACGACCCGAGCGCCAACGAGGCGCTGCTCAATCGTGCCTACGTCTATGCCATGCGCGCGCACGGGCACCAAAAGCGCCTGTCCGGTGATCCTTACTTCTCCCATCCCCTCGAAGTCGCCGCCATCCTGACCGAGCTCAGGCTCGACGATGCCACCATTGCCGCGGCCCTGCTGCACGACGTGATCGAGGATACCGACGTCACGCGTACCGAGATCGACCAGAAGTTCGGCAGGGAGATCGGGGCGCTGGTCGACGGTCTCACCAAAATCAAGAAACTCGACCTCGTCACCAAGAAGGCCGAGCAGGCCGAGAACTTCCGCAAGCTGCTGGTCGCCATCTCCAGCGACATCCGTGTGCTGCTGATCAAACTGGCGGATCGGCTCCACAATATGCGCACGCTCGAGCACATGCGCCCCGAGCGGCGCCGACAGATGTCGGAGGAGACGCTCGAGATCTATGCCCCCCTTGCCGGCCGCATGGGCATGCAAGGCATGCGCGATGAGCTCGAAGAGCTGGCCTTCAAGTGGGGCTCCCCCGAGGCCTATCAGGCCGTGGTCGGCAAACTGGCCGAGCTGCGCGCCCGCAACCAGGGCCTGGTCGGGGAGATCAGCGCGGCCTTGAAGGCGCGCCTTGCCGGCGCGAGCCTCGAGGCCGAAGTCTATGGTCGCGAGAAGAAGCCGTTCTCGATCTGGCGCAAGATGGAAAATCGCGGCATCTCGCTCGAGCAGCTCTCCGACATCTACGGCTTTCGCGTCGTCGTCGGCAGCGTCGATTCCTGCTACCGGGCGCTCGGCGTCATTCATTCGGCCTGGCGCGCCGTGCCGGACCGGTTCAAGGACTACATCTCAACGCCGAAGCAGAACAACTACCAGTCGATCCACACCACCATCGTCGGTCCGCGCCATCAGCGCGTCGAGCTGCAAATCCGCACATCCGATATGCACCACGTCGCCGAGTACGGCGTGGCCGCCCACGCCCTTTACAAGGATGGCATTGCCGGTGCGGAAAGCCGCGCCGGCGCCAACGGCGGCCTGTCCCGCGAGAACCCCTACATGTGGCTGCGCCGCCTGGTCGACACCCTGCTCGAGGGTGACAACCCGGAAGAGTTCCTCGAACACACCAAGCTTGAGCTGTTCCAGGACCAGGTCTTCTGTTTCACGCCCAAGGGCCGCCTGATCGCGCTACCGCGCGGGGCCACCCCCATCGATTTTGCCTACGCGGTCCACACCGATATCGGCAATGCCTGCACCGGCGCGGTGATCAACGGCCGCCACCTGCCGTTGACGACGCAGCTGAGGAACGGCGATGAGGTGGAAGTGTTGGTCTCGAAGGGTCAAACCCCGCCGGCCGCCTGGGAAAAGATCGCCATCACCGGCAAGGCCAAGTCCGCCATCCGGCGCGCCGCGCGCGACGCGTTAAGACGGCAATACTCCGAGCTCGGACGCCATCTCTTGATCACCGCCTTTGAGCGCGCGGGCTATGAGTACAGCGACGACCGGCTCAAGAAGGCCCTGATGCGCTTGTCGCAGAAATCGGTCGAGGAGGTGCACGCCACCGTCGGCCGCGGCGAGCTGCCCGTGCGCGATGTCATTCGCGCCGTCGTGCCCGACGCCGATTTGGCGAGCGAGCCGGCGCCGCGCAAACGCAACCGACGCGAGCGCGGCCAGGGCGAGGAAGGTTGGTTCAACCTGTCCAAGGTCTTTAACCTAAAGTTTCGCTGGCCGGGCAGCGGCAGCGGCGAGGCCAGGCAGACCCAGGTGCTGCCGATTCGCGGTCTCAGGAACGACGTCCCGGTCACCTTCGAGGAAGGCGGCGCCGTGCCGGGCGATCGTATCGTCGGCGTGCTGTCGGAAGGGGAGGGCATCCGCATCTTTCAGATCCATTCGCCGAAACTCAAGGAGTACGAGAACGAGCGCTGGATCGACGTCACCTGGGATGTCGATCCCGAGCGCCCCGAGCGCTTTCCCGCCAAAATCTTGGTCACGGCCCTCAACGAGCCGGGCACCTTGGCCCAGATCGCCCAGGTGATCGGCGAGGCGGGCGGCAATATCGACAACGTGCGCATGATCCGGCGCGCCAAGGATTTCACGGAAATGCAGATCGAAGTGGAGGTCTGGGATCTTGACCACCTGACCCACATCATGAATGGGGTCAAAGGCAAGCCGGTGGTGAGCAGCGTCGAGCGCGTCTTCGTCTAGATTGGCCGGGGCTCGCTTGCTCCGCGCCAGCTCAAGGAGGCCCCGCCAAAAATTTCGGAGAAGTCATTTCGGCCAGAGACTTCGGAGAGAGACACTTCGGAGAGACACTTCAGCGAGACACGCCCGCCAGAAACTCCCGTGCGCAACTTGCCTAGAAACTCCTGCGAGAAACGTCTGCCTGCCACTGCTGCGAGACCCTCATGGAACGCTCAACGCCAATGCCGTCGTCAGCCGCCCCCCACCTGCGCCTCGGCGTCAACATCGATCACGTCGCCACCATCCGCAACGCGCGCGGCGGCCGGCATCCCGATCCCCTACGCGCGGCGCATCTGGCGGTGGAGGCGGGCGCGGACGGTATCACCGCACACCTGCGCGAGGATCGCCGCCACATCTCCGATGCCGACATCGCCCGCCTCAAGCATGAGCTGACCTTGCCGCTCAACCTGGAGATGGCCTCAACCGAGGAGATGCTCGCCATCGCGCTCCGGCATGTGCCGCACGCCTGCTGCCTGGTGCCGGAAAAACGCGAGGAGCGCACCACCGAAGGCGGCCTCAATGTCGAGGCCGGCGAGAACCACCTGCGCCGGTATGTCGACGAACTCAAAAGCGCCGGCATCCGCGTCTCGCTCTTCATCGAGCCGGATCTGGGCGCGGTCGCCGCGGCGGCGCGGCTCGGCGCCGATATCGTCGAGTTGCATACGGGGGCCTATTGCGACCGCGCGCTCGAGGATGATCCGGGCGGCAGCAAGCGCGAATTGGACCGGCTCATCCACGCCGCGGCGGCGGCCGCCGGCGCCGGCCTCGAAGTGCACGCCGGGCATGGTCTCACCTTCAACACGGTCGCCGCCGTCGCCCGCCTGCCGCAGGTGGTGGAACTCAATATCGGTCACTTTCTGGTCGGCGAGGCGATCTTCAGCGGGCTTGGCCCGGCGATCCGACGCATGCGTATTTTGATGGACGAGGCCCGCACGGTGAGCGCGCCGCGGCAGGCCGCCGCTGTCACGTCATGATCCTGGGCCTCGGCAACGACATCATCGACATCCGGCGCATTGAGCGCACCATCGACCGTTACGGCGAGCGCTTTCTTGGCCGTGTCTTTACCGACACGGAACGGCGAAAATCCGATGCGCGCGCCAATCGGGCGGCGTCTTACGCTAAGCGCTTTGCGGCCAAGGAAGCCTGCGCCAAGGCCTTGGGCACGGGCCTCAGGAGCGGCGTGTTCTGGCGCGATATGGGTGTTGTCAATTTGCGCTCTGGCCGGCCGACCATGCGCCTGACCGGGGGGGCGGCGGTGCAGCTCAAGCGCCTCACGCCCCCTGGCTTCACGGCGCGTATCGACGTGACATTGACCGACGACTTTCCCCAGGCCCAGGCCGTGGTGCTGATTTCGGGCGTGCCCGTTGCAACCGGCGAAAATGACGCGGGATCGGGCGCCCGCAGTTAGCCAGTCCGTGAATTGCCGGGTGCCCCACAAACGGCTATATGGGTCCGGAAAGAAGGGGACCAGCATGCTTCTTCGCTGCGGCAAGAAGCAGCAGAAAGAGAGAGCATGAGTTCCGAGACCGAAGCTGGCAAGGTGAGGGAATCCGGCTGGCGCGAAACGATCAAAATCGTGGTTCACGCCCTGATTTTGGCGATGATTGTGCGTATTTTCTTCTATCAGCCCTTCAACATTCCCTCCGGCTCGATGAAACAGACGCTGCTGGTAGGGGACTATTTGTTCGTTTCCAAGCTGGCCTACGGCTATAGCCGTTATTCGTTTCCCTGGGGCGTGGTTCCGATCAGCGGCCGCATTTTCGGCGGCGAGCCAAAGCGCGGCGATGTCGTTGTCTTCAAGCTACCGCGCGACAATTCCACAGATTTCATCAAACGCGTGATCGGCCTGCCGGGGGACGAAATTTCGGTGCGCAGCGGCGTTCTATATATCAACGGGCAGGCCGTGCCGAAGGTGCGCAAAGGCGATTTTATTTCACCGGAGGAGGATCGACCGATCGCACGCTATGAGGAAACACTTCCCAATGGCGTCAAATACTACGTGCTCGATTCTACGCCTAATGGCCAATTCGACAACGTCGGCCCCTATAAGGTGCCGGCGGGACATTATTTCATGATGGGCGACAATCGCGACAATTCGACCGACAGCCGCGAACAGTCGCCGCGGTTCGGCGTCGGGTATGTGCCCTTTGAGAATTTGGTGGGACGCGCGGAGATCATCTTCTTCTCCGCCGCCGTCGATGACCCCAACGCCTTCCGGCTCACGCAACCCTGGCACTGGCCCATGGACATTCGTTGGAGCCGGATTTTCAGCCTCGTGCGCTAGGTCCGTGGCGCCGGCCCGCAAGCTCAAGGAACTCGAGACGCGCGTCGGCTATCATTTCAACGATCGCGCCCTGCTACGACGCGCGCTGACCCATGCCAGCGTCCGCCAGGCCTCCGCCAAACGGCGCGATAACGAGCGCCTCGAATTCCTGGGCGACCGCGTGCTGGGCCTGGCCGTCGCCGAACTGCTGAACGAATCCTACCCCACCGCCAGCGAAGGCGAACTCGCACGCCTCTACAATCGGCTCGTGCGTGGCGGAACCTGTGCCGAGATCGCCCGCGAGCTTAACCTCGGCGCCTCCTTGGTCTTGAGCGAGTTGGAAGAGGGCAGCGGCGGCCGCGACAAGGAAACCATTCTCGCCGACGCCTGCGAAGCCCTGCTCGGGGCCATCTTCCTGGAGGCGGGCTTCGAGAAGGTGCGCGACGTGGTGCGCGCGCACTGGAGCGGCCGCCTGGCCAAAGCTCCGGCCGAGGTGGCCGATGCCAAATCGGCGCTGCAGGAATGGGCGCAAGGGCAAGGCCTCGAGTTGCCGCGCTATGTGGAAGTGGAACGGCTCGGACCCGATCACGCTCCCCGCTTCACCGCCGAGGTCTCGATCAAGGGCAAGAAGGCCGCGCGCGGCGAAGGCGCCAGCAAGCGCGCGGCCGAACAGGCCGCGGCGGCGGCGCTGCTCTCGCGCGAGGGTGTGTGGAGGCCCGCAAAGTGAGCGAGCCCCTGCCAGGCGGCGAAACACGCTGCGGCTTTATCGCCGTGATCGGCGCCCCCAATGCCGGCAAGTCGACGCTGGTCAACGCGCTGGTGGGAAGCAAGGTCTCGATCGTCAGCCACAAGGTGCAAACGACCCGCGCGCCCTTGCGCGGCATCGCCATCGAGGGCGCGAGCCAGCTGGTGTTCATCGACACGCCCGGCCTGTTCCAGCCGCGCCGGCGCCTGGAGCGCGCCATGGTCGAGGCGGCCTGGAGCGGCGCCGAAGACGCCGATCTCATTGCGCTTTTGATCGATGCCAGTCAGGGCCTCGATGCGGCGGCAGCGCGCATTCTCGACGACCTCAAGGGCAAAAAAGCCCCGCTGATCCTGGTCCTGAACAAGGTCGATCGCGTGCCCAAGCCGCGCCTGCTCACGCTTGCCGCCGACGCCAACGCGCGCCTCCCCTTCGCGGCCACGTTCATGGTGTCGGCGCTCCAGGGCAGCGGCGTTGCCGACCTTAAGCGCTACTTCGCCCGCCAGGTTAAGCCCGGGCCTTGGCATTTTCCCGAGGACGAGATCTCCGATGCGCCGTTGCGCCTACTCGCCGCCGAAATCACGCGCGAGAAAATCTTCGCGCGTCTGCACGATGAACTCCCCTACCACATGGCGGTGGAAACCACCGCCTGGCAGGAGAAAAAAAACGGCGTGCGCATCGAGCAGACCATTTTCGTGGAGCGGGACAGCCAAAGGAGCATCGTGCTGGGCAAAGGCGGCCAGATGATCAAGCAGCTCTCGACCGAGGCGCGCCGGGAGCTCGCCGAAATCCTCGAACAACCCGTGCATCTGTTCCTGTTCGTCAAGGTGCGCCAAGACTGGGAAAACGATCCGGAACGCTACCGGCAGATGGGGCTGACCTTTCCCAAAGCCTAACGCCCGCCGGCAGGAAGCCCCCGAAATGGAATGGTCGGATGAAGGGATGATCCTCAGCGTGCGACCGCACGGCGAGACCGGGGCCGTGCTTGAGCTGTTCACGCGCCGCAACGGGCGTCACTTGGGTCTCGTGCACGGCGGTCGCTCGCGCAAGCTGCGCCCGATTTTGCAGATCGGCAATCACGTCGAGGCGAGCTGGAAGGCGCGCATTGCCGACAATCTCGGACACTTTGCCTTGGAGTTGCGCAAAAGCTATGCGGCGCTGGTGCTCGACGACGCCGCCGCACTTGCCGCCTTGACCTCCATCGCCGCGCTGGCCCGCCTGCTGCCCGAACGCGATCCCCACCCGAACCTGTTCGAGGTCACCCTGTTCGTGTTGGGCTACCTGGATGAGCGGGAGGTGTGGCCGGCGCTGCTGGTGCGCTGGGAACTGGCGCTGCTCGGGGAACTGGGATTCGGTCTCGATTTGACGACCTGCGCGGCCACCGGGGCGACGACGGACCTCACCTACGTGTCGCCCAAATCGGGGCGGGCGGTTTCCACCGCAGCGGGGGAGCCCTACAAGGAGCGACTGCTGGCGCTGCCCCAGTTCCTGGCGGGCCGCGCGCCCGAGGGCGTCAGCGCCGCCGACGTGGCGGCCGGCCTGGCCCTGACCGAGCATTTTTTGCTGGCGCGCGTGCTGCGGCCCCGCGACCTCGCCATGCCGGAGGCCCGAAACCGCTTGCTGTCTTACCTTCGGCCGAATGTGTAGCTATCGAGCCCTGTTCCGTTGTCTCGTTCAGTTGGCTCATTCACTTGGTTCGTTCACCGGCTCGCGCAAGGACGCAAACCCCCGTGCCCTCGCTCAAATCTTGGCGTGACCACCCGGCGCCCACCTTGGCGGCCCTGGGCCTCGCCTCAGGTATCGTGTCCGCCGTCGTCGGCTTTGAGGTGCGCATCGACGCGCTCGATTGGCCGGGAACCGTGTTCTTCCTGTCCGCCGAAATGATGCCGATCGGCCTCTTTTTCGCCGCCGTGATGGCCTTTGCCATCGCCGCCTGGCACCCCCCCGCCTGGGCCCCCATCATCACCTTCGTGGGCACGCTTTATGCCTGGAGCGCGGCGATCCAAACCGCGCTTTTCATGCACAAGATCGGCGGCGGCGATGCCAGCCACGCCGGGCCGCTGCTGGCCGGCGTGTTCGCCGGCCTTGTCGGCGCCGCGCTCACCCACCTGTCGGTGGCGCTGTTCGCGCCCGAGTTGCGCGATGTGACGTCAGCCACGCGAACCTGCCTGGTGGGCGCGCTCGCCGGCGTGCTGTTCTATTTCGGCAGCCGCAATCTGATCGACGCGCGCATTCTGTTTTTGGTCTGGCAGCCGGCGGTTGCCTACTGCATCGGCCTCGGGCTGGCGGCCAAGCCCGCGCCGCAGACGTTGTGAGGGGCTGACAAAGCGCGCGCCCCTGCGAGGCGCGCAAGGCTCTGGCGACGCCGCCGGCACCGGCGGTTGCGCTTGGGGTGCTACTTGCGGCCGCGCTCTATTCTGATCGATCCGCCGGCGCCCTGCGTCAGCACGAAGGTGTCGCCATCGCGCGGCTCCAAGGGTTGCGCCGCCGGCCCCGCCTTGTCGATCTTCAGGGGGTCGGCGGTACAGCTGGTGTGGCTGACGCTCGCCCGCGCCGGCAAGGTTTCGCTGTCATCGCCCAGCCTGTAGTTGACCGCCACCCCGGTGCGGTTCTCGATCGCGAAGCTGACTTTCAGCGACTCAGGTCGACCGAACAACTGGACGGAGACGAATTTCGGGTGGCGATCGGTCGCCCGTGCCACGCCGACGCCGATCTCGGTGGCGCTCTTTTCCAGCATGTTGACGCGGTGCGCCGGCGAACTCTTCCAGCCCTCGACAACGTCGCGGGCGAGCTTGCTCGTCTCAAAACCGCGGCTGTCGAGGTTGAAGGCCAAATTTTCGGCGACGAGGCAATAGCGATAGCCCTGCGCCTCGGCCCGCTGGTGCGGCTCGCGCCCATCGGCCTCATGCGCGAATTTCCCGGTTCTGCCCAGATAGTCCGCAAACGCGCGCGCCGCCGCGATCAGCGCCGCGTTGGGCTTCAGCGCGCCCAATTTGTGCTCTTTGCGAAAGGCGTTGGTCATCTCGACGATGGCGAGTTCGGTCTGTGGCAGGTCGGGAAGCACGGGCATCACAAGGTTTTCCGGGGGCCGGGCGCGCCTCGGCAGCCCTTCAGATGAGACGCTGACATTGGCTCGGACGCCGACATGACCGGCTGACGGTGCACCCGGCATCCCACGCGTCGTCCCGCAAATGAGGCACGCACGGGGGACTTGGCGCAAGAGCCCGCAAACCCAAGATCCACGACCAAACGGGGGGAGAAGAACTTAAGGGCCATCGCTTGAGCCGGCCCTCGTCCTGGGCTACCCCAAGGTCCATGAGCAAAACCACGATTCTCGCCCCCCCGCCACCGCCCATCGAGCCCATCAACCTCAAGGATGCGCTGGAAGAGCGCTACCTCGCCTACGCGCTTTCCACCATCATGCACCGGGCGCTGCCCGACGTGCGCGACGGCCTGAAACCCGTGCATCGGCGCATCCTGTATGCCATGCGCGAGCTCAAGCTCGATCCCGAGGGCGGCTACAAGAAATGCGCCAAGATCGTCGGCGAGGTAATGGGCAACTATCACCCGCACGGCGATCAGGCCATTTACGACGCGCTGGTGCGGCTGGCGCAGGATTTTGCCGTGCGCTACCCGCTGGTCGACGGCCAGGGCAATTTCGGCAGCGTCGACGGCGATAACGCCGCGGCCATGCGCTACACCGAAAGCCGCCTCACCAATGTGGCCGCCCTGCTGCTGGAGGGCATCGACGAGGACACCGTCGATTTCCGTCCCACCTACGACGGCAGCAACCAAGAACCGGCGGTGCTGCCGGCCAACTTCCCGAATCTGCTTGCCAACGGCACCTCGGGAATTGCCGTCGGCATGGCCACGAGCGTGCCGCCGCACAATGTCGAGGAGCTCTGCAACGCGCTGTTGCATCTCATCAAGCACCCGAACGCGCACATCGAGAAGCTGGTCGAGTTCGTGCCCGGCCCGGACTTTCCCACGGGCGGGGTGATCGTCGAGCCGCGCGATGCCATTCTCGAAGCCTACAAGACCGGCCGCGGCGGCTTCCGGCTGCGCGCGCGCTGGGAGAAGGAGGAGGGCGGCCGCGGCACCTATCAGATCGTCGTCACCGAGGTGCCCTATCAGGTGCAGAAGGCCAAGCTGGTCGAGCGCATCGCCGAGCTCATCAACGACAAAAAACTGCCGCTGCTGGGCGACGTGCGCGACGAATCGGCCGAGACCGTGCGGCTGGTGCTGGAACCCAAGAGCCGCAGCATCGATCCGGTACTGCTGATGGAGAGCATGTTCCGCCTGACCGAGCTCGAGGTGCGCTTTTCGCTGAACCTGAACGTGCTGTCGGCCGGACAGGTGCCGGGCGTGCTGTCGCTGCGCGACGTGCTGAGACGCTGGCTGGAGCACCGCCAAGTGGTGCTGGTGCGCCGCTCCAAGTTCCGCCTGGAAAAGATCGAACACCGGCTCGAAGTGCTCGACGGCTACCTGATCGCCTTTCTCAACATCGACGAGGTGATCCGCATTGTCCGCTTCGAGGACGATCCCAAGGCCAAGCTGATCAAGCGCTTCAAGCTCAGCGAGATGCAAGCCGACGCCGTCCTCAACCTTCGCCTAAGATCGCTGTCCAAACTGGAAGAGGTCGAGATCCGAGCGGAACACGACAAGCTCAGCAAGGAGCGGCGCGGCCTCAAATCCCTGCTCAAGCACGAGGACGAGCAGTGGGAGCGCATCGCCGACGAGATCAAGGCGACGCGCGAGACCTATGCCAAGAAGACCGCGCTTGGCCGCCGGCGCTCCTCCTTCGCCGATGCCCCCAGCATCGAGATCGACCTCGAGCAGGCCATGATCGAGAAGGAGCCGATCACGGTGATCCTCTCCGAGAAGGGCTGGATCCGCGCCATGAAGGGCCACCTGGAGGATATTTCCAAGCTCGAGTTCAAGCAGGGCGACGCCTTGAAGCGAGCCGTCAGGGCATCGACCACGGACAGGCTGCTGCTGCTCGCCAGCAACGGCAAGGTGTTCACGCTCCCGGCCGACCAGCTGCCCGGAGGCCGCGGCCACGGCGAGCCCGTGCGGCTCATGGTGGAGCTGGAAGAAAACCACGACTTCGTCGAGATCTGGGTGCACGAACCGGGTCGCAAACTGCTGGTGGCCGCGACCTCCGGCCACGGCTTCATCGTGCCCGAGGACGAGATGGTCGCCATGACGCGCAAGGGCAAGCAAGTGATGAACGTGGATCCGCCCGCCGAGGCGTGCTCCGTCGTGCCGGTCGAGGGCGACCTGGTGGCCGTCATCGGCGAGAACCGAAAGATGCTGATTTTCCCGCTCGAGGAGGTGAACGAGATGACGCGCGGCAAGGGCGTCATCTTGCAGCGCTACAAGGACGGCGGCCTGTCCGACCTGCGCGTCTTCAAAAAGTCCGATGGTTTGAGTTGGCTCGACCCGGCGGCAAGGACCTTCACGCTGCCCATGGCGGAGCTCAGAGACTGGGTGGGCCAGCGCGCCCAGTCCGGCCGCCTGGCACCCAAGGGATTTCCCAGGTCGAACAAGTTCGGTCCCGCCTTCTAGACGAAATTTGCCAGCTTGCCCCCGCGGGCGGGCCCACCACGGTGAGTGCGAAAACTGGGTGCGAGGGGTGGGTGCAAAGGGTGGGCGTAGCTAGCTTCGCAGCCAAGGTGCAAAGGGGCGAGACATGCGGGCAGGCCTGGTCGGGATGATCGCGCTCGTGCTGGCGGTCGCGAACGCCGTGTGCGCTCTGGCCGAGACGCCCTGCAGCAAGGCGGACTTTGAGGCCGTGGTCGATGAGGCCGCGGCGGCGCTACGCAGCTTGAACCATCAAAACACACCACAATTCCAGGCGCGGCTGCGCCAGCTCAAGGACAAGCGGGGCTGGAGCCACGAACAATTTCTGCTGGAGGCCTCGCCCTTCGTGCGCGACGAGGCGATCGCCGCCTTCGACCAAAAATCCGAGGACTTCCTCGCCCGCATCACCCAAGGCGGCCAGTCGCAGGTGACGGCCACCGCGCTCAATTGCGGCCTGCTCGTGGAGCTGCGGGGCGCTCTGGCGGCCCTGGTCGAAACGCAGAAGGCGAAGTGGACCTACATGTTCGACAAGATCAATGGCGAGCTGCGCAAGTAGCCGCCGGATCAGCCGCTCCTGTCGCCAGCACTGAAGGGTTTGACTAGCGCCTAAGAGAGGCGACGACCTCAACGTGGGCCGAGAATAAGAACTGATCGATCGGGACCACGCGCTGCAGCCGGTAGCCGCCGTCGACGAGAATGCGCAGGTCGCGGGCAAACGTCCCCGGATTGCACGAGGCCGCAACGACGATCGGCACGCGCGAGCGGGCCAAGGCGCCGGCTTGCGCCATGGCGCCGGCGCGCGGCGGATCGAAAACGACGGCGTCGAAGCCCTCGAGCTCCCGGGCGGACAGCGGCTCGCGCATGAGATCGCGCACCTTGGCCTCGATCGGCTTTAGAGCCTTGGCGTGACGCGCGGCCAAGCGTAAGGCTTTAACCGCCGCCGCATCGCTGTCGAACGCCGCCACCGCGGCCCCGCGGGCGAGATGGAAGGTCAGCGTGCCGACGCCGCAAAACAGGTCGGCGGCGCGACGCACCTTGGCCGTGGCCGCCGCGACCTCCTCGACGATCGCGCTCTCCGCCTCGGCGACGGCCTGCACAAAGGCACCGGGAGGCGGGCAGACCTCGACGCCGGCAAAGGCCAGCGCCGGGGGCTTCCGTTGACTGACGGTTTCGCCGTCGAGCGTGATGCGGGCCAAGCGCGGCTCGGCGGCGGCGATCTGGGCGAGCCGCACCGACAGTTTGGCATCGAGGGCACGCGAAGAGGCCACCACAACATCGAGCCCGACCGGCGTCGCCAACACCGTGAGCCGGACCTCGCGCTGGGCCGTGGCGGCGACAATCGCGCGCAGCGCCGGCAAGCAGGCGACGATCTGTGGCACCAGCACCGGGCATTCCAGCACCTCAAAGACGGCATCGCTGTTGCGCGGATGGTAGCCGAGCAGGCTTCCCGCCTCGAGGCATCTTCCCGTCATGACCGCCCGGCGGCGCGAGGCGGCCGCAATGGTCCGCAGCGGCGCCAGCTCGGGGTGCAAGCCGCGTTTTCGCAAGGCGTCCTCGACGATGCCGCGTTTCCAATCGGCATAGAGGCGCTCCCCCATGTGCTGGGCGACGCAGCCGCCGCAAACGCCGAAATGCCGACAGCGCGGCGCGCGGCGCTCCGGGCTCGGCGCCGACAGCAATTCCGGCACGCCGGCGCCGTCGAGGCGCACGCGTTCGCCGGGCAAGGCGAAAGGGAGATAGCGAGGTCCCTCGGCGGCCTCGGCAATGCCATCACCGCGGGCGCCGAGCCGAACAACCTCAAACCCGTCGTCAGCCGCCATGCACCGCTCCGATCAGGAACTCCTGATTGCCCGAGCCGCCGCGGATCGGCGAGGGGATGACGTCGACCAGGCGCCAGTCGGCCTGGGCGCCAAGCCAGCCCGCGACAAGCTCGATCGCACGCTGCCGGTCGGCAGCAGCGCGCACGATGCCGCCCTTGCCCACGGCGCTGCGCCCGGCCTCGAATTGCGGCTTGATCAGGCCGATCAGCCACGCCTGCGGCGCAGCCAGGGCCAAGGCCGCCGGCAAGGCCTTGGTGAGCGAGATGAAGCTGACATCGGCGACGATGGCGCCAACGGGTTCCGGCACGGTGGTGCCGTCGAGGGCGCGCGCATCATGGCCTTCCAGCGACACCACGGCGGGCAGCCGAGCGAGGCGGCTGTGGAGTTGCCCATGGCCGACGTCGACGGCATAGACCCGTGCCGCGCCGCGCGCGAGCAAGACCTCGGTGAAGCCGCCGGTCGAGGCGCCGATATCAAGCGCAACGACGCCGGCGACGGCAAAGGCGAAATGATCGAGTGCGGCTGCCAGCTTCAAGCCGCCGCGCGAGACGTACCGGGGGGCGCCAGCGACCGCCACGGCGTCGTCTTCACCGACCCCGGCGGCGGCCCTGATCTCAACCTTCCCCGCCACGGCGACGAGGCCGCGCCGGATCATGTCCTGCGCCTGCGCGCGCGACGGCGCCAGGCCGCGTTTGACCAGCGCGAGGTCGAGCCGGGTCCCCTTCACGACCCCCTTCACGGCCCTCTTCACGGTCCCATTCACGGCCATGGGCGCCGTCCGCCGGCGGCCCCGCCAGGTGGAGGCACCGGTAAAAAAAAGCCCCGGCGTTGGCGCCAGGGCTTTTTCCCGCTGCCGGATGGGGGATACGAGGGCAAGCAGGAAAGTTGGTCTAGGGACAATTTGTGCATAGGCGGGCGCCGATAGTCCGTCCACAGCGATTCGTGCCGCCGGCCTACCGCGGCGCAAGAAATCTGTGGAGATCCTGTGGAAAAGACGGCGATCAGGCGAGCTCCGCCAAATTTTTGGCAAGGGTCTCCCGTCCGAGCGTCGCCAGCACGGTGGCGACGATGCCCGAGGCGTTGAGCCCGGCCCGCTCGTACATCTTCTCCGGCTTGTCGTGATCGATGAACGCGTCCGGCAGCACCATCTGGCGCACCTTGAGGCCGCGATCGAAGGCGCCTTCGTTGGCCAGGTGCTGCAGGACAAAGGAGCCAAAGCCGCCGACCGAGCCCTCCTCGATGGTGATCAGCACCTCGTGGTTGCGGGCCAGGCGGTTGATCAGATCGGTGTCGAGCGGCTTGGCAAAGCGGGCATCCGCCACCGTCGTCGATAAACCGAGGGCGGCCAGCTGATCGGCGGCGATGACGCATTCGGCGAGCCGGGCGCCGAAGGAGACGAGCGCCACGGTCGATCCCTCGCTAATGATCCGGCCCCGGCCGACCTCGAGCGGCCGGCCGCTGGCAGGCAGCTCCAGGCCGACGCCCTCGCCGCGCGGGTAGCGCAGCGCCGAGGGGCGGTCGTCGATGGCAACCGCGGTGGCCACCATATGTTTGAGTTCGGCCTCGTCGGCCGCCGCCATCAGCACGAAACCCGGCAGACAACCGAGGTAGGCCGTATCGAAGGAGCCGGCGTGCGTGGGCCCGTCGGCACCGACCAGGCCGGCGCGATCGAGCGCAAAGCGCACGGGCAGGCGCTGGACGGCAACGTCGTGCACCACTTGATCATAGGCGCGCTGCAGGAAGGTCGAGTAGATGGCCGCGAACGGCTTGAAGCCTTCGGCCGCCAAACCCGCGGCAAAGGTGACCCCGTGCTGCTCGGCAATCCCCACATCGAAGGTGCGGTCGGGAAATTCCTTGGCGAACAGGTCGAGCCCGGTCCCCGCCGGCATGGCGGCCGTGATCGCCACAATCTTGTCGTCCCTGCGCGCCTCATCGATCAGGCTGTCGGCGAACACGCGCGTATAGCTCGGCGCATTGGGCTTGGGCTTCACCTGCGCGCCGGTGATGACGTTGAACTTGTTGACGCCGTGATACTTGTCGGCGGAGGCCTCGGCCGGCGGATAGCCCTTGCCCTTCTTGGTGACGACATGGACCAGGATCGGGCCATGCGCGGCATCGCGCACGTTTTTCAGCACCGGGATCAGCACGCCAAGGTCATGCCCGTCGATCGGGCCCAAGTAGTAAAAGCCCAGTTCCTCAAACAGCGTGCCGCCGGTCCAGTAGGTGCGCGTCATTTCCTCGGCCAGAGCGGCGCGGCGCTCCCAGTATTTCGGCAGCTTCTTGGCCAGTTGCTTGGCGATGTCGCGCAAATGCAGATAGGTGCCGCTCGAGGTGATGCGCGCCAGATAGGTCGAGATCGCGCCGACCGGTGGGGCGATCGACATGTCGTTGTCGTTGAGGATGACGATCAGGCGCTCGTTGCGGGCACCCGCGTTGTTCATGGCCTCGTAGGCCATGCCCGCGCTCATGGCGCCGTCGCCGATCACGCAGACGACGTTGTGGCTGCCGCCGGCGAGATCGCGCGCGACGGCCATGCCGAGACCGGCGGAGAGCGAGGTCGAGGAATGCGCCGCCCCGAACGGATCATAGACGCTCTCGGCCCGCTTGGTGAAACCCGACAGCCCGCCGCCCTGGCGCAAGGTGCGGATGCGGTCGCGCCGACCGGTGAGGATTTTGTGCGGATAGGCCTGGTGGCCGACGTCCCAGATCAGCCGATCGCGCGGGGTGTCGAAAATCCAATGCAGGGCCACGGTCAGCTCGACGACGCCAAGGCCGGCGCCGAGATGGCCTCCGGTCGCGGCCACCGCGTCGATGGTTTCCTGGCGCAATTCATCGGCCAGCTGGCGCAGCTGCTTTTCCGGCAAACGGCGCAGGTCGTCGGGGGTGACGACCTGGTCCAGAAGGGGGGTCTTGGAGAGAGGGTCCACGCGTACTTCACCCCTTTCGATAGCCCTTGTTGGCCCTTAACGTTCGCCGCACCGCCGCGCCCGGGCCGTTGCGGTCGGCCCAGACCATGGGGCCGCACGTACGCCCGTGCGATCGGCCCTGCAAGCTGCCTGTGCGACCTGCCCGTGCGACCTGCCTGCGACCTCCTGGACCTGCTGCGACCTGCCTGCGTGACCTGCCTGTGCGATCGGCGCACCTTTGGCGCACAATGGGAATCAGCCGTTTCGAGCAAAGAGGTGCCGCTGCGGCCGTTCGGCTAGTCGCGCGGCGCACCTTTGGCGCACAATATAGGAGAATCTAAGCCGTTTCGAGCAAAGAGGTGCCGCTGCGGCCGTTCGGCTAGTCGCGTGGTTCAAAGGGCTCGGTGCCCGCAGGCGTGCCCGTCTCCGAAAAGGTTAGCCGTTCGACCTTGGCCTCCGCCTGCTTCAAGAGGCGGTCGCAATGGTCTTTCAGCGCCTCACCCCGCTCGTAAATGGTGATGCTTTCCTCGAGTTCGACGTCGCCGCGTTCGAGCCGGCCGACAATGCTTTCGAGTTCCTTGAGCGCCTTTTCAAAGCTCATGGTGGCAATGTCGAGGTGCTTGGCGGCAGGCTTGCTGATGGTCTGCATGTCTTGAGCGTTTCCCAACTATGGCAGCGGCAAAGCGAACCGTTATGCCCCAGCCTCCATGAGCATCTTGACGTGCACGCCGACCGACTTGGCGAGCGCGGCCAGGTTGTAGCCGCCTTCGAGCATCGAAACCAGACGCCCATGCGCGTACTTGGCGGCGATTTCGGCGATCTTGGCCGTCGCCCAGGCAAAGTCGGGTTCGACCAGGCGCAAATTGGCGAGCGGATCGTCCTTGTGAGCATCAAAACCCGCCGAGATCAGCACCAGATCGGGAGCGAGGTTGTGGAGCGCCGGTAAAAGCCGTGATTCGAACGCTTCCTTGAAGCGGTCGCCGCCGTCGCCGGGGCGCAGCGGCGCATTCCAGATGTTGCCGACGCCGGTTTCGCTGAGCGCCCCGGTTCCGGGATAGAGCGGCATCTGGTGGGTCGAGGCGAACACCAGGTCCTTGTCCGACCAGAAGATGTCCTGCGTGCCGTTGCCGTGATGCACGTCGAAATCGACCACGGCCACGCGCTCGGCGCCATAGGTCTTGCGGGCATAGAGCGCCGCAATGGCAACGTTGGAGAAAATGCAAAAGCCCATGGCGCGCTCGCGCTCGGCATGATGGCCGCAGGGCCGCACCTGACAAAAGACGTTGGCGATGCCCGAGGCCTGATCCATGACGCGGTCGACCCCGGCCAGCCCGGCCGCCAACCGCGCGCAGCGCCGGCTCCCACGACTTGGCCGAAAGCACCGTGTCGGGATCGAGCCGCACCGGTCCCTCGCCCTCGCCGGGCCGCACGCTCTTTACCCAATCAATGTAGGCGGCGGGATGCGCGAGCGCGATCGCCGCCTCGACGTCGTCGCGCAGCGGCGCCTCCTCGCGCACCAGGCCGTTGAAGGTTTCGTGCGCCAGCGCCTTGTCGATGGCGCGCATACGGTCGGGCCGCTCGGGATGGCCGGGCCCCGTGTCATGCTCAACAAAGCTCGGGTGGGTGATCAGCAGGGTGGTCATCGCGGGGCTCGTAACGGACAAGGGACAACGGACAGAGCGAAGGCTAGCCCTGCCGGCGTCATCTCACAACGCATGGGATCCTTGAGCTGGGGCGCTGCAGCCGTCTTTTTTTGCCGCGTCAGGGGCGTGGGTTGTCCTGAAGCCAGGCCAGAACGTCGCCGGCATTACGGTCCGGGGGAAACACCGGGTAGAACACCTTGGTTATGCGACCCTCGTCGATCACCATGGCCAAGCGCTTGAGCAAGGTGACGCCGGCCACCTGCATGGTCGGCAGGCGCACGGCATTGGCAAGCGCTCCCTTCTCGTCGGAAAGAATGGCAAACGGCAAGTGGAGGCGCGCGACGGCCTCGGCCTGGTAGGCGGTGTCTTGCGTCGACAGACCGAACACTTGGCTGGCCCCGGCGGCGCTCAGCTCCGTGAAATGATCGCGAAAGGCACACGACTGCGGGGTGCAGCCGCGGGCGCCGGGGATCTCGTCCCAACCGTCGACCAGCGCGATTTGCCCGGGCTTGCCCATGCGGGGATAGGCATAAACCACCGTGCGGCCTTGGCAGCGGGCCAGCGAAACCGAGCGCCCGTCGGTGGCGACGAGCGCGATATCGGGGAGGTGAAGGCCTTCCAGATGCCGCGCCGCCCCATCGTCATGCGGGGCGGGAATCTTCGACCAGTCCACTTGCATCAGGTTGGGTTGGTTTGACGTCGGCATTGGCGATCCTCAGCGATCCAGCACGCGGTAATGATAGCCGCCCACCGGGTGATAATCGAGCTTGGCGTAAAGCGCCTGCGCCGGTGCGTTGGCGGCCACGGCCTGCAGCGCGGCCACCCTGGCGCCGTGTGCGACACCCCAGGCCTCCAGCGCGCCCATGATGTGCTCGCTCGCCCCCTTGCGGCGATGCTCAGGGTGCGTTGCCACGCATTCGGCGATGACGACGCCGTCGTGGGCGACCGCCAGCGCGACGCTGATTGGCACCCCGTCCTGGCGCCGCAGTAGAAAGGCCGCGGGCGCCGGCACGCGCGCCAAAATTGCGGGCGCGGCGGCGCGGCGGCTGGGCGTGACGCCCGTGAAGTAGACGCTCAACCAATCCTCCCCCGCCCGGTCGGCGACCTCGATGCCGGTTGGCATGCTCACAGCAACGGTGAGCGCCTTGGCGAGACAGGTGCAGGGCTCCTGCAGGCGATAGCCGCGGCACGCCAAACGCTGATCGAGATCGGCCGGCGCCACCACGTCGCAGACTTGGAACATCGCCGCGGCCCCGCGGGCGCCATAACGGCGCTCGGCCTCGGCGATGCCGGCCTCCACGTCGGCGCCAGCAAAATCGAGCGGCGAAACGGAATTGGCGCGCTGCGAGCCCCCGCCGGTGTAGCGCCACAGCCAACCGGCAAGGTTGGCCGTTTCCAGCGCCGGCCAGGCGCGCACGGCGACACGCTCAATCCCCAGGCGGTCTTGCGAACTGATCGGCACCGGCGTCCTCTTTGGCTCGGGCAGAGGGGCGGCAAGGCGCCGCCTCAGCCCTTGTCGCGCAACAGGCGCGCCTTCTGGCGCTGCCAGTCGCGCTTGGCTTCGTCGGCGCGCTTGTCGTGCAGCTTTTTGCCCTGCGCCAAGGCCAGCCTGAGCTTCGCCCGGCCGCGCGCATTGAAGTAGAGCTCCAACGGCACCATGGTCATGCCCTGCCGGTCGACGGCGACGGCGAGCTTGTGGATCTCGCGCTTGTGCAACAGCAGGCGACGCGGACGCCGCGGATCATGCTGGAAAAAGTCGCCGGCCGCCTTGTATTCGGGAATATAGGCGTTGATCAGAAAGATGCCGCCCCTTTCGGCGCTAGCGTAGCTTTCGGCGATGTTGGCTTGACCGCCACGCAGCGACTTCACCTCGGTACCCGTGAGCTCGATGCCGGCCTCGTAGGTATCACCAAGGTGGTACTCGTGCCGCGCCTTGCGGTTTTCGGCGATACGCTTGCGGCCATCGTCTTTGTTGGCCGCCGCCATCGCCGACCACCCGCCCGTTCAAGACTACTCGGCGGCCTTGGCCAGGCTCTCAAGACCGACGGAGGCGAGCGCCGCGTCGACCCGGCGCTTGGACTCCTCGGCAATCGGCACCATCGGCGGCCTGAGCTCCGCCGAACACAGCCCGAGCCTGGAGGCGGCATACTTTACCGGCCCCGGTGAGGTCTCGCAGAACAGCGCCTCGTGCAGGGCCATCAAGCGGTCGTTGAGCTCGCTCGCCTTGCCCCACTCGCCCTTGTGGCAGGCCGTCTGGAATTCGGCGCACAGACGCGGGGCGATATTGGAGGTCACGGAGATGCAGCCCTGGCCGCCGTGGGCGTTAAAGCCAAGCGCGGTGCTGTCCTCACCGGAGAGCTGAATGAACGCCTTGCCGCAGGCCAGGCGCTGGGCGGTGACGCGCTCCACCTTGGCGGTGGCGTCCTTGATGCCGATCACGTTCTTGAGCTTGGCGCAGCGGGCAATCGTCGCCACGGAGATGTCGACGATCGTGCGCACGGGCACGTTGTAGAGGAAGATCGGGATGTCGACCTCGTCGCTGATCGCCTTGAAATGCTGGTAGAGGCCCTCCTGCGTCGGCTTGTTGTAGTAGCCGGTCACGTGCAGGACGGCATCGGCCCCGGCCTTTTTGGCGTGCTGCGTGAAATCAATCGCTTCGCGGGTCGAGTTCGAGCCGGCGCCCGCGATCACCGGTACGCGCTTCTTGGCCACCTTGATGCACAACTCGACGACGTGCTTATGCTCCTCGTGGCTGAGCGTCGGGGATTCGCCGGTCGTCCCGACGGGAACAAGACCGTGCGTCCCCTCCTCGATCTGCCACTCCACCATGCGTTCGAACGCCTTTTCGTCGACCTCACCACCCTTGAAGGGGGTGATCAGCGCTGTGAATGAACCCTGGAACATGGGTCGCTCCCAAAAATCGGGGGGCGCAGGTTGCCTCGGCACCCCTCTCACTGTGCGCAGTCGGACTGCAGGTGCGCCGTCCGTCTGTTTGTCGGCAGTTCTGTGCCTTGATAGCCTCTTGCAGCCCGAGCGCAACGAAAAATCGGCTCGCGGCGACCAGATTTATTATGCCGGCGCGGGAAAACTCGGGCAAGCTGCGCCTGCCGCTGGCGACGGTCATGTTAGCGCCTTGTTTGCTCTGTGAAAGGCCTGCACAGTTCGTTTGCACGCCCGGGAGACAAACAGCAAAGACGAATCGGGGTGTGATGCGAAGCCCAGCCAAGACTTTATTCACCATGCTGGTGGCGGCAACGGTGGCCACCGGCGCCAGCGCGCTCGCGAGAGCCAATACGGAAAAAGGCGAGCCCGGCAGCAGCGCGCCGCGACGCGGGGCGGGCGCGATGCTGGCGGCGGCCAAAAGCGGCAAGGCGCCCGCCGCATCCAAGGTCGCTCCGGCCCGGCGCCCGAACGCTCCCGTGGTGGTGGCCGAGCCGGCCGCCGGGGCTTCGCTGCCACCCGTTGCCCGGCCAACGCCGCTGCCGGGCGAGAGCGAACACGTCGCCCGCTACGACACGGCCATCGCGCCGCTGCGCAACTTGACCCTTGCGGAGGAGGATGCCGCCGTGCTGCGCGAGGCCATTTCCACGGGGGCCAACGGCAAGCTTGCCGAAGCCAAGGTCCTGCGCGACCGCATCAAGGATGCCGCCACGCGCAAGCTCGTCGACTGGTTCATCTTTCGCGCCGGCTACGGCACCGCCACGGAGATCAAGGCGTTTCTGGAGGCCAATCCGGCCTGGCCGGACCGCAACCTTCTGACCCAGCGCGCCGAGGAGGCCCTGTTCAATAGTCCCTCGGCAAGCTCACGCGATATCAAGGCCTTCTTTGCCGGCGCGGAGCCCAAGACCGGGGTTGGCCAAGCCGCGCTCGCGGCGGCCTTCCTCGCCGACCAAAACAACGATCGCGCCAAGGCGCTCGCGGTCAAGGCGTGGACGGAGTACGACATTCCCGCCAGCCTGGAGCCGGCCTTCCTCAAGCGCATCGGGCCGCTGCTGAGCGAGGCCGACCACAAACGCCGGCTCAATCGCCTGCTGCTCAACGACAGTCGTTGGACCAATGAGCGCAACGAGCGTGCCGCCATCATCCGGCGCATGCTGCCGTTGCTGTCGGAGCCCGAAAAGAAGGCGGCGGAGGCCCGCCTCGCCGTGTTCTTGCGCGCCAAGAATTCGCAAGCGCTGATCGCCAAGCTGCCCACCACGACGGCGCCCGATTGGGGGCTCGCCGTGCAGAAGGCGCAGGCGCTGCGCCGGCAGAACAAGGAGGAGGAGGCCTGGAAGATCCTGCTGACCGAACCGGAGGCGCCGGGCACGACCAAGCCCGACGGCTACTGGGAGGAGCGGCGTGCCAACGCCTACGCGGCGCTCCGGCTGGGCAAACCCAAAATGGCCTACGAGCTCATCCGCGAGCCGGGCCCCCTCTCCATCAATGCCGCCAAGGACGCCGCCTTTTTGGCGGGCTGGTTGAGCTTGCGCTACCTCGATGAGCCCAAGCAGGCCTTGGCCCATTTCCAGACGCTTGGCGGTCTGGCCGATGGCCCCTTGAGCCGGGCGCGCTCCAGCTATTGGCTCGGCCGCACCTTTGAAGTGCTGGGCGACAAGGCCAAGGCGCTCGAACAGTATCGCGCCGGCGCCGTCTATTTCGACACCTTCCACGGTCAGCTCGCCCGCCTCAAGCTCGATCCCGGCGCCAGCCGGCTGAACCTTGCCCTGCCGGCGGCGCCCAGCGCGGAGGAAATCGCCCGCTTCAACGGCTCCGATGCGGTGCGGGCCATCGTCGTGGCGCGCAAGGCCGGGCTCGACTCGGCCTTGCCCCGCGCCTTCCTGCGGCATTTGCCCGGCTACCTGAAAAGCGAGGCCGAGGTGGCGATGCTGGCCCACCTCGCCGACGCGCTCGGCGATACGCAAATGTCGGTGCGCGTTGGCAAGGCCGCGGTCGCGCGCGGCATGAACCTCGCCTACTACGCCTACCCCGTGCGGGCGCTGCCGCAATACACCCCGCTGCGCAAACCGCCCGAACCCGCCGTCATCTTAGGCATCGCCCGGCAGGAAAGCGAGTTCAACACCTTGACCCTGTCGGGGGCCGGCGCCCGCGGCATCCTGCAAGTCATGCCGGTCACCGCCCAGCACGTCTGCCGCGACTACAAGATCAAATGCGACATTCCCCGGCTGATGAAGGATCCCGTCTACAATACCATGATGGGCAGCGCCTACATTTCCGATCGCATGGACGAGTTCAGCGGTTCTTACGTTTTGACGCTCGCCGGCTACAATGCCGGGCCCGGGCGGGCGCGCGAGTGGATCAAGGAATTCGGCGATCCGCGCGATCAAAAGGTCGACCCGATCGACTGGATCCACCGCATTCCCTTCGAAGAGACGCGCGAGTACGTGCAAAAAGTATTGTCCAATATCCAGATCTATCGGGCGCGCCTCGGCGAGGAGGCCAATGCGGTGCGCCTCAATAGTGACCTGCGGCGCTCCTCGGCGGCCGCGGCCGACAAGGCGACGGCAGCCCAATAGGCCGCCTTGCCGGGTCTCCATCGGGCGGCAATAGACGGTGAAAGGGCACGGGCGATGCAGGGCTACAGCGAGATCCATTTCACCTCGCGGGACGGCTTGCGGCTCTACGCCCGCCACTATCCGGTTGCGGGCGCGCACCGCCGGCCGCTTCTGTGTCTCGCCGGGCTCACCCGCAATAGCCGCGACTTTCATGATCTGGCGCGCGCGCTGGCGACGCCCGACGCAGACGGGCGCAACGTCTACGCCCTCGACTACCGGGGCCGCGGTCGCTCGCAACACGACCCCAATTGGCGCAACTACTCGATCCTAATCGAGCTCAATGACGTGCTCGATTTTATGATCGTGAAGGGTCTGCAGCATGCCGCGGTCATCGGCACCTCGCGCGGCGGCATCCTCGCCATGCTGATGGCGGTGATCCGGCCGGCCTCGGTGGGCGCGGTCATCCTGAACGACATCGGCCCGGTGATCGAGGCCGATGGCCTGAGCCGCATCGCAGCCTACGTCGGCCGCGGGCCGCTGCCCGCCGACTGGGCGGAGGCAACCCGCATGGTGCGCGACATCAACCAGCGGCAATTTCCCGCCGTTCCTGAGGCCCAGTGGGCCGAACTCGCCCGTCAGTATTTCAACGACGACAGCGGCTTGCCAAGCCCCGCCTATGATCCCGCCCTCGCCAAGGCACTGGCCCAGATGCAGGCGATCCCGGGGCTGTGGCCGCAGTTCGCCGCCCTCGCCAAGGTGCCCATGCTGGTGCTGCGGGGCGAGCATTCCGACATCTTGAGCGCGGCAACGCTCGAGGACATGCGCCAGCGCCACCCGCGCCTCGAAGCCGTCACCGTCTCCGGCGAGGGCCACGCCCCGCTGTTGAAGGACGCCCGCAGCATCCGCACCATCGCCGCCTTCTTGCAGCGCACCGATGCGGAGGCCGCATACCCCGCGGCGGCGGCCTGACGAGCCTCACCCGGCAGCTACACGCGGGTTCCCGAGCACGCGGCCCAGCGATCGAGTTTTGGTGCGCTTGCGGGCTGACCGCCTTGCACGAAGCGGCAAGACGGCGCACATTAGCCCCGTTCCAGGGGGGCCGGCGGGAGCCGGCTGAGACGGTGCTGACGGCCTTGGGGTTGAGGAGGCAACTCGCAACTCAAGACCACCCCGCACCGCCACCCTTAGAACCTGATCCGGGTCATGCCGGCGAAGGGACGGACGAGTTTTCCCTCACCGATCTCCCCTCGCCGATCATGACCCGCCTAAAGCTGGTGCCGTGATGTGCCGCGCTCACGGCAACGCGCCTGGTCCCTTCCGGGAGGGGAGCAGGGACGTGCCAGCGCCGGCGCCGTTGAGAGGAGATCGCCATGAACAAGATCACCCGCAGCAAGGACCTGATGATACCCAAGGTCACGACCGGGCCGATCAGCGCCAGCAGCAAGGTCTATTGCTCACCGGTGGGCCACGCCGACATCAAGGTACCGTTTCGCGACATCGCGCTTACCGGCGGCGAGCCGGCCTTTCGCGCCTACGACCCGTCGGGGCCCTACACCGACGCTGCCGCCAGCATCGATGTGGAAAAAGGCCTGCCGCGGCTGCGCGGCGATTGGGTTAGGGAGCGCGGCGGCGTCGAGACCTACGCCGGCCGCGACATCCAGCCGGAGGACAACGGCAACGTCAGCGGCAAGCACCTCGCCCGTGATTTCCCCAACAAGCCCGCGCCGTTGCGCGGCCTCCCGCGCCAGCCCGTGACGCAATTGGAGTTCGCCCGCGCCGGCGTCATCACCAAGGAAATGATCTACGTTGCCCACCGCGAGAACCTCGGGCGCAGCGCCGCGCTCGCGCGGGCAAAGGCGGCGGTCGCCGATGGTGAAAGCTTTGGCGCGGCAATCCCGGAACACATCACGCCCGAATTTGTGCGCGATGAGATCGCCCGCGGGCGCGCCATCATCCCCGCCAACATCAACCATGGCGAACTCGAGCCGATGATCATCGGCCGCAACTTCCTGGTGAAGATCAACGCCAACATCGGCAACTCCGCGGTCACCTCCTCGGTCGAGGAGGAGGTGGAAAAGATGGTATGGGCGATCCGCTGGGGCGCCGACACGGTCATGGATCTGTCCACCGGCCGCAACATCCACAACACGCGCGAGTGGATCTTGCGCAATTCCCCGGTCCCGATCGGCACGGTGCCGATCTACCAAGCGCTGGAGAAGTGCGGCGGTGATCCCGTCATGCTCACCTGGGAGCTTTATCGTGACACGCTGATCGAGCAGTGCGAACAGGGCGTCGACTATTTCACCATACACGCGGGCGTGCGCCTGCCTTATGTGCCGCTCACCGCCAACCGCGTCACCGGCATCGTCAGCCGCGGCGGCTCCATCATGGCCAAGTGGTGCCTGGCGCACCACAAGGAGAGCTTCCTCTACGAACGCTTCGAGGACATCTGCGATATCATGCGGGCCTACGACGTCTCCTTCTCGCTCGGTGACGGCTTGCGCCCCGGCTCGATCGCCGATGCCAACGACCGCGCTCAGTTCGCCGAGCTGGAAACGCTGGGCGAGCTCACCAAGATCGCCTGGGCGAAGGGCTGCCAAGTGATGATCGAGGGCCCCGGCCATGTGCCGATGCAGAAGATCAAAATCAATATGGATAAGCAGCTGAAAGAATGCGGCGAGGCGCCCTTCTATACGCTGGGACCGCTCACCACCGACATCGCTCCCGGCTACGACCACATTACCTCGGGCATCGGCGCCGCCATGATCGGTTGGTTCGGCACCGCCATGCTCTGCTACGTGACGCCGAAGGAGCACTTGGGCCTACCCAATCGCGACGACGTCAAGGTGGGCGTCATCACCTATCGCATCGCCGCCCACGCGGCCGACCTGGCCAAGGGGCACCCGGCAGCACAGCTGCGCGATGACGCCATCAGCAAGGCGCGCTTCGAGTTTCGCTGGGAGGACCAATTCAATCTGGCGCTCGATCCCGATACCGCGCGCAGCTACCACGACGAGACCTTGCCCAAGGAGGCCCACAAGGTCGCCCACTTCTGCTCCATGTGCGGACCCAAGTTCTGCTCCATGAAGATCACCCAGGACGTGCGCGACTACGCGGCAACGCTGAACGAGGCCGGCGTCGAGATGGCGCAGGAGACGACCATGGTCGATCCGGAGGCCGGCATGGCCGCCATGAGCGCGAAATTCCGCGCCCTCGGCGCGGAGGTCTACGTCGACGCCGAAACGGTGGCCAAAAGCAATCAGGCCTTGAAATAAGCATCGAGGTCGGCGGCAGGAGGCGAGGCCCACGGCGCTGGCTGTGCACCACGCGACGGTCGGCCGACTGCATGGCGTTTTGTTGCTGGACCGAAGCTCTTTTCTGCCGTCAGGCAACGGGAAAAGTGCGACAGCCCCACGCTTCGAGCGGCCGCCCGAGTGGACCCGGGCGACCGCGCGCTCCGTTACCAGTGGCGGTAGCCGTAGCGCGGATACCATCCGTGCTGCCGGTGGCCGTTCCAGCGATAGCCGTGATAGCCGTAGTGGCGATAGCCGTAGTGGCCGTAGCCGTAATGATGGTTGGGGTACCCGCGATAGCCGTAGTAGGGACGATGGTGGTGGCCGTAGTAGCCGTCGCCGTACCAGGTCACCTTCTCGACCAGCCCACTGCGCCCAGCGCTTTGATCAATGGTGCCGGCCAGGCCGGAAGGGCTGGCCTCGGCCGCCGTGATCACGAGGCCGAGCGAGAAGGCACCAAACGCTGCTGAAAGAAGCGACTTTACAAGCATCAAGCATCTCCAATTGTCTTGGGTTGTTCTCCGTTACGGCGCTCCGTTGGGAGCTCCTGGAGTTACGCTGGGTGACGGCGGCCGGTTTTCCCGCGCCAGATCACAATTTGCTCACGACGACGCGACAGCGAAGTAAAGCACGCTGGCGCTTGCGTTTCTGAGAGCAGGTGCCGTGTGGATCGACCTTGCATCCGGGCGGAGTTGGAGGGCGACAAGCGCCGAGGATCTTCTGGCAAGAGTTGGCGCGGCGCTGCACCGGCCCTTGATCGATGCTGTGAGGATTTGGCGGTGCCTTCCCGGCACGGCAGGGCGCCTGCCCCTTGCGCGCCGCGCCGAAACCTCTTGCCAACGCGGGCCAACGCGGGCTTGTCGCGCCCAGGCCTGACGCCGCATACTTGCGGGAGGTCAGGGGCACCACACTTCAAGGCGTGTGCGCCGGCCTGGGAGCGATGCGCAGGGAGCGGACTTGAGCGATGAAGGCGGCGCCGTTCGACTATGTGCGGGCGAACACGCTCGCGGAGGTGTTCCAGTTGTGGCGGGAAGCGGGGCCCGAGGCGCGGCTGCTGGCGGGCGGCCAGAGCCTCATCGCCGCACTGGCCTTCCGTTTGTCGGAGCCCAGCGTGCTCATTGATATTTCGCGCGTGGCGGACCTCACCGGCATCACCCTTAAAGACGGGGCGCTGCGCGTCGGTGCCCTCACCACACACGCCGAGCTCGGCGCCAACGCCTTGGTGCGCCAACACGCCCCTCTGCTTGCGGAGGCCGTGCCGCTGATCGCGCACCCCGCCATCCGCAACCGCGGCACGCTCGGGGGATCCCTTGCCTACGCCGACCCGGCGGCGGAGCTGCCGGCCTGCTGCGTTGCCCTTGGCGCAACTATCGTTGCGCGGAGCGCGACCGGCGAGCGGCGCATCGCCGCCGAGGCCTTCTTTCTAGGCCTTTATGCCACGGCGCTGGAGGCCAACGAACTCATCGCGGCCGTCGAATTTCCCCTCCGCATATCCGGCGAGCGGAGCACGATCCTGGAGCTGGCGCGCCGCGCCGGGGACTACGCCATGGCCGGCATCGTGGCCCACGGCGCCGTCGACGGCACCTATCTTATTGATCCCCGCATCGTCCTGTTCGGGGTCGGGGAGGTGCCGGTGACGGCCGGCGGCGCCATGGCCGCCTTGGCCGGCAGGCCCGCCGACGCGGCCAGCATCGCCGGCGCTCAGGCCGCGCTCGCCCAGGAGCTCGATCCGCCGGCGGACCTCAACGGGGGAGCCGACATGAAACGTCACCTAGCCCAGGTGCTGCTGGCGCGCGCCATTGCGCGTCTGGTCGCCGACGCGGAGGCACGGGCCCAATGAGCAGGGACGTTCAGGTATCGTTGCAGGTCAACGGCGAGGCCGTCTCGCGGCGCGTCGAGGCGCGCCAGCACCTCATCGATTTTCTCCGCCTCGAGCTCGGCTTGACGGGCTCGCACACCGGCTGCGAGCACGGCGTCTGTGGGGCTTGCACGGTGCGCGTCGACGGCCGCATCGTGCGCGGCTGCTTGGTGCTGGCGGCTTGCCTCGATGGCGCCAGCGTCGAGACCATCGAGGGCGTCTCCGACTCCCAGGAAATCCGCGACCTGCAGGACGCCTTCATCGCCCGCAATGCCTGCCAGTGCGGCTACTGTACGCCCGGCATGCTGCTGGCGGCCGCCGCGCTGCTCGAGAGCAATCCACGGCCAACGCGCGCCGAAATCCGCGAATACCTGGCCGGCAACTACTGCCGCTGCACCGGCTACCACGCCATCGTCGATGCGGTGGAAGCCACCGCGGCGGCGCGGGCGCGCAGCCCCAGACAGGATTGAGCGCAAATCATGAACGAGATCATCGACCCCGGCTCGGTGGACCGTCCCAATTCCTATATCGGCAAATCGGTGCCGCGGCCGAATGCGGCCAAATTGGTCGAAGGCCGCGGCCAATACGTCGACGACGTGATCCTGCCACGCCTGCTGCACGTCGCCTTTGTCAGGAGCCCGCATGCGCATGCCAAGATTGTGAGCGTCGAGGCCAGCGCCGCCTTGAGCCTGCCGGGCGTGCGCCGCCTGTTGTTAGGCAACGAACTCGCCCGGCACTGCGAGCCATGGGTGGCGGTGCTAGCCCATCTCAAGGGCATGAAGTCGGCACCGCAGCTGCCCTTGCCGCTCGAACGGGCAACCTGGGTGGGCGAGGCTGTCGCCGCCGTGGTGGCCGACAGCCGCGCCGTTGCCGAGGACGCCGCGGCCAAAGTCGCCGTCGCCTATGAGCCGCTAGCGGCCGCCGTGGACATGGAGACCGCGCTCGACCCGGCAAGCGTCGTCATTCACCCGGCGCTCGGCGACAACCTGTGCTTCCAGCGCCTGAATGAGACGGGCAAGGTCGAGGAGGCCTTTGCCGCCGCGCACCGGGTGGTGGAGGCCACCTTTTACAGCGGCCGCCACACCGGGGCGACGCTGGAGCCGCGCTCGATCCTGGCCGACTACAATCGCGCCTCGGGCAAGCTGACGGTCTATCACTCCACGCAGGCCCCACACATGATGCAGGGCGTCTTCGCCAAGCACCTGCGCCTGGCCGAGGGCGACGTGCGGGTGATCTGCACCGATGTCGGCGGCAGCTACGGCATCAAGGTGCACGTCTATCCCGACGAGGTGGCCGTCGCCGTGATCGCCAAGATCATGGGCCGGCCCATCAAGTTCATCGCCGATCGGCTGGAGAGCTTTGTCAGCGACATCCACGCCCGCGATCATCGCATCAAGGCGCGCATGGCGGTCGACGCCAAGGGGCACATCACCGCCATCGATATCGACGATTTAACCGGCATCGGCCCCTATTCGGTGTATCCGCGCACCAGTGCCGTGGAGGGCAACCAAGTCGTCAACCTGGTCGGCGGCCCCTATGACTTCGCCAACTTCCGCGCCAAGACCACGGTGGTGTTCCAGAACAAGACGCCCACCTGCCAGTATCGCGCCGTCGGGCATCCGATTGCCACCGCCGTAACGGAAGGCCTGGTCGATCTGGCCGCCGGCGCCCTTGGCCTCGACCCCGTCGAGTTCCGCCGCCGCAACCTGATGAAGGACGGCACCTATCCGCGCAGCTCGCCGGCCGGCATGAAGTTCGAAGGGCTGAGCCATGAACAGTCGCTCGACACCCTCGTTCGCATGATGGACTATCCCGGCTTGCGCGCCGAGCAGTCGCGCTTGCGCGCCCAAGGTATCCATCGCGGCATTGGCTTTGCCAGCTTTATCGAGCTCACCAATCCCAGCCCCTTCATGTACGGCGTCGGCGGCGCGCGCATCTCGGCGCAGGATGGCTGCACCGTGCGCATCGATCCCGACGGCTCGGTGCTAGCGGCCACGGGCGTCACCGAGCAGGGCCAAGGCACGGAAGCCATCATTCGCCAGATCGTGGCGGAGGCCGTGGGCGTGCCGATCGAGCTGGTGCGGGTGCTGACCGGTGACACGCTGACGACGCCCTACGGCGGCGGCACCTGGGCCTGTCGCGGGGCCGGGATCGGCGGCGAGGCCGCCTTGCAGGCGGGCCTCGCCGTCAAGCAGGCGGTGCTGACCGTGGCCGCGGCCATGTTGCAGGCCCAGCCCGATGCCTTGGACTTGAGCGACGGCCAAATCGTCGACAAGGTCAGCCGCGCGGCGCGCATGCCTCTCGCCGAGTTGGCGCGCATCGTCTACTTCCGCGGCGATACCCTGCCGCCCGATCTGCCGCGCGAGCTGATGCAGACACGGCACTTCATCACCAAGCAGTATCCGTTTGCCTTCACCAACGGAGTGCAGGCGAGCTGGCTCGAGGTCGACCCCGACACCGGCATGATCAGGCTGATCAAGCATTGGTGCGTCGAAGACTGCGGGCGCATCATCAATCCACTGCTGGTGGACGAGCAGGTGCGCGGGGGCATCGTGCAAGGCCTCGGCGGGGCGCTTTACGAGCACTGCCTCTATTCGCCGAGCGGGCAGCTCCTCAACGCTTCGATGGCGGACTATTTGGTGCCGATGGCCGCCGAAATGCCCGACATCGAGGTCGGCCACGTCGAGACCCCAACCAAGGAATCGCTATTGGGCGCCAAGGGCGCGGGCGAAGCGGGCACCGCCGGCGCGCCGGCGGCGGTGATGAACGCCATCAACGATGCCCTCAAACCCTTCGGCGCCAAGGTGTTCGCCCAACCCTTCACGCCCGAGCGCATCCTCGCCGCCTTGGGCAAGGCCAAAGCGCGTTGAGGCGCCAAGACAAGCGCGCCTTTTCAGGTTGGCTGCCCCGTCAGCCGCTGCCGCACGGCGTCGCTGGACTGGGCATGGGCCACGGCCGCGATCTGGGCCAGCCGCTCCTTGTCGCCCGGCCCCTTCACGGCGATGGAAAATTCACAGTGAGTGACGACGTCACCGAAGCGCTGAAGCAGCCGGTCGGCGATCTCCTCGTGCCTGCCGACCACGGCAAACAGCTCGAGCACCTCATCGCTGACGTACTGCGGCATCTGCTCCCACTCCTGCGCGCGGGCGAGCAGGCTCAGCTTGCGGGCCAGATCGCCGAGGCCGTGGTATTCGACCGCCGGGCGATAGGAGGGGGTCGAAATGTAGAACGCCAGCCGCGCGCGCACGTCGCCGACGCGCAAAGCGAGCTCCTCGGCGGTTGGCGCCGTGGCGACCAGCGGCTTGTGGCAGATGTTGAATTGCGCAAGCGAGCGGCCGGCGCGCGCGGCACCCTTGCGCACCTCCGGGATCATCACGTTGGCGATGTAGTCGGCCGAACAGATCGGATGCGGGCGCACGCCGTCGGCAACCTCACCCGCGACCTGGCACATCTGCACATTGACGGCGGCGAGGTGGATCGGAATGTCGGGATGCGCGATCGGCCCGGGGTTGAACAGGGGCGGCATCAGGTTGAGGGCGTAGTGCGGACCCTTGACGTCGAGCGGGCGATTGTCCTGCCAAGTACGCCACACCGCCCGCACGGCGGCGACGTACTCGCGCATCCAGGGACCGGGCGCCGACCAGGCGAGACCGTAGCGCCGCTCGATATGTGCGCGCACCTGTGGACCCAGGCCCAAGGTGAAGCGCCCCTTGGCCAGCTTCTGCAAGGTCCAAGCGCTCATGGCGGTAATGGTGGGGCTGCGCGGAAAGGCCATGGCGATCGCCGTGCTGACCCTGAGGCGCGTCGTTGCCGCGGCCGCCAGCGCCATGACAATGTAGGGATCCTGTTTGGTCTCCTCGACGGCAACCCCGTCGTAGCCAACCTCCTCGAGCAGCCGCGCATCGGCCCCCACCGCCGCCAGATCGAGCCCGGTTGCCGGCGCGCGCAGGCCCGGGTCCACCTTTCCCAGCGGCAGCAACGTCTCCAATCGCATCGGCCTCTCCCTTGCGCCTCGCCCTTGCACCTGGCCGTGGCCGCCGGCCGGCAAGGAGCGCCCCGCCGAGGTCGGCGCACGGCGCAGGGCTCCGTCGCGGGCGGCGCTTGGCTTTTTTTTGTTTTTGCCGTTGTGCCAGACCGCGCGCGCGCCTGTAAAGGCAAGGGCGCAAGCGATCACGGGGAGCGAACGGGCGCCAGGATTGGGCAGGATCGGCCCGGAGTGGGCCGGGAGTGGGGCCCGGAGCGGGGCCGGGAGCGAGGACAGGAGCGGGCCCCGAGCGCCGGAGCGGGCCAGCGTTGACCAGCGCTCGGCCAGCGAACATTCGCCGAGGCCGCCCGCCCCCCGCGTCCTGGGCCGGCCCGCGGCTTTCGGCTATGCTAAGGGCACGGCGACGACGAGACAGAAAGATAACGGAAAGACAAGAGGATCAAGGGAGCGCGCGTGACGAGGGACTTTCAGGCCGCCATCGACTGCGACGTCCATCCCCGCCTTCCGACCCCGAAGGTGCTGAGCGCGCACATGGACGATTTCTGGCGCGACACGGTGGAAGTGCGCGGCATCGACGTCTGGGATTCGATGGCCTACCCGGCCAATGCCCCCTTCACGGTACGGCCCGACTGGCGCCAGGTGCGCGCCGACGCCAATCCGGCCGGGTTGGCCGCCGCCACGCTCGACCGGTTCGGTTTCGGGCATGCGATCCTAAATTGCCTGTTT
This sequence comes from uncultured Alphaproteobacteria bacterium, assembly GCA_963775835.1. Taxonomy (GTDB): domain Bacteria; phylum Pseudomonadota; class Alphaproteobacteria; order Rhizobiales; family Hyphomicrobiaceae; genus AWTP1-13. The sequence goes on along the minus strand of CAVZKV010000016.1, from coordinate 161,522 downwards.
CCGGTCCAGACCTTCCGCGATGAGAACCTCGGCGCCGCCTTCGCCAGGGCGACCAACGATTGGATCGCGCGCGAGTGGCTCGACAAGGATCCACGCCTCAGGGCCTCCCTCGTGCTTCCCATCCAGTCGCCCGCCCGCTCGGTGGAGGAGATCGAACGCTTGGCCGCCGACCGCCGCTTCGTGCAGGTCCTGGTGCTGGCGATGGGCGAGACCCCGCTGGGGAAGTCCGGCTACTGGCCGATCTATGCCGCCGCCGAAAGGCACGGGTTTACGCTCGGCGTCCATGCCGGCAGCAGCTACCACCAGGCGATCACCGGCTCGGGTTGGCCCAGCTACTTTATCGAAGACTATGCCGCCCAGGCCGCGGGCTTTCACACCCAGCTCGGCAGCTTGATCTGCGAGGGGGTGTTCGTGAAATACCCCAAGCTCAAGGTTGTGCTGATCGAATCGGGCATTTCCTGGTTACCCCCCTACCTGTGGCGGTTGGCGAAGTCCTGGCGGGGCGTGCGCCAAGAGGTGCCCTGGCTCGACCGCTCGCCCGAGGAGTTCGCGCGCGATCATGTGCGGCTCACCCTGCAACCCTTTGACGCGCCGCCCGACGCGGCGCACATTGGCAGAATCTTGGATCAGCTCCAGTCCGACGACATGCTGCTGTTTGCCACCGATTTCCCGCACTGGCAGTTTGACGGAGACGCGATGCTCCCCGCCGGCCTTGCCGCGGAGCTCAAACGCAAGATCCTGATCGACAACGCCTTGGCCACCTATCCCCGTCTCGGGAGGTCCCCATGAACCTCGACGCCCCTCTAAGCCCCGACTTGTCCACCGAGAGCGAGGCCGATCCGCGATCGCCGGCAAAGGCCCGCCTCAAGATCATCGATGGCGACGTGCATCCGGCCCTGCGCTCGCCCGCCGACTTGAAGCCCTATCTGTCGCAACGCTGGTGGGAGCATTTCCAGACCTGGGGCGGTCGGCGGCGCAGCGGCATGAGTTACGAGCCCTATCCAAAATCGCAACCCCGAGCCAGCCGGCGCGATGCCTGGCCGGAAGAGGGCGGCGCCCCGGGTAGCAGCCTGCGGCTGATGCGCGAGCAGTTCCTCGATGCCTACGGCATCGAGTGCGGCATCCTGGGCCCCCTCGGACTGACGGGTCAGAGCGAGTTCAATTTGGATTTTGCCGGCGCCATCGCCTCGGCCGCCAATGATTGGCAGCGCGAGAGCTTTTCCAAGCCGGAGCCGCGCCTGAAGTCGGCGATCGTCGTGCCCTATGACGACGCGGAGGCAGCGGCGCGCGAAATCGACAAGCGTGCCGATGATCCGGCCTACGCCCAGGTGTTCATGCTGACGCGCAGCCAGGAACCCGCCGGGCGCAAGCGCTACTGGCCGATCTACGCGGCCGCCGAGCGGCATGGCTTGCCCGTCGGCATGCACGTGTTCGGAGCGAGCGGCCACCCCTACACCGGCGCCGGCTGGCCGTCCTACTACATCGAGGAAAGCTCGGGACATTCCACCTCCTGCCAAACGGTCGTCACCAGCCTGGTGATGGAGGGCGTGTTCGAACGCTTCCCGAAGCTCAAGGTAGTGATCATTGAGGGCGGATTTGGCTGGCTGCCCGCCCTGACCTGGCGCCTCGATAAGCTGTTTGAGCGCATGCGCAGCGAGGTGCCGCACCTCAAGCGACGACCGTCGGAATATATCCGCGAGCACATCTGGCTCACCACCCAGCCGATGGAGGAACCAAAGGACCCCCGGCAACTGTTCGACATCATGGAGTGGATCGGCTGGGACCGCCTGCTGTTTGCCAGCGACTACCCGCACTGGGACTTCGACGATCCGTTCCGTGCCTTCCCCGCCGGCCTGCCGCGCGAGCGCTTGCTCCAAATCCTGACCAGCAACGGCAAGGCGGTCTACCGGCTCGCGTGATGCCGCGCCACGTCGTTGCCAGAGCCCAAGACCTGCCGCCCGGAACGCGCAAGCTCGTGCACGTCGCCGGCCGCGACATCGTCATCCTCAACGTCAAGGGTGAGTTGTTTGCGCTCTCCGATAAGTGTCCGCACAAGGGGGGCAGCCTCGCGCGCGGCAAGCTCACCGGTCTCGTCCAATCCTCCGAGCCCGGCACCTACCAGTACTCGCGCGTGGGCGAGATGCTGCGCTGCCCCTGGCATGGTTGGGAATTCGACGTGCGCACGGGCCGCTCCTGGTGCGATCCCACCCGCTTGCGACTGATGAACTATGCGGTGAGCGTCGAGCCGGGCGCCAAGGTGGTCGCGGGACCCTATGTCGCCGAGACCTTCCCCGTGGCGGTGGAGGACGCCTACATCGTGGTCGAAACCAAGTAGGCGCAGGCGACGGCGTCGCGCCACCGTCGCGTAAGGTGGCGGGCGCGGCGGTCTCGGCCCTTCAGGAAAACCTGCGGCCTCCGATCCAAGCCAACGCACCCTCGCGCTGGCGAAGGCGGCACACCCCGAGCGCCCACAAGCAAAACGGCGCGCGCCTGTGCTCTGCTGGCCTCTTGGGCATTCTTGCCATCTGCGCTACCAATGCGCGCCAGCACGAGAAGGGCCGACCGAGACGGGCCCGAACGAGATGGACCAGAACGACACGGACCAGAACGAGACGGGCCAGAATGACAAGGCCCAGAATGATAAGGCCCAGAATGATAAGGCCCAGAATGATAAGGGCCAGAATGATAAGGGCCAGAATGATAAGGGCCAGAATGATAAGGGGAGGAGAGACCATGCGGCTGATCCTGAGGTTTGGCGTTGTGCTCGCGACCGCGCTTGCCGCCGTCCTGGCCGCCGTCCTGGCCGCCGTCCTGGCCGCCGCGCTGCCGGCGGCGGCGCAGGACTATCCCAATCGGCCGGTCAAAATCATCGTGCCCTTCGGCGCCGGCGGTCCGGCCGACGTCTTTGCCCGCATTATTGGGCATCACCTGCAAGAGACGCTCAAGCAGTCGTTCGTGATCGAAAACCGGCCCGGCGCCGGGGCGGTGATCGGCACCAATGAAGTCGGCAAGTCGGCGCCCGACGGCTACACGCTGCTGATGATGTCGAACACCCACACCGTCAACGAGACCCTACTGTCGACCCGCAACTACCAACTGATGCGGGATTTCACGCCGGTGGCGGCCGTCAACTCCTCGGATTTGCTGATGGTGGTGCACCCCTCGGTGCCCGCCAAGGACCTGAAAGAGTTTCTGGCCCTGTTGAAGAGCAAGCCCGGCGAGCTCAACTACGCCTCCTCGGGTCCGGGCACGCCCTACCACATGGCCGCCGAGCTGTTTAAATCCATGAGCGGCACCAATCTTGTGCACGTTCCCCATCGCGGCAGCGGCGATGCCCGCACCAGCGTCATCGGCGGCCACGTGCAGATGATGATCGATGCCATCACGACCATGGCGCCGACCGCGCAGAACGGCCAGGTGCGCGCGCTTGGCACCACCGGCCAGACGCGCTCCTCGGTGATGCCGGACGTGCCGACCATTGCCGAAGCCGGACTACCGGGCTACGCGGCGACCATCTGGCTCGGCATCATGGCACCGGCAGGCACGCCCAAGCCGATCGTCGACAAACTCAATGCCGAGATCAACAAGGTGCTGGCGCTACCCGACCTGAAGGCGCAGTGGGCAGAACAGGGCGCGGAACCGCTGATCATGACGCCCGAGGCGTTCGATGCCTACCTGCGCAAGGACATCGAGAAGTGGGCCAATCTCATTCAGGCCGCCGGCATCAAGGTGCAGTGATGAACGCTAAGGCAAGCGAGGCCACCACCTTCACCCTCAACGGGGTCGAGCGCACCATCACCGCCGATGCTGCTCGCTCGCTGCTCAGCGTCTTGCGCGGCGAATTGGGCCTCACCGGCACCCGCTTCGGTTGCGGCGTCAACCAGTGCGGCGCCTGCAACGTCATCATCGACGACCAGGCGGTTGCCGCCTGCGACACCCCGCTGTGGGCGGCCGCCGGCAAGCGCGTCACCACCATCGAGGGCCTCGGCACCCCCGAGCACCCGCACCCCCTGCAGCGTGCCTTTCTCGACGAACAGGCCATGCAATGCGGCTACTGCATCGCGGGCATCCTGATGTCGGCGGCGGCCCTGCTCGCCCGCGAGCCCAATCCGAGCGAGGCGCAAGTGCGCACCGCGCTCGATCGCAACCTGTGCCGGTGTGGAGCCCACAACCGCATCGTCCGCGCGGTGCTGCGGGCGGCCAAAGAGGATGCGCCATGACCGCCGAGCTGCCGATCAACCTTGCCGCCAACCCGGCCCTGGCGCGCTGGCTCCGGTTCGATGCCGGCGGCTTCGTTGAGGTGAGCCCAGGCAAGATCGAAATCGGCCAGGGCATCGCCACCGCCTTGGCACAAATTGCCGCCGACGAGCTCGACATCGACATCGGCCGCATCCGCATGGTGCCCGTGACCACGGCGGCAAGCCCCAACGAGGGCACCACCTCGGGCTCCCTCTCGGTGGAGCAGTCGGGTTCCGCGGTGCGCCATGCCGCGGCCGAGGCGCGCGCCATTTATCTTAACTGCGCGGCGCAGCGGCTGGGCGTCGCCAGCGACAGCCTGCAGGTCGAAGACGGCACGATCATCGGACCGGGCAATCTGCGCACCAGCTATTGGGAGCTGGCCGATGCCGCGCTGCTCGAGCGCGATGCGACGCCGGGCGTGACGGCGAAGCTGCCGGCGGCCCGGCGCCTCTCCGGCACCGCGGTGGCGCGGCTCGATTTTCCCGACAAGGTGTTCGGGCGTCCGCGCTTCGTACATGACCTCACCCTGCCGGGTCTCGTGCACGGCCGCGTCCTCAAGCCCGCCGCGCCGGGCGCCCGCTTGACCGGCCTTGCCGCCGACGCGGGCAAGCTCGAAGGCGTCCTTGCCGTGGTGCGGGACGGCAGCTTTGCCGGTGTCATCGCCGAGACCGAGGCCGCGGCCGAGGCGGCCCTGACGGACCTGCGCAAGGCTGCGAGCTGGAGCGGCGGGGAAGTCTTGCCCGAGCAGGCCAACCTCGCCCAGTGGCTCAGAAGTGCGCCCGCCGAGACCAGCACCGTCGATCGACGCACGGCGGCGGTGCCGCCCCGGGTGGCGCGCACGATCCGCCGGCAGTACACCCGACCCTTCATCGCGCATGGATCGATTGCCCCCTCCTGCGCCATCGCCCAGTGGACGGGCAGCGATCGCGTGCGCATCTGGTCGCACTGCCAGGGTGTCTACAATCTGCGCGCCGACGTCGCCCTGGCCTTGAAGATCCCGCTGGAGAACATCGTCGTGGACCACGTCGAAGGCGCCGGCTGCTATGGCCACAACGGGGCCGATGACGTGGCGTTCGACGCGGTGCTGTTGGCGCGCGCGGCCCCGGGGCGTCCCGTGCGCGTGCAGTGGTCGCGCCAAGACGAGCTCGCCTGGGCGCCCATGGGCGCCGCCATGGCCGTCGAAATCGAAGCCGACCTCGACCCCGACGGCGAAATCGTCGGCTGGCGCAGCGACGTGTGGAGCAACGGCCACGTCTCGCGTCCCGGACGCTCGCGCACCCCGACCGTGCTCGCCGCCTCGCAAATGGCCGAGCCGTTCGAGCGCTTCATCGCCTTCAATCCGCCGCTGGCAAACGGCGGCGGCGCCGAGCGCAATCAAGTGCCGCTCTACGACCTGCCCGCCTGGACCATCACCTGCCATCGCCTGCTCACCATGCCGATCCGGACATCGGCGCTGCGCACGCTGGGGGCTTTTGCCAACGTGTTCGCCATCGAATCCTTAATGGACGAGCTGGCCAACGAACGCGGCGAGGATCCTTTGGCCTTTCGTCTGCGCCACCTCTCCGATGCGCGGGCGCGCGCCGTGCTCGAGGCGGCGGCGGCGCGCGCCGGCTGGAGCTCCTGGCGCAAGCGCGATGGCGCCGGCCACGGCATCGGCTTTGCCCGCTACAAGAATTTCGGTGCCTATTGCGCGGTTGTGGCCGAGGTCGAAACCACCGCCGAGCTTCGCGTGCGCCGCCTGGTCGCCGCCGTCGACGTTGGCGAAGTGATCAATCCCGACGGGATCGCCAATCAAATCGAAGGTGGGGCCATACAGGCGACGAGCTGGACCCTGCTGGAAGCCGTTCGCTTCGATCAAGCGCGCATTACCAGCGACAGCTGGGAGGGCTACCCCATCCTGCGCTTTTCGGATGTCCCCGCCGTTGAGGTCGAGATCCTCACCCGCCCGCAGGAGAAGCCCTTGGGCGCCGGCGAGGCGGCCCACAGCCCCACGGCGGCGGCGATCGGCAACGCCGTCTTTAACGCGCTCGGCGTGCGCGTGCGCGATCTGCCGATCACGCGCGAACGCATTATCGCAGCGATGGGCTAGCCCATGCAGGTGAGCGTGCTGAGCGGCGGCGCGGCGCAGGGTCTCCTCGAGGCGCTGTCGGGCGAGTTCAAACGCCAGACGGGCTATGCCATCGCCGGCAGCTATGGCGCCGTCGGCGCCATGCGCGAGAAGCTGCTGGCGGGCGCCCCCGCCGATCTTTTGATCCTCACCTCGGCCATGATCGCCGATCTCGCCCGCCAGGGTCACGTGGACGCGGCGGCCACCATGGATATCGGCGTCGTGCGCACGGCGCTTGCCGTGCCAGGCGGCGACCCGGTGCCCAAGGTCGACACGCCCGAGGCCCTGGCTCGCGCCTTGGCTGCGGCCACCAGTCTCTACTTTCCCGATCCGCAACGGGCCACCGCCGGCATTCACTTCGCCAAGGTCCTCGCCGAGCTTGGCATCAGCGGGCCGGCGCTCGCCGAGAAGGCGCAGATCCATGCCAATGGGACGGCGGCGATGCGCGCCCTGGCGGGGGCCGGCGGCCGCGGGGCGCTGGGCTGCACGCAGGCCACGGAAATCTTGAGCACGCCGGGCGTGAGGCTGATCGGGCCGCTGCCGGCGCCGTTCGAACTGGCCACCGTCTATACGATCGGCGTTAGCGCAGGAGCGCCGGCGCCTGGGCCGGCCCGCGCGCTGGCCTCGCTACTGACGGCGCCCGGCAACGCCAGCGTGCGCGCGCGCCTGGGCTTCGAGCCGCTTTGAGCCGGCCTCAGTGCGCCCCCTGGTAGTGGGCCTTGAGCAGGTCGCGACCGAACACGGCATCCGGATCGATCCAAACCGAGTGCACGTGATTGGCCCCATCCTGGGTGTTGTCGTACTCGACCAGCACGGTTGGTCCATGCACGCGAAAATAGTGGGGCCGTCCCCGCTCCGGACTGCCGGCCCAGGCGAAATGTAGCTTCTCCAAGCCCGCCTGGCGCAGCCGGGCCAGGGCCGGCGCGGCGATCTCCTCGCGCATGGTCCCCGCATAAAGCTCGAGAATTTTGAGGACGCCGTCGCGTTGGCCCTCCGCCAAGGCCGAGAGCGCGATGCCTTCGAAGCGCTTGAGGGAGAGCTCGCGACCCGGTCCCGCCACGATATCGCCCAGCGACCGATCGGCGATAATCGCCTCAGCGCGCACGGGCGCCTCGAACGAACGGATGAGCGCGAAGGCCTGATCCTCCTCGGCGCCGAGCAGGCGAAAGCCCGCATGCGCATTGCCTGCGGGGACCTTGGCCGGATTGGCGCCAAAAAAGACCGGCGTTACCGCCAGCCCATAGCCGGGCGCCACCACCGTCGTCAGCGACAGGTGATGTCCCTCGAAGCGCCAGCACCAGGGCGCGGTGCCCCCCGGCTCGCCGAACAGCACGAGGGCATAGTTGCCGGGATCGCGAAAGCTCTGATTATGGGTCAACTCGCCCAGCGTGCGCTCGAGGCGCAGCTGGGCGCGGGCTTGCTCGAGCCCGCGCGCGCTGAGCAAAGAGGCGATCAGATCCCAGGCGGCCGCCGCCTGGGCTGGGCTCATGTCGCGCAAGGCGAGGCCGGGTCGGCTGCGCGGCACGTAATGCCAACCATTGCGCATCGGATCGGCCCAGGCCAGCAGGGCGCGGGCCCGCTGGCGCGCATCGAGCGACGCCAGCCAGGCGCCCGCCGCCTTGCCCATCGCGCCACTGAGTTCTGGAGCCGCCGCCCAGGCCAAACCGGAGAGCGGCAAGCAGGCGCCGGCGGCCGCGCTGGAGCCCAGGAAATCGCGCCGGCTCGTCCCAGCGCGCAATTCGTCGCTGGGCTGGTCGTGGGAGTGATGCTGGCCCATGCTTTGCCCTCAGCGCGGTGCGTCGATGTCGAGGAACCGATTGGGTTTGAGAAAGAACGATAGGGCCAGGCAGCCGTTGGGCGCGCGCGCCGTGTGCCGGCTGCCGGCCGGTCTCCACACGTAGTTGCCGGCGCTGGCGACGCCCTCCTCATCCTCGAGCGCCCCTTCGAGCACGAAGGTCTGCTCGAGCTCGACGTGTTCGTGATCGGGCAGGACGGCGCCCGGTTGAAACCGCGTCAGCGCCGTCAGCAGACCCGTCGCCTGATCCTCCATCAGGATCTTGAGCTCGACGCCCTTGAACCTGGTCGGCAGCCAGGGCAAGTCGGCGACGTTGACGTAACGCGAGGCGAGGCTCGCGAGGGCTTCATGCTCGGGCACGTTCGGCGTCGACGCGGTCATCACGGTTCCTCCGTTCGCTTAAGGCTCGCCTGAGCCTGCCGCCCAATGCCGCCGCCGGCAACTCGAATTCGCAACAGCGCGCGCGTCGACCCCGCGGCCCCAAGGTTAGAAATGATCTCAGAGATGGCCTGTAAATATTTGGGAAACCTCTGTTTGTCTGTTTTTTTATCATTGAATTTTTAGCCTCCGCCTTGGGTTACGCGGCTTGGGGGAGCTAAGGCGCCATGCAGGTTTGGGTTGCCAGGCGGACCTTGCGCGCCCGCGCCCAAGCTCCGCGCCCACGGCCCGCGCCAAGATACGCTTGGCGTGGTGGCGTTGCCGCCGGCGCCCGCCGCGGTCGGCCGACCGCACCAGTGACGCCGCGCGGGCCTTCACAAAGACATCGCCGGCTTGTACCTCGCGGGCGTGCCGCGCGCCGCCACCGCCGCCTGAAGCGGCCGCACTTCAATCCGGACCTCGATCCGCCCCGCCACGGCCTGAGCCGTCGGCGGCGTAGCGGGCCTGGTTGGCCGCATTCGGCGGATAGAGCCCGGGTAGCGAGGCTCCGGCGCTGACCTCGCGCAGGATCCAGGCCTCGAGCCGCTCCTGCTCGCTGGCGGCCGCCACCACCTCAGCGACGAGCGCCGCCGGGATGACGACGGCGCCGTCGCCATCGGCCACCACCATGTCGTCCGGCAAGACGGCAACGCCGCCGCAACCGATCGGCTGCTGCCAGGCGACGAAGGTGAGGCTGGCGAAAGAGGGCGGCGCCGCGGTGCCCTGGCACCACACCGGCAATCCCGTCGCCAGCACGCCGGCGAGGTCGCGCACGACGCCATCGGTGATCAGACCGGCGACGCCGCGCTTGTACATACGGGCGCAGAGAATGTCGCCGAAGATGCCGGCGTCGGTGACGCCCATCGCATCCACAACGGCAACCGAGCCCGCGGGCATCGCCTCGATGGCCGCGCGGGTCGACGTTGGCGAGGCCAACGCCGCCGGCGTCGCCAAATCCTCACGCGCCGGCACGAAGCGCAGCGTAAAGGCGCGCCCGCAACAGCGCGGCTGCTGCGGATTGAGCGGACGGGTGCCACGCATAAAGACGTTGCGCAGGCCCTTTTTGCTAAGGACGGACGTGAGCGTCGCCGTGGAAATGGTGCCCAGGGCTTCGGCCAGCTTAGCTTCGGCAAGCTTGGCTTCGGTCGGCATGGGAGGCCTCGTCGATCAAACTGAGGGGATCGGGGATCGTGGGCGCGAGGGACGGACGCCGCCTTGGACCGGGGGTGCGGCCAGCGCCCCGGGGCCACGGGGGTCGCCCGTAAGCGGGCGCTTTTATAGCACGGCTCCCGACCCATCGAGCCCCCCATCAAGGCCCCCCATCAAGGCCACATCAAAGCCAGGGGGGCCCGCTCGGCTAGGTGGCCGAAAAATCGGCACGGTTCAAAAACTGGCCGGCGCTGAAAATCAACGGCACACCTTCGCGGTAGGTCGCGTGCAGCACGCGGCCCAGAAACACCAGGTGGTCGCCGCCGTCCATGGTGGATTCGGCGCGGCATTCGAAGGTTGCCAGGCTGTCGGCGATCAGCGGACAGCCGCCGTGCCCGCGGGTAAAGGCAACGGTGGCGAATTTGTCGTCCCGGCGCGTCGCAAAATGCCGCGCCAGCGCCTCCTGCTCGGCGCCCAGGATGCTGACGGTGAAGAAGCCCGAGCGCGTGAAGCCGGAAAAGCACGACGCTTTGCGGTTAAGGCTCCACAGCACCAGGGGCGGCTCGAGCGAAACGGCGGCAAAAGAGTTGGCGGTGAGGCCGACGAGTTCGGCTTCCGGCGTGCAGGTGGCAACCACGGCCACGCCGGTGGCAAAGCGCCCGAGCGCCTGGCGCAGGCCGCCGCTGTCCAGCACATCCCCATCGCAAGAGACGATCTGGTGCGTCATGCCAAATGAGCTCCACTGCGCTTCCCGCCGCCCCGCTACCGGGCCAACGCGCGCTGGCCTGCGGCTGCCCTAACCTAATACGTTGAGTGCATCCATTCGGCAAAATAATATGTTCTGGCAGAGGCGATTACAATTCCGGATGGCAGCGGCCGATGCCTGGCAGCGTGCGCGATCTCACCTTGTTCGTCGCGGTTTACGAGGAGCGCTCGTTCACCGCCGCCGCCGAGCGCGAACGGGCAACCCAATCCGGCGTTTCGCAGCATATTCGCAAGCTCGAAGACACGCTCGGTGTGCGCCTGTTCACGCGCAGCAAGGGCCAGGTGCAGCCGACGCCGGCGGGCGATGCGCTCTATCTCAAGTCGATCGACATCCTGCGCCTCTACGATGCCGCCAAGAAGGCGGTGAAGAGCTACGGCAAGGGTCTCGAGGGCCAGCTGGTGGTGGGCCTGATGCCGACCATGACGCGCTCGGTGTTGGCCCCGGCGCTGGCGCGCTTCGTTGCCGACAATCCCAACGTCAGCATCAACGTCATCGAAGCCTATAGCGCGACGCTGACGCAACAGGTTCGAGCCGCCGAGATCGACTTTGCCATCGTGCCCGCCTTTGCCTGTCCGCCGGGCTTGAGCAGCCGCTTGTTTCTGCGCACGCCCGAGGTCTTGGTCTCGAACCCCAGCTTGGGGCTGGCGCACGGCACCCCCGTCAGACTGGCCGCCCTGTCACCGGTCAAGCTGGTGCTGCCGGGCAAACCCAACACGCGTCGCCATACCCTCGAGACCTACTGCGCGGCCAACGGCGTCAGCATCGAGCGCCTGATCGAGCTCGACGCCATGCTGGCCACACTCGATCTGGTCGCGCGCAGCGATTGGATGACGGTGCTGCCGGGCATCATGATGGCGCTTGACGATGGCACGCAGCACCGCGTCAATCCCCTGGCCGAGCCGCCCTTCTGGCTCGACCTGGTGCTAATCGAACCCTCGCAGCGAACCATGACCGCGCCGGCGCGCTCGTTTCTCTCTCACCTTGAAGCGGAGGCGCAGCGGCTCAATACGCGCTGGACGGCGGAGGTCGCGGTCGGTGCGGGCCGACGCCCCCGTGCCGAGCGGCCGGGGCGCGGCGCCCAGCTTAGCCGGCGGCGGCCCGGCCGGCCACCGCGCCCGGACGCGTCTTGACCACCACCTTGATGGCGTCCTCGACGCGTTCGCGGGCATAGCGCAAGGCCTCCGGCAGCTCCTCCAGCGCGAACGTATGGGTGTGGATCTTGCGGGCGTCGAACTGCTTGCGGCGCATGAACGCCTCGGCGCGGTGGGTGGCGCTGCGGCCTTCGCCGCGAATGCCGTAAAGGTAGATGTTGTTGCGAACCAAGTGCGCAACGTCGACGCTGACCGGGGTGTGCGGAAAGGCGGCGAGGCAGAGCTTGCCGCCGCGATTGAGCACCTTGAGGGCGACGTTGATGGCGTCCTCGGCACCCGAGCATTCGAGCACATAGTCGACGCCCTTGCCGCCGGCGAGCCGGCGCACGGCGGCGACGGGATCCTCCCGGGTGACGTTGACGACATGGTCGGCTCCGAGTTCGCGGCCCTTGGCCAAGCGTTGCTCGCGCGTTCCCGTCAGGATGACCGGATCGGCGCCCAGCGCCTTGGCCACGGCGACGCCGAGCAAGCCAATCGGACCGGGGCCGATCACAACCACGCTTTCGCCGGCGACCAGGCCGCCGAGCTCGGTCAAGCCATACATGGCAGTGCCCGCCGTGACCACCAGGGTCGCCTCCTCGTCGGACATGGTGTCGGCGATCTTGATCAGCGTGTTGATATGATTGACGGCGTACTCGGCGAAGCCGCCGTCGGTGGTGAAGCCGTTGGCGCGATGGCCCTTGTCGCGATCGCCCCAGTTCAATCCATAGTTCAAGCACGAGGTGTACATGCCCATGCGACAGCGCTTGCACTGGCCGCAGCCGGCGTGAATCTCTACCGTCACGCGCTCGCCGATGGCGAACTCATCGACGCTCGGTCCAAGCGCGGCGATGGTGCCCATGTACTCATGCCCCGGCGTCCAGTTCTTGTTGAAGGGCAGTCCGCCTTGCACCAGCGCCGGCGGCCCGGAGGCGATGACGTCGAGGTCGGTGGCACAGATCGCCACCGCATCGATGCGCACCAACACCTCGGCCGCGCGCGGCACCGGTACCGGCTTCTCGATCAGCTCAAGTTCGCCGGGATTGCCCAGCACCCAGGCGCGCATCCGCTCCGGGATGGGAAAATTCTTGGCGGTCTTGACGCCGGCGGGCGCGTACATGAAAGGTCTCCTGCTCGAGATCGCGAGCCGATTGGGCTGCTCAGGCAACCGCCTCAAGGCGCACGCCGTCGGGAACCGGCAGCGCGGCGTTGGCGCTGTCGAGGAACTCAACCGTCGTGAACAACAGATCCGTGTCGCCGACGTTCTCGACGCTGTGCACCATGTATTCGCCGGCGGCGTAGCTCAAGTGCATGGTATCGCCGGGATAGTGGGTGGTCTCGGTGATGCTGCCGTCCTCGTAGTAGCCGCGTGCGCGCCCGTGGCTGTGACAGGTCCAGAAATAGTCGAGCACGTGCCGGTGGAAAGTGCAGCGCTGGCCCGCCGGCACCAACAGATGCCAGACGCGCAGCTTGTCGGTTTCGGAGACGAGCACGCTGCCCACGACCGGGTTCATGGCGTTCTCTTTCAACTCCTGGCGCAGCCCCTCCGGCCAGCGGTCGAACGAATTGGCGGGAGCGATGGTGCTGTATTTACCCATGCTAGTCCTCCTCAACTGGCCACCCCATGAGCCCGGCGCCCCGGGGGACCATACAATAAAATTTGCGCTCAACGCGTCATAACCCCCTTTTTTCCCTGAAAATTGGGGTATTCTGGGCATATCGCCGCTCCCCGGCGTACACGGCACACAAGGTCTTTGGCATCAATTTCAATGTGTGCTAGTCCGCTGTCGTTCACCCAAGAGAGGGACACCGCTCATGGCTACCACATCCGCGGCTTCAACCGCCAAGGCAACCGCCAAGGCCGAAACCGTCACCCTGAAACACCTCGCCGAAACCTTGTCTGAGTTGCACGAGCTGCCGAAGAAGCAGGTCGTGGCGATGCTGGAAGACATGGTCACCACCGTCACCAAGCACCTCAAGCGCGGCGCCCGCATCCGCATCGGCGGCCTCGGCATCCTGCAGGTGCGCAAGCGCCCCGCGCGCATGGGCCGCAATCCCGCCACCGGCGAGGCGATCAAGATCAAGGCCAGCAAGAAGGTGGCGTTCCGCGCCGCCAAAGAGCTGAAGGAATCGGTCTAGCCGGAAGCGGCGACGCGATTTTTCCGCACGCGGCGTGCGCAAACAGGGCTGGGCTCGCCAGAGCGCCGGCCCTTTGCTTTGCGCTGCCGCTGTCGGTCGTCATTGAACGGAGCAAGTTCGCCGCGCCATGGCTTTAAGACCTGGCGCAGTTTGGCGTTGCCGGCCTGCCGCCGCATGCTATCGTTCAGCTCTTGCCAATTGCCCAACGCGGCATCGATGCGCGATGAAGCGCTCGCTTGAGGAGCAAAGCATGTACGGCACCGGTCGATCGCGTCGCAGTATCTCGCTGGCGCTCGCCTTCCCTCTCTTGGCGTTCCCTCTCTTCGCCGTCCTTCTGTTGGCTGTCACGACACCCCAGGCGGCGCAGGCGCAAACCGAGCCCGTCAAGATTGGCGAGCTCAACTCCTATAGCCGCATGGCGGTGTTCTCCGTGCCCTATCGCAACGGCATGCAGTTGGCGCAGGAGGAGATCAACAGCAAGGGCGGCGTGCTCGGCGGGCGCAAAATGGAAATCGTGTTCCGCGACGATGGCGGCACGCCGGGCGACGCCGTGCGCGTCGCCGAGGATCTGTTGACGCGCGAGAACGTTTCCTTCCTGGCCGGCACCTTTCTCTCCAACGTCGGCCTCGCCGTCGCCGACTTCGCCAACCAGAGGAAGACGCTGTTTCTTGCCACCGAGCCGCTGACCGATGCCATCACCATGGCGCAAGGCAACAGGTATACGTTCCGCGTGCGGCCCTCGACCTACATGCAGACCAAGATGCTGGTCGAAGCCGTCAAGGCCAAGGGCGTCAAGAAATGGGCGGTGGTGGCCCCCAACTACGAGTACGGCCAGTCCTCCGTCGCCAACTTCAAGAAGCTGATCAAAATCGCCACTCCCGAGGCGGAGTTCGTGGCCGAGCAGTTTCCAGCGCTCGGCAAGATCGATGCCGGCGCCACCATCGGCGCGCTCGAAAACGCCAAGCCCGACGGCATTTTCAACGCTTTGTTCGGGGCCGATCTCACGGTGTTCGTGCGCGAGGGCAACACGCGCGGTCTGTTTGAGAAGCGCACCATCGCCAGCATGCTGACGGGGGAGCCGGAGTACATCATCCCGCTCGGCGAGGAGACGCCGGAGGGCTGGATCGTCACCGGCTATCCCTGGGAACAGATCACCGAGCCGGCGCATAAGGCCTTCATCGACGCCTATCGCGCCAAATGGAACGATGCACCCCGGCTCGGCTCGGTGCTCGGCTACGTTGTCGGGTATATGATGAAGGACATGCTGGACAAGGCCGGCTCGACCGAGACCGAGAAAATGCTGGGCGCGCTGCGCGGCGCCAGCTTCAATACCATCGTCGGCCCGGTCCTCATGCGCGCGAGCGATCAGCAGTCGACCATGGGCGCGTGGGTTGGCGAGACCACCAAACACGGCAAGCTCGGCACCATGAAAAACTGGAGCTATCAGGACGGCGCCAAATACATGTTCTCCGAAGCCGAGGTGAAGGCCGCGCGCAAGGATTAGCTGCCCTGATGGTTCGGCAGGCCGAGCCCGATCCCCGCAGGCGGCGCGCCGGCGTACCGCCTTGCGCCAAGGAGGTGCGGCGCGGGCGCTGCGGCGGCACGGTGCAATAATGGATGTCTCCTTCCTGCTGGTGCAGGCGTTGAACGGGCTGGCGAGCGCCTCGACGCTTTTTATCATTTCCGCCGGACTGACCCTCGTCTTCGGCGTGACGCGCATCGTCAATTTTGCGCACGGCTCCTTTTATATGTTGGGCGCCTATCTCGGCGTCAGCATCATTCCAAGGCTCATCGATGTGGCGAGCAGCCTGCCGATGTTTCTGGCGGGCGTGCTGGCCGCCGCCATCGGCGTTGGCCTGATCGGCGTCGCCATGGAACTTGTGCTGCTGCGGCGCATCTACCGGGTGCCCGAGCTGTTCCAGCTGCTCGCCACCTTCGGCGTGGTGCTTATCGTGCAGGACATCGTGATCAAGATCTGGGGGCCGCTCGACATCCTGGGACCGCGCGCGCCCGGGCTTGGCGGCGCCGTCGCCATTTTCGGCCATCGCTTTCCCGTCTACGAGCTGTTCCTGATCGCCATGGGCCCCTTGGTGCTGGGTGCAATCTGGCTCACCATGCACAGAACACGGTTCGGCGTGTTGGTGCGGGCCGCCACCCAGGATCGCGACATGGTGGCGGCGCTTGGGGTCAATCAGGCGCTGCTGTTCACCGGCACGCTGTTTCTGGGGGCGGCGCTGGCGGGCTTCGCCGGCGCCTTGCAGATCCCCAAATCGGCGGCCAACCCACAGCTGGACATCTCGGTGATCGCCGAAGCCTTTGTGGTGACGGTGGTCGGCGGCATGGGATCGGTCACGGGCGCCTTCTTGTCGGCGCTGATCATCGGCGAGCTGCAGGCCTTCGGCATCCTCGTCTTTCCCAAGGTGACCTTGGTGCTGGTGTTCCTGCTGATGGCGCTGGTGTTGGTGGCCCGGCCCTGGGGCTTGCTGGGCAGGCCCGAGAGCGGCCAGCAGCGCGCGGTGTTGCCGGAAGGCATTCTTAAGCTTGAGCGCTGTGGCCCCGGCGCCAAGCTGCTCGCCGCGGGCAGCCTCGTAGTTGCCGCGCTGCTGCCGCTCGCCGGCGGCGCCTACCTCACCAAGGTTGCCATCGAGGTGATGTGCTTTGCGCTCGCCGCCTTCAGCCTCAATTTCCTGGTTGGCGTCGGCGGCATCGTCAGCTTCGGTCACGCCGCCTACTTCGGCATCGGCGCCTATGCGGCGGGATTGCTCACCACGCGCCTGGGCCTGCCGATGGAAGGCGCACTCTTCAGCGCGCCGATCGCCGCCGGCCTGGGCGCCGCCCTGTTTGGTTTTTTTATCGTGCGCCTCAGCGGCATCTACCTCGCCATGCTGACGCTGGCGTTCGCCCAGATCACCTACGCGGTGGCCTTCCAGTGGGTGGAGGTGACCGGCGGCGATAACGGCGTGGTCGGGGTCTGGCCCGCGCGCTGGGCGGCCAGCCGTGAGGCCTACTACTATCTGACCCTGGTGGTGGCCGGCACCGCCATTGTGCTGCTGGGCCGCGCCATCTACGCGCCCTTCGGCTACACCCTGCGCGCCGCGCGCGATTCCGCCGTGCGCGCCGACGCCATCGGCATCGACGTCAAGACCCACCGCTGGCTCGCCTTCGCCATCGCCGGCGCCGCGGCCGGATTGGCGGGCGGCCTGTTCGCCTTCTCCAAAGGTTCAATCGATCCAACCCTGATCTCGATCCCGATGTCGGTGGACTTTTTGGTGATGATTCTTGCCGGCGGCATCGAGACCGTCACCGGTCCGCTGGCCGGTGCCCTCTTCTTCCACGCCATCAAGGATATGGTCATGCCGCTCACGGATTTCTGGCGGCTCCTGCTCGGCCTGGCGATCATTATCGTCGTGCTGGCCTTCCCACACGGCATCGTCGGTGGCATGGCGCGCCTGCGCGAGCGTCTCGCCGCGCGGCCGAGCGCGGGGAGCTGAGCGGCATGAGCCTGCTGTCGGTCGAGGGCCTGCACAAATCCTTCGGTGGCGTGGTGGCGGCAATGCATGTCAGCTTTTCCCTGGAGGCCGGGGTGCTGCTCGCCGTCATCGGCCCGAACGGGGCGGGGAAATCCACGATCTTCAATATGTTGGGCGGCCAGCTTCGGCCCGACCGCGGTCGCATCGTGCTGGCCGGCACCGACATCACCGGCTTGCCGCCGCGCCGCATCTGGCGTCTCGGCGTCGGTCGCACCTTCCAGATCGCGCAAACCTTCCTGTCGATGTCGGTGATCGAGAATGTGCAGATGGCCCTGATGAGCCTGGCCGGCCGAACGCGGGCGGCCTGGCCCGACGCCAGCCGCCTCTATCACGAAGAGGCGAGGCAGCTAATTGCGCGCGTCGGTGTGGAGGCCGCGGCGCAGCGGCCCTGTAGCGAGCTGGCCTACGGCGACGTCAAGCGCGTCGAGCTCGCCATCGCGTTGGCGAGCGCGCCGAAGCTCTTGCTGATGGACGAGCCGACGGCGGGCATGGCCACCGGCGAGCGCGCGCAGTTGATGACGTTGATCGGCAGCATCGCCCGCGAGCGCGGCATTGGCGTGCTGTTCACCGAGCACGACATGGACGCCGTATTCGACCACGCCGATGCCGTGCTCGTGCTGGTGCGCGGCGAAATCATCGCCCGCGGCCGCCCCGCCGAGGTGCGCGCCGATCCGATCGTGCGCCAGGTCTACCTTGGCCGCGCCGCGGCCGGCGCCAGAGCTTGAGATCTTTGCCCATGCTGCAGGCCGGAAGCATTCTCCTGCTCGACGGCATCGATGCCGCCTACGGGCGCGCGCAGGTGCTGTTCGGCGTCTCGCTGCGACTAGAGCGCGGGGAGACGGTGGCCCTGATGGGCAGGAACGGCGCCGGCAAGTCGACCACGCTCAAGGCCATCATGGGGCTGCTGCCGGTTGCGGCCGGGTCGATCCGGTTTGCGGGCCAGGAAATCTCAGGCCTTCCCACCTATCGCATCGCCCGCCTGGGCCTCGGCTACGTGCCCGAGGATCGCCGGATCTTCACCGATCTGAGCGTGTTTGAGAACCTCGAGGTCGGCGCCAAGGCCGCGCCCAGTGAGGGCCACGCGCGCTGGACGCCGGAGCGGCTGTTTTCGATCTTTCCCAACCTTGCCGAGATGCGCGGCCGGCAGGCCGGTCAAATGTCGGGCGGCGAGCAGCAGATGCTCAGCATTGCCCGCACCTTGATGGGCAATCCGCAAGCCATTTTACTCGACGAACCGACCGAAGGGCTGGCGCCCGTCATCGTCGATGAGATGGCGCAAGCCATTGCGCGCATGAAGCGGGAAGGCATTGCCGTGCTGTTGTCGGAGCAGAACTTAAGCTTTGCCGCGGCCGTCGCCGACCGCGCCTACCTCATGGCCAAGGGCACCGTGCGCCACGACGGGCCGATGGCCGAGATTGCCGGCAATGCCGCCCTGCGCGAGACGCACCTCGGGGTCTAGCCGCCCGCGCAGGCCCGCGCGAGGGAGCGCCAGTTTCTTTGCCGAATTGTCGCCCGTTGAGCCCGGCGGATCGGCTCAGACCAAGCCTGGAGGGTCGGAACATGTGGTTCAACGGGGCGTTTCCCGGCACTAAAGCCGATGAACCCGGAGGCCCAAGATGGATCAACGACCCCGCGATCTTCCGCCAAGAACCGACTGGGATCGCCTTCCCGTCGGCGATGATGGCAGCTGGAGCCTTGTGCCCGTTCTGATTGTGGTTGCCCTGTTTGCCGTCGGCGCTTGGCTGCTCTTTGCTAACAGCGCCACGACGCCGACGACCACCACGTCCGAGCATGTTCCCTCGCCGTCGGCCACCCCGAGCCCCAAGCCGTCGCCGCCGGCAACGACCCCCGCAACCCCACCTTCCAACAGCGCCCCCTCCAGCGTCCCGGCACCGGCGACCAAGCCCTAAGGTGTGTCACCCGCTGGTTGCCCTCTTCTTCGCCCCTTCGGCCCCGCCTCCGCGGGGCTTTTTTTCTGGACACCTCCATGGGGGTCCAGGCGTGAGTGGTCCAGGCGTGATTTGGTCCAGACGTGAGGGGTCCAGGCGGGATTGGTGCGGGCCCGCCCCGCCGCCGCCCGTGACCACGACCGAGCCCTGAGCACCAACCCATGAGATGAGAGCCGCGCGCACGCACCCCCGCGCAAAATGCCAAGCCTCCCCGCGTTTGTTTTTGCGCGGTTCGCCGCCCGCTAAAGGGAGGGACGCTGCGCCTCCCAGGGCCGCGCCGCCTCAAACAGCGCCGCCACGCGCAGCAAGCGCTGGTCTTCATTGCGGCGGCCGACGAGTTGGATGGCCACCGGCAGGCCGTCGGAGTGAAAGCCCGCGGGCAGGCTCACGGCCGGGTGCCCCGTCAGGTTGAAGGGGTGCGTGTAGGGGTACCAGGCGCGGCGCACCGTATCCACCGGCTCGCCTTCGATCTCGATCGGCTCGAACAGGCGCTCCTCGATGGGAAGCGCCGTGCGCGTTAGCGTCGGCGTCAGGATCACATCGAAGCGCTCAAACCAACCCTGCACCTGGCGATAGAGCTGGGTGCGCCGTAACAGGGCCTGGCCGACGGCGGTCCCGGTCGCATCCTTGCCAAGCTCCATCTGGGCCAGCAGCGTCGGGCTCAGCCGGTTGCCCCAGCGCGGTAGCAGCTCGCCAAAGCGCGCATTCCACAGGGCGCTGGCATAGGCGAACCAGGCGGGCTCGACCGGCTCGAGATCATCGTCCATCGGCTCCACGCTGGCGCCGAGCGCGCTCAAAGTCATGGCCGCGCGCTCGCAAAGATCGAGCACCTCTCGGTCGATGACACTATTCGCCATCAGCGGACGCCAGGCGACGCGCAGCCCTTGCAAGCCGCCTTCGGGCCGGGCGGCGGCGATGAAGCCACGCGCCGGGGCGCCGTAGCTATAAGGATCGCTGGGGTGCTCGCCGGCCATGGTCTCCAGCATCAAGCCGCAATCGGCGACGGTACGCGTCATGGGATTGATGCTCGAGACGTTGGCGAACAGCTCGGGCGACATGTCGTGCGGAATGAGCCCGGCCGACTGCTTGAAGCCGACGACGCCGTTGCAGGCGGCCGGGATGCGGGTCGAACCGCCGGCGTCGGTGGCGACCGCCAGGGGGGCGACGCCGGCCGCGATGGCAACCGCGGCGCCTCCCGAGGAGCCGCCGCAGGTGCGCTCCGCACTCCAGACGTTGCGCGTGCGGCCAAACAGCGGGGCTTGCGTGTAGGGCATGTGCCCGAATTCGGGTGTCGTGGTTTTGCCGATCAGAATCGCGCCGGCCTGACGCAAGCGGGCGACGCACACGGCGTCCCGCTCCGGCACGTTGTGTTCGTGCACATAGGACGCAAACGTGGTGCGCACCCCCGCCGTATTGACCAGATCCTTGACGTGGAACGGCACGCCGTGGAGCCGCCCGAGGTCGCCGCCTTCGGCGATCGCCCGGTCGGCGGCCGCCGCCTCGCTCAGCGCGCCTTCGCGACACAGCGTAATAAAGCAGTTGAAGGTGGCCTGGGCCGCCTCGGCGCGCGCCAGCGTCGCGCGCATCACCTCGACGGCGGAGACCTGCTTGGTCCGGATCATCTCGGCAAGGCGGCTGGCAGGCGTAAAGGCGATTGCATCGGCGGCCATGGCTGCCCCCCTCGCTGACATCGCAAGCCCAGCAGGCTACACGCATTTGCCTTCCCGGTGTATGGCGCGCATTCTCGCTGCAGCGGCGACGGAGCAAGACCGAAAGGAGCGGCAAGGATGCAGATCGGCATGATCGGGCTTGGGCGCATGGGCGCCAATATCGTGCGCCGCCTGCTGCGCGCGGGCCACGCCTGCGTTGTCTACGACCGCGACCCGGCGCCGGCGGCGGAGCTTGTAGGCGAGGGTGCCCTGGCGCGGCCGAGCCTGGCCGAGCTGGTGGCGGCGCTGGCGGCTCCCCGTGTGGTTTGGATCATGCTGCCGGCCGGTTTAGCGACCGAGCAGGCGATCGCCGAGTTGGGCGGCCTGTTGCAGGGCGGCGATTGCATCATCGATGGCGGCAATAGCTTTTGGAAGGACGACATCCGGCGTGCGCGCGCCTTGCAACAAAAAGGCCTCTACTACCTCGACGTTGGCACGTCGGGCGGCGTCTGGGGGCTCGAGCGCGGCTACTGTCTGATGATCGGCGGCGAAGCGGCCGTGGTGGCGCGGCTCGACCCGATCTTCGCGGCGCTCGCACCGGGCAAGGGAGAGATCGCCGTAACCAGCGGGCGCGAGCGGCGCGATCGGCGCCCCGAGCTGGGGTATCTGCACGCCGGGCCGAACGGGGCGGGTCACTTCGTCAAAATGATCCACAACGGCATCGAGTACGGCATGATGCAGGCCATGGCCGAGGGCTTCGACATCCTGAAGAACGCCAATTCCGGCCAGCTTCCGGAGGAGCTGCGCCTTGCCATCGACCTCGCCGATGTCGCCGAAGTCTGGCGGCGGGGCAGCGTCATCACCTCCTGGTTGCTGGACCTCACGGCGACGGCGCTGGCCGCAGATCCCGAACTTGCCGGCTATTCGGGACACGTCGCCGATTCCGGTGAGGGCCGCTGGACGGTGCAGGCGGCCATCGAAGAGGCGGTGCCGGCCGAGGTCTTGAGCTCGGCGCTCTATGCGCGCTTTCGGTCGCGCCAGACCCACACCTTCGCCGAACAGGTGCTCTCAGCCATGCGCAAGGGCTTCGGCGGTCACCTCGAGCCCGGCAAGGCGGGAACGGGAACATGAGCACGGCAACGGCGCCAATGGTGATCGTGCTGATGGGGGTGTCGAGCTCCGGCAAGAGCACGACCGGTCTCAGGCTGGCGCAGCTCTTGGGTTGGCCCTTTCGCGATGCCGACAGCTTCCATCCGCCGGCCAATATCGCCAAAATGAGCCGCGGCATTCCCCTCGAAGACAGCGATCGCTGGCCGTGGCTCGATGCCATTGCCGCCTGGATCGATGCGCAGCTGGAGCAAGGCCAATCCGGGTTGGTGTCCTGTTCGGCCCTGAAGCGCAGCTACCGCCGTCGGCTCGTTCGCGATCGCACCGACGTGCGGCTGGTGTATTTGCAGGGAAGCTTTGAGCTCATCAGCGAGCGGATGCAGCGCCGTAGCGACCACTTCATGCCCGTCTCGCTGCTGAAGAACCAGTTCGACATCCTCGAGGCGCCGGCGGCGGACGAGAACGCCCTCGTGGTCTCGATTGCGCAACCGGCCGAGCGCGTGGCCGAGACCATCATCGCCGCACTGGGTCTCGCCGGCGCCGGCCAAACCCCAAATACGCGGCGATGACGAACGAGTTCGTCGAATTCGTTAAGGACCAAATGGCGCCGCTCGGCGTCATCGTCAGCCGGCGCATGTTCTCGGGCGCCGGGCTTTACTACGACGGGGTGATTTTCGCGCTGATCCTGCGCGATGTGCTCTACCTCAAGGTGGACGAGGGCAATCGGGCCGCCTACGAGGCCGAGGGCTTGTCGCCGTTCAGCTACCAGGTGAAGGGCCGCACGGTCGAAATCGGCAGTTACCGGCGCGTGCCCGAGCGCCTGTTCGATGATGCCGACGAAATGGTGGAGTGGGCCCGCGCCGCCCTGGCAGCGGGACGGCGGGCGGAGGCAAAGAAAAAGCGGCGACGGCGCGCGTGAGGAAGCCAGGCCGCGCGCACCGACGCCGTGGTCTTGCAAAAAAAATGCGCCGCTGCCCTTCGGCGGTCCTTGCGCATCCCTTGTGTTCCACATCACAGATGAGCCAAAAAGCCCTGCTAGGTTACGGCTTCCACGAATCCGCGAGGCGGCGATGCGGTGCGGTCTGGCTCTCCTGATGCTTCTGTTGGCTGTGCTTGCAACCTGGCTTCCGGCGGCGGCCCAGGCGGACAAGCGCGTTGCCCTGGTGATCGGCAATGGCGCCTACCAGAACACCACCCAACTCAAGAGCACCAAGAGTGACGCGGCCGACATGGCGGCGGCCCTGACGCGGCTCGGCTTCGACGTGGTCGATGGCAGCGACCTCGACAAACGCGCCATGGAGCGAACCATGCGCGCGTTCACCCAGAAGCTCTCCCACGCCGACGTTGCGCTCTTCTACTTCGCCGGTCATGCCTTGCAGAGCGGAGGCCAGAACTTTCTGATGCCCATCGACGCCCGGCTGCGGAGCGAGGGCGACGTCGATTTCGAGGCGCTGCCACTGTCGCTGGTGCTGCGGCAAATGGAACGCGAGGCCAAGACCAGCATCGTGCTGCTCGATGCCTGCCGTGACAATCCGCTGGCGCGCACCCTGGCGCGCTCGATGGGCACGCGCAGCAGCCTGATCGGCCACGGCCTGGCCGAGGTGAGGGCGGGCGTGGGGACCCTGGTCGGCTTCGCCACCCAGCCCGGCAACATTGCGCTCGAGGGGGTCGGGCGGAACTCGCCCTATGCCACCGCCCTGTTGAAACACATGGAAACACCCGGCAAGGACGTGGGCGGCGTCCTGGTTGCCGTGCGCAACGACGTGCTGCAGGCGACCGCGGGCAAGCAGGTGCCGTGGGAATTCACCGCGCTCACCGATGAGGTGTTTTTGCGCTCGGCCGCCGCGCCGCTACCGCCAAGCACCACCGGACCGGCTCCGCCGACCGGCGCGCTGCCGGCGCCGACCGCGACAGGGGAGCTGCCTCCCGACTACGACAAGGAAATGGAAATCGCCTTCTGGAATGCGGTCAAAGGCAGCAAGTCGCCGGCCGTGCTTGCCACCTATCTCGATCGCTTTCCACGCGGCACCTTCGCAGGGCTTGCCCGCGTCATGATCGAGCAGCTGAAAGCCGGGGAAGCGACCGCCGCTCCGGCGCCGTCGAAGGTCGCAAGCCTGCCGACCCGCCTGCCCGACGCGCCGCCCACGCCCGGAACCAGCCCGCAAGGCTTGGCCCGCGCCCTGCAGACGGAGCTCAAGCGCGTCGGCTGCGATCCGGGATCCCACGACGGCAGCTGGGGGGCGAAGAGCCGGCAGGCGCTGGAAAAATTCCAGCGCTTGAGCAAGCTGTCGGTGCCGACGGGCGAACCGAGCGAGGCCGCCCTGCAGGGCGTCGCCGGCCAGCTGGGACGCATCTGTCCCGCCGAATGCGACAAGGGCGAAACCGAGGTCAACGGCACCTGTGTGGCCAAGCCACGCCCCGAAAAGAAGAAGACGGTCAACCGGCCGGCGCGCCAGAACGCGGAGCAGCCCAGCACGAGCCCGGGCTTTCGCGTCTGCGTCGGCGGACGCGCCCTGGGCCTGTGCACCAACTAACGGCCCGGAACACTCTGGCCAAATTACTCGGGCCAGATTACTCGGGCCAAATCACTCGGGCCAAATTACTCGGGCCAGATTACTCGGGCCAGATTACTCGGGCCAGACGGGCGCGTGCGTGCCGAGCGGCACCGGCGGACGCAGCCAATGCGCCGGCGTCTCGGACAGGGCGGCGGCATGCCGGACGTAGGTCAGGCGGCCAAACGGCGTGTCGGCCGCGGCGAGGAGGTCGGCGACATCGGCGAATTTGGGATCGGCGCCGGCAAAGCCGTCCTCGAGGCGGCCGAGGCGGGAGAGCCAGTGCCCCGTTTGCGCCAGCGAAACGCGCACGTGCCAAGAGCCACCCTCCTCAGCCTTGCGGGCCAGCGCCATCATCGCACCGAACGCCATCAGGTAACCCGACGCATGGTCGAGCGCCTGGGCGGGAAGCTCGCGCGGCGCCGGCACGCCGGCGGCCTCCGCTTCGGCGACGTTGAGGCCGCTCGCGTTTTGGACCAGCGAGTCAAAACCGCGACGCGACGCCCAGGGCCCCTGGTGGCCGTAGGCCGACAGCGTCACGGCGATGATACCGGGGCGCAGCTCCGCGCAGGCCTCGGGCGAGAAACCGAGGGCGGCGAGGCCGCCCGGACGGTAGCCCTGCACGAAAATATGTGCCTGCCGCAACAACCCCCTGAGCCGCTCACGGTCCTCCGTCGCGCGCAGGTCGAGAGCGGTCGAGAGCTTGCCGCGGCCGGTGTCGACGTCGAGCGTGGCGAGACCCGGCAGGTGCGGCGCCGTCACGCGCATCACCTCGGCGCCGTGCGCGGCCAGCGCGCGCCCGCACACCGGGCCGGCGATCACGCGCGTCAAATCGAGCACGCGCACGCCGGCAAGGGGACGCTCGGGATTGCGGGGCAGCGCGCGGGCGGGGGCTTCGCCGATTTTGCGGATCTCGAACGTGGGCAGGCCGGCGACGGCCCGCCCCTGGGGATGGTCGGCCCACTCGGCGGGCGCGCGCAGCATGGTGGCGACCAGCCCCGCTTCGGCGGCGGCCGCTTCAAAGGGCTCGGCCTGCCATTGCCGCAGGGCGGCGGCGACGGCGTCGCGATCATAGGCCACGCCCAACAGCTTGAGGATGCCGTCGCGATGGTGCGGAAAGTTGGTATGCAGGCGGACCTTGCGGCCGTCGCCCGTGTCATAGACGCCGGCGATCTTATCCCACGTCGGCCCGGGCGGCTTATCATCGAGGCGCATGTAGCGCTCGCTGCGGAACTCGACCGCGGCATGACGCATGTCGACGCGCACCGTCTGCCGACGCCCGCCGCGCTGGCGCCACAGCTCCGCGGCGGCAAGCGCGGTGGCGGCGATCGTCGTTTGCGCAATGCTACCGACGCGAAAAGACGACGGTAGCGCCGGCTCTCGCCCGGTCAGGACGACATCGTGCAAGGCCTCGGGTGCGCCGCCGGCGTGCGCCCACAGCTCAGGCAAAATTTGCAATGGCGGTGCGCCCGCAATGGTTTGAGGATCGTTTTGCATGGGCGCAACGATAGCACGACGAAAGCGCACGGGAGTGAGCGGCGCGCGAAAT
The DNA here is from genome assembly GCA_963775835.1 of uncultured Alphaproteobacteria bacterium. Taxonomy (GTDB): domain Bacteria; phylum Pseudomonadota; class Alphaproteobacteria; order Rhizobiales; family Hyphomicrobiaceae; genus AWTP1-13. The sequence goes on along the minus strand of CAVZKV010000016.1, from coordinate 135,444 downwards.
CGTCAAGGGGGACGCTGCCCTCAGGCTTCCTCGGCGAGGTGCTGCACCAGCCAGCGCGCCGACCGCAACAGGCGCCCGTCGTCGCGGCGTGCGCCGATCAGCTGAACGCCCATCGGCAGGCCGTCGGCCTCCAGCAGCGGCAGGGTCACCGCCGGTACGCCGAGGTAGGTCCAAAACGCGCAGAACACGGGATTGCCGGTGCTTTCCAAGCCCTTGGGCGCCGGCCCGAGGGCCGCCGGCGTCAGAATCTGCCCGTGCTGCATGATCAGGCCGTCGATGGTGGCATAAAGTTCATTGCGCGCGTCCAGCGCCGCAAAATAATCGATGCCGCGCACGCGCCGGCCTTCCTCGATCTGACCCGCCAGGCGCTTGCTGATGAGGTCGGGCGCTGCATCGAGCAGCGGACCGTAGTGATGAGCCAGCTCGACGTTTTGCACGGTCTTGGCCGCCGCGATGCCGCGTTCGCTGGTAAAGTCGATCGAAATCTCCTCGACCTTGTCGCCCAAAAGCTCAACCAGCTCGCCGAAGGCCTCGCGCGTGGCCGCGTCGGCGTCACCCCAGGCGTGGGTCTTGGCGAAGGTGAACATGGGCGGCAACGGCCAGTCCTCCGTGGCGCGCGCCAAAAGGTTGGGACGGCTGGTGGCGATGCTGGCGGGGTCGCGCTCGTCGTAGCCCTGGATGGCATCGACCACCAGGGCGACATCCTCAAGCGAGCGGCCAAAGACGCCGACGGTATCCAGCGACGGGGCCTGGGTCAGCACGCCGGGACGCGCAATGAGCCCGAACGTCGGCTTGAAGCCGTAGATGCCGCAGAACGCCGCGGGACGAATGACGGACCCGCCGGTCTGGGTGCCGAGCGCCACCGGCACCATGCCGCTGGCAACGGCGGCGGCGGATCCGGACGACGAGCCCCCGGGCGTGTGTTCGAGGTTGCGCGGGTTGCGCGTGACGGAAGGTGTAAGCGTTGCCAGCTCCGTGGTGATGGTCTTGCCGAGCACGACCGCGCCGGCGGATCGCAGGGCCGCGACGGCGGCCGCATCGTGGCGCGGCTGACGTCCCTTGAAGATCGCGCTGCCGTTCTCCGTCGGCATGTCGGCCGTGTCGATAATGTCCTTGATGCCGACGGGGACGCCGTGCAGCGCACCGACCCCTTTGCCGGCGCGGCGTTGCTCGTCGGCCGCCTTGGCTTGCGCCAGCGCGCGGTCGTGATCGAGAAAGGCCCAGGCCTGGAGCTGCGGCTCGAGCTCGGCCGTGCGCTCCAGGCAGGCGGTTACCAGGGCCTCGGAGCTTAGCTCGCCGCGCGCAATTCCCGATGCCGCCGCGCCGGCGGCAAGGTCGCAGAGTTGCAAGTCTGCCAAAGTCGAACCTCCCGGTCGCGGGGGCTATCCCAAGTAGCTGAGAGCGCCCGACAAAAGCAAGGTGAAGGATAGCGCCACGAGCGCCGTCAAGACGACCGCAACGTAGGGCTCAAACTCGGTGCCGACGAACCGATGCGTGCGTCCCCCCGCGGCAGCAGGGCCACGAGCAGCGCGATCGTCGCCGCCAACACAATTACACCGCTGATCATCAGGTTCATGTGTCGCCTCCTCCGCGAACGTCTAGCGGTATAGGTAGTTGGGCAACCACAGCCCGATCTGCGGGAATGTGTAGAGCATCGCCATCGAGATGATGACGATGATCATATAGGGCATCACGCCGCGAAAGATGTCGTTGATATTGACCCAGGCCGGGGCCACGCCCTTAAGGTAGAAGGGCGCCATCGCCACCGGGGGAGACAGGAACGAGGTCTGAATGTTGAGGGCAACCAGCAGGCCGAAGAACAGGGGATCGATGTCGAACAGCTTGAGCAGTGGCAAGAAGATCGGCATGAAAATGACGATGATCTCCGTCCATTCCAGCGGCCAGCCCAGGATAAAGATGATGATCTGGGCAAGGATCATGAACCCAAGCGGCGAGAGGTTCATGGCAAGCACGAATTTCTCGATCGGCTCGTGACCGCCGAGATAGGCGAACACCGCCGAGAAGGTGAACGAGCCGATAAACAGCCAACAAACCATTGCCGTGGTGCGGGCGGTGAGAAACACCGACTCCTTCAGCTGGGTAAACTTGAAGCTGTTTCCGGGCAGCATGACGAGGATGATGATGCCGGTCAGGGCCAGGCAACCGACCAAAAGTGAGCGCGGCGGGTGGGCGAGGTCAACGAAGGGCAGCAGGTCCGGCAGCGACGGCCCGACCGACCAGGCCACCACAATGGTCATGATCAGTCCGTATGCCGACATCACCATCACGCGCCAAGGCTTGGAATAGTCCGCACCGTAACCGGCTGCCAGCAGCAAGGCGCCGAGCGAACCCATGGCCGCGGCCTCCGAGGGCGTCGCCAGGCCAAAAATAATCGATCCCAACGCCGCCCCGATCAGCGCCGCCAGTGGCAAGAAGGAGGTGATGAGGGCCTGGACCACCTTGATCAGCGGCACGTTGCGCTCTTCCGGCGGCAGCCTCGGCGCCAGCTTTGGATTGAGCACGGCCATCAATGCCGTATAGAGGATGTAAAGACCGGCCAGCATGATGCCGGGGAAAAAGGCACCGGCATAAAGCTTGACCACGGAGACGCCGGCCGTTGCCCCATAAAGAATCAGCATGACGCTTGGCGGGATCAAAATGCCAAGACAGCCACCCGCGCACACCGCGCCCGAGGCAATCTTCACATCATAGCCGGCGCGAAGCATGGCCGGAAAGGCAAGCAGCCCCATCAGCGTGACGCAGGCGCCAACGATGCCGGTGGCGGTTGCGAAAATGGCGCAGGTGGCGATGGTGGCGAGCGCCAGCGACGCCGGCACGGGTCCGGCGGCAAGCTGCAAGGACTTGAACAGCCGATCGAGAATGCTGGCGCGCTCGATGATGTAGCCCATGAAGACGAACAGGGGAATTGAGATCAAAACGTCGTTGGTCATGACCGAGTAGGATCGCTGCACCAGCAACGAGAAGATCAGATCCCCCATGGCGAAGTAGCCAAAAAACACCCCGAGTGCCATCAGCGTGAAGGCGATGGGAAATCCGAACAGGATGAAGACGACGAAGAGCGCAAGCATCAGCACGCCAAGCTCGGGATTGCCGAGGCCGAACATCAAATGTCTCCCTTGCGCAAGCCAACCTCTTCGGCGTCGGAAATTTCCGCCGCTTTTTTCTGTTCGGCATCGCTCAGCATGACCTTTTCCAGCTCCTCGACGTCATGCAGGCGTTGCGGCCATTCGCCGGTTTGTAGACATTTGATGCAGCGAATGACCTCGACGATCCCTTGCAAGACCATCATGCACCCGACGATCGGAATGAGCCACTTGAAGGGCCAGACGATGGGGCCCTGGGGACTGGCCGAGGAATGCTCGTTCATTCGGCGCGACAATTCGGCGAAGCTGAAACCCGAGTACATGAAGGCCAGCATGCCCGGGAAGTAGAACAGCAGGTAGAGGACAAGGTCCATTGCCGCCTGCCGGCGCGGGCGCCAGGAGCGATAGAGGAAATCGCCGCGCACGTGGCCGTTGCGCGAAAGCGCATAAGCACCGGCCATCATGAACAGGGTGCCGTAGAGAATGTAGCTGGTATCGAAGGCCCAATCGGTCGGGGCACCGAACATGTAACGGGCAAACACCTCGTAGCTGGTCGAGAACGTCAACAAGACAATGGACCAGCCGAAGGTCTTGCCGATCGCCGAACTCAAGGCATCGACGACGTAGAGAAGGCGATCCCCGCGCGTGCCGTCGGCCGATATGCGCATGGCGTCTCGGAACTCGGCGATGAAGACGACGATGACAATGGGCACCGTCGCCAAATAGGCATAAAGCGGCAACTGCTTCGGCCCGCCGATGAGGGCAAACAGGGAGTCCATGGGGTCGTCTCGGGAGATGAGAAGGACCGTCGCGGGCCGCACCCGCGACGGCGCCAGCTTGGATCAGCCGAAGAAGTGCTTATAGGCCGTCTCTTGCTGTGCGGTGGTGAGGTTATTCGTCAGGAAGTAGGGGGTGACGCGCTTGCACCAGGCTTTTTGCGAGTCCAAAACCTTGACGAAGTAGGGGTCCTTGTTGGCGGCGATGATCGCATCCCAGGCCTTGAGCTGGGCTTCGAGCACGGCGTCGGGCGTCTTGACCACATTCACGCCACGCGCCTTGATCGCCTCGAGGTCCTTGGCATAGCGGTCATGCGCCATGTAGGACTGATCGGCGCTGGCCGCAAAGGCGGCATACCTCAGGATCGACTTGAGCTCGGCGGGCAACGCGTTGAATTTGGCTTTGTTGAAGCTCAACTCAAAGCACTCACCCTGCTGATGGTGGCTGCGCACCATAAAGTTCTTGGAGACGTCCGGGAAACCCAACAGCAGATCGGAGGAGGGGTTGTTGAACTCCGCCCCATCGATCAGGCCGCGGTCGATGGCGGGCACGATTTCACCGCCCGGCAGAATAGTCACCGCCGCGCCCATTTCCTTGAACAGGTCCGCCGACAAGCCGACGGTGCGATACTTCATGCCCTTGAAGTCATCGGCGCTCTTGATTTCTTTCTTGAACCAGCCGAGCGGTTGGTTGGGCATCGGATAATAAAGAAAGCCGACGGCGTTGATCTTTAGAATGTCGTTGATGAGCTCATTGTAGAGCGCCTCGCCGCCACCGTGATAAAACCAGGCGAGCAAGCTGTTAGCGTCCCATCCCATCGAGGGCGGCGTGCCAAACAGCGAGGCAGCTTTGTTCTTACCATACCAGTACACCGTCACGCCGTGACCACCGTCGAGAACGCCCGAATGCACCGCGTCCTGCACCTGGAAGGCGGGCACGACGGCACCCGCGGCCAAAACGTCGAGCTTCAGGCGACCGCCGGACATGTCGTTGACTTTTTTGGCATAGTCGACGGCGAACTCGTGGAAGATGTCCTTGGTGGGCCAGGTCGACTGATACTTCCAGGTCACGGTCTGCGCGCGCGAGACCTGCGGCATGGCAACCGTGGCGGTGGCGGCCGCGCCCGCGGCCAAAGCGCCCGATTTTAGGAATTTGCGGCGCGAAAAGGATTGCGCGTTGTTACTCATCTTGGGTCTCCTCCTCCAACCAGCGCTTGCAGCGCGATTTTTTGGTTCACTCGGCTGGTATACCACGGTCTCCACCGCGGAAGGAATGCCCCTTTCCCCGCGAATTTCTGCCGCGTGCGCACCGACGCCGGCAACTGGGCACGCCGATGTGCGCTGGCGCGCGCACCAGCGCTGCTCGATCTGGGGGCTCGCGCGGCGCGGCGCGGCTAGGGGTTCTTCGGCCCGGCGATCAGCATCCAGCCGACGCCGAAGCGGTCGGCCACCATGCCGAAGCGCTTGGCAAAAAACGTCTCGGTCAGCGGCATTTGCGCCTGTCCGCCCTGGGCGAGCGCGGCGTAGAGGCGTTCCGCATCGGCCTCGTCCTTGGCATCGAGCGAGAGCGCAAAGCCCTCGAACTTGGGCTGCATCTGCGCCCGGCCGTCCGACATCATCACCGCCGTGTCGCCGATGCGGACGCAGGCGTGCATGACCTTATCTTCGTTGCCGGGCGCGCACATGTTCTGGTCCGGACCATCCTTGAAGCGCATCACCATTTGCACTTGGGCGCCGAGCGTCTGTTTGTAGAACTCGATGGCCTCTTGGCAGCGACCGTCGAAAAACAGGTAAGGTGTTAGCGCCACGACTGTTCTCCTTTGCTGTTCACTGGTGGGTCGCAAGGCCCGCACGCTTAAGGGGTCAATTTGGCCAAATGATCGGCAAGGCGCGACAGCGTCTCGATCGCACCCTTGTCGGCACGGTAGGCCTTGATCACGCGCTCGCGCTCGGCCGCGGACGGGAACACCGCGTGCAGCGTGAGGCGCGTTCGGCCACGGCCAAGGTCCTCGAACGTCACGGTCGTGCGAAATTGTACGGGTTCGAGGGCATCGGCACCACCATGATGGTAACGGAGGCGCTGCGGCGGCTTAATTTCATCGAAGGTGATGCGATTTTGGTAATCGCGGCCGTCGGGCCCATGCATGACAAAGCGCCACACGCCACCCTCGGTGAGGTCGAAGGCGCTGGTGGTGGTGGTAAACCCGATCGGACCCCACCATTGCGCGAGGTGCTCGGGGTCGGCCCAGACCGCAAACACCAGCTCGCGCGGTGCCTCGAGCTCACGCACGGCGATGATCGCGCAAGGGTCTTGGTCAAGGTTTAGGCTGGAGTTGGACGCCATCCCATTCATCCTTTCGTGCTGTGTGGGGGTTTGGGGAACCGGGGTGCGGCGGCCTTGCCGGGCTTGGCCTGCCTGGGCTTGGCCTGCCCGGACTTGGCCTGCCCGGACTTGGCCTGCCCGGACTCTTTGAGCCCGGCCGGAGCCAACCGGCAGGGGCGCCGCTGCGCCGCCCGACCGCGGGTGATGAGGCCGGCCCGCTCGAGCACCTTGAGGTGCTTGCAGACGGCCGGCCCGCTCATTTTGAAAGGCTTGGCAAGTTCGTTGACGCTCATCTCGCCCAGCGCCAGGCGGGCCAGCATGGCGCGGCGCGTGGGGTCGGCGAGGGCCGCGAAGGTGGAACTCAAAGAATCGGCCCGGGGCATAATTAACCGCGCGCCAAGGCGCAAGGTCAGGCACGCGCTCGCGAGGCCGTGAAAGCAAGCCGCGGCGGGACGATTGACCGCGGCTGCGGATTGTGAATTCCTGCTTCCGCATGCGTTGGTTCAACGTGCAGGCGCGCGCTTTGCTTCTCGTCGCCCTCGCCTTGGTGGTGGCGGGCCAACCTTTGGCGCGCGCGCCCTCCTTTGTGCCGTCGACCGCAACAGCGATGCTGCTGGAGGACCTGCAGCTCACGATTTGCTCCGCGCACGGGGTGATCGCGCTGGGCCCAGACGGGCTGCCGACGCCGGCGCCCGCCCGGGAAAACCCGGCGTGTCCTTGGTGCGGTTTGAGCACCGGTCAGGGCCCACAGCTGCCGTGGATCGCCGCCGTGCCGATCGGCGTGCTGACACCACCCCGTCAGCTCCATGCCGCCATGGCGGCGAGCGCCCCCTGCCCCCTACCACCGCGGCGGGCCTGGGCGGCCTGTTCGCCGCGCGCGCCGCCCGGCGCCGTGAGCGCCTAACGCTCTTTCTTTTTTATCGTCACCCGAGCTGGCGCCGGCGCGCGCGGCCGCTGTTCTTGGGCCACCGCCGACGGCGCGCGTGCAAAGGGATTGCCCACCTCGCCGTGGCATCCCCGAGCCGATGTCAATCTCTAGCAGGAGATTTCGAGATGAGACCGATCGTTCTGGCGGCGCTGGCCGCGCTGTTGATGGCCGCGTGGACACCCCGAGCCCTGGCCCACGGCGATGCGCCACATCCCAAATGCAAGAAGGGATATGCGCTCGATGCCGAGCACAAATGCGTAAAGGCAGCCAAGAAGTAGCAGCGCTGCTGCGCCAGCATCTCAAAAAAGACGCTAGGCCAAGCGGCCGTTCGGTCAGATGCTGGCGCCAACCTTTGCGAGGACCCCCATGATCCGACAGTGCGGCCGAGCCGGTGCGCTCTTGGCCTTCGTCGTGTTGAGCTTCGCCGGCTCGGCCCAAGCCCACACGCATTTAAAGAAGTCTTCTCCCGCGGCGGGCGCCACGCTTGCCAACGCGCCGACCGAGATCCGCTTGCAGTTCCACGAGGCGATCGAGGCCAGTGTCTCCCACGTCAGCGTCGAGACCAATGCCGGCCAAGCCGTTGCCGCCGGCGCCGCGGCCTCCGACCCGAGCGACAAGACCGCGCTCGTGTTGCGACTGGCTGAGCCCCTGAAACCAGGTGCCTACAAGGTCAACTGGCGCGTGATTTCGGCGGACACGCACAAGGTCAAAGGCAGCTTCACGTTTCAAGTGCGACCGTAGGCGTGAACCTGGCCCATGGAGCTCTTTTGGCCACTGGTCACCGTGCGCTGGTTGCACCTGTGGTCGCTGCTCGCCCTGTTCGGCGCCGCCCTGTTTGCCGTCTACGGCGGGCCCCCACCGGGCGGCGCGGAGGCGCTGGGCAAAATCAAGGTCTGGCTGGCGGCCATCGCGCTGGCCTCCGGCGTGGGCTGGGTCATGGCTGATGCTGGTGGACATGGCGGAGGAGGTCACCAGCCTCTTGTCCGCCTCGAGCTGGCGCGCCTTTTTGCTTGCGACCGGCTTTGGCCGCGTCTGGCTCGTGCGCCTGGTGGCTCTCGGCGCCTTGCTGCTATGGGCCGCCAGCCGCAGCGGCAGGCCAAACCGCTGGCACGCCGACGCCGTCCTCAGCGCCGCCCTGCTGGTCAGCCTGGCATGGGTGGGACACGCGGGCGCCGGGGAGGGCGCGAACGCCTTCGCCGGGATGTTCGCCTATGGCTGCCATGTCTTGGCCGCCGGGGCATGGCTCGGCGGCCTGCTGCCGTTGAGCTTTGCGCTTGCCAACGCGCTTGCGGGCGGGGATCGGGAGCGCCTGTGCGTCAGCCTTGAACGCTTTTCGCGCCTGGGGCAGGCCGCCGTTGCCCTGATCCTGGCCAGCGGCATCGTCAGCGCCGGTCTCAACATGCAGGGCTTCGCCGACCTCGGCCGCACTCCCTATGGCAGGGTGCTGCTCGGCAAGATCGCCCTGTTCGCGGTGCTGATCGCCATTGCCGCCGCAAACCGATGGATCTTTCTGCGTCGGCTGCGCCGGCAAGCGGGGCACGACCAGGCCCAGAGGGCCCAGATCCGGGCCCAGATCCGGGCCCAGATCTGGGCCTTGTCGCGCACGGTCGCCGCCGAGCACATCATCGGCCTTGGCCTTGTCGCGCTGGCGGCGGCGCTGAGTTCGCTTGCGCCCGTCGACTGAGGACCGCCCTTTGGCCGTGGCCCAAATGCCCTTGTGGGGGACCCGATTCGAGTTTCATCATGTTGGCTCTGGCCATTGGGGGGCTGACATGCTGGATAAGTTCAATGCGCAATCGCTCGTGGAAACCAACGCGACCGGGGATCGCACGGCGTTCGAGCTGACCTTCGTCGATGCCAAGGGAGCACGACATACCCTCAGGCTCTCGCGCGGCGTGGCCAAGGATCTCGTGCCCGTGCTGCAATCCTTAACGGAGAGCAAGGAAGAGACCGGGGACACCGCCCTCACCAAAATGCCCAGGACCTGCAAGGTCGGCCATGCCACCCATGCGCGGTTGGTGCTCATCAAATTCGATGATGATCCCCCCTACGCCATCGGTCTGGACGATGCCCGCTCGTTGTGGCGCGACGTGCGTCAGCAAAGCGAGACGGTCTCGCGCCGTAAACGGCCAATCTTGCAGTAGGCCTGAGGGCAGTAGGCTGGGGGGCAAGTAGGCTGGAGGCCGCTCGGCGCAAGCGACCTCTGGACCGGCCTTGGGTGTTGCGGCTATTGCTGGGGCCGACAAACGCGCGAACCCCATGGCGGGCGGGGGCTCCTCAGCAGCCCAATGATGCCAGGACAGTGCCGGGAGTTGGCCGCCGGTGATGAAACGTTCAGCCCTTGTGTTGCTCGTCTGGTGCGCGAGCGCCGCCGCTTCCGTCATGGCGCACGACCATGGTCCGTCCGCTATCGAAATCGTGCAGCCCTGGGCGCCGGCCATGGCTGCCGGCCAAGACATGCAGTTGGTCTACCTGACCATCCGAAATCGCGCGAACCTGCCGGACCGTCTGATGCGGGCCTTGAGCCCGGTTGCCACTAAGGTCGAATTTCATGGGGCAAGCGCCGATCAGGGTGAGCCCAAGCCGGTCGCCGCGCTGCCGATCGGCGCGGGTGAGGATCTCGTGCTCAGCGCCAGCGGTCCGCACCTGGCCATGGTGGGCTTGAAGCGGGCCCTACTCGAGCATCAGACCTTCAAGCTGGCGCTGGAGTTCGATGTGGGGGGACGGATCGTGGTCGATGTGGTTGTGGGGCCGCCGGCCGCGGCCGAGCCGCATCGGCACTAGAGGCACGTGCGAGACCGTGCAAGACTCTCTCGCGGGCCCCGCCCAAATCCAGTCCGCAAATGGGTGTCGACGCGCGGCAACAAGACCAGAATCGTCCACACGAGAAGGGCCGCTGTGTCTTGTGCGTCACTAGCCAATTCCTGCCGCTGACACTATGGTTTGCCATCGCGACGTGTTGAGGGATGCGTTATGCGTTGGGGGCTCATCTTCGCGGTGCTAGTGCTGGCTGGCTGCGCCGCCGAAAAATATTCGGAGCGCTATGCCGAGCGCCCGCCGCCAGACATCCGGCGGATATCACCGATCGTTTATGCAGACGAGGAATGTCCGCCGCCCCAAACCATCGCCGCCTATTGTGGCAGCATGCGAAGCCGGGATGCCTGTCTCGCAAAATCGCAATGCGCCTGGGTCGGCGACGGCTGCCGCGGCATCTCTTGCAGAGCGGTGCCGCGCCGGCGCTACTACTACAGCGGCTACTGACGGGGACCGGCGAACGTCCCAGCGGACCCAATGTCATCGCGTCGGCTGAGCTTTTCGAGCGCCCACGCCGGGCGAGCAGCGCTCCCAAGGCGCGCGGCGTGGGCTTGCAGCCCAAATGCCTGCGCGCGCGGGCTATTTTTGTGCGGGTGGTGGCGGCGACGGATTGCCGGCCGGCGCCGAAGCGCCCTCACCCCTTGGGCCTTGTTCCCCGTGCCGCGGGAACAGCTCATAAAACAAGGCTGTGATTGCGACCAGCATCACCACCAAGAACAGGGCAAAGCCCCGATCTCCACGCGACATGTCACGCACCTCCTAGGCCATCGTCGCACCGCCGCGCAAAAACCACTGGCCGCGACCACCTCGTCGGGCCGCACCCCCCGCACGCTTGACCTGACCCGGCACGCGCACACCGAGCTCGCAGACCCGCGCCGGCGCTAAAAGACAAGAAATGCCAAATTGAGGCCGAAGTTCCGGACCGTCGCGACGCAGCCGTCCGGCCCGCGCATCGGCCGCGGCCCATGCGCGTCTCGTGACAGCCAACTTCTCAAGCTCGACAGCGGCCTCGCCGCACTAAACAACTTGCAATCGAGCTTCACTCTCTGGGCGCACGAAAGATCCTGCGCGATGAACGTCTGGCTGCACAAACAGGTCATGGTCAAACTCGCCGAAAACGGCGGCAAAGTCCCATCGGAGCTCAAGCCCTAGGTCGAGGCCCCGGGCGGCGCACGCACTGGGGGGCACCGCGGACGCCGGCACCTCGTTTCTTTCGCCGCGGGACGCGGATACGCGTTTTCCGGTCCGAAACCGATCGCTTGGGTGCAACGCCCTTGTGCGGACAGCGCCGCGCCACCGCTCAACCAAGGCCGTTGCCGGTTGGGGCATGCCCGGTAGGGGCTGCGCCAGGCCTGCCGGGCTTTTCTCCAGCGCGGGCTGCAACCCGCGCCCTAGCTCAAGCAAAGTCGGCCCAAGCAAAGCCGGCCCAGGCAAAGTCGGCCCAAGCAAAGTTGATCGCTGGTGCGCGAGCCCCTTTTTGCCCCAAGCGCGGCCTGACCGTCACCGGTCTTGGCCGCTGTCGGGCGCCTTTTGGTTACCCGCCGCAGCAAACCTCACGTTAACTGAGCTTGCGAGACTACACAGCTTATGGACGCCACCTCGGTATAATCCCGGATGTCCTAACCGTTCAGTCGGAAATCTATTCCTTATTGGATCCCACGTAACCGCAGTACGGACAAAGGAGCGGGCCATATGCAGCCCGAAGCAAAGGCGCGTTTGGAGCGCTGCGCGACTGCGTGGCAGGCGTTGGCGTTAGCCATCGCACTCGTGTTTTTGGGCCTCGCCACGCCGGCGAACGCACAAGAACACCTCAAAAGGTTACTGATCGTTTACCCAGATAGCAGTGAGAGCCAGGCCGCGGTTATTGCCAGCGAAGCGGTGCGCAACCGATTTTCCCAACTCGGATCCGGATTGATGGTCCAGACCCATACGGAGTTCCTGGATCGCACGCAATTTCCAGGCAAAGAACACAAGGATCGGTTTGTTCGCTATCTCAACGACAAATACAGCGACGCCAAGCCGGACGCCATTTTGGCGTTTGGCGCGGATTCGCTGGATGCCGTTGTCGGCTACCGCAAGATGCTGGGAACGCATACCCCGATTGTCTTCTGCGTCCTTCCCCCGGCGGGAGCCGCCGTCAGTTTCGAACCCGATATGGCCGGCATTGTCAGCGAGCACGATGTCACCAAAACGGTTGCGCTCGCTCGGCGCTTGCAACCCGATGCACGCAACCTGGTCGTGGTCGCCGGTGCGGCCGCCTTCGACCGCAAGGGAGCACTGATTGCTCAACAGCAGCTGGCCGACGTCGAAAAGCAGCTCAAGACGCGCTATCTGGTCGGCCTGCCGGACGAAACCGTGCAACGGGAACTGGCCAGCGCCCCGCGCAACACCATCATCGTGCTGTTGTCCAAACTGACCGAAGGGCCCGGCCGCGGCGCCGCCTCCGGCGACGCAACCTCCATCATCAACGCGGCCAACGCTCCGATCTACGCGCCCTACAGCACCTACTTCGGTCGCGGCATTGTCGGCGGCTACATGGATACCTTCGAAGGTATGGGCACGCAAACGGCCGACCTGGTGCTCAACATTCTGGAGGGCGACAAAGCCGCGGCAAGCGGGCCGCGCAAGAGCACATCGCAAGCCTTTCGCGTCGATGCCCGGCAACTGGAGCGCTGGGGTCTGTCGGCCAAAAATCTTCCCAGCGGCGCCGTGGTCGCGCACACGCCGCCGACCTTGTGGGAGAGCCACCCGAAAATCGTAACGGCGACGATCGGCATGTTTACGGCAATGGCCTCGGTGCTGATGGCGCTCCTGGTGCAAATCGGCAGGCGCAAGCTCGCCGAAGCCAATCTTAAAGACAGTGAAAAGCGCATGCAGTTTGCCGCCGCCGCCGCCGATATCGGCTTATGGCAGTACGATATCCAAGGGCGACGCCTTTGGTCGTCGAAACACTGCCGCGCCATGCTAGGGCTTCCCGTGCGCGAGCCGCTGTCGACCGCCGCCATGATCTCGCGGGTGCACCCCGACGACCGCCACGTCGCCAGAGCTTCGATCCGCGCGGCAACCTTCGGCACCTTGAACGACGGCGAGAGCGAGTTTCGCGTCATTTGGCCCAATGGCGAGACGCGCTGGCTGCAGGCAAGGGGGAAAACAGATTTGGACGAAAACGGCGAACCGCTGCGGGCCAGCGGTATTTTCCGCGACGTTACCAACTACAAAATCGCCCAGCTCGAAGCCAAACACCTGTCGCAGCGCGTCTTGAGTATTCAGGACGACGAGCGCCAGCGGATCGCGCAGGACCTGCATAACTCAACCTCGCAGCATCTGGCGGCGATCGGCCTCAATCTCATCGCCCTGAAGGGATCGAAGGGCTCGTGCAGCGTTCTTGAGGATATCGAAAACTCCCTCGACGAGGCTTCGAAGGAACTGCGCACCTTTACCTATCTGCTGCATCCGCCGGCTCTGGCCGACGATGGCCTGATTGGCACCCTGGCGCGCTACGTCGAGGGCTTCAAGCGGCGCACCAATCTGTCGATCAGCTTGCGATCGGCAGGCTGCATCGAGGAGCTGTCGCGCCTCGCACAGGAATCGGTCCTGCGTGTCGTGCAGGAGGCGCTGGCCAACGTGCATCGCCATGCCGATGCGTCTCGCGCCCTGGTGCAGCTGAGACGCGTCGGCAATCGCCTGCACGTTGTCGTCAGCGATGATGGCATTGGCTTGAAGGCCTCGGGCAACTTGGCGCAAGGCGCACGCCTGCCAACCGGTGTGGGAATTGCCGGCATGACCGCGCGCATGCGGCAGCTGGGCGGCAGCTTGCAGATCCGCTGCAAGCCGAAGGGAACGATTGTGCACGCCATCGTGCCGATCGGCGCCGCGCAACCCTGCCCGAGCGTCAAATCGCTGCGGAATAAGCCCAATCGTCAGCCTCGAGCGTCATCGGCGTTGCGCCGCCGTCGCGGCAAATATCCCGATCGAACCGGCGGGCACGCCGCTGCGTGCTCGCAATCAGACCAGCGGCTCGATTGAGGCCCGGCCCCCAAGGGAAAGTCGTGCATTATCAACACTCAGCCCCTTCGTCCGATAGATTTTAGACAAAGGTCCGCAGCGCGCCGCTCAGAACGGCGGATATAGCTGGGTTGGGAACCTGAAAAGGTCTCCCGCGAGGTTACTGTTGATGTGAAGCGAAGGCGGCGGTGCCGTCGCCGACGCCAAGCGAGCGATCTCAGGCCGGGCCAATCCGTTGCTCCCGGGCTCGAGGCGTGTGGGGCACCCGCCGGCAGCTCCCCCGCGATGTGGCATGCCTGGGACGGGTTGTGGTTGGGACGCGCATTGGGCTTAGGGGTTGACCATGTATTTGCCGAAGGACGCATCGCGCAGTCGCATTAGGGAAGCGCAAAAGGCGCGCGAAAATCGGGCCGAGATCGTCCGGGCGCTGTCGCACGGACAGATCAGCCGGCGCGAGCTGTTCAAATGGGGGCTGTTTACCTCGAGCGGCCTGTTGGCCTGGAAGAACGGCCTCAACGTCTATGCGCCCAGCGCCTATGGCCAGGTTCCGACCGGCACCCCGCGCAGCCCACTGTTTGGTGCGCGCAAGTTCACCCAGCCGTTTCGCCGGCTGAGCCTGCAAACGCCGATGCCGCTCACCAACCTCGGCGGCGAGGCCGTCTTTCCGGACCAGCGCGGGCGAGCCCAATGCCAAGCGGGTCTCCTACCATCAGGACTTCAATGATTGACAGGCCGGGCCCCGGTAGCCGACCAGCACAACCCATTTCGCAATAAGACCACCAACCGCGGCCCGAAGGAAGGACGCCCACCCGGCGAGCTGTTTGCGCATCAGCGTTGGGATGAGTTCTTCCCCAAGGTCGGCTATGTGATGTCGCTTTCCGAAATCGGTGCCAACCAATCCTTCCACCCGACCTGCCATACCAGACCCCCACCAGCGTGTGGAGCTTACGGGACGGGAAAGGGCGAGTCTGCCCGGCCACGCTGCCGCCGCCGCTGATCAAGGCCCGCTATGGCGAGCCGTCCTGACCCGGATCTATAACGCGCTACAGGATGATGTCACGCAAAATGGCGGTTTCGGCCGCAACGAACATCAGCTGCATTTCCATAACGCCCACAACGGCGCGGAAAGCGACGGCGCCTCCAACGTGCATCACTTCCCCGGCACCTTTTATGACTATCGCTGGAGCACGACGCTGGCGCGGCGCGACAAGATCAATAAAAACGCCACCGTCAAGAAGGCCTCCGGGCCCGACGGCAACGGCGGCTTGATCAACGTCGCCGGCGACTACCGCGAGCTGCAGGGCACCATGTGGGCCCACGACCACCGCTTCTTCTTCACCGCTGAGAATGTCTACAAAGGCATGTTCATGATGGTGAACTATTACAGCGGTCCCGATCGCGGCAACGAGAAGCTGACGGACGGCGTCAATCTAAAGCTGCCGAGCGGCAGCCTGCTCGATTGGGGCAACATCGACTTCGACGTCAACCTGGCCATCCACGACCTTGCCACCGATAGCACCGGTCAATTGTTCTTTGACATCTTCACGACCGAGGGCTTCATCGGCGATCTTCTGTGCGTCAACATGCAGTACGCCCCCTTCATGGAGGTGCTGCCCAGGAAGTATCGCTTCCGCATCCTCAATTCGTGCATGTCGCGCTTCATCAAGCTGGCGCTGTCGTGGAACTGGACGGCGGTGCCCTTCCAGTTCATCGCCAACGACGGCAACCTGGTCGTGAACCCCATCGATCTGCTAGAGTTGGACGAGCAGGGCATCGCCGAGCGCTACGACATCGTCGTCGATTTCTCCAAGTTCCGCATCGGCGACCGCATCTATCTCGTCAACCTGCTGAAGCAGACCGACGGCCGCAAGCCGAACGGAGCGCTGAGCCTGCGCGAGGCCATGACCGGGATCGACAGCGATCCCACCGTCGGGCCGCTCATGGAGTTCCGCGTCGTCGGTCAGGTCAACAGCGTCGACGTGGAGGGCTACGTGCACAAGTCCACCACCCTGGACAAGAGCGTGGTGCCGGTCACGCTGACCCAGCAGATCCCGATCGTGCAGCCGGTGCGCACGCGCGTGGTCGAGTTCGGCCGCTCGGGCGACGTCACCTCGCGCGGCCCCGACGGCCAGTGCACGCCCGATTGTCCCGAAACCGCGCCGGAATTCTTCCCCTGGACCATCAGAGTCAACGGCGAGGCCGCGCATTCCTTCAATGCCAATCGCATCTCGCTTTTGATCCCCAAGCCCGGCGAGATCGAACACTGGACCTACATTAACGGCGGCGGCGGCTGGGACCACCCGATCCACCTGCATTTCGAGGAAGGCATCACCATGAACCGGGGTACCGGAGCCTTCCCGGCGACCGAGAACCTGGTGCGCAAGGATGTCTGGCGCTTGCGCCCGTCGGGCCAGGTCACCTTCCAGATCCAGTTCGGCGAGTACGGCGGCTCCTACGTCAACCATTGCCACAACACCGTGCACGAGGACGTCGCCATGCTGATGCGCATCCAGCTGCTCGGCAACCCCGGCACGCCGCAGGCGGCCGTGACGCTCACGCCCAATCCCAGCCGCGACGGCGTCACCTTCACCTCGCCCGAAATCCTGCCCGAGGGCGATCCGCGCTCGACCCAGACGGCAAGCGCAGGCTAAACCGGTGCTGCTTCGTCTTGGCTGCAGGCCGCACTGCCGTGCGGCCTGCGGCTTATGGGCTGCCGTGGCGGCCCTCCCCGCCATGCCCTGTTAAAGTTGGGCCAGGGCGCCGCACGGCCGCCGCGCCGGCAACTCCCTGGGGCGCTGCGCGCATGCCCCGTTTTGCGAGCCTAGCGCACAACGCCGGCGCAAACTTTTCCGAGGATAAGACCTGATCGGGGCGTGATCGCCTAGCGCGCAAGAACCCGGTTGGCAAAGCCGCAGACCCCGGCTATGCCCCTGCCTTCGTCCGCTGCAACCCCGAGGGAAGTCAGCCAATGCAAAGGCGCACGAAGGCGCCGCTGTCCGTCGCATTCGAGGCAGCGGAGAACATCAGCACGAACCTGAGCGCCAATCCGACGCTGGGCGACGTCATTGCCGAGCGCCTGTCGCGGCGCGACCTCGTGCAAGGCCTGCTGGCGGTCTCTGCCGTCAGCACTGCCCTTTCGCCGATGGCCTCTCTCGCGCCCGGCGCCGCACACGCGGACATCACCAACACCACGCCGGCCTTCAACTTCAAGGAGGTTGCGGCCGGTGCCGACGACAAGCACTACGTCGCCGAAGGCTACGACGCGGACATTCTCATTCGTTGGGGCGATCCCGTGCTGCCCGGAGCCCCTGCCTTCGACCCGCACAACCTCACCAAGGCCGGCCAGGCCAAACAGTTCGGCTATAACAACGACTATCTCGCCTACTTCGCGCTTCCCGGCGCCGCTGCTCCCTCCGAGCACGGCCTGCTGTGCGTCAACCACGAGTACACCAACGAAGAGCTGATGTTTCCCGGGCTCGGCCGGCAGGACGCGCGGCGCGGCGGCCCGGCGCCGTTTGCCAAAATGACGCAGGCCATCGCCGAAGTGGAGATGATGGCCCACGGCGGCTCGGTCTTGGAAATCAAGCAGACGGACGGCAAATGGGTGGTGGTGGCAAACTCAAACTATGCCCGGCGCATCACGGCCGGGACCGAGGTGCGCATTTCCGGTCCCGCCGCCGGCCACGATCGGCTGAAGACGGCCGCAGACCCGACCGGCAGCCGCGTCCTCGGCATGCTCAACAACTGTGCCGGCGGTCGCACGCCCTGGGGAACCTGGCTGTCCTGCGAGGAAAACATCAACGGCTACTTCAGCGGCGAACTGGCCGCGAACCACCCCGAGCTCAGAAACCACAAGCGGATGGGGATTCCTAGCCGCTGGTACAATTGGGGCGACTACTTCGAGCGCTTCAACATTGGCAAGGAGCCCAACGAAGCCAACCGTTTCGGTTGGATCGTGGAGATCAATCCCTTCGACCCAACCTCGATGCCCGTGAAGCGCACTGCCCTTGGCCGCTTCAAGCACGAGGGCGCCGCGGGCATCCTCAACAAGGATGGTCGCTACGTCATCTATTCCGGCGACGATCAGCGCTTCGATTACGTCTACCGCTTCGTCACCGCGGGGCGCTTCGAGGCCAGCAATCCTAGCGCCAACGTCGATTTGCTCGACAGCGGCACCCTTTCGGTCGCCCGCTTCAATGCCGACGGCAGCGGCGACTGGTTGGCGCTCGTGCATGGCCAAGACGGCTTGACGGCGGCGAACGGCTTTGCCAGCCAAGCCGACGTGCTGATCGAGGCACGCTCGGCGGCCGACCTTCTCGGCGCCACCAAGATGGACCGGCCCGAGGACGTCGAGGCCAATGCCAGGACCAACAAGGTCTACGTGATGTTGACCAACAACAGCCAACGCAAGCCCGAACAGGTCGACGCGGCCAACCCGCGTGCCGACAACCGCTTCGGTCACATCATCGAAATCATTCCCGACGCGGCCGACCACGCCGCGACCAGGTTTCGCTGGGAGATCCTGGTAAAGTGCGGGGATCCCTCGATTGCGGCCGTCGGCGCGACCTTCAATCCCAACACCTCCAAGGACGGCTGGTTCGGCATGCCCGACAATTGTGCGGTCGATGCCATGGGCCGATTGTGGATCGCCACCGACGGCAACTATCCCAAGCGCACCGGCCGGGCCGACGGGCTGTGGGCCATGGAGACCGAGGGCGCCGCGCGCGCGACCTCCAAGCTCTTTTTTCGCTGCCCGCGTGGCGCCGAAATGTGCGGCCCCGAATTCACACCCGACGCCACCACCCTCTTCCTGGCCGTGCAGCATCCGGGCGAGACCGATGAGAGCGATCCCGATGCCGAGCCCGCCAGCTTCGAGGCGCCGGTCACGCGCTGGCCCGATTTTAAGGAGGGGATCCCACCGCGGCCCGCAATCCTCGCCATCACCCGCAAAGGCGGCGGCAAGATCGGCGTTTAAGGCGCCTCCCGGCCTCCCGGCGCCCCGGCAAACCGCCTTGCCGGCAACCGCCACCCACCGCGGCCAACTGCCCCTTGCTGCACCGAGGGAGCGGGGCTTGGGCCCCCGTCTCCCCTCGCCGCTTGCGCCCACAACGGCCCTTGCCCCCACCTTTGCCCCCTCTCACGCCCAGGGGCCCTTTGACCTTTGAGGGGCGCCGCAGGTGCGGCGCGGGGATGGGCGCCCGAACCACCGTTTCCTCGGTTGTTTCCACGGCCATTCCAACGCCGGCTCCCGTGCCGGCGCGCTAGGTATGGCCCCACGGTGCCCCGCGCGCTGGCTGCGTGATCCGTTGCCGACGCCTCGAGACTTGGAGCCCGCAAAAACATGAGCGAGCAGCACTGGAGATGATCATGAGCACGACATTTGGGACCGCGGCCTCCGCGCAAGAGCTGGCCCCGTCAGCGTCGACACGTGGGATCTTGGCGACCGCAAAGCGGGCCTGGGTTGCCTACATGACCTGGCGCATCGAGCGGGCGGCGATCGATCAACTCTCGGCGATGAGCGACCGCCAGCTCAAGGATATTGGCCTCACACGCTCCGAGATCGTGGCGGCCGCACGGGGTTTCACCCTCCCCAGCCGCTGCTCACTGCAAGACAAGCCCACCAGCGCCGCGCGTTAGCTTAAGCCAACGCAAGGGTGGCTCGAGGCACGTCGTCGCCGCGCGCCCTTTTGGGCCGCACGGCGCACGGCGTTCGCGCGGCCCTTTGCTGCAATTGCGTTCCCGATCCCTTCAGGGACCTCATCAATGTTGCTATCGTGGCGGCACGCCAATGGAATTGTGGGTGTGGGCGCAGAAGCGGGCTGGCCGCCGAGCGGCGTGACGTCGGCCAGCGCGAAGCCAACCGTGCCAGCAACAGAGGAGCCCGCCTCATGGCCACCCGCCGAGATTTTCTGCAAGCGACGGCAGCAGCGATAACCGGTCTCGTCTTCACCGATTGCCAACTGCGCATCGCCCAACCGGCGCAGGCCCAGACCCGCCGGCGCGAGATCGTCGTCAATGGTAAGCGCGTCAAGACCGTGGACATTCACGCGCACTGCGCCGTCCCCGAGGCGCTCGCCTTGATGAATCTGACGCTCGGTGGACCCGGCCTGCGCCCGGACCTCGACATGGATGGCGAGCTGGCGGTGCGGCTCAAGGCCATGGATGAGCAAGGCATTGACATGGAAGCCTTGAGCATCAACCCCAATTGGTATCGGTTGGATCGCGACGTCGCGCAAAAGGTCATCAGCGTACAAAACCAGCGGCTTGCCGAGGTGTGCGCCAAGCATCCGGAGCGCTTTGTCGCCTTCGCCACGGTTGCCCTGCAATTCCCCGACCTTGCCGCTGAGCAACTGGAGGAGGGCGTCAAGAAGTTTGGACTGCGCGGGGTTGGCATCGGCGGCAACGTCGCCGGCGCGGAGCTGAGCGATGCCAAGTTCAATCCCTTTTGGGCCAAAGCCGAACAACTGGGCGTGCTCGTCTTTATTCATCCGCAGGGCGACGGCGCGCCGGCCCAACTGCAGCAGCGCTTCAAGGGCAATGGCTATCTGAGCAACGTGATCGGAAACCCGCTCGAAACCACCATAGCCCTCTCGCACCTTATTTTTGAGGGCACCCTCGACAGGTATCCCGGCCTCAAGATTTGCGCCGCCCATGCCGGCGGCTACCTGCCGTCCTATGCCGGCCGTTTCGACCAAGGCTGTCCAACCCGGCCAGACCTGTGCCCCGGCGGCACGCACGGCAGCATCAAAAAATCACCCTCCGAGTACCTCAAGGGTCTTTACTACGACACCATGGTGTTCCGTCCCGGAGGCGTTCGCCACCTGGTGGCGGAGGTCGGCGCAAGCCAGCTCATGGTGGGAACGGATTTCCCCTATCCGTGGACCAAAACGGCCATCGAGCTCATCCTCGCCACGCCGGACCTCAGTGACGACGACAAGATCGCAATCCTCGGCGGCAACGCCGCGAAATTGCTGGGCTTGAACGCTTAAAGCGCGCCGACCCGATCGGGCGCGCCGCGTCGGGCACGACCGCCGCACCCACGTCGGGTCGATAGCCTCTGCCGAAAAGGGCGCAAGCGCAAAAATTGCGGGAAACCTTGCGCGCGGGGATGAGCCCTGCGCGCGGGCGGCGTTTGCGGGCGGCCGGCTCAAAAGGCGTGCGCGCCCGTCAGCGGCGCGCGGCCACCGTGGTGCGCGTAAAGGTTTCGACATAATCGATCAGCTTGTCGGAGGCCGCCATGGCGCGGGCCGGATTGCCCTTGGCAATGGCGCGCGCTTCATCGGCGTGGAGCCGGGCGCACTTGGGCAGGTCCGCCGCCTGCTTATAGTGCAAATACCAGAACCGTCGCGAATGACCATTCAAGAAGCGCATGGATCGGGAGGCATACTCGTTGTGGGCGGCATGGGCGAGCAAGCCATTCAACTCGCGATCGAGGCGGAGGAAGGCAATATCGTCACTGGTGCGCGCGGCCGCCTCCATGCCATCGGCGATCGCCTGAAAGCGCTGGCGCTCGGCATCGGTGGCACGCTCGGCGCCGGCACGCGCGAGCAGGCGCTCCAGCTCGCGGCGCACCTCTAACACCAGCAGCTGACGATTGGGATCGGTGTCGGTGACAATGATGGCCTTGCGGGGAAGCACCCGCACCAGGCCCTCATGCCCCAAGCGCTGCAAGGCCTCGCGAATGGGCGTGCGGCCAATGCCGAGCATGACCGAAAGCGCCTGCTCCGACAACACGGCGCCCGGCGCGAGGCTCAAGGTGACGATCATCTCCTCGAGCCGATTGTAGGCCTGCTCGGTCAGCGTCTCAGGCCTGGCCGGCGCAGGCCGCGCCGGCGTCTTGCTGAGCAGCACACTGGTCATGGACAGACTTAAACCTCAGCTCGTGGAACCTCAGCTCGGTGGCAAATGCTGGCGCCTTGGTCCTGGTCGCGGCGATCGAGACGGAGCCGCAGCAAGACGCCGCCGGCGTCGTCGCCCCGCAGCAACCCAATCCTTTTTTTGGCCTTATGATTTTGGCGCGGACTCCGTCCCTTGTGCTCTGACCCGGCGCCTCGATTTCGGCAATGGCGCGGTCGATATCAACCGCGGACAACACCCAGTCGTTATCGAGATTGGCCACGACTTTGCGCATAAAAGGGCCGCTGAGGCGGATCGCGCGCTCCTTCTCGCCCAGATGTTCCATGAGAATGGCAAGCGCGAGCTGCTGGGGACTATCACCCTCGTAGGTCCACTCAAAACCCCACGACGTAAAGCGTTTGGCCTCGTAGTGCTCATCGAGCCGTCGGCCATCGACGGTGACAACCAAACCATCGATTGTGCGCTTGCCTTCAAACCTGCTCACGGGCCGCCTCCTCCGCCCAAAGCGTGTGATATATCACCGATCGAACCGGCCGCGATAGCCCCAGCCCGCAGCGACCGCATCGCCTCTCGTGGCGGCATTGCCCTCATTTCGCCAGGAATTTGCTGGCGCGTATACAACCGCGGGAACTCACGACGACAGACAGCAGGGGTCAAACCATGTCAGCCCGCGCCCGTCACCTGCCCTTCGACGACGATGAAATGCTGCCGGGCGAGAGGATCGGCCCACCCCTTGCGGGCCGCGGCAAGGCCGTGCTCAAAAGCGGCCTGTTGCTCACCGTGGTGTGTGCCGTCGGCTGGGTAATCCTTGGCGATCCGTCATGGCGTCAGTGGCTGCCGACCGAGATCGCCCCCGATCTTTCGCGCCTGATCGAGCGCCTCGGCGCCCGACTGGAGGCGCAACCGACCGCGCGCATCGCCGCCGCGCCCAACCGCAGCGACGCGCTGGCCAAACCGGCGGCCCTGGAACCGCTGCCGTCAACCGCCGTGCGCAGCCGCGCCGCCGATCGCGGCCCCGCCGGCCCCAGTCGCCGCATCGGCGGCGGAGCCATCGCCCCTGACGACGGCCGCGCTGCCCCCGTCGGCGTCGGCGGGCACGCCGGGGCAACCGCTTGCCCCACCGACCGTCGACCCCTCAAACCCCTACCAAGTGCGCGCCGCCGCCGTTGGCCTGCATCCCGACCTGTCCGCCGTGCTGCTGGCGCGCCTGTCGGCGACGGATTATCGCAATGCCGGCTATGCCATCGAGACGGCGCTGAAGGAAACCTCCGATACCGCCGTCTTCGTCTGGCCGCGTCAACGCAAGCCCGAGCTCGCGCTGTTTCGGGTGCGCTTCGTCGCCGGCGCCGCCACCGGCTGCCGGCGCTATGTCGTGACCGTCGTCAAGGACGGCTGGTCGACGACGGCGATGCCGATGGAAAAGTGCAAATCTGAGCAGGTCTCGGCCCGGCGCCGCTGAGGCTGCCGGCGGTCGCCCTTGTGCCGGCGGCCCCGTCGCCGGCGACAGCCGGTCAAGCGGGCTTGAGCGCGAATTCGTCCTGCCGTGGCGGCGCCCGGCCCGGGCGGAAGGTCTGCGCAATGGCCACCGCCGCGAGCCCGATGGCAAACGAGCCCAGGTAGAGCCAGGCATAGCTGCCATAGCTGTCGTACACAAAGCCGCCCGCCCAGGGACCGAACGCCATGCCGAGGCTCGCGAACATGGAGACCGCCCCAAACAGGGTGCCCATGATATGGGGACCAAAAAAGTCCCGCACCAGCACGGCATAAAGCGGCATGACGCCGCCGTACGCCAGCCCGAAAATGACCGAGAGGGCGTAGAATTCTTTCAGCTCACTGACAAAAAGGTAGGCACCCACCGCCAGCGCCTGCACGAGCAACCCCGCGACCAGCACGGGTTTGGCCCCGAGCCGATCGGCGGCAATGCCGAGCCCGATGCGGCCGCCCAAGCCGGCGAGACCGGCCACGCCAAAGACGCTGACGGCGAGCATCGCCGGCAGACCGCAGAGCGTGGCGTAGGAGACCATGTGAAAGATGGGCCCCGAATGCGCCGCGCAACAGGCAAAATGTGCCAGCGCAATCGCGGCGAACTGCGGCGTGAGCACCGCCTCGGTGCTGCTCATGGGATAGGGCTCCTGCTGCGTCGCGGGACCCGCCGCGAGCGCTAGCGCGCTTTGCGGCGGTCGCCGCACCAGCAAAGCCGCCGGGAGCAGCAGGATCCAGGCCAGGCAGCCAATGGCGAACATGGCCGTGCGCCAGTCGAAAGCGCTAATCAGCCACGCCGCCAGCGGCGAGACCGTCATCGAACCGATGCCCATGCCGGCCGAAACCAGGGCGGCGGCAAGATTGCGACGATGCTCGAGCCAGCTGGTCGCCGCGGCCATCATCGGCGCATAGAAGCTGCCCGCCGCGATGCCGACCAAGCCGCCGAACAGCAGCTGAAACTGCAGCAGGGTGTCGGCGCGGCTGGCCGCGACCAGGCCAAGGCCCAGAAGCGCGCTGCCCAACAGTACCACGATGCGCGTTCCGTAACGGTCCGACAGCACACCCCAGCCAAGAGCGGCCGCGCCCATGCACAGGAAGTCGAGCGTCGCGGCCGTCGAAATGCCCGTGCGCGACCAGCCCGTCTCGGCCGCCAACGGCTGCAGAAAGACGGCGAGCGAGAGCATCGCTCCCATGGCGATGCAGGTCATCAGCATGCCCGCGCCGACAACGACCCAACCGTATGACTGCCTCATGCTCCTCCCGGCGACGCGCCGACCCGCGCCATTGTCATTGCTCAGCATGCCTTGGCTCGGCGATGCGACCGGTATCCTCGATGGGCGGCCGGGCGGGGGGCCCAACTGCCAACGCCCATCAGGGGGCACCCTAATGGAGACGCCGCGCCCTGGGAATGCTTTGGCGTTGGGGGGTCGCGCCAGCGTGACCCGTCAGACCGCGGCCCACTTGGTCCGCCTCCGCGCCCCTCGGCGCAGCTTTGCATGCACAAGGCCGGTAAAGGGACCCAAGAACGCCGCGGTCGCCCCGGCATTGAAGAGGGGGCTGTCCGCCGCAACAAGCGACGCTACGGCAAAGGCGAGGCCCACCGTCACGGCCAGACCCAAAAAGAAGCCGGCGAGATAGGCGATGGCGCTGCGCGCCCGCCCGCGCCGGCCCTGGCGCATGATGGTAAAGGCCGGCCCTGCGGCCAGGAGGGCAACGAGCCAAAAAGCCACTGCGGGCAGCAAATCCGACGCCACGTACGCGTTGTGCATGTGCTCACCGTGCCAAGGTGCACGCCCGCTTAGGTGATTTGCTTGGCAAAATGAGGCCATTTGGCAAAAATCGCGTTGCCCAGCCCCACGACGGTCGGCTAGGCCTTGGGCTGTCCTGCGCTTTTTATTTCGCGTTCCCGTCACCCGGAGCCGACCCATGTCAGTCGATTTCTCGACGCTGATTTGGATCTTCATAGCCCTCATGGCGCTGCAGCCGCTCCTGACGGGCAGATGGTTCGCGTTCCATCGCCTAAAGGCCATCCAGAGCATCGAAAAGGCGCGCGGGAGCCGCGTCATCACCATGATCCACCGCCAGGAAAAGCGCAGCCTGTTCGGTTTCAACGTCGCCCGTCACATCGATTTGGAAGACGCCCAAACCATTATCGCGGCGATCAAGGTGACCCCGCCGGAGCGGCCGATCGATCTCATCTTGCATACCCCCGGCGGCCTCGTGTTGGCGGCGATGCAGATCGCGCGCGCCGTCGAGGCGCATCCCGGCAAGGTCACCGTGTTTGTCCCCGTCTATGCCATGTCCGGAGGCACGCTCATCGCCCTTGCAGCCGATGAGATCGTGCTCGGCGAGTTCTCGGTCTTGGGGCCGATCGATCCACAGATTGCCGGCTTTCCCGCCGCCAGCATCGTGCGCGTCGCCCAATCCAAACCCGTCGAGCACATCTTCGACTTGACGCTCGTCCTGGCCGACATGAGCGAAAAAGCCTTGGCGCAGGTCAAACGCGGGGCGGTGGAATTGCTGACCCCGCGGCTCGACCAGGCGTCCGCCGAGAAGCTGGCGGAGAAGCTGGCGGGCGGACACTGGACGCACGATTATGCCCTGACCGCGCACGAGGCGACCGAGTTGGGTCTCCCGGTCACCGTCGGCATGCCCGGCGAGGTTCTGGCATTGATGAAGCTCTACCCGCAACCCGTGCAAAGGTCGGGCGTGGAATTCTTGCCCATCGACGTGCCGGCGAAGCGGACGATGGGAAGGTGAGGCGCGCCAAGCCTCGCAGTGTGCTCAAGCCCAACCCCGTGATGCCAACGCCTTGACGGTGGCAGGCGCGCTTTGGCTTTTGGCCTTGACAATATCCGACCGCGCTGCGCCCTGGCGCGTTGCGGCGCCGCGACAACGTCGGCTGCTCAAAGCCGAGGCACGGACGCAGTCGCGAGCCGCCCTTAATCTCCCCCAAAGCGGGGATGCGGCGAGCACCGCAATTGACCATCTGAGGCTCGGCTCCGGCGCTGCCATCGCCATCAACCCGATCGGGGTGATGAAAACGCCAAGGAGACCTCCGCCACGCTGTCGTCGCGTGCGCCCGCTGGCGTCGCGCCGCGGCGCGGTGTCGTTTGCCGCGCTAGCTCCCGATGCTGGCGCTGCCCAGACCTCCCCTCTTCGCCCATGCGCTCGGGATGCCTTGGCTGCCTGGACGCCCGCAACGAGACCCTCACCTTCGCCCGCCTGATCGAGACATGCAAAAGCCAAAGTTTACTGCGCGCGTCAACAATATCTATTTTC
Source organism: uncultured Alphaproteobacteria bacterium (assembly GCA_963775835.1). GTDB lineage: Bacteria > Pseudomonadota > Alphaproteobacteria > Rhizobiales > Hyphomicrobiaceae > AWTP1-13. The sequence goes on along the minus strand of CAVZKV010000016.1, from coordinate 108,873 downwards.
TGTCCCGCATCGGCTCTTCCTTGCGCTGGGCCACGCAGGGCCTCGCCCCCGAGGAGCTGTCGCGCGACGTCAAACACATGCTGGAACGGCTCGATCAGCTCGAGGCCACCGCCGAGCAGCTGTCGCGGCCCGACAACGATCGCGCCTCAGCCGGCGGGCGGTCCCCATCCCCCGCGCACTATTTGCCGCAGGAGACCGCCATAACCGAGAGTTCAGGTTGGAATTCAAATTAGTGTGATAAGTCCCGGGACCATTTGACACTTTTTCGCCCCATGGCGAGGGGCCATAAGGCGATTGCGCAGTGCACAATAAACAGGTGTGGGCGGCACTGGCTCGCGCTGAAAGGGCTCAAATGCTGGGAAGGGTCTATGTCGACTTCGATGGCACAATCGCGCCGAGCGATCCCACCGATACGTTGTTTGCCCGCTTTTGCGATCCGTCCTGGCGCACGATCGAGCGCGAGTGGCAGGAGGGCCGACGGACGGCACGCGACTGCATGGCCCAACAGGTCGATTTGCTGAGGGCCACCCCCGAAGCCATCGCCGCGCTGGTGCGCAGCATTAAGATCGACCCCGCCTTTCCCGGCTTCGTCGCCTTGTGTCGCCGCTGGGACTTGAGCGTTGTCGTCCTTTCCGATGGTCTCGATCTCCTCGTTGGCGACGTGCTGCGCGCCGCCGATTTGAACCTGCCCTTTTTTGCCAACCGGTTGCAGTGGTTGGGCGGCGATCGCTGGAAGCTCGACTTTCCCTTCGCGCTGAGCGGCTGTGCGGCGTCACTTGGAAACTGTAAATGCAGCCACCGGGCGCCGCCTGCGCGGGAAGCGCTGAGCGTCGTGGTGGGGGACGGCCGCTCCGATTTCTGCATTGCGGAGCGTTCGCACCTGGTGCTGGCAAAGGGGCAACTGGCGGCGCATTGCCGCTTCCGCAAACTCCCGCATCAGCCCGTGCAAGACTTTGCCGAGGCCACCGCCTGCCTCGACCGTTGGCTGGCGCAGAACGTGCGCAAGTCCGCTTAAGGCGCTCCTGCCAGCACACCTCCCCGCAAGCGAGTAACCCTGATGGCCATGCAAGACTTCAGCGAGACCTTTCGGGGTGGGCCCGTCGGCTTTCTCTTAATCCATGGGCTCGGCGGCACGCCCGTTGAGATGCGATTTGTCGCCCGCGGACTGGCAAGGGCGGGCTACACCGTGCATTGCCCACAGCTGGCCGGTCACTGCGGCGGCTTCGAGGATCTGCGCGCCACCGGTTGGAAGGATTGGTATCACTCGGTTCAGACGGCGCATCGAGAGCTGCGCAACACCTGTAAGAAGGTGATCGTTGGCGGCCTGTCGATGGGTGCGATTCTCGCCCTGCACTTGGCCGCCGAATATCCCATGGACGTGCAAGCGACCACCTTGTTCGCCCCCACCCTGAAGCTCGATGGCTGGGGCGTGCCCTGGTATAGCATTTTCTTCAATTTGGTGCGGTCCGAGTGGAGCGCCAATCTGGTCCGCTTCGCCGAACGCGACCCTTATGGCATCAAGGATCCGCGGGTGCGTGCCCTGGTCACCGCCGCAATCAACAGCGGTGACAGCTCGCAGGCCGGACAAATGTGCAATCCCGGCCGAGTGATGCTCGAGATGCGCCGGCTCGTCGCCGTGGTCCGGCACGAACTGCGACGCATTCGGCAGCCGACCTTGATCGTTCACCCCCGGCACGATGATCGGGCGAGCCTCGGCAATGCCGCCTATTTGCAGGGCGCGCTTGGCGGCCGGGTCGAGACCTGCGTCCTCGACGATAGCTATCACGTCGTCACCGTCGATCGTCAGCGCGATATTGTTGTTGAGCGCGCGGCGGCGTTCGCAAAGCGCATTGGGGATGCGAGTGTCGGGGATCGTCGCGAGGATCTGAGCGAAATCGTCGACGTGTTGCGGGCGCCGGCGCACCTCAAAGTCCCGGCGCCGGCGCCCCTCAAACGCAGCGTCGGCTGAGGCCGCTCTCGAAGGCCGCGCTCGGTCCACCCCCCACCGGTCCTCGCCCGATCCTTGAGCTCACCGGGCAAAGGGCGCCCGGCGCTAGACCTGGGCTCGAGAGAGACAGAGGGAAAGTGGGAAAGAGGGAAAAAGAGAAAAAGAGAAAAAGAGAAAGAGAGAGACAGCGAGGGGAGCGAGAGAGCTCGGCCGCTAAGGTCGGCACGCGCCGATGCGGCGACCCGTCTGCGTCTCGGTCATGGTCATGTTTTTGCCGCCCAACTTCATGCTGATGCGCCCGTCGAAAGCCGTGCCGGCGAGGCGATAGCTGGCCGAGGCGACAGCGGCGTTGCCGCCGGGGCAGACGATGTCGAAGCTCAACGCCGCCCCCTCTTGGCGAACGTTAACCACGGGACAGCGGGCGACAGGATTGTTTTCGCTCAGCGCCATCAGCCCGTGATTGCCGACCCCATCCTGGGCTGGCACACAAAGGCTCGTCACCTTCGCGGCCGCCGGGCCCTCAATGTTGGGCAGATCGAGGCGGACGTTCACCTCATAACGGCCCGGTTGCAGCGTGATGGCATCGACCGCCTTGGTCGGGCTTGCGAGCACGACGCCGATGAGGGCTAGCGCCAGGAAACGCCGCATCACCTCGCCCCTTCTATCTGCGTTGCAAGCTGGGTGGCCTCAGGCGCAAGCGCATCTGTCTTGGGTCTTGGGTCTTGGGTCTTGGGTCTTGGGCCTTGGGCCTTGGGTTTTGGACGCGGCCGCGCCTGCTAAAAAGAGCACGTGGCATCGTCCCTCTGCTTGGCCTCAATCGGCCGCTTTGCCGTGCCCGTCAAGAGGAGCAGCGGAGCAAAAAAAGCAGGTTGGCCCCGATTGGGCGATAGGCGCGCACCCACAAGGCCTGGGGGTGGTGGCTCGTCGCGCGTAAAAAACACCTTTAGAGTTCTGCCGGCACGGACGGGTGCCGTTGCCTTTGGGCTGGGCCGAGTAGGAGACCTTAGGGGGGCCCATTGGGAGGGCCTATTGCGGGCCCGTTGGGAGATCAGGGATGCGCCGTCTTGAGTTCTTCGCTGCCGCGCTGATTGCCGGCTTTGCCTGCGTCGGCACCGCGCCGGCCTGGCCGCGCGAGCCTTCCAGCCAATGGCAAGTCCCGCCGGGTGATCCTTTGGAGCATTCGGCGGCGGGGTTTGCCAAGGTCTTGTGCTCCGCCGTCTTTATCACCGGTCGTGACCTGGCCACGGCCATCGCCGAGGATGGCTTTTTCGTGGCCCCGCGCGCCGAGCGTCGCCTCCTCAAGCCGACGCTCGATAGCGCGAGCCAGACCGTGTCCGTCAGCCTGCCGAATGGGCTCACGCGCACCGCCAAGCTGATCGGCGATCAAGGCTGCGTCACCCTGCCGGCGGGTGCCCATTCCGTGCTCTTCACCCCCGTACCGGTCACCTCAACGCTGCCCGACGCGCAAACGCAAGTTTGGCCGATGGGCGATGCGGTCCAGGACGGCGCCACCGCCGCCGAGATCGATCAGCGCACGCTCGCCGCCGCCGTCGCCGCCGCCTTCGAACCACCGCAGGGGCTGACCGCCGCCTTCGTCGTGGCGCACAAGGGGCGCATCATTGCCGAGCGCTATTCGGCGGGCAGCGATCGCGACACCCGCCTGCCGGGCTGGTCGATGGGCAAGAGCGTGACGGCCACCTTGCTGGGGCAGCTCATCAACGACGGCGCCTTGCAGCTTTGGGCACCGGCGCCCATCGAGGAGTGGCAGGCGCCGCAGGACCCACGCCGGGACATCCGCATCGCCGATCTCTTGCGGATGTCGAGCGGGCTTCACTTCATCGCTCCGCAGGACCCCGATTTTGATCCGGCGCGCGGCTATCCCGATCATCTCTTCGTCTATACGGGTGCCATCGATGCCTACCGCTGGGCGATCAGCCGTCCCGCCCAGTGGTTGCCCAACACGATCGGTCGCTACCGTAACTCCGACCCGCTCGTGCTCAACGCGCTGATCAAGCGCGCGGTTGTTGCGCGCGGCGAAGATTACTTGTCCTACCCGCAAAGACGCCTATTCGACAAACTGGGGATCAGGCGATTTGTGCTGGAGACCGACCCCTACGGCAATTTTCTGCTGCAAGGCTACGAGCTCGGCAGCGCGCGCGACTGGCTGCGCCTTGGTCTGCTCTATCAGCAGGAAGGACTTTGGAATGGCGAGCGACTTCTCCCCGAAGGCTGGAGCAATTTAGTGCGCACGCCGGCGCCGGCATGGTCCGAGCCGGTCTATGGCGCCATGTTTTGGCTCAACCGGATGCGGCAATGGCCGGTGCCCGAGGACGCCTACTACATGGCCGGTTCGGGCGGCCAAATTACCCTGATCGTGCCAACCCACGATCTGGTAGTCGTGCGTCTCGGCCATTACCAAGGTGAGGCGTTGGGCACGCCGGCCCTGGCGCGGGCGCTCAGCTTAGTGCTGCGCGCCGTGCCGCAATCGCGCGCGCCCTGGCAGCCGCCGCGTCTGCCGCCCTAAAGGGGTTCCAAGCTTGGCGGCGACACCCCGGCACGGTCCCGCCCTGGCGCCAGGCCGAGGCGCACCAGAGCGCAGGCGAGCGGGGCGACTAACGCCCCGTCGCGCCAAGGCGAGCCTCACACGTTTGCGCTCAGGCTTGGAGCACGCCCGAGGCCTTGGCCACGTGGGTGGCGATGGCATCCATCAGGGGTGGCGACAGAGCGTCGTAGGGTTCCAGACCCAGCTCCCGCAGGCGCGCGCGCACGGCCGACATCTGGTCGGGCTTGGCGCCCGATTCGATGATCGAGGAGACGAAGGCGGCAAACTCGGGGGCCGACCAACCCTGGTCCTTCGACAGTTCGGTGTGAATGAAGTCGAGGCCGTAGAAGGGATGCTTGGTGTTCTCGATGCGGCCGTACATATGCACACCGCAGCCCGTGCAGGCATGGCGCTGGATCGCCGCGTTGGCATCCACGACTTTGAGTTTCTCGGCACCCTTGCTGACGCTTAACTTGTCCCGGGGCACAACCGCAACTTGGGAAAACAGGGCGCCCGCCGGTTTCCAGCACTTGGTGCAGCCGCAGACGTGATTGTGTGCCGATTGGGCACCGACGCTGACCTCGACGGGATTGCTCGCGCATTGGCACACGAGCGTGCCGCCAGAAAAGCTCGAGGCGCCGGGCTTAACGCCATTGTCAACGGCTGGATGAATAGAAATCTGTGCCATCGTAGGTCCTCCCTTATGTGCCGACGGCGCAGGGTTGCGCCGCGGCGGTTGACCGGTTTCTTTCGACCTCGTCAGACCAATAAGATTTAGAAAGCTGCTCCAAGGTTTCATTTTAGGCCTCGATCTCACGCTTTCCGTCTGAAGCTTAGACCTGTCTTTCCCGCTTGGAAACTTGCAATCACGCAAAAACCAATCAAGATCGCATGAGCCGGATTTGGCCCTGCGCAACCGGGTTCGCGTGGGACGCTTCCCTCGCTTTTTTTGCCCGCCGCTCAGGGCCAGCAATAACGGCCGGCGGTGTCCATGTTATGGTGCAGCCAGCCTAGACCCAACCATCGACCCCAACCATCGACCCCAACCATTGACCCACGTATCGACAAGGAGGAAGCCGCCATGAAGTCCCGCGCTGCCGTCGCCGTCGAGAAGGGAAAGCCGCTCCAGATCATGGACGTGGAACTAGAAGGACCGAAGGCCGGTGAGGTCCTGGTCGAGGTCAAGGCCACGGGGATCTGCCACACCGACGAATTCACCTTGTCGGGTGCCGACCCCGAGGGTCTGTTTCCGGCAATCCTCGGCCATGAAGGCGCAGGCATCGTCGTCGATGTCGGCGCCAACGTCAGCTCCGTGAAAAAAGGCGACCACGTCATCCCCCTCTACACGCCCGAATGCCGGCAGTGTCCCTCCTGCCTGTCGCGCAAGACCAACCTTTGCACCGCCATCCGCGCCACCCAGGGCCAGGGCTTGATGCCGGACGGCAGCTCGCGCTTCTCGCTCGACGGCAAGCGGCTGTTTCACTACATGGGCACCTCGACCTTCTCGAACTTCACCGTGCTGCCGGAGATCGCCGTTGCCAAGGTCCGCGAGGACGCCCCGTTCGACAAGATCTGCTACATCGGCTGCGGCGTGACCACCGGGATCGGCGCCGTCCTCAACACCGCCAAGGTGGAGCCCGGTGCGGCGGCGATCGTCTTCGGTCTGGGGGGCATCGGCCTCAACGTCATCCAGGGCCTGCGGCTCGCCGGCGCCGATATGATCATCGGCGTCGACCTCAATGCCGACAAGAAGCCCTGGGGTGAGCGCTTCGGCATGACCCACTTCGTCAATCCGAGCGAGGTCGGCAAGGATCTGGTGGCGCACCTCGTCAACATGACCAAGCGCGGGGCCGACCAGATCGGCGGCGCCGACTATACGTTTGACTGCACCGGCAACGTCACGGTCATGCGCCAGGCGCTCGAGGCCTGCCATCGCGGCTGGGGCCAGTCCATCATCATCGGCGTGGCACCCGCGGGCGCCGAAATTGCCACCAGGCCGTTCCAGCTGGTGACCGGCCGGGTGTGGAAGGGCACGGCCTTCGGCGGGGCCCGCGGCCGTACCGATGTGCCCAAGATCGTCGACTGGTACATGGACAAAAAGATCGAGATCGACCCGATGATCACGCACACCATGCCCCTCACCGACATCAATAAGGGGTTCGACCTCATGCATGCCGGCAAAAGCATTCGCAGCGTCGTGATCTACTGACCGCCGCGCTGCCCGAGCCGCCGGCGCGGCGAGCAGCGTCGACGGCGGGCGCGAGCTAAAGCTCAGATTGAAGAAAGACTAAGACCTCAAGGCGCGTATTTGCCGCGCCTATTTTGTCTTTCCATCGGCTAAATATTGTTCCAGGAACGCCAAAAGGTCATTGATATCTTTTTCGTCCGTAAGGCCGGGAAATACCATCTTGGTGTTTGGGATCTTTGCCTTAGGATTCTTGATGTATTCGCGAAACGTGGCCTCGTCCCAAGTTATGCCCGAATTCTTGTTGGCCTCGGAATAATTGAAGCCTTCGATCGTTCCGGCCTTGCGCCCGATCAAGCCGTTGAGGGCGGGACCAACCAAATTCCGGGCGCCCGGACCCACCTGGTGACAGGCGCGACACTTGTTGAAGACGGCCTTGCCGTCGTCGACACTTTGGGCTTCAGCCAGCGTCGGCGCCAGGAGCGCCCCCAAGAGCCGTAAGAGCGCATGGGCGGCCAACCAAAAAAACCTCGGTCGCAAGGGCCGAGCGCGCGTCAGTTGAATGCGTCGATGGCAATCGTGGTGATTTGGCATGCGGGTGTGGAACACGTGTTGAGGGGCAATGGGCCAGCGGACGAGCCGACGGGCCGTGGCCAAGGTTAGCGTAAACAAGGCGGGAAAGTGAAGGCGATCGGGGCGGTAGCGATGGACACACGCGAGCAGCGGCCCATCGTCTTAATCGCCATGTCCATCGGGCGGCCGGCGATCATGGCGACGGGCAGCGATGGGTCAACGCCCATCTAGTTCCGCCGGCAGGTAACTGCTAACTTCCATGCCGACCTGTTGTTCTTCAACCTGAGGCTTATCCCACGCTTTTTTCATGACTTGCTCCCGAGCTCAGACACGCCGCGACACGGGACCTCGCCTGCGTCAAGGACGTTCCTGTCTGAAGGACGTTCTCGTCTGAGGTCCGATCCGGCAATTGCGAAGTATCGGGCAGAGAGAGGTCGAGAGCAACGGAATTTTGCCAAGTTCCGGCTTGACGAATTTGTGAGCACGGAAGGCGGCGCGCCGCACCGATCACGATGGCGACCCTTTGGTCGCATGATGCGAAAAATGCGAATGCGGACGGACCAGCAAACAAGGGGGGCCTCGGCCAGCGTCGGCACTTCCGCCGTCGCCACCGTCCCCGGCCGGTCTGGTGCGCTCACGCCAAATCCGTGGCCAAATCCCTGGCCAGATCCCTTGCAAGATCCCTTGCAAGATCCTTGGCCAGATCCCTGAACTGCCCCCGCGCAGTCGACCCGTGCATGGAGCCCCCCGCATGCCCCTCCGCCGTGACCCTGCCCTCGGCACTGCCCTTGCTGTTTTGCGCAGAAGCGGCGCGCACGGCCTCATGTGCTCGTGCCTTCTCATTGCCACCCAGCTCGCCTTCCCCGCCATGGCCGCCTCACAGCAGTCGGCGGGCGAGCCTGCGGCGCGCCAACAGCTGGCGATTGTGCTCGCCCGCGAGCGCCGCGAGCTGCCACCTCCCCTGTCTTTACTTGATCTGCCCGCCGCCGATGACGCCGTCGCGGGCGCACAGCTGGCCATCAACGACAACAACACGACCGGTCGCTTTCTCAAACAAGAGTTCAGCCTCGAAGTCATCCAAGCCGTGGCCGATGATCTCTTGCGCGACGTCGATGCACGCGTGCGCCAAGGCGTGTCCTTTGTCGTGCTCGACGCCAGCCCGCCCACGGTGCTGGCGCTGGCCGATCGCCTCAAGGATCGCAACGTCCTGATCCTGAATGCAGGCTCCAACGCCGACCAGCTGCGGGCCGAGGGTTGTCGGCGCAACGTGGTGCACACGGCGCCATCGCGCGGCATGCTCGCCGACGCGCTGGCCCAGTACCTGGTTTGGAAACGCTGGCGGCGCTGGTTCCTGGTGGTGGGCGCCGACGCCGATGATCAGGCCTTTGCCGACGCCATTCGGCGCGGCGCCAAACGCTTCGGCGCCAAGATCGTGCAGGAGCGCACCTTCACCCTTGATCCCGGCAACCGACGCGCGGATGGTGGCCACGAACAGATACAAGAGCAAATTCCCGCCTTCACGCAGAACGTGCCCGACTATGACGTGCTCCTGGTCGCCGACGAGGCCGGCCAATTCGGCGACTACCTCGCCTATCGCAGCTGGGATGCACGGCCGGTCGCGGGCACGCAAGGCCTGGTCCCGACGAGCTGGCATCCGGCGCTGGAGCAGTGGGGCGCCACCCAGTTTCAGAACCGGTTTCTCCGCCTTGCCAATCGTCCCATGCGCGCCCTTGACTACAACGTCTGGGTGGCGGTTCGCTCGATCGGCGAGGCGGCGACGCGCACGCGGAGCGCGACCGCCAATGACATCATTGCCTACCTACGCTCGGAGGAGTTCGAACTTGCCGCCTTCAAGGGACGCAAGCTCAGTTATCGCTCCTGGAATGGCCAACTGCGACAACCGATTTTGCTCGCAACTCCGAAGCTAACCGTGACGGTCTCACCCCAGCCCGGATTCTTGCATCCCACCTCCGAGCTCGATACGCTCGGCAGTGACAAGCCGGAATCCCTTTGCAGAGCCTACGCATCCCCATGAGGCCGCTTCAGCAGTGCTTCGCATGGCTCCGCGCCGTCATTGGCACGCGCATGTCCGCGCGCTTGGGCTCTTGCGGCAAATCACTGGCCTGCGCCTTGGCGTTGACGTTTGCCACCCTGGGCGGCGGGGTGAGCCCGCTCAAGGCCTACACCGTCTATGTCACGAACGAGAAGGACAACACGGTCAGCATCATCGATAGCAGCAAGCTCGAGGTGGTGAAGACCATCAAGGTCGGGCAACGCCCGCGCGGCATCACGCTTTCGAAGGACCAAAAGTGGCTGTTGATCTGTACCAGCGACGACAACACCGTGCAGGTTTGGGATACTGAGACGCTGACGCTCGTAAAGACCCTACCGTCGGGACCAGATCCGGAGCTCTTCATCCTGGATCCCACCGGAAATCTGCTCTACATCGCCAACGAGGACGACAATCTCATCACTGTCGTCGACGTCGGCGAGAGTACCGTGGTGGCCGAGATCGCCGTCGGCGTGGAACCGGAGGGGCTGGGGATCAGCCCGGACGGCGGCCTGCTGGTCGCCACCTCCGAGACCACCAACATGGCCCACTTCATCGACACCGCCACCCACACCATCATCGACAATGTCCTGGTCGACAGCCGGCCGCGGGTGGCGGAGTTCACGCCCGACGGCTCGCAGGTGTGGGTCAGCGCCGAAATCGGCGGCAAGGTCAGCGTGATCGATCCCAAGTCGCGCAAGATCCTGGCCAAGATCGCCTTTGAGATTCCGGGCGTCAATCCGGACGCGATCCAGCCCGTGGGCGTGCGCATCAGCCGCAACGGCAAGCTGGCCTTCGTCGCCCTCGGCCCGGCCAACCGCGTCGCCGTCATCGATACGGCGACGTTCAAGGTCGAAAAGTACCTCCTCGTCGGCCAGCGGGTCTGGCAGCTTGCCTTTACGCCCGACGACAAGCTGCTGTTCACCACCAACGGGGCCTCCAACGACGTCTCGGTGATCGACGTTGAAAAGCTCCGCGTTCTGCGCTCGATCAGGGTTGGGCGCTATCCCTGGGGCGTGGTGGTGGCCCAGCATTGACGGCCCCCGTCCATCGCGGCCCGACGCGTCGCAGGAGGAGGACATGCCTCGTCGGCGTGGCGGCAGTCTCCTTGACCTGGCGCGCGTGGCCCTGGCCGAGCCGAGCAACACGGTGCAGGATCAAGGCAAGCACATGTCTACGGGATCGAAATGGCGCCGGAGGGGAAGCCGGAGATGATCTTTGTTCCCAGCCGACCGGGCGAATATGCCTGCCGCTGCCGCGGGCTTGAGGGGAAGGGCATGACCGGAAAGTTTATCGTCAAGTGATGACGCCTGCTGTCAGACCCCCGGTAGAGCCCGATGCCCTGCAGGTTCACGGCCTAACCCATCGCTTCGGGCAAAACCTGGCGCTCGACAACGTGTCGCTGGTGGTGCCGCGCGGGGCCTTTGTGGTGCTGTTGGGTCCGAACGGGGCGGGCAAGTCGACGCTGTTTGCCCTTGCCACCCGGCTCTACGACAATGCCAGCGGTGAAATTCGCATTCTGGGCCACGACGTGCGCCGTCAGCCGATGGCGGCCCTCAAGAACCTGGGCGTAGTGTTCCAAAGCCGTAGCCTCGATAACGATCTCAGCCTACAGCAGAACCTGATCTATCACGCCTCGCTGCATGGCATTCCCCGCCGCGAGGCCAAGCAGCAGGCGGCGCGGGCCTTGGCCAAGGTCGGGCTCGCCGAACGCGCCGGCGAAAAGGTGCGCGCGCTGTCGGGCGGACAGGCGCGCCGCGTGGAGATCGCGCGCGCCCTGCTGCACGAACCAACCTGCCTGTTGCTGGACGAGGCCACAGCGGGCCTCGACGTTGCCTCCCGCGAAAGCGTGCTCGCCATGGTACGGGGCTTGGTGGGTGAGCGCGCCGTCGGGGTCTTGTGGGCCACCCACCTCGTGGACGAGGTCGACGCGCAGGATGCCATCGTCCTATTGCACAAGGGACGCGTGCTGTTTAGCGGCCGCGGGCCGGCGTTGCTCGAACTGGCCCAGGCCTCAAGTTTGCGCGCCGCCTTTTTGAGCTTGGTGAGCACGGAGCGCGGAGGGGCCGTATCATGAGCGTCGAGGTCTCACCGCGCCGCTTTGGGCTTGCCGGCTACGCCACCTGCTTTGCGGGCATCGCCTGGCGCGAGGTGCTGCGCTTTTTGCATCAACGCGAGCGCTTCCTCGCCGCCCTCGTCAGGCCGCTCGTTTGGCTGTTCATCTTCGCCGCCGGCTTTCGGCAGGTCCTCGGCGTGTCGATCATTCCGCCTTATCAAACCTACGTGCTCTACGAAGTCTTCGTCACGCCGGGCTTGGTTGGCATGATCCAACTCTTCAACGCCATGCAAACCTCCCTATCCATGGTCTACGACCGGGAGACCGGCGTGATGCGCACCTTGCTGCTCTCACCCTTTCCCCGCGGCTTTCTTTTGATTTCCAAGCTGGCGGGCGGCGTGGCCGTATCGCTGTTGCAGGTCTACGTATTTTTGCTGATCGCCTATTTCTGGGAGATCGAACTGCCGCTCATCGGCTACTTCACCGTCCTGCCGGCGCTCCTCATTTCCGGCCTCATGCTGGGAGCGATCGCCCTGTTTATTTCGTCGGTGATCAAGCAGCTCGAGAACTTCGCCGGCGTCATGAATTTTGTGATCTTCCCGATGTTTTTCGCTTCCTCGGCGCTCTATCCCCTGTGGCGCATCAAAGAAGCAAATCCGCTACTGTATGAGATCTGCCGCGCCAATCCCTTCACGCACGCCGTCGAACTCATCCGCTTTGCCATGTATGGCCGGCTCGAACCGGTCGCGCTCGCCGTTGTGCTGGCATTCACTGCGGTGTTTTTGACCGCGGCCATCTACGCCTATAACCCATCCAAGGGAATGCTGGCCCGGCGGGGGGAAGCCGGTTGAGGAGCCGCATCATGCCCCACACCAAACTGATCCTAGCAGGCCTGATCCTCGCCGGCGTCGGCGCCACCGCCCACTCGCCCGCCCTGGCCGCGGACGCCAGCAGCCCGGATTGGCCGTGCGTGCAGCGCAAGGTTTCCCTCCTCACCTCGGCGCAATTCTGGGACGGACCGCAAGTCGAGGGCTTGTCGGGGTGGCAAGCCAATGAGCAAATTGGCACAGCTGATCCCGGTGCTGATGAGCCGCCGCAGCACGATCGAAGAGGCGGCCGCGGCGATCGCCACCTTTGCGCAGGCACAGCCGGAAGCAACGCGCGAGGAGGCGCTCAAGGAGCTGTTCGCCGGCTTGCTTGCCAGCGCCAATAGCGAGCGCAACCTGGTGATGGCGGGCATCGAGCGCTTCCAGCAGCGTCAGCGGGGACGGGCGCACGAAATCGAACGCCAAGGCGCCGAGATCCATCACCTCAAGGAACGCGCCGCCCAGGACGAAAGCGCGCGCAACGACCTGAAGGTCGCCGAGGACAAGTACAACTGGGATGTGCGCGTGTTTACCGAGCGCCAGCAGTCCCTACCGCTGGCGTGCGAGATACCGGTGCTGATCGAACAGCGGCTGTTTGAACTCGGGCGCGAGATCCGCTCGCAGATGCGCGATTGAGGGCGCGATTGAGGGTGCGATTGAGGCGCGATCGCGGCCCGATTGAGGTCCGCTCAGCGCCGCGGCGCCGTGATGAGATTGGACTGCTCGTCGAGCAACGGCACACCGTAGTGCAAGAGCACCGCATCGATATCGCCCTGGTGCCTGGCGATGATGTCATTGAGCTGGTGCTTCCATTCGTCCTCGAGGTTGCGCACGCCAAAGGTGATGCGATAGGCCATGCGCGGTTCGCCCACCTCCTTTAACAGCGGCACCAGGACCAGTTTTTCTCCGCCGCGCGCGGCAAAGTATCCGCCGATCGGCCCCCACAGCACGCCGGCATCGATGTCGCCCGAGCGAATATCGCCGATCATGCGTTCGCCCGGGGAGTCGTAGCGTCGGTCCACCATCAGGGGATAGGGCTTGGCGTGCTGCATCAGGCCGAGCCGGACCATGCTGGCAGAGGGCGGTGTGCCGGCGATGATGCCGATACGCTTGTCGCGCAGGCGAGGATCGGCAAGGCTGTCGACGCCGTCGAGCCCCGCGCCGGCGCGATAGACGAGCGCATAGGTCGAGCGGTAGTAGGCATTGCTGTTGAGGACGAGGTCGTCGCCCTGGGCGTAGCCGAGGACCACGTCGCACCGCTTGGCAAACAGCGTATTGCGGATGAAGCCCGTGGCCTGCGGGAACCAGGTATACTCGAGCGGGATCTTGAGGTCGCCGGCAACGATCTCGGCGATCTTGTTCTCGAAGCCTTCGCCCATCTCGTTCGAAAATGGTAGGTTGGCCGGGTCGGCGCAAACGCGCAAGGTCGTGCGGTTGACGAGGTCGACGCGCTGGGCTTGCGCCGCGCCCGCACCAAGGCCGCCGCCCGCCAGCGCAAGCGCCAGCAGCACAGCGATTGGTCGCTCACTTGCCACCGAAGCAGGCCTTTTCCGTGGCGTCCGCCGTCGCCGGCTTCTCGACCCGCTTGGCGGGGCGACCGCGCGGCAGCACGCCGTCGGCGCGCGCCTTCAAGTAAACGTAGATGTCGTCGATGTAGCACATGACGTTGGGATTATCCCCCAGCGCCGGCATCTTGCTTTGCTTGTCTGCGCGCACCACTTCGCGACCGCTGGCGACCGCCAGCATGAAATCGGCGTAGCTCATGGTTTTGAGGGATTCGATCAAGCCAGGGGCATAGGTCGAGCCCTCGCCATCGGGGCCGTGACACACATGGCACTCGGAATGATAGCGGCGAAAGCCGGAGAAGGTGTACCAATCGACCGTGCCGTCGCCGACAATCTGATAGGTCGGCGTCCCATCGGCCGTCTCCCATTTGCCGTCTCGTTCTTTCTTGTCGGTCTGGCCGACCGTTTGCGACACCTTGAAGACGGCGAGAAGGGCAACGAAGATCAGCGCCAAGCGAATTGACTTCACAAGCAACCTCTGGGGGTAGGTGAATCAAGAACGACGAGGTGTCGCGAGAGGGGAGGCCGCATCTGGGGCGGCCTCCCGCTATGAGTGCGCTTTAGGGCAGCGTGAAGACCGTCAGTGCGCCGCCGAGCGCGGTGTAATCGCGCAGACCGGCATAGCCGCCGACCGCACCCAGCCCATCGGTCGGGTTGGTGAGGCCCGCCGCCAGGCCGATGCCCGCCCAGCCGCCAACGCCCGAAAGCACCGCGACATACTGCTTGCCGCCGTGGCTATAGGTCATCACGTTGCCGATGATGCCGGAGGGGGTCTTGAATTTGAACAGCTCCTTGCCGTCCTTCTCATCGACCGCCTTTATGTAACCCTCCAGCGTGCCGTAGAAGACGATGCCGCCTGCCGTGGCCAGCGCGCCGGACCAGACCGAGAACTGCTCGGGCTTGGACCAGGCGATCTTGCCCTGGCCGGCGTCCCAGGCAACGAAGTTGCCCATGCCGCCGTGGCTCCCGGGCGCCGGGAACATGGACAGCGTCGCCCCCACGTAGGGCTGACCTGCCGTGTAGGACACCCGGAACGGTTCGTAGTCCATGCAGACGTGGTTGGTCGGCACGTAGAACAGGTTGGTCCGCGGCGAGAAGGCTGCGGGTTGCTGATCCTTAGTACCGAGCGCGGCCGGACAGACGCCCTTGGTGTTCTTGTCTTGGCCGGTCTGGAAGGTCGAGTACTGCTTGAGGACCTGGGGACGGCCATACTGCGGACTGTTTTTGTCCATCACCACGCCGCTGGTCCAATTGACCGCGGGGTCGTACTTTTCGGCTACGAGCAGTTCGCCCGTGACGCGATCGAGCGTATAGCCCAGACCGTTACGGTCGAAGTGCACGAGCGCCTTGCGCTTTTGACCCTTGACGTCGATGTCGGCGAGAATCATTTCGTTGACACCGTCGTAGTCCCACTCATCGAAGGGCGTCATCTGGTAGGCCCAGCGCGCCATCCCGGTGTCCACGTCACGGGCGATGATCGACATCGTCCATTTCTGGTCGATGGGTTTGCCATCGGATCCGGCGCGCTGCACCGGGTTCCAGGTCGAGGGGTTGGCGGTGCCGTAGAAGAACAGGTTGGTCTCCGGATCATAGGAGAACCATCCCCAGGCGGTGCCACCGCCGATCTTCCACTGATCGCCGTTCCAGGTCTTCAGCGAGGAGTCCTTGCCGACCGGTTTGCCGAGCGACATCGTCTTTTCTGGGTCGAACAAGGTTTCCGAGTCCGGGCCCAGCGTATAGGCACGCCACAGCTGCTTGCCGGTCTTGGCGTCGTAGGCCGTCACATGGCCGCGCACGCCGAACTCGGCCCCGGAGATGCCGACGATGACCTTGTCCTTCACCGGCAGCACGGTCGCCGTGTTGGTTTCGCCTTTTTTAGGATCGCCGTTGACGACCTTCCATTTCTCCTTGCCCGTGGCCGCATCGAGCGCAACCAAGGTCGTGTCGGCCTGGTGGTGGTAGATGGTCCCGTCAGCATGAGCGAGGCCACGGTAGACCGTATCGCAGCACATGACCGGAATAACGGAGGGATCCTGCTTGGGCTCGTACTTCCAGAGGATCTTGCCCTCGTTCTTCAGATCGAGCGCGTAGACGATGTTGGGAAAGGGCGTATGCACGTACATGACGTCGCCCACCACGAGAGGCGAGCCCTCGTGCCCCCGCAGGACGCCGGTTGAGAACGTCCACGCCACTTTTAGGTTTTTGACGTTGTCGCGATTGATTTGTTCAAGCTTGCTATAGCGTTGGTTGGCGTAATCCCCGGTCTGGATCACCCATTGATTGGGATCTGCCGACCGATCGAGGACGTCCTTGCTTGCTTGGGCAGGCACCGCTAATGCGGCGGCCGCCCCCAGTAATACACCTACAAGTGTACGTCTGTGCATAGCGCCACTCCTTGAATTTTCATTCTTATAGAGCGGTAGCGATCGTCAGCACGTCGCAGCCAAGCCCCCCCATTCCCCAAAAAAACAGGGCTTGCGAACGAAACGCTCGTTCCCGCAATAAGGCGCGTTCCTGAAGGCGAGTGCTACCGAGCAAAATCCTACGCACACTCGCCTAATCCCGCAAGTCAAAAGCGCCCAGCTGCAAGGGAAGCGCGCGCTGCTTTCGCGCTAGCGAGATCCCACTTGCGTTCGCGCTCGCGAGATTCCCTGGCTTGACGCAGTGGGCATGACCCTGTGGGATCACATGACCCTGTGGGATCAAAAGCAGCGCAGCTCGGCTTCGACCTGGGCGCGCTTCAAGTCGTCGACTTTCGCCCGCAGCTGGGGCGTCGACAAAAACATCGACGCATTCCTCCCACCGCGCTGGCGCACGCGCATGATGGTTTCGGCCTCCTCGTACTTTTCGTAAGGCAACAGGGAGGCAATGGCATCAATCGAGCACGAGCAGCGCTCCAAGGCATCGCGCGTTTGCCCATTGACCTGCATACAGGCAAACACGTAGTCGGCGCGGGCCACGGTTGGATAATCGTTGCCGGGGAGCTGTGGAGGGAGCTGGAGCTGCGGGGCTTCGGCCGCGGCAACGGCGCCACCACCCAACAGCGCGACGATCGCCAGCCCTAGGCGCCCCATGCCAATCCTCCGACGTTTCCGCCGAACCAAAAAAGCAAGCCCGACCGGGCGCGGGCAGACCCATCGCCGACAGCGGTTGGTGGGTGGCCACGATAGACCCGAGGGGCAGGCATGCGCAAATGCGCCGACCTACCCATCGCAAAGCATCGTTACGAAGCCTCGGCCCGACGCATCACAACTAGGCGTCAAGGGCGCGCTGGCCTATGTTGGCTGTCAACTTGGTCGATCGGGTGGGGCCGATCCCAATCGATTGACAAGGGACAGTCTTGGGCAGCGCTCTTGGGCAGCGCTCTTGGGCAGCGCTCTTGGGCAGTGCGCTCTGGGCCGTGCACGTGAGCAGCGCTCTTGGGGCAGTGCTCTGGGGCAGTCCGCAGCAACCGTGGCCGATCTCGGGCTCGTCCGCGGCCAGTCCTATCAGGAGGACGTCGTGATCGCTATTCTTCTCACCGTCTGCCTTATCGGCGATCCAGGGCACCTGTCGCGATTACAAGATTACTCTCAGCCCAGGCGTCACGCTGACCCAGTGCCTGATGACCGCCCCGCCGCATATTGCCAAATGGAGCGAAGAGCACCCGGGCTGGCACGTCGAGCGCTGGCAATGCGGCAACGCCAGCCGGGAAGACATCTAAACGTAGACGTCGGCGCAAGGTGGATCATGCGCTTTTGCCGTCGGAGTATACCAATCTGGGTGGCGTTGCTGGGGGCTCTGACGCTGGGCCCCGCCGTCGCGCAAGATATGATCCGCTATCTCGACCTCAAATCAGAAGAGTTCACCAAAGCCGATTTGACCCGCGCCGAGATTGAGGCCGCCCTCGCGGCGGCCGCTCCAACGAGCCTCGTTGATCTTTCGGGAAAGCGCCTCAACGG
Organism: uncultured Alphaproteobacteria bacterium; assembly: GCA_963775835.1. Classification (GTDB taxonomy): domain Bacteria; phylum Pseudomonadota; class Alphaproteobacteria; order Rhizobiales; family Hyphomicrobiaceae; genus AWTP1-13. The sequence goes on along the minus strand of CAVZKV010000016.1, from coordinate 91,147 downwards.
CCTCGATCTGTCGGCTCTCGATCTCAGGCGCACCAAACTCCAGGCCGCTCGCCTCAACAACGCCAAGCTCGCCGGCAGCAACCTCGATGGCGTGGTGTTGGACCAGGCCTGGGCGCTTGCGGCCGATCTCACCGGGGCCACGCTGCGGGGCGCCAGCCTGTTCGCCACCCAGTTGCAGGGTGCGCGCCTCGACCGGGCCGATTTTTCGCAAGCGCGGGTCGCCGCCGATCTCACGGGCGCGAGCCTGATCGAAGCCCGTTTCGACGGCGCGAACTTATCGGCGGACATGCGCAACCAATCCATGGGACTGATGCGGGGCGTCTTGCGCTCGGCCAAACTGGATCGTGCCAGCTTTGCCGATGCCAACTTGGCGCGCGTGGTGCTGGAGTTCGCCTCCTTGCGGGAGGCAAACCTGAAGGGGGCCACGTTGACCGGGGCGGAACTCGCCGGCGCGGACTTTGCCGGCGCCGACGTCACGGGCGCCGATTTTGAGAACGCGGATGCCACCTCCGCGCGGCTGCTTGGCCTCAAAGGACGCGCTGAGGCGCGCAATTTCGAGCGCATGAGGAATCGCGAGCGCGCCTTTCTCGACTAGGCGCGCGGGCGTACCCGCCCGCCGTGACCGAGCCCGCCCCGCAACCGTCGTGGGATTGCCCCAATCGCCAGCGCACCGCAAGCGTCCGAGCGCACCTTTAGCGGCGTGGTCTTGGCGGGAACGAGGCATGTGCCAAGGAGGAAAATGTCTTGGGGCGCGCGCATGGCGACTGGGGTGCGCCCGGCCCGGTCTTTCGCTCGGCGCAACCATGCCGGACGCCGCGGGTGTGATGCGAGGGCCCGGTAACTCGCGCTAATCGTGGCATTTTCCCAGGCGCGGCCGACGCGTGCGACGCGGTTGGCCGCGACGCCGCTATAAGGCAAAAAAGGCCGTTCACGTACGGTTAGACCCGGATCCCATTCTCCGGGGCAAGACGATCGCTGCGGGTCTTCACGCCCCCGTGAATAAGTGCTGCCGGTGCCCGCGACAGCTTGACACCATGGCAAGGCGGCGCGAGCATCGCGCCGTGCTGTAACAGGAGGGCTCGGCACTCCCGCCACCTGAAACAAGGGAGGTCGAGTCGGAGGAGACACATCATGTCACCAGTGAGGATGTCACCAGTGAGGATGTCATCAGTGAGGCTACGTCCTTTCGCTGCGGCGATCGTCGGCTTTGGCCTATTAGGTGCGCCTTGCGCCGACGCCCAGGAGGTCAAGGCAGCCACCAAATGGGGCGATATGGCCCTCGTCACCCAGGACCTGCTCAACCGCGCGGCCAGCGACGGCAACAATTTCCTGCACACCAACGGCAACTACCACCAGACGCGCTACTACCCGAACCGACAGATCAACACCTCCAATGTCCACAAGCTGCGCCCAGCCTGGATGTTTCAGACCGAGGTGAAGGACACGTTCGAAACGTCACCCATCATCATCAACGGCATTATGTATTTCACGACGGCCTTTAATCATGCCTATGCCGTCGATGCGCGCACCGGCGAGCAGCTTTGGCACTTCAAACACAAGATGGGTCCGGTGACCGTCTACTGCTGCGGCCCCAACAATCGCGGCGTCGCCGTGGCCGGCGATCGGGTGTTCATGGCGACGCTTGATGCCAAGCTGCTCGCGCTCGACGCCAAGACCGGCCAGCTCGTCTGGGAAACCCAGATCGCCGATCCTGAGCTTGGCTATTCCGAGACCATGGCCCCCACGGTGGTCGGCGACAAGATCCTGATCGGCACCAACGGCGGCGAGTACGGCATCCGCGGCTTCGTCAAGGCCTACAACACCAAGGACGGCAAGCTGATCTGGACCTTCAACACCATCCCGGAGAAGTCCGTGGGTGTGTGGGCCACACACGACGCGACCGGCCGCGACATGAAGCGCGACATTAATAAGGAGAAGGCCGATCTCGCGAGGATTGGTGATCCTTACAAGACGCTCGGCGGCGGCGTCTGGCAAAATCCCGCGGTCGATCTCGAGACCAACCGCATCTACTTCGTGGTGGGCAATCCATCGCCCGACCTCGACGGCTCATTGCGCCCGGGCGACAACCTCTATACCGACAGCCTGGTAGCGCTCGATCTCAACACCGGCAACTACGTCTGCCACTTCCAATACATCGCGCACGATGTGTGGGACCTTGACGCGGTCTCGCCCGTCGTCATCGCCACGGTGAAAGGCCAGAACGGTAGTCCGGTCAAGGGCCTGCTGCATGCCGGCAAGACCGGACACATCTATGTTCACAATGCCAGCGACTGCACCCTGATCCGCTTCTCCGAAGCCATGGTGCCCCAGGAAAACATGTGGGTGCTGCCGACCAAGGAAGGCGCCAGAATGCTGCCGGGCGCCAACGGCGGCGTCGAATGGTCACCCATTGCGCTCGACCCGAGCAAGAGCCTGGCCTATGCCATCAACCTGCACCAGCCCATGACCTACCACGTGGAATCGACCCCCTACCCGAAGGGCAAGCTCTGGCTAGGCGGCGCCTTCAAGGTCATTCCCGCCGAGGAGCAGTGGGGCAACGTCACCGCGGTGGACTACGACACCGGCAAGATCAAATGGCAGGTGAAAACCCAACAGCCGATGATCGGCGGCATCCTGGCGACGTCGGGCGGACTGGCCTTTGCCGGCGAGGGCAATGGCATGTTCAAGGCCTATGACTCGGAGACGGGCGCCGTGCTCTGGAAATTCCAGGCCGGGGCCGGCGTCAACGCCCCGCCGTCCTCCTATACCGTCGACGGCAAGCAGTACATCGTCGTCGCGGCGGGCGGCAATACGCAGCTCGACTACAAGCGCGGCAATACGCTCATTGCCTTCTCGCTTGTCGACTGAGCAAAAAAACGCAGAACTTGACGAGGGGCGAGACGGCGCGCGATCGTCTCGCCCTTATCTTTTGTCTCGCGCTTAACCCCCGCCCAATTGAGAAATGCCAACCGTCGCGACGCGCCTCTTTGCCCCCCTGTGCCGGGCGGTGCTCATGCTTGCCGGCAGCCAATGCGCCGCCGCACAGGACCCAGCACGGCTGCAGGAGCAGGTGCAGCTGTGTGCGGCCTGCCATGGCGAGAATGGCGTGCCGCTGGAAAAGACGACGCCGATCATCTGGGGCCAGACCTTAGGCTACCAGTACTTGCAGCTGCGCGATTACAAGAATGGCGACCGCAAGAGCGACCAGATGACACCCGTGGTCGAGATGCTGGAGAAGAGCGACCTGTTGGCGTTGGCCGAATACTTTTCGAAAAAGCCCTGGCCGCGCAACGCCGCGCCGCCGGCGCCTCAGGACGTGGCGGAAAAGGCGGCACGGGCCAATACGGCGGTCGGCTGTACCGGCTGCCATCAAGGCCAATATCAAGGCGAGGGCACGCAACCCCGGCTGGCCGGGCAGAACGAGGCCTATATGGCCAAGACCATGCTGGAAATCCGTAGCGGCGAGCGGGCCAACAATCCCGGCATGACAACGCTCATGAAGGCCACGTCGCCCGACGACATCAATGCCCTGGCGCAATACCTGGCAGGGCTCGACGTGCGCTAGCTACCGTTGCGGCAGAACGGACCGCACCGCCGGATCGGCGAGGTCGGCGGCGGTCTTGCCCTCCTTGTCCTTGAGGTCGGCCGTTGCCCGGCGCGCCAACAGCAGCTTGATGATCTCGCCATGTCCGAGCTCGGCCGCCATCATCAGCGCGCTGCGCCCCCGGTCGTCGACCTCGTCAAGCCGCGCCCCTCGCGCCAGCAACAGCTCGGTGGTCTTGACCCCATCGGTGTCGGGCACGTCGTTGGCGTGACCGGCGGCCCACATCAATGCCGTCAAGCCGTTGCCATAACGGGCATTGACGTCGACGCCAGCCATCAGCAGGCGCTCGGCAACGCGGGTGAAGCCGCGCGCAACCGCATAGACGATCGCCGTTTTGCCGGTGCTATCGGCGGCGTCGGGATCGGCGCCCTTTTCCAGCAGCAGATTGACGATGCGCTCGGAACCGTTGAAGGCCGCCGCGGCGATGGGTGCAACCGCCGACCGCCCCGGGGAATTGACGTTGGCGCCGCGCTCGATCAGCAGCGCCACGGCTTTGGGCCGGTTGGCCTCGATGGCGAGGAAAAGCGGCGTTGCCCCCGAGAGATCGCGCAATTCAATGTCGGCGCCGTGCTCCAGCAGCAGTCTTGCCACGTCGGGCTCGGTGGCCTTGACGGCATGATGCAGGGCAGTGTCGCCTTCCCGACGGCGCGCCCGCACGGAGGCCCCGTCGTTGAGCAGCTCCCTCGTCAGCTCCAGGCAGCCCTTGCTGGGCCGCTTGCGAAAGATAGATATTCAGCTGGCGGTCGACGGCCGATTGCTTGGCGGCGGCATATCGCTGTGACAGCTCGCGGCACTCCAGCATGCTCGCTTGCGCGGCGGTGCTGTGCGGGGCGCAGGCCAAAAAAAGCGCGGCGATCATGCCCAACAACAAAGGCGGCGCTAGCCAAACCAACATCGTCGTTTCCTATGCCCGTCTCCTCGACTAAATTCCACCGAGTTTGGCTTTGAGTCTAGAGTAGCAGCGCGCTTGAGAATGTCCGCCACACGCCATCGTGGGCCCAACTTAAGGCCCTGCCGCGCTGAGCCGCGGGCCCGCCGGCCCTTGCGCTCAATTGGCGCCGCCATCGGCCGCGGCGCCGGGCGGCTCATGCTTGCCTCGCTTGCGCTTCTTGCCTTGGCGCCGACCCTGTCCCAGCCGCTGCGTGCGAAGGCCACCGGCAAGGTGTTCGTCTCCAACGAAAAGAGCAGTACACTTACGATCCTCGACCAAACCGGCAAGATCCTGCAAACGCTGGAGACCTGCGCTCGCCCGCGGGGCATGACATTCAATCCCGAGCATACGGCAATTTACCTCGGCTGCGGCGACGACAACACGATCGCGCTCTATGACATCGCCACCCTGCGCCTGGTGCGGCGCTATCGCAATATTGCCGCGCCCGAGACCTTCGATCTGCATCCCGACGGCCGCCATCTCTACATCTCCAGTGAAGATGATTCCGAAATGAGCGTGCTCGACGTCGAAACGGGGGAAATCGTTGCCCGCTACCCCACCGGCCCGGAGCCGGAAGGCGTGCAGATCAGCAAGGACGGTCGCTTGGCATTCGTTGCCTCCGAAGTCGCCAATCTCGTGCATGTCGTCGATGTGCAGCAGCAAAAGCACATCAAGGATATCCCGGTCGGAACTCGGCCGCGCCGGTTTGCCCTCACCCCCGATAACAAGGAGCTGTGGGTGTCGGCGGAGCTTTCCGGTCAGGTAGAGATCATCGACGTTGAGACGCTCGCGGCCAAAGGCAAGGTGGAGTTCCAGTTGCGCGCCATTCGCCGCGAACTTTTCACGCCGGTGGATGTCGTCATTACCAGCGACGGTGCCAAGGCCTACGTGGCGCTCGGACGTGCCAATCATGTGGCCGTGATCAATGTGCGAAGCCGCGAGGTGGTGGACTACATCGTGGTCGGCAAGCGCGCATGGGGTCTGCGGCTCAATGCCGATGAGACGCGACTGTGGGTCGCCAACGGCCTTTCCGATGACGTTTCGATCGTCGACACGCGCACCAACAGGGTGTTGGTATCGGTGCCCGTGGGCCAGGTTCCCTACGGGATCTTGATCGATGACCGCTAGCCGCGTCTGGCTGCTGAGGTTGGCTTGCGGGATCCTGATCCCGGCACTCGCAGCGGTCATGGCTCGCGCCCAGGAACAGCCCCTGAGCGAACTTGCGATTGCCTTCGTCGAGCGCAGCGGCGACGCGCGCTATCAAACGGCAACGGGCTATGCCGGGCTGTACCGACCGGAGCACGTTTCGCCCTTCGCGGCGGCGGAGCTGGCGGTAAAGGATGGCACCGCCGCGGCGCGCGCGCGCGGCCTAAAGTTGAGCCTCGTCCGCAAGTCCTTGGCGCAAACGGAAGATGCCGTCAGCGCGCTGCGCGCTTTTATGCAATCGCAGGCCCTGACGGCCGCCATCCTCGATCTGCCGGCCGATGACATGCTGCGGCTCGCCAAGAACCTGGCCGACGAGCCCCTGGTCCTGTTCAATCCGCGCCATCGCGACGATGGCCTCAGGCCCCTGACGTGCCGGACGCGGCTGCTGCACACGCTGCCGAGCTGGTCGATGTTGCATGATGGTTTGGCGCAGCGTTTGCTCGAGTTGGACTGGCGGCGCATCTTCGTCCTGCGGGGGCCGCAGGCCGAGGACAAGGCCTTGGCCGCCTCGTTTCTGGCCTCGGCCAGGAAATTTGGCCTGCGCATCGTCGAGATGCGGGATTTCGTAGCCGGCAACGACCCAAGGAAACGCGACCAAATCAACATCAAACTGCTGACCGGTGGGATCGACTATGACGCGCTGTTCGTGGCCGATGCGCTGGGGGATTTTGCGCGCACGGTGCCCTTCAACACCGCCAAGCCGCGCCCGGTGGTCGGCAGCGCCGGCCTCGAAGCCTCGACGTGGCATCCCTATTGGGAGCGGCATGGGGCGCCGCAGCTCAACCGCCGGTTCTTCCGCCTGGTCGGACGACGTATGAGTGATGAGGATTGGGCCACCTGGATTGCGGTCCGCGCCACGCTCGATGCCGCCGCCAGCGCTCACGAAACTGCCGGCGGTGCCGTCTACCAGGCGTTGCTTGCACCCGATCTGAAAATCGAACTCTACAAAGGATCGCCCGGATCGTTCCGCAGCTGGAGCCATCAGCTGCGTCAGCCCATCCTGCTCGGCACGCACGATGCGGTGGTCGCGGTCGCCCCCGTCGAAGGCGCTTTGCATCAGAAAAACAACCTGGACACGCTTGGCGTCGACGAACCAGAATTCCGTTGCGGTGAGCAATAGCAATCAGTGGCCAAGCGCCGCCGGCGGGGTGGAGGAAGCGTCATGCATCGTAAGCTTGTCGTCCTCGTGTGCCTCCTTGGCGCACTGCTGCGAGGACCGGCGTGGGCCGAGGGCTATCTCGCGACCGACTTGCAGAAGCTACCCGACCTCGTGTTCGGCGTCGATCAAGCCGGCTTCGCCGTTTCCACGCCCAGCTATCGCCTGACAACGGGCAAGGCCTATCAGCTGACGATCGTGTCCACCGGCAAGCGCGAATATGCCATTCACGCCGATGAGTTCTTCAACTTCATCTGGCTGCGCAAGGTCGAGGTCGGCGACGTCGAGATCAAGGCCACCGGCCTCTACGAGATCGAGATGGAACGCGAGAGCAAGGCGACGCTGTTCTTCGTGCCCATCAAGCCCGGCAAATACCGCATCTATGCCCAAGTGCCTGGATAGCAAGGGCGCGGTGTCCAATATCGAAGTCAAATAGGCCTTTGCTGTGCGCCGCGGGCGGATCGCCGCATGCGGCTTGCTTGTGCCGCAGGTGCGTGCCGCACTTTTGTGCCGCAATGGGCAGGTTGGAGCCGAACCTAGGCCGCGCGCAATCGAACCTCAAGGCGCGACAGGCAGCGCAAGGTGTTGTTCGGCTTGCGCTGCGGCGCGCACAAAAGCTCAAAGGCCTGCACGCGATCCGCCAGGGCTTCAAAAAGGACCTCGGCCTCGAGGCGGGCAACGAGTTGACCGACACACACGTGGATCCCCGACCCCAGCGCCACGTGGCCCATGGGCTTGCGGGTCACGTCGAATTTTTCCGGCTCCGGCCACTTGCGCGGATCGCGATTGGCCGCGCCGAGAAAGAGTAACACCTTCGCCCCCTCCGGTAGCGCCACGCCATCGACCTCGAGGGAGCGCGTGGTGGTACGGAAAAAGGTTTGCACCGGTGAGTCCCAGCGCAAAACCTCATCGAAGGCGGGTTTGAGCAGCGAACGGTCGGCGCGCAGGCGTTGCCATTCGTCTGGGAAGGTTGCAAATGCCAAAATGGCATTGGCAAAACCGTTCACCGTCGTATCGAGCCCTGCCGTCAACAACGAGCGCACCAAGATGGGCGCCTCATCGGCGCCAATTTCACCGGCATCGTGCGCGGCCCAGATGTCGGCGGCAAAACCTGGCTCGGCGCAGGCGCCGCGCGCGCATTGGGCATGGATCCAGGCCAGCACCGGTTCGGCGGCCGCAGTGGACGATTGGAAGATTGCGTTGCGCGGCCCGAACGAGTTGAACACCATGGTCGAGTAGGGCAAGAGATTGTGGCGACCATCGCTCCTGAGCCCCACGGCATCGGGGAACACCTCGAGCGGAAACGCCTCGGCCAGGTCGCACACCGCCTCGATCTCACCCTGCTCGAGCAGTCGGTCGACCAGAAGGGTTGCTTTTCGCTTGAAGTCGTCGCGCAATCGGCGCATCGCCGTCGGCGACATCACCCTTTGCAGCACCCTGCGCGTGCGGTCGTGCAATGGCGGATCGGTCTCGAGCACGATGCTCTTCGGTCGCCATGGCACCTCCTTGGCGAAATCCTGCAGACCGACGCCGCGCGCCGACGAATAGGTTCGCCAATCGTTGAGGGCGGCAAAGACCTCCTGGTACCGCGCCATCGCATAAATCCCGTAGGGCGCCAGATAAACAACGGGACCTGCCTCACGCATGCGCGCATGGTCGCGATACGGCTCGGCAAGGAAGTCGGTTGAAAAAGGATCGATCGCGAGGCTGGGAGCAGCGGTCGTGCTGATGGTCGAGCCTTGGGCCATGGGCCAATCCACGCTAAGGACAACGGGCGCGGCGAGCGGTCGCCCGTCTGCAGGCTAGCAGCAGGGCGCCGGCCGATCCACGCCCCTTGCGGCCCAATCATTCTTGCCGGCCGCGACGATCACCGTGACACGGGCGTTCAAGGGTTTTGAGAGGTCTCGCGCGGGAGCATCCACGGTCTGATTGTGGCAGGCAGGCCCACTGGGAGTAGGCGCCGTCCCATTCAACCCTGTGATGGTTTCGCCGCCGGATCCCCTTTGATGGCCCGCTTTTCCCGTTGGCGCAGCGCCTGAAATTGCTGCGCGATGTGCTCGATCTCCTCGTCCGAGCAGTTCTCCAGATCGATCAGCTTGTTGCGCGCCGCCTTAACGCTGCGCAGCAGTTCGTCGAGCTTGAGATGAAGCGCGCGCGCGTCGCGGTTTTGCGTGTTCTGAACCAGGAACACCATGAGAAACGTGACGATGGTGGTACCGGTATTGACGACCAGCTGCCAGGTATCCGAATAGCCAAAAAATGGTCCCGCCGCGCCCCACAATAGAATAATGCCGCAGGCTGCGGCGAAGGCGCCCGATTTCCCGAGCAGCGAGGAGGCGTGCTGCGCGATCTTGGAGAACGTCCATTTCTCCGGCTGGGCCTCGGCCGTCGGCATCTTTGCGCCCTTAGGCCTTGCTGATCCGGGCTGCCCGGACTGCTGTGCGCGGCCAACGACCGACCCCTCGCGGGCGGGCTCGTCGCCCGCTAACCCGCAATCTTCAGACCGCACCACCATTGTCAGGTAACGGGCGGGAGGTTGAAGCTATCGGAGAAAACCCAAGCCAGAATGAGAAGAATGACGAACACATGCGCGGTGAAAATCACGACGCCCTTCACGAACCCGCGATAGGTCCGCTCGTGTTCGGCCCAAGTCTCCTCGGCTGTCGGCGGTGCATCAACTTTTACCATGTCGGGGTCCTATTTGGCACCTCCAGCCGCTGCTGGGCCACGCGGAACGGCTTCTAGGCCGCGGGCACATGCCCTACGCCGGCCCCAGATTTGTACGATTTGCGTGGTAAAGCTCATCATGAACCAAACGCGGTAAGGTCGTCCCTGTTCCCCATGAAGCACGGCAAGCACGGCGCGCGCCGCGGCGCCGCCCGCCTGGGCCGAACCGCCTGGTCTTCGTTTCAGGGACCTCGAAGGGATCCCAGCCGCCCCGCGCAGCGCCTTTGAGCAACACGAGACGGGGCCAACGCCCTATGGGATGCACAGACGGGATCCTGCCCGTCGGCTTGGTACCTCCGGCCTCCGTTCGCTCACAATGGAGCCAGGGGGAGCCAGGGGGAGCTCGCTGAGCTGGTGCCCGCTCGTTCGTGTCGCCTCTTTCAATTTTACCCGCACCCCGTTGTCGAACGCGTCAGGGGCATCCATCTTTCGCCAGATGAGCCAACGTCAAAGCGAGAACCTTGCGCTCACACCGGGCGAGCGTATCGCAGATAACGTCATTCACGTGACCGGGCTTGCTGTTGGGCTCAGCGCGGTCGTCAGCATGATGGTGATGGCCTTCCTCTCCCTGCCTGCTGGGTCGACGGCAAGCCTGGCGATTTACGGTGTGGGTCTGCTCACCATGCTCGGGTGCTCTGCCGCCTATCACATGACCCCTGTCACGGCCTGGAAAGGCCTGCTCCAACGCTTGGATCATGCCGCGATTTTCCTCAAAATCGCCGGTACCTACACGCCGTTCGGCGCCATAAAGATCGGAGGCACAGCAGGTCTTGCCCTGTTGGGAACAGTCTGGTCGGTCGCTTTGCTTGGTTCCGGTGCGAAAATCCTGTTTGCCTCGACGTGGGATCGTCTCGCCATCCTGCTTTACCTGGCGCTGGGCTGGTGCGGGATCCTCATGTTCCAGGATTTAGCCGCCTCAGTAACGCCGCCTACGCTCATCCTGCTTGGACTCGGCGGTGTGCTCTACACTGTTGGGGTGATCTTTCATGTGTGGCGCTCCTTGCCCTATCAGAATGCCGTCTGGCACGCGTTTGTGCTGGCAGGCACCGGCTGTCATTTCGGGGCCGTCACGAGCGCGGTCTTTGTCTGATCTCAAAAACGAAATCTCATTTCGCTTGCGTGCATTGGCGCGTCCTTGCCCACTCAATCCATGCCAGCTTCACGTTCAGGGCGGACAAATGGTCTACCGCCTTTGCCGGTGACGGCTTGCCGACCATGGTCCAGAAAAGATCACCAACTCTTTGCCTAAAGCCTCCCTGCAACGTCGCCGACGTTGAGACGGAGCCCAACTCAGGCGGGTCTCAGCTCGGCATAGGAGACCATCACGTGCTCTTGAAATGCCGCTCGTGACGACAGTCCGTCGTAATAGCGTTCGATCGCCGGGTGGGGCGGGCGCTCAAGGTCTAAGTCGAAGTAGCGGTAAAGGATGTGGCCGAATTGGATATCCGCCAGCGTCAACGCATCGCCACACAGAAACCGCCGCGAGGAGAGGCGCGCCTCCCCAATGTCGAGAATTTTGCCCAAGCGAGCGACCGCCCGACGCACGCGCGACCAGTCGACGTCGCTCGGCGCCGTCCGCACGACGCGCCAGAAGATGGGCACAGTGAACGACAAGGTGACGTTGATCTTCGCCCACTCGGCCCACATGTCGACCTCGGCGCGCGCGATCGGATCCGGCGGCCAGAACGGCGGTGTGGCGTAGCGACTGCACAGATAGCGCAGGATGGCACCCGACTCCCACAGCGGTGGACCATCGCCGTCTCGAAGGACGGGGATCGTGCCGTTGGGGTTCATGGCGAGAAACGCCGCCGTGTCGTTGCCGCCGTAGATGTGCCCGACGTCGTGGCGCCGATACGCCAGCCCGAGCTCGCCGATGCACCACATGACGGCCTGGACGTTTGACGAACTCTTACGGCCCCACACGGTCAGCATAGCAGCCTCCGCCCAACCAGCAGCTTGTGCGCGCATCCCTACCGCTATAGGCAACAACAGAGAAGGCCCGCAAGCACCCCTTGGGAGGCGCCGTGGCCGGCGCCTTCGCCCGTCTCCGGTGGCGCGGCTTGCAAGCGAAACGCCCATTGATCAGACTTGCGCGCCGTGTTGTCTTGACGCCTGGCGGCCGTCGAGCGGCGCAAAAGCGAAGCGGTGCTGCCAGCCGAAGGAGGCCTCCGGCAGGAAGCTGCGCGGGTGCATGAGGAAGATCGCCGATCGCCATGGCATGCGCCCTGCCCACGCTGATCGACGCAACCCTCTGCGCGCCAAAGAGCGAGCGGTAATCCATGGCTGACCTCACCGTCCGCGCGATGCGGCCCGATGAAATCGCCATCGCCGTCGACTGGGCGGCCGCCGAAGGCTGGAACCCGGGCCTTGCCGACGCAGCCTGTTTTGCCACGGTCGACGCCGACGGCTTTTTCATCGGCGAGCTCGACGGCGCCCCGGCGGCCATGGTCTCCTGCGTCAACTACGACGCCAGCTTCGCCTTCCTCGGCTTTTACATGGTGCGCGCAGACCTGCGCGGCCGCGGCTACGGCCTGCGTCTATGGAAAAGCGCCGTCGCGCACGCTGGCGACCGCGTGATCGGCCTCGATGGGGTGGTGGCCCAGCAGCCCAACTACAAGAAGTCGGGGTTTGCGCTGGCCTATGCCAATGTCCGCTACGGCGGCATCCTCGCCGCACCCGGCGCGCCGGCGGCGGCGACCACGGCGTTGACCGAGGTGCCGCTGGCGGTGGTCGCCGCCTCCGACCGCACGGTGTTCCCGGCCCCGCGCGCAGCCTTCCTGCGCGCCTGGATCGACGCCCCGGGCCATGTCGGTCGTGCACTCCTGCGCGATGGTCGCCTTGCGGCCTGGGGCGTGGTTCGTCCTTGCCGCACGGGCCACAAGGTCGGCCCGCTGGTCGCCGACGATCGCGCCGCCGCTGAAACGGTGCTGGCGGCGTTGCTGGCGGCCGGGGGCGGTGGCGAGATCTTCCTCGACGTCCCCAGCGTCAACCGCGAGGCGGTGGCGCTGGCGCAGGGCTTGGGGCTCACGCCGGTGTTCGAGACGGCGCGCATGTATACCGGTGCGATCCCCCCATTGCGGCTCGAACGGGTCTTTGGCGTCACCACCTTCGAGCTGGGCTAGCCCGCCCTAAAAGCGCGGCCTCGGCTTTGCTGCGTTAGCGCGGTCGCGAACCAGAGGTGGGCGCGCCACGGGATGCCGGTCGAGCTAGCGCCCCTGCGCTGCCCGCGGCAGCAGGAACGCCAATAAGCCCAAGGCCGGCAGCCCGGCACAAAGCTTGAACACCGCGACGATGCCAATCTGGTCGGCAAGCAAGCCAAGAGCTGCCGCCGACAGCCCACCCAGCCCGAACGCTAGGCCGTAGAACAGTCCGCCGACCAGCCCGACCCGATGCGGCACCAGATCGATGGCGTAGATCAGGATGGACGAGAAGGCGCTCGCCATGATCACGCTGATGAGGACGCTGAGCACACCGGTCCAGAACAGGTTGGCATAGGGCAGCAAAAGCGCAAACGGCAGCGTCCCCAGGATGGAAATCCAGATCACACGGTGGCGACCAATCCGATCGCCGATCATGCCCCCGACGATCACGCCAAAGGCGCCGACCACCAAGTATAAAAACAGCATGATCTGTGAGACCTGCACCGACACCCCGAACCGCTCGATCAGATAAAATGTGTAGTAGGAGGTAAACGCGGCGGTGTAGGCATGTTTTGACAACAGGAGAACGATCAGGATGGTCATTGCCAGCAAGACGCCTTCGCGCGGCAGGATGGGCTCGCTTGCTGCCGTCGGGCGCACTTTTGTGGCGGCGACCTGGGAGCTGCGCATTTCGGAGTAGCGCGTACCGATCCACGCCATCAGCAGCATCGCCGCCAGCGCCACCACCGATACCCAGGCGATACTCGTCTGCCCGCGCGGCACAACGATCATCGCCGCCAACAGCGGCCCGATCGCGTATCCCGCATGCCCGCCGATCTGAAAAATGCCCTGGGCAAAGCCCTGCTGACCGGCCGCCGCGTGGCGCGCCATGCGCGTGGCCTCGGGGTGGAACACCGCCGAACCGAGCCCGATCAGGGCCGCCGACACCAACACCATGGCGTAGTTACCCGCCGATGCAAGTCCGACCAATCCAGAAAGCGTTGCCGCCATGCCCGCGACCATGGCGTAAGGCCATGGCTTGTGGTCGGTGACAAAGCCTAACAGCGGCTGCAGCAGCGAGGAAGTCACCTGGAAGGCGAGCGTGATCAGCCCGACCTGCGTGAAGTCCAGCCGGTACGCCTCCTTGAGAAGCGGATACATCGCCGGGATCATGGACGAAATCAGGTCGTTGAGGAGGTGCGCCCCGCTCAGCGCCAGGAGAATTGGCAGGAGCGGGCGGTGCGTTGCACTGGCGAGCATGGTCATGGCTCGACCCTTGGACCACCGCGGCGGTGGTCACGTCAACCTCCCGCGGCTGCATAACTCACCTCGGTCCGCTGCATCCCCCGTGCAGAAAGGAATAGTGTGGACCCACGAAACGCAATCGCGCCGGGCGCGCGGGGAGGTCGCCAACAGGCACGACAGCCCCATGGTCAAAGCGTGTTTCTAGAACAGGATGGTCCACCGCCTCCCGCGGGCTGCGGATCGCACGCCCTCCCCGCTCTCATCCGATGCCGGCCGTCACGCTGCAACCAGCAGCCGCAAGCGTCCCTTATCGGAAAATCAAGCCGACATCAACCGGCCGGAGAACCGCTCTTGCACTTGGGAGCGGCGTCCGCGGTCGCGGCAAGCGGCGGCTGTCAGAGAATGCCAGGAGGCCATGGCGCCTCGTCGCTAAAAAACGCCACGGCGAGGAGAGGTAAGGACTATTTTGCCGCCTCGGGAAAGGCTGGCAATTTTCCGACGTCGCGCGCATCGTGTTGAATGATGAGGGTGGCCTTCAAGTTCGTGGCAACGTTTTTGATACGATCGATTGAGGCCAACGTCTGCGAGCGGTCGAAGTTGAAGATGGGGACGCCGGGGCCGTCGTAGTTCTCTTGGAAATGCACGGCGTCGCCGCTGAGGATCACCGCGCCCTTCTGCGCCAACTTGACGAGGAGGCTGTGATGCCCCGGGGTGTGTCCGGGCGTCGCCAACATGACCACGCTGCCATCGCCGAACACATCCTTGTCCAACGGCAGGGGTTCGACGGTTCCCCCGCCGCTGATCCAATTGGAGACCAGCTGCGGATTGAGGTTTCCCGGCGGCTTGGGGCCCGTCAGTACATCCCAATCCCCTTTGCCGATCAGCAACGTCGCCTTGGGAAGCGCATTGGCCTGGCCGATGTGGTCCCCGTGAAAATGGCTGATACCGATGTACTTCACCTGCTCCGGGGCAACCTTTAGCTGAGCCAAAAGGTCGACGAGCCCGACTTTTGGGGCCACCGCACCCGCGCTCGACGCTTGGCCCGTGTCCCACACCATGTAGTCGTCGCCGTGCTTGATCAGGTAACAGCTGTACACGAATTGCAGCTTCACCCCCGGGTAGGCGTAGGTGTCCGAGAAGCGGGCGTTGACGTCCGTCGGCGCCTGCGGGGTTCCACAGTCAAGACGCGTGAGCGTGACGTCCGGCGCGGCTTGCGCGAATACGGCCGAGCTCGACAGCACGAGGCCAAAGGCTGGGGCCAACAACGATCCAGTGCGCTTCATCGTTTCCTCTTTCTGGATGGGGCTTGAAGACTTTGCTGTTGAAGACTTAGCCGGAAGACTGTGCCGGATGAGCCAACGCCGCCTGCAACAGTCAGGCGATATGCGGTTTCCCATTGCACTCTCGCTAGCTGTGGCACAGCACCTCTGCGCCCGGAACACAAAAGCGTGTGATGAATCCGGCCGTCGCCAGCGGGGCCGGGGTTACGCTACTGTGACGAGGGCACGGCAAAAGCATCTGGAGGAAACGATGAGGCTACTCGCGGCTTGGGTAGTGGTCCTGACAACGCTGGCCGGCCCGGCATCCGCACAGTCGGTGACGGACTTCCTCAAAAGCGTAATGGCGAACTGGACCAAGCCGACCGAGCCATTCAAGGTCATCGATAACATCTATTACGTCGGCAGCCATGGTCTCGCCGTCTACCTGATCACCACCCCGCAAGGCCACATCCTGGTCGACACGGGCGTTCCTGAGGTGACAGGGCAAATCCGCGACAGTATCCAGAAGCTCGGCTTCAAGATCGCTGACATCAAATACATTTTGAACACCCAAGCCCACCTAGACCACACCGGCGGATTTGCCGAACTCAAGAAGGAGAGCGGCGCCCAGCTCATCGTTGGCGCCCGCGACAAGCCGCTGATCGAGGGCGGGTACTATCCAGGACAAGAGAGCACGGCCGAGTTGAAGTTTCCTCCCGCGACGGTCGATCGCGCCGTCAAGGACGGTGATACGGTTAGCCTCGGCGGCGTCACCATCACCGCGCACGACACCCCGGGGCATACGCCCGGCTGTACGAGCTGGAGCCTGAACGTGAAGGACGGCAATGACACGCGCTCGGTCATCATCTTTTGCAGCGCCACCATTGCCCTCAACAAACTGGTGGGTAACCCGACCTATCCCGGCATCATCGATGACTACAGGAAAACGTTCGCGTGGGCGCGCACCTTCAAGGCCGACGTGTTTCTGGCACCCCATCCCGAAATGTACGGCATGGAAGAAAAGCGCGGAAAGATCGCGGCGGGCGGCCCCAACCCGTTCGTCGACCCGGGTGCCTTCAACACCTACGTCGCCGGGCTGGAGAAGGCCTTCGATGAGGGCCTCGCCAAACAAACCGCCGAAGCCCCGTCGAAGAAATAGCCAACGCCAAGGCGCGTGCGGCGACGTTGCGGCCCTTGCGGCTGGACCATTGCTGTGACGATCACGAGGCCAGCCGGCGGCTGGTCTCGCAAGAAACTTTTTATGCCAGATACGGCCAAGACCTCTCACAACTGGCGCGGTCAGGACGTTGCCGGTGGCGTCCGCGAGGAACCGCCGCCGACTGCACTAAGGTCATCGTGGCCGGGGCGTTCAAGCCTTGCGCCTCCATGCCGGGCTGAACATCCCCGCGTGCCAGATCGATCCCGCGTCGCATCCAGGTCGGTAAAGTTAGCCCGGGCCGGACTTGGAAAAATACATGCGCGTCGAGTGCCCCACGTTGATGCCGCGCGCCACAATCCAGAAGCTAACGTGCGGGGCCATCGACTTGCCAGCCTTGCGGCTCACCGTGCGTGGGCTGCCGCAACGCCTTCATTACACCCTTTGCTGCCGCCTCCCATCGCCGTCGGCAGGCAACGACCTGCGGCGAGGGCACTACAGTGCCAGACCCTCCCTGGGCGCCAGCGGTTTCGTGTCGTCTTGCACGCGGCCGCAAAGTCTCTCAGCCGCCCGCGAACAGGCGCTGTCCCACTGCTGAGCTTTTCGGCATTATCCGCGTGACGAGCAGGGAGGACGCGATGGACAGGGACAAGGTACGGGCTTTTGCCGATAAGGTTTATGCCGACACCGCCGGCGCCATGGCCGCCGGCATGGCCTACGTCGGCACCAAGATGGGCCTTTTTCGCACCATGGCCGGCAAGGGCCCCCTGCGCGTCGAGGAAGTCGCTGAGGCGTCGGGACTGAACCCACGCTATGTCGAGGAATGGCTCAAGGGCATGGCGTCGGCCGGCTATCTCGACTATCAGCCCGAGGCGCAGACCTTTGCCTTGCCTGAAGAGCACGCCTATTTGTTGGCGTCCGAAGGCTCAGACCATTTTATGGGCGGCCTCTTTCTCTTCACCCCGGTCCTCCTCACCGTCGCACCCAAGGTTGCCCAAGCCTTCAAGGACGGCGGCGGCGTGAGCCTGAGCGACCTTGGCAGCGATGGCATCGAGGCGTTGGATTGGCTCAACTGCGGTCAATACCAAAAGCGCTTCACCAGCCTGTGGCTCAACACCCTGCCTGATGTCGTCGAGCGGTTGCAGCAGGGCGGCCGGGTCCTCGACGTTGGCTGCGGCGTCGGCCGCGTCAGCACGGCGATCGCCAAAGCCTTCCCGAACGCCGAAGTGATCGGCCTCGATCCTGACGAAAATTCCGTGGCGCGCGCGCGTGCGCTTGCCGCCGCGGCCGGTGCTGGCCCGAACCTCTCGTTTGTTGCCGCGACGACGCGTGGCCTGGCGGCAAACGGCGGCTTCGATCTCATCACGGCCTGCGACTGTGTGCACGATTTTGCCGCGCCGCAGACGACGCTGGCCGAAATCCGCTCACTTCTCAAGCCGGACGGCGCCCTGTTCGTCATGGAGCCCAAAGCGGCAGACCGACTTGAGGACAATAAAAACGCCCTCGGCACACTCTATTATGGCTTCAGCATCTTCCATTGCATGACGCAATCCTTGAGCCATGGCGGCCCCGGTCTTGGGACCTGCCTGGGGCCGACGCGCACCGAAAGTCTGGTGCGCGAAGCGGGCTTCAAGCATTTCGAGCGGCTCGACATCAGGAGCGCGACCAATCTGTTCTACGCGGCCCGGCTATAAGGTTTGTCCGCGATCAAAGTGATCCCCAGGGGACGGCCGCGGTAACCGTACTGCCCATGGCGCCACTCCGTTGCGCCCAAACGCCCACGATTCGCCTACACCTCGAGCTGGCGCGCCCGCACCCTTGCGTCTCGTCTCGGCGCCCGGAAAGACGCCAATGCTTTGGACAAACCCCGACCCCGGCACGGTAGCATTCGGCGACGCCGTCATCATCACTTTGATCTGCGGCGCGCTCGTGGTCTTTTGGCTCACGCACGACCGCGCGAAGCTCGACCAGCTGCCGATGGCACCACGCTTGAGCGCCAGATGGCGTCGCATACCGCAGGCAATGCGTCGTGCCATCGGCAGCGCATGTCTCTGCGTGCTCGTCGGCGCCGGGTTGGCGGTGATCCTCAATATCGCCAGCCATTGAGCCGCTCCTGGCGCGCCGGCCTGGTCCCTGCCGCACGCAGAGCACGGTGCGTTGCTGGCCACCAGCCGTCAGGACCAGCGAGAACGCGGCGTGCCGGCTGGCCACAGCCGCATGCCCCGCGCGATTGGTCGCAGCCCGACTTGATCTAGGTCAACCGTGCGGGCGCCGAGCTGGGGCAGTCTATGCGCCTGTGCACAAGGATCTGGCCGATGCGCAATGTAGCCAAGTCCCTACGCCGCGGCCAACCTTGCCCGTCAGAGCGGCCTGATGCATCGCATAAGCGCGCGGGCGGGGTATCCCTGCAGCGGTGGCATGCCGTGCTAACCCGGGGCAGCGATACGACGCGCGCCTGCGATGCATCGGGCTCCGCATCCGAGCGCAAGCGCGCGCGAGGCTGGCGGGCGCCGTATGCGAGACAACAGTCCCATCTTTCGAATTTGTGTCCGACCCCAAGCAATTTCCCGGAGCAGCACAGCGCGAGGGTACCATGAACGAGGAACACGTTTCGGGTTTCATTGAGCGATTACGCCAAAGCTGGCGTCGTTCTTTGCATCGAAGGCGCACCCTGGACGAGTTGACAGCGTGCCCGCCAAGCGAGCTCAAGCGCATGGCCGCCGATGTCGGCGTGAGCGGCGAGGAATTGTATCGGCTTGCTCGTTACTCAGATGGGCCTACCGAACTGCTGCCGCAGCGACTTGAGCTCTTGGGGATCGATGCGGAGTATGTGCGCCAGGCGATGCCGACGACGTTCCGCGACCTTGCCCGTGTCTGCGCCGCCTGCCAGGCGTCGCGCCGTTGCCGGCGCGACTTGGCCCGCGGCGACGTCCAGGCTGGGCAGGTGAACTATTGCTTGAACGGACTGACGATCGATGTCCTGACGCTGAATATGGACGATCGCAAGATCCCAGATACGACCGGGGGGACGGCATGAGGTGGTGGATGACGCGTCGGGTCGAACGACAGGCAACGCGCATGCACGAGATGATGGACCGTCTCAACGTCGACGCCGCTGCATTGGTACGGGCGCGCCAAGGTCAGGACTACGCCGAGGCGCGAGCCCATTGCATCGCCTGCGGCACCAGCGACAAATGTCTCAGGTGGCTGGATAACCGTCCGGCGTCAGTCGGTGAACCGGAGTTTTGTCCGAACCTTCGGTTGTTCGAGCGATATCGGAAGCGGTAGCGCCCCCCGCTGAGCAAGTGATCGCGGCTCATTGCGAGCCAACCGCATTCGGTGCGGTGATTCAAGCGCATCGGAAGGGATCGGCAGCACACGATGCATTTCGGTCACGCCAGCCGCTGGCCCAAAGATCTGCGGCAGCGGGCTTCCCGCCGGCGCTTCCGCTCAGTGCCTAGCGGTCCTGAGCATCTCGGCATTCTTTCGCGCATTATTTAAGTTCGCTAACGGTCTTTCGGGACGCCCTTGATGCGGATCAAGGTCATTGATCTCACGATGTCATAGTAGAGCCGGGATTGGCGACGAAGGACCGACGAACATGAAACACGCGATGCTTGGTGCGATTGGGCTCGCTTTCTTGGCAGCCGCGCCGAGTTCCATTCCCGTCGATTGCGGCAATTCATACGTCGCCTTCCACCAGCGGCTTAGCCGTCATGCGGACAATATATCCGCTGAGCGGCTCGCAACTCTGCATCGGGGCAGCTTGCGGATTTTCGACGCGTGCGATGCTGGCCACCTGCGCGATGTGCAGGCGAAATTCGTTGAGCTCGAGATGCGTCTCGACACGCCGAGCAACGTGAACTGATACGGAAGTATCAACAACGCTCAGTGCGACGGCGACGTACGTCTCGTGCGGGAAGGTGAAGGCCCCGCCATCGAGCATCGCAAGCATTGCTAAAGGCCGTGGCCTGCACGCGACGACGGCCTGCCCGGGCAGCCGGCTCGACAGCAGTCATCGCCGCTTGCCCCATAGCATCTCCACATGGCCCATGATAGTGATTAAGCACTGCCGGACCGCCTGACGACCAGCCGGAGGTGGGTCGTGGAACTGGGGCCTTGGACGCCTTGATGGACAACTGTGGGCACATTCTGATTGTCGATGACGAGCCCAGAGTTCGCACACTGCTGCGGCGGTGCCTCGAAGGCGAAGGGTTTACCGTTTCCGAGGCGAAGAACAGCGCGGAAATGCGCTTGCGCCTGGAGCAAGAAACCGTCTCATTGATCACCCTCGACCTCGGTTTGGGCAAGGAAAACGGTCTCGATCTTGCGCGCGAGATCCGCAAGGCGTGCAACATCCCCATCATCATGCTGACGGGAAAGGGTGATGCTGTCGACCGCGTGGTCGGCCTGGAAGTTGGAGCGGATGACTACCTGGCCAAACCGTTCGAGCTCAGAGAACTGATCGCCCGGGTGAGGGCGGTGTTGCGCCGTGCGCAGCCTGTTGAGCCAGCGATGGCCTCGGGACAGCGCTATTACTTTTCAGGTTGGATCTTCGACATCGATCAGCGCAGCCTGAAGCGGAGTGACGGTGAAGATCAGGAGCTCACGACCGGTGAATTCAACTTGCTCGAAGCGTTCGTGAAAAGGCCGCATCGCGTCTTGTCACGCAACGACATCATGGACCTGCTGAAAGGTCACGACTGGTCGCCCCTCGATCGTTCAATCGACAATCTGGTGGCCAGGCTGCGCAAGAAGGTCGAACGCGACCCAGATCGACCCACGTTGATCAAGACCGTGCGGGGCGTTGGTTACACGTTCACAGCCGAGGTCGAACGCCGGGGGCCGGCCAAACGCTAGCTGGCTGCGCCAGCCAAGCCGAGCATTAACTTTGTGCCCTGTTGCCCCTTTGCCTCTTCGCGGCATAGCGCTCACAAGAGATGCCGAACCACGACGAGGGGGCGCTCCCGGTTTGACCTCGATCAAACTTGCGGGGGTAAGGTCCGATACTTTTAGCTGGCCTTTGGCGGCCAACCGCCGGAACAGGGAGAGACGCCATGTACAAGCGGTTTCTGATTGCCACCGATGGCTCGGAATTGGCGGAAAAAGCCGTGACAAGTGGCTTGGCCCTGGCCAAAGATCTGGGCGCTCAGGTGGTGGTCGTGACGGCGACAGAGCCGTGGACGACGATGACCAATGGCGAGGGGTTTGCCTTCAACTTCCCCATCGAAGAGTATGAAAAGGCGGCGGCTGAGCGTGCCGAACAGATCCTGGGTAAGGTTCGTGCCGACGCGCAGAAAATGGCGGTCGAGTGCGAAACCGTACACGTCAATGATTTTCCGGCCGAAGGCATCCTGGCCACCGCAAAAGCCAAACAGTGCGACCTGATCGTCATGGCATCACACGGACGCCGCGGCGTTGCGCGCCTGTTGCTTGGCAGTCAAGCGGCCCAAGTCGTGGCGCTAAGCACAATCCCAGTGCTGATCTGCCGTTGACGACGAGGTCGCCGAGATCCATCATGGGATAAGCACCGCGGCGCCCGTCAGCTGACCACTGCGCAGGCGGTCGAGGGCAACATTGGCGTCGGCGAGCGCAAAGGATACGACTTCGGTTGCAATGGGGGCGCGCCCGGCAAGGTCGAGAAACTCTTGCGCATCCTGCCGGGTCAAGTTGGCGACGGACTTCACCACGCGCTCGCCCCATAAGAGGGCGTAGGGCATCGCGGGAATGGTGCTCATATGGATGCCGCCGAGCACGACGGTCCCGCCCTTGCGCACCGAGGCCAGGGCGGCCGGCAGCAAGGCGCCCACCGGCGCGAAAATGATGGCGGCATCGAGCTCGACCGGCGATCGCTCCAGCGAGCTGCCGGCCCACACACATCCGAGCTGCCGGGCAAAGCTCTGGGCCGCGCTGTCACCTGGCCGCGTAAAGGCATAGACCCGACGCCCCTCGACCTGCGCCACCTGCGCCACGATGTGGGCCGCGGCGCCAAATCCGTATAGGCCCAGGCGGGCACCTGGGCCCGCCATCTTGAGCGACCGGTAGCCGATCAATCCTGCGCACAGGAGCGGTGCCGCCGCGGCATCGCCGTAGACGTCCGGCAAAGCAAAGCAGTAGGCGGCCTCGGCCACCGCGTACTCGGCATAGCCGCCGTCGATCTGGTAGCCGGTGAACCTCGGCGCATCGCACAGGTTTTCTGCTGCGCCTCGGCAATAGGCTGCAGTGACCGCAGGTATGGCCGAGCCAGGGAATGCCGACCCGGTCACCAAGACGAAAGCCGGTGACGCCTGCACCCAGGGCTTCGACGCGGCCGACGATTTCGTGCCCCGGAATGATCGGCAGCTTCGGGTCGGTAAGATCGCCGTCGACCACATGCAGATCGGTGCGACAGACGCCGCAGGCGGCAACTTTCACCAACACTTGTCCCAAGCCAGGGAGAGGATCGGCAACGACCTCGTCTTTGAGCGGCATACCCGCCTTATGCAGGACCATGGCGCGCATCGGCTAGCTTTCGCGCAAATCGAGGGTGACGCGGCGGACGCCGGGATCAGCGGGGTCGGGTGCAACGACGAAGCCAAGTTGCTGGCACATCTGCAGCATGCTGGTGTTCTCAACAAGAACAAACCCGTTGAGCTCCTTGAGCCCCTCGCTTTTGCCGTAGTCGATCAGATGCTGCATGAGGCGCCATCCGAGGCCGCGGCCTTTGAGGTCAGAACGTACCAGGATGGCGTACTCGGCCCGGGTGTAGTCAGGATCAGCGATCATCCGAACCACGCCGAGCAGGGCATGGCTGCGCTTATCAATGGCAACAAAGGCCATTTCGCGCGCATAGTCGATCTGCGTCAGCCTGCGCCAAAAGCCCGTGCGTCAGATTGGGTCCCGTCCCGAAGAAGCGCAGCCTGCGGTCAGCCGCGGTGACCGCGGCAAAGAATTGCTCGTAAAGCCGCTCATCCTCGGGACGAATAGGGCGAATAGTAACGTCACCGACCGTCGGCACAGTGACCTCAATCGCCCATTCTGAAGGATAGGGCCGGATGGCCAGCGGCTGGCGCGGTGAGGCTCGCGCATCGGCGATGCCGACGCGCGCGTCGAGCGCGATTGCCCCATCGGCGTCGGCGAGCAGTGGATTGATGTCCAGTTCGCGGATTTCGGGGTGTCGCGCGATCAGATAACTGAGCCGAACGAGGGTATCAGCGACGGCATCAAGATCGGCGGGAGGGTGATCACGGTAACCCTGTAACAGCCGCCACACCCTGGTCTGGCGCATCATATCGCGCGCCAGATTGTGATCGAGCGGCGGCAGGCCATGGGCGATGTCACGCACAACTTCAACGGCTGTACCCCCGGCGCCGAACATCAGCAAGGGGCCGAACGTTGCATCGACCGACATGCCCAAAATCAGCTCGTGCGCCTGCGCACGCCGGATCATCGGCTGAACCGTGAAGCCGGCAAGGCGCGCGTCCGGCAGCTTGGCGGCGATGGCCTTGAGCATCTCATGGGCGGCGCGCTTCGGCGTCTTCCGCCCGCAGCCCCAACCGTACCCCGCCGACGTCGGACTTGTGCGAGATGTCATCGGAGAGGATCTTGACCACGCAGGCGTCGCCGTGGCCAGCCAGGCGTTTCGCTAGCCGGCCGACATCCGCCGGGCTCCGCGCGATTTCGGTCGGCACCACCGGTATGCCGTAGGCGGCGAGTAGCTCTTTGGCCTCGATTTCCGATAGCAACAACCGCTTGGCTTTGAGGGCCGCGGCGATGATGGCGTCGGCGCGGTTGACATCGAACGCGACGTCGCCGGGACGGGACGGCGGGGTCCGCAGCAGCGCTTGCTGGGCTCTGGCATGACGTACCAGCTGCATGAAGCCATCGATCGCTTCGGAGGGCGTGGCGAAACTGGCAATTTGGTGCGCCGCAAATCGCGCGCGAGCCTCGTGGCTGGCGGCGTCCCCAAGCCAGGTGGCGAACACCGGTTTCCCGTGCTCGTCCCCCGCCTCGATGCTGCTCGATGACGCCGACGATGGCCTCGGCAATGCCAGTGCTCGAGGTGAGCGCCGTCGGGCAATTCATGACCAGGATGGCGTCTGCTTCCTCGGCAACTGAGCAAGACCTCCAGCGACCGCCGATAACGCTCGGCGTCGGCGTCGCCGATAATGTCCACCGGATTGCCGTGCGACCATGTGGGCGGCAACACGCTTTCGAGCTCCCGCAAGGTGTTCTCGGTCAGCTGCGCCAAGCTGCCGTCCAGATCATGCAGGCAATCGGCCGCCATGACACCGGCGCCACCGCCGTTGCTGAGAATGACGAGCCGGTCGCCGGCAAGCCATGGATGGCGCGATAACATTTCGGCGGCGTTGAACAGGTCATCGAGCTCCTTGACGCGCAGAACGCCAGCGCGTCTAAACGCCGCCTCGTAGGCTAAATCGCTACCGGCCAAAGCCCCCGTGTGGGACTGCGCCGCCTTGGCACCCGACGCGCTGCGGCCAGCCTTGACGACAACGACCGGCTTCGATCGCGCGGCGCGGCGTGCTGCGGACATGAACTTGGGGGCGTTGGTGACCGCCTCCATGTAAAGCAGAATGGCGCGCGATGCTGGATCGGCAGCCAAGTAGTCGAGAAGATCGCCAAAATCGACATCGGCCATATCGCCGAGCGAGACCACGTGGGAGAAACCGATGTTACGACCGCGCGCCCAGTCGACAATGCCCGTGATCAAGGCCCCCGATTGCGAGAGAAAGGCAATGTCGCCGGCCGGCGCCGCGAACGAAAAGCTGGCATTCAAACCAAGGCGCGGCAGCATAAGCCCCACGCAATTGGGGCCTTGCACCCGCAGGGTGTAGGGTCGCGCCGCATCGAGCATCCCTTGCTTTAAATCCCCGCGAATGCCGGCGGTGATGACCACGGCGGCGCGCGTGCCCTTGGCGCCAAGCTCGCCGATCAGTCCCGGTATTGTCTGTGGTGGGGTTGCGAGCACGGCGAGATCGGGCGCCGCTGGTAGCGCGGCGACCGACGCATAGCAGGGCTGGTCACCCAGCCGGTGGTATTTCGGATTGACGAACCAAATCTGCCCGGCAAAGCCACCGCGCCCGAGGTTTTGGGCAACAATTGAGCCGACGCTGCCAGCCTTGGGGCTGGCGCCGAGCAAGGCCACGGACGCGGGTTTGAGCAAACTGTCGAAGTTGCGAACGGTCATGACCGGACCACCGGGCGGCGCACGGGGAAGGTGATCATCGCACGCTGAGCCGACATGGCAATTCCCGCCGTCCCTTTTGGGGTCCTCTTGGGGTCCTCTTGGGGTCCTCTTGGGGTCCTCTGGGGGTCCTCTGGGGGTCCTCTGGGGTCCTCTTCGGGTCCCCTTGGGGTCCTCTGTGCTCCTTTTCCCCCTTTGGCGCGCCGACCATACACGGCAACACGATTTGCGCGCCGACGTCGGCGCGGACGCCGGTTCCATCGCTGTCGCGGTGATAAATCGGCGAACCGGGCCTGGGCCAGTCTTGCGCCACATCAAAGCGCCCAAGCGCCAAGGGAGCCATTGTGGGGAGCTATTGCGAGCTGTGACCGCTCCCAAGAAAGGCAGCTGCAGGTGAGGAGGATCTGTATCATTCAGGGTCATCCGACCCCGGGTGAAAAGCACTTTGGCCACGCGCTGGCGCGCGCCTACGCGCAAGGGGCAACCGCCGCGGGCCACGAGGTCAAGACCATCTGGGTTGCCGACCTTGAGTTTCCGATCCTGCGCTCAAAGCAGGACTGGGACGAGGGCCAGGTGCCACCGGCAATCCGCAAAGCCCAGGAGGCGATCGGCTGGGCCCAGCATCTCTGCATCATCCATCCCCTGTGGATGGGATCGATGCCCGCTTTGTTGAAGGCCTTTTTCGAGCAGGCGCTGCGACCGGGCTTTGCCCTGTCGACATCCGGCAAGGCCGCCTGGACCAAGCGGCTCTCAGGGCGAAGCGCGCGCGTGGTGGTGACCATGGGTATGCCGGCATTCATCTACTGTTGGTATTTCGGCGCCCACGGTTTGAAGAGTCTGACGCAAAATCTTGCCCTCGTCGGCATCGCGCCCTGTCGGACCACCGTGATTGGAAGCATCGAGGCCATGGATGACCGGAAGCGGCGCAAGTGGCTCGATCGTCTCGGCGCCCTCGGTCGGCGCGCCGCTTGATTTTAGCCAGTGCCGGGCAACCGGCCGCTGTGCCGGCAATTCGTTTCCCTCGCCGATGGCTGGCCGATTGGCCTGTTGGCCGCACTCAGCGCCACGATCGACCGCCCCGCGCCGGCACATTGATCCTGATCAAGGAAAAAACTTGGGGCGCGCGGTTGATGTGAAAAAGATGGCAAACCAAGGTAAGGCAGGGGGGTGGCGCGACGCGCCGCGAAAGGCACCATGGCGGTAACGGACAAGGCAGCAGCTAAGGCCGGGCGTCACCTTCCTGCGCAGGAGATCGCGCTCAGCGAGGTGGCCTTCGATGCGCCCTGGGGTTGGCTGGCCGCCGGATGGCGCGACTTCTGGGCCGCACCGGTCGTGAGTTTCAGCTATGGCGTGCTGTTCGCAGGCCTGGCGGCCTTCCTTTCGGTCGGACTCATCCGCTGCGGATGGGAGTCGCTCATTCTACCGCTCAGCGGCGGGTTTTTGTTAATCGGCCCGGTCCTCGCCGCGGCCCTCTATGAAACCAGCCGCCGGCTCGAGACCGGCGAGGACGTTGGCCTGGCCGACGTGACGCGGGCGGCCCTCGGCAAGGCCGGCGCGATCAGCTTCTTCGGCGCCATGCTCGGGTTTATTTACGTCGTTTGGCTGCAGCTGGCGTTTCTGCTGTTCATGTTGTTCCTGGGCACGAGCCAGCTGCCGCCAGCCCAGGACTTTGTCCCCACACTCCTGTTCACGCCCGCCGGCTTGGGCCTGCTGGTGACCGGAACCTTTATCGGTGCCGCGCTGGCCTTGCTCGTGTTCGCCATCTCGGTGGTGTCGGTGCCGCTCCTAATGATGCAAAAGGTCGATGCCGTCACGGCGGTGGCGACCAGCGTGTCCGCCGTTCGCAACAACCTCAGACCCATGCTGCTATGGGCGGGCCTGATCGCCGGCTTCATGAGCTTGGGGTTGGCCAGCCTGTTCGTTGGCTTGGTGCTGATTTTTCCCTTGCTCGGTTATGCCACCTGGCACGCCTTTCGCGGCGTCGTCCGCCCTGTCCCGACCAGCTACTTGTGAGCGGGCGGATCGGGCGTTGTCGGTTGCTCGTCCTGCAGGATGCGCCATCCCGCACCCTCTAGGTCATCAAACTGCCCGGACTTGAGCGACCAGAGAAAGGCGGCCAATCCCGCCAGCCCAAGCAATAGCGCACAGGGGATGAGCCAGGCCAACGCCGTCATGACAACGAAACCTTTTTCGTTCGCAGCCGCAGCGCGTTGGCCGTCACCGCCAACGACGAAACCGACATGGCGAGCGCGGCCAGCAAGGGTGTGACATGCCCAGCCACCGCCAGCGGCACGAAGATGAGATTGTAGCCGATGGCGATGGCGAAATTCTCAAGGGCCATGCGGTGTGCCGCACGGGCGACGCCGAGCGTTTCCAACACCGGTGCGAGCGCTTCCCCCTGGAAGATAGCGTCGGCGGCGGTCTGGCTGATATCGGCCGCCGTGGCGGGCGACAGCGAGGCGTGGGCGGAGCCAAGCGCCGGGGCATCGTTGAGACCGTCACCGACCATCAACACCTTGCGGCCAGCGGCGGCGAGCTCCGCCAGGCGGCGGATCTTGTCGGTTGGCAGGAGCTGGGCGCCGAAGTGTTGCACGCCGAGATCGCGGGCCACTGCGGCGACGACGCTCGGCCGGTCGCCCGATAGGATTTCCAGGGCAAAACCCGCACGCGCAAGGCCGTGCGTGATCCGGGATGCGTCGGGGCGGAGCTGATCTGCCAAGGTAAAGCCGGTGATGGCGCCGCCGACCCCGCGATAGCACAACGTTACGGCGTCTTTTGCGTTTTCGAGGCCGCACCAGGCGGGCGAGCCCAGCCGCTCCCGACCCAATGCGGTTTGCCGTTCGAGGCCAAAGCCCGCCATTTCTTGGATGCCGCTGACCGGCTCGATCACCAAGCCCTGCTCGCGCGCGGCCTTGACCAGCGCGCGGGCGTAGGGGTGGCGGCTGTTGGCGGCAAGCGCAGCCGCCGCTGCCAACGTAGCCCTGTCGATCGCGCCGGGGTTGAGGAGGTTGGGCCGCCCGAGCGTCAGCGTCCCGGTCTTGTCGAACACCACGGTGTCGATTTCTGCAAGGCGCTCGAGCGCATCGGCCGTCTTGACCAGGACGCCGCGGGCAAACAGACGGCTGGTCGCGGCCACCTGCACGGCCGGGACGGCAAGAGCGAGCGCGCAGGGACAGGTGATGATGAGAACGGCAATGGCAGCCGTCAATGCGCCTTCCCACCCCTGTCCGCTCAAAAGCCAGCCGAGGAAGGTCGCCAGACCCAGCGCATGCACAAGCGGGGCGTAAAGCTGCGCGGCGCGATCGGCAAGCCGGACATAACGGCCACGTGCCTGTTCCGCGGTCGCCATCAGACGGGCGATTTCGGCGAGCAGTGTGTTATCGCTCCCGCTCGTGGCTTCCACGACCATGGGGCCGGACAGATTGATGGTCCCGGCATAGACAAAGGCGCCCGGCGCAACCCGGCATGGCCTGCTCTCGCCCGTTATGAGGCTCTGGTCGACCTCACCTGAACCCTGTAACACCCGACCGTCGGCGGCGACGCGCTCGCCGGCGGCGATGTGGATCCGCATACCCGGTGCGAGCGCCTTGGCGCTCACGCGCTCGAGCGACCCATCCTCCTTGATGACGGTTGCAGCCGTTGCCGCCAAGCCGATGAGATTGGCGGCGGCGCCGGCGGCTTTCGCGCGCATGCGCTGATCGAGAAACCGCCCGAGCAACAAGAAGAACAGGAGCGTCGTCGCCGCGTCGAAATAGACCTGTTCGGTCCCCCGCACGCTCTGGTAAACGCTCATTACGGTTGCCAGCGTGACGCCGAGCGAGATCGGCACGTCCATGTTGACGCGACGCCTCGACAGCGCTTGCGCGGCCGAGCGAAAGAATGGGATGCCGGCATAGGCGATGGCCGGCAAGGCGATCAGGGCCGAGAGCCAGTGGAACAAGGACCGGATTGCAGGTGACATCTCGGTTCCGCCGCTCGACCACACCGACACCGATAGCAGCATGATGTTGGCCGCCGCGAACCCGGCGACGCCGATGCGACGCAGATAATCCTGATCGGCCGCATCGTGGCGGTCGACGCTTGCGGCGGCCAGCTCGGCCGCAACAAAGCCGGCGCGGTCGAGCGCATCGATCAGCGCGGCCGCCTGCAGATCACCCGGCAAATGGCTGGCGCTCACGCGCTTGAGTGACAGGTTGGCGCGGGCGCCGACAACGCCGGGGATGGCGGCCAGCGTCGTTTCGACCTTCCGGAGACAGCCGCCGCAGTGCATGTTTGCCACCGCGAGCGTCGTCGTCGCCAATTCCGGCGGACACCTCTGAGCAAACCCTGCGGTCTCGCTCATGGGGCCACCCATAGACGTTTCCTGGCACGAAAGATCGGCTCGCCATCCGCGCCCGCTGACCGCGCTTCCAGGGCGACAATCCACGCACCGGGCGGCAACGGCACAATTTGCCCCCGATAGCGCCCGCCGTCGGCCACCAACCTGAGTTTGACGTCTTCGCGGTTCGTCGACGGCCTGCCGATCGCAACGTCGACGCTGAGGTTGCCGATCGGCTCAGCATCGGCGCCGCTGATCGCGAGCGTAATGCGGCCGTCGGGCGCGATGGTCAAAGCCTCCCGCCAGTTGCGCAGGCGCTGGCGCTCTTCCGCCAAGATGCGATCGTTGTAGTGCAATCCCTTGCGATAGGGCTCCGCGGCGACGACGCCGGAATAGGTCGAGAGCGCCGCGTAGATCATTGCCGCGTTGACGGCAAATACGACGGCCAAGAACACCAGCATGACCGCGAGCACCTGCCGGCCGGTCAACCGGCGCTCGCGGGGCCTGCCCATGCAATGGTCGCCAGTGCTTGCCATCGGATCGCCTATCTTTGGAAATGCGCCATACGCTCGTTGATCTGACCGGACGCGCCGTCGGTGACCACCAGCTGGAAGGGTGTGGGGCCGCGGTCCAAGCGAGACACCGCTGCCGCCGGAACGGTCACCAGCACCCGGAAATCCCGAACATCGTCCGTGTCGACGCCGAGCGAGCCCGGATCGCCGCCCCCGGCGATGGCGATTTGCGCCTCCGGCAGGCCCTTGGCCGCCAAGCGGAACGCGCGCGGCTCCTGCCGCTTGTTGAGGATCTTGACCGTATAGGCATTGCGAATGCTGCCGTCGGCAAGCATGACGAAGGGGGGATTGCGCTCGTGCAGCACGTTGATTTCGAGGGTCGTGCGCAGCAACACGGCCGCGAGCATGATCGCACCCACCACGGCGATCAGCCCGGCATAGAGCAGGGTTCGGGGGCGCACGAATTGCACGTTGGCCTGTTTGCCCAGCGCGGCGGCTTCCTGTCCCGCGATGGTGTCATAGGCGATGAGGTTGAGTGGTCGATCGACCTTGCGCATGATGTCGTTGCAAGCATCGATGCACAGCGCGCACTGAATGCATTCCAGCTGGGCGCCATCGCGAATATCGATACCCATCGGGCATACGGCGACGCAGGCCTTGCAATCGATGCAATCGCCGCGGTTGTCCCAGGCTTGGCCTTTTTTGTGTGCACCGCGCGGCTCTCCGCGCCCGGCGCGATAGGTGACGAGGAGCGTTTCACGATCGACCATCGCGCCCTGGATGCGCGGCCAGGGACACATATAGATGCACACTTGCTCGCGGGCGATGCCGCCGAGCAAATACGTGGCCGCAGTGAAAATCCCCAAGAATAGGTAGGCGATGCCGGGCGCGGCGCCGGTCAAGAGCTCGCCGGCGAGCGTCGGCGCGTCACGGAAATAGAACACCAGCGCGCCACCGGTCAGCGCAGCGATCAGCAGCCAGGAGAGATGCGTCATGGCTTTGCGAATAACCTTCGCGGCTCCCCAGGCCTCCTTGTCGAGACGGATGCGGGCGTTGCGGTCACCCTGCCAAAAGCGCTCGACCACGATCATGAGGTCGGTCCAAACGGTTTGCGGGCAGGCGTAGCCGCACCAGGCCCGGCCCGCGATCGAGGTGATGAGAAAGAGTGAGAGCGCCGCAAGCACCAGCAGGCCCGTCACGAAATAGAACTCTTGCGGCCAGATCTCCAAAAAGAAAAAAAAGAAGCGATTGTGCGGAATGTCGAGCAAAACCGCCTGGTCGGGGAGGTCTGGGCCGCGGTGCCAGCGCAACCACGGCAGCCCGTAGTAGATGCCGAGGGTGACGGCCATTACCAGCCACTTCAGCGACCGAAAGGTGCCGTGGGCAAGCTTCGGATAGACCTTCTGGCGATTGGCGTAGAGTTGACGCTCGCCCGCCTTGTTGACGGCGACAACGTTATGCCGCAGCACGCCCGGTGCGGCCTGCTGGGGGGATACGGGGAGGATGGCATCATCCACCTGCGTCACGGCATCATGCTCCGCGTCATGGACGCACTCACCCTTTGGTCCCGCTGTTGCTCATTGTCTCAGCGTCGGCCGGAGCGACCTTGATCTGGCGCAAATGAGTCTCTCACTTGCCCCCGCCCAGGCCCCCGCCCAGGCCATGCACGTAGAGCGCCAGCGCCTTGAGGGTTGCCGGGTCAAGACGACCGGCCCAGGCGGGCATCACCGCACCGCGCCCCGTGCGCACGCTTTCAAACACCGCCTGCCGGCTATCGCCATAGAGCCAAATTGCGTCCGTCAGGTCGGGTGCGCCCAGCTCGGATTTTCCCTTACCGTCGCCGCCGTGACACGAGGCACATTGATCGGCAAACGTCTTTTGACCCCGAGCGATGGCGTCCAGCGCCTTGGACTTGCCCGAGAGCGACAGGACGTACTCGACCACATCGGCGATATCCTTATCCGGAAGGAGCTGGTCGAGACCAAAGCGCGGCATCTGCGCGGCGCGCGTCTCTTTACTGTCGCTGCGGATGCCAAAGCTGATGGTCCGCTCAATCTCTTCAAGACTGCCGCCCCACAACCAATCGTCATCGTTGAGGTTCGGATAACCAATAAAGCCTTGTGCGCCCCGACCATGACAGGGCGCACAATTGTTCTGAAACGCCGCGCTGCCGGCGCCGATGGCAAAGCGGTATAGGTCCGGGTCGAGGCGAACGTCGGCCAGCGGCGTCCCCTTGAGCTTGTCGCGATAGAGCGTTTGCGCGGACTGCGCCGCGGCAATGTCTTTGGCGACCACGTCGCGTTGGCTGTAGCCGAATATGCCTTTGGTGTAGGCGTTGCTCGTTGGCCAAGCAGGGTAGGCGATCCAATAGCCGACGGCCCACGCAATGGTGGCATAGAAGGTCCATAGCCACCACTTGGGGAGCGGCTTGTTCAGCTCTTTGATGCCGTCCCATTCATGGCCGGTGGTCTCCACGCCGGTGACGGGATCGATCTCGCGCTTATCGGTGCTCATGACGAGAGTTTCTCAGACCGTGAAGGGTCAAGGTCCAGGGCTCGGCGCTGCGTGGCCTCGAAGCGCGAGCCATTAGAGGGCTTTAGCGCATACGCCAACACGGCCAGAAACATGGCCACGAACAGCAACAACGAGACGACCTGGCAAATGCTGGCAACGGTATCGTAGGTCATGACGAGGCCTCAGCGCAGGTTGGGCCCGGACGCGTCGAAAGTGGCAAAGTCAACGAGCGTTCCCAACATTTGCAGGTACGCCACCAGAGCATCGAGCTCGCTCGGTTGCGTGCCGGGCTTGTTGTCGAACTTGGCAACCCTGGCTTTGGGGTAGCGCCGCAGAAACTCCGCGGCGATACGGCTATCGGGCGAGACCTGCGCGATCAGATCCTGCTCAGCCTTTGCCAGCATGTCTTCGGTGTAGGGCACACCAACGCGCTTGAGCGTTTTGAGCTTCTCGCTGGTGTCGCGTACATCGAGTTTGGTTTCGCCCAGCCACGGATAGCCCGGCATAATGCTTTCGGGCACGAGCGCGCGCGGATTGATCAGATGCTCGCTGTGCCACTGGTCCGAGTACTTGCCGCCAACGCGCGCCAGATCCGGGCCGGTGCGCTTGGAGCCCCATTGAAACGGGTGATCGTACATGCTTTCGGCCGCCAGGCTGTAATGGCCATACCGTTCGACTTCGTCGCGCAGGGTCCGAACCATCTGGCTATGGCAGCCATAGCAACCCTCGCGCACGTAAATATCGCGGCCCGCTTGTTCCAGAGGGCTATAGGGGCGCATGCCCTTGACCTTCTCAATCGTGCTGTCGACCCAGAACAGCGGCGCGATCTGCACCAGCCCGCCGATGGAGACGACGATCAGCACGCCGATTAGCAGGATGAGGGAGTTCTTTTCGAACACTTCGTGCTTCATGGTCGCCTCTAGGCCGTCGCGCCGATCTCAAGTCGCGGTCGGCTTGCGAGCAAGGGTTGCTCGGCGGCGTCCACGGGTTCATCCCCACGCACGGTGCGCCAAACATTGTAGGCCATGATCAGGGCACCAGCGATGAACATGAGCCCGCCAAGCGCACGGATGACGTAGTAGGGGTGCATGGCCTCGACGGTTTCGATGAAAGAGTACTGCAGGAAACCCAAGCGATCGTAGGCGCGCCACATGAGCCCTTGCGTGATACCCGACACCCACATCGCCGTGATGTAGAGCAGGATCCCGAGCGTTGCCGTCCAGAAGTGCCATTCAACCAGGCGCAGCGAATACAAGCCGCGCCGGTTCCACAGCCAGGGCAGAAGACAATAGAGCGCGCCGAAGGACACCATCGCTACCCAGCCGAGAGCACCGGAGTGCACGTGACCGATGGTCCAATCGGTGTAGTGCGACAGCGAGTTGACCGCCTTGATGCTCATCACCGGTCCCTCGAACGTCGACATGCCGTAGAAGGCGACCGAAACCACCAGGAACCGCAGGACCGGATCGGTGCGCAGCTTGTCCCAGGCGCCAGACAGCGTCATGAGCCCATTGATCATGCCGCCCCAAGACGGCATCCACAGCATGATCGAGAAGGTCATGCCGAGCGTCTGGGCCCAGTCGGGCAGGGCCGTGTAATGCAGGTGGTGGGGACCGGCCCAGATGTAGAGAAAGATCAGCGACCAGAAATGCACGATCGACAAGCGATAGGAATAGATCGGCCGCTCAACACGCTTCGGGATGAAGTAGTACATGATGCCGAGAAAGCCGGCGGTCAGAAAAAAGCCGACGGCGTTATGGCCGTACCACCACTGCGTCATGGCGTCCTGCACGCCGGCATAGACGATGTAGCTCTTGGCACTGGTCAAACTGACGGGGATGGCCGCGTTGTTGACGAGGTGCAACATGGCAATGGTGACGATGAAAGCCAGGTAGAACCAATTCGCCACGTAGATGTGCGGCTCTTTTCGCTTCGCCAAGGTGCCGAGGAAAATGGCCAAATAGACGACCCACACCACGGTGAGCCAAAGGTCCGCATACCATTCGGGCTCGGCATATTCTTTGCTCTGCGTAATACCCAGCAGGTAGCCGGTACCGGCGATCAGCAGGAACAGCTGGTAGCCCCAGACGACGAACCAGGGAGCCCAGCGCCCAGGCAAGCGGGCGCGGCAGGTCCGCTGTACGACATAAAGCGAGGTGGCGATCAAAACGTTGCCGCCGAAGGCAAAGATCACCGCGGAGGTGTGCAGCGGGCGCAGGCGCCCGAAGCTGGTCCAGGGCAGATCAAGATTCAAAGCCGGAATGGCGAGCTGCCAGGCTATGACATCGCCCACCACAAAGCCGGCGATGCCCCAAATCAGCGCGGCAATGGCCGCCACTTTGATGGGGCCATCCATGTAACCGGTGGGAAGCTGTCGTAAAGAGTCAAAGGAGAACTCGATGACACACCCCAAGGCGACAAGCGACGCCACCAGCAGCAACAGGCCATGAAAAGCGAGGCCAGCGCTGTCGGAGGCAACTAACAGGGCCGCCCCGAGCCCGGCACAGGCAAGGCAGCCCACGAAGGCCAGGCAGTCGGCGAGGGCGGCGCGCCCTTCCATACTCTTGTCGGCCATGTCCGCTTCTTTCCCTATGCGCGAGCGAGGCAGCTATGGCCGGGTCGCTGCGCAGCTGCTTTGATCCAGGTCAAACTGGCTCTGGACCAGGGATAATCAGGGCCCCTGCTCGCCGTCGGCTAGACCCTGCAGGGCCTCGAGGTCGAGGAGCTTGACGCGGTTGCTGCAGGGCAGCTCGATCTGGCCCAGCTGCTTGAGCTTGCTGAAGGTTCGGCTGACCGTCTCGATGGTGAGGCCGAGGAAGTCGCCGATGTCGGTCCTCGTCATCGGCAGCTCAAAGCTCGTCGGATCCTGGCCAATGCGTCGATTGCGCCGCGAGAAAGCCAGCAAGAAGCTGGCGACACGCTCAACCGCGCTGCGCTGCCCGGTGGTCAGCATCAAATCGCGCGTCGCCGCCAGTTCGCGCGCCAGGGCCTCGTAGAGCTTGACGCCAAGCGCTGGATCCTCGGCAATGGATTGGCGCAGGGTCGAAACCGGCAAACAGCGCACGCGCGTGGGTTTGACGGCCTGCGCGTTCATCACGTGCTCGCCCTCAACGCCCAGTCCAATCAAGTCACCGGGATAGGCAAAACCAATGACTTGCCGGCGACCGTCGGCTAACACCTTGTTGAGAGCAATGGCACCGGTCTCGATGCGGTAGACATGGCTCGCCGGATCTCCCTCGGCAAACAGCAACTCCTTGCATTCTATGCGGCGCAAGACGCCGTGAGCGAGCTTTTGCTCAAAGCCTGAGGTGAGCTGCGTTGGCGTAAGGGAGGGCGGGGCGAATGCGCGGTGGGCCAGGGCATGTGGTGCCAGAGCATGTGGTGATTGCATCAACATCGGTGTGCTCCCTGCGAATCTCGATCCGCCTGAGCTCACCACCCGGCCGTCACCGCCGTTGCGTGCTTGTGTAACAATTTGTAACGGATTGTAACGGCTACCGCGTCAGAGCTTGCGGGCGCCGACCTGGCGTTGCGCGTCATCACCAAGCAGGTCGTGAACACCGACGGAATTGGAGCTTCGCGCCAGCAGACTCTGATAGGCGCGGCGTTCGTCGTCGTTATCAAATAATTGCACCCAGAGAATGATTTTGCCGTCCTGGACCGCACCTTGCAGCTGGGCCGCGTGCCGCGGAATTAGCCAATGAGCGAGCGCCGAGTGCAGCGTGGGTGCGCCAAGCGCAAGTCGCCAGGCCAGGCGATCGGCGACCGGACCGGATGTACAGCCGATCAGCTCAGGGCTTTTTTGAAACGGCAGCTCGCGCAATCCAATCGATGGTGCCGCAGCCATGAGCCCGTCGCTCTGAGCCAGCACCCTGTGCAGGCCGAGGCAATTGAGATCGCCCAGCTTGGTGCCGCCCGTACCCAGATCCTGCAATGTTGTGTGTATGCCGGACCAGGTGTCGAAGGTGCCAACCGCAAAGCGCGATGTTGGGTAGTTGATCACGCGGGGCCGCTCGGGTTTTGCTTCAGATCTTGAGAGTATCACACTGGCGGCCGATCCTTGGTTTGATCCCGATCAAGGTAAGCCTGCATTGTGCGGGAGGGGGCTTACCTTGCCTCGGTCCATTGCCTTGAAAGCCACCCGGCGCCCAACCGGGCGCTTGTTGCTTCGGGAGGAGCGCAGGCGAGGATCGTCGTCCGCGAGCTTGCCGAGATGGTCTCAAAGCATGAGGCACCTTGATCCTGCGAGGTCATGGCGGACGCGCCGCGGTGGCAGGGATGCCTTCAACCCCCAGACGAAAAAGCCGGATTTTCCGTCGCCCGAAAGCTGGGCGAGAGTGGTCGTGGACCCAAATACGCCCACAGCAACACAGCGCCGGCTAAAGCCAGCACCACCAGCGTGGACCAAACGAATTCCGCCGACACTCTAGGCTCCTTGCCGAAGTCGGAATTGTCAAAGTCGCCGTCCGACATTGCTTCAATCCTTTGGGTGGTGCGGCCTGCCGCAGCGATGTCCGGGCGCAGCATCTCGAGCCTGTCGCCGGGAGTAGCGCCGTTGGCGGACGGGCCCGCGTTGATTTGGATCAAACGATGCGCAAATGACCCAGGCAAGCGCCGTCGTGTTTGCCCCCGATGCCCCTGGCACTGACCACGCACTCGACCTGTGACGAGATGTCCGCCTGGCGGTTGACCTAGGTCAAGCGTCGCGCACCGCGGTGGTGCTTGCTTGTTGCAACCGAGCGTGTGGGAGCCATGCAGGCGGATACGGCGCAACGGCTAGGCAGGATCGTGCCATTGATCCCGTCGCCAACGGGCCCGTGTAGCAGGAGATTGAGGATGCCCATGCATAGTCCGATCCGCGTTGCCGTAATCGATACTTGCCCGCTCTTCCGGCTAGGTGTCGTCCAAGCAATCGCCCGCTCAAGC
Organism: uncultured Alphaproteobacteria bacterium; assembly: GCA_963775835.1. Lineage (GTDB taxonomy): Bacteria > Pseudomonadota > Alphaproteobacteria > Rhizobiales > Hyphomicrobiaceae > AWTP1-13. The sequence continues at coordinate 53,269 of CAVZKV010000016.1, read as the reverse complement.
CTACTTCTCCTTATTGCCGAGGGCGCCACAGCCATGGATGCACGACAGGCACTACGCGAGAAGGACCCCCACGTATTGCTGCTGAATATGAGCACGCTGGAAAACTTCGCTGCCAAGCAGGAGATCGCCAATAGCCGTTCGCAGTGCAAACTTGTGGTCCTCACCGCGCGCGACGACCCGCTGAGCGTGTCAAAGGCCCTCGCCATTGGCGCCGCTGGCTATATCCTCAAGGCCGTCAGCGGCGCCGAACTCGTGCAGGCAATCGAGACGGTTGACGCTGGCAAACCATTCATTACGCCCGAACTCGCCTCTCGATTGTTAACAGAGGCTCGCGGTGGTCCGCTGGTGGCGAAAGACGCCAGGAAGAGTTCGGGTTTGAGCTACAGAGAAAAGCAGATGCTCGACCATGCATCGCAGGGGCTAACCAACCACGAGATTGCCGATAAACTTGGATTAAAAGTCAGTACCATCAAGCACTACATGACGCGACTGTTCAAAAAAATGAAAGCGACCAATCGCCTGCAGGCGATCCAAGCTTCGCAAATTATGTCCCGCACGCAGCACGCTGAACCCTTGCCCAACTACTGATTGAAGCAGCGTCAGCTTCTGCGCGCCTTCGATGCTGACCGCATCGCTGTAGGCTTGGCGAATAAGTCCGCCGGCTATCTCTTCTCCGCGCCAAATAAGATCCAGCTGACCGCATCTGATCGCCGCTAGCAAACGGATAGCGCCTGCCGGCGCGAAGAAGGAACAGGGCACAGGGAATAAGCCACAACGAGGATCGATGCGGGGGGCGCCGCTCACAAGGTTACAAAAGTTGTTGCTGCATGCGGGCAGCGACCTAGGTGGGTGCCGGCATGGTCTGATATCCCGGCACTCATTAAAAAAATTCCCTGTTTCCATACCGAGATAATCAGTCGTCCTCATTGTGAACATCAAAACCAAAATCTAACTAAGGTCCGACGTCCTCAGACGATCGCGCCTAACAACTTCGCGGCACCCCCGTCCATTACGATTCCCGCCCAGCGCGCGCACATTGCAACTGTGATCGTCACCGAGCGTCGGCACCAATCTTGAACGCCGAAATTCCTCACCGGTACCAGCCGACCGCTGGGAGCCGGGTGCACGAGCGACTTTGTTGAGAGTGCGGTTTCGCAAGGGATGCATGTCATGGCTACCGTTCGCTGGACTTCAGACAACATCGCAATTAACGGCGCGCCCGGTGCGCAGATCGCACCCGCCGTCGCCGACAACGGCGGCGTCGAGTTTGGCGTCGCCTGGATCAATGCGGCCGACGGCAGCATCAACGTCAATTTCTTCGACGAACAGGGCCTGCCCTCCGCCGCGCGTACCCCCGCCGTTGTCACCGATGGCGTGTACGCGGGCACGGGCGCACCTGCGAGCGTCTCGGACGTGCAAATCAACGCCGGTGGCGGTCTTGGCTACGGCGTGGTGTGGGAGGAAGCCGCCGCTGACCAGACGACACTGCTGCGCTTCCGTTACATCGGCGCCGCCGGCACCTTCGGTCCCGAAGTCTCCGTCTCCTCTTCGCTGGGTCTCGGCCAGCACGATGCTGCCATAGCCGGCTATAGCCTGGATGATCCGACGGGGCGACCCAACGTCGACGGCTATAGCATGGTGTGGGTCGAATCGAATTCGGGAGCCCATTCGCTCGGGAACATCGTTTTTCAGCGCGTCGCCGTCACGCTTGACCGCCACAAAGATCCAACCAACGCGCCCGCCGCGGCAGGTCTTGATGGCCGTCCCCCTGCCGACGCCGCCAATGGCGACGCTCAACGCCCAAATTACATCGCTGCCTCGGGCCGCGACCCCTCGGTGGCGACGGCGGATGATGGCTCAACCGTCATCACCTGGATCGATGCCAGCAACAACATCCATTTGCGCGCCTATAGCCCCACCGGCACGGTCGGCACCGATATCACAATTGCCGGGGCCACGACCGCCGCCCTCGGCCAGCAGCACATTCTGGCGCTGGTCGGCGGCGAGATTGCCGTCGCCTGGGTCGCGGTCAATGGCGCCGATCAGGTCTTGAACTGGCAAATCTTTACCCCCGGCGCCGCCGTCGGCACCTTCACGCCGGGACCCGTCCAGACCGGCCAGGATCTGCCGGACCTTGCAGCCTTTGATTTCACCATGGCGGCGCTGCCGGATGGCGGCGGCTTTGCCATTACCTGGAACGCCGATGACGCCGGCCACTCCGCGATCCTGACGCGTAGCTTCACGGCCGGCGGCTTGCCGCTCGAGGCGACCGCGGCCGTTTTCCATGCGCCTGCCGACGCCACCAACGTTGCCGCCGCCGGTTTGATCGGCGATCGCTTTGTCACCGTCTATCAGGACAATGCGACGCCCGGCGACGCCAGCAACATCGCCGCACAAATCTTCGACACGCGCACGCAGACCAATGGCGCGGCGATCGTGTTGGACGGTCCGGGCATTAGCCTGGTCGGCGACCCCGTTGGGGGCGGCGGTGGTGGTGGAGGAGCAGTTGGTGCCCCCGACGTGCTCGTCGGCAGCATCGGCAACGACATCATCGACGGTCGGCTCAACGATGACATCCTCGACGGCGGCCTCGGCAACGATCGCATCCTCGCGGGCGCGGGTAACGACGTCATCGATGGCGGCGACAACAGCAGTGTCGTGCTGGGGGGCGGTGCTCTTCCGGACGGCACGATCCTGGGGACTGGTGGCGATACGGTCGTCTTAACGGGCCGCTTCAACCTCGACGGCGACAGCAGCAACGATGACTATTCCATCAGCTTCGAGGGTAACAATCTCTTTACGATCACGGACTTGCGCGCCGGCACGCCGGACGGCGTCGACCTCGTTCGCAACGTCGAGAACTTCGAGTTCCAGGCAAGCGGTACCACGTTCTCGGCCGCGGAACTTGCGGGCCAGCGGCCAGATGTAACGCCGACGGCCTGGGGTTTGACCCGATCCTCGCCGGGATCGCTCGACACCGGAGTATCGCCGGCGCTGGAGAAGGTGCCCGACACCGACGGCTTCCTGGTCAACGATGGGCCGACCAGCCAGCCGGGCACACAGGCGCATCCGGTGATCGCCGACAGCATCGGTGAGTTCGTCGGCATCCTGTGGGAGAACGACCCCGACGGCGATGGCATTACCCATATCCGCGGCCAGTTCCTCGACGTTCTCGCCAACCCAGACGCCGGCACGCCGCTGCCGAACGCGGTCAACGTTACCGATGGGATCGGCGATGAGTTCAACGCCGCCATTGTCTCCGGCGGCGCCAATGGCGGCTGGGGCATCGCCTTCGAAGAGCGCGACAATGCGGACGATACGACATCGACCATCCGCACCAATTTCATGGGGCCTGGCACCCTGACGGGCGTCGAACAGTCGGTGCTCGATGAAGGCGACACCGTCAACCAGCACGATGCGGCGCTGTCGGGCTCGTTCCTCGACCGCACGCTGGCCAACCCCGTCGGCGGCTCGGCGCTGCCGAGGGACATGTCGGACGGCTACAACGTCGCCTGGGTATCAACGGATGTCAGCACCCCGCCTGACGATGCAGCCTACGGCCGCATTATGCTGCAGCGCTTCGAGGTGCCGTTCGACGCGCTCGGCAATCCGACGGCGCCGGTCGCCGGTGGCATCGATGGTATTGCCGGCCTCGACAACGTTTTTGGTACAGGTGATGCGGCGGTTTGGGTCGGGGACGAGGGTGCTTCCGGCACCGGCGGTGCCATTGGACGCAACCCGTCGACGGCAGCGCTGCACGGCTTCGAGACGGCGGTTATCTGGATCGAATCCGACGGCGCCGGCGGCGAGCGCGTGGCCGGGCGGGCCTACGACGATCTGGGTCAAGTGATCCCGGTACCGCAGTTTGCCGACATTTCCGCGGGCTTCCCGGTCGCGGCCGGTACCAAAGCCTATGTGGTGCAGGCCGGCGCGGTCAACCTCGGCATCGCCTGGATCACCGGCGATGCCACGAACGGCTATGTGGTGATGGGCACCATGTTCAGCCCATCCGGGGCTGGGCTCAACGGCGTGGGCTTTGGCTTCTTGTCTCCCCCGCAGCCGTTCGTGCTGGGAGCGTTGCCCCCGAGCTTCAATCCGGCCACCGCCGATTTCCATCTGACGGGCATCAGCGGCGAGGACAGCGCCGATCTCGTCTTCAGCTGGAACGATGCCGGCGACGTCAAGGCCCAGCACGTCCGCACCACGCTCGATCCGGTGACCGGCGTCGCCTTGTCGCTGACCCCGGAGGGCGATCCGGTAACCGTCAACGTCAACACCGACGGCACCCAGGATCAAAATGGCTTGGCCGGGCTGCTATCCGACCGCTTTATCACCGTCTATCACGACACCAGCGGTGTCACCGGTGACACGGATGGCGATATCGTGGCGCGCGTGTTCGACGTGCGCGAGCCTGGCCAGTTGCTCGAGGGCGACCTCGTGCGCAACGGTGCCATCCAAGCCCGCCCCGACATCATTGTCGGCACCACCGGCAACGACACCATCATCGGCGATCTCCTCGACAACGACGGGCGCACCGACCAGCTCTATGGCGGGCTCGGCGACGACATCTTGCGCGGCGGTCCCGATCAAAGCGCCGGCGCCCGGGTGGAGATTATCGACGGCGGCGAAGGCATCGATACCGCGGTTTATACCGGCCGCTTTACCGACTATTCGATCGCCCTCAACGGTGACGGCAGCTTCACCATCATTGACCTGCGCGACAGTCAGGATCCCGCCACCGGCGCCCCCCTGCAGAACGACGGCACGGACTTCCTGTTCGACATCGAACAGCTGCGGTTCTTGGGCGAAGGCGGCGCCATCATCCCGATCGGCTTCAATCCACCGTTAGCGCCGCTCGATGCCACCTTCGACGGCACGCCGACGCCGTGGAGCCTGACCGATACCGGTATCTTCAAGGAGATCCTGGTCAGCACCGATCCGGCCGCCGACCCGACCCTTGGCCCTACGCCGCAACCCGGCAGCCAAAGTCAAATCGCGGTCGCGGGTCTGCAGACCGAAGCCGCCATGAGCTGGGTATCGGACGCCCAGCACATCTTTGGCGTCCGCTACGAGATACAAGGTGACGTCGATCCCTTGTTCTCCGCCGTTCCAGTCGAGCTCAGCGACGGCACTGCCGCCGACGCTGTGGCGGATCCCTTTGTGGTGATGGCCGGCGGCCTCGGCTTCCTGACCACCTGGGAGTTGACCACGGGCAGCGACACCTCCATTCACATGGCCTTTGGCAGCACGGCGACCAACACCGTGTTCGATGCCGCCGCCGGCTTCCCCGCCGGAGGCCTCGCCAGCGAGCAGGTCGGCGTTGCGGGCGATGATCCCAACGTCGCCGAGGACACCGTCGTTGGCTCCAACCTTGCCGGCACGATCTCGGTCGATCCGACGGCGCAGGGCTACGAGATCGTCGACGTCAACAACGACACCCTCGAGTTCGGCTTCCACGTTGCCTACGTGCAAAAGGCGAGCGCGGCGGATGCGGTCGGCGACATCAAGCTCGCGCGCTACGACATTCCTGTCTACGACGTCGATCCGCTCACGGGCGCCATCATTCTCGATGCCAACGGCAATCCGACGCCGTCGATCGACTTCGGCGGCGGCGCGGAGACGCAACCGATCTCGATTGGCAACGACGGTGTACGCGGCACCGCCGACGACGCGGCGGCGATTAGCATCGGCGTCGGGCGCGATCCCTCGCTGGGCGGTCTGCACGATGGCCAGCTCGTCGTCGCTTATGTCGATGCCGCCAATCACGTGCAACTCAAGGTCTATTCACCGCTCACCGACGAGGCCGCAGACCGGGAGGACCGCCCCGGCGTTGCCGGCAGCGACATCGTCGCCCGCGGGCTGACCACATTCGAGCAGCTCACCACCCTGCCCTTCCCGACCGATCTTGGCACGGTCGCAGACGGCCAGAAAGCCTACGTCGCCGCGGCACAAAACGGCAGCTTCGGCGTGTTCTGGGCCGCCGGCGGTGCGACCGCGGGTACGGTCGATATCAAAGGCATCATCTATACCTTCGGCGGCGCCGACAATTGGGTGCCCTCCGAGGTCCTCACGCTCGAGACCGGGCTCGACGCCAGCATCAACTTCCAGGTGGCCAACACGGCGGTCGATCCGGTCGGTCTGGAGGATGGCTTCCTGCTGACCTGGAACCTGGCTGGTCACATATTTGAGCAGCGCTTCAGCATGGCCGGTGACCTCGTCGGGCAGCAGGTACAAATCGACGATACGGCGAGCGGACCGCACCAGGGCAATTCGCTGGCGCCGCTGGAGGATGGACGCCTGCTCATCGGCTTCGACAGCCCGACCGGCGACGTCACAGCCGAATACCTAGATACCAGGCAACCCGGCGTCGAGATCATCGGTCCGCGCCTCGGCGCCCCGCGCGACGTGCTGGTGGGAACCGTCGGTGGCGACAACATGACGGGCGGCCAACTGCAGGACGAGCTCTATGGCGGCCTCGGTCACGACCTGCTGTCGGGCGGCTCAGATGCCGACATTCTGGTGGGTGGCCTCGGCAATGACACCCTGATCGGCGCTCTCGGCCAGGATCAGCTCTTGGGCGGCGATGGCGATGACCTCTTGTGGAGCGGTCTCAACGGTCCTGCCGATCCCAAGGTCGATCGCGACCTCGTCACCGGCCTGACTGCCGCTGGCGTCGATCCTAACCTGATCGCGACCGAGCCTGGTGCCGATATCGTCTCGGGCGGCGACGGCATCGACACCCTCTCCTTCCAAGGCGAGTTCGGCCGCTTCAACGCCAATCTCGAGACTGGCATCGTCACTTCCGACCGCACGGCGTCGGGGAGCTTTGTGCTCGAGGACGTCATCGGCCAGATCGTCGATGACGGCGCCGGCGGCACCGTCTTCACCTTCATCAACGACGTGGAGAACCTGACCGGCGGCCTCGGCGACGATACCCTGATCGGCAGCGCCGGCGACAACGTCCTCGACGGCGGCGCCGGCAGCAACATCATCGACGGCGGCGGTGGTAGCGACACGCTGATCCTCAACGGCAACTTCGCCGACTTCCTGATCAGCTTCGACACCGCGACCCAGACCTTCACCCTGATCGACCCCGCAGCGCCTGGCGGACCGCTGGGCCTGACCGACATTGTCAGCAATGTCGAGCTGTTCAGCTTCGCCGATGGCATGCGGACCGCCGCCGAATTGGTGCCGGGTCCGTTGGCCGTCAACGACACTTCGACGGTGAACGAAGACAGTTCGGTGACGTTCGACGTCCGTGCCAACGACACGGGCACCAGTCTCGACGTGTTCGCCATCAACGGCACCAGCATCACGGCGGGTGGCGCGTCGGTTGCCCTGGCGCACGGCCAGGTGGCCCTCGGCCTCGACGGCCAGCTCAGCTACACGCCAACGGCCAACTTCTTCGGTCTGGAGAGCTTCAACTACAGCGTTGTCGATGATCTTGGCAGGTTCGCGAGCGCAACCGCATCGGTGACTGTCAACAACGTCAATGATGCGCCCGATGACATTCTGTTCAACGGCCTCACCTCGCCGACGCTCCTGCTCGCCGAGAATTCGGCGGCCAACACCGTGGTGGCGACGCTGTCCACGCATGATGTCGACAACAGCGTTGTGCCGGGCACCGACAGCTTCGTCTATACGCTGGCCAATAACTTCGGCGGCGCCTTCAAGATCGTCGGCAACCAGATCCAGGTCCAGAACGGGGCGCTGTTGGACTTCGAGGCTGCGCAGCACAGTTTCAACCTCGGCGTCACGGTCTCGGACGGTCACCTCGGCGGCACATACAGCGAAACCGTCACCGTCAACCTGACCAACGTCGATGAGGCTCCGGTCAACGTCGCGCTCAGCAATGCGACCTTCGCGGAGAATGCGGCCAACGGCTTTGTGATCGGCGCGTTGGGTGCCAGCGACCCCGAGGGCACGGCCGTCAAGTTCGCCCTCAGCAACGATGCCGACGGGCGCTTTAAGATCGTCTTCGACAGCGCCAGCGGCCAATACAAGCTCGCGGTAGCCGAGAACCTGCTGATCGATCATCAGGCCAACGATCTGAACCACACTTATGGCATTCAGGTCAGGGCAACGGATGCGACCGGCGCCTCTTCCCTGCAAAACTTCACCGTTACGGCAACCGGTGTCGCGGAAAATCGGATTGTCGGCAACGCCAATGCCAACACGCTCAATGGCACGGCCGGCAATGACTACATCGACGGCGGCGCCAATAAGGACAATATGGCGGGCGGTGCCGGCAACGACGCCTACATCGTCGACAACAGCGGCGACAAGGTGAGCGAGCAGGGCAACGGCGGCATCGGACACCATCTACACGTCCTTGGCGAGCTTCGACCTGAGCTCCGCCGCCAATGTCGAGAACCTGGTGTTTACCGGCACCGCTAGCTTCACCGGCAAGGCCAGCAACAACGCCAGCACCATCATCGGCGCCGCCGGCGCCGACAATCTCCAGGGCGGCAACGGTAACGACGTCTTGGAAGGGCGCGGTGGCAATGACCAGCTGCAAGGCGGCGGTGGAAACGACAGCCTGATCGGCGGTATCGGCAACGACACCCTAGCCGGCGGGGCGGGCAACGATAGCTTCGTGTTCGCGCCTGGCTTCGGCAACGATCTCATTCAGAGCTTCGGCGATGTCAATAACAACCAAGACGTCATCGAAGTCTCGACCGCCATGTTCGCCAACTTCGCCGCCCTCCAGACCGCCATGGTGCAAAGCGGAGCGAACGTGCTGATCACTGACGCGGTCGGCGACGTGCTCACCGTCCAGGGCACAACGATCGCCGCGCTCGGCAGCGATGACTTCCGGTTTTTCTAAGCAGACGTGCTGTGGATCTAGGCAAGGAGACCAACCATGTACATCTCGACGAAGGCATCACGCATCAGGCAGAGAGAAGCGCAACGGGCACGCGACAATCGCGCCGAGATCGTCAAGGCGCGATCGATCGGTCAGATCACGAGGCGCGATCTCATCCGCTGGGGAGTTTTCACCAGCAGTGGCCTGTTGGTCTGCAAAAATGGACTGAGCCCCTTTGCCCGCAGCGCTTTTGCAGCCATCCCAACTGGCACGCCGCGCAGCCCGCTGTTCGGGGCGCAGAAGTTTACCCAGCGCATGCCGCGGCTGCGACTGCAGACGCCCGTGCCAATGACGCCATCCCCGCGCGAGGGAGAAGTGGACGCCGCATTCGGTGGCCAGTATGCAGGTCAGCCCAACGCCAAGCGGATGTCGTATCACAACGACTTCAGCAATTTCGGCGGCCCTGTTGCCGACAATCCGTTTCGCAATCCCGTGACCAATAGGGGCCCGATGGAAGGGCGGCCCCCGGGCGAGGCGTTCGCGCATCAGCGCTGGGCAGAGTTCTTTCCGAAGGTTGGCTACGTGATGTCGTGGACGCAATGCGCGCCGGGCACCAAGTTCCACCCGAACATGCCCGACCAGAACCCCAACGCGGTCTGGGCCTATGGCACCGGCAATGTCGGGCAGTCGAGCATGCCGCCGCCGCTGATCAAAGGCCGCTACGGCGAGCCGATGCTAACCCGCATCTACAATAACACCCCCGTCAACCGTGAGGAAAACGGCGGCTTCGGCCGCAACGAGCAGCAGCTCCACTTCCACAACGCCCACAATGGCGCAGAAAGCGACGGTGCCACCGGCGCCCACCATTTCCCCGGCACCTTTTATGACTATCTCTGGAGCACAACGCTGGCGCGGCGCGATAAAATCAATACCGGCGCCACGGACCGGCGGGCCTCGGGACCCGATGGCAACGGCGGCCTTGTCAATGTCGCCGGCGATTTCCGTGAACTTCAGGGCACGCTCTGGGCGCACGACCACCGCTTCTTCTTCACCGCCGAGAATGTCTACAAGGGCAATATCGGCGGCATGATCAACTACTACAGCGGCCCCGATCGCGGCAACGAGGAGCTGACCGACGGCGTCAATCTGCGGCTGCCCAGCGGTAAGCTCCTGGACTCCGGCAACGTCGATTTTGATGTCAATCTGATCATCTCCGACGGTGCCACCGACGCTGACGGTCAGTATTTCTTCGACATCTTCACCACCGACGGCTTCCTAGGCGATCTCCCCCTTGTCAATTTCGCCTATGCCCCGTTCTTCGAGGTGCTGCCGAGGAAGTACCGCTTCCGCATCTTGGCGGCGGGCATGTCTCGCTTCTGGAAGCTTGCGCTGGCCGGTCCGACCGGGGCGCCGGTACCCTTCCAGTTCATCGCCAACGACGGCAATTTGGTGGTGAACCCGATCGTGCTCACAACGCTCGATCACCAAGGCGTGGCCGAGCGCTACGACATCATCGTGGATTTTTCAAGGTTCCGCGTCGGCGATCGCATCAGGGTTGTAAATCAGCTGCGCATGCGCGACGACGGTCGAGGCCCAAAGGACGACTTGAGCCTGGCTCAGGCGCTGGCGGGTCGGTCCGATGACCCCACGATCGGTGCCATCATGGAGTTTCGGGTCGTGAGCTCGCTAGAGAGCGTCGACATGCCCGGTCAGCCGCTGACCATTGCCAATAGCTGCGGCAGCAATGACAGGAGCCAGGTGCCGGCCGTGCTCACCGAACAGATCCCCATCGTCACACCCGTGCGCACCAGGGTGGTCGAATTCGGCAGGGCAGGCACCGGCGATTTGCGCGATCCCGCCACCGGGCAGTGCACGCCCGATTGTCCGGAAACGGCAACCTTCCCGTGGACGATCAAGATCAATGGCCAAACCGCTCACTCGTTCAATGCCAATAAGATCTCGCTGCTGATCCCGAAGCCCGGTGAGGTCGAACACTGGACCTATATTAACGGCGGCGGCGGCTGGGACCATCCGATCCACCTCCACTTCGAGGAAGGCGTCACCATGAACCGCGGCTCCGCTGCCATCCCGGCGACCGAACGGCTCGTGCGCAAGGACGTGTGGCACCTGAACGCGGCCGGCACGGTCCAGTTCCAAGTCCAGTTCGGCGAGTACGGCGGCTCCTACGTCAACCACTGCCACAATACGGTGCACGAGGACTTCGCCATGCTGTTCCGCTATCAGCTGCTCGCCGCGGCGGGGGTCCAGGTCGGCGTAACCCAAACGCCCAATCCAACGCCCGATGGCGTCTTCTTTACGACCCCGGAAATCCTACCCGAAGGCGATCCGCGGCCCGCGAGCGTCACCGGCACCTCCGGCGGTCCCAACAACGGCTAGCCGAACCAATCAGCGCGCGCCGCCCCTGGGGACGGCGCGCGCCTTAGCTCGGGAGCAAAACCATGCGACGCGCGGCAGTCTTTTTGTTCGCCGGCTTGAGCTGGGGACTGGCCCTGGTCGCTACCACCCCGGCCGGCGCCGGACGATGGGGCAAGACCTATGTGCCCAACCTTCCTGTGGTGACCCAAGATGGCAAGGTGTTCCAATTCTATGAGGACCTGATCAAAGACAAAATTTTCGTCATCAGTTTCTTCTATGCCTCGTGCACGCAAATTTGCCCGCTGGCTACGGCGCGCCTTTCCGAATTGCAGGACGTACTTGGCGACAGTGTCGGGCGCGAGATCTTTTTCTACACCATCAGCGTCGACCCGGAAAACGACACGCCCGAACGCCTAAAAAAGTACGCGGAGGCGATGCGGGCGGGTCCAGGGTGGCTGTTCCTGACCGGCATGCCCGAAGATATCAAGATCATCCGCGACCGGCTTGGCGATCGCAGCAGCGTGCTGAACGAACACCGCAACGAGGTTCTGCTCGGCAATGGTGTGACGGGCGAATGGCAACGCGACAATCCACTGAGTGATTTGACGCGGCTGGCGATGACCATCCGCTCCATGAAATCGGATTGGCGCGTCGCCCCCGCCCAGCTGCCGCGCCAAATCGAGCAAGCCGCGGCGGTGCCCGCCGAGGCTCAAAGCATGCACGCGATGTTTGCCAAGGCCTGTGCTGGCTGCCACAGCATCGGTCGCGGTGATCGGGTGGGGCCCGACCTCGCCGGCGTAAGCGAGCGCCGGCAATTGGGATGGCTGACGCGCTTCATCGCAGATCCCGAGCAAGTGCGCAGACAGAAAGACCCCATCGCTCTGGCGCTCGCGGCCAAGTTTCCGGCTGTGCGCATGCCAGCCATGGGCATCTCGGAAAATGAAGCGGCCAACCTCGTCTCCTACATCGAGCAGCGACAGCCCAACCGGCAGACGCCGCTCTCACTGGAACCTCTGTTGGCGTTGACAACCCAGGATGGCGTGCGCTTGGCCGCAAGCGACCTTGCCGGGCGCGTGCTCGCCGTGGCCTTTGGCTACACGCATTGTCCAGATGTTTGCCCGACAATGCTGCTCGACTGGTCAAACCTGCTCGGGGAACTCGGGACAGATGCCCAGCGTCTGAAGGTGCTGTTCATTTCCGTGGATGCTGCGAGGGACACGCCCGACGTGCTCAAAGCTTATCTGCGGTCCTTCCATCCGGGCATCACGGCCTTGACCGGTACGCCTGGCCAGATCGCGGCGTCTGCAGCGCTCTTCGATGCCTTCTATGCCAAAATCCCTGGCCCAGACGGCACCTTCACTTACGACCACTCCATCAAGGTCTATCTTCTCGATCGCGCCGGCCGCACCTCCGGGACGCTTGACCTCAACAGTGAACCGGCGGCGCGCCTTGACACGCTGACCCGGCTGTTGGCGAGGCGTGGCGAAACCGGTTGAATAGACCGGTAGCATACGTCCTGTAAGGCCCATTTCACGGGCACTTAGCTTGGACTGAGACCCCGACGCGTCGCTGGCGGCAAGATCGAGGTTCTGGGTGTGCGGACAGACGGCGCCGGCGCGCACGGCCGCCCGCTGAGGGCCTTAGTCGCCGGGCGCGCTGTCTGACCTCCAAACGCTGGGCGTGGGAAGCGGTTTGGGGGTGGAGCGACCCTGAGGTTACCGGGTGCGGGTAACACCTGTCGCGTGGCAAACGCTGCAGCCCCCAAGGCCGCCCAAACCACACTTCCAAGCCCCGCCGAAGGCCACCATCACGGCAACCCCTGACGCTCTTTGTGGGCGAGCCACCGGCAGGCTAAACGCTTCGAGCCATTCCAGAACTGGACGGCCCTTTCCTATGACGTTCCTACGCGAGGTGGGGGATTGCCGAGCGCTGCGACATCGTTCGACGGGCTCAACGCCTCTTTACAAACCAGCACGCCACTGGTGGTCATGATCCCCCATTTGATGAGGTCGCGTTCGGACAAGTAGCCGCCGTGGGCGGCTGCGAGAACTGCTTCGGTCCGGTTCTTGACGCCAAGTTTGCGCAGGATCCCCCTAACGTGAAGCTTGACCGTGCCTTCAAGAACCCTCATCTCACGCGCAATTGCCTTGTTGGATTTGCCTTCCCCAAGCATGACCATAATTTCGCACTGGCGCGACGTGAGCTTACCACCAGCATCCCCCATCCACGGTGCCAGCCCTTCGGGTCGCAGCAGCGCGTCTCCGTGGTTGAGGCGAAGTGCAGAGGCCGGGATATAGATTTCCCCCAACAGGATAAGCGGCAAAGCATGCCGGAGGACGCACGCCTTCGTCGAAGGCGAAAAGTAACCTCTCGCGCCGCTGCGAATGGCGGCGACAATCTGCGTGCTACTTTCGCTGGGCGACGTGACAACGACGGGTACGTCGGGAAGCTTCTCGACCAACCGTCTCAATCCCGCGAAGTTTTGCATTTCGGGCATGCTTGCACAGAGCGCCACAAGGTCGAGATCAGGCAATCCGGGTAGAAGTGTTAGCATCTCGTCGATGCTGTCAGCGGAAGTGACGCAAACGTCTTCCCGGAGCAATTGGAGCGTTCGCACTAGACCGCAACACAAAATATACCCATCTGCGGCGAGAACCTTCATGCCGCGACATCCCCCCAAACTTGCAGTCCCCAGCCCTATCGCGATCGAGCGCGACCTAGAGATCGAGATGGCTTGACGTACAGGGCGGCCGGCGTTTGCCGGGATGTTCTCTGTCTATAGTCGCGCAGTGCGCGAGATTGGCCCGCAGGTGGCAGCCTATCACGTCTGTACGAATACGAACAGATTATTCGAGCACCCGGCGGCGCTGGCATGGACTAGTTCGCGATCGGGTCAGCTCGAGAAACCTAGCCCCCCCTTGAAGATCACCCCCGCACCGAGAAAACCGATACCGGTCATGATGCCCCTTCGTTCGAGGCCGATCATACCCCCGGAATGTGTGCTGACAAAAAACGGGGCGGCAACTCGTGATAGTGCATTTGCTGCAGGCGGCCCATTAGCTGTCGTGCTGGCCGAGTGATGCCGTCCGCTGTCGTTTCGTGATGCTCGACGCTGGCGTGTCTGTCCGCCCCACTTCCATATTCGACGGGCATTTCTCCGAAACCTGAGGGCGCATTGGGCATCGGCGACAATTCCGAGAGCTACAGTGAAGGCGTCCCGGCGGTCGAGCGAAATCGAGGGCCGTCCGATCGAAGAAGCAGCCAGGCGCCCAGGGCGAGCGTTGGGTCGAGAGCCGCAACGGCTAGCAGAGTATGAGGAAAAACTCCCGCGATGGCCAAGGGTACGAGCACCAAGGGAACAAGCACCACTCTGTCGAATACGCTAGCGGCGACGATCCGTCTGCCGCCAGAGAGGCCGCCGAACAAATAGAGCCAGCCAATGACCATCAGGTTCATACCCACTATGCGGAAGAGTGCTGCCTCATTTCCAACGAACGCCGCGTCCCTGAAGATGGTCTGCACCACTCCGGGCCAAATAAGTAACACGGCTCCAAGCCCCAAATAGATCAAGCCGTTCATTGCCGTGTATTTTGATGTGATCGCCTGATCGAACGGTCGCTGAAGAAGATCCTTCATGAGTGACATACTGTAACCTCCGACTACTGCGAGGGCCTCAACGGTTTCTCGGACGCGGCGTTTGCAATGGGCACTGGGCATGGGAGCTGCAGCAATGCGTGCAAGCTCGGTATTAAGTTCACCGGCTCGTCGGCGCAGCCGATCCACGCCGGCAAGCAGGTCTTCGCCTTTCTGCAGTGCCACCTTCGGCTCCGGTGCGTCCTCAAGAACTGTGCCCAGTGGCGGGGACTTCAACCATGCTTCAACCCTAGAGAGCACCTGCGATGCGGGTGTCCATTGAGCTATTGCGTGCTCGTGCTCAGTCCGAAGTCGTTCTGCAGCGGCATTGAGTTCCTCGACTTGCCTTCGCTGCTGGATCACGCGCACGTCGCTCTCACGCAGGCCAAAGCCGCCATCATGTGGATGGGCGAGCAACCGATCCAACACCGTTGCTAAGCCTCGATGCGTGCCATGTTTGCTTCGGATCGCTCCACCAGTAAGGGAGCTTGCCGGTGAAGCCGGGATGCGCGGTCCCTCAGCATCAAAAGTTTTTCTGCTACACCTTCGGGTAACATCGAGGCTGTGGCTCCTGCTGGCGTGTACAGGGTCGCCGTCGCTGCCCCCATGTCCGCCGATTGTCGGCTTTTCAAATCCTGGCGGCATGCCGGGCACCTAGTACTACTGCGTCAGACTAGGTACTGGTTGGAATAGGCGCTTTGGCCGGGTGACGGCTCGAAAAACGTCACTAAAACCAGGAAAACAGGACTGAGGGGCATCCCGGCTTCACCGGCGGTTCGCATGAATAGACCGGTTCACTAGAAGGCAACCATTGCCTCGCTGCAGGCGAACGCTCACCCATCAACTTGCCACGTTCCATTTCGCCGCGTTGGCCTTTTGCACCGCTTCCACGCGATTGCGCACTTGGAGCTTTTCCATGATGACCGTCATGTAGTGCTTCACGGTTTTCTCGCTTATATTCAGTTCCCGCGCCACTTCCTTGTTAGTAAGCGCCCGCGCGACACACCCCAGAATTTGCTCCTCGCGCGCCGTTAGGCCGTAGGGCCTCTTTTGCTCGTGGGTTGCCCCGTTCAAGCGCATGCTTTGGCGCAGCATCGCTGCGCCAAACTCAGGCGGTAGATAGGGCGCACCTTGGCAAATGCTTGCAAGAATGCGAACGAATTCGTCGCCCTCTACGCCCTTGAGAACGCAGCCGCGGATCCCGGCCTCGAACGCTGTCCAGACTTCGTCCGCCGTTACCGATTCGAACACCGCCACAACTGGCAGCTGCGGACAACTCAAGGCCAGAGCCTTTGCCATTTCCATCATGTCGTGGAAGTTGCTGGCGTCAATGACCGCCATATCTGCCATTCGGGACTGCGCCAGCGCAATGGCATCGGTGATGGTGGTTCCGCCCAAGAGGACCAGAGATCTGGCTGCGCGGAAAGCTACCTCAATGCCCTCTCGATAGAGCGGCTCACCGGTGACGAGCACGATGCGAAGCGGACTAGCGGCACCATTGGGGCGCGAAGTAGGCGGTGGTTGCTTGGTTTGCAAATCGGGCGCCGACATAGCGTTGCTCGCTCGAACCGCACCTCATCGAGGCTCCCCGCCTCGCCGAGAATGTGGTATCGTCACCCCCCGGATGATTTGATTTAAGTCAACCGGCAACTGTGCCGCAGCCCTCGACGGCCGATGCAGCCAGCCAAGGACACCCGTGTGCACCTGAGCGCCGCGACGCCTCAGTCAATGGCCGGCACCAAGGCCTGGGCCTGAGCTTCCCATCGCGGGAGCGCCTCTTTTCCGGTTTGATCTGAATCAAGCCCAACGGCCGCCAAGTGCGTGCACATTGGCACCAAAGCAACCTCGAGCAGAAAAACGTACGATGCAGCGACCAAAGGCCTGCCTTGACTGTGCCGTCAAAGACAAGGCGCTCTGCAAGGCGCTAAGCCCTGAGGAGTTAGCCAAGCTCAATCGCCTGTCCTATCGCAAGCGCTATTCCGCCGGCCAACTGATTGCCGGCCTGTCGACGCCTGAGGCTTGGTGTGCAACCATCCTAGCCGGGGTCGTAAAGCTCACCAAGTCCTTGCCCGACGGCCGACAACAGATCGTTGGCTTGTTGTTCCCATCGGATTTTTTGGGGCGGCCTTTCAAGACCACGAGTCCTTATGCGGCGGAAGCGGCAACGGACGTGCAGCTCTGCTGCTACAACCGACGCCACTTCGAACACTTGCTGGCCGAACAGCCGGACCTGAAACAGCAGCTTCTGGAACGCACCTTGGATGCGGTCGATGCATCGCACGAATGGATGCTGCTGTTGGGATGCAAAAGCGCCAAGGAAAGGGTCGCCGCGTTGCTGGTACTGATTGCGCGCCGGCTGGCGCCGGACGCGGGTGCCGCCGGCGCCGTGCAACCGCCGCTGGCGATCGAGCTGCCGCTGTCGCGCGCCGAAATAGCCGACTACCTCGGCTTGCGCCTGGAAACCGTGAGCCGCCAGTTAAACCGCCTGGAGGCTGCGGGTGTGATCAAACGCGTTGCCCGGCGCGGAATTGCGATTTGCAACGCGCGCGAACTCGAACGGTTGGCCGGTGATCCTTCCTCATTAGAGGAGGCCCCCAAGCCACACGGGGCTAAAGGTTGGAGGCAGCAACGGCGATGGCTTGCTTGAGGTGTAAGGCTCCCCGAACAAGGTCGGAGCGCATTAGTTAACCTTGGTCTGATAACGAAATGTCGCGTTTGTCGTATGCAAGAGACGAAATGATTGCGTCGTAGTGCGGTGCTATGACTGCCAATACCGTTCCTCAGGCCGCCCTGCCCTTTGTGATGTCGATCATCCAATGGTGGCGGGCTCGCAGCCGCGCGCACAAGCTTACCGCCTCGGTATCCCTCGCTATCGTTCTGGCGACCGTCACGGCGTGTTTGGTGGTGGCCCAGCACATTCAAGAGCTATTCGCCAATAGGGCCGCCGCCAGCACGGCGCTCTACATGGACAGCGTCGTGGTGCCCCTCGTGCAGGAGCTCGCGGTCAAACCTTCTCTGTCGGAAAAAAACCGCGCCGCGCTTGAGCAGTTGATGTCGCCAGCATCTTCGGGCAAGCCCGTCGTCGCCTTCCGGATTTGGCTGGCAGACCAGATCGTCTTCAGCACCCGCGGAGAACTGGTTGGCAGGCAATATCCCTCCACGCCCGCCCGCAACCGTGCCTTCGCAGGCGACGTCGTCGCCAGCCTTGGGCTCGAAGGCGACGACGAAGAAGACGAACGCGCGCTCCAGGTGCCGATCCTCGAAATCTACGCGCCCGTCCGCCAGACCGGCACCAACAAGATCATCGCCCTTGCTGAAACATCCGAGCTGGCGGTCGATCTCATGCAGGAAATAAGGACCGCCCAATATACCAGCTATGCCGTGTTAGCCGCCGGCGCCATCGGCCTGATCCTCACCCTGTTCGGTCTAACGGGAGGCTTGCAACGGCAAATCGGTGAATTGGCGCGCCAGCAGGTGCAGGACACGCTGCTCCGTAAACGGGTCTGGCGCGCCAACCGCCGCGTCCTGGAAAGCAACGAAAAAAATCTGCGCCGCGTCGAAAAGGAACTAGGTGCCGGCCCCTTGCAGCTGATCGCCTTCGCGCAGCTGCGGCTCGATGCTTTGCGCGAGTCTCCCGACAAGCTAGGCGAAGACGTCGCAGCCATCAGTGCGGCCCTCAATGACTGCATGCGGCAAATCCGCGGCGTATCCACCGGATTGACCCCATCGGATTTGCAGGAGCTACCGCTGACCGACGTCATCGGCACGGCCATATGTCTGCACGAAGCACGCACGGGTAGCGTCGTGAGTTGCGAGTTTCGCGGCTTGCCGCAAGACGCCCCTTACGCGCTCAAGAGCTGCCTCTACCAATTCATCGAGGAGGCATTGGGTCGGGTCTTCCAGCACTCGCAAAATGCAAAGTGCACGTCTGCGCCAAATCTGAAGACGACCGGCTGGAGATGGAGCTCATCTGCCATCTGCAGCCGCAGGCTGCCCGCCTCGCGGATGCCATCGAGAGTGGTAGCGAAGCCCTGCGGCATCGGTTCGAGGCCCTCGGCGGCGGGATATCGGTGCGGCCGCACTCTGACCAGCACCTGACCATCGTAGCAAACTTCTGGATCGGCGAAGGGAGCGACCGATCGTGAGCCAACCGATGCGCATCGTCGTCATCGACGCCCACCCGATTTTTCGGCAGGGTGTCATTCGCACCATCGCGCGCTCGCAAGGCATGGAATGCGTGGGCGAGGGAATGACGGCAGAGGATGCACGACGGCTCGCCGACGAACTGCGCCCGGACGTCCTCATACTCGACATTGCCATCCCTAAGGGCCGCGCCATCCTCGCCGAACTCGTCAAACAGGGGATCAAATGCGTCGTGCTCACCACGCTCGACGATGTGCTAAGCGTCTCCAACGCGCTGGCAAGCGGTGCCAACGGCTACATTCTCAAAGGTGTGAGCGGCCTCGAACTTATCGGCGCCCTGAAGACCATTAACGATGGCGCACCCTATGTCACCGCCGAACTGGCCGCACGATTGCTCATCGGCGGAACGCTGCTCCCTAAACGGGCGGCGAAAGTGCAAGGCGCGCTCAGCTATCGAGAGCAGCAGCTCCTCGACCACATCACCAAGGGCTATACCAATCAGGAGATCGCCAACAAGCTGGGACTGACCGTCGGCACCACCAAGGTCTATCTGACGCAGCTTTTCAAGAAAATGCGCGTGCGCAATCGCCTGCAGGCGGTTATTGCCGCGCGAAACCAAGCGCCTTGAAGAAGGAGGGGCAGCAGACTTCCCTGCCGCCCGATACTGATGATCGATCCCGAGGCTTGCCCGCGTGCGGCGCGAACCCACCGGTGAGGTGCCCAGACCATGGCGCCCTTCGCCTACGTTCCCCGTTTCGCTCGTTGCAGAAGCGAGCGCGGCTTTGCCATCCTCGTTGTCATAGCTGCGGTCGGATTGCTGGCCCTGGCGGCTGCGCTGTTTGCAAGAGTGACAAGCGCTCAGGTCAGGGCAAGCGCGGTCGCGGTTGAGTCCGCGCGGGCAAAGGCGCTGGCAGCGGCCGGCATCAACCTGGCGGCGCTCAAGCTGCTTGACTTCCGCGCCAACCCAAACGGCAAGCATCGCGGTTTTGCCATAGGCGGTGAAGCCTTCGGCTGTCGCCTCGACAACAACCTCATCGTCGCTGAGGCGCAAGACGAGGGCGGCAAAATCGACCTGAACTTCGCCGGCGAGCGTCTCCTGCGCGCGCTGTTGCTTGGTCTCGATGTGGAAGGCGCAAGAGCCGACGCGCTTGTCGATGCCATTCTCGACTACAGGGACGGCGATAACATCAAGCGAGCCAAAGGCGCCGAAGAAGCCGAATATCGTGCCGCTGGTCGGGCCCAGGGGCCCAAGAACGCACCATTCGCGGCGGTGGAGGAACTCGATCAAGTGCTCGGTATCGACGCCGAGCTCCTGGCACGATTGGCACCTTTTGTTACCGCCCATTCGGGCAAGGACGGCGTCGACCCCCTGGTTGCGCCGCGACGACTGATCGAAATTCTGCGACGCGGCGACACGCCAATTCCCGCAAGCGATGCGGGATCAGATTTGCAGTTCAACGACAGCGCCTCCGACCTGCCTGCCCATTTTATTGCCCCTTCCACACGCAATACCTTCAGTGTTCGCTCCGAAGTCGTCATGGCCGGCGGCGTGAGGTTTGCGCTCGAGGCAGTCGTGGATATTGCCCTATTGCGCCGAGGTGGCGCGTCCGGAAGCCCACGGCAGGCGCCTGTTTTTCATCTGTGGCGCTGGCGACAGGTCCCGTCCGTCGCGCGGGACGGCGTGCCCGGTATCGACGTTCCTGCTCTGCCGGAGTGCGAACTATTGGCTTCCACTTGAGCGGTATTCCACTTCCAGCTGCTCCGGACTGGCGAACCCGTCAATCCGCACCCAGGCGCGATTGGCCGCTGGCCGATAAAAAGTGGCAACCGGATGGTTCATCTTGTCACGGCTGAGAACGCCAAAGGCTCTTTGCATCGCGGCGCTGGCCTCGAGGCTGCCCGTGTAGAAACGCCAGCTCGCATCGGCGCCGAATTGCTGCCGATAGGCCGCAAGTCGCGACGGCGTGTCGTACTCGGGATCAATCGATAGCGAGATCATGCGTACCTTGCTCCGTTCCGGCCCCAGCCTGTCGGCCAATACGGAAAAGGTTTGGCTCAAGACCGGACAGACGCTGCCGCAACTCGTATAGATGAAGTTGAGGTAGATCGGCCCCTGCCGCTCCAGCTCCGTGCCGATGTCGACCTTGGCACCATCATCACGCACGAGGATCGTGCGGGGAATGCGCGGCTCGATAACCGATCTCTTGATTGCGCTGCGATCGCCGTGATCGTGCCCACTGTGGGCGAACGCGGGCCGCGTCTGCATTGCAACGCTAAACCCCAGGACCAACGCTACGCCGGCGGCGCAAAACTGCGGCAGCATGGTTTTGGCCTTTCTGATTATAAAACGGATTCCCCAACCCTTACTGATGATAGTGAATTGGCCAACGATTAAATCGGTCATTGGTCCGGAGATAATTACTTACCTTAGTCGCTTACCAACAAAAAAATCTCTCCATATTTTTTTAACGATATGACACCGGGAGGCCCAGATGTTTACGCGGCGCACTTTCCTGAAATCGACGAGCGCACTCGTTGCCTTGAGCGCGACCGGAGGCCAGTCGGCGCAAGCCCTGATCCGGCGGCGCCACCCCCTCGGCCTGCGACCGTCACCGCCCTTTGACGCCGGCGCCGTTCGTCAGTTCGCCAACGCGCTCCTGAACCCGCTCAACCCCAATTTTCCCGGGGTACGACGCCCGAGCGCCGGCACCGATGTGAAGCTCACCATTAGGGAAACAATCGGTTCCCTCGGCCTCAACCGTCCGAACGGTGCGCCGCTGGCCACGCGCTTTTGGGGCTACGCCCTCGACCAAAGCAGCCTGGAAACCCTGCCCGGCCCGACCTTTGAGGTCGATCGCGGGCGCCCACTGACCGTGACCTACGTCAATGGCCTCGACGGTGTGCCGAACCGGATGCCGGTCGATACCACCTTGGAATGGGCCAATCCCGGTTCGCTTGGCGGCCTGGCACCGGTGCCCCTTGTCACGCATTTGCACGGCGCGCGCTCGGAAACGCGCTCCGATGGTTTGCCGGAGGCCTGGTTCACGCCCAACGATCTGTTCAGGGGCAGATTGTTTGCCAAACCCTATCACTACCAGAACGATCAGGAGGCCGCGCACCTTTGGTACCACGACCATGTTCTCGGCATTACGCGCTTGAACGTCTACATGGGATTGGTGGGCTTTTATTTCATTCGCGATGCCAACGAGGATAAGCTTCGCGCCGCCAATGTATTACCAAAATACCCGTATGAGATTCCTTTGGCTTTGATGGACCGCACCTTTGATCAGAATGGCCAGCTATTCTATCCCTCGGAAGACCCGGAGAACCCTGATTTACCGCATCCGACGCATCTACCCGAATTCTTCGGTGATGTGATCCTCGTTAATGGCTCGGCTTGGCCCCGACAGGTCGTGGAACAGCGCAAGTACCGGTTCCGTATTCTAAATGCCTCAGATTCCCGGTTCTATGCCTTGAAGGTCCAACGCCAGTCCGGCGGCTCACCATCAACACCGACAGGTCCAACCCTGCCGCTGCTTGTCATTGGCACCGAGTTGGGTCTTTTGAATGAACCAGCCCTCGCACGTTTTCAGACGCCGCCCCTTCCGGATGGCAGTGCCAATGGCATAAACCAAGCGGACACACTATTGATCGGTCCCGGCGAGCGCTACGACGTGATCATTGATTTCAGCAACGTACCGGTCGGAACCCGCCTGCTGTTGTGGAACGATGCCGCCACACCCTTTACCGGACAAGTGCCGGACGGCGTTGACTACGTGGCCCCGACACCCGGCTTGACCGATCGCGTCTTGGCGTTCGATGTGGTTCCGCGCAATCAGACCATCCCGAACGCGAGCGTAGCGCTTGGGACACCACTGCGCGTCTACCAGACATCCCCACTATCCCCGGCCACCGCCAACGGCGCGGCGGCCACCCGCAAGATCTTGATGTATGAGGGAACCAACTCCTTTGGCCGGCTGCAGACAATGCTCGGCACGCTCGACCAGGGCACCCTGGTCTACAGCGATCCCATCACGGAAAAACCACGCGTCGGCAGCAAGGAGGTCTGGGAATTCCACAACACCACCGCCGACGCACATCCGATCCACATGCATCTGGTCGATTTTCAGATCTTGAACCGCGAGGACTTCACCATCACCACGGCCGACAAGACCAACTCCGACGGCTCCACCGGTGCTCGCGTCGTCGGCAAACCCAAGCTGCTGGGCAACAAGGTCTCCCCCAACGCCTATGAAGCCGGAAAGAAGGACACCGTGATCGCCTATCCCGGCCAGATCACGCGCGTGACCCCGAACTTCAATCGCGCCGGGGAATTCGTCTATCACTGCCACATCCTCTCGCATGAAGACCACGAGATGATGCGGCGCTACGAAGTACCGGCACTCGTCTAGGGACCGTCACAGCGAGCGCGAGCTGGGACCATGGCGGCACGAGCCGATCGTGTAGGAGTTCCAGCTCGTTCGCTACCCTTCGGCGGGCAGCGATGCATTCTCGAGCCCGTTCTGCCGGCCCGAGAACCTGATGAGGCCGGTGGTCAGCAAGCGCCAGGGCTGCGCGTTGGCTCGGTTCGAGCCAAGTCACCAGCCTGCAAGTCACCAACCTGTCGGTGGTGGTTAGGCGTAGGCTCCGCAGTCAGGGCAATCCTATTTGGGCAGGATAGACATCAGTGGGTCTGGGCGCTTCAGCCTGAAGGTTCAATTCCTCTAAGGCGCTCGTGATCAGACGCCTCAAACGCGTCATACCTATTGCCGACAAGCGATTAATGTCGATGCAGAAGGCGGCCAGACAAACCTGGCTGTGCTCGAAGTCAACTTCCATCGCCAAAACGCCAGCGGAGGGATCCCACTCGCACTGCTTTGGCGGAGCGGCCCATTCACGTAATCTTTTGATCTCAATCCCGCCATCGCCGTCCATCACTGCGACATCCACGCATCGGAAAACCTTGGCCGTATCGAAGGCTCGGCTGTCCAGCCTGGGCATGAAAGGCCTGCAGCCGATACGTTCAGGGGAGAGCTGGAAGCATGAAAAACCGAGGAATTGATCGGTCACGCGCGTCCGCACGGGTCTGTCGCAATGCCCTGGCATTGCCCATTGCTCCATCAGGAGTCGCTTGTCAAAGCTCACGATTGAGTTGCACCGCGTCAACGGGGGATCCGGCATCTCCTCGGCCCTAATCGAACTAGAAAGGCTTGCACCGCTCATTACGACGAGACCAAATAGGACGCACAGTAGACGTCGAGCGCGCGTGAATCCCCTGTGAGCAGGCATGGCGAGTCCTCCGAGGTTGCTAGTCCGCCTCATGCAGCGCGCACCGCCCAATCTGCGCAACACACGATCTGCTCCTAAGGTGCGCCTATTTGCGCTAAGGGAGGGAGGGCCGTCGAAAGGGCAACCACATCTATCGTGAGCCGCATGCGCTGGATGTCGTGGCGGAAGGTATGACATTGCGGCTCCCCCTTTGCATCGCCATGACACACCTTGCACCACGAAGGTTCGCGTCGTATTGACCCTGATCAATCCCGCAGGTTGCAGTCGCACTTGATGGCAGGCGCACAGGGTTGCGCGCAGAAAGCCGTGCCGCAACCCTTTTCACCGTTTAGAGAAGGCCAAGAGCTTCAATCGCCAGCGTTTTATTGCAAGCAAGCGCGATCAGGTCCCAAAACCAGCACCCAGCATCAGCGTCCCTAGACTAGGGGAGATCGCGCATACGGCCCTGTGCTGCGCTAAGGCGTGGACACGTACCCCGACCGCCGACCGTGAAATCGGCGTTGTCCCCGACGAGTCGAATGTTAGAGGGGGGCGGTTGCCCTACTTCGCTCTGAACCACGGCGCACGGGTCTCTGGTCGGCCGCACGATCGGCGCAACAAAAATCTCGCGCGAGATTACCCATTCCAGTTCGGCGCGCTGAGACATCGAGAAACCCGCTCTCACTGTTGGATAAAGTCGACCTCACGAGGATTCCTTGAGCGCAGAGACTAAGAAGAGACCAACCGCAGCAACCATCAGCGCGGATGCCAGCCAGCCCAGCACAACCAGCCACGCGGGGAGTGCAAACAGTCCTCTCCCCCTGACCTTGGAGACCACCAGCATGACAGCAATCATGATCGGGACCGCGACGACGCCATTGATCACCGCACTCCAGAACAGCATGGCAATGGGATCGATCCGTGTCGCGGCAAGCGCCGCGCCGCCAAGGGTCGCTGCGCCAACGATGCCGTAGAATCCCAACGCTCGGCTGGCTGGCAACTCGAGGCTACCCCGCAAGCCGAATGCTTCCGCCACCGCGTATGCGGCGGAGCCGGCCAAGACCGGAACGGCGAGCAAGCCGGTGCCGATGATGCCGGCGGCGAACAAAACGAAGGTCAACTCCCCCGCAATCGGTCGCAGCGCTTCAGCCGCCTGTGACGCGGTTTCGACTCGCGTGATACCGTTCGCATGGAGCGTGGCGGCGGTCGTCACGATGATGAAGAAGGCGATAATATTTGAAAACACCATCCCGACCCAGGTATCCAAGGAGATGTGTGAAAAGGAATGGTCGGGGGGCAAGTCGCCATTGCCAAGCGCGTTACGATAGCTGAGCTCGGATTCTTCGGCTTCCTGAGAGGCCTGCCAGAAAAAGAGATAAGGGCTGATGGTGGTGCCAAATACGGCGACAATAGTCAGTAGATAGTCCCGATCGGGCAGGAGGACGGGAGCCAGGGTCGACGCGATCACGCGGCTCCAGGGCACCTGCACGCTGAAAGCGCTGGCCACGTACACCAGCAGGACGAGCGTCAGAAACTTGAGATAGCCCGCGTAACGGTGATAGGGAATGAAGATCTCGGCTGTCAGGCAACCGAGCCCAAAGGCGGCAGCGTAGGCGAGCACGGGCCCACCAACGGCAAGGCGCAGGACTTCCGCCATAGCGGCGAGATCGGCGGCGATGTTGATGGTATTGGCCAACACCAGTAGCGCGACCAGGCCATAGAGCACCGCCGACGGCACGTGTTGAGCCAGGGTGTGGGCCAACCCTCGGCGTGTCTGCCAGCCGATGGTCGCGCTTATGATCTGTATTGCCGCCATGAACGGCAGCGTCAGGAACATGGTCCAGCAAAGGCCATAGCCGAACTGGGCGCCAGCCTGGGAATAGGTAGCAATGCCGCTAGGATCATCGTCGGCTGCCCCGGTGACGAGGCCTGGGCCTAGCAAGCGCACAAGACTGCTTGGGGCGTTCGAGCGTCGCCCTTCCGTTCCGTTTCGCATGTGCCCTTCCCAGAAACCGCCACGGATTGAGCTCTACTCGAGCCCGACGCAGCCGACTGGACAAGTCTCTGGTAGGCCCGTCCTAGTGCGACATTAAGACGGGCACGCTCATGTTCTTCAGAAAGTGGCGCGTGGCGCCTCCGAATACGAACTCACGCAACCGCGAGTGGCCATAGCAGCCCATTACCAGCAGGTCGGCACCGAAAGTCTCCGCTTGGGCCATCAACGTCGGCCCCACCCCGTCCCGCGGGGTCACGCGTTTTGTCTTGTCGCACCTTACACCATGGCGGAACAAAGCCTCGCAAATGTCCTGGTCAAGAGTTCGCTCCGGTTCACCACCTGATTGCGGATCGATCCAGACCACTTTTGTGACCTCGGCGCGCTTCAGAATTGGCAGTGCGTCGAAGACCGCGCGCGCGGCTTCGCGACGCCCGTTCCAGGCCACCAGAACGCGAGTGCCGATATGGGTCAGCTGCGACGCATTTGGAATTATGAGCACTGGACGGCCGCTTCCTACTGCAACGAGGTCAGCAACATCGAGCCATCCGCTCGCTGGCCACTCGTGGTCGGTTTGGCTGGCAACGACCAGATCCGAAACGCGTGCGTGCTCAAGCACGACCCCGACAACGGGGAACGACCCAGCGTCTGCATCCCGCCACTCCGCCCTGAAAGACTTCGCCGCAGTCGCTTCCTCGAATTGCCGCCGCATAGCGGAATTTTCCTGCTGATAGCGTTCGCGGTGCGCGTCGAAGACTATGGGAGGGGCGCCGACGGCGCCCGGCGTAATGACCGATATCGGCGGCACTACCGAAAGGCCAATCACGTGCGATTGAAACCTGTCGGCAAATGCAATTGTGGGGGCGAGAAGACGCGCCAGACGACGCTGGTCATTGCAATGCATCAGTATGGTTTTGTAAGACATCGCAAGGCTCTCCGGTGCCAAGACTTAACCAATCGATCCATGGCGCGGCCAAGTTAACGCGAAAATGGTTGGCATCTCTTGATCCGCATCAAACGGACGGCCCAAAACGTCCTTTCTCGACGGCTCAACGATACGGCAAGCATCACTTGGGCGCCTTAATGTCCTAGCCCCGGAAACCCTGACAATCGCTTTGAGAAGGAGGATCGCGAGAACCACTTCTCACGGATCGCCCACCCGCTCGGTGCCTGCCCACATCAGGTCAGCTCACAACGATCTGCCGCTGACGGCGCAGCCTCCTCGCAGATTGCGGCGCACTGAGGCCACGGCAATGATCGGGTAAATGAGTGCCGGCTCTCCCACTCTTTCGTTTCTCGCGCAAGTTTGAGAGCCGCAAAGCACCAAGCCGCCACGCGCACAAACCTGGCACAGATTCGCAGGCACAAGATTGAGCCATATCAAAACCACCACGCCGCATTTGCCCTATTGCAGAGACACGATGCCTGAGTTCGCCACGCCCTTTACCGCGTATTCGGTGCGCGCCGACGACGTTCTCGATAGCTCAACCCGAGGCTCGTCCTTCGCCCATTGTAGGAAGGAACGACCGACAGGCAAGGCCTGCGCCCCAAGGCTCGTGACGATGCTTCGGCCAGGCGGCCTCCATCGGAAGAAGAAACGCCCATCGCAGATTCGTGACTAGGAGCCACAGATGCACTACTTCTCGAGAGTCGTGATGATGAATTTTGAGGACGCTGTTGACGCCACAAGGCAGGCATTGAACTACCACCGCCTCGCAATCCTGGCGGAAATCGACCTGCGCGATGCCATGAAGTGTCATCTTGCGGTCGATTTCCGTCCCTACCACGTCCTCTGTACCTGCAGCCTGCCACTAGCGCGCCAAGCGCTCGAGGCCGACGAAAACATTGGTTCTATGCTGCTCTGCAACGTGGTTGTGCAGCAGCACGATGTTCGTCGCATCGAAATCTCGACGGTCGATCCTGACGCAACAATTGGAACCATCAATCACGTTGACTTGGTTGAAACCAGCCGCGAGCTTCGCACTCTGGTTCAGCACGTCATCGACGACGTCGAGCGCTTTGCGAAAGACCGCCACGACCTGCGCCAGGGTGCGGCGGTCGAGCAGAAAATGGTGCATTCCAAACCGTGAACGAGTATTCCGAGCCAAAAGCACGCAAAAACGAGCAGCAACGCCAGTAGCAAGCAAAGAGGTTTGGTTCGTCATTCAGCGGCAGATAAGGACCGGCAGGGGACTCAGTGTCACGACCTTCTGGGCCTGGCTCCCTAGCAGGAGCCGTGCCATCCCACGCCGGCCGTGCGAAGCGATGACGATCAAATCGCACCCATTCTGCCTTGCCGCGTCCAGGATCCCTTCCGCCGGCGTCTGGTCCTTTACGTGCATCGTCGCGCAGGTGACACCAAGCTTTGCTGCGGCATCGTTCACCGACCCCAATATATTGGCTGACTTCAGTGCCGCCGCCGCCTCGTAGTGCTCGACCATCGACGGCAAGGGAATCGGAGAATACGGCCCCGTCGGATAAATATCCGTGACGGTGACGGCGGTCACTCTAGCGTCGAGGGCTTTGGCTAAGGCGAAACCCAGTGCTACCGCTTTTTGCGCTAGCTCCGATCCATCGGTGGCGATCAGGACATGCTTAAACATGGCTTCGTAACGTATGGCTTGCCGGCGAAGAATGTCTCGTTTTAAGCGTCAGAGGCGCATCGAGATACTTTCGTCCGCTCGGGGTTTTCGCTCGGCAAATATCGATGATGAGCTACGGCGCCGCCTTGATCTGCATCAAAAGACCTTTTGGCTTTATCGGACCGCGCCGATATCCGTACTGACTGTGTGTGCCATGCAGCGCTTGGCGGCACGGACCCCTCGCAATCAAAACAAGGTATCGCCGTGCGCTGCAAAGTTCATGAATTTGGGTCCGCGACTTTCTGTCCTGCACTCTTGCGTCCAAGCAGTAAGCATCCAGGCGCGGGCAGCGTCGAGGAAATCGAGCGGGGCGCTCGGAATAATCCTTGTTGACCGAGGTCAAAGGTAACAGGGCCGGCAAAAGTTGGGTGCTTATTGCCGACGGAGGTCACGCGAGCGTATTCGAGGCCCAGGCAAACCACCCCGATCTCACTCCCGTGGAAGAGATGACGTTTTCGGCCAACCTGCCGGCCAATCGCGACATCCTAACCGACCGTCCCGGGCGCGCATGCGAGCCTCAGGGCCGTTGCGCGACATGCTAAATAGCACTCGTCCGACCCGCACCGTGAGCCTCGGTGCCGTCACCAAGGTCAAGCTAGCGGAAAAGCGGTTCGACCACCTTGTTATGTTAGCGCCGCCCTCAACTTTGGGCGATCTGCGCAAGATGCTACCCAAAAGCATCCTGAGCAAGGTGACGGCAGAGCTGGCACAGGACCTCGTCAAGACACCGCAAAGTAGCTTCCCCGGAAACTGAAGGACACCTTGAAGCGCCAGGGGCTGGCTTAGCTTCGGTCAGCACACGGTCGCGTCGGCGAAATCGATCGAGGGCTGAGCGCGCACACTCTCGGCATCCTTACCGCAGTTGGAGGCGGCCCGGCCTCGACGGGCCGCCATTCTCTACCCTTAACTCTTGCTGATCGCGATGCGGCGCTCCCCTTTAACGGCTTCCGGCTTCTTGGCTGCCGTCACCTTGAGCACCCCCTTGTCGAACTTGGCTTCGACCTTGCTATCGTCGACCATATCTGGGAGACGCAGCGAGCGCTGAAAGCTGCCGAAGCTGCGCTCTGTCACATGGTAGTTCTCGCTCTTCTCCTGCTTCTCCAGCTTCTTCTCGCCCTTGATTGTGAGGACACCGTTAGCCAGCGTGACGGAGATGTCCTTCTCCTCCACACCAGGTAGCTCGATCTCGATGGTAATGGAATTGGTGCCCTCGCGGACGTCCAGCTCGGGCAGCAAGTCGGCGGTCCGGCCCTCGCGGCCGAACAGGCTCGGAAAAGCCCAATCGCGTTCAAAGCGGCCGAACATGCGGTCCATCTCATCGCGCATCGCCGAAAAGATGTCCCGCGGACGACCAACCGACGTTTCGCCGGGGTTTGTGATTTCGGTCTTTGGCATAGTTCGCTCCTTTCCTATCGAATGCAAAGGGGAATGACACTATTCATGCGTGCGTATGGGGTGGCATTGACTTAGAGCAATTGGCACTGCGCTATCCGACACCACCGGCGCCGATATCGACCACCTGTCGGCTCAGGAGCACAGACACGCCGAGGTCGACGACGAAGTCCAGCGCTGCTGGACGAGAAATGAAAGCCGCGGTTGACGTTCCCACAAGAAATAGCCCACCTTCGCTGCGGAAGATTTTTTCTCGCGGTGGAATTACCGTTTTGGCATGATGATGGGTCCTTGGCAGACACTGCCGGCTCCACCGCAGTCTGCTCCAGCCACGGCATCGGCCTGGGACGGCAACCCGCACCAACAATAGGCGAGTTTCCCCTGTGTGGTTGGCCACATCCAGCCGCAGCCGGTGCCGTGGACCGGCGTGCGAGAGCCACTCGCGTATGGTTTGGAAGGCAGCACAACCACGGTTTGGTGTCGCTCGCTCGGTTAAGGGCTGCAGTTCGGCCTTCTACACCGCGGACGTGCTAAGCCGCTTTGGCGTGGAGAAATCCACCCTTCGAACACTGCTGCGGGCCGGATGTGCGGGAGGTGACGACCTCCGCATAGAGCTGGCCGAGCGCCAGATACTCATTCCAATAGTCCTCAAAGGCCTTCTGCCAGAATTTGCCGTAGACCGACCACAGTGCTTCAGGCGCCTTCGCGCGCGCGAGGGCTTGCCACAGGTGCAGATCTGCTTCCACACGGCGACCCACAAAGGCCTGCCATTCGTCGGTGACCTGGACGAAACTGTCATACATCCGAGCATTCGCAACCCGCAACCAATCCAAATCTGGCTGCCCCAATACAAAGCCTGGATCCAGAGGCTTGTAGTGCGTACGCATCTCTATTCTCCCGAAAACACGCAGACCCAGCTAACCGATAAGCTTAGCAAGCTGAACATGGTCCGCTTTGATGCAGATCAAGCTCCCAGGACGAGGTTTGCAAGTCGTCACCTTGCTCAGGGGCAGGGATGGCGACGCGCTCGTCCCGCCCGTCCGGATCAAAATTACACCCCGCCGAAATCGAGGAGATTGCGAGGAAATTTGGCCATGCACGCGATGCAGTAAAGGCGATCCTGGTGGACGACGCCGTCACCGCACTACGGTCGAGACCAAGTTCGACGGGCCGCAGTTACAAAGCTCGCAGCCCGCAAAAAGCTGAAGGCTGGAGGCCACGCGAGCTGCCAGATCCAGCGGAAAAAATCAAAGCGTTCCTCCTGCACTCCTGGAGCTCCTGCTCAAGCGCTAAGCAGTGATGTGGCAGCGGCATGTTCGTAAATGTCCTCCTCCTGGGCATTGTGAAGCCGCACCAGGGCTTCAATGGATTCGATCGCGCGCTGAGCGTCGCGAATGAGATATCGGTCCACGTCGTTAGCAGTGAGGCCATCGGCCATGCTCGCAAGAAGGCGCGCCTGATGAATGATTTCCCGGTGTGCCCAACTCATGGCGTCAAGGCCATGTGCATCCACGAAGAATTTAGCTAGACGCGGGTAGACGCCGATTTCGTCGGCGCGCTCGTGGGCCACGATTTCCCCGCCAACGATCTGGTTGGCATCGGCAATTAGCGCCGCGGCACGCGAGGCCTCCGCCTCGTCCAACGCATCGGCGATCGCTCGCAGGCGGTCGAGCGCGCCCTCGAGCTGCTGATGGTCGGCGAGCAACGCGTGCATGCTGGCGGCGGGCAGGGTCCTGCGCCCGATCGTATGTCCCGGTCGCAAAGCACGCAGGGCGTTGAGAATGACTGCAACATCGATGACCTCCTGTAGCAAGGCGCCAGCCACCGGCGGGAGCCAGCCGAACGCGGCGGCCCCCATGGCAAGCGCCGACAGGCCCATACCGGCGATGATGCTTTGGACGGCAATGGCTTGTGCCCGCTTGGCAATGACCACCGCATCGGCTACGCGGTCTAGTCGATCTACCAGGATCACGACATCGGCGGCTTGGGAGGCGGCGCTGGCGCCGCGCGCACCCATGGCAATGCCAACGTTCGCCTTGGCCAATGCGGGGGCGTCGTTGATGCCGTCGCCGATCATGAGGGTTGGATGTATCCGTTGTTCGGCCACTACTGCGTCCACCTTGTCGGCCGGCACGCGATCGGCCAGTACTGCGTCAAGATCGAGCGCGGCGCCGATAGTCTCAGCGGCATCAAACCGATCGCCGGTGACCATCACGATACGTTTGGCACCGGCTGCGCGAAGCGCCTGCACGGCGCGGGGGGTTTCGCGCCTGAGTTCGTCGCCGAGAAGGAGGGCACCGATTGGCCTGCCCTCGACGGCGACGAAGACGCTAAGGGCCGATCTCCAGGCGGCGCGGCGCAGCGCCCGCACCGCCCAGGGCTCCGGGCTCCGCGGCCCGTAGATCAGCTGATGGGAACCGACCCTGACATCTCGTCCGGCGATACGACCGCGAAGACCGGAGCCCATAGTCTCTTGCACGTCCGAGGGAGCTTCGAGGCAGAGGCCCCTTGCCACGGCCGCCTCGACAATGGCCCTTGCGACAACGTTGTTCGACGCTTGCTCGAGGGACGCGGCGAGGCGCAAGAGCTCCTCGGCGCCTTCCCCCGGCGCGGTCTCAATGGCGACCAGGCGCGCGCCGCCAACGGTTAGCGTGCCGGTCTTGTCGAACATTACGGTATGGGTCTGGGCCAGGGCTTCGAGTGGGGCACCGCCCTTGATGAGAATACCACGCCGGGCGGCCTGCGACACGCCCGCGATGAACGCGACCGGCGCCGCCAGGATTAGCGGACAAGGCGTTGCCGCCACCAACACCGCGAGTCCACGGACGGGATCACCAGAAAAAAGCCAGGCAGCGCCGGCCACCATCAGCGCCAGCGGCAGCAGCAGGAGCGCGTAGCGGTCGGCGAGCCGGATGAACGGCGCCTTTGTGCCTTGCGCCTCCGTGACCATGCGTACGATACCAGCATAAGTACTTTCTCCGGCGGTCGCCGTTGCGGTGAGCCTAAAGGCTTCGCTGGCATTGAGGGTTCCGCTGCGGACGGCCTCGCCCGACCCGCGCTCGACCGGCATTGGTTCACCCGTCAACGCCAATTCATCGAGTACGGCCTTAGAACCGAAGACCACTCCGTCCACGGGAACGATTTCTCCAGCGCGCACGAGGATAAAGTCGCCGATCGAGACAGAATCGAGGGAAACCTCCTCGATCATGCCCGCGGCCAAGCGGTGAGCCGTTCGAGGAGCGCGATCCACCAGGGACTTGAGATCGCGCTCAGCGCGCGCCATGGCAAAGTCTTCCAGCGTGTTCCCGCCCGCATACATCACAGCGACAACTACGGCCGCGAGCTGTTCCCCGAGAAGCAGACCGGCGGACATCGAAACGAAGGCGACTGCATCGACACCAAGGCGCCCAGCGAGGAACTTCCGGCTCATCGAGACCAGCAACGCGGCGACGACGGGAAGGGTGGCGGCAGTCCACAGCTTCGCCGCGAGCGTGCCATAGAGAACGCCAAGCCAAAGGCAAGTCCAGCGATGGTTACGGCCATCAGAGCCCGGGTAATCACGCGCTGGGTCAGCATCTATAAATCGCACCTTGTGGACACGAGTTTGCCACTTAGCCGAACGGCGCCGCAGCGCTCTTTGCGCCAGATCAAAACCGCGAGGCCTCTCGGCGGGCAGATTGCCGCGGCGTTCCTTCCCAAGCGAGGCATCCACCATGTCTGCCCCTTTCGCGGTCCCCACGACGCGCGCCGCTGACCACCAGCGGGTGGTTACGGTGCGCAAGCTGCTGTCGTGCCAGGTCGTGCCACGGTTCTTGCCGACAAGGCACGGTCCATGGAAAGCAAAGATGACGGTGCATACCCTCGAGGTGGAGAGTCGCGATGCCAACACCATACTGAAGGCCTAGAAGGGTCTGCATGCCGCAGTTTGGGCCAATGGCCGTCAGCTGCCACAATACGGAGACAACCAGCGCGCCGCCCCTGAGAGCGCGTATTCCCTACAGGTGAATGGCATGCAACAGCAAAAACCATCGACGTCCCGCAGCTATCTCCTTCCCGTCGAGGACACGTCGTTTTTGTTGCGCGACGAGATGCGGGCCATCCGCTTCGCCCTCGAATACGCCAAAGCCGAACTTGCACTGAGAGACTGGGGAATCCGCTCGACCATAATCGTCTTTGGAGGTGCCCGTGTGCCATCCCCCGAGCAGGCAGCGGCTGCAGCTCGGACGGCGCGTGGTACCGTGGAAAGGCAGGCCGCTGAGCGGTTAAAGGCGCAGTCAAAGTATTATGAGGTTGCCCGTGAGTTCGGTCGCTTTGCTTCGCAAATGGGCGGAGCAGTTGGATCCGGACATCGCCAGCGAGACAATGTGATCGCCACCGGCGGTGGCCCGGGTATCATGGAGGCCGCCAACCGCGGTGCATTCGAGGCAGGCGCGCCCAGCATCGGGTTCAACATCGCGCTACCGCAGGAACAGCGGCCGAACCCCTACATCACACCGGATCTCAGCTTCCAATTCCACTACTTCGCTATGCGCAAGATGCACCTCGCCATGCGCGCCAGCGCACTGGCGATCTTTCCCGGCGGCTTTGGCACACCGGACGAGCTGTTCGAGCTTCTCACCCTACAGCAGACGCGGAAGGCGCCGCCGGCTCCGATCGTCCTCTTCGGCGGTTCCTACTGGCAAAAAGTGGTTAACTTCGAGACGTTGGCCGAGGAAGGCATGATCTCGCCGGAGGATTTGCAGCTTTTTGAGTTTGCCGAGAGCGCCGAAGAAGGATGGGCCTCGTTAGCTCGCCGCGGATTGCGGACCCATTCCACCCTGGTCGATGCAGAAAGGACGGATTGATGTGTGTCAATGCTCCGATCTGCCTCACTTGCCAATGATATCGATGGCAAAAGCAGCGCCGTGCTCTGCGTGCGGCAGCTCCAGCAATGTGCTCAACCCGATTGAAGGGAGATATCTCCGTGTACAAGCGCATCCTGATCGCGACCGATGGTTCGGCGCTTGCCAAGAAGGCTGAAGTAACGGGTCTCGAGCTCGCGAAGACGCTGAACGCCGAGGCCATCGCTGTTACCGTGACTGAGCCGGTAGAGGCGTTATCCATGTCGGCGCTGGCCGAGCGCACTATGTCCAACCCAATTGGCGACTATGAGGAATGCGTAAGGGCGGCGGTGAACCAGATCTTCTTTCGCGTTGGCGAGACCGCGATGAGGTTCGGAATCGCCTGCAGGACGCTACACGTGAAGGACAAATATCCGGCCGACGGAATTGTTGAGACCGCGCGCGAGAACGGTTGCGATCTCATTGTCATGTCCTCCCATGGCCGCCGCGGGATCGCCGGAGTCCTGATGGGCAGTCAAGCAACCAAAGTGGTGTCCCTCAGCGACAGGCCCGTGCTGATCTGCCGCTAATGTTGATTTAAGTCTCGCAACCACCCTTGAGCCCTGCAGTGTGCCTGGGTCGCCGCGCGCGCCCTCCAATGACCTATCTCAGACCCATCCGATGAACGCGGGCGCCATTGGCCTCTCGCGCCAAGTCGCAGGCCGCACTTCGCTTACACTTGGCCGCGCAGGATCACCTTGCCAACGCCATGCTAGGCAACTGGCGCGAGGCCGCTCCTTAACGGCAAAGCTTGTGACCCGCTCATCGAGCAAACGCCCTCCCATCGCTTTGATTCACATCAAGCCGCAAACCATTGCTTTGCTTACTTTTATCAGAGCGAGTTTCAATACCAACCAATCGGAGGTCAGCGATGAAGACCGATGCTCAAATCAAAAAGGATGTCCTTAATGCGCTCAAGTGGAGTTCCGAAATAAGAGAAGAAGACATTGGCGTGGTCGTGCACAATGCTGCCGTCACGTTGACCGGGCATGTCCCGACCTATTGGCAAAAACAAGCGGCAAAAGCGGCAACCAAGCGTGTCGCCGACGTCAAAGCCGTGGTGGACAACATTGAGGTCTTGCTCGATAGCCAAGTAAGAATAACAGACGAGGGGCTCGCCCAGAGGCTGGCAAACGTTCTAAAATGGAATGTCTCGGCCCAAGGCGAGAACGTGCAGGCCGAAGTGAAGAATGGCATTGTGACCTTGACAGGCGAGGTCGAGTGGCAACATCAGCGCGCCAACATCGAGCAGAATGTCGCGCATGTCAGTGGCGTGGCCAACGTCATCAGCCTAATCACGATCAAGCCGCGGCTAACGGCAAGTGACGTCAAAAAGCAGATTAGAGAGGCCCTCGAACATCATGCAGACGTTGAAGCCTCGAAGGTCAGCGTGGAGGCGCTGGATGGAAAGGTGACGCTGTCCGGTACCGTCAACTCGCTGGCGGAAATGGACCGTATTGAAAATGCCGTTTGGGCCGTGCCTGGGGTCTCCAAGCTTGTCAATAAACTCTATGTTGCCTCTCGGTAGGAGGTGCCTTTCGCTCGCCGCCGTGCCAAGCCCGCGCTTGCCCACAAAGCCCATCGTTAGGCGTTTTGTAGGCAAGCACCAATCATCGGATACGCGTAGCGTCATCCACGCCGCCAATGCAGAAACGTTTAGCCGACGGCGGTTGCCCCGCACCTTGCCCGTTTACGGTTTCGCACAAGCAAAAAAGGTTACTAGCGGTGGCGAGAGCCGGCCAGGCAAGCTCGGTCGGTCGTAGTGCCGCAGGCAAGCTTGATGCAAATCAAAGGTCATACACCCGCCAAGTGGCACATCGTTCCCGAGACGACATCGGCTTGGGGAATGCGCCATGCAGCCTATGGCACCGGTACGCAAAGTCGACCAACAACGGGCGTTGTGGGCCTCGACGATTGCCTTCACCATCTGCTTTGCCGTGTGGACGATTTTTTCCATCATCGGCGTGCAGATCAAGAAGGACTTAGGCCTCAACGACACACAATTCGGGTTGCTGGTCGGCACGCCGATCCTGACCGGCTCCCTGATCCGCCTGATGCTCGGTATCTGGACCGACCAGTACGGGGGACGGATCGTCTACACCGCCGTCATGCTCTCCGCCGCCTTGGCCACTTGGCTGCTGACATTTGCCTATGATTATCCAACCTTCCTGCTGGCGGCCCTCGGCGTGGGTGTCGCCGGCGGTTCATTCGCAGTCGGCATCGCCTACGTCTCGAAATGGTATCCGCAGGAAAGCCAGGGCACCGCGCTCGGCATTTTCGGCGCCGGGAACGTCGGCGCCGCTGTCACCAAATTCGTCGCGCCCTTCATCATGGTGGCCTCCGGCTGGAAGGCGGTGGCCAATGTCTGGGCGCTGGCCATTGCCGTTGCCGCCGTTGCCTTCTGGATTGCCACAAAGGATGACCCGCAGCTTGAAGCGCGCCGTCGCAGTGGCGCCAAACCCGAACCGCTATACGCCATGCTCGAGCCGCTCAAGAGCGTGCAGGTGTGGCGCTTCTCGCTCTACTATTTCTTCGTGTTCGGTGCCTTTGTGGCGCTCGCACTCTGGCTGCCTCGCTATCTGATCGGCGTTTACGGCCTCGATATCACCACGGCAGGAATGATTGGTGCCTTCTATTCGGTGCCGGCCTCTCTCTTCCGTATCTACGGCGGCGTGCTTTCCGACAAGTATGGCGCGCGCCGGGTGATGTACTGGACGCTCGGAGTTTCGGTGGCGGCTTGTTTTCTCCTATCGTACCCACCGACCGAGTACGTCGTGCAGGGCATCCGCGGACCCATGAGCTTCCGCTTGGAAACTGGGCTCGTCGCCTTCACTGCCATTGTGTTCGTGCTTGGCTTCTTCATGAGCCTGGGCAAGGCCGCCGTCTTCAAACACATACCGGTTTACTACCCGCAACACGTGGGTGCCGTGGGCGGCATGGTTGGCCTCATCGGTGGGCTGGGCGGTTTTGTTCTGCCGATCCTGTTCGGCATGCTGAACGACCTGACCGGCGTGTGGCAGAGCTGTTTCATGGCCCTGTTCGCGATCTCGGCCATCGCCCTCATTTGGATGCACCTTGCCATTCGCGCCATGGAGAAGGGCATCTACGGCGAAGAGCTGAAAAAGCTACCCGAGCTGCCCGAGATGCAGGAGATCCACGAGCCCAAGCACGTCGGCGCGCTCGGCCCGCATCTGATCGAGGACTGGCGACCCGAGGACGCGGAGTTCTGGAAAACGCGAGGCCGCGCCATCGCGCGGCGGAACCTCATCATCTCGATTCCAGCGCTGCTGCTGTCCTTCGCCGTGTGGATGGTGTGGTCGGTGGTGGTCGCCAAGCTTCCCTCGATCGGCTTCACCTACTCGACCGATCAACTGTTCTGGCTCGCTGCACTCCCGGGATTGTCGGGCGCGACGCTGCGCATCTTCTATTCCTTCATGGTGCCGATCTTCGGCGGCCGGCTGTGGACGACCCTCACCACCTGGTCCCTGATCCTGCCTGCCCTCGGGATCGGCATGGCGGTACAGAACCCGGCAACTCCCTACTGGGTGTTTCTTGGCCTTTCGCTGCTCTGCGGCCTCGGCGGCGGCAATTTCGCCTCGTCGATGTCGAACATTTCCTTCTTTTTTCCTAAGGCCGAGAAGGGCAATGCGCTGGCGCTCAATGCCGGGCTCGGCAATCTCGGCGTCAGCGCCGTCCAGTTCGTGGTGCCGCTCGCCATCACCGCCGCCGTATTTGGCTGGCTCGGTGGCGAGCCGCAGATGGCCCAACAGGGCGGCACCCAAACACCGTTGTGGCTACAGAATGCCGGTTACATCTGGGTACCGTTCATCATCGCCAGCGCCTTCGCCGCATGGTTTGGTATGCATGACATCGCAGCCGCCCGCGCCTCGTTCATCGAGCAGGCCGTGATCTTCCAGCGAAAGCACAACTGGATCATGTGCTGGCTCTACACCGGCACCTTCGGCTCGTTCATTGGCTACTCGGCCGGCTTCCCGCTGCTTGCCAAAACGCAGTTCCCGGAAGTCAACGCACTCGCCTACGCCTTCCTCGGTCCTCTGGTCGGAGCGCTGTCGCGCTCACTCAGCGGCTGGGTGTCAGACAGGTGGGGCGGAGGCCGGGTGACGTTCTGGGTCTTCGTTGGCATGGCGGTGGGCGTGCTCGGCGTTCTCTACTTCCTCGCTGCTGGCAGCTGGAGCGGCTTCTTCGCCATGTTCCTCTTCCTGTTCTTCGTGTCGGGTGTCGGCAACGCGTCAACCTTCCAGATGATACCTTCGATCATGTGCACGGAGATGGAGCGCTTGATGCCGACCTCCGACACTGCCGCACGCACGCGGCAGGCCGAAATGGAAGGAGCGGCGATCATCGGCTTCACCTCTGCGGTCGCGGCTTACGGAGCCTTCTTCATTCCCAAGAGCTACGGCACGTCGATCAGCCTCAGCGGCGGACCGCAGGCAGCGCTGTGGGCCTTCCTCATCTTCTATCTCTCCTGCATCGCCGTCACCTGGTGGTTTTACACGCGCCGTGGCGGACTGCTCAGAGATATCGAGCGCGGCAAGGACATCGACAAACCCGCGCGCCCGCCGGTCGTACAACCAGCTGAATGAGTGGGAACGCACATGAGCCATTTTCTTGACCGCCTCAGCTTCTTCAAGCGCATCGAAGGCGAGTTCGCCAACGGCCACGGCATCTCCACGCACGAGGATCGGCGCTGGGAGGACGGCTATCGCAAGCGTTGGCAGCACGACAAAATCGTGCGCTCGACCCACGGCGCCAACTGTACCGGCTCCTGTTCCTGGAAGATTTACGTCAAGGGCGGGATCGTCACCTGGGAGACGCAGCAGACCGACTACCCACGCACGCGACCTGATCTTCCCAATCACGAGCCACGCGGCTGCTCACGTGGCGCCAGCTACAGCTGGTATCTCTATTCCGGCAACCGCGTGAAATACCCCCTCGTGCGCTCGCGCCTGCTGAAGCTATGGCGCGAGGCGCGCAAGGACAGGAAACCAGTCGCGGCATGGGCATCGATCGTTGAGGACCCCGAGAAGCGCGCCGCCTATACCAAGAAGCGTGGACATGGCGGCTTCGTGCGCGCCACCTGGGACGAGGTGACGGAGATTATTGCCGCCGCCAATGCCTACACGGTCAAGAGGTACGGACCGGACCGCGTGATCGGCTTCTCACCCATTCCAGCCATGTCAATGGTGAGCTACGCCGCGGGCTCGCGCTACCTGTCGCTGCTCGGCGGCGTGTGCATGTCGTTCTACGACTGGTACTGCGACCTGCCGCCCTCAAGCCCACAGACCTGGGGTGAGCAGACCGACGTACCCAAATCGGCCGACTGGTACAATTCCGGCTTTCTGATCCTGTGGGGCTCGAACGTGCCGCAGACGCGCACGCCGGACGCCCACTTCTACACCGAGGTCCGCTATAAGGGGGCAAAAAGCGTCGTCATCTCACCCGACTACTCGGAAGCCTCCAAGTTCGCAGATCTGTGGATCTCGGTAAAGCAGGGCACCGACGCGGCCCTCGCCATGGCCATGGGGCACGTGATCCTGCGCGAATTCTACATCGACCGGCAGGCGCAGTATTTCGAAGATTACGCCCGGCAATACACCGACATGCCGATGCTGGTTGGCTTGGTCAAGCAGGGCAAGCACTTGGTGCCCGACCGCCTGCTGCGCGCGTCCGACTTTGCCAACGACCTGGGCGAGCGCAACAATCCCGAGTGGAAGACGGTTGCCTATGACTCAACCTGCGAGGCGATCGTCGTGCCGCGGGGCTCCATCGGCTTCCGCTGGGGCGAGAAGGGCAAATGGAACTTGGAAGAGAAGGAGACCGAAGGCCGCGAGACCACCCTGCAGCTGAGCTTCGCCGCCAACAACGACGAGCTGGCCGAGGTTGCCTTCCCTTACTTCGGCAACCGCGATCACGACCACTTCGCCGGTACCGACCACCCGAGCGTGCTGCTGCGCAAGGTGCCGGCGAAGCGGGTCGCTCTTAAAAGCGGGGAAGCATTGGTTGCCTCCGTCTTCGATCTGCTGGTTGCGAACTACGGCCTCGATCGCGGCTTTGGCGGCGATCACGTCGCCAAGTCCTATGACGAGCAGGCACCTTACACCCCGGCATGGGCGGAGAAGATCAGCGGCGTGCCGCGCGACCAGATCATCCAGGTCGCGCGGGAGTTCGCCCGCAATGCCGAGAAGACCAAGGGCCGTTCGATGGTCATCATCGGCGCAGCGATGAACCACTGGTTCCACTGCGACATGAACTACCGCGGTGTCATCAACATGTTGGTGATGTGCGGCTGCGTCGGCCAGTCGGGCGGCGGCTGGTCACACTACGTCGGCCAGGAAAAGCTCAGACCGCAGTCGGGATGGCTGCCGTTGGCTTTCGCGCTGGACTGGTCACGTCCACCCCGGCAGCAAAACTCCACCTCGTTCTTCTACGCCCACACCGATCAGTGGCGCTATGAAACGCTGGGCATCGAAGAAATTATCTCCCCCACGGCGCCCACGGGGCCGTGGGACGGCACGCTGATCGACTACAACGTGCGCGCCGAGCGCATGGGCTGGCTCCCCTCCGCACCGCAGCTCGAGACCAATCCACTCGAGCTGGCCAAGCAAGCTGCCTCCGCGGGCAAGGAGCCGAAAGATTACGTCACCGAGGCCCTTCAATCGGGCGAGCTCAGACTCTCCTGCCACGATCCCGACAACCCCAAAAATTGGCCGCGCAACATGTTCGTATGGCGCTCGAACCTGCTTGGATCCTCCGGCAAGGGCCATGAATACTTCCTCAAGCACTTGCTTGGCACCTCGCACGGCGTGATGGGCAAGCAGCTGGGGGAAATGGGAGCGCAGAAACCAACCGATGTGGTCTGGCATGACGAGGCGCCGGAAGGAAAGCTCGACCTGCTGGTCACCCTAGACTTCCGTATGTCGACGACCTGCGTGTACTCCGACATCGTCCTCCCCACCGCCACCTGGTACGAGAAGAACGATCTCAATACCTCCGATATGCACCCCTTCATCCACCCGCTGACGGGTGCGGTCGATCCGGCATGGGAAGCACGCAGCGACTGGGAAATCTACAAGGCCATTGCCAAGAAATTCTCCGAAGTCGCCCCGGAGGTACTGGGCAGCGAGAGCGATGTTGTTCTCACACCCATCTTGCACGACACGCCTGCCGAGATCGCGCAGGCCATCGACGTCAAGGACTGGAAGCGCGGCGAATGTCCGCCCATTGCCGGTAAGACCATGCCGGCCGTGACCGTGGTGGAGCGTGATTATCCCAACCTCTACAAGCGTTTCACCGCACTCGGGCCGCTGATGTCCAAACTCGGTAACGGCGGCAAGGGCATGGCCTGGAATACCGAGCACGAGGTCGATTTCCTCAAACGGCTGAACGGCGTCGTCAGCGACGAAGGTGTTAGCAAAGGCTTAGCCAAGATTGAAAGCGATATCGATGCCGCCGAAGTCATCCTCACGCTGGCGCCGGAGACCAACGGCGAAGTCGCGGTCAAGGCCTGGGAGTCGCTTGCTAAGGCGACGGGCCGCGATCACAAGCACCTCGCCGCCCCCAAGGAAGACGAAAAGATCCGGTTTCGCGATGTGGTCGCCCAGCCTCGCAAGATCATCTCCTCGCCGATCTGGTCCGGGCTCGAGAGCGAGAAGGTTTGCTACAATGCCGGCTATACCAACGTACATGAGCTGATCCCATGGCGCACGCTGACGGGTCGTCAGCAGCTCTACCAAGACCACCTGTGGATGCGCGCCTTTGGCGAGGCGCTCTGCGTTTATCGGCCGCCGATCGATACCCGCTCCGTCAAACCCGTGATCCACAGCAAACCCAACGGTGAGAAGCAGATCGTCCTCAACTTCATCACACCACACCAGAAGTGGGGCATCCACTCCACCTACACCGACAACCTGTTGATGCTGACGCTCTCACGCGGTGGGCCAATCGTATGGATCAGCGAGCGGGACGCGGTCGAGGCCGGCATCATCGATAATGATTGGATCGAAGCCTACAACTCCAATGGCGCTCTGGTTGCCCGCGCCGTCGTCTCCCAGCGGATCAAGCAGGGCATGTGCCTGATGTATCACGCGCAGGAGAAGATCGTGAATGTGCCGGGCTCCGAGATGACCGGACAACGTGGCGGCATCCACAATTCGGTGACGCGCGCGGTGCTGAAGCCGACCCACATGATCGGCGGCTACGCCCAGCAATCCTACGGCTTCAACTACTACGGCACCATCGGCACCAACCGCGACGAATTTGTGATCATCCGCAAGCTTGCCAAGGTCGATTGGCTGGAGCGGCCGCTGCAGGGCTCCGTCTCGCCACCAAGCAATGGGCAGGGGACGGCGGCAACCTATTGATTCGGATCAAAGCTCGAACACGCGACATTTACCAAAGTGCGAACGTAAGGCGGACCACATTCATGAAAATTCGCGCGCAAATCGCGATGGTGCTGAATCTCGATAAATGCATCGGGTGTCACACCTGTTCGGTTACCTGCAAGAACGTGTGGACCAACCGAGAGGGCATGGAATACGCCTGGTTCAACAACGTCGAGACCAAGCCCGGCATCGGCTATCCCAAAGACTGGGAGAACCAGGAGCGCTGGAACGGCGGCTGGCGGCGCAAGCGCAACGGTAAGATCGAGCCCAAGATCGGCGGCAAGTGGCGGGTGCTTGCCAACATCTTTGCCAACCCCGACCTGCCCGAGATCGACGACTACTACGAGCCCTTCACCTTTGACTATGAGCATCTGCAAAGGGCGCCCGAGCTCGAAGCCTTCCCCACGGCACGGCCCCGTTCGCTGATTACCGGCGAGCGCATGCAAAAGATCGAGTGGGGTCCCAACTGGGAAGAGATCCTGGGCG
The DNA here is from genome assembly GCA_963775835.1 of uncultured Alphaproteobacteria bacterium. GTDB lineage: Bacteria > Pseudomonadota > Alphaproteobacteria > Rhizobiales > Hyphomicrobiaceae > AWTP1-13. The sequence goes on along the minus strand of CAVZKV010000016.1, from coordinate 9,248 downwards.
GTGAGTTCGCCAAACGCTCGGCCGATATCAATTTTGACGGCGTGCAGAAGGAGATCTACGGCCAGTTCGAAAACACCTTCATGATGTACCTGCCGCGCCTGTGTGAGCACTGCCTCAATCCGGCCTGCGTGGCCGCCTGCCCGTCGGGCGCCATCTACAAGCGCGAAGAGGACGGCATCGTCCTCATTGACCAGGATAAGTGTCGCGGCTGGCGCATGTGCGTGTCGGGCTGTCCCTACAAGAAAATCTACTACAACTGGTCGAGCGGCAAATCGGAAAAGTGCATCTTCTGCTACCCGCGCATCGAGGCGGGCCAGCCGACGGTGTGCTCGGAAACGTGTGTGGGGCGCATCCGTTATCTGGGCGTCATCCTCTATGACGCCGACGGCATCGAAAGGGCCGCCAGCGTCAAGGACGAACAGGACCTGTACGAGGCGCAGCTCGCAATCTTCCTTGATCCGAAAGATCCCAACGTCATTGAGCAAGCGCGTCTCGATGGGATACCGGAGGCTTGGCTCGAAGCCGCCAGAAATTCGCCGGTTTGGAAGATGGCGATCGAGTGGAAGGTCGCCTTCCCCTTGCATCCCGAATACCGCACGCTGCCGATGGTCTGGTATGTGCCGCCGCTTTCGCCGATCCAATCGGCGGCCGAGGCCGGCAAGATGGGCACCGATGGCGGCATGCCGGACGTGCGCTCATTGCGCATTCCCCTCAAGTACCTCGCCAATCTGCTCACCGCGGGCGATGAGGAGCCCGTCGCGCGCGGGCTCGAGCGCATGCTCGCCATGCGCGCCTATATGCGCGCAAAAAGCATCGATGGCGTCATCGACGGAAGCATTGCGCAGAAGGTTGGGCTGTCGGGCCTGCAGATCGAGGACATGTACCGGATCATGGCCATTGCCAACTACGAGGACCGGTTCGTGATTCCGACCGTGCACCGGGAGCTCGGCGAGGACGCCTATGACTTGCGCGGCTCCTGCGGGTTCTCCTTCGGCAACGGTTGCTCGGACGGCCGCACCGAAACGGGCCTGTTCGGTGCCCCGAAAAAGAAAGCCAAGACCCCGATGGAGGTTGCCTGATGCGCAAAACCCTAAAGGTGCTGTCCGCGCTGCTGACGTATCCGAGCGCGGAATTGCAGGCGGCGGTGCCCCAGATGCGCGCCGCGCTCGACGCCGAAGCGCGCTTGCCGCCGAAGAACCGCGACCGTATCGACCGCATTCTGGAGGAGCTCGCTACCGGTGACCTCTTCGACCTGCAGGAGCGCTACGTGCTGCTATTCGACCGCACCCGTTCGCTGTCGCTGCATTTGTTCGAGCACGTGCACGGCGAAAGTCGGGATCGTGGCCAGGCCATGGTCGACCTGAAGGCGCTCTACGAGCAGTACGGTCTCGCCATAACCTCCAACGATTTGCCCGATCACTTGCCGCTGTTCCTCGAGTTCCTGTCCGAGACCACCGAAGCCGAGGCCCAAGACCTGATCGAGCAGACGGCACATGTTCTGGAGGCGATCCGGCTGCGCCTCGAGAAGCGCAACGTGCCCTATTCGTCGGTGTTCTCTTCAATCCAGGTCTTGGCGCACGCCAAACCGCAGGACAGCGTCGTGGCAGCGCTGATGGGCGAGCCCGACGAAGATCCCAACGACCTTGCCGCCCTTGATGCGGCCTGGGAGGAGGAAGAGGTAAGGTTCGGACCCGGTGCTGCTGCCGCGTCTCAGTGCGGCAAGGATGGCATTGCCGCCAAGCTGCGGGCGGCGCGGCGGCCCGCGCCCAACATGCCGCAGCCGACGCCAAAACGTCCTGTCGTCACCTACAGCCAATCGAACCGGGCCTGAGAGGATGCCATGCGCGACGTCGCCAATCATATCGTGTTCGGCTGGTATCCCTACCTGTGCCTCACCGTGTTCCTGCTCGGCAGCCTGCTGCGCTTCGATCGCGAACAGTACACCTGGAAGACGGGCTCCAGCCAACTGTTGCGCCGTCGTCAGCTGATGTGGGGTTCGAACCTGTTTCACGTCGGCATTCTCGTGATCTTCTTTGGCCATTTCGTCGGCTTGCTCACGCCAATTTGGATTTTCGATGCCGTCGGTATCTCACACGGTTTCAAGCAGCTGCTGGCGATCGGGGTCGGTGGACTCGCCGGGCTGTTTTGCCTCGTCGGCATCGTGCTACTCACGCACCGGCGACTGTTCGACCCGCGCATCCGCGCCACCTCCTCGTTCGGCGACATCGCCATCTTGCTCATCCTGTTTGCGCAGCTGCTGCTCGGCCTGGCCACTATCCCCGTCTCCATGGCTCACCTCGACGGCCACGAGATGGTCAAATTCATGAATTGGGCACAGGGCATCCTGCTGCTGCGAGCCGACTCCTGGACGTTGGTCGCCGATGCGCATCCGATCTTTAAGGCTCACCTGTTCTTAGGGATGACCATCTTCTTGCTCTTCCCCTTCACCCGACTGGTGCACGCTTTCAGTGCACCCATTTGGTATTTGGGGCGCCGCGGCTATCAGATTGTCCGCTCGGCCGGTCGCCCGAGCCGACCAGCGCGGCCGACCCGCTTAGTGCAGCCGGCGGAGGTGCGTCGATGAGCTGTTCAATCAAGTCGGTGCTGACGCAGGCGCAGCGCAAAGCCGTGTCGGTCAACGGCGTTGTTATCGCCTACGACCTCATCTCGCGCGAGACGCAGAACCATTCGGCCGCCAATCCCGTTCAAGCCTGGACAGCCGCGACCCGCGCGCTCGTCGTGCGCGAGCTGTTGCTGCAGGAGGCCAAGCGCATCGGGCTTTGCGCCGAACCGCGCGTGGACGACAAGGGTCGGCGTGAGACCGATGCGGAGGCGCTGGTCCGCGGCGTGATCGAAACCCAGGTGCGCACACCAATCCCGGATGCAGAGAGCTGCCGCCGCTACTACGACGTCAACGCGGCGCGCTTTCGTTCCGGAGACATTTTCGAATGCGCGCATATCCTGATCGCGGCGCACCGCGATGATGCCGATGCCTTCACCGCGGCCCGCCAGCGCGCCGACAGGTTGCTGCTGCACTTGCGCGAGCACCCCGCCGACTTTGCTGAGCTCGCCTCGAGCCATTCCGATTGCCCATCAGGTGCGGTGGGGGGCAACCTCGGACAAGTCACGCCGGGCGTGACAACGCCTGAATTCGAAGCGGCATTGGGGTGCTTGACGCCCGGCGCAATCAGTCCGGTCGTCGAAACCCGTTATGGGTTGCACATCATTCGACTGGATCGGCATTTGCCGGGCCAGTTGCTGCCGTTCGAGCTGGTGCATGGGAAGATCGAGACATACCTGGCCGAACGATCGCAGCGCATCGCCGCTGCCCAGTACGTCGCGCTCCTGGCAAGCCGGGCCCAGGTGATCGGCATCGATTTGCCTACGCCGGCAAGCCTCAGAGTGCACTGAGATAGAGCCAATGACACTCGGATCCATCATTGCCCAGCTCGGCGATGAAACCTTCGTGGAGGAAGCGCTCGCGGGTCTTGACGATATCGTTTTGCTGACGCGCCTTAGGACCGCTGCGGATGCGGCGCAAGAACCCTTGGCCGACTTCGCGGCCGGCCTTGTCGGTCATTTCATGCAGCACGCCGACGATGCGGCATGGCTGTCACTGGTCACGGCGGCGGCCCGCGCTCCCGATCCCGCCTCCGCCAGTCTCCGCCACATGCTCTTAGCAGGGTTGCGGGTCGAGGCAAGCGCACGCCAACATCACATGCACGCCCACGACCCTGGCACGTCCTGATGGCTACGACCGCCGAGCGCATGCGAGCCCACAGCGGGCCTGCGATCCTCAGCTACGGGTTTAGGCCATTCTTTCTGCTTGGTGCGATCTGGGCGGCGTCTGTCGTTGCCGTCTGGCTGCCAATGCTCGGAGGTACCTCACCGTTTCAACGGCCTTCTCGCCACTTGAATGGCACGTACATGAGCTCGTCTATGGCTTCGTGCCGTCCATTGTTGCCGGCTTTCTGCTGACGGCTATCCCAAACTGGACGGGCCGTCTTCCGGTCACTGGCGGGCCCCTGCTGGCGTTGGTCGCCACCTGGGCAGCAGGCCGATTGGCAATCCTTGCATCGGCTCGAATAGGTGCACCGCTGGCCGCCCTGGTCGATCTTCTGTTTCTGGGTGCCTGGCTGGTGTCATCGCGCGCGAGATTGTTGCAGGACGCAACGTACGCAATGTCAAGATCCTGGCTCTGGTGGCGCTGTTATTGGTCGGCAACGCCGTTTTTCATTGGGAGGCGATGACGCACGCCAGCGGCGGCTTCGGCATGCGGGTTGGCGTTGGCGTCATCGTATTGCTGATCACTTTGATGGGTGGCCGCATCATTCCAAGCTTCACCCGCAACTGGCTCGTTCGCCAACCACCGGGATGGCTGCCGGTCCCCTTCGGACGTTCCGACGTTGTCCGCCTTGGCGCAGGCGCGTTGGCCATAGCTTGCTGGATCGCCCGCCCAGATGCGTGGCTGACGTCTGCATCGGCGACCCTGGCTGGCTGCCTTCACACCGTGCGGCTGCCGCTGGGCCGGATATCGCACCATTGCCGAACCATTGGTTCTGGTGCTGCACGTCGCCTACGCCTTTGTACCAATTGGTTTTTTCCTGTTGAGCCTAGGAATTGTCGCACCGGGTTTCGTTCTACCCTCCGGTGCCCAGCATGGCTGGACGGTGGGGGCCATCGGCACGATGACGCTCGCCGTCATGACACGCGCAAGCTTGGGCCAGACGGGGCGATCGCTCGTCGCTCCCGGTCGACACAATTCATCTACGCGGCAATTGTTGTCGCGGCGGCAGCTCGCGTTGTCACCGCATTCAATTTTGCGTGTTATGCGCTCAGCATTTCCGCGACTTGCTGGGTATTGGCATTCGGCGGCTTTGTGTTGAGCTTCGGTCCGCTGCTCAGCAAACCTCGCGTAGAAGCCTGACAGCTGCTTGGCCGAATTTTTCACCACCGACCACCGGCCTGCCAGGGCGCAGCAGGCGCGATTCAGTCAAGGTGGCTTTTTCGCTCCCGGAGAGAAGACTTTTTTGGAAAAATCATTGCACTCTGACCGTCCAGCGGCGCTAGGGCCACCCTGCCGACCAGAAGATTAGGAGCAAAACCCCTAGCAAGATCATGAAAGCCCCCCAGATCATGCTGCTCCGACCGTCATACCCCACAAAGAGACCGGCGATGATCAGTGCGATCCCTGCAATCACTTCATGAACCCCCGCGATGATCATCGCTGCGATCACTCCACTCTCTGGGTTAGGTTTGAAAGGCCCACCCGAGGCAGGCTGATTCGGTTCAAGTTCGCGATGGTCGTCGGTGCCGAAGTATTGGGCGACACGTCCCGTGCTAACGCATCAGGTGCGTTCTCACAGCTCCATGCCAAGTACTAGAAGGCAGACCGCGTTATTCGAACCATTGACACAGATCAAATCAGTGCCCTGCAACATGAAAAATTGCCCCATGATTACTGCTTCCACCCTATCGGTCAGAAGCCTCACAGTCTTCGTTCGCCACGACCTTACGAAGCGCTGGAGCGTGCGGCGCTGCCGATTGTCAAAGCTGGGCGATGAAGCCGGTTCACAATGGCTTTTGCAGTTGGGAATTCCCCGGCGGGGCCCCGGAGTGCGCCAACGCCGCACCGACCTGCTTGATCAAGATCAAGGCGAGATCGAATGCCTGCGTCTAACTCAATTATTAAACTCGGTTCTCCGCGGCTTGGTCATGCTCTCTCGGTTTCTCGGTAGACCATTGGAACGAGGCCTTGAAGGGCGTCGCCGGGCGCGAGCTGGGATGGGCCGATGTGTTCCGCAGTCTCTTGTTTCTCGCGGCATTCGCCGCCGCCTCGCTTGCCCTTGGCATCGCCTCCTATCGGCGCATGCTCTCCGTGGAGAGGCGTTCATGACCGCGCTGCATTTCACGAAGTGCGCAAGGCCTTCGGCGACAAGCTCGTCCTCGATGATTTCGACTTCTCCGTGAATGAGACAGGGGCCTACGGCTTGCTGGGCCCCAACGGCTCAGGTAAGTCGACCGCCATCAATATTCTTTTGCGATCTTCTCGATGCTGACGCCGGCGCCGTCCAGATTGCCAGTAAACCCGCGTCCATGAATGTGCGGACTGCCGTCGGCATCTGCCCACAGGAGATCGCCCATGGCTCCCGTTTGAGAGTCTACGGCGGTCTGCCCACTGCAGCATTCTCAGCGCGCCGCCGCCTTGCGCGGTCACGTTCGTTCCGGAACTTGCCATCGCGGTCCCATCGGTCACGCAAACCGCCGGATCGCGGATGCTTCCAGTGGGTTATTGGTCCTAATGCGTCGCCATTGGACCTCCGGGAATTGGTAGTAGGCCAGCGTCTCCTCGACCCCTGTCTCGACCAGCTGGGCGGCCTTGCTCAGCCGCATCGCGCGCACCTCGGTGGCCACCGCCCTACGGTACTGGGAGAAAAAGGGGCTCGTTGCTAGGAATCGTGCAACCGTCCTTATCATCGATCGCAAAGGACTGGACGAGCGATCAAACGGACTACGTGCCACCTGAGATTTTGGTCGTTGCTCGCCGAGTCGCGAGGATAGCCTCACTATCCTATTGACAAGGTTTCCTGTGCGCTCGTCCGATTTGGAATCTCTTGATCCGCGGACATTGTTGCTTCTATGCCGAAGGTCGCTTTCGACAGGTAGCCGTCGCGTGCGGCCGCGAGGACTGCTTCGGTCCGGTTCCTGACACCGAGTTTGTGAAGTATCTTGCTGACGTGGAGCTTGACCGTGCCTTCGAGCACCTTGATCTCCCGCGCAATTTGCTTGTTTGATTTCCCTTCCCCAAGCATGACCATAATTTCGCACTGCCGGGGCGTGAAACCGGCCCCAGTATTCCGCATCCGTGGTGCTAACCCCTCCGGTGCCAGCATCGCATGTCCTTGGTCGAGGCGGAGCGCACAAGCCGGGATGTAGATTTCTCCCGACATGATAAGGGGCAAAGCATGCCGGAGCACGGACGTCTTCGTCAAAAGCGTGAAGTAACCTCTCGCGCCATTGCGAATGGCGGCGATGATTTGCGTGCGGCTTTCGCTGGACGACGTGACAACGACGGGGACGTCGGCAAGCTTCTCGACTGTGCGTCTCAATCCCGCGAAGTTTTCCATTCCGGGCATGCTTGCATCGAGCAGCACAAGGTCGAGATCAGGCAACCCGGGTATGCGTGCCAGCACCTCGTCGATGCTGTCAGCGGCGGTGACACAAACGTCGTCCCGAAGCAATTGGAGCGTTCGTACTAAGCCACGACACAGTATGTACCCATCAGCGGCGAGAACGTTCATCGCGGCATCCCCCCAAGTCGCAGCGCCCGGCCTTACCGCGATCGACCGCGCCGTGTTTTTCGCTCTGCGTTGCCAATCCGATTTATTGCAATGGTCGGCTCGGCTCCGGTGTCCTGAAAAGTGCCCAATTGCGCAGCGCGCGCGTGATTGGATCCCAAGCCCGCGCAATTATAGGAGGCTGAGCTAGTCCTGATATAGACTAAAGTCCAAGTTCACCGATACGCAACCGTCGCCGGCGACTGCCTCCTGCTGCTGTGAACGGCCTCGATGGCCAGCGTCAACGCTCCGGAGCCGAACCCTTCACGCGCGTACGACGGGCAGTCCGTCCTTCACCAGCTCGCGATCAAGCCAGCTGGATTATGAAACCAGTCTTCACAACACGATGCGCTTGGGTGAGGCTCCGGACGCAATCTGAGGGTCGTGGTACGTTGGTTTTAGGAAGGGTTGGCGATGGTCGGGGTCGCGGCACCCTCAGCGATCGGGAGCACAACGACCCGTTATTATGAGCTTGGGCCGCAGGATCGAGCTTGGCGATGAGCTCGACGAAGGCGCCGCCGAACGCTGGGTCGTAGCTTTCGGGCTGCGCTCGGATGATCTCGAGGACCTTGCGGTAGCAATCGGCGGCCTGTTTTTTTTCACCGCGCGCCTCATGCACCATGCCGAGCCGGTCCCACCCGTCGTGCACTTCGGGGAAGCGTTTCAAGAGATCGCGTGCGGCGGCCTCGACCTCCTCGAGCTTGCCGGCTCTGACGAGGTCGGCCGCGGCGTTGGAGGCAGCTGTGAGCTCCTCGAGCTCGTCGGGGACCGCGGCAGCCTCGGCGAAGCGCGCAAGGAACTCGGGGCTTTGGCCGCACGCTGCTCCGAGCGGCGGGCCGCGACCCGTTCCGCGCGCGCGGCCTGGTCCTTGGCAATGACCTCGCGCTCGGCCGCCTCCTCCTTGGGCTGACAGCACTTCTTGTACTTCTTACCGCTGCCGCAGTGACAGGGATCATTGCGTCCGGGTTTGGCCATTTTGGTCAATACCTTGAACGAGGAGGAGGGATCCTTGTACTCAGCCCTGCTGGCCAACGCCAGCTTCCACGAGCTGCTGCTCGCTTATGATCGCGATCTCGCTGATACCACACGCGCTAGAGGGTGTGGGTGCGGCGGCGTGCTGCATTCGGCCAAGTACCCCCGCAAGCCGCGTCCCTGGGCCCTGATGCGCAGGTTGGGGCCCGAGCATCACTGGCGCTTCAGTTTCTGCTGCGCCGTCGACGGCTGCCGCGACCGGGTGACTGCGTCCTCGCTGGGCTTCTTGGGGCGCAAGGTCTACCTTGCCGCCACCGTGGTGCTGCTCTCCATGATGTCGCACGGCGTGACCGAGCGGCGATTTCGGCGGCTGCGGGAATTGATCGGCGTCGCGCACGTTCTTGACGACGATGAACCTCAATCCGCAGAGGTTGGATCAAAGGCGGCTGGGCTCGGTTCGAGCTGGCCGCTTCGAACTTCGGGCATCTGCACGACCGCTGGCTCCTCGCGTGGCGCGAACCAAGTCGCCGTCTGGTCCTCCAAGGGGGCCATGGGGCTCTACAAGCGCTTGAGTGCGAATTCAAAAGGAGCGATGGGGCGGAATCGCGATGCCAGCCCCTCGAGTCGCAGCATCGCATCACCATGGTCGAGGCGGAGCGCACATGCCGGAATGTAGACTTCGCAGAAGCGAATGTTCATCTGAACTACTCTTGATAAGGGAAAGGAGCGATAGGGCGCCTTAGGGATAGTCCGTGTGACGACGTTTTTATTCCTCGCGCCACGCCGTTGAGAATGTGTTCGAATCGTATGTACCTCCGCCAGTTGTTTTGAGCGCGTGGTGGGGGCAGGCACTATCCCCGGCGCTATCGACTATCCCTTTGGCCACATGTCTTCTGCGCGCGAGCGACTTGTGCGTTCCGCGCTTACTATCACAGCGCG